>CAWJLT010000001.1:0-43216 GCA_963843775.1 uncultured Actinomycetota bacterium
CGTCGGGTGCCGGGTGGTGGGTCGAAGGTGAACGTGTTGGGCATGAGGCTCTTCGGATCTGCCAGGGGCCACTGTGGATCAGTCGGTGGTGGTGGCCGCAGAGCAGGATCATGTTTTCCAGTGACGTTTCTCCGCCGTCGGCCCAGTGGACGATGTGGTGGGCGTGGGTCATGACCGGTGGTCTGGTGCAGTGCGGGAACCGGCAGTGGTGGTCGCGGGCGACCAGTGCTTTCCACATCGCGGTGGTCACCAGGCGGTGTCGGCGGCCGACGTCGAGGACCTCGCCCTGGGTGCCGAGGACGAGGGGGATGAGGTCGGCGTCGCAGCACATCCTGCGGATGGTGGTGGCGGTGAGGTCCTCACCGGTCTCCGTGGTCCCGAACCCGGTCTGGTTCTTGAGGTCGTTCAGGTTGATGGTGACGGCCACCCGTGGGGTGGCGCCGTGGCACTCAGGCAGGACCTCGGCGGTGGCGGCCCGGTCGCAGAGGTCGAGGAGGGCGTCGAGCATCCGGGCCCCATGGTCACGGGAGTCACGGGGGTCGCGGCCGTCGTGACCACCCCCCGGGACCCGACAGCTGCCGGGGTCGCAGACTCCTCCGTTGGCGGGGTCGTTGGTGGGGACCGGTCTGGACAGGGGCGGCAGGGTCGCCTTCAGCCTCGCTGCGTCCTCGGAGGCGCACCGGCCGCTGATCCGGGCACCCCCGGCGCCGTCGAACCGGATGGAGAGCTCGCGGCCGAGGTGGGCGGCGCGTTCCTCCCGGTCCAGCTCCCTCTCGGCACGGCGCTCGTCGCCGTCGGGGTCGATCCGGGACACCAGGTATCTGGCGACTTTCCGCAGCTCGGTCGCATCCAGCGCCTTGGCCTGGGTCAGCATCACTTCGAGGCCACGTTGTCGGACCATGACGTTGCCGGGGAGGTCGTCGATCGCGTGCCGGACGACGTGGGCCTTCGCGGTCGAGAGCCACCCGTCGGCCAGCGCTTCGCCTACTGGTGCCAGTAGGGGTTCGTCAACGGCGGTCGCCAACCGGACCATCGCCTGCCCACAGCCTCTGTGACCCCCGGCGACGGCGGTGAGGAAGTCCGCGGTGGAGGCCCACCCGACCTCCTTGACCGCACTGCGTGGCCTCGAGCTCACGGACCACACCGAGCTCCAGGGCGTCGAGGGTGGACTTCAGGGTCTCGATCTCGACCACGGTGTCCATCAGCTCGCCACGTGACCGGGCCGCCAGCAACACGTCGTCGGGTGCCGGGTGGTGGGTCGAAGGCGAACGTCGTTGGGTCCGGTTCTTCGGATGTCCCAGGGTCCGGCGTGGATCAGCCGGTGGTGGTGGCCGCAGAGCAGGATCAGGTTGGTCAGTGACGTCTCTCCGCCGTCGGCCCAGTGGACGATGTGGTGGGCGTGGGTCATGACCGGTGGTCTGGTGCAGTGCGGGAACCGGCAGTGGTGGTCGCGGGCGACGAGTGCTTTCCAGATCGCGGTGGTGACGAGACGCTGTTGGCGGCCGACGTCGAGGACCTCGCCCTGGGTGCCGAGGACGATGGGGATGAGGTCGGCGTCGCAGCACATCCTGCGGATGGTGGTGGCGGTGAGGTCCTCACCGGTCTCGGTGGTCCCGAACCCCGACTGCTGGACCAGGTCGGTCAGGTCGATGGTGACCGCGACCCGTGGGGTGGCGCCGTGGCACTCGGGCAGGACCTCGGCGGTGGCGGCGCGGTCGCAGAGGTCGAGCAGGGCGTCGAGCATCCGGGTCCCATAGGTCACGGGGGTCGCGGCCGTCGTGACCACACCCCGGGACCACGCAGCTGCCGGGGTCGCAGACCCCTCGGGGGGGCGTTGGTGGGGACCGGTCTGGACAGGGGTAGCAGGGTCGCCTTCAGCTTCGCTGCGTCCTCGGAGGCGCACCGGCCGCTGATCCGGGCACCCCCGGCGCCGTCGAACCGGATGGACAGCTCGCGGCCGAGGTGCGCGGCGCGTTCCTCCCGGTCCAGCTCCCTCTCGGCACGGCGTTCGTCGCCTCCGGGGTCGATCCGGGACACCAGGTATCTGGCGACTTTGCGCAGCTCGGTCGCATCCAGCGCCTTGGCCTCGGTCAACATCACTTCGACGCCACGTTGTCGGACCATGACGTTGCCGGGGAGGTCGTCGATCGCGTGCCGGACGACGTGGGCCTTCGCGGTCGAGAGCCACCCGTCGGCCAGCGCTTCTGCGACCGGGGTCAGTAGTGGTTCGTCAACGGCGGTCGCCAACCGGACCATCGCCTGCCCACAGCCTTTGTGACCCCCGGCGACGGCGGTGAGGAAGTCCGCGGTGGAGGCCCACCCGACCTCCTTGACCGCCTGCGTGGCCTCGAGCTCACGAACCACACCGAGCTCCAGGGCATCGAGGGTGGACTTCAGGGACTCGATCTCCACGACGGTGTCCATGACCTCGGCTCGGTCGCGGGCCGCCCACATGGTGTGAGCGAGCTCGTGGACCTGCTGGCGCATCATCGCCAGCTCGGCCGGGACACCACCAGCACACGCGGTGCTGGGTGGGTCGATCGGCTGGTTGGTCATGACTCAATCCAAGCACCGACCACCGACAACCGAAGCCCGAGATTCCCCTTGTTCCACAGGGGATCCGGAACTTCTTTGGAATGGATTCCGGAGACACTCGCGAACGATCCGACGAGCTCGGTTCCGGCGGTCGTGACACTGGGGTCTCGCCAGGACCTGGTGCGCGGTCGTGATGCCGCCGACGGCCAGCATCAGGAGAGCACTCGCGACTGTCGTACTCATGTGAGAGGCCCTGCCTCGAACGCCAGCGGACGTCGACCGCCCACGGCCCAGCACCGCGACCTAGCCGCGCTCCTCGGCGCGGAGAGCGGCGCGAACAGCGGCGGGCGAGCCCGGGGTGGGGAACCAGCGCCAGACGACCGCTGACTGGCCGAGCGTCCAGGTCGCGTTGCACACCCAGTAGACCAGCAGCGCGACGGGCACGACGCCCCCGGCGACGATCAGGCCGACGGCCGAGACCAGCGGCATCATCTGCTGGATCCGGGCCATCGTCTCGGGCACGTCGGTGAGGACGCTGTTGGGTGCGACCAGGAACCTCTGCGTGACGTAGGAGAGGGTCGCCGCCGACAGGGCGAGGCCGGCCACGACCGCCAGATGGACCCCGCCGGCGCCGAGGTATCCGCGCTGGGCCAGCGGCACCCCGAGCACGGTGGCCGCGCCCAACGACGCCGCGAGACCGAGGTTCACCGCGCCCACGGGAGCTCCGGCAGCGACGTCGGCGACCAGGTGGTAGAGCGCCAGCCAGACGGGCAGCTGCACGAGCAGCGGTAGGACACTCAGGCGGGACACCCGGTGCTCAGCGGCGATCCGTCGTCGCTCGTCGAGGAACGCCCGGAGGCTCTCGGGGTCCCTGCGGTTCCGGTAGCGCTGGGCAAGTGCGTTCAGCTGCGGCCGTGCCCGCGCTGACGCATGGGCCTGGCGAACGCCGTGGATCGCCAGCGGTAGCAGGGCGACACGGACGACCGCGACGACGAGCGCGAGGCAGAGCACCCAGGTGAGGCCGGACGCCGGATCGGCACCTAGATCGGTGAGGAGGGTGTGGGCCGCCGCGACGAGGGTGGCGAGGGCATGGGAGAGCGGGGCGAGGACAGACATGGGAGTACTCCTGGAAGAAGGGGGTGGAGAAGGGGCCGTGGCTCGCGCGGGGCGAGTGTCAGGCGCGTCCAGGAGCACGCGGGCGAAGCGGGTGGTGGACGCGGTCGGTGACCCGACCGGGGACAACGGGAACCACCGCCGCACATCGTGGAACCGCCATGACTCGCGTGCGGGAGGCCAGGAGCAGGTGGCGTATCCCGAACCGGCACAACGACGCGAAACCCAGCGCGGCGACGACGAGAGCCACCGATCCGGCGGTGTCGGACGACGCGATCAACAACGAGGGCAGCAGGAGGATGAGCATCGAGGACGTCAGGAACGTGACAGCGACCCGGGCGCGTGACGTAGCGTTGTCCAGGGCCTCGCTCATGTCGGGATCCTACGCGCCGTCAGCGGGGGACGTGCTCCCTCCAGGCGCGGTGCGACACGAGGACCTCGTCCTCGAAGGCGTCCGCGTCGATGGTCACGTCGTAGCCCTCAGCCGTCACGTCGACCCGCATGGTCGAGCTCACCCGCACGTCCACCCCCGGCCAGGTGAGGCGGTAGGTGCAGTCGGCGAAGGCGTGCTGGGCGAAGGTGGCACGGTCGACGACGACCTCACCGGCGTACCGCTCGCAGGCATGTCCGTCATGGGGCACGTCGTACTCCGCGCCGTGCTGCACCGCGCACGTGGTGGTACGGCGGAGCACGTCGCGCGTCACCGTCCACGAGACACCGGTGGGGTCCTCCGAGGACGAGGCCGCGCCTGGCTGGAACGTGGGTGCTGGTTGGGTCTCGATCGTGCGCAGCGGCAGGTCGAGCGAGCCGTCGTGCACGGTGATGGACAGGGGCGCCGGGGGAGCGACGGTGTTGGGCCAGTCGGAGCCGGCCACCGAGACCCGCAACCGCTGGCCGGGAACGAGCTCGTAGGCACAGGCGTCGAGGACGACCTCCACGTCGTACTCCTCGCCCGGGACCAGGGGCGACGGTTCGACGGGCGCGTGCACGCCGTCGCGGAAGGCCAGGTCGAGACTGCCGCGGGTGATCAATGCCGAGGCGCCGTCTGGGAAGACGTCGCACAGCTTGACCGACAGTGATGCCGCCGGAGCGCTCGCGCCGAGGCGGAGTCGCACGCGTGGCTGACCGAGCACCTGCGTGACCGCCTCGACCGGCCACTCCCAGGTCAGTGAGCGCGCGTCGTCCTCACGCTGGTCCACCGAGAGCCCCCAGGGGAGGTGCCCCGCGCAGTCGATCCACGCCGCCGTGCCGACGTCCGGGTCCACGACCAGGGTGCGCGGCCCGGGCAGCGGGCGTGTCTCCCACACGACGTGGGGCGAGGGCCAGGTGTCCCGGGTCCAGCGTCCCTCGTGCTGGTCGAGGAAGGCCTCCGGCCTGGTGGAGGAACGCACGAAGACGTCGATGTCGTCGTGGTGCGGCGCTGCACCGCGACCTCGTAGCCACCGGTCCCACCAGGCGACCATCTCCGCGGTCAGGTCGAGCCGCGGCCCGGGGTAGGCCGTCGTCGGGTCGGCGTGCACCCACGGTCCGGCGAGCAGCCGGTGGGGGATCCCTGCCTCGCGCAGCGCCTCGACGGTCCGGAAGGAGTTGTTGCGGTAGCCGTCGGCCCAGCCCGCCACGATCATCACGGGACAGCTGATCCGGTCGTAGCCGTGCCCGTCGCTGCCGGTCCGCACCGAGCCGCGCCGCCAGTAGGGACCGTCCCGGTTCTCGCGCAGCCAGGTCAGCACCCAGGGCTCCTGCGTCGCGAGCCGGCGCAGCCACTCGTCGTGCCAGCCCTCCCCCCAGACCGACGGCACGGGAGGCAGCATCGACATCGGGGTCATGTAGTGGTCGTAGTCGACGAGGTCGACGAGCCGCAGGGCGCCGCCCCGCCAGTGCACGTCGTCGGTCCAGCGGTCGTCGCTGGCGTAGATCGCGCAGATGGCCTTGAGGGCGGGGGGTCGCTCGCAGGCGATCTGGAGCGAGTTGAACCCGGAGTACGACGTCCCCCACATGCCCACGTTGCCGTCGCACCACGGCTGGTCGGCCAACCAGGCGATCACCTCGACGAGGTCCGTCTGCTCGGCCTCCGGGTACTCGTCGGTCGCGTCACCTGACGACGAGCCGGTGCCGCGCAGGTCGAGCCGGCACACGGCGTAGGTGTGGTCGTCCCGCAGCTCCCGGTAGGACTCTGCGTAGGACGACGTCAGGTCGTCCTTCCGGTAGGGCAGCGCCTCCAGCAGGCACGGCTGGGGTCCAGCGGTCTCGTCGGGGAGGTAGAGCGTCGCGGCGAGGCTGGCTCCGTCGGCCATCACGAGGCGGACCTCGCGCTCAGTGCCCGGCACGTCCGGCCCCCTCGAGCAGTCGTGAGAGGAGCGACGCGTCGAGTCCCTCGCTGGTGTTGCCGTCGCGGCCGACCGTCGTTCCTGCGCCGAGCAGCGAGTTGAGCACCGCCTCCTCGGTCGCGTCGACCACGGCCTCGAACAGGTCGTCGAGGGCGCGACCCGCGACACGCTCCCCGGGTTCGGGTCGACCGTCGCGGTCGCTGCGGCAGGTGGTGGAGGCGGCCAGGAAGATCTCGCCGCTCCCGTGGTGTGCGGTCGATCCCGTGCGCGCGAGCCCGAGGCCGATCCGCCGCGCGAGCCTGGCGCAGTCGCTGGCCACGACGGGTGCATCGGTCACGACGAGACCGAGGCACGACCCCGCCGGACGGGTGGGTCCGTCCGGGTCGGCGGGAACGAGACGACCGACCGGGACCCCGGCGACCGTGAGCCGCTTCCGCTCACCGAAGTTGGTGAGCAGCAGGACGGCGACGGTGTGTCCTCCGAGGGTGACACGGGAGGAGGTGCCGATGCCTCCCTTGAAGCCCAGGCAGGACATGCCGGTCCCGGCACCGACCGCACCCTCGGACGGGGCGGAGGAGCTGCCCCGCGCGCCGAGGGCCGCCGCGTGCGAGGCCCGCACGTCGTCGCTCTCGACCTGCATCCTCCGGCAGTCGTTGAGGAAGGAGTCGTCGCACTCGCCGACGACCGGGATGACCACGTCGCCAGCGACTCCGGCGTGCTGTTCGAGCGCGATCTGGCACGCGGCGTCGTACACCCGTCCGAGCTGCATCGTCGAGGTCAGGTAGACCGGCGTCTCGATGGCACCCCACTCGCGTGCGGTGAGGAATCCGGTGCACTCGCCCGCGCCGTTGAGGACGGCACCGCCCGCAGCGAGCGGTCGGGCGTAGGCGTCCTCGGCCAGCACCAGCGTGGTGACTCCGGTCCGGGCCACCCCCCGGCCTCGCGGAGGAGCCGGTTCGTCGCGTACGACGGTCGCGTGCCCCAGTCCCACGCCGGTCACGTCGAGCACGGAGTTCGTCGGGCCGGTCGGCAACGAGCCGATGCGGATGCCGATCTCGCGGGAGCGGGGCATGGCGACATCCTGCCCTGCCAGGCGGTTTCGTGGAAAGATACTGACTCATGGATCAGTACGCCGTCCCGGTCGTGTGGTCACCGACCACGCGTCAGCATGATCCCCGGCACGAGATCTGGGTCGGGGTCGCGACCGAGGGCACCGAGGTGCCGGCCAGGGTCGACGCGATCCTCGCGAGCCTGCAGGCCGCCGGACACCGGATCGTCGAGGCGACGACGCATTCCGACGAGGTGCTGTCGAAGGTCCACGACGCCGAGCTGCTGGAGTTCCTCAGGACGGCCGCGGACCGCTGGGGCGAGGGTCCGTACGCCGCCCTGGTCGGCCAGGAACGCGTGGTGCCCTACCTCTTCCCGACCCAAGCGATGACGGGCGGCCTACCGGTGCGACCCGCGACCAGCGTGCACGCCGACGCCGGCCGGTTCGCCTACGACACGATGACACTGGTCGGTCCCGGCACGTGGGAGGCGGCACGTGCCGCCGTGGACTGTGCCCTCACCGCGGTCGATCTCGTGGTGTCGGGAGAGCGCGCCGCCTACGCGCTGAGTCGTCCGCCGGGTCATCACGCCACCCGGGCCGGTTTCGGCGGGTCCTGCTACCTCAACAACGCAGCCGTGGCTGCCGAGTCGTTGCGGGGCCACGGCTTCGACCGCGTCGGGATCGTCGACCTCGACGCCCATCACGGCAACGGGACGGCCGCGATCTTCTACGACCGGGGCGACGTCCTCTACGGCTCGGTGCACATCGACCCCGGCGCCGGCTGGTTCCCGCACGTCGTGGGCCACGCCGACGAGCTCGGCACAGGTGCGGGGGAGGGCGCGACCAGGAACCTGCCACTGGACGAGGGCACGGGGGACGACCGTTGGCTCGGGGCCGTCGAGAACCTGGTCGGGTGGGTGGTCGAGGCCGGCTGCACCGCCCTGGTGGTCTCCCTCGGTGTGGACGCCGCCGCGGACGACCCGGAGAGCCCGCTGCTGGTGACGCGGGAGGGCTACCGCCGTGCGGGTGCGGCGCTCGGTGGGACGGGGCTGCCGGCCGTCGTCGTGCAGGAAGGCGGCTACCACCTGCCGACGCTCGGCGGGCTGGTGGCGGCGTACCTGGCGGGACACGGAAGTGCCGGGTCCCGTCCCGGGGGAAGCTCCTAGACCAGCTGGGCTGGACATTCGCGCCATCTCCGTCATACCCGCCCTCTCACCGAGTTTCCCTCTTGCCAGTCCGCGTCGACAGGGACTCAATGGATGGGGACGAGGAGGACGGCATGCCGATGCTCGGGACGGTACGACGACCGGGCTCGAGGGCGCGCTCATGGTGAGTGCCGGACCCGACACGATCGGCACAGTCCTGAACCAGATCGTCTCCGAGGTCGCAGCCCTGGCGACGGAGAAGTCCGACGAGGTCCGCAAGGCGCTCGACGACGCCGGCCGGGAGCTGGCCCACCAGGCCGACGAGGCCGAGAAGCTGCCGGCGGATGTCGTCAAGAGGATCAAGGATCTCGTCGACCCACCGGACTTCTGGTCGCTGCTGCTGTTCGTCCTCGTGAAGATCAGCGAGGTCGAGCCGACGCACCTCAGTGTGGGGACGATGCACCCGGACGGGTGGTCGCGGATGGTGACCCTGACCTACACGGACGACGGTCCTGATCCGAGCACGTTCACCGTCGGACTGGCGGTCACGGATCCCGGGTTCAAGCACGGGCTCATGCTGAAGGCCAGCGCACCGATCGAGGTCGACTTCGGGTCCGAGCTGCACGTGCGAGTGACCGCCCAGGACAAGGCCGACTGGACCTGGGAGTTCGGGGGATCGGTGGAGTCACCCGTTGCGAGTGCCGTCGTGGACGTGGACGTCTCGTGGAAGTCGCCGATCCCGCCCCTGCTGAACCCGGTCGGCGACCTCACGGTCGGTCCGCTGCACCTGCACGTCACCTTCGCCAAGTCGCCCACCGAGCCGCTCTACCGGCTCGCCCTGGGGTTGGGAGTCCCGGCGGACCCAGGACTCCACGCCATGCTGCACGCCGGCCACGCGCTGGGTGCGCTGAGCACGATCGTCAACATCACCGACCTCGACGAGAGGTACTCACCGGTGATCGCCCTGGCCGCCGGCCAGGAGCCGATGTTCACCCTGGGGCACTCCGGGCTCTGATCGCAGCACCGACGCACAGGACAGGCGAGGGAGGAACGATGGGCAGCAACGTGGAGGCCGGCCTCGACGTCGCGGGACATCCCGGCGGGACCGGTGGATCGGTCAGCCTGGACGTGTTCGTCTCGGCGGGCCTCGAGCTGCCCGGTCTCAGGCTGGCCATCGAGAGGATCACGCTCTCGACCAGCCTCTCCCTGGCTCTGGACGCGCAGGGACACCTCCAGCTCACGGCGTCCGGCCCGACACCTCACGGCCCGACGGGGGCCAGCGCCGAGCTGGCGCTGCCCGGCTTCACCGGCGGTGGCTACCTCGAGCACCGTGGCGACGAGTGGAGTGGTGCCCTCGCCGCGTCGATCGGCCCGATCTCGGTGAGCGGTTTCGGCGTCCTCACCACCGACGAGTTCTCGCTGCTGCTCCTGCTGGCCGCCGAGTTCAACCCGGCCATCCAGCTCTCGTTCGGCTTCACCCTGGTCGGGGTCGGGGGGCTGGTGGGCATCAACCGCCGACCGGACACCGACGCGATCCAGGCCGCCGTACGCTCCGGCGACCTCTCGAAGCTGCTCTTCCCGCGGGACCCGGTCGCCGACGCGCCACGGTTGCTGCCGGTGCTCAAGAGCGTCTTCCCCCAGTCCGACGGGGGGATCATCGTCGGTCCGATGATCAAGATCGGCTGGGGTACGCCGACCCTGTGCGCCGCCACCATCGGGGTGCTCATCAGCAACGAGGGCGTCATCATCGTCGGCCGGATCGCGATCACGCTCCCGTTCGAGGACGCCGCGCTGATCCGCCTCGAAGCCCTCGTGCTCGGACTCATCAACAGCGACGGACTGACGATCGCCGCCAGCCTCTCGAACTCCAACATCGTCGGGTTGCCGATCGAGGGGGACATCGGGCTGCGGGTCCGCGGAGGCAGCGACCCCCTGTTCGCGTTCTCCGCGGGCGGGTTCCACCCGCAGTTCACACCGCCCCAGGGCATGGCCGGCATGAAGCGGATCGGCACCGAGATCTCACCCGGTCCGATGCTGCGGGCCCGCCTCGGCGCCTACCTCGCGGTCACGTCCAACTCCGTCCAGTTCGGGGCCGACGCCGAGCTGACCGCCGGCATCGCCGGGTTCGGTCTCCAGGGTGACTTCCGTTTCGATGCCCTGATCGTCTTCGACCCGTTCGGGTTCATGGCCGACCTGCACGCCCATGTGAGCGTGGAGTGTGCCGACTTCAGTGTCGGCAGCATCACCCTCGACGGACACCTGTCAGGCCCCACCCCGTGGCGGATCAGTGGACACGCCAGCATCTCGATCCTGTTCTGGGACGTCGACGTGGAAGTTCCCGAGCTCACCTGGGGCTCGGACAACCCGCCACCGCTGCCACCTGGCCGTCCACCGGGGCCGGTGCTGGCCGCGCAGCTGGCCGACCCCGCCGCTTGGACCGTCGTCAGCCGCGACCTCCCGGCGACGGTGCGCCTGCGCAACGGCGTGGCCCAGGACAGTGCGGCCGTCCACCCGCTCTCCGACCTGGCCTTCCGGCAGAGCGCCGTGCCCCTGGACCTCGAGCTCCAGCGGATGGACGGCCGTCCGCTTCCGACTCCCGTCACCCTGTCCGTGGCCGAGGACGGAGCGCCCGGGTCGCTGACCTTCACCCGAGCCCCGTTTCCCCCGTCGCAGTACCGGGAGATGAACGACCAGTCGAAGCTGTCCTCCACCGGCTACGCCTCGTTCGACGCAGGGTTCGACGTCGGACGCACCAGCGCCCTGGTGGCGCCGAAGGCCGTCGGCCGTGACGCCACCACCCCGGAGACGTCCGTGCTCGGCGACGACTTCTCCACCCCCCGGTTCCGGCTCGAGGTCGCCGCCCAGGCCCTCACGACGGCGCCGATCGTGCCTCAGCGCAGCACGACTCGGTTCGTGAGGGCTGTCCAGGATCCTGGGGCGGCGGTGGTCACCTCGGTCACCGATCTCGTTCCCGACGGCGTGCTCGCCGGTCTCGACCATGCCGGGGTCGCCGAAAGCGTCCTGGCGCAGCTCGAGCCGGAGCGAGCCGCCGTCCTCCAGGTGTCACGGGCCTTCGAGGTGGGGTTCTGATGCCCACCAACCTGCAGTTCGTGTCGTGGTCCCGGCGCGGGGTTGCCGCCGGAGACGTCTCGGCCCCGGCCCAGGCCGACGGTCGCCTGCACGTCAGCCGCAGGTTCGTCGTCACGACGACCCCGCGGGACGGCACCCCCGTCACGGTTCCGGCAGAGTCGGCGGAGGTGACCGTCCTCGGTCCGGGTGACGTCGTCGGCCTCGACCGGGCACAGATACTGCGGCGCAGCCCGCGACCCGACGACCACAACCTCGAGCCGAACTACCTGGCCACGATCGAGTTCGCGACCCCGGACCTTCCGTGGATGTTCAGTCCGAGCTCGGCGCCGGCGAGCGGGCGCAGCCGTGGTTGATGCTCGTGGTCCTGCCCGACCCGGAGGGCCAGGCCATCGCGCCCGCGGGGATCGGGAAGCCGTGCCCGGTGCTGACGGTTCCCAGCGCCACGGCTGTGCCGGACCCGAGCACGGTTTGGGCCTTCGCGCACGTGCAGGCGCTCGCCAAGGACGCCCCGGAGGCCGTGCGTCTCGTGTCGGCTCCCGCGTCGAGCGGCACCGTGGTGCGATCCCGGATCCTGTCTCCCACCAGGCTGCGTCCTGATCGGCGCTACTCGCCGCGCTCGTGCCGGCCTACGAGATCGGACGGCTGGCGGGTCTCGGTCAGGCCATCCCGGGCGGCACCGGGTCGAGCCTCTGGACGCCGGCGGCAGGACTGCAGCTGCCGGTCTACGACTCGTGGCGGTTCTGGACCGGTCCCAGCGGGGACTTCGAGACCCTGGCCAAGAAGCTCCGTGGCGTGGACCCCGGGGACGTTGGCGACGCTCGGCGTCCGAACGGTCGCCATCGAGGCGAAGGCCTCACTGATGCAGCCGCAGGGACCGGAGGCGGAGGCGTTCGCGAGCGTGCACCAGGTGCCGACCGCCATCACCCGGATCGCCCCCGTGGCGACCGCCGGACTGGCACCGGACGCGGCAGACCCGGATCCCCAGGCGCACGAGCTGCACACCCGGCTCAAGGAGGTCGTGGACCAGGTCGCGGGGGCGACCCCGGACGATCCCGTCGTGGGACCTCCGCTGTACGGCCAGTGGCCGGCCGAGGTGACCTCGCTCGACGGTGACCCCGGAACCACCGAGCTGGGACCGGTTCCCGTAGGGAGTGCCCAGACCTGGATCGAGCAGCTCAACGCCGACCCGTTCCTGCGCGCCGCCGCCGGGCTGGCGACCCGGGTCGTCCAGCACGACCAGGAGGACCTGATGGCGGACGCCTGGACACAGCTGGAGCAGCTGCACGCGGCCAACAACCGCATCCGCTGGGCGTCTCTCTACGCCCACACCGCCATCCCCCTCCACGACCGGGTCACGGCCCTGGCACCGGACGCTGCGCTGCGGCTGCTGTCGCCGGCGACCAGTCGGCTGCGCGAGAGTGCCCAGCTGACGTTCCGGGGAAGGCTCGAGGGCAGCACCGTGCCACCCGAGGCACTCGGGTCGACGCTGGCCCGGACCGCCCGCTACGCCGTACGCGCGCAGGCTCGCCTCCAGGCAGCCGGCGGCGGGCCACCGGGGGAGCGGATCTCGACGTCCGCGGTGCTCAGCGGGACGCTCGAGGCACTCCGGACGGGGGTCGAGGCGGCCCTCCCGTCGCGGTACACCGCGGCGCGTGCCATCGACCAGTCGGTCGTCGACGAGCTGTCAGGTGCCGAGCAGTTCCGCGAGCGGCTGACCGACCGTCTGGGCACCGACCCCGCCAGCTACGTCGAGCGGATCAGGGACGTGCCCCGGGTGCTGGAGCGCGTCGCCGGGCGGCTCGTGGTGCAGCCCGGCCACCCGGGGCTCGCGACCGGGGAGGGCACCCGGGTGCGGTTGCGTGCCGAGGCCCGGACCAACCTGGTCGCCCTGGCCAGGCTGGCGACCAGGGCGCACCGGAGGAGAGCTGCAGCTGACCGACCAGGTCAGGACCGAGCTGACCGCGATCCGGGCGGACGGCGTGGACCAACCGATCTCGCTGGCCACCGTGTCGGCCCTCAACGAGGCGGTGCGCTTCCAGGACCCGAGGCTGCGGACCAGGCTCCGGCCCGTCGACCTTGCCGTGGAGGTCCAGGAGGTCCATCTCGACCGGCGCGGCGTCGAGGAGTCCATCTCGCTGGTCTCGGTGGGCGCGCTGGCGCAGCAGGCACGGGCCGGGGAGACCATCGCCTACTCCGGGCCACGGCGCTGACCGAGCTCGGGCTGACCAAGGTCGGCCTCGGAAGGGTCGGTTTCCAGGTGACCACCGCGGAAGGGCGTCGGCTGCACCAGCTGGTCGGGAGGTGGCAAGGACCTCGCGCCCGTCGGGGGGCCGGTCGCGACCCCGGAGCTGGAGAAGCTGGACCTCGGGGTGGCCGCCCGCCTGGTCGGCCGGCTCGAGCCGCTCCGCGCCTACGAACGCCTGCTCGCCTTCGCCCACCAGTTCGCCGAGGACGGGGTGGTGACCAGGCGGCCCGGGTCGGAGTTCCACCCGGCGATGGCGGCACCTCTCTTCCCCAGACCTGCGGTCGAGCGACTGAGGTCACTGGACGAGGAGTGGATCCTCGGTGGTCTCGGCCGGCTCGCACCGAACTCCGTGTGCCTGCTGGCCGTGAACTGGCGCTCGTCGAGTCGTTCCTCGCCGGCGCCAACCACGAGATGGCCCGCGAGCTGCTGTGGCGCGGCTACCCGACCGACCTCAGGGGGAGCTGCTTCCGGCGCTTCTGGAACGGCCCGGCCGACGACATCCGGCCGATGGACCACTGGGACCAGCCCATCGGGTCCCACGGTGTCTCCGCCGGTGGCCGCAGGGAGTTCACCATCCTGCTGGTCAAGGGTGACCTGCTCCGGCGCTACCCCCACACGATCATCGCCGCCGAGAAGGGCACCGCGTCCAAGGAGGGTGAGGAGGTCGGCTTCACCAGCGAGGAGCACCACCCCGAGCTCTTCCGTGGGTTCCTCGGCCAGGACATCAGCTACGTCGCGATCGACGTACCGCCCTCGGACCTGCGCTTCTCCGACGCGGCCAACCCCCGGCACTGCTGGTACATCTCGCTGACCGAGCCCCACGAAGAGCCACGCTTCGGGCTCGACGAGAAGGAGGGCGACCTCCAAGGGTCCAACGCTGCCCGGGCCGACCCCGACGACTGGTCCTGGGAGGGGCTGGCAGATCCCACCGCGCCGCACCTCACGCCCGCCGACGTCGCTGCCGAGCCGAGCAGTGCGCGGGCGGGGTCGAACCTCTTCCAGCGTCCGTTCCGGATGCTTCTCCGTGCTCGCGACTACGTGTGACCTGACGAAGGGACGTTGACAGATGGCGCCGACACCGCCCCCGGACGGACTCTGGGCCGACCTCGACACGGGGGTGCCGATCACCCTGGTCCCGGTGCGCCTCGAGACCCGTTTCGGCTCCCGCGACGCGCAGGCACCTGACGGATCCACGGTCGCCGTCGGCGTGCTCCGGGTGCGGATCTACCCCGACGACCTCTCGGTGCTGCCGTCGGTCGAGGGACTCTGGAGGGCCGAACGCACAGCGGGAGTGGGGTTCTGGGGCGCGCAGGAGCAGCAGCAGGGCGAGGAGGCGGAGGCTTCGCCCACCGACGGATGGCGGCCTGGGACGTGCTGGTCAGGCAGGTCGGCGCCCAGCGGGCCAGCTTCGTGGCGACCCAGACCCGCGACGGTGCCGCGGCGCAGGTCCCCGGACGGGAGGACCAGGCGCCAGCGGCACACCTGCTGCCCGACGCCTGGGTCATCATCGGCGAGCGGTCCGGCGGGATCGAGTTCGTGCACCACGTCGTGCGGGCGCCGGGTGACCCGCAGACCGGTCCCAGCCGGAGTGCCGTCGCCGACGCGTTCACCCAGCAGGACGCGCTCCTGGCCCGTCCCGACAACGGCAGGTGATGGCTGACGGACTTCAGCGTGGCGATGAGGTGGGGATGGCCGCCGAGATCGACCTCGAGACGCCGGACCAGGCCCGGTCCGGTCAGCACCCGGCCGTGATGAGCAGCGGGCTGTCCAGCCTGTACGTCGTGGGTGTGCGCGAGCCGGGGCAGCGCACGGTCGAGGAAGAGGCCGTGGCGCTGGCCGACCTGCTAACCCGCCACGCGTCGTTGGACAACCTGGCCCTGGTGGCGCAGGGAACCGCCACCAACAACCTCACCGACCGGCCCTCGGGCTGGACCAGCGCGGCTGACCCGTACGCGGCTACCGTCGGCTCCTGGACCCCACCGTGGTGCCGCCCCCGCTCGATGCGGCCGTGCCTGTCCTGCACGGTGGAGGGACCGACGGAGACATCCTCGAAGCTGCCCTGGGCCTCGAGGGCGTCACACCCGGACTGGCGGGGGCTGACCGGCACGAGCAGTGGCTGGCGCGCGCGATGGCGCTGCTGACCTTCCCCGTGACCTTCGGGGAGGTGCTGGGCGAGCTCGGACAGCACGTCGTCTACGACGAGCAGCGCTACGAGCGCCAGCTCGACGAGGTCATGCCCTGGGCGAGGGACCACGTGGCGTCCTTCGTGCGTGGTCGCGGCCCGCTGCCGGCGGTGCAGGTCGGCCGCAACCCCTACGGGGTGCTGCCGGTGATGGCTCGCAGGGGATGGGTGCGCCAGGCCGAGGAGAACGTCTTTACCACGAAGCTGCGGGACCTGCTCGGCACCTTGCGCTGGTACTTCGAGCGGGCCTCTCGCACCGTCCCCAGGCTCGGCGGTGGTGGTCGTCCCGAGGACGAGCTGACCGCCGTCCTCAGCCTCGCTCCGGTGCCGCACGCCGGTGGCTACCGCGTGCGCAAGGTGACCGGTCCCGTGCTCGGAGCCGACATGACCGCCTTCAACCTGGCTGGGACGGCAGGCACCCAGCAGGAGGTGGCTCGGACCGTCGCCCAGTCCGCGCTGATGCGCACCGACGTCCAGAACGTCGCCACCCGCCGACTCCTCGGGCTCACCCTCGACGACCTCGTCGACGCACCCAGTTCGAGCGGATGTCGCTCTTCGAGGCCAAGCCGATGCGCTCCTGGGTGGCCCACACCGAGAAGCCGGGCAAGGGGCCGGCCGACTACCTGCGTTCGCTGCGCAGCTCCCCGATCTTCTTCATCCTGGCGCCGCAGGCGGCCTCGAACGACCTGCTGTACCTGCTGGCCGAGCGAGCGCTGGCGATGGCCGGAGAGCGCGACATGATGCAGCTGACCGGCTTGCTGAACAAGGAACGGTTCACCGCGGCCGCGAGCGCGCCCGTGGAGTTCGCCTCGTCGGGGATCTCAGCCGGAGTCGCACGCAACGACATGTTCACCCAGACGATCGGGGCGCTGGCGAACGCCGACGCTCCGGTTCCTGCGCACCTGCAGGGGCTGAGACTGACCGACATCGTCTCCGACCCCGCCAGCAGGGACGCGCTCGTCGCGGCGATCGGCCAGCACGACAGGGCACCGGTGAACGCGTTCGAGGGCACCTCGCGCGCGGTCGGCGCCCTGGCCGGCCTCGGGGGGGAGGAGCTCGACGACGCCGGCTACACCCGGCTCACGAGCGAGGCGCTGGCGTGTGCGAGCACCCGCCTCGACGCCTGGTACACCTCGCTCGCCATGCAGCGCCTCGACACGTTGCGGTCCCGTCGGGCGACCGGCGTACACCTCGGGGCATGGGGGGTGCTGGTCGACGTGCACCCGCACCCGAACCTCCCTCCGCCCACCGACGGACCCGCACGCTGGCGCGAGCACCTGACTGCGCGGAACGCCGTACCTCCACAGGTCAACGAGCTCCAGGACCCGGTCGGCTACCTGCACGCGCCCTCGCTGCAGCAGGCCGTCACCGCCGGCATCCTCCGGGCCGGGGAGCTCGTCCACCGGGGTGACGGCAGCACCGTGGCCTCGATCGACCTGACCTCGAGACGGGCCCGCATCGCTTTGGACCTGTTGCACGCGATGTCGAACGGACAGCCCCTGGGGGCACTGCTCGGCTATCGCCTCGAGCGCGGCATGCACGCGAGCGGACTCCACACCCAGGTGGCGCTGCTGCGCCAGAAGTACCCACAGCGCCGCGTCACCGGCGCGCCGGGGACCGCGGTCGAGGCGGGCACCGACTCGGTGGTCCCGGCCGAGGTCGTCGACGGCCTCGACGTCTGGATCAACCGGGCCGGGGTGACGGCGCAGCTCGGTCTGCCGGTCGAGTTCGGGCCAGTCCTGGACGACCTCGACCAGGCGGTGCAGGCCGTGGCCGACACCCTCGTCGCCGACGGCGTCCACCAGCTCGCCTCGGGCAGGGCGGAGTCGGCCGGAGCCACGTTCGCAGCCATCGCCGAGGGGCTGCAACCCCCGCAGGTGAGTGTCGTGGACGAACCCAGGTCCGGCATCACCATCACGCACAAGCTCGTGCTCGCCCTCGACCCCTCCGACGGCACCCCCGGCTGGGACCGTACGGCGCCGCGCGCCCTGCTGGCACCCGAGGCCGAGCTCTGGGCCGAGTCGGTGCTGGGTGCGGCCACCACCATCGCGGTCGAGGTGGACGGTCAGCAGGTCCTCCTCGACTCGCTCGATCTGTGCGCCCTCGACGTGGTCGCCGAGTCGAAGCTGACGCCCGACAAGGTCGCCGAGCTGGCCGCCCGGTGCGTCGCCCCGGCAGAGCTGCTCGAGCTGGCACGGGCCGTGTCCGAGGTGCTGGCGACGAGTCGTCCCGCCGTCCCCGCCGACCTCGCCGCGCAGGAGGACCTCGACGCGTCCATCGACGCCGGAACCGTTCCCGCGGTGCCACCACCCACGGTCCTGCAGCTCACCCCGGTCGCCGAGGCGATCGCGGTGCAGATCCGGGCCGTCACGGACGCCATCGCGTCCATCAACGCGCTCGTCGCAGGCGCAGCTCCTCCGGCGACGGTCGACGCTGAGGTGCTGACGCCGTTGGCCAGGCTCGGCGTACCCGGTGCCGTCCAGCCCGGGGGAGCTGTCGTCACGCCGCTGGCGGTGGCCGCGGGCTCGGCGGCCGACGCGGTCCTGCGCGACGTCTTCAGGCTCGTGCAGCAGGGACAGCCGAACGCGGCGACGACGCCGGGCGCTCTGGTCGGACCCGCAGCACCGGTCGGTGTCGTCGTCGACGAGACCACCTGGGAGCCGATGCTCAGGGCCGTCTGCGGCTCCACGACCGGCATCGAGACGCTGGCCAGGATCACCCGCCGGCTGGGTGGCGAGCCCGTGGTCCCGACGGTGACCGCCGCCAACACCCTGGGGGCAGCCGTCGTCGGGGGAGTGGACCCTGCCGACCTCGAGCACTGGCTCTCACGGACGAGCCGGGTGCGACCGCCGCTGGCTCGCTTCGACGACCTGTGCCTGTTCCTCGAGGCGGCGGGGACGGCGCCCCCCGGGCTCACCCCCTGCCATCTCCCGCCCACCCCTGACCTGGCGTGGCTCGGTGGCGACCTGGTCGAGGCGGACGCCCCGGCCAACGAGCACAGGCGTTGGCGGCGACCGGCGGAGCCGCACACCCACGTGGTCGTGGCGGGAGCAGCAGACCTGGTCTCAGCGGCAACCGTGCGAGGTCTGGTCGTGGACGAGGTGGCCGAGGTGCTCCCGGCGCCCAGCGTGACCACGGGCCTCGCCGTGCACTACGACGCCCCCAACGCCCGGGCGCCACAGAGCATCCTGCTCGCGGTGCCGCCGGACCCTTCGGCGCCGTGGTCGTGGCAGCTGCTGCACCAGACCGTCTCCGAGGCGATCGCCCTGGCACAGCTGCGTGGCGTCGACCTCGACGACCTGGTCCCGACCGGTATCGAGGAGTTCCTCCCGCTGACCTACCTCCGGGACGGGATGGCCGACACCACGCCGGTCAGTGTGCTCACCGACCGGCCGTTCTGGCTGGTCGACGCCGTGAAGGCCAACCGGGTGGTAGGGGTGAGGTTCTGATGGCCGGCACGATCATCACCTGGGGCCGCGTGGAGCCACACGCCCGCACCACCGACATCTCCGTGGGCCTGGCGGCCGAGGTGGCCGACCCGCTGTGGCTGCTGCTTCGCCAGTGGCAGCTCGGGGAGCTGACCGGCGACGACGGGGGGAGCCCGGTCGCGATCGACGTCGCCACCAGCTGGTCACGGTTCAGCCGCTTCCGCGCCGAGGGCGTGGCGCAGGACGCGGCGCCGACCGACCTCGGCGCCGGTCACGGTCCGTTCGAGCAGATCGTCGAGCGCGAGGCCCTGATCCGGCTCGGTCAACCAGGAGCCACGCCGTGGGTGACCGCCGTGCACGCCGGACGCTCGCTGCGCCGCCATCTCACACGTCGTGGGCTGGGCGCCGTCGCCGACCGGCTCGTCGACCAGCTGTCCACGGAGACCGACTTCTCCCCGGCGGCCGCCGTCGCCCCGGCTGACGGGCCGGTCCAGGGTCCGATCGAGGGCCCGGACGAGGCGAGGTACCGCACGCTCCTTGCGGGAAAGGTGCTCGACGGCGTCAAGGTCCTCGAAGGCGTGCGCGCGACCGGCACGCTTCCGGCCGCCGTCGTGGGGGCCGCGTCTCCGACGGAGGTCAACGCGGCCCTGGAGGCCTGGCAGGAAGAGCTCCAGACCGAGTGGGGTGTCACCGAGGCGGTGACGAGCGTCCCCGACACCTGGGTCAGGAAGCGGCTGGAGTACGCCTTCTCGATCGCCGCACCACCGCTGCCGGTGGACCCCGACGCGCCAGGGCAGTCGGAGGCAGAGGTCGTGCTCCGCGCCGCGGAGTACGACGGCACCGGTCTCTCCTGGCACTCCCTCGACCTCGACCCCGATCCGGCGCACGGCCTCGGGGCCGAGGCCGACGAGGGGCTGACCGGCAGCCGCGTGAACACGGTGCTGGCGAGCCCGCTGGTCTACCCCGGCATGCCGGCCAACCGCTACTGGGAGGTCGAGGACGCCAAGGTGTCGCTCGGTCGGGCCAGCGCCGGTCCCACCGATCTGGCCCGGATGCTGGCGATCGACTTCGCCCTGGTCTACAGCCCCGACTGGTTCCTGGCGCCGGTCGAGCTTCCGGTTGGCTGCGTCGGACGGGTGGACTGGGTCATCGTCCGGGACACCTTCGGCGTCGCCACGCTGGTCGGCACGTCACAGACCCAGGCCGGGGACGGGGCCGGTCGTCAGTTCCAACCCTCGAACGTGGCCGGTGAGGAGGGGGACAACCCGCTGCTGGTCGTGCTGCCCTCGGCCCTCTCGACCATGACGGCGGATCCCGGGGAGGAGGTCGCGCTGCAGCGCGACGAGGTCGCCAACGTGGCCTGGTCGATCGAGAAGCGCGTGCTCGGACCGGCCGGTCGCGGCATCCTGCGGCCGTGGTTCCGTGAGGACTTCGAGCTTCCGGAGGCGACCACCGCGGAGGACTACGAGCTGGTCTGGCGCCTGGCCACCCCCGTGGCCGCCCCGTGGTCACCGCTCGTCTCGATCCTGCAGGAGCCCGACGTGCCCCGGGTGCTGCGCAAGGCCCGGCTGCTGGAGACGACGACGAACGCCGAGCGATCGCCGAAGAGCCAGATCATGCGCGACGTGGACCGGGACATCTACGACGAGGAGATCACCCGAACGGGGGTGCAGGTCCGCATGGTGGAGCAGCTGGCGCGCTGGTACGACGGCCGCAGCTATGTGTGGCGCGGACGGGAGAAGCGCTCCTGGCGCGGAGAGGCGGCCTCCGGTCTCCGTTTCGACGATGCGACCCCGAAGCCCAGGACCTGACCCGTCGAACCCACGCGTCCACTCCTCCTCGCCGTCCCTGGTGGCGGCTGGTGGTGCCCGAACGGGAGCGGTGCCCGGTCACCGAGGGCGGCGAGCACGCTGGGCAGCAACGCCTTCGCCGTACGCCGGTAGCCGGCGCTCGAGGGATGGAACCGGTCGACGGCGAACATCCGGTCCGGCTCGGCCACGAAGAAGGGGCCGACGACCTCGCCGAGCGAGACCGCGCGGGCACCGACCGCGGTCACGGCCTCGCGTTGCGCGTTGGCCAGCTGCCGCGAGGCGACTCCGACGATCGTCCGCAACGGCTGGGGGACCGCCACCAGGGCGCTGAGGTCGGGGCAGGTGCCGACCACGACCTGCGAACCACCCTCCTGCAAGGTGGTGACGGCCGAGGCGAGGTGGTCGCAGGAGGCCGACGTCCTGACCCGGTGGGTGACGTCGTTCCCACCGACGATGATGATCGTGACGTCCGGGCGGTAGTGCGTCGGGAGACCGGCGATCTGGGAACGCAGCATGGACGTCTCGGATCCCACGATCGCGGCGGTGCGCAGACGGACCGCACGGTTGGTGCGGTCGGCCAGCCGCTTCGACAGCTGTGCACCCAAGGTCCGTTTGGGGCGGTCGGCCCCGAGCCCGGCGGCGATGGAGTCGCCGAGCAGGAGCAGGTCGATGGGGTCGCCGTTCTTCTTGCGGTAGACCTTGTCGGCCTGGTGGGCGTCCTCGCCGAGAGGCTTGCCGATCACTCGCCGTGCGATGTGGGCCTGGCGCCTCAACAGCCCCTGCGAGCCCACCACGACCAGGGCGACGCCGCCCAGCACCATCGTCCCAGGAGCGAGCCTGCGGGGGAGCGACCGCATCCTCATGCAGGACCCGCTACGAGGTCCGGTGTCGTCGTGTGGGCGCTCGCACCGCGACCGATGCCCCGGAACGACCAGCCCGCGCGGCGCCATGCGCCCGCATCGAGCCGGTTCCGGCCGTCGATGATCCGGCGGCGGCTGACGAGACGGCCCGCCACAGCGGGGTCGATCTCGGCGAACTCCGGCCAGTCGGTGAGGTGCATCACCAGGTGCGCGCCGGCCAGCGCCGCCTCCGCGCTGGCGACATAGGTGAGCGCGGGCACGACGGACCGTGCGTTCACGCTCGCCTGCGGGTCGTAGACGCGCACCAGGGCGCCGTGCTCGTGCAGCCGGCCGGCGATGTCGAGCGCGGGGGAGTCACGGACGTCGTCGGAGAGTGGTTTGAAGGCGGCCCCGAGGACCGCGATCCGCTGCCCGTGCAGGTCACCCAGCATCTCGTGCGCGAGGGACACCGGTCTGGCCCGCGCCAGGAGGTTGATGGCGTCGACCTCCTGGACCAGCCGGGACACCGAGGTCACGCCCAGGGCCCTCGCCCTGGCCCCGAGGGCGCGGATGTCCTTGGGCAGGCAGCCACCGCCGAAACCGATGCCCGCATCCAGGAACCGACGACCGATCCTCGAGTCGTCGCCCAGGATGTCGGCGAGAGCGACGACGTCGGCCCCGGTTGCGTCGCTGATCTCCGCCATGGCGTTGATGAACGAGATCTTCGTGGCCAGGAAGGTGTTCGCCGCGACCTTGGCCAGCTCGGCCGTGGCGACGTCGGTGACGTGGACCG
The DNA here is from genome assembly GCA_963843775.1 of uncultured Actinomycetota bacterium. Lineage (GTDB taxonomy): Bacteria > Actinomycetota > Actinomycetes > Propionibacteriales > Nocardioidaceae > Marmoricola. Next base: position 22,557 of record CAWJLT010000001.1, read on the forward strand.
GGACGCCGGAGGCGATGGGCTGGGCGTAGACGGTCCGCAGGGCCCGCTCCGCCTCCGGGGTCGAGACCCCGAACACGAGCCGGTCGGGATGCAGCGTGTCCTGGACCCCGTGTCCCTCGCGGAGGAACTCGGGGTTCCAGGCGACCGTGGCGGTGACGCCCGGGCCGACGCGAGCGGCGAGCTCGAGCGCGAGCTGCTGGGCCGTCCCGACAGGGACGGTGGACTTGCCGATCGCCAGGAAGTTCCGGGGGGAGTGGGCCGCGAGGCCGTGCATGACGGCGCGTACGGCGCTCAGGTCGGCCGCCTGCCCGTCGGTGACCTGCGGTGTGCCGACGCACACGAAGTGCACGTCGGCGAACGAGGCCGCCTCGGCCAGATCGGTGGAGAACCGGAGGCGGCCGCTGCAGGTGTGGTGCTCGAGGAGCGCCCCGAGCCCCGGCTCCGCGAAGGGCACGATCCCGCGGGACAGCAGCTCGATCTTCTCGGGGTCGCTGTCCACCCCGAGCACCTCGAACCCCATCTCCGCCAGGCAGGCGGCGTGCGTGGCACCGAGGTATCCCGTACCGATCACGGTGAGCCTCATGCCGCCAGCCCCCGGTCGGCCGGGGCCAGGACCGCGGCGTAGTGCACCTCGACCAGCTCGTCGACGACCCGTGACCACGTCAGGCCGGCGACCCTGGACCGGGCCTGCCGGACCAGGGAGCGCCGGAGCGGCTGGTCGGCGACGAGGTGCTCGACCGTGCGGCGCAGGGAGCCGGGATCGCCCGGGTCGTAGAGGAGGCCGGTGTGCCCGTGGTCGACGAGGTCGAGTGGTCCTCCGGCGGCCGGGGCCACCACGGCCACGCCGCTGGCCTGCGCCTCCTGCACGGTCTGGCAGAAGGTCTCGGCCTCGCCCGGGTGGACGAAGACGTCGAGGGTGGCGAAGGCGGTCGCGAGCCCGGTCCCGCCCAGCATCCCGGTGAACGTCGCGGTCGGGAGCCGTTGCTCCAGCCAGGGGCGGAGGGGACCGTCACCGATGATCACCAGGCGGCTGCCGGAGATGCCGTCCAGCTCGACGAGCCGACGCACCTGCTTCTCGGCGGCCAGCCGGCCGACGTACCCGATGACGACCCGGTCCCGGCCTCTCGTGAACTCGCGGTGCAGCTCCTCGCTGCGATGGTCGGGGCCGAAGAGGTCGAGCGACACGCCTCGCCGCCACACATGGAGGTGGGGGACGTCCAGCGCCTCGAGCTGTGTGCGCGAGCTCGTCGAGGGGACCAGGGTGCGCGAGGAGCGTCGGTGGATCCGGGCCACCCATCTCTCGATCACCGGCAGGGCGCGCACGCCGTACTGACGGGCGAAGGCGCCGATGTCGGTCTGGTAGACCGCGACGACCGGGACGCCCAGACGCCGGGCGGCTCGGAGGCCCACTGCGCCGAGGACGACCGGGGACGCGAGGTGCACGACGTCCGGGGCGAACTCGGTGAGCGCGCGTTCGACGGCGGGGTCGGGCAGTCCCAGCGAGAACGAGCGGTAGCCGGGCAGAGGGAGGGACCTCACCCGCACGACGGGCACGCCGTCGTGGCTGGACGGACCTGGGCCGGGGGCGATGACGAGCACCTGGTGCCCGGTGCGCCGGAGGTGCTCGGCGACGTGACGCACGGTGTTGGTGACGCCGTTGACGTGGGGAAGGAAGGACTCGGTCACGATGGCGACTCGCATGCCTCCACGGTGGGCCGCGCGGATGAATGGTCGACGACGTCGGGTCCCGTGTCGTGTGAAGCCCTGGGGTGGGCAGGTGAACAGCCGGTCAGAGGCGGGGGAACCGACGGTTCGGGCGCTCGTCCGACTCGTAGACGTTCTTGGCTGGCCCGAGGATCAGGGAGTCCGGCTCACCCACGACGTCGGTGTCCTTGTCGTCGTAGTCGAGGGTGTGCAGCACGTGGCGCAGGGCGGCGATCCTTGCGCGCTTCTTGTCGTTGCTCTTCAGCACGGTCCAGGGTGCGTCCGCGGTGTCGGTGTAGAAGAACATCGCCTCCTTGGCCCCGGTGTAGGCGTCCCACTTGTCGAGGGAGGCCAGGTCCATCGGGCTCAGCTTCCAGCGGCGGACAGGGTCCACCTGCCGGGCCACGAACCGGGTTCGCTGCTCGGCCTTGGAGACCGAGAACCAGAACTTGACCAGATGGATGTCGCTGCGCACCAGCATCCGCTCGAACTCGGGGGCCTGCCGCATGAACTCGGTGTACTGCGCCTGGGTGCAGAAGCTCATCACCCGCTCCACTCCGGCGCGGTTGTACCAGGACCGGTCGAAGAAGACGATCTCTCCGGACGTCGGCAGGTGCTGCACGTAGCGCTGGAAGTACCACTGGTTCTCCTCACGCTCCGTCGGCCGCTCGAGGGCGACGACGCGGGCGCCACGAGGGTTGAGGTGCTCGGTGAACCGCTTGATGGTGCCGCCCTTGCCGGCCGCGTCACGCCCCTCGAAGACCAGCACGACCTTCTGGCCGGTCTCCTTGATCCAGCTCTGCAGCTTGAGGAGCTCGATCTGCAGCGAGCGCTTGCTCTCCTCGTACTCGTCGCGGGTCATCCGCTCGTCGTAGGGGTAGCCCTCGCGCCAGGTCTCGATGGCGGTGCCGTCCGGACCGATCAGGCGGCGGTCGTCGACGGAGTCGTCGGACTCCTGCTCGACGTGCCAACCGGCCAGGTTCTCGCCGGGATGGGGTGCCTCTGGGATCTGGTGGGTGCTCGTCATCTGACGAGCATGGCCCATCGAGGTGAACGCTGGCCCAACCGTGCCTGCCGACCCTCGTCCACCTCCTGTTCAACTCAGGGCGTCACACTGCGGGCATGCCTGCCGCCTGCCCGAGTCGACCTGGGCGTTGACCCTCCTCCGCGCCGCGATGGCGCCGCCGGTCCGCACGCTGGTCGACGTCTTCCGGGCCACGGTCGAGGACCATCCGGAGGCCCTGGCCCTCGACAGCGGCGCCGCCCAGCTGACCTACACCGAGCTCAGTGCCGCCGCCGCCGAGCTGGCCGCCTCACTGAACCTGCTCGGGGTGGGCCAGGGGGATCGCGTCGGGGTGCGGATCAAGTCCGGCACCACCGACCTCTACGTCGCCATCATGGGCATCCTGCTGGCCGGGGCGGCCTACGTCCCGGTGGACGCCGACGACCCCGACGAGCGCGCACGCCTGGTGTTCGGGGAGGCAGGAGTGGCCGCGGTCGTGGGCAACAGCCTGGTGATCTCCGAGCGCGGCCTGAGGGACGAGTCGCGTGAGCCCCGGGAGCCCGGACCGGACGACGACGCCTGGATCATCTTCACCTCGGGATCGACCGGAACCCCCAAGGGAGTCGCGGTCTCCCACCGCTCGGCCGCGGCGTTCGTCGACGCCGAGTCGCGGATGTTCCTCCAGCACGCGCCCCTCGGTGACGACGACCGGGTGATGGCGGGACTGTCGGTGGCCTTCGACGCGTCGTGCGAGGAGATGTGGCTGGCGTGGGCTCATGGCGGCTGCCTCGTGCCGGCTCCGCGGTCGCTGGTGCGCAGCGGCGTGGAGGTCGGGCCCTGGCTGGTCGCCAACGGCATCACCGTGGTCTCCACGGTGCCGACCCTCGTGGCCCTGTGGCCGACCGAGTCGCTGGCCGGCGTACGCCTGCTGATCATGGGTGGGGAGGCCTGCCCGCCGGAGATCGGCACCCGGTTGGCCGGACCCGGCCGCGAGCTCTGGAACACCTACGGGCCTACCGAGGCGACCGTCGTGGCCTGCGGCGCCCCGCTGGACGGCGTGGGACCCGTCCGGATCGGCCTGCCGCTCGACGGCTGGGACCTCGCAGTGGTCGACGAGCACGGTGAGCACGTCGCACCCGGTGAGGTGGGCGAGCTGATCATCGGAGGGGTCGGGCTGGCGCGCTACCTCGACCTGGAGAAGGACGCCGAGAAGTACGCGCCGTTCCCCTCGCTGGGCTGGCCGCGGGCCTACCGCAGCGGCGACCGGGTGGTGTACGACGAGGCCGGGCTGGTCTTCGCCGGACGGGGGGACGACCAGGTCAAGCTGGGCGGACGGCGGATCGAGCTCGGCGAGGTGGACAACGCCCTGCTCGCCCTGTCCGGTGTCGTGAGCGCCGCGGCGGCGGTCCGCACGAGCGGAGCCGGCAACCAGATCCTCGTCGGCTACGTCTCCGTCGCGGACGGGTTCGACTCCGGCGCGGCCATGCGCACGCTGCGACAGGGCCTGCCCGCAGCCCTGGTGCCCCGGCTGGCGGTCGTCGCGTCGCTGCCGACCCGGACCTCGGGGAAGATCGACCGGGACGCCCTGCCGTGGCCGCTGGTGACCACCGGAACGGTCGATCAGCGACCCGCCACGCTCGAGGGAACCGCGGCGTGGGTGGCCGAGCTCTGGCTCGACGTGGTCGGCGCGGTCGTCACGGACGACGAGGACGACTTCTTCGACCTGGGCGGTGGCAGCCTCACAGCGGCGCAGATGGTCTCCCGGCTGCGCGCCCGTCATCCCGAGGTGACCGTCGCCGACCTCTACGAGAACCCGACCGTCCGGGCCCTGGCCCGGATGCTGGACGGCATGTCCGCACCGGCAGCGCAGCGGAACCGCCGGGTCCGGCCGACACCCTCCAAGACGCAGATCGGCCAGATGGTGTTCACGGTGCCGCTGCGCATGCTCTCCGGGCTGCGGTGGCTGACCTGGGTGGCCGCGGGAAGCAACGTGGCGGGTGCTGTCCTCGGGCTCGAGTACCTCCCGAACGTCTCCTGGTGGTGGGTCCTCGCCGGCTGGGTGACGCTCGTCTCGGCGCCGGGAAGGATGGCGCTGAGCGCCGCCGGTGCCCGCTTCCTGCTCCGACAGGTCGTCCCCGGCGACTACCCACGTGGTGGGAAGACCCATCTGCGCCTCTGGCTGGCCGAACGCCTCGCCGACGAGCTGGGAGCCGCGAACCTGGCCGGAGCAGCCTGGATGCCGACCTACGCGCGAGCGCTGGGCGCCCGCATCGGGGTGCAGGTCGACCTGCACTCCCTGCCGCCCGTGACCGGCCTGCTCTCCCTGGGCGACGGCTGCTCGGTCGAGCCGGAGGTGGACCTCAGCGGTCACTGGCTGGACGGGGACGTCCTGCACATCGGTCGCGTCGAGGTGGGCGCGGAGGCCCGTGTCGGCACCCGCAGCACGCTCGGGCCGGGTGCCGTGGTCGGAGCCGGCGCCGAGGTGGCACCGGGTTCGGCCGTCATCGGCACGGTCGCCCCCGGGGAGTTCTGGAGCGGGTCCCCGGCCGAGCCGGTGGGTCAGGCACGGGGCCCGTGGTCGGGCGGCCGCCCGTCGTACCGTCGTGGGTGGGTGCTGGCCTATGCCGGCGCGGCAAGCCTGATCTCCCTGCTGCCGCTCCTCGCTGTCGGTGCAGGCTCTGCGGTGGCTCTTCCGTGGCTGCGTGGCACGGAGTCCATCGGTGAGGCCGCCGGCGTGCTGATCTTCCTGCTGCCGCTGTCCACGGTGTCGGGACTCATCGTGCTCGCGTTCCTGGTCGCCGTCGTGGTGCGGCTGCTCGGCGTGGGCCTGGCCCCGGGCGCCTTCCCGATCCACAGCCTGTCGGCATGGCAGTCCTGGGCGACGATGAAAGTGCTCGACGAGGCGCGCACCTGGCTGTTCCCGCTGTACTCCAGCGCCCTGACGCCGGTCTGGCTCCGCATCCTCGGCGCCCGGGTCGGACGTCGCGTCGAGGCGTCCACGGTGCTGCTGATCCCGAAGCTCACGAGCATCAACGACGAGGCGTTCCTGGCCGACGACACCCTCATCGGCAGCTACGAGCTGGGTGGCGGCTGGCTGCGCGTGGAACGCACCAAGATCGGCAAGCGTGCCTTCGTCGGCAACTCCGGGATGACGGCGCCCGGGCGCAAGGTGCCCAAGAAGTCGCTGGTGGCGGTGCTGTCGGCCGCACCCAGCAAGAAGGAGGCCAAGGCGGGATCGTCCTGGCTCGGCAGTCCACCGGTGCTGCTGCGGCGTCCCACCGGAAGCGGCGACGACAGCCGGACCTACTCGCCGCCGCGACGACTGCGGGTGGCACGTGGCCTCGTCGAGCTGTGCCGCGTCCTGGCCGTGGTCGTCTCCCTCGCTCTCAGCCTCGGGGTGGTGCTCGGCCTCGAGCTGCTCCTCGACAGCGGTCAGGCGTGGCTGGCGCTGCTCGCCGCCGGACCGGTCCTGATGGTCGCCGGAGCGGTCGCTGCCATCGTGACGACCGCGGTCAAGTGGGCCCTGGTCGGCCGCATCCCGGCCACCGAGCACCCCCTGTGGAGCTCCTTCGTCTGGCGCAGCGAGCTGGCCGACACCTTCGTCGAGGTGGTGGCGGCGCCGTGGTTCGCCCGCGGGGCCACGGGAACCTCCGCCCTCAACCTCTGGCTGCGCTCCCTGGGAGCCCGGGTCGGTCGGGGAGTGTGGTGCGAGACCTACTGGTTGCCCGAGCCGGACCTCGTGGACCTCGGCGACGGCGTCACCGTCAACAAGGGGTGCGTCCTGCAGACCCACCTCTTCCACGACCGGGTCCTGAGCATGGACCGGGTGACGCTGGGCGCCGGCGCGACGCTCGGTCCGAACAGCGTGATCCTGCCGGCCTCGAGGGTCGGTCGTCACGCTACGGTTGGCCCCGTGTCACTGGTGATGAGGGGCGAGTCGGTGCCCGACAAGACGCGCTGGACCGGCAACCCCATCGGCCCCTGGCTGGACGAGAGCCCCCGCGAGCAGGCCAGGTGAGTCGACGCCCCGACGTCGACCCCTACAGCCCGGGACACGGCGATGCGTCGTACGACGTCACGCACTACGAGCTCGACCTCACCTACAAGGTGGAGGGCAACCACCTCTCGGGGCGGGTCGTGCTCCACTGCACGGCCCTCGAGGACCTCGACCGCCTGCACCTCGACCTGCACCGGCTGCGGGTGACGCGCCTGACGGTGGACGGCGCGGCGGCGAAGTACACGCACACCCGCGACGCCCTTTCCGTGCGCCCGAGATCGCGGTTGCGCGAGGGGCAGGAGTTCGCCCTCTCGGTGCACTACTCGGGTCACCCGTCGACGGTGCCGAGCAAGGTGCTCGGTGACGCCGGCTGGGAGGAGCTCAGCGACGGTGTGATCGTCGCCAGCCAGCCGCAGGGCGCACCCTCGTGGTTCCCGTGCAACGACCGGCCCAGCAGCAAGGCCGGCTACCGGATCTCCGTCACCGCCCCCAGCACGCACCGGGTCGTCTGCAACGGCGAGCTCGTCGCGTCGACGCGGCACGCCAGCGCCACGACCTGGGTCTACGACCAGCCGGAGCCGATGGCGACCTACCTCGCCACCGTGCAGATCGGCCGCTACGAGCTCCTCGAGCTGCCGGCTGTGGTCCCGCTGTACGCAGCGGTGCCACGGCGCCTGATCCCGCGCTACGACATCGCCTTCGCGCGCCAGCCGGAGATGCTGGAGCTCTTCACGCGTCTCTTCGGGGACTATCCGTTCGGCCGCTACACGGTCGTGATCACCGAGGACGACCTGGAGATACCGCTCGAGTCGCAGGGCCTGTCCACGTTCGGGGCCAACTTCCTGGTCACCGACTGGGAGGCGGAGCGGCTGATCGCGCACGAGATGTCGCACCAGTGGTTCGGCAACAGCCTCACGCTCGCCGGGTGGAGCGACATCTGGCTGCACGAGGGCTTCGCCTGCTACGCCGAGTGGCTGTGGTCCGAGGAGTCCGGCCAGGACACCGCCCACCAGCGCGCGCTGGCGCACTGGGAGCGGCTCGCCGCGCTCGACCAGGACCTGCTGCTCGCGGATCCGGGCGCCGAGCTGATGTTCGACGACCGCGTCTACAAGCGCGGGGCCCTGCTGCTCCACGCGTTGCGGTTGACGCTCGGCGACGAGGAGTTCTTCGAGGTCCTGAAGGCCTGGTCCACCGAGCACGCGCACACCACCGTCACCGCGGAGCAGTTCGTCGGCTTCGTGGAGAGCCGGGCGACCGTGTCGGTCAGCGACCTGTTCGAGGCGTGGCTCGACGAGCTGGATCTCCCGGACCTTCCTGCCGCAGGCTGACCTGCGGGTCCTGCTCGGTGAGCACGGTGACGCAGGCGGCGTGACCCTCGATCGCCAGGTCCTGCATCCAGACGTACGCCGGCGCGACGGAGGTCGCCGACCACTCGACCAGCCGCGGTGGCTCGTCGTGCGGGCCGAGTCGCACCAGCCTCGGGTCCACCTGGAGCCCGTCGCCGGTCGCCTTGAGCAGTGACTCCTTGCGCACCCAGGTGGTGGCGCGTGCCGCGACGCCGGGAGCCACCTCCGCGGCGTGCAGGGCGACCCCCTCGAACCCCGCGAACCGGGCCGCGTCCACTCGCTCGACGTCGACCCCGACGGGTCCTCGTCGGGACACCGCGACCAGGGCCAGGTCGCCGGCGCGACTCAGGCTGAGGAACAGCGGGTGGCCCTGGTCGGGCGGCAGCAGGACCGGACGCCCGTGCGCGGAGCTCCCACAGTGCCGGCAGGACCGGGACAGCTCGACGTCTCGTGCAGCCAGGCCGAGAGCCCGTCCCACCTCCTCGCGCAGCAGGTCGGCCGCCAGGTCTGGTCGGCGGCCGAGCGCCCACACGAGATCGAGGTCCATGGGCTGTTCCTACCAGCATCGGGCGAAGGGCAGGCACGCTCCCGCCCTCGTGCCACTGCGCCTGACGATCCCGGTCTTCTGACACTCTCAGGGCATGCTCGTCCTCGCCGGCTCAGTGGCCCCGTCCCCTGACTGGCGGCTGGCCGTCGTCCTGGTGACGCTCGTCGCGCTCGGTGTGGCCACCTCCTACGTCGGACAGCTGGGCGTGGGCCGCGAGCACGTGACGGCTGCGGCCCGGGCCGTCGTACAGCTCGGGGTCGTCTCGCTCCTGATCGGGGCGGCACTCCGGTCGATCTGGTGGTCGCTGCTGCTCGTGCTGGTCATGTACCTCGTCGCGGTCGGCACGTCCGCGCGGCGGATCAACCTCGTGCGCCGCCAGGTGCCGTGGGTCGGCGTGGCCGTGGCGGCCGGGGCGCTGCCCGTCCTGGTGCTGAGCCTCGGGTCGGGGGTGATCCCCTTCAACGGCGCAGGGATCGTGCCGATCGCGGGCATCGTGATCGGCAACATGATGACGGCCTCCACGCTCACCGGTCGCAGGGGATCGGACGAGCTCCTCCACCAGTTCGGCAGCTACGAGGCCGCGTTGACGCTGGGGCTCAGCCAGCAGGACTCCGCGTTCCTCGTGCTCCAGCCCTCCGCCCGCGAGGCCCTGACGCCAGGACTGGACCAGACGCGGACCGTGGGGCTGGTGACCCTGCCAGGAGCCTTCGTCGGCGTGCTCCTCGGCGGGGGTACGCCGATCGAGGCGGCTTCGGCCCAGATCCTGGTGCTCGTCGGGCTGATGGCAGGTCAGGCGGTCACGACGGCGGTGCTCCTTCGCCTGATGGCCGCCGGACGCGTCGTACGCCGTGACCTGCTGGCGATCTACCCGAGGTGAGCCATCGACCGGGCGAAGTGCCGGGAGGGCTCCGGCAACCGGGCGGCGACCACCCCGCCGACCAGGAGCAGCCCGGAGAGCACACACAGCGACGGCACGAACGACCCGGCGTCGGTGCGGACCAGCGACATCAGGAAGACGACCACGACCGAGGCCTGCCCGGCCAGCTGGATCAACCCGTTGGAGGTGCCCTCGGGGGTGGGGTAGGCGATCTCGGCGGAGTACTCCATGCCCACCGGCAGGGCGCTGGTCATGAAGAACCCGAGCACGAACGCGGCGCCGAACAGCCCGAGGAGCGTGGAGGCGAACGTGAGCCACAGCAGGGCCGGTGCCGCTCCGAGGAGGGCGAGGGCCAGGAAGGGGATGCGTCGCTGGGTCCAGTCGGACAGGGCTGAGATGACCATGGCTCCGGCCACCCCGCCGAGCAGCAGGAACGCCCCCACGTTGCCGGCGTCGACGGAGGAGAAGCCTCGGGGCCGGACGATCTCCTCGACCCAGGTCGAGAGGCCGTTGAAGACGCCCATGGTGACGAAGGCGATCACCAGGAAGATCACGAACGGTCGGACACCCAGGGCGAAACGTACGCCGACCAGGGCCAGCTCGTGGGTGCTCCGGGTGTGGGCGTCAGCGTCGGCGTCAGCGTCCGGGGGAGTGGGGGGCCGGTCGCGGGCGACCAGGGCGAAGACGAGACCCGCGGCCAGGGCGGCTGCGCCGTAGGTCAGCTGCACGTCCGAGATCGACATCGAGCGCACCAGGGTCGGGGTCACGGCCAGACCCACTCCTGCCCCGACGAGGTTGGCGAGGGTGATCAGGCTGACCGCCGTCGCTCGCTGCGAGCGCGGGAACCACTGCGCGGACAGGGTCGTCCAGGCGTTGAGCAGGAAGGGCTGGGCGACGGCCGCGCCCAACGTGCACAACAGGACGAGCAGGTAGTGCGATCCGGACAGGCCCCGGGCGACGCCTGACACACCTGCGAGCAGGGCACCGAAGCCCGCCGCCACCCGGAGACCACGGGTGTTGATGAAGTGCGAGGCCACGAAGGAGACGGGGAGGTAGGCGATCATGAACGACATCGCGAGGAGCCCGACGGCGGCCTCGGAGACGCCGTAGTAGCCAGTGGCCAGGCGGGAGATCGGCGCGTAGCTGATCCACAGGGTCTGGATGGTGAGGTTCACCGACATGAAGGCGGCGAGGACGACCCAGCGGTAGCCGTGGAGACGCACCGGGTCGGCCATCTGCGCAGTCTCGCAGTCACGGCACGGCCCTGGCACCTGCCGGGATGAGGGGGACTAGCCCATCGGGAGCGTCACCGTGAAGCTCGCACCCAGCATGGGGGCGGAGACGACCTCGATGCGGCCACCGTGGCTGTGGGCGATCGACGCGACGATGGTCAGGCCGAGGCCCGAGCCCTGGATGGCGCGGTCGACGGCGGTCGAGGAGCGGAAGAACCGGGTGAAGAGGTCGGCTTGATCAGCCGCGGGGATGCCGATCCCGTCGTCGCTGACCTCGAGGGTCGCCACGGTGTCGGACGCCCGTAGCCGGCAGCGGATCCAGCCGTCGTCCTCGGTGAACTTCACGGCGTTGCTGAGCAGGTTGGCCACCATCCGCTCGAGGTTGCGGGAGTCGCCGTGCACGACGACCGGGTGCAGGGGCATCTCGATCGTGACGTCGAGCTGACGTCTCGCGATCATCCCCTGCAGGGAGTCGTGGGCAGCGGACACCACGTCGCGCAGATCGACGTCGGTCAGCTCCTGGGTGAAGGTCCCGGACTCCAGGCTCGAGAGCGTCAGCAGGTCGTTGGCCAGGGCCGTGAGCCGGTCGCTGTTGCGGCGGATGGCGTCCACGAACTCCAGCTGGTCGGTCGAGAGGACATCCCCCGCACTCTCCTGCAACAGCTCGGTGAAGCCTGCGATGCTCGTCATCGGCGTGCGGAGCTCGTGACTGACGGTGGCGACGAACTCGGACTTGGCCTGGTCGAGCTTGCGCAGCCGGTCGACGGCCTCGCGCTCCATCTCGAGGGTCTGGTAGAGAAGGTGCCTCGGTCGAGCGCTGGTCGGTCACGTCGTGTCCGGTGACGAGGTGCCCCACCAGGCGCCCGGACGGGTCCGTCACGGAGTCGATGGCGAGGGCGGCCACGAGCCGGGAGCCGTCCTTGCGCACCATGTCCCAGTCGAGGATCCGTGGCTCGGAGTGCGAGCGCTGCTGGGGGATCCCGTCGCCCTGGCGACGGTCGTTGACCCCGAGGTCGAGGTCGCGTCCCCCTCGACGGTCCCGCATCGAGTGGCGTGCGTTCAGCAGGGACAGGTCGGCAGGCACTCCCAACGCAGCAGCGTGTGCCTGGAACCGCTCGGACTCGAAGGCCTCGAGCGGGAAGACCCGGCCGATCATCTCGGCTGCCGAGTAGCCGAGCATCTGCTCGGCGCCGGAGCTGAAGAACGTGACCCTTCCCCCCAGGTCGGTGCCGACGAAGGCCGTGGTCGTCGCGGCCCGCATCAGTGGACCGAACAGGCCGGCGGTCGACCGGTTGGCCGTGACGTCGATGCCGGTCACGACCAGGTGCCCCGGGCCTCCGTAGGGGTTGGCCAGGAAGTGGCCGGACCACAGCACCCGCCGTTGCTCACCCGATCGGGTGGAGATCGTGCACTCGTAGGAGAGCGGGACCCCCGCCGCCACCGAGGCGTGGTAGGCGGACCTCATGGCCGGCTTGTCCTCGGGCGACAGGATCGTCTCCCACAGGGGCCGGTCGAGCAGCTCGAGCGGGGGGTAGCCGGTCAGCTTCTCGGTGGGCTTGTTCATCCCGACCACCTCGGCGTTCGTCACGTCCACGAGCATGACCAGGCACGCTGTGGAGTCGAGGATGTCGGCCGACCACAAGGTGCTCATGACGCCTCACCGGTTCCTTCGGCGAGCCTTCGGAACGCCGGCGGCGCGAGCGCGCGGGCGAAGTGGTGTCCCTGGAAGAAGTCGCAGCCGAGCTCCAGGACACAGGCGCTCTGCTCGTCGGTCTCCACCCCCTCGGCGACGGTGAGCATGCCGAGTCGGTGGGCCAGGGTGACGACCGCCTCCACGATGTGGCGGCTCTGCGAACCGGACCCGAGGTCGCTGACGAAGCCGCGGTCGATCTTGACCACGTCGACCGGGAAGTCGCGCAGGTTGCTCAACGAGGAGCTCCCTGTCCCGAAGTCGTCCAGCGCGATGCGGACGCCGAGCGTCCGGAGGGCCTCGAGCACCCTCAGGGTCCGTCGCCGGTCCTGGATCAGGGCCCCCTCGGTCACCTCGAGGGTGAGCCGGTCGGCGGCCATCCCGGTCTCCGTCAGCACCCGCTCGACGAGCGGGGCGAACGTGGCCGTCATGAGCTGGTGCGGCGACACGTTCACGGCGACCCCGAGCTCCCGACCGTTCGGCGCGGGCCACGAGGTGGCCTCGCGACAGGACTCGGTCAGGACGGTGCGTCCGATGTCGACGATCAGGCCCGACTGCTCGGCCAGGATGATGAAGAGCTCGGGGTCGACGGCACCCAGCAGACGGTGCGACCACCGGAGCAGCGCCTCCGCACCGACGACCCGGCGGTCGGCCGTGGCCACGATGGGCTGGTACTCGATGCGGAGCTCTCCGCGCCGGTGGGCGGAACGCAGGTCCTCGCTGAGGTTGAGCCGCTCGTTGCTCTCCTGCAGCCGGTGCAGGTCCACCACCCCCGAGCCGTCACCGCCACCGTGCTTGACCTGGTACATCGCCGCGTCGGCCTGGCGCAACAGCTGTTCGGCCCGGGGGACCTTGCCGCTGCGGAACTCCCCCTCCGGCCCGTGCTCCGCGACGTCGGCGGGTGCCGGGGCCACGGCGATGCCCACGCTGGCGGTGGCGCGGAGGTCGGTGATGGAGAGGTGGAAGGGTTGCTCGAGGGCCTCCCGGATGCGCGCGGCGACCAGGGGGGCGCGCTCCGGGCTGTCCATGTCCTCGCAGATGACGACGAACTCGTCACCCGACACCCGGGCCACGGTGTCCCCAGGACGCAGCAGCTGGTTCAGCCGCTGGGCCACCGCGACGAGAAGCTCGTCGCCGACGTGGTGACCGAATGTGTCGTTGACCTGCTTGAAGCGGTCGAGGTCGGCGAACAGGACCCCGACGAAGGTGCCGGAACGCCTGCTCCTGCTGAGGGCGTGCTCGAGCCGCGAGACCAGCAGGGCCCGGTTGGCCAGGCCGGTCAGCTGGTCGTGCAGGGAGATGTGACGCGCCGCGGCCGAGGCGGCCTTCAGGTCCTCCCGGCCCTGGGCGTTGAGGAGGTAGGCCGTGGCCACGTCGGCCAGCGTCTGGGCAGCGGCGAGCTCGGCCTCGTCGAGGCCGCCGACCGTCGTCCGGTAGAGGTCGAGTGCACCCAGGCATTGTCCGCCGTCTCGCAGGGGGAAGGTGAAGACCGCCGCCAGCCCCTCGGCCAGCGCCTTCTCGGCGAAGACCGGGTACCTCGTGTCGAGACCGAGGTCGGGGATGGCGATGAGTGAGTCGCTCCTGTAGGCCGCGATGCAGGGACCTTCTCCCAGGTCGGTCTGGAGCTGTTCGAAGCGCATGGCCGACTCGTTGGAGGCCGCGATGAAGCGGGGGCTCGTGCCGGGCGAGATCAGAGTGACGCCTGCCGCCGTGATCGGCAGCACGTGGACGATGCGCTCCACCAGGTGGTCCAGGATGCCCTGGATCGGGAAGTCGGTGGCCAGGGTGCGGGCGAACTCGGTGAGGACGTCGGAGAGGCGGTTCTCCAGCAGCACAGGCACCCCAGACGGATGGAGACAGCGGTCCGCGGGGGCAGGGCGGGTGAGGGTCAAACGTACCCCGTCGCCGGGATCATGGGGCGGCTCGCACACATTCGCCACGCTGAGGACACCGACGCGGGTCTCGGACCGCGTCCTCGGGTCGATAGGCTGCGGCCGTGACAACCTCTCAGGCCCCGGGGGCTCGTCTGCAGCCGGTGGCCCCTCCCGAGCGGGATACCGACCACCGGTGGCTGGTGAGGGTGTGGGTCCTCGTGGTCGCGTTCGTGGTCGTGATGCTCTACTGGTCGCACCACGTGGGTATCCCGATCAAGGACCCGCACGGCTCGATCTTCTTCTCGCGCATCGGGATCTCGATCGGCTTCTTCATCCCGATGGCGGTCATCGACGCCAGCCTGCGCGTGGGCCGCCGCGGCTGGACCGTGGCGAAGACCGTCGCCATGCTGCGGAGCCGTTGGACGAGGTATCGCCTGGCGCTGGCGGCCAGCGGACTCCTGGCCTACCACCTCGTCTACTTCAGCTACCACAACCTGAAGAGCTGGGACGTCCTGAACGCCCCCCGCGACGAGATGCTCCTCGCGTGGGACAAGTGGTTGTTCTTCGGCCACAGCCCGCACGTGCTGCTGCACGACCTCCTCGGCACGCACGTCGCCGCCTACGTGCTGATGATCATCTACGAGTCCTTCGGCACGATGGTGCTGATCGCGATCCCGATGCCCCTGGTGTTCTGCACCCGGATCCGGGACGGCTACGTCGCCATCACCTCGGCGTTGTGGGTCTGGATCTTCGGGGTCGGCTGCTACTACCTGATCCCGTCCCTGGGGCCCTTCCAGTCCGCACCCGAGGAGTTCGCGCGGCTGCCGCACACGATGATCCAGGACACCCAGGCGCGCTACATGGACCAGCGTTCGCACCTCCTCGCGGACCCCCAGGCCCACGACGCGTTCGCCCAGGTCTCCGCCTTCGCCAGCCTGCACGTCGGCGTCACCACCGTGATCTTCCTCATGTGCGCCTACTACGGGTTGCGACGTACGACGATCGCGATGGGTGTCTTCCTGTTCTGCACGGTCATCGCCACCGTCTATCTCGGCTGGCACTTCTTCGTCGACGATCCCGCCGGGATCGCGATCGCCGTCCTGGCCTGTTACCTCGGGGCCAAGATGATCTACCCGCGAGGCCGACCGGAGTCCTCAGCGCAGCGAGGCGAAGACGTCGTCGAGCAGTCCTCCTGAGGGACTGCGTCCACGCTCCCGGAACCACTCCCGACCCAGTGCCAGGCCGAGGACGGGCTTCGGCAGCCGAAGGAGCAGCGCGACCGTGCGGACGGACCCGCCCCCGGTGGCCTGGGAGGCGTGCGCGGCCAGCGCCGCGCGCTTCGCGCCCAGATGACGGCGTACGTCGACCCGGTGCGTGAGGTCCGCACGGGCGACGAACGAGGCCGCGAACCGGGACGGCGGGATGAGGCCCGACACCCCGGGCAGCCAGCGCAGGACCGACGCGACGCGCTGGAGCAGGTGGCGGTCGATCGTGGCCTCGAGGACGACGGGCGTCCCGGCCAGCTCGGCGGCGAGGATGCCGACCCGGTGGACCTGCACGTGGTCCGGGTGCCCGTATCCGCCCTGGGCGTCGTAGACCGTCAGCACGTCGGCGTCCTCCTCCCGCAGGATCTCGGCCAGCCGGGACGCGGGCTCGGCGGGATCGAGCCCGGAGAAGGGGCGGCCGCCACGGACGCCGTTCCCCGTGGGGGTGCCCGTTTTGGTGCCCGTGGGGGTGCCCCAGCCGGAGTCCTCGTAGTCCAGCAGCTCCCACCTCGCACACCCCAGGGCGGCCGCCGCCCGGGCGAGCTCCGCCCGGCGGCGTTCGCCGAGTGGGGGGTGCTGGCGCATACCATCGGACAGACCGGCCTCGCCCGCCGTGGCGGTCACCAGGACAACGCGGTGCCCTTCGGCCGCGGCGCGAGCAAGCGTGCCGCCGGTGAGGAGCGCCTCGTCGTCTGGATGTGCGTGAAAGGAGACGAGGGTGAACGGCACGTCGGAAGTCTGGCACGCAGCACCGGATGACGCCGCCGACCCCGGAGGACGTCGCTCGGGCAGCAGGGCCCCCCGGGTGGTGCTCTCCCTGGCGCTCGCCCTCGGGCTGCTCGGCTATGCCTTGCCGAGGCTGGTCGGCACCACCTTCCGTGAGGTCGCCCGGGCCCTCGAGCTGGTCACCGCCCCCGAGTCGGTGATGCTGGCGCTGCTGTGGGCGGCCGGACTGTTCGTCTACTCCTTCACGCTCACGGCCGCCCTCCCTGGCCTGACCCGGCTGCGCGCGCTCAACCTCAACCTGACCGGCAGCGCCGTGGCCAACGTGCTGCCGTTCGGCGGCGCCGCGGGGATGTCCCTGAACTACCTGATGATCCGCTCGTGGGGGTTCAGCGCCGCCGGCTTCTCGGCCTACACCCTGATCACGAACGTGTGGTCAATCCTGCTCAAGCTCGCGCTGCCGGCCGTCGCGTTGATCGCCGTGGTCGTCTCCGGTGAGAAGGTCAACCAGACGGTGCGGTGGACCGGCTTGGGTGCCGCGGGCGTGCTCGTCGTGCTCGTCATCGTCCTGGTCTCGGGTCTCGCCACCCACGGGGCGGCTGTCCGGTTGGTGGCCGTGGCCGCACCGGTCGTGGAGCGAGGCAGCCGCTGGGTCCGCCGGCCGGTCGAGCGTGGTGTCGTCACCTCCGTGCTCCTCGACTTCCGCGACCGCGTCGCCTCCCTCGTCGGCGCACGCTGGGCCCAGCTGTCGCTCGGGATGGTCGGCTACGGCGTGCTTCAGGCGGTGCTGCTCTGGGCCTGCCTGCACGCGGTGGGTGGTCACCTGAGTCCGGTGGTGGTGCTGGCGGCGTACGCGGTCGACCGGCTGATGTCGATGGTCTTCCTCACTCCGGGAGGCACCGGCTTCGCGGAGGCCGGCACCGCCGCCGTGCTGGTGGCCCTCGGTGGCGCTCCCGCGGTGATGACGGCCGGGGTGCTGCTCTACCGCGGCTTCACCTACGCCCTGGAGATCCCGGTCGGTGGTCTCTGGCTCGGGGGTTGGCTGCTCGCACGTCGCCGGAAGCGTCACGCGGCGGCGGTCGACTGATGCGCATCCTGCACGTCACCGACGTCTACCGTCCTCGCGTCGGCGGCATCGAGATGTTCGTCGAGGAGCTGGCGGCTCGTCAGTCCGCGGCAGGTCACGACGTCACCGTCCTGAGCCCGACGGCGGACCGTTCCGGGGCCACCCCTTCCGGTCCGGTCGCAGTCATCCGGACGCCGACCCCGGCCCCCTGGCCGTTGCCCTTCCTGCCACGTCGCGACCTCCGGCTGTCGTCGTACGACGTCGTGCACGCGCACCTCTCGGTCGTCTCGCCGTTCTCCAGCCGGGTGGCCAAGGCCGCCGTGGCGTGCGGTACGCCGGCGATCGCCACGGTGCACTCGATGTGGACGGGGCGCGAAGGGTGGGTGCGGCTCGTCGGTGCGATCGCGGGCTGGTCCTCCTGGCCGGTCCGGTGGACAGCGGTCAGCTCGGCTGCCGCCTCGTCCATGCGCGGGCCGCTCGGCCCCGACACCCCCATCGACGTCGTCTTCAACGCCGTGGACGTGGACTGGTGGCGCCGGTTGTCGCACGACGACGACGCCTCCCGTCCCTTCACGATCGTGGCGGTGATGCGGCTGGCCGGGCGCAAGCGGCCGATCCAGATGCTCGACACCCTCGCCGCGCTGCGTGCGGCCGTCCCGCCAGAGGTGCCGCTGCGAGCCGTCCTCGTGGGTGAGGGACCGCTCGAGGAGAAGGTGCGCGCCCACAACGAGCACCTGGGCACGAGCGAGTGGGTCGAGGTCGTCGGTCACCGCTCGCGCGAGCAGATCCGCGAGCTCTACCGCAGCGCCGACGCCTACGCCGCGCCGTGCCACCAGGAGTCGTTCGGCATCGCGGCGCTCGAGGCGCGGGCCGCCGGGCTGCCGGTCGTGGCGATGCGCAGCGGGGGAGTGGGCGAGTTCGTCGAGCACGGGGTCGAGGGTTTCCTGTGCCACGACGACGAGGAGATGGTGCGCGCCCTCGACGTGCTGGCCACCGACCGCGAGGTCCGCGAGGGAATGTCGGCGTACAGCCTCGCGCACCCGCCGCCGATGGACTGGCAGCAGACGCTGGACGGCTTCGAGGCGGCCTACGACCTGGCCGACAAGGCGATCGCGCGCACGTAAGGGTCGCCTTGCGTGTTGCGTTGCGGCCCCTGGGTACGGGGGATGACGCCTGCACCCACCGACGCTGAGGAGCGCCCCGTGTCCACTGACGCCATCGTCATGCTCAAGAACGACCACAAGGAGATCCGCAAGGTCTTCCGCGACTTCCAGAAGGCCGGCGACAACGCCACGGCCACCAAGGGCAAGCTGGTGCAGAAGATGATCGAGCTGCTCACGGTGCACACCTACATCGAGAACGAGGTCATGTACCCGCGGGTGCGGGAGCTGCTTCCCGACCTCGAGGACGACGTGCTCGAGTCCTACGAGGAGCACCACGTCGCCGACCTGCTCGTGATGGAGCTGGTCGGCATGACGCCCGACCACGAGCGGTTCGACGCCAAGACCACCGTCCTCATCGAGAACGTCGACCACCACATCGACGAGGAGGAGAAGGAGTGGTTCCCGAAGGTCCGCGAGGGGCTCGGCCGCAAGGCTCTCCAGGAGCTCGGCGCCGACATGCTCGAGGCCAGGAAGAAGGCGCCGAAGAGCCCCGCCCAGCCGAGTGCGCTGAAGAAGACGATCGACGCCGTCATCGCCTGAGCCATGGTGGCCCACCCAGCATGACGGCCTCTTGACTCGAACAGGTGTTCGTACGAGAATGGAAGCATGGCGGTCGGTGCTCCCACCCTTCACACCCACCGAGTGCTGGCGCGGCTGGAGGCCAACCTGGTGGCGGTCCGGGCGGCGGAGTTCGAGCGGCTGCGGCTAGCCCAGGAGTGGGCCCGGGCCCACGTCGTCACCGATCCCTACCGGCTACGTGATCCACGACGACGACCGACCCCTCTGGGAGCGGTCGGGCTGCCGGTGGATGAGTACGCCGCGGCCGAGCTTGCGGCAGCGCTCGAGATCCACCCGTTGGCCGGACGCCAGCTGATGGCCGATGCCGTGGACATCGACGCGCGGCTTCCCCGGACCTGGGGTGCGCTCGGGGCCGGCCGTCTGGAGCTGTGGGTGGCCCGCAAGATCGCCGCCGCCACCAGTGGGCTGAGCGAGGAGCACGCAGGATGGGTCGACGCCGCGATCGCCGACGTGCTCGGCACGCTGCCTCCGGGTCGGCTGCTCCGGGTGGTGGAGGCACGGGTGGTCGAGGCCGACCAGTCGCTGGCGGACCGGAAGGCGGAGGAGGCTGCGGCGGCTCGCTCGGTGTGGCTGAGTCGTGCCGATGACCACGGCACCCGGACGCTGGTCGCTCGTGGCGCGAGCGCGGGCCTGCGCCGGCTCTTCGGCACGCTCGACCACCTCGCCCACCTGATGCGCGAGCACGGCAGCCCCGAGCAGCGGACGCTGCCGGTCGACGAGCTGCGGACCGAGGCGATCGTCCTCCTGGGCAACCCGCTGGCGGCCCTGAAGCTGCTCGTCGGTGCACGCGAGGCCGACTGCCCGGAGGTCGTCGCGGAGATGATCCGGACCGCCGTGGCGAGCAAGGTGAGACCCCAGGAAACGGTCTACGTGCAACTCCACGCCCGCCATCCTGCAGGGCCGTGGTGCGGCCCGGGCTGAAGACCTGGTGGTCCTGACCCGGAACCAGCTGGTCCACCTCCTCGGTCACCACCACATCAGCCTGCGGCCGGTGATCGACCTCAACCAGGGCATGGCCACGGACTGCTACGAGGTCCCGGCCGCCATCGACGAACGGTTGCAGCTGCACAGGCCCGCCGACGTGTTCCCGTTCGCCTCGTCCCTGAGCCGCAGTCTCGACCGAGACCACACCGGCGGCCTACGACGAGAACGGGCCTCCGGGTCAGACCGACCGTGTCCAACCTCGGCAAGATGACCCGACATCACCACCGCATCAAGACTCATGGCGGATGGGCGGTGGAGCAGCAGGACGGCCGGTTCACCTGGACCACACCTCACGGCCGAGTGCCTCGTCACCGACGGCCAGGGGACCCACCGCAGAGTCCGGGGGCGACGAATACCCCGGGTCGACGTGCTGTGGCCGTGGGCGGCTTGAGTAGCGTGTCCCCATGACTGAGAACCCCACCGTCGCACTGCTCGGAACCGGCACCATGGGCGCGGGCATGGCCCGCAACATCGCGAAGGCCGGCCTGCCGCTGCGGGTCTGGAACCGCAGCCAGGACAAGGCGCAGGTCCTGTCCGACGTGGCCACCGTGGCCGGCTCCGTCGCCGAGGCCGTCGATGGCGCCGACGTCGTCGTGACCATGCTCTACGA
>CAWJLT010000002.1:0-21492 GCA_963843775.1 uncultured Actinomycetota bacterium
TGGTACTACTGATCCGAGCGGTCGCAGGGCGCGGGACCAGGACCCGTTGCTGCCCGGTCTACGGTGACCGGATGGCGGCAGGCTCAGCACGACCACACCGACCCACCGGGCCCGCAGGACCCACCAGACTTGCGGCCGAGCGCTGGGGAGCGCTGGCACTGCTCGCGCGGCCGGTCTACATCGCGACCGAGTTCGTCGTCGCGGCGGGGACGACCGGCGGCTACAGCTTCCTGTCCGACTCGGTCAGCCGGCTCGGTGAGGTCACCTGCTCGGGAACCTACTGCTCGCCGCGGCATGAGCTGATGAACGGCTCGTTCATGGTCTTCGGGGTGTTGCTGGCCGGTGGTGCGGTGCTGCTCGCACGACCCCTGGGGCCGTGGGCCACGGGGCTGCTGGTGGTCTCCGGGCTGAGCTCGGTCGCGACCGGCCTCGCGCCGCTCGACCAGGACGCGAGCCTGCATGCGATGGCCGCGGGACCGTTGTTCGTCGCCCAGCCGATCGCGCTGATCGTTCTGGGCGCACGGTTGCGGAAGGAGCGGCCGCGTCTCGCCCGGGCACTCCTGACGACGGGAGCCGTCACCGGCGTGTCGGCCCTGTCGTTCGTGCTCTCCGGGGACGGCGCCGTGTCGGGTGGTCTCGAACGCCTGGCCCTCTGGCCGGTGCTGGTCGGCCTGGCCGGGTTCGCGTGGACCCGGTTGCCTGGCCGCGGTCGATCAGCTCGGTGATCGAGGGCCGCACCCAGCGTGGACACCGGACGGGCCCGACCGGGAGCACGCGCTGCGCGCGCGTGCTCCCGGGCGTGGCAGACGAGCGGCCGCTCAGCTGCTGGGCAGGCGGAGCACCCGGTTGATGCCGTGCGCGATCTGCTTGTTGCCCTTGTTGATGTTCGGCCGCACCACCCTGGCGTTGCGTGCCTTGCGGTCACCGTCGACGAGGGTGACGTACTTCCACCAGCGGTAGCGCTTGACGTCCACCGTCAGCGCGGGGCCGGCCGCGGTCTTCAGCTTCGCCCCGTCGGAGCGCAACGCGGTGCGGTAGTCCACGGTGGCCCCGGGGACCACGTGGTAGAGCAGCACCTTCTCGATCGCGGGCACGCCGAGAGCGCCGGCGAGGTCGTTGAGGATCGTGGACTCCGAGCGGTGCTTCCTGCCGAGGGCCTCGTTGGCGAGGCGCCGGAAGGCGCGGTCGTTGGGGAGGAACGCGGTCAGCGGCTGCGTGCCGTCGAGCAGCACCTTCACCGGGCTGTTCGCGTCGGCGCCGAGCACGGCCAGCACTGCTCCGGTCAGGATGTCGTAGTCCCGCCCGTTGCGATCGAACCCCTTCTTGTCTCGGAGCAGCACCGTGGCCAGGCTGCGCTCGCCGAGCGCGTGGTGCTTGTGCTTGTGCCTGCTCCCGTGAGCCTGGGCGGGGGACGCGAGCGCCACCGTGCCGAGCACCAGGAAGGTGGCTGAGAGCGTGCCGACGAGGCGCCGGCTCCATCTGCTGCGGAACATGAGTTCTCCCTCTCCTCGGGTCGGTGCGGGGGACCGGCCTCATGTCACCCTTCGGATGGGCCAGGGATTCGGTTGCCGATCAGCGGCCATTTCGCCGGACCGGTCTGGACCGCTCCTCGTCGACTCGCCGCGACCGTCAACGACCTCGGCGGGGGCACGGCGGGTAGAGCCCGTGCGTGGGGGTCGCCGCGTTCGTCGCGCCCGTCGGGTCGGTGAACCGGCACCCGAAGGTCGGCGAGGCCACCACCGAACGGTTCAGCACCCGGTCACCCTTCGGGCGCCGGACGTGGTGGTGGCCACGCCGTGAGGTGGACGACCGCACCCAGGTGGTCAGGTCGTTCCACGCTTCGCGGACCTCGTTGGGGGTGTACTCGCAGTGCGCCACCTCGCGGACCGCACGCTGGACCAGGAACCGGGACTGGTGGTTGCGGCGTACGTCGCGGGCGTAGATCTGCTCCATCGAGAACGGCACGAAGTAGTCGCCCAGACCGTGCAAGGTGAGTACCGGTACGCCGGGACGACCCTGGATCTTCGGGATCTGGGTGAGCCGCGCGGTATGACGTGAGTAGGCGTCGCTGACGGGGACGCGCTGCACGCCGGCGTTGACGTCGACCGGGAAGTTCGGGCGGTAGCGGGTGTTCACGTTCTGGGCCAGTCGTCCGGCGTTCTGCGCCAGTGAGCCCGAGTTGTCGGGGGTGAACAGCGTGAAGGGGAAGTCCTTCCAGTAGGCGAACGAAGCGTCGGCGCCGGGCCGCGGCCCACCGGTGAGCTCGGTCGCGATGGCCCGGAACTGCTTGCCTGCGGCGTTGGTGGTGTCGGGACCACCCGGCGCCAGCCCGATCAGGCCGAGACTCTGCTCGATCACCGGCACGTCGCTGGTCAGGTAGTCGGGAGTCGGCGGATAGACGGGTCGGTCAGCGAGGTCCTGGGCCACCAGGTTGTAGCTGAGGAAGTAGTCGAACAGCTCCTGGTCGCCCATCACCCCGCACATCGGCAGGGCCCCCGAGTAGAAGCCGGGGTACTGCTCGAGCGAGCGCCCGATGACGTGGCCACCCATCGACACTCCGGCGAGATAGGTCCGGCGTGGCTCACGGCCCAGACGGCGGGCGGCGTACTGGGCCAGGCCTCGGGTGGTGACGACCCC
Source organism: uncultured Actinomycetota bacterium (assembly GCA_963843775.1). Lineage (GTDB taxonomy): Bacteria > Actinomycetota > Actinomycetes > Propionibacteriales > Nocardioidaceae > Marmoricola. The sequence goes on from CAWJLT010000002.1 coordinate 2,638, forward strand.
CGTGGCGACGTCGTAGTCGTTGCGGGCATAGCTCGACGCCGCCCAGGCGTAGCCCTGCTGGAGCAGCAGCTCTCTGAGGCCGAAGCTCGGCGGATCCACGGTCAGCACCGTGCCGGTGCCGCGGTAGCCGTGGGCCCACATCACCAGCTCCCCGTTCCAACGGGCCGGCACCTCGATGTCGTACGCCGCGTGCTGACGGACCCCTTGCAGCACCCGCGACGGCTTGCCGCGCACCGTCATGGGCGCCAGCGGCGGGTTGGCGATGGTGTAGCCGGGCAGGGGCTGGGAGCCCGGCGTGGCGTCCTGATGATCGCCGGACCGAGCACCGGATCCGGCGGCCTCGACCGGGCCCGTCGTCCCCAGGCCCAGCACGAGAGCGGACAGGAGTGCCGCACCGACAAAGCGACGAGATGGCATCAAGGAACCTCCGAGGCAGGACTGCCGCACGAGCGTGTGACGACCGCCACACTCGCCCTCCTCGGCCCTGCCGGTCAAGACCAGGAGCTGAAGCATGGTCAGGACGCAGGTCGGGTGACTTCCTCGAGGAGCTCGAGCAGGTGTCGGTAGCTCCGGCCGGTCGCGCGGGACATCCCGAGCTCACAGGTCCGGTTGCAGGAGGCGTGGGCGCTGTCGTCGCGAGCTCGGACCTCGGCGGCCTCGGCTGCGGTCGCGGAGGCGGTCAGCTCGGGGTGGAGCATTCCTCGGTCGCCGGCGAAGCCGCAGCAGCCCCAGTCCACCGGCACGTGCACCTGATGGGCCACGGCGGCGCCGATCGTCGTCAACGCGTCGTTCGCACCCAGCTGCGTCGAGGAGCAGGTGGGGTGCAGGGACAGGCTCTCCAGGCGCTGGCCCTCCGGCAGCAGCGGCAGCACCCGGTCGGCCACGAACTGCACGGCGTCGGTCACGGTCACCTCGAGCCCGCTGTCCCGCAGGATCGTGAGGTAGCCCTCGGTGCAGCTGGAGGCATCGCTGATCACGTCCACGCGGCCGCCGCCGACCACCGTGCCCACGGATCTGGTGACGAGCTCCTTCATCGCCCGCTCGCCGGCGGGTAGGCCTTTGGAGGACCACGGCACGCCACAGCACAGCGAGTCGATGTTCGCGGGCACCCGCAGACGTAGCCCTGCCCGGGCGCAGAGCTCCTGCAGGCTCCACTGCACGCCCTGTCCTTCGCCGGCCTGTCCGTCGCCGCCGGGACCGAACATCGCGTTCACGCACGACGGCAGGTAGAGGGCGTCGAACGACTCTCCGCTCGGCCGGGCCGGTGCGCCGAGGCTGCGGCGGCGGCCGCCGCCGGGGAGATCCGGGGTCCAGGAGGGGACGTGGTCGGAGCCGGCGATGGTGCGGGCGACCGTCGTCGCCCTTCCCGGCACCTGCGGCGGCAGGGCCGAGGCCGTGCTCAGCGCCTTGGACCCACCTCGGGTCATCGTCGACCAGTGCCGGGAGGCCGAGCGCCAGGCCGCGTTCACCACCGGACCGTTCTCGGCGCGGCGCAGCCGCTTGACCAGGTCGCCGGTGTTGATCAGCACCGGGCAGGCGGTCTGGCACATGCCGTCCACGGCGCAGGTCTGCACACCCTCGTAGTCGAAGTCGTCCTCGAGCTCCTGGGCGAGGGCGTCGTCTCCGTGCTGGTTCGCCGAGGTGATGGCGCGGCGTACGACGATCCGCTGCCGCGGGGTCAGCGTCACGTCCCGACTCGGGCAGACCGGCTCGCAGTAGCCGCACTCCACGCAGCGGTCGACCTCCGGCTCGACCTCCGGCTGCAGCTTGATGTGTCGGAGGTGGGCCTCGGGGTCGTCGTCCAGGATGACCCCGGGGTTCAGCATGCCGGTGGGGTCGACCAGCGCCTTCAGGCTGCGCATCACGTCGTAGAGCTCGTCGCCGAACTGGCGGCGTACGTAGGGCGCCATCACCCGACCGGTGCCGTGCTCGGCCTTGAGCGACCCGCCCTGGCCCAGCACGAGGTCGACCATCGACTCGGTGAAGCCGGTGTAGCGCCCCAGGGCCTCCTGCGACTCGAACCGGTCGGTGAGCATGAAGTGGATGTTGCCGTCCTTGGCGTGCCCGAAGATCACGCTGTCGCGGTAGTGGTAGCGCTCGAAGAGCACGCCGAGCTCCAGGCAGGTGTCGGCGAGCCGCTCCACCGGCACCACGACGTCCTCGAGCAGGGCGGTCGTGCCGGAGGGGCGGGCGCCCGCTACGGAGGTGTAGAGGCCCTTGCGCAGCTTCCAGAGTCGGTTGCGCCCGGGCCCGTCGGTGCTCAGGGCAGCGGAGGCGACCAGGGGCAGCGAGGCCAGGAGGTCGTCACCGCGGGTCGCGAGGTCGCGAAGCTCGGCCGGGGACGTCGCCTGGTACTCCACCAGCAGGGCGGCCTGCTGGTCGACGTCGAGGCCGCGGATCTGCTCGGGCGCGTCCGCGAAGGACTGCCCCACCCGCAGCGAGGTCGCATCCATCAGCTCGAGCGTCGCGGCGCCGGTGGCCACGAGCCCGGGGAGCGCCTGGTTGGCGTCCTGGAGCGAACCGAAGACAGCGAGGGCGGAGGCGATCGCGGTCTTGACCGGGACGGTGCGGAACGTCGCCTCGGCGACGAAGCCGAGCGTGCCCTCGCTGCCCACCAGCAGGTGGGCGAGGATCTCGCTCGCGGTGTCGTGGTCCAGGAAGGCGTTGACGCCGTACCCCATGGTGTTCTTCATGGCGTACTGCCGGCGGATCAGCTCGACCGAGGCGGCGTTTCCCCGGACCCGGTCACGCAACCGGAGCAGCCCGGCGTAGAGGTCGGGCTCGGTCAGACGCAGCCGCTCGTCGGCGTCGGGTGCCCCGGTGTCGACCACGGTTCCCGATGGCAGCACCACCACCAGTGACTCCAGGGTCTGGTAGCTGTTCTCGACGATGCCGCAGGCCATCCCGCTGGAGTTGTTGGCGATCACGCCGCCGACCGTGCACGCAGCCTCGCTCGCGGGGTCGGGGCCGAGTCGTCGGCCGTACGCCGCGAGCCTGGCGTTGACCTGGCGGACGGTGAGTCCCGGCTGGACCCGGACCCTCGCGCCGTCGTCGAGCACCTCGAGGTCACGGAACCGGGCGCGGACATCGACCAGGATCCCGTCGGTGACGCCCTGCCCGGACAGGCTGGTCCCACCCGAACGCAGGGTGAGCGGCACCCCGAGACGTGCGCTGGTCCCCAACAGCCGGCCGACGTCCGCGCCGTCGTTGGCCACGACGACCGCGCGAGGGGTCAGCAGGAAGTGGGACGCGTCGCTGGCCATCGCGTGCCGGTCGATCGCGCGCACCCGGACGTCGTCAGGGTCGGCGACCGCGTCGCGCAGCGCCTGCTCGAGCTGGTCGGGGCCGATGTGGTGGCTCAAGGAACCATCGAACCACGGACCGGCGTCGACTGCACGGTGACCGGATTCCGCGTCCCGGCGAGGGGCTGGGTCACAGCGGTGGGCCGGCGTCCGACACTGCGGCAGTGGGGACGACCAGCGCGTCCAGCGCCAGGCAGCCCTGCTCGTCCACGGCCAGGGGGTTGATGTCGAGCTCGGAGATGAGGTCCCCGACGTCGACCACGAGGTCGGAGAGCGCGACCAGCGCGGAGATCACGGACGCCTTGTCCACCGGGGGCCGACCGCGTACTCCTGCGAGGATCGGCGCCACCGCGAGCTTGTCGAGCATCCGCCCAGCGATGCGGGCGTCGATCGGCGCGAGACCGAGCTGACGGTCGCCGAGCACCTCGATGAACACCCCGCCGGCTGCCACCAGCACCATGGCCCCGAACTGGGGGTCCCGGACGACGCCCAGCGCCAGCTCGATACCGCGTGGGGCCATCGGCGCCACGAGGACCTCCTGCCCCAGACGCGCGGTGAGACCGGCGTAGGCGTTCCTCAGATCGTCCTCGTCGGTCAGGTTGAGCAGGACGCCGTCGACCTCCGACTTGTGCAGGATGCCCGGCGCCGCTGTCTTGAGCACCACGGGATAGCCGACCTCACGGGCGAAGTCGGTCGCGGAGTCGATGTCGGTGACCACGGCGTGCGGGATCGTGGGCACGCCGTAGTCACCGAGCAGCTCCAGGCCCTCGCTCTCGGTGAGGATCTCCGGGCGAGAGAGCCGGGCCCGCCACTTCGCGGTGATGGTCGCGGCCGGCCGGGTCGGCGGGGCGATCCGCGGGCTCCAGGCGAAGTCCCGGTAGGCCAGGACGTTGCGCACGGCCACCAGACCGGGGACCGTGCCGTCGATCACCGGGATGCCGAGATCGGTCAGCCGACGAGCGAGGTCCTGGCTGTCGGTGCCGACATGGTTCGTCATCATCGCCATCGGCTTGCTGCTGCGTCGGTGCACTCGTCGGCAGATCCGGGCGAACGACTCGTGCAGGTAGAAGCCGGAGGTGAGGTCGGCGACGAAGACCCCGATCGCGGTGTCCTCGTCGTCCATGAGCGCCTGCCAGCAGTGCTCGAAGATGGTCTGGTGGTCCCGTCCGGTGCCCCAGGCATCCAGTGGGTTGATCGGCTCCAGGCCGTGGTCCAGGTGCTCGGCGAGGACCTGGGTGGTGTCTTCCCCGATCTGGGCGAACGGGACCCCCACATCGGCGGCGAGGTCCAGCAACAGCTCGCGCTCGCCGCCGGAGTCATGGATCGTCGCAAGTCCACCGGCCCCGGGACGGCGTACGTCGGAGAGCAGGAGCGCCGAGGCCGCCAGCTCGTCGATCGAGGACGCCGTGAGCACGCCGTACCGCTCGAACAGCGCCCGGTACGCCGCGTCGTCGCCGGCGATCGCCCCCGAGTGGCTCAGCGCCAGCGTGGCCGCCTGGGGGGTGCGGCCCGCCTTGAGGGCCACCACCGGCACGTCGCGGGCCGCCGCCTTCTGGAGCACCGCGACGAAGGCCTCCGGCCGGCGCACCGACTCGATGAACAGGGCGATCACCCGCGTGCTGTCCTGCTCGAGGGCGTAGTCCATGTACTCGGACGCCGTGGTGACCAGCTCCTGGCCCGGCGAGATGGCGAGGTTGAAGCGCAGCTTCTGGTCGTTCCAGAGCAACGAGGTGAGCACCGACCCCGACTGCGCGATCAAGGTGACGCCACCTTGCTGCAGCTCGTAGGGACGATGGAACGGAAACGCGCGGAACCAGGCGTCGACGTTGTAGAAGCCCATGCAGTTGCCGCCGACGATCGGGAGGTCAGCGGCGAGGGCCATGTCCCGGATCCGTCCACGCAGCGACGACTCCTCGTCGTCGCTCGGCAGGAGGGCGCTGCCGGGGACCACCAGTCCACCGACGCCCAGCTCGACGGCCGCCGCCACCTGCTCCTCGAGCCGGTCGTTGCCCACGCTGAGCACCGCCAGGTCAGGGACCTCGGGCAGCTGGGTCAGGTCGGGGTAGCACTCGAAGCCCTCGACCTCGGCGTACCTCGAGCTCACCGGGTAGACCGTGCCGGGATAGCGGCTGACCTGGAGCTCGAGCACCATGTCGTTGCCAGGAGTGTTGGGCACGGTGGAGGCGCCGACCAGCGCCACCGACGCAGGTGCCAGCAGGCGAGTGAGGCGGTGCGGCTCGGTCATGCTCGCGCGTCCATCTCGGGTCGATGAGTCAGGGGCACATTCAAGCACCCTGGGGGGACTTGCCGGCTCAGTGCTTGGCGGCGTGCTCGACGTCGAGGCGGGTGTGCTCGTTGGCGGGTGCGGTGTACACGTGCAGGACCGCGGGGATCGTGTGGTTGAAGACGGTCCGGACGAAGCGCGACCCGGTGGCGATGGCGTCCCGCTCACCCAGCAGGTAGACGACCTGCTCGGTCTCCAACGTGCTGCGCACCGGGGCCACGGTCAGGACGACCGCCCCGGTCGAGTCCATGAAGGCGTCGATCACCTCCGCACCGATCGCGAGCGAGACGAGCTGCGCCTGCAGGTGCGTGCCGTCGAACGGGATGTCGTAGGTCTCCACATGAGCTGTCATGGCACCACCTTGCCGTGAGACGTGCGCAAGATCGACCCCCCTCCCTCTGCAGCACCGGGGTCCTACAGCTGGATCCCTCGGGTCAACGCGCCGTCCACCAGGAGGTTGGTGCCACTGATCCGCCCCGCCAAGGGGCTGGCCAAGAACACCACCGGGGCGGCGACCTCCTCGGGGGTGCCCATGTCGCCCGTCGGGTTGAGCTCCATCGCCGTCTTGAACAGGCCCGGGTCCCCGGTCTCGATGCTCTCCCAGACCCCACCCTCGAAGTAGGTGTTGCCCGGGGAGACGGTGTTGGCGCGGATGCCTGTGCTGGCCAGCTGCATCGCGAGCCCGTGGATGTAGCCGACGATGGCGGTCTTCACGGTGCCGTACGGGCCCGAGGCGAAGTCCGACTCGCGTCCGGACACGCTGGAGATCGCGATGATCGACGCGGCCTCGCTGCGCTCGAGGTGGGGCATGGCCGCCCGGACGAGCCGGACGGTGTGCATGAGGTCGACGTTGAGACTGGCCTGCCAGTTCTCCTCGGTGTCCGGGATGGCGAGGGCGCTGACGTTGGCCACGACCACGTCGAGGCCGCCGAGCGAGTCGGCCGACTTCTCGACCCAGGCCGCCAGTGCCTCGGCGTCGCCCACGTCGACGGCCGCACCGCTCACGGTGCCCCGTGCGCTCAGTGCCTCCTGGGTGGCTGATACCTCATCGGGGTTGCGGGCGCAGAAGGCGACGTGTGCCCCCTCGGCGAGGAAGGCCTCGACGACCGCCCGTCCGATGCCTCGCGTGCCGCCGGTGACCAGGACACGCGTACCGCTGAGCTTGAGATCCATCGGGCAGAGCCTTTCGCCGGGGTGGGGGACTAGGAGGTGTGAACGGTGCCGAGCGCGCGGGCCCGCGCACGGAGCTCGGCGTGGATGCCGCCGAAGGCGTCTGCGGGCGGAAGAAGCGCCTTGGCCGCCTTGACCACGACGCTGTAGTTGGCGTCGACCACGTTGGCGATCGGCGCCTGCGCGATCTGCGAGCACAGCTGGTAGGCGTCCATCGGGTGGAGGCCACACAGCTCGGCGACCCAGTGCACGAGCTCCGCGTTGCCGATGCGCCAGGAATCCTCCATCGGCCGGCTGGATCCGATGGTCATCCAGTGGGTGTCGGTCTCGATCCGCGGCCAGCCCGGGGCGCCCCCCTTGATGAGCTCGACGATGAGCGTGGTGGTCATGGCGCCCTCGACGGCGGTGCCGCACGCTTCCCCTTCGCCCTGGCGGTAGTGCCCGTCGCCGACGGAGAACATGGCGCCCTCGACGTTGACGCCGAAGAAGGCCGTCGAGCCGGCGCGCATCTCCGGGGTGTCCATGTTGCCGCCGAAGCGCTCGGGCACCAAGGAGGACCGCACCTCGCCCCCGGCCGGCGCGACTCCGACGGTGCCGAGCATCGGCTCGAAGGGCAGCTCGATGCGGTGCTCGCTGTGCCGGGCGGCGAACGCCACCGTCCTGCGGTCCCGGTCCAGCTCATAGATCCAGGTGGTGTCCGGCAGAGGGTCCTGGAGGGTGACCACGCGGTCGGTGCCGGTCATCCCGCCGAAGAACGGGATCGCGGCCGAGGCACCCCAGTCGCGGGCCGCTTCCAGTGCGACCAGGTGGAGGGCGAGGGTGTCGCCGGGCTCGGCTCCCTCGACGTAGAAGGGCCCGGTCTGCGGGTTGACGAACCGCAGGTCGACCTTGGCGCTCGAGAGGTCGTCCACGGTGCGCAGCGCGCCGCCGAACGCGTCGTCGGACCACAGCCGCAGGATGGCCCCCGGCGTCACCCTCATGACGGGGGCGGCACCCCCGAACGTGTACACGTACTGCTCACGAGTCGGCGTGTACTCGATGACGTCCATGACCGGAAACTATCTCAGGTCCCGCGGAGCCGTACATGTGCGCGATCGAGGTCCGCAGCACGAGTGACGCCCAGCAGCGCCAGGGTGCCGGCGACCTCGTCGGTGAGGATCTCGGCGGCCCGTCGCACCCCGCGCTCACCTCCGGCCATCAGCCCGTAGAGGTAGGCCCGGCCCACCAGGGCCGCCCGTGCACCGAGCGCCACGGCCGCGACGACGTCGCTTCCGGACAGGATGCCGCCGTCGACGTACACCTCGGCACGGTCACCCACGGCGTCGACCACGGCCGGCAGCACCTCCAGGGGAGTGGGCGAGCGGTCCAGCTGGCGGCCGCCGTGGTTCGAGACGATCAGCGCGTCGGCCCCGGCATCGACCACGGCGCGGGCGTCGGCGACGGTCTGGATGCCCTTGACGACCAGCGGGCCGTCCCAGACCGAGCGCAGCCAGGCCAGGTCGCCGATGGTCGCGGCGGGGTCGAACATCTTGCCCACCAGGTCGGCGACGGTGCCCTCGAAGCGGTTGAGGGAGGCGAACTCGAGCGGTTCGGTGGTCAGCAGGTCGAGCCACCACGCCGGGTGGAGGGCGCCCTCCGCCATGGTCCGCAGCGACAGCGACGGAGGGATGGTCAGCCCGTTGCGCACGTCGCGCAGCCGGGGTCCGGCGACCGGGGTGTCGACGGTGAGCACCAGCGCCTCGTAGCCCGCCTCCTTGGCTCGTACGACGAAGTCGCGGCTCGCCTCCCGGTCGCGCCACAGGTACAGCTGGAACCATCGGCGACCGTCGGGGGCGGCCTCGGCGAGCCGCTCGATCGACGTGGTGCCCATCGTGGAGAGCGCGTAGGGGATGCCGATGTCCGAGGCCACCCGGGCGACCGCCGACTCTCCGTCGGTGTGCATCATCCGGGTGAACCCGGTGGGGCCGAACACCAGCGGGAGCGCCGACGGGCGGCCGAGGATCGTCGTCGAGGTGTCCACGGTGGAGACGTCCCGCAGGACCGACGGCTGGAACTCGATGCGGGCGTAGGCCTGTCGAGACCGACGCAGGCTGATCTCCTCGGCGGCGGCACCGTCGGTGTAGTCGAACACCGCGCGCGGTGCGCGGCGCCTCGCCAGCAGACGCAGGTCCGGGATGGAGGCCACCGTGGCCAACCGGCGCTCAGTAGGACTGAGCGGCAGCCTCCGCGGGCAGAGCATCGGCTGCAGCTCGGACCAGCGCGGTCTACGTCGGGCAGTCATGCTCGAGTTCTACAGGATGCCCCGCGCCGCCGGAGGAGACCTGGGTGCCGTGAGGATCACCACGATGAGGTGCTCGCTGGTCTCGGACCAGGACCAGGTGGCGGTCCTGGTCACGGTCACGAAGGCGTTCGCGACGGAGTACACCTTCAAGACGACCGACTGAGCCCAGCCTGCCCTTCGTTGCGACGTACCCACCGAAGCAGGACGATTGGTCCATGTCTTCCACTGCCCCTCAGAGCTTCCCACCGACGGGTGAGCATGCCCACGAACCCCACGACGACTCGGTGAACGGCAAGCTGAACTCGCTGCGAGCAGCGGTGCTGGGGGCCAACGACGGCATCGTCTCGGTCGCCGGCCTCGTCATGGGCGTCGCTGGTGCCACCACCGACCGCCACACCATCTTCGTCGCCGGCCTGGCCGGACTCGTGGCGGGAGCCCTGAGCATGGCGGCGGGCGAGTTCGTCTCGGTGAGCACGCAACGTGACACCGAGAAGGCCCTGATCGAGAAGGAGACCCGGGAGCTCGCGGAGGAACCGGAGCTCGAGCTCGCCGAGCTGGCTGAGATGTACCGCCAGCGAGGGCTCTCCGAGGCCCTCGCGCGCCAGGTCGCGGTCGAGCTCACCGAACAGGACGCACTCAAGGCCCACCTCGACATCGAGCTCGGCATCGACCCCGACGACCTGACCAGCCCGTGGCACGCCGCCATCGCCTCGATGATCGCGTTCACGCTGGGCGCGCTGCTTCCGGTGCTGACCATCATGCTGTTCTCGCCCGGGCTGCGCGTCATCGTCACGGTGGTGGCGGTGGCCGTGGCTCTCGCGAGCACCGGCCTGATCAGCTCCCGGATCGGCGGCGCCCGCTCGCGGCCCGCCGTGACCCGCAACGTGATCGGCGGTCTGATCGCCATGGCGATCACCTATGCGATCGGCCTGCTCGCCGGCACCGGGATGAGCTGAGCCCGACCTGCGGCCCCTTTCGAGGGAAACGGGCGAGACGGGGATCTCATTGTCGAGAAGCGGCGGTCGCGTCCACTAGGTTCTGACGGGTGAAGATCGCAGTAGCAAAGGAGACCCGTGAGGGTGAGTCCCGGGTCGCGATGGTCCCCGAGCTCGTCGTCAAGCTGACCGATCTCGGCTACGAGGTTCTTGTCGAGCCCGATGCCGGCAGTCGGGCGGAGTACGACGACGAGCTCTACGTGGAGGCCGGCGCCATCGTCACCGACGAGGCGCTCGCCGCGGCCGACGTCGTGCTCGGGGTCAACGCCCTGAGCGGCGACCGGGTCCGAGGTGTGCGCCAGGGCGCTGCCGTGCTCTCGTTCCTTCCCGTCAACTCCTCCCACGGGCTGGTCGCCGACCTGCGCGACCTCGGCATCACTTCTTTCGCGATGGAGCTGGTCCCACGGATCTCGCGGGCGCAGTCGATGGACGCCCTGTCCTCGCAGTCCCTCGTCTCGGGCTACCGGTGCGCCATCGTGGCCGCCGGCCTGCTGCGGAGATTCTTCCCGCTCAACATGACCGCGGCCGGGACGGTGCAGCCGGCCCAGGTCGTCGTGCTCGGAGCGGGTGTCGCGGGCCTGCAGGCCATCGCGACCGCCAAGCGTCTCGGCGCCGTCGTGCAGGCCTACGACGTCCGCGCGGCCTCCGCCGAGGAGATCCGGTCCATGGGCGCGAAGGCCATCGACCTCGAGCTGGAGACGCTCGAGGGGAGCGGCGGCTACGCCCGGGAGATGACCGAGGACCGTGCCGCCCGCCAGCGCGACCTGCTCACGCCGTACATCGCCAACGCGGACGCGTTGATCACGACCGCAGCCGTTCCCGGGCGCCAGGCTCCGATGCTGGTGACCCGCGAGATGGTCGAGCAGATGAAGCCCGGCTCGGTGGTGGTCGACCTCGCGGCAGAGACCGGCGGCAACGTCGAGGGCTCGGTCGCAGGAAAGGTCGTCCGGATCGGCCACGCCCAGGTGTGGGGCGGGGACAACGTGCCCTCCCAGATGCCCGGGCCGGCCTCCAAGCTCTACGCGCAGAACCTCGTCAACCTGCTCACGCTGATGACGGTCGAGGGCGAGTTCGCGCCGGACTTCGACGACGAGGTCGTGGCGGGGGCCGCGGTCACCCACGCCGGCCGGATCGTGCACGAGCCGACCCGGGAGGCCATCGAGGGCCTCCAGGGGTCGCCCGAGCCGCCAGAGGTGCCGGAGGTGCCACCGGCGCTCGACGAGCCGCTGATGGTGCCGCCGGGAGAGGAACCCGAGTTCCAGGCCGTCGTCACCGACCCCTCGGGGCGGCCCGGCCGCGACGAGGGCCGTGAGGCCGACGCCCAGCTCGATCTCCCCTTCGACCAGGAGGACGACAAGTGAACGACGCCGTGGTCTGGCTGACGATCTTCATCCTCAGCGTCTTCGTGGGCATCGAGGTCATCTCCAAGGTCTCCTCGACCCTGCACACCCCGCTGATGTCGGGCGCGAACGCGATCCACGGCATCATCCTGCTCGGGGCGATCCTCGTGACCGGCACGACCGACAGCGGTCTCGCGGTCGCAGTCGGACTGGTGGCGATCGTGCTCGCGGCGGTGAACATGGTCGGCGGCTTCGTGGTCACCGACCGCATGCTGCAGATGTTCGTGCGCAGGAAGAAGAAGCCCGCGGCTGCTGGCACCGACGGAGCGGGGGCGTCCAAGTGATCGCCACGCCCGTCTGGGTCCAGCTGGTCTACCTGGCCTGCGCCGTCTGCTTCATCCTCGCGCTCAAGGGGCTCTCGGGTCCCAGGACGGCGCGCACGGGCAACCTGATCGGTGCTGGTGCAGCGGTCGTCGCGTGCGCCGTCCCGTTCTTCTACCGGCCCGACGGTGTGGAGCACCTCAACCACGTCCCGCTGATCCTCGGCGCGATCCTGCTCGGCACCATCGGGGGTGTCTTCGGGGCCCAGCGGGTGCAGATGACCCAGATGCCGCAGATGGTGGCGCTGTTCAACGGCGTCGGTGGCGGCGCGGCCGCCCTGGTCGCCCTGGTGGAGCTCCACGACAAGGTCGAGCTGGTCGACGCCGGTGTCGACGTCAACTGGTTCGTGCTGGTCGCGACGGCGTTCACGATCTTCGTCGGCTCGGTCTCCTTCGCCGGCTCCGTCGTCACCTTCGCCAAGCTCCAGGAGCTGATGACCTCGGCGCCGGTGACCTTCCCGGGTCTCGCCGTGGGGTTCGGCCTGGGCCTCGTCGCCGGCGTCGGCCTCTCGACCCAGCTGGCGCTGAACCCCGCCATGTGGGTCGGCATCCTGCTGGGTCTGGTCGGGTTGGTCTTCGGCCTGCTGCTGGTGCTGCCGGTGGGCGGCGCCGACGTACCCATCGTCATCTCGCTGCTGAACGCGTTCACCGGTCTGACCGTGGCGGCGGGCGGCTACGTCCTGGACAACGTCGTGCTGCTCGTCGCGGGCACGCTGGTCGGTGCCTCCGGCACGTTCCTGACCATGCTGATGGCCAAGGCCATGGGCCGCTCGGTGGCCAACATCCTCTTCGGTGCCCTCAAGGGCGGCTCCACCCTGGGAGCCGGGGTCGCCTCGGACAGGCCGGTGAAGTCGGCCAACCCCGAGGACGTCGCCATCATGCTGGGGTACGCCGACCGGATCATCATCGTCCCGGGCTACGGGCTCGCGGTCGCCCAGGCGCAGCACACGCTGCGTGAGCTCGTCGACGTCCTGCTCGAACGTGGTGCGCAGGTCGACTACGCGATCCATCCGGTCGCCGGTCGGATGCCCGGCCACATGAACGTGCTGCTGGCCGAGGCCCAGGTGCCCTACGAGCAGCTCAAGGAGATGGACGACATCAACGGCGAGTTCAAGGACGCCGACGTGGTCCTCATCGTGGGCGCCAACGACGTGGTCAACCCCGCGGCCAAGACGACCCCGGGTGCCCCGATCTACGGCATGCCCATCCTCAACGCCGACGAGGCCAAGCAGGTCGTGTTCATGAAGCGCTCCATGCGGCCCGGCTTCGCCGGCATCGAGAACGAGCTGCTCTTCGAGGAGAACACCACTCTGCTCTTCGGCGACGCGAAGGACTCGATGGGCAAGCTGCTGAACGCCGTCAAGTCCCTCTGACCCCGCCTCCACTGCTCGGGAAATTTCCCGGAAAGGTCTCCCCGCCGGCGACCAAGTCACACATACTGGACATTGGCGTCAACTCTGGCGTCACGTCGTCGGGTGGGGGGCCGTGCAGAAGACCATGTCGTCATCCACGACTGCCTGGCGGACCCGGGCAGCACCCACGCCCCTCCTCGCGCCACCTGCCGGATCTCCTGGACCTGTCCGCCCGGTCCGGTCCTCCCGGCCCGTCCGGCGCACCACGAGCACGGCGCGCACGGCCAGGATCTCGCTCCTGCTCGCCGCCGTCCTGGTCTCGGCCTGGACCTCGCTCGCGGTGGTCGACACCGCGAGCCAGGTGCCCGCGATCTGGCCCGCCGGGGGCCTGGTCGCCGGCCTGCTGCTCACCTCGCCGCGACACCTGCGCCCCTGGTTGCTGGGCTCGAGCCTGCTGCTCATCCTCGGGGCCTATCTGTCCCAGGGGTACGACCTCCTACCGGCGCTGGCTTACAGCGTCAGCTTCGTGGCGGCAGCCTGGGTGGTGCGTCGTCGCCTCGTGGACGGTCTCGATGGCGGACGCGTGGCGCTGCGCGACTCCGGTGACGTCTCCCGTTTCGTGGGCGCGCTCGCCACCGGCTCGCTGGTGGCCGGGGTGGGCTACGGCCTGACCGACTGGGCCGTCGGCCAGGGCGATCCCCTGCTGGGCGCCGTGGGTGCCTTCGGCGCCAACGCCGCGGCCCTGATGGTCCTGCTCCCGCTGTTCGTGGAGACGGTGAGCTTCGAGGCGTTGGCCGGGAGACGCGAGCGCATCATCCAGGCCGTGCTCACCATCGGTACGACGCTCGCGGTCTTCCTGGCCAGCGACATCCCGCCCGTCGTGTTCGCCGTGATGCCCATGTTCGCCTGGCACGCCTTCCGCGGGACGCTGCGGGAGGCCACCCTGCTGCTGACCGTCGTCGCGGTGATCGGTTCCACGGCGATGGTGCTGGGTGTCGGACCCGTCTGGGGACTCGGTGAGAGGTACGACCTGCCCCCGGAGATCGTGGGCGGCATCCTGCAGCTGTTCCTGCTCGACTGCGGCCTGATCCTGCTCCCGCTCTCGGTGATGGTCACCCAGCAACGGATCGCGGCCGATCGCGCCGACGCCGAGCGGGAGACCCTGCAGCGACTGGTGGCCTCGGCCACCGGCACCGCCATCATCGCGACCGGTCCCGACGGCAGCATCACCTTGTTCAACCCTGGTGCCGAGGCGATGCTGGGCTACACCGCGGCGGAGGTCCTCGGCCATCGGCCCGACATGTTCCACCCCCAGGAGGAGCTGCGCCAGCAGGCCTCACGGCTGCGCGCCCTGCCGAACTTCGCCGACATCTGCCGCGCCTCGATCGCCGTGGAGGACTCCCACCGCATGTGGCTCTTCCGTCGCAAGGACGGCGAGGAGCGCATCATGCGGATGGCCCTGACCGCCGTACCCGGGCAGAGCGGTGAGCTGTCGGGCTACCTCGCCACCGCCGAGGACGTCACCGAGCGCGAGAAGGCCCACCGGGCGATGCTCCTCACGGTCCAGCACCAGCGCACCGCCGTGGAGCGTCTGCAGGAGCTGGAGCGGGTGAAGGGCGACTTCGTCGCCACCGTCAGCCACGAGCTGAGGACCCCGATCACCAGCATCATCGGCTACACCGAGCTGCTCGACGACGGCCTGGTCGGTGACCTGACCCCGCCCCAGAGCGAGATCATCGACCGCGTGGACCGGAACGGTCGCCGCCTGCTGGTGCTCGTCGAGGACCTGCTGACCCTCTCGCAGATCGAGTCCTCCTCGTTGAGGATCGAGCCGGTCGTCACCGACATCTGCTCGGTGGTCCGCGACGCGCACGACGGGCTCGGCGCGCTGCTCGCCAACCGCGACCTCGACCTGCTGGTCTCGACCCCGGAGTCGCCGGTGGTGCATCACGGCGACCCCGTGCAGCTCGAGCGCATGGTGACCAACCTGCTGACCAACGCGGTCAAGTTCACCCCTGACGGCGGCCGGGTGGTGGTGGCTCTGCAGTCTGACGGGGAGACCAGCCGGATCGTGGTGCAGGACACCGGCGTGGGCATCACCGAGAACGACCAGGCCAAGCTCTTCACGCGGTTCTTCCGCTCCGCGTCCTCCTTCGACCAGGCGGTCCAGGGCACCGGGCTCGGCCTGACGATCGTGCAGGCGATCGTCGCCCTGCACGGCGGGCGCATCGGGGTCACCTCGGCCCACGGCCAGGGCACCACGGTCACCGTCACCCTCCCCAGGGTCGCGGTCGCCACCCCGCTGAGTGCCACGCTGGGCCTCGGCTCAGCCACCGGCTGACGCCCGACCGGACAGACCAGGCGCAAAGGACCCGCTTGCTAGTGGGTCAGCCCGTAGAGCCGGTCGCCCGCGTCACCGAGGCCCGGGACGATGTAGCCCTTCTCGTTGAGGTGGCTGTCGAGCGCGGCCGTCACCACGGTGACGGGCACGTCGATGCCGGCCAGGCCCCTCTCGAGGTTCTCCACGCCCTCGGGCGCCACGAGCAGGCAGATGCAGGTGATGTGGTCGGCGCCGCGGTCGGTGAGGAACCGGATCGCGGCAGCGAGCGTGCCGCCCGTCGCGAGCATCGGGTCCAGGACGTAGCACTGGCGCCCCGACAGGTCGAGCGGCAGCCGTTCGGCGTACGTCGAGGCCTCGAGCGTCTCCTCGTTGCGGACCATCCCGAGGAACCCGACCTCCGCTGTCGGCATCAGCCGCATCATCCCCTCGAGCATGCCGAGGCCCGCCCGGAGGATGGGGACGACCAGGGGCCTCGGCCTGCTCAGGACCACGCCCTCGGTCGGTGAGACCGGTGTGGTGATCGTCACCGGCTCGACCCTGACGTCGCGCGTCGCCTCGTAGGCGAGCAACGTCACGAGCTCCTCCGTGAGGCGCCTGAACTCCGGCGAGGCGGTGTCCTGGTCACGCAACGTGGTCAGCTTGTGGGAGATGAGTGGGTGGTCGACGACCTGCAGGCGCATGGCGTACACCGTAGTGGGAGCAGATGCCGGTGGTTCTTCCTCCCGGGTTCTGTCACGATCATGGGGAACATCGAGGAAGCGGTGCGCGATGGCTGAGATCACGGACGCCGAGGTCGGCGAGATCGACCTCGCGGTGGTCGCCTACCGCGACGAGGGTCACTGGCACCTGGCCGAGCTTCCCGACCGCTCCCTCGACACCGTCGAGACCATCGCCAAGGAGCTGCGCCGCTATCCCGGCGAGAACGGCGCCATGGCCCTGATCTCCGTCTCCGAGGACTTCGTGCTCATGGTCAGGGTGCAGGCATCGCTCGTGCGCGTGCTCCTCTCCGACGCGACCGCGGCCACCGACTGGATCCTGGCCCGCTCTGCCGTCGACCACATCGGCTTCCACGTCGACGACGAGGACGACCAGGCTCCGGCCGGCGACCTCGCGATCTTCGAGGACATCGGGATGTCGGCCCAGGACATGGGGGCGCTCCTCGACGACTACGAGCTCTACCCCGAGGAGATCCTCAGCGACGTCGCCGACAAGGTGGGCTTCGGGACGAAGTTCGACGAGCTCGTCGGCATCTCGGGGTGACCTCCACCCACCTCTGGCGACCCGCGATGCGCGCTGCCCTCGACCAGGCAGCGCTCGCGGCCGAGGTGGGCGACGTGCCGATCGGCGCCGTGGTGCTCTCGGCCGCCGGCGAGGTCATCGCGACCGGTCACAACGTCCGGGAGCGCGACGGCGACCCCACCGGCCACGCCGAGGTGGTCGCCCTGCGTGCCGCCGCCGCGGTGGTCGGGCAGTGGCGGCTCACCGGGTGCACCCTCGTGGTCACCCTCGAGCCCTGCACCATGTGCGCCGGGGCGGCCGTCCTCTCCCGGGTCGAGCGCATCGTGTTCGCGGCGTACGACGACAAGGCGGGTGCGGTCGGCTCGCTGTGGGACGTCGTACGCGACCGACGGCTGAACCACCGACCCGAGGTGATCGGCGGCGTGCTGGCTGAGGAGAGCGCGGCCCTGCTCAACGACTTCTTCGTCTCCCACCGCGATTTCGACGGGGCCGAGGACGTCCGGTAACCTTCCCGGCGGTGGCGTGTCCGAGCGGCCTAAGGAGCACGCCTCGAAAGCGTGTGTGGTTGCAAGACCACCGTGGGTTCAAATCCCACCGCCACCGCCGTGTGATCAGCAAGGATCCGGACCCTGTCGGGGTTCGGATCCTTGCCGTCCCCGGCCCTTCGCCCGGGGTCGTGTGTCCGAGGACGCGCTCCGGCGCGCTCTGGAACACACGACTCGAGCCGTGGCACCATCGCCTACGTGAGTGGCATACCAGGACCCCGCAGCACCTGCTCGACCCTGCGGGCAACATGGTGCGCGTCCAGCAGCTGAGGATGACGCACTCGTGAGGGCGACCTCCCACGCTGCCGACAGCCACGACCTGATCCGGGTGCTCGGCGCCCGCGTGAACAACCTCAAGGACATCGACCTCGAGATCCCGAAGCGACGACTTCACGGTCTTCACCGGCCTCTCCGGCTCGGGCAAGAGCTTCGCTGGTCTTCGCCACGATCGCCGCCGAGTCGCAGCGGATGATCAACGAGACCTACAGCTCGTACGTGCAGGGCTTCATGCCCTCGCTGTCACGACCCGACGTCGACCGGCTCGAGGGACTGACGACGGCGATCATCGTCGACCAGGAGCGGATGGGCGCCAACCCGCGGTCCACGGTCGGCACGGCCACGGACGCGAACGCGATGCTCCGCATCCTCTTCAGCCGGCTCGGCCAGCCCTACGCCGGACCGCCGACGGCGTTCTCGTTCAACGTGCCGACCCGCAAGGCCAGTGGCGTGATGTCCACCGACAAGGGCGGCCGGGTGGAGCGCAACGTCGTACGCGAGGCCGTCTATCTGGGGGGCATGTGCCCGCGCTGCGAGGGGATGGGCCATGTCTCTGACATCGACCTGACGGCGCTGTACGACGCGTCCAAGTCGCTCAGCGAGGGCGCGCTCACGGTGCCGGGCTACTCGATGGACGGCTGGTACGGCCGGCTGTTCGAGGGGGTCGGCCTGCCGATGGACAAGCCGATCGAGAAGTTCACCAAGAAGCAGCTCGACACGATGCTCTACGCGCCGCCCACCAAGATCAAGGTCGAGGGCATCAACCTGACCTTCGAGGGCATCATCCCCAA
Source organism: uncultured Actinomycetota bacterium (assembly GCA_963843775.1). GTDB lineage: Bacteria > Actinomycetota > Actinomycetes > Propionibacteriales > Nocardioidaceae > Marmoricola. The sequence goes on from CAWJLT010000002.1 coordinate 20,934, forward strand.
GGTCCAGAAGTCGATGCTGTCCAAGGACCCGGAGGCGATGCAGCCGCACGTACGCCGCTTCGTCGAGCGCGCGGTCACCTTCCAGACCTGCCCGGAGTGTGACGGGACCCGGTTGAGCAGTCAGGCGCTCTCGTCGAGGATCAGGGACAAGAACATCGCGGACCTCTGCTCCCTGCAGATCAGCGACCTGGCCGACTGGGTCCGCGGCCTGCACGAGCCTTCCGTGGCGCCGCTGCTGGACGGCCTGCAGCACCTGCTGGACTCCTTCGCCGAGATCGGGCTGGGGTATCTCTCCCTCGACCGCCCCGCCAGCACGCTGTCCGGCGGCGAGGCCCAGCGCACCAAGATGATCCGTCACCTCGGGTCCTCGCTCACCGACGTCACCTACGTCTTCGACGAGCCCACGATCGGCCTGCACCCGCACGACATCGAACGGATGAACACGCTGCTGCTCCAGCTGCGCGACAAGGGCAACACCGTGCTCGTCGTGGAGCACAAGCCCGAGACGATCGCGATCGCCGACCACGTGGTCGACCTCGGTCCCGGTGCCGGCACCGAC
>CAWJLT010000003.1:0-22799 GCA_963843775.1 uncultured Actinomycetota bacterium
CCCACGATTCGAGATCGAATGTCTCGCCCCGTGGCTGGGTCACATCTCGGATCCGAGACGACACCCTGCACGCAAGCCTTCCGGCCTGCCGCGCTCTTCTCGTGTGATGGAGGCAACCCTTGGAGGAGATGCCCATGACCCAACGCACCCTGACCGTCGAGCGCCGTTCCATCGACTTCATCCCGGCCGCTGAGCGCCACGGCTCACCGGCGAACCAGTTCACCTTGTGGATGGCCGCCAACCTGCAGATCACCGCGGTCGTGGACGGCGCCCTCGCCGTCGTCTTCGGCGCGGACGCCCTCTGGGCGATCATCGGACTGCTCCTCGGCAACCTGGCCGGAGGCGTCGTGATGGCGCTGCACTCGGCTCAGGGCCCGCGACTGGGCCTGCCCCAGATGATCTCCAGCCGCGCCCAGTTCGGAGTCCTCGGGGCAGCGATCCCGTTGGTCCTGGTGATCTTGATGTACCTCGGGTTCACCGCCACCGGCACCGTCCTGGCGGGCCAGGCGATCAATGCCCTCCTCGGCGTGGAGGCCCCCGCGATCGGCATCGTGGCCTTCGTCCTCCTGGTCGCGGTGGTCGCGGTCTTCGGCTACCAGCTGATCCATGCCGTGGGCAGGATCGCTTCGGTGATCGGCATCGTCGGGCTCGGATACCTCGCGTTCCGGCTCTTCACCCAGCACGACGTCGGCGCTGCGGTCGCCGGCCCACAGTTCGAGGCTGCCTCGTTCCTGCTCGCGATCTCGCTCGGAGCCGGCTGGCAGCTCACCTACGGGCCGTACGTCGCGGACTACTCGCGCTACCTGCCCGCGGACACCCCCGACCGCTCGGTCTTCCTGGCCACCCTGTCCGGCAGCGTGCTGGGCTCACAGCTCTCGATGACCTTCGGCGTGCTGGTGGCCGCTACCGCGGGGGACGCGTTCCTGCCCAACCAGGTGGGCTGGCTCGGCCAGCTCGCAGGCCCGGCGGTCGTGGCCGCGCTCGTCTACGCCCTGATCGTCGTCGGCAAGCTCACCGTCACCTGCCTCAACGCCTACGGCAGCTTCATGTGCGCCGCCACCACGGTGACCGCCTTCACCGGGACCCGTGCCGTGGGCCGGGTGGCCCGCGCGGTCTTCGTCACCGCGATGTTGCTGGTGGCCGCACTCGTGGCCCTCGCGGCCAGCGCCGACTTCCTGAACAACTTCAAGAACTTCGTGCTGCTGCTCCTGATGGTCTTCACCCCGTGGTCGGCGATCAACCTCACCGACTACTACCTGGTCTCCAAGGAGAAGGTCGACATCCCGGCGCTCTACGACCCGGACGGGCGCTACGGACGCTGGAACGTCGTGGCGATCACCACCTACGTGCTCGGGGTCCTGGTCCAGGTGCCGTTCCTGGCCCAGTCGCTGTACACCGGGCCGGTCACCAAGGCCCTGGGCGGGGCCGACATCTCCTGGATCGTGGGCCTCGTCGTGCCCGGCGTCATCTACTACCTGTGGGCCTCCCGCAACCCGCTGGCGCCCGACCGGATGGTCCACGCCGAGGAGGAACCCGTGACGGAGCACCGCATCCCCTCCGCCGGCTGAGGGAGACCGCCGACCGTTGGAGCCTCCAGCCGCAGACCCCGAACGACCCGAGGCCGACCTTCAGGCGCGGGAGTGCTTGATGTCTGCGGTGAGCTCGCGCAGGAGGTCGAGCACGCCGTCGGGGCCGGCCACCACGACGTCGGCCAGGTCGGCGAGCGCGTTCTGCTCGTCCGAGGCCGAGCACACCAGCAGGGCGGGGAACCCGTGGCCACGGAGCTCCTCGATCGCCTTGAACGCCTCGACGTCACCGAGGTCGTCGCCGCAGAACGCGAAGGCCTTCGCCCCCAGCTCGTCGGTGAGACGACGGACGGCCGCGCCCTTGTGCATCCCGTGGGCACGCACCTCGATGACCCAGCGACCCGGTTCGACGTCCAGGTCGTGGCTCTTGGCGGCCTCGCTGAGCAGCGGGAGCAGCCGCTCGAAAGCGCCCTCCGGGTCCTCGAGACGGCGGGTGTGCACGGCGACGGCGAGGCCCTTCTCCTCGACCCACGCCTCGCCCGCGTCCGCCCTGCGCATCAACCGGGGCAGCTCGCCCATGAACGTGGCCAGCCCTCGCGGAGGCTTGGGCGAGATCACCCGGCGGTTGGTGGAGGTCCAGCGCTCGTTGCCGTACTGACCGAGGACGAACAGCTCGCGACCACTCTCGCCGATCGCGTTGCCGACCTCCTCGAGTCCGCCGAGGTCGAGCGCCTGCCTGGCGGGACGCCCGGTGATGACCGCCACGGCCCGCACCTGGGCGGCGAGGGCGACGAGCACCGGACCGGCGTCGGGATGGATGTGGGCGAACTCGGGATCGTCCACGATCGGCGCGAGAGTGCCGTCGAAGTCGAGGCCGACGACCAGGTCACTGGCAGCGCGCACCAGGGCGGCGTACTCCCGCTCACCGGCGACTGAGCCGAACTCCATGGTCGCCACTGTCCCAGCCCGACGTCGGGGTTGTCGAAGCAGGTCTCGTGCGAGGCTCAGCTGTAGTCGTCGGTGAGGATCACCGTGACACGGTCGAACTGCATGGGGTCCTCCGCCGGACGCAGCTTCTTGATCCCCAGGTCGCGGCCGAGCTCACGAGCCGCCTCCTTGAGCCGCGGCGGGTAGTAGACCGAGGTGCCGTCGATGGTGCCGTACCAGTTGTCCGAGCCCACGACGTTCCACCCGGCGGCCCGGGCCTTCTCGGCGACGCCACCGGCCAAGCCCTTGGTGCGGGTGTTGTTGAAGACCTCGACGAGGACCTGGCCACGCTTGATCGGCTTGACCTTGGGCTTCGTCGGCGCCGGGGCCGGGGTCTTCGTGGCCGTGGCGGACGGGGTGCTGGACGGCTGGCCCTCGGCGGCGGGCGTGGCGACACGGTCGCTCGCCGGCTGGTCGGGGTCGTTGGCCACGAACACCAGGGCCGCCACTGCCACCGCGGAGATGCACAGGGCCAGCAGGCGCGTCGGGAGCACGACGCCGCGCTCGTCGCGGTGGCGCCACGGCTTCGACGGGGACATCCGGGTCACTCCGAGAGGTCGAATCCGAGACGGCGTGCGGAGCGCTGGCGCTGCCGGGTGGCGCGCAGGCGACGCAGGCGGCGTACGAGCAGGGGGTCGTGGACGAGCGCCTCGGGCCGGTCGATGAGGGCGTTCAGCACCTGGTAGTAGCGCGTCGAGGACATGTCGAACTTCTCGCGGACCGCCTGCTCCTTGGCGCCGGCGTACTTCCACCACTGCCGCTCGAAGTCGAGCATCGCGGCGTCGCGCGCGGACAGCTCGCCGGAGCTCTCCGGCTGCGAGTTGTTGAGCGCGTGGCTGGCGACCATCGTGGCGACTCCTCGAACGTGGAACTCAGGTGATGACTCGGGTGACCACTCACGTGGTCACCGGCCCATCATAGGGGAGGAAATACACCGATGTCATTTGGTCGGCGGCGTGGCGTGTGCGACGCCGGGCGTGGCTACGGTGGCCCCATGGAGAAGATTCGATGGGGAGTGCTGGCCCCGGGACGCATCGCCCGGAGCTTCGCCACCGACCTGGCGCTGGTGCCCGACGCCGAGATCGTGGCCTCAGGGTCACGCAGCCTGGGGCGCGCCGAGGAGTTCGCCGCCGAGTTCGGGGGCGCGGCCTACGGCTCCTACGAGGAGCTCGTCGCGGACCCGACCGTCGACGTCGTGTACGTCGCCTCGCCGCACGCCCTCCACGACGAGCACACCCGCCTGGCCCTGGAGGCGGGCAAGCACGTGCTCTGCGAGAAGCCGATGACGCTCGACGCCGACTCGACCGCAGCCCTCTTCCGGGAGGCGGCCGACCGTGGCCTGTTCCTGATGGAGGCCATGTGGATGGCCTGCAACCCCGTGGTGCGCAAGCTGGTCGCGCTGCTCGCCGACGGCGAGCACGGAACGGCCCGTCAGGTGCACGCCGACCTCGGGTTCGTCGTGCCGGGGGCGATCGAGGGGGCCGAGCCGTCGGGTCGCCTGCTCGACCCGGCACTCGGCGCCGGCGCCCTGCTCGACATGGGTATCTACCCCCTCACCTTCGCGCACCTGGTGCTCGGCGAGCCCGAGCGGCTGGCCGGGGTGGCCCACCTCTCCTCGAGCGGGATCGATCTGGACGTCTCCATCGCCGGGCTCTACCCGGCGGGTGCCACGGCTGCCCTGACGGCGTCGATGACCTCCCAGTCGCCTCGCACCGCCACGGTGGCGACCGAGATCGGCCGGTTCGACCTCGAGCACGACTTCCACGCCCCGACGCGGGTGCGGTGGACGTCGTACTGGGAACCCGAGGGCGCCAGCGAGTGGATCGAGCCGGACGAGCCCGTGATCGGGCAGGGCTACGGCAACGAGATCGTCGAGGTGCAGCGATGCGTGCGCGCCGGTGCCCTGATCAGCGAGCTGGTCCCACCGCACCAGACGATCTCGCTGATGCAGCAGATGGACGGGCTGCGACACCAGATCGGCGTGACCTACCCCGGCGAGACCCCAGCACGGTCCCAGTAGGGTCTGGTCCGTGCCCCCTGTCTCGAGGAAACGCGCCACCGCCGACCTCGTGGTCGTCGCCAACCGGCTGCCTGTCGACCGCGTCATCGACGACGACGGCCAGACGACGTGGCGCCGCTCCCCCGGCGGTCTCGTCTCGGCCCTGGAGCCCGTGATGCGGGAGAACAGCGGCGCCTGGATCGGCTGGCCGGGCGACACCGGCGAGGTGGCCGAGCCCTTCGTCGACGAGGGTCTGACCCTGGTCCCGGTGGGACTCTCGGAGGAGGAGGTCGCCTACTTCTACGAGGGCTTCTCCAACGACACCCTCTGGCCGCTCTACCACGACCTCGTGGCCAAGCCGTCCTTCCACCGTGAGTGGTGGGACTCCTACGTCACGGTCAACCAGCGGTTCGCCGACGCAGCCGCGAAGTTCGCCGCGAAGGACGCCACCGTCTGGGTGCAGGACTACCAGCTCCAGCTGGTGCCGGCGATGCTGCGCGAGCTGCGGCCCGACCTGCGCATCGGCTTCTACCTGCACATCCCGTTCCCGCCGGCCGAGCTGTTCTCCCAGCTCCCGTGGCGCCGCCAGATCCTCGAGGGCCTGCTCGGTGCCGACCTGGTCGGGTTCCAGCTCAACGGAGCCGCCCAGAACTTCGTCCGCCTGGTCCGCCAGCGCGTCGGCCACAAGACCCACCGCGACTCGGTCTACCTGCCCGACGGGCGCGTCGTACTCGCCAAGGCGTTCCCGATCTCGATCGACACCGCGGGCTTCGAGGAGCTGGCGCGCTCGGAGCCGGTCGCCGAGCGGGCCGTGCAGATCCGCAAGGACCTGGGCAACCCGCGCAAGGTGTTCCTGGGCATCGACCGGCTCGACTACACCAAGGGCATCTACGCCCGCCTCCGTGCCTTCAGCGAGCTGATCGCCGACGGTCACTTCACGGTCGAGGACGTGGTCTTCGTCCAGGTCGCGACGCCGTCCCGGGAGCGGGTCGACCAGTACCGCCAGCTCCGTGACGACATCGACCGCCTCGTCGGCCGCATCAACGGTGACCTCGGCCGGATCGGGCGGCCGGCGATCTCCTACCTGCACTCGTCCTTCCCGCGCGAGGAGATGGCGGCGCTCTACCGGGCCGCCGACATCATGGTGGTGACCCCGTTCCGCGACGGCATGAACCTCGTCGCCAAGGAGTACGTCGCCTGCCGCTACGAAGACGACGGCGCCCTGGTGCTCTCGGAGTTCGCCGGCGCCGCCGACGAGCTCCGGCAGGCCTACCTGGTCAACCCCTACGACATCAACGGCATGAAGGCGATGATGCTGCAGGCCTACCGGGCCGAGGGCAAGGACCTCACCCGCCGGATGCGCGCGATGCGCAAGACCGTGGCGGAGAACGACGTCTCCCACTGGGCCACGACGTTCCTCGACCAGCTCGCCGGGACGAACCCGACCGATGCGAGGAACACCCCGGCGACCAAGCGGGGGTGAGGGTGGCGGCGCGTACGCGTAGGGGGTGCCCGTGAACCCCGTCCGGAATGAGCGATCGATCTCCTGTCGCGCGTCTCTCGAGCTGGCCCCAGACGAGCGCTGGTCCCGGCTGAAGGGCCCGCTCCTCGTCGTTGCTGGTGACGATGCCAGACCGACACCACCGAGCGCCCGGGAGATCTTCATGGGCCAGTCCTACTCTCGACGAAGCGCGGGTGCCCACACGCCGGCCCCCGGGGTGGAGGGTCAGCACGTTCTGGTCGACCAGTCGGTAACCTCGCACCATGGATCTGATCCCCAAGCCGGAGCAGGTCGCGTCCGCCGCCAGCAACGTCGCACACATGGTGCTGTACGGCGGGCTGGCCGACCTCCGCCCGATGCCTCGCACGCTCATCGACGACGGACCGCTGCGGGAGGTCTACCACTACCGTCCGCAGAAGACGACCCGGGAGACCGGTGACCCGGTGCTCCTCGTCACTCCACTGGCCGCCCCGGCGATCTGCTACGACCTGCGCCGTGACTGCTCGCTCGTCGAGCACTTCATCCACAAGGGTCGCCCCACCTACCTCGTGGAGTACGGCGACATCTCGTTCAAGAACCGCAACCTCGGGCTCGAGCACTGGGTCGACGAGGTGGTCCCCGAGGCGATCAAGACCGTCAGCGAGCATGCCGGTGGACGCCCGGTCCACGTGATCGGGTGGAGCCTCGGCGGCATCTTCGCCGCCCTGGCCGCAGCCGACAACGCCCAGCTGCCCATCGCGTCGCTGACCATCGTGGGCTCCCCCTTCGACGTCAAGCAGGTGCCGCTGGTGGCCCCGCTGCGGCCGATCCTCAACCTCACCGACGGCGGTCTGGTCACCCAGCTCTACCGGATGCTGGGGGGTGCCCCGGCGCCGCTGGTACGACGGGCCTTCCAGCTCAGCTCCGGCACCAAGCTGATCACCAAGCCGCTCGCGATCCTGCAGCACCTCGACGACAGCGAGTGGCTCGCGCAGATCGAGGCGGTGGACCGGTTCACCGCCAACATGCACGCCTACCCGGGGCGTTCGTTCGGGCAGCTCTACCACCGCATGCTCAAGGCCAACCAGCTCCTGGGCGGGACGGTGAACCTGTCCGGGCACGAGATCGACATCGCGAACATCAAGGCCCCGGTGCTGATCTTCGGCGGCAACACCGACGGCATCGCACCGATCAAGGCCGTGCGGGCCCTGGTGCCACTGCTGACCGGCGCCCACGAGGTGCGCTTCGAGATCGTGCCTGGTGGCCACCTCGGGATGCTCACCGGCCGCGCTGCCCGGACCACGACCTGGGTGACCATGGACGAGTGGATCGAGCAGTACTCCACCCCCGACGACCGGGCGAGCACCCCCCGCCGGAGACCTGTCCAGAAGAAGGCCCCGAAGAAGGCCCAGAAGGCAGCCGGGAAGAACACGGGGAAGGCCGTCGCCAAGGGCAGCCAGGCGACGCCGAAGAGGGCCACGAAGAAGACGACGACGCGGGCGCCCAGGGCGGCCGCCGACGTGTCCCCTGACCGCTCCGCGATCGGCTCCAACCCCGAGCGAAGGTTCGCGTCAGCCTCCTCACGCAACCTCGCCCGCAAGTCTTGAACCTGCCCCTCCCCCGAACTCCCCAGCAGGCGCTGCGTCTGGTCGCAGCCCTGGTGACCGTGGTGCTGGTCCTGCTCCTCGGCAGCTTCGGTCCGAGCGATCCGGCTCGCCCGGCGTACCACCACTACGTGGCGATCGGTGACTCCTACACCGCCGCCCCGTTCGTGCCACTCAACGACGTCGCCTACGGCTGCTACCGCTCGAGCAACAACTACCCCCACCTGCTCGCCGAGGACCTGCACATCGACGACCTCAAGGACCGCTCCTGCAGCGGCGCCCAGACCAAGGACCTGCCTGGCAGCCAGGTCACGGCGCGGGGGATGACGGTGCCACCCCAGTTCCGGGCCCTGTCGGCGACGACGGACCTCGTGACGCTGGGGATCGGGGCGAACAACGGCCATCTCTACGCCCGTCTCGCCACGGTCTGCCGCAAGTCGAAGCGCATCTGCCCGCTCCATGACCAGCGCGACGTCCTCGGCGCGATCGTCGACCAGGTGGGTGCGGCCCTGGTCACGACCCTCGACGAGGTCAAGGACCTGGCGCCCAAGGCGCGCGTGCTGCTGGTGAGCTACCCGAAATTGCTGCCGTCACAGGGTGACTGCCCCCGGCTGCCCCGGATGCGTCCTCAGGACCGTGCCACCTTCCGCGACATCATCCTGCGCCTGCGGGAGCAGATGAGGTCGGCGGCCGACGAGGCAGGGGTCGAGTTCGTCGACTTCTACGCCGCGTCGATCGGTCACGACGTCTGCGCGCGCAACCCCTGGATCCAGGGGCGCGTCGGCAACCGTCAGGGGGCGGCGCTGCACCCGTTGGCCGCCGGGCAGGCAGCGGTCGCGCGCGAGATCGAGCAGGTGCTGCGCACTCCTCCCGCGGGCCCTGACCACTAGGTTGACCTCCGTGACCTCTGCCCTCGACCGATCCTCGGGTGCACCGACCGGTGCGGCTCTCCCCCGCGGGGTCCGGGCGGGGTACGGGCTCGGCTCCGTCGCCACCGGCACGTTCGGCACGGTGCCCGGCCTGATGCTGCTGCCCTACCTGACCGACACCCTCGGGATCGCCGCTGCCCTGGCGGGCCTCATCGTGTTCCTTCCCAAGGCGTGGGACGTGGTCCTGAACCCGATCGCGGGACGCATCAGCGACCGCTCGACCGACCCGCGCGGACCGCGACGGCCGTTCCTCCTCAAGGGTGGGTTGTTGCTCGCGTTGTGTTTCGCGCTGCTCTTCGCCGCGCCCGACCTCGGCTCCTCGGTGTTCGACGCCGGCTGGGTGCTGGTGATGTTCGTGGCGTGCGCGACGGCGTACGCCTTCTTCCAGGTGCCCTACGTCGCCATGCCCGCCGAGATGACCGACTCCTACGACGAGCGCACCCGCCTGATGACCTGGCGGGTCGCCATCCTGGCCTTCGCCATCATGCTCAGCGGCGCCACCGCCCCCGCCATCCGGGACGCGTTCGGCGGTCGCGCCGGCTATCGCGTGATGGGCCTGGCCGTCGCCGTGCTCCTGGTGATCGGGGTCGTGGGGGCGTACGTCGGGACCCGGTCCGCGCCGATCGGCCGGGTCTCCTCCACTCCCGGGACGTTGCGCGACCAGCTGCGCATCGTCGGCCGGGCCCGCGACTTCCGGCTGCTGCTGACCACGTTCGTGGTGCAGGCCCTCGCGACCGGCGCGATGCTCGCCGGCGTCGCCTACGTCTCGCGCTGGGTGCTCGTCGACAAGGGCGCGGCCACGATCCTGTTCGTCTGCTTCGTGGGCCCGGCCCTGTTGCTGACCCCGGCCTGGAGCGCGCTGGGCCAGCGGATCGGCAAGAAGAAGGGCTACGTCGCCTCGTCGCTGGTCCTCGCCCTCGCCGCCGTCCTGCTCCTGTGGGCCCGCTCGGCCCCGCACTGGTGGACCTACGCCGCGACCGCGCTCGTCGGGGTCGGCTACGCGGGCGCCCAGGTCTTTCCGATGGCGATGCTGCCCGACGCGGCCGCCGTGGACGCCCGCCGCACGGGCGAGAACCGGACCGGCGTCTACACCGGGGTCTGGACCGCCGGCGAGACCCTGGGGCTCGCCCTCGGCCCGGCGGTCTACGCACTCGTCCTCACGCTCGGCGACTACCGCTCCTCGGACCTCAACGCCGACTGGACCGAGCAGTTCCAACCCGGCTCGGCGCTCACGGCCATCGTGCTGGGCTTCTCCCTGATCCCCGCTGCGCTGATCCTGCTCAGCCTCGTCCCCCTGTCCCGCTACCGGCTGGACGCCTCGGAGGTATCCGCATGAACGACGTCCTGGCCCGCCTGCGCGAGATGCAGGCCGCCGACGTACCCGTCACCGGCGGCCGCACTCTCGCCTACGTCTACGACTCGGGGCTCGAGGAGGCCGACCAGGTCGGGCGCGAGGCGGTGGCGGCGTACGCCGGGTCCAACGGCCTCGACCCGACCGCGTTCCCCAGCCTGATGACGATGGAGAACGAGCTCGTCGGGTTCGCCGCCCGGCTGCTCGACGGGCCGGACACCACCGTCGGCACCATCACCTCCGGCGGCACCGAGTCGGTGCTGCTCGCCGTGCAGGGGGCCCGCGACTCGCGTCCCGACGTCAAGCAGCCGCGGATGGTGCTCCCGGTGACCGCGCACGCGGCCTTCCACAAGGCGGCGCACTACTTCGGGGTCGAGGCCGTGATGGTCGGTGTCGACGAGGAGTTCCGCGCCCGACCCGGCGCCATGGCGGCGGCGATGGACGACCGCACGGTGCTCGTGGTGGCCAGCGCCCCGTCGTACGCCCACGGTGTCGTCGACCCGGTGACCGAGATCGCCGCAGCGGCCGCTGCCCGCGGGGTGCGCTGCCACGTCGACGCCTGCATCGGCGGGTGGGTGCTGCCGTACGCCGCCCGGCTCGGCCGCGCCGTCCCGCCGTGGACGTTCGCGGTCGACGGGGTCACGAGCATCTCGGTGGACCTGCACAAGTACGCCTACGCCCCCAAGGGCACCTCGATCCTGCTCCACCGCACGCCGGCGCTGCGCCGGCCGCAGCTCTTCGCCAGCGCGAGGTGGCCGGGCTACACGATGCTCAACCCGACGATGCAGTCGACGAAGTCCGGTGGACCGCTCGCCGGCGCGTGGGCGGTGGTGAGCACGATCGGCGACGGGGGCTACCTCGCGCTCACCGAGAAGGTGCTCGACGGCGTCGACCGGCTGGTCGAGGGCATCTCGGGGATCGGCGCGCTCCGGGTCGTCGTACCCCCTGAGTCGACGCTCGTCGCCTTCGCCACCGACGGCACCTGCGACGTCTTCACGATCACCGACGCGATGACCCGGGCAGGCTGGTACGTCCAGCCCCAGCTCTCCTTCGAGGGCCACGAGCCGACGATCCACCTCTCGCTCAGCGCCGCGACGGCCGACCACGTCGAGGAATTCCTCGCCGCCCTCTCGAAGGCCGTCGAGGCAGCCGTCGCGGGTGGCCCGATCGCCATCGACCCGGGCGTCGTGGAGTTCGTGCAGTCGCTGGACGCCTCCGCCCTGAGCGACGAGGACTTCGACGGCCTGCTCGCCGCAGTGGGGATGGCCGGGGGCGAGGGAGTCGGCCTCCCGGACTCGATGGCCGAGGTCAACGCCCTGCTCGACCTGTCCTCCCCCGACCTCCGCGAGGCGCTCCTCACCGCCTTCCTCGACCGGTTGCTGAGACCCTCCGCCGGTCTCTGAGGCGCTTTCGTTGCGTGGACAACCAGATGAGGGGTAAGCAGGAACGGCGCGGACGTTCCGTCCGCTCCGAGCTGTGCCTCAGAAAGGTGAACCCGTGCCCCAGATCGACTCGAACGGAATCTCCCTCAGCTACACCGACACCGGTGGTGACGGTCGCGCGGTGGTGCTCATCCACGGCTGGCCACTCAGCGGTGCCTCCTGGTCCGAGCAGGTCCCGGCCCTCACCGAGGCCGGCTACCGCGTCGTCACCTACGACCGTCGTGGCTTCGGTGACTCCGACAAGCCCGAGAGCGGCTACGACTACAACACCTTCGCGGCCGACCTGAAGGGCGTGCTCGAGGGGCTCGACCTCACCGACGTCACACTCGTCGGCTTCTCGATGGGCGGCGGCGAGATCGCGCGCTACGTCGGCAACCACGGCGAGGACCGTCTCCACTCGGTCGTGTTCGCCGGCGCGGTTCCGCCGTACCTGCTCAAGACCGACGACAACCCGGACGGCGGCCTCGGCGAGGCCGACGTCGCCGGGATGGAGCAGGGCGCCCGAGCGGACCGCGAGGGCTTCCTCGACGGGTTCACCACCAACTTCTTCTCCGCCGACGGTGAGCTGAAGGTGACCGACGAGCAGCGCCAGGACGCGCTGGCCCTCGAGGCCAAGGCGAACGACGCGGGCCTCGTCGGGTGCATCGGCGCCTTCGGTCGGACCGACTTCCGCAACGACCTCTCGCGGTTCACGGTGCCGACGCTGGTGATCCACGGCGACTCGGACGCCATCGTGCCGATCGAGGTCTCCGGCCGGCGTACCGCCGCGGCCATCGAGGGCAGCACCCTCGTCGTGGTCGAGGGCGCACCGCACGGCTTCAACGTGAGCCACGCGCAGGAGTTCAACCGGCACGTGCTCGAGTTCCTGAAGCAGTGATCTGAGCGACCGCTCGTGCGCCTGCCCTCCTAGGGTGGGCGCATGAGCGCACTGGCCGGACTCGTGGACAAGGGCCTGATGGCCCCCGACTGGGCCGAGGCGCTCGCGCCGGTCGACGGCCAGATCGCCACGATGGGACAGTTCCTGCGGGCAGAGGTCGCGGCCGGACGCGACTACCTCCCGGCCGGTGACCACGTGCTGCGCGCCTTCAGCCGTCCGCTCGCCGAGGTGAAGGTGCTGATCGTCGGCCAGGATCCCTACCCGACGCCCGGGCACCCCGTGGGCCTCAGCTTCTCGGTGGCTCCCGGTGTCCCACCGCCCAGGAGCCTGGTGAACATCTTCACCGAGCTCGTCGACGACCTCGGCGTACCCGCTCCGACCAGCGGTGACCTCACCCCGTGGGTGGACTCCGGGGTGATGCTGCTCAACCGGTGCCTGACCGTCACCCCCGGCCAGTCGGCCTCACACCGTGGCCGTGGCTGGGAGGCCGTCACCGACCAGGCGATCCGGACGCTGGCCCGCCGCTCGGAGGAAGGCGCGCCACTGACCGCCATCCTCTGGGGCCGCGACGCCCAGTCGCTCAAGCCCGAGCTGGCGCCCATCCCGTGGGTCGAGTCGGTGCACCCCAGCCCACTCTCGGCGCACCGCGGCTTCTTCGGGTCTCGACCTTTCAGCCGGGTGAACCGCATGCTGGAGGAGCAGGGCGGTACGCCGGTCGACTGGCGGCTTCCGTGATCACGGGATATAGTTGATCATTCAACAGTTGGGAGCATCGTGACCACTCAGACGACGCCGGACCGGATGCCCGCGCTCTACATCGGCCACGGCGCGCCGCCGCTCCTCGACGACCCGGTGTGGTCGGCCCAGCTGCGAGCGCTCGCCGGCGACCTGCCGCGCCCCACGGCGATCCTGATCGTCAGCGCCCACTGGGAGTCCGCCCCCCTTTCCCTGTCCGCCTCCGGGCCCGGCGTCGACCTGGTCTACGACTTCGGCGGCTTCCCGGAGCGGTACTACCGGATGACCTACGAGACCCCGGACGCCACCGCGCTCGCCCAGCGGATCACGATGATGATGCCCGCGACCGAGCCGGTGCACCAGCACAGCTCGCGCGGCCTCGACCACGGCGCCTGGGTGCCGCTGAAGATCATGTATCCGCAAGGAGACATCCCCGTCCTGCAGATGTCGCTGCCGACACAGGACCCCCACCAGCTGCTGACCCTCGGCAGCCGGCTGCGCGAGCTCCGCGACGAGGGGGTGCTCATCATCGGCTCCGGCTTCCTGACCCACGGCCTGCCGTTCCTGACCGAGTTCTCCATCGACGCCCAGGCCCCCGGTTGGTCGGTCGACTTCGACCGGTGGGCCGCCGAGGCCCTCTCCCGCGGCGACGTGGCCGAGCTGGCGGCGTACAGGACGAGGGCGCCGGGCATGCCCTACGCCCACCCCACCGTCGAGCACTACACCCCACTGTTCGTCACCCTCGGCGCCGCCACCGACGCCGAGTCCCCGGGCGACCAGGTGATCGACGGGTACTGGATGGGGCTCTCGAAGCGGTCGTTGCTGGTCACCTGAGGGGGCCAGCGTGCGGCAGTTTTTCTGGTTAACCAGAAAAACTGTCAGATCCCAACGTTGCAACGTGGGGGAAGTGGCAGATTCACTGGTTAACCAGAAAAACTGCACGCGCCGCAAGAGCCACCACCCCAGCCAGCCCCTCACACATCACCTGGGGCGCCCCACGTCGTCACCCAGCGGCACCGACCTCACCGCGGGAGCGGCTGTACGCCGCGGAGACAACGTGTTCTCGTTTGGCGGCATGGGCCTGCCAGAGGCCAAGATGGGGTTCATGGAGCTGCTCTCTATCCAGTCCTCGGTCGCCTTCGGTCACGTCGGCAACAGCGCGGCGGTCTTCCCGTTGCAACGTCTCGGCATCGAGGCCTGGGCCGTGAACACGGTGCACTTCTCGAACCACACCGGCTACGGCGAGTGGCGCGGGCCCCTGCTCTCGGCCGACGACCTGCGCGCGGTCATCCAAGGTGTCGAGGAGCGTGGCGTCCTGGCCCGGGTGGCCGCCGTGCTCAGCGGCTACCAGGGCGCCGAGGAGGTCGGTGCGGTCGTGCTCGACACGGTGGCACGGGTCAAGGAGCTCAACCCCGACGCGACCTACTGCTGCGACCCGGTGATGGGCGACGTCGGTCGCGGCATGTTCGTGCGGCCGGGGATCCCCGAGTTCATGCGCGACCGGGTCGTGCCTGCGGCGGACGTGATCACGCCCAACCACTTCGAGCTCGACTTCCTGGCCGGGCGCCAGACTCGCACCGTCTCCGACGTGCTGGCCGCGGTCGATGCCGTGCGCTCGGGTGGACCCGCAACCGTGCTGGTCACCAGCGTTCTCACCGACGAGACCCCGGCGGACTCGGTGGACGTCATCGCGGTTTCCGACCACGGCGCCTGGACGTGTCGTACGCCGCTCCTGCCCCTCACGCCCAACGGCTGCGGGGACGTGACCGCCGCCGTCTTCCTGGCCCATCTGCTGCGCACCGGATCGGCCGAGACGGCCCTGCAGCGGGTCACCTCGACGGTCTTCGGGATCCTGGAACGGACCCTCGAGGCGGGCACCCGCGAGATCGCGCTGGTCGCGGCCCAGGACGTGATCGCGGAGCCACCGTCGCGGTTCGAACCGGTCCGACTGAGATAGGCAGCGCCCTCCGACGACCCGGTCCGAACGGCGTGCATCCCGATGCCCGTTCGGGCACATTCGACTGCCGAGCAGGCAGAAGTGGGCCGGACGAGTTCCGTATCGGTGCACCGACTGAGCGTGACCTGCCTGCGCCCGGGAAGAAATCGGGCAACGACCGGGCACGAGCGCACGCCCAACCGGGCTCCCCCGATAGCCCGTCCCTGAGGCAAACTGAGGGCGTGACCGATATCACATCGGCGGTCACGCTCCCCGATTCCGGGCACTCAGGAGGCAGTCGTGATGGAGGCAGACGAGCGTCAGCGCGAGATCCTGGCTCGGGCCCGCCACGAAGGCCGGGTGGAGGTCTCCACCCTCGCCGACGACCTGCAGGTCGCCCCGGAGACGGTCCGTCGTGACCTGCGCCAGCTCGTGGAGCGCGGCATGTTGCAACGGGTGCACGGCGGCGCCCACCCGGTCGAGAGCGTGGGCTACGAGAGCAACCTGAGCCACCGCTCGAGCTCGATGGTCGCCGAGAAGCGCCGGATCGCGGTAGCCGCGGCCGCCCGGCTCGACGGAGCAGAGTCGGTCTACATCGACGAGGGCGTCACCCCGCAGCTGGTGGCCGAGGAGATCTCGGCCCACATGCAGCCCGGGACCAAGCTCACCGTGGTGACCTCATCGCTGCTGGCGGCGGGAGCGCTCGCGAACGACCCGAACATCACCGTGATGCTGCTCGGTGGCCGGTTGCGGGGGCTGACGATGGCGACGGTGGACCACTGGGCCACCCGGATGCTCAAGGAGCTCGTGATCGACCTCGCCTTCCTTGGGGCCAACGGCATCTCCCGTGACCACGGCCTGACCACCCCCGACCCAGCGGTTGCCGCGGTGAAGGCGCAGGTCGTCGCCAGCTCGCGGCGCCGCATCTTCGTCGGCGTGCACACCAAGTTCGGCGTCTCCGGGTTCTGCCGGTTCGCCGATCTCCCCGACTTCGAGGCGCTGGTGACCGACACCGGGGTCAGCGCCGCCGACGCCCACCGCTACAGCGTGCTGGGCCCGCACGTCATCCGCACCTAGCAGCCACGGAGGAGAGATCAGCCGACCCGAACAACCTGTCCCGACACCCACCAGGCACCCACAGCACAGCCAACTCGTGAGAGTTCCTCACGACGACACCGGAGGTACGCAATGACCACCAGGTCCACGAAACGCAGGATCGCGGTCGCCGCCACGGCGGCCCTGACCCTGACCCTGACCCTGACCGCCTGCGGAGCGGGTGGCGGCGGTTCCGACAACGCCAAGTCGATCAACGTCCTGATGGTGGGCAACCCCCAGATGGTCGACATCGAGAAGCTCACCAAGGACAGCTTCACCAAGGACACCGGGATCAAGGTCAACTACACGATCCTCCCGGAGAACGAGCTGCGCGACAAGGTGACCCAGGACATCGCCACCAAGGCCGGGCAGTACGACGTCGCCACCATCGGCGCCTACGAGGTCCCGATCTGGTCGAAGAACGACTGGCTGACCCCGATGGACTCCTACGCCGACGCCGACTCCGCCTTCGACAAGGCCGACCTGATCAAGCCGATCGTGGAGTCGCTCTCCGGCGAGGACGGCAAGATGTATGCGGTCCCGTTCTACGGGGAGTCCTCCTTCCTGATGTACCGCAAGGACGTGTTGCAGAAGCAGGGCCTGACCATGCCCGAGAAGCCCACGTGGGCCGAGGTGGCGGACATCGCCGCGAAGGTCGACGGAGCCGAGAAGGGCATGAAGGGGATCTGCCTGCGCGGCCTCCCCGGCTGGGGCGAGATGTTCGCGCCGCTCACCACGGTGGTGAACACCTTCGGTGGCACCTGGTTCACCAAGGACTGGCAGGCCAAGGTCAACGACAAGCCCTTCGAGGAAGCGGTCAGCTTCTACGTCGACCTGGTCCGCAAGCACGGTGAGCCGGGCGCAGCGCAGGCCGGCTTCGCCGAGTGCCTGAACGCGATGAGCCAGGGCAAGGTCGCGATGTGGTACGACGCGACCTCCGCTGCGGGCTCGCTCGAGGACCCCAGCGTGAGCAACGTCGCCGGCAAGGTCGGCTACGCTCCCGCGCCGGTCAAGGAGACCGACTCCGCAGGCTGGCTCTGGACCTGGGCCTGGGCGATGCCGAAGACCACCAAGAAGGCCGACTCCGCGGCGAAGTTCATGATGTGGGCCTCGGGCAAGGACTACGAGCAGCTCGTCGGCAAGGAGCTCGGCTGGGCGCGGGTCCCGGCGGGCAAGCGTGAGTCGACCTACGAGATCCCGGAGTACAAGAAGGCGGCCGCCGCCTTCGGTCCCCAGACCCTGTCCGCGATCGAGTCGGCCGACCCGACCAACCCCGGCGTGCAGCCGAGGCCCACGGTCGGTGTGCAGTTCGTCGCGATCCCGGAGTTCGCGGACCTCGGCACCAAGGTCTCGCAGGACGTCGCCGCGGCCATGGCCGGCCGGGGAACCGTCAAGGACGCGCTCGACAACGGTCAGAAGCTGGCCGAGGACGTGGCGAAGAACTACCAGTAGCCACCCAAGCCGGGGTGGGTCGTGACCGCGAGCGAGCGGCCCACCCCGGCCGGCAGGACCCCTGCCCGCTGGCCACCTTTCATCTCGACCCCCGGAGGCACCCGATGACCGCCACCCTGACCGAAGACGCCGACCAGCAGCACAGGCCGACGGGTCCACCGCGCGCGAAGCTCTCCCGCAAGGAGGGCTGGCTGCGTCGTGGCCCGCTGCTTCCCGCGCTGATCTTCACCATCATCGTCACCCAGATCCCGTTCCTGATCACGATCGCGATCTCGACGCTCAACTGGAACATCCAGCGCCCTGGCTCGGGCAACTTCCTCGGACTGGGCAACTACACCTCGTTCGCGGGGTTGAGCAACTTCGCCACCGTGTTCACCGACTCACGTCTGCGCTCCGCGGTGATCAACACCATCGTGCTCACGGCGTCGGTCGTCGTGATCAGCCTGTTGATCGGCCTGGCGCTGGCGGTCCTGCTCGACCGCAAGTTCCCCGGACGAGGGCTCGCCCGCACGTTGCTGATCGCACCGTTCCTGGTGATGCCGGTCGCGGGCGCGCTGCTGTGGAAGCACGCGCTCTACAACCCCGACTACGGATTGTTCAACGGCATCCTCAACTGGATCGCCCGGCTCTTCGGCGGCGAGGGACCCACGACCAGCTACATCTCGGAGATGCCGATGCCCGCGGTCGTCGCGGCCCTGGTGTGGCAGTGGACGCCGTTCATGATGCTGCTGCTGCTGGCCGGCCTGCAGTCCCAGTCCGGCGACATCCTCGAGGCCGCCACGATCGACCGGGCCAGCCCGATGCAGATCTTCCGACACATCACGCTGCCGCACCTGCGTCAGTACATCGAGCTGGCGGTGCTGCTCGGGTCGGTCTACGTCGTGCAGACCTTCGACGCGATCTTCACGATCACCCAGGGCGGTCCAGGGTCGGCGACCACGAACCTGCCCTACGAGATCTACCTGACCATGTTCCGCAAGTTCGAGTACGGCGAGGCGGCTGCGGCCGGGGTCGTGGTCGTGATCGGCACGATCATCGTGGCGACCCTCGCGCTCCGCGTGATCTCGAACCTGTTCAGCGAAGAGGAGATGCACTGATGAGCACCGAGACGCGCAACGAGCGACAGATCGGCACCCAGGCTGAGGCCGAGGACACCGAGCCGGAGCTGCGCGACCCCCACGCCCGGCTGCGGTGGTGGCACCGCAAGAAGAAGGAGGACACCTCCGTGCCCGCCGGCCCGGGCTGGACGTTGCTCGCCTGGTCGATGACGTTGGTGTTCTTCCTGCCGGTGGCCTGGATGGTGCTGACGTCGTTGCACATCGAGGCCGACGCCGCGACCAACCCACCGTCGCCGTTCGCGCCGATCACCTTCGAGAACTACTCGGCGCTCTTCGACCGCGACGTCATGCCCTACCTGCTCAACTCGGTGACCGCCAGCGTCCTCTCCACGCTGCTGGTGCTGCTGCTCGCGATCCCGGCGGCGTACGCACTCTCGATCAGGCCGGTGAAGAAGTGGACGGACGTGATGTTCTTCTTCCTCTCCACCAAGTTCCTGCCGCCGATCGCGGCCCTGCTGCCGATCTACCTGATCGTGAAGAAGGTCGGCATGCTCGACAACATCTTCACCCTGGTCATCCTCTACACCTCGATGAACCTGCCGATCGCGGTGTGGATGATGCGCTCGTTCCTGGCCGAGGTGCCGGTGGCGATCCTGGAGGCCGCGCGCATCGACGGCGCCGGGCTGCTCCGGATCCTGATCTCGGTGGTGGCACCGATCGCCGGCCCCGGCATCGCCGCGACCAGCCTGATCTGCTTCATCTTCAGCTGGAACGAGTTCATGTTCGCGGTCAACCTCACCTCGGTGCAGTCCGCCACGGCACCGATCTTCCTGGTCGGGTTCATCTCCAGCCAGGGGTTGTTCCTCGCCAAGCTGTGCGCTGCTGCCACCCTGGTCTCGCTGCCCGTCCTCATCGCCGGGTTCGCGGCGCAGGACAAGCTGGTGCGTGGCCTCTCGCTGGGCGCGGTCAAGTGAACCGGGCGCTGCGCGCCTCGCGCCTTCGGGTGGCTCGATGACTGCCCTGAGCGCGGCGTCCCTGGGCGAGATCGCCGGCAGGGTCCCGGTGCCGTCGTACGACCGCACCGCCCTCGCCAGCGGCATCGTGCACCTCGGGGTCGGCGGATTCCACCGCGCCCACGAGGCGATGTACGTCGATGCCCTGCTCAACGAGGGCCTGGCCAGCGGCTGGGGGATCACCGGCGTCGGACTGCTGCCCCCCGACCGCTCGATGCTCGAGGTGATGGAGGCGCAGGACTGCCTCTACACGCTGGTGGTCAAGCAGCTCGACGGGTCCACCGACGCCCGGGTGATCGGCTCGATCATCGACTACCTGTTCGCGCCCGACGACCCCGACGCCGTGCTCGACCTGATGACGGACCCGGCCACGCGCATCGTCTCGCTGACGATCACCGAGGGCGGCTACCACGTCAACCAGTCCAACGGCTCCTTCGACGACAGCGACCCCGACATCCGCGCGGACATCGCGGCCAAGGGGACGCCGCGGACTGCCTTCGGCTTCATCACCGAGGCGCTGGCCCGTCGCCGGGCGTCCGGGGCCGAGCCATTCACGGTGATGTCGTGCGACAACATCCAGGGCAACGGCACCGTCGCCCGCGAGATGATCACCGCCTTCGCCACCCTGCGTGACAAGGAGCTCGGCGGCTGGATCGCGGAGCACGTCGCCTTCCCCAACTCCATGGTGGACCGCATCACCCCGGTGACCACCGACTCCGACCGCGAGCTGCTGGCCAAGGAGTACGCCGTGCAGGACGGCTGGCCCGTGGTCTGCGAGCCGTTCGCCCAGTGGGCCCTCGAGGACAGCTTCCCCTCGGGCCGGCCTGAGTTCGAGCGGGTCGGCGTGCAGGTCGTCGAAAACGTCGAGCCCTACGAGCTGATGAAGCTGCGGCTGCTGAACGCCGGCCACCAGGCGATCGGCTACCTCGGCTACCTCAGCGGCTACCGCTATGCGCACGAGGTGGCCGGCGACCCGCTGTTCCGCGACTTCGTGCTGGGCTACATGGACCGGGAGGCCACCCCCACCCTGGAGCCGGTGCCGGGCGTGGACCTCGACGACTACAAGCACCAGCTCATCGACCGGTTCGCCAACCCGGAGATCAAGGACACGCTCGCGCGACTCTGCGCCGAGAGCTCGGACCGGATCCCCAAGTGGCTGGTGCCGGTGATCAAGCACCAGCTGGCGCACGGCGGCGAGGTGCGCCGCTCGGCGCTGATCGTCGCTGCCTGGGCCCGCTACGCCGAAGGTGTCGACGAGGAGGGCGAGCCGATCAAGGTCGTCGACCGGCGCAGGGACCAGCTGATGGAGCGAGCTGCCAGGCAGGGTGCCGAGCCGCTGGCGTTCCTGGAGGACCGCGACCTGTTCGCCGACCTGCAGGACCAGGCGGCGTTCACCGAGCAGTACCTCGCCGCGCTGTCCTCCCTGCACGAGGTCGGCGCCCGCGCGACGCTCGAGGCGTGGCAGCAGGGATGAGGTTCAGCCGCCGAAGTAGACCTTCGTCGCCTGCTTCTGCCCCTCGGTGATCCGCCGGGACTGCGCGACGCTCAGGCGGTACGCCGGGGGCAGGTCGGCCGAGCAGGCCTGCCCGCGGCAGTCGCTGTAGGTCCGGTAGAGGCCCTTGAGGTCGGCGAGCACCCGGGCGTACCCCGGCGCCCGGGAGAGGTTGGTCAGCTCGAGCGGGTCCTTGGCGAGGTCGTAGAGCTCGATCTCACCCGTCGAGTAGCGGGTCAGCTTCCAGCGCCCCAGCCGCAGGCCGCGGGTGTTCAGCGGCACGGGCCCGAGCCGGTGGCGCGCGGCGTACAACCCCTCGGGCATCATCCCCTCGGTCACGACCGGACGGTCCCAGCCGACGTCGCCGCGCGCGATGAGGTCGGTCAGGTCCACGCCGTCGGCCCCCGGCATCCGGACCCCTGCGTACGCCGCCAGCGTCGGTGCCAGGTCGACGGTCGAGACCGGGTCGAAGCGCCGTCCGTGCGGCACACCCGGTCCCGCGATGACGAGGGGCACCCGCAGCGAGGGCTCGTGCAGGTTGATCTTTCCCTGCCGCTTGCGGTGCTCGCCGAGGTAGTAGCCGTTGTCGGAGGTGAACATGATCACCGTGTTGGCCAGCTGCCCGCTCCGGCTCAGCTCGGAGATGGTCCGGCCGACCTGCTGGTCGAGCACGAACAGCGACTCCGCACGCTGGCGGGTCACCTCGGTCTCCGCGTCGCGCTCGGCGGAGCTCAGCTCCGGGAGCTTGCGCAGGTAACGCGGTTTGTCGGACACGTCGGCCTCGGCCGAACCGTTCAGCGGGGTGCCCGCCCCGTGGGTGATCCGGGAGTCGAACCGGCCCTTGACCCAGTCCGGCCGCGCCGGCGTCACCCACCTGGTGTCGCGGCCGTCCGCTCGGGGGGTCACGCCAGGATCGTCGACCTCCACCGGGTCTCCGTGGTGCGGGGCGACCGGGGTCCACCACACGAACCAGGGGTCCGGCCGGGCGGCGAACCGGCTGAGCACACCGCGTGCCTGCTCACCGAGGACGTCGGTGGAGTAGCGACCCGGCGAGCCGACGATCCGGCCGTTGATGTTCTGCACCAGCGAGAAGTAGTCGTAGGTGCCACCACGGAACGGGTCCCCGAGGTGCCACAGGTGGTCGGATCCGGCCATCCACTGGTTCCAGCCCGGCGGAACGTAGTTCAAGGACGGCTCATGGGTCCCGCGGAGGGGCTGCTCGCCGTAGCCGTTGAGGTACTTCCCCACCAGGGCCGTGCGGTAGCCCGCCTTCTGCAGCACCGTCGCGATCGTGCGCTTGTCACGGAACGAGGCGAACCCGAAGGGGTCGACGTGGCTGTAGACGTGGTGGTTGTGGGCGTACTCGCCGGTGAGGAAGCTCGCCCTCGAGGGACAGCACAGCGGGTAGGGAGCGAAGGAGTTCTCGAAGCTCAGACCCCGTCGCTGGATGAGGTGCCGCACGTTGGGCATCCACCGCAGGTCGTCCCAGCGCATGTCGTCGGCCTCGATGACGAGCACGTTGGGGTGCTTCTGGGGAGGCTCGCTGGCTTCGGGCGCAGCAGGCTCGATCAACGCCCCGCCGGGCTTCGGTCCCTGGGAGTGTTCGATCCCACTCGGGCGGTGCCCGCCTGTCCCACACGCGACCAGGGCCACCATGGCGACTGCCGCCACCAGCCCCCGCCCGACACGTCCCCCGACCATCGTGCGAGTGAAGCACAGACAGCGAGATCACCGAGAGCACCTAGCCGGCGCCGCGGGATCGTGGGAGCTCAGCGAGCACGAGCAGGACTCGCGTACGACGGGTGCTCGTGCGTGAGCTGAGC
>CAWJLT010000004.1:0-14797 GCA_963843775.1 uncultured Actinomycetota bacterium
CGTGAACCAGGCAGCCGTCTAGGCACGCTGAGCGGGCTTTTCAGGCACGCTCCACAACGCCGACCGGGCAGTTCCGGCACACCACGTGTGCCAGAACTGCCCGGTCGGCGTCTCTGCGCGTGCCAGCAGTGCCCGCTCGGCGGATAGCGTGCGGGGGTGACGGACCACGAGCAAGCCCTCGCCACCCGGCTCCGAGCGGCGCTGACGGCGGCCGAGTTCACCTTCGAAGGCGTCGCGGAGGTCCTGGGTACGACGGGCCACGCGGCCCTCTCCCGCAACGAGACCCTGCCCGGGCTCCGCGCCACCCGGGGCGGCACCCCGGTCGAGACGCTGACGCGGCTGTGGCTGCTGCAGGCGCCCGTGCCGGCGAGCGAGGTCGAGCGGGCCCTGCCGGACCTCCTCGACCCCCTGTGCAACGCCGGCCTGCTCGAGCGCTCGGTGGGCGAGGTCCGGGCACGGGTCGACGTGCGCCCCTACGCCACCGAGGACGTCGACCTGTGGGTCACCAGCGACCTCACCCCGGGCCTGGACGGAGGTCCGGCGAGGGTCGCCCCGGACCACGTGCTGGGGATCAGCTCGGCGGCGACCTCCCTGGCCCAGCTGACCGTCCGCGACCAGGTCGAGCGCTCCCTTGACCTCGGCACCGGCTGCGGGGTGCAGTCGCTGCACCTGGCCACCCACTCCCGTCAGGTCGTCGCCACCGACGTCAACCAGCGGGCGCTGCGGCTGACGCGGTTCAACGCAGCGCTCAACGACCTGGCCGACCGGATCGACGTCCGGGAGGGCAGCTTCTTCGAGCCCGTGGCCGGGGAGCTGTTCGACCTCGTCGCCACCAACCCGCCGTTCGTGATCTCGCCGGCCACCGGTGAGCGGCTCGTCTACCGCGACTCCGGACTGCCCGGCGACCGCGTCGTCGAGCACATCGTGCGCGGGGTGCCCGCCCTGCTGCGCCCGGGCGGGACGGCCCAGGTCCTCGCGAACTGGATGGTCGTCCGCGAGCAACCCTGGGAGGAGCGGCTCTCGTCGTGGATCGAGGGCTGCGACGCCTGGGTCGTCCAGCGTGAGACCGTCGACCTGCCCAGCTACGTCGAGCTCTGGCTCAAGGACGCGGCGCTGCACGGCACCCCGGAGTACCACCAGCGCTACGACACCTGGCTCTCCTGGTTCGAGGAGCAGGGGGCCGAAGCCGTCGGGTTCGGCTGGGTCAACCTGCGCCGGGTCGACGCGGCGCCCACCCTTCGCCTGGAGCACTGGCCCTACGACGTCGAGCAGCCGATCGGTCCCGAGGTGAGCGGCTTCTTCGACCGCACCGCCAGGCTGAGGACGACGAGCGACGAGGACCTCGCCGCCTCGCGGCTCCTCGCACGCCCCGACCTGCGCCAGGAGACGTATGGCGTGCCCGGGGCCGAGGACCCGGAGGAGATCGTGCTCCGCCAGCAGAGGTGGGTACGGCGGGCCCGTCAGGTCGACACCATCGAGGCCGCGCTGGTGGGAGCCTGCGACGGTGAGCTGACCGTGCTCCAGATCCTCGACGCCCTGGCCCAGCTGCTCGGGCAGGACGCAGCCGAGGTGCGGTCGACCTACCTGCCGGTCGTGCGCGGGCTGGTCGTCGAGGGGTTCCTCGACCTGGAGCAGACGAACCGATAACCGTTCGCTTCACGAGCACCGTTTCCGTAGCGTGATCCGGTGCGCGTCCTTCCCCTCGACCACCCCGGCGTCGCCGACCACCGCTCGGCCGGAAGGCTGCTGTGGTGGCTGGCGAAGGGGCAGTGGCACACGCTGGTCATGGGCATGCTGTTCGGCATCGCGTGGATGAGCACGCAGGCCGTGATGCCCGCCGTGATCGGCCAGGCGATCGACAAGGGCGTCACGGCCCAGGACACCACCGAGCTGGTGAAGTTCGCGGGCCTGATGCTCCTGATCGGCCTGGTGCAGGCGGCCGCCGGGGTCATGCGGCACCGCTTCGCCGTCACCAACTGGCTCACCGCGGCCTACCGCACCGTGCAGCTCATCGGACGCCAGGCGGTGCAGCTCGGCGGGACGCTGCCGCGCAAGGTGTCGACCGGTGAGGTCATCGCCATCGGCACCACCGACCTGTCCCACCTCGGCAACCTGATGGACGTCACGGCGCGGTTCGTCGGCGCCGTCGTCTCCTTCGTGCTGGTCGCGGTGATCCTGCTGCAGACCTCGGTCACCCTCGGGGCCGTCGTACTCGTCGGAGTGCCGTTGCTGGTCCTCCTCGTCGGTCCCCTTCTGGGTCCGTTGCAGCGACGCAGCACCCACCAGCGTGAGCTGATGGGCCGGCTGTCGAACACGGCGAGCGACATCGTGGGCGGGCTGCGCGTGCTGCGCGGCATCGGTGGCGAGCAGGTGTTCCACGACCGCTACCGCCGGGAGTCGCAGATGACGCGCCGGGCCGGAGTGCAGGTGGCCCGCCTCCAGTCGGTGCTGGAGGCGTTGCAGGTCCTCCTCCCCGGAGTCTTCGTGGTGATCGTGGTCTGGCTCGGTGCCCGCTACGCCGTGGAGGGCCGGATCACGGCGGGTGAGCTGGTGGCGTTCTACGGCTACTCAGCCTTCCTGATGATCCCGCTGCGCACGGCCACGGAGTACGCCGACAAGCTGATCCGCGCCCGGGTCTCGGCCACGCGCGTCTGCCGGGTGCTGGCGCTGACCTCCGACCACCTGGATCCGGCCGAGCCGGCTCCCTCGCCGCCCCTCGGCTCGGAGCTGGTCGACCTGCGCTCGGGGCTGCGCGTCCGTCCCGGAACCATGGTCGCGGTCGTCAGCGAGCAGCCCGACGAGTCGGCCGGTCTCGCCGACCGGCTGGGCATGAGCGCGCCCGACGTCGACGACGAGGTCCGCCTCGGCGGCGTACCCCTGGGGGCCCTGCGCCGTGAGGAGGTACGCCGCCGCATCGTCGTGTCCGACCCGGGCTCCCAGCTGTTCTCCGGCCGCCTCGGCGACCGGCTCGACCTCACGGGGACCGGTGACGTCTCGCGGGCCCTGGCCACCACCTCGTCGACCGACATCATGGAGTCCCTGCCGGACGGTCTGGACACCGTCGTGGCCGAGCGCGGCCGCACCTTCTCGGGTGGCCAGCGCCAGCGGCTGGTCCTGACACGGGTGCTCACCCTCGACCCCGAGATCCTCGTGCTGGTGGAGCCGACCTCCGCTGTCGACGCGCACACCGAGGCGAGGATCGCCGCCAGGCTCAGGAACCACCGGGCCGGGCGCACCACGGTGGTCACCACCACCAGCCCGCTCATGCTCGACGCCATGGACGAGGTGGCCTTCCTGCGCCACGGCAGGGTCGTCGCCACCGGGCCGCACCAGGAGCTCCTGGACACCCAGCCGTCGTACCGTCGCGTCGTCATCCGGGAGAACGAGGTGACCACGCCGTGAGCACCATGCTGCCCGTGGCCGAGGGCCGCGCGGTCCGGGCGCACGTCCGGGTCATCGCGCGCCAGCACCCGCGGATGCTCGGCGGGGCGCTCGCGCTGCACGTCCTGGCGGCCCTGGCGGCCATCGCGGCACCGCGCCTGATCGGCGACCTGGTCGAGGCCGTCGAGCAGGGCACGACCACGGCCCACGTGGACCGGATCGTCATGCTGCTAGGGGGATTCCTCCTGCTGCAGACGGTGCTGACCCGCTACGCGCGCTACCTCAGCCAGGTCTTCGGTGAGCAGGTGCTGGCCGAGCTCCGCGAGGACTTCGTCGGCAACGCGCTCTCGCTGCCGGTCGGTGTGGTCGAGTCGGCCGGCTCAGGCGACCTGCTCACCCGCACCGGCCGCGACGTGGACCAGCTCGGCTGGTCGGTCCGCTGGGCCATGCCCGAGTGGACGATCGCGGTGGTCACGGCGATCATCACCTTCGCTGCGGCGATCAGCGTCGGCTGGTGGGTGGCCCTTCCCTGTCTGCTGGGCGTGCCGCCGCTCGCCATCGGCCTGCGCTGGTACCTCGCCCGGGCCAAGGACGGCTACCTGCGCGAGAGCGCGTCGTACTCCGCCATCAACGCGACCCTCACCGAGACCGTCGACGGCGCCCGCAGCGTGGAGGCGCTCGGCGTGGGGCGGGAGCGCATCGAGGCGATCGACCAGGACATCGGGGAGTCCTACCGGGCCGAGCGCTACACCCTCCACCTGCGCACGGTGTTCTTCCCGAGCATGGAGCTGTCCTACCTGATCCCGACGGTGGGCACCCTGCTCTTCGGGGGCTACCTCTACACGCGGGGGCAGGTCTCGCTCGGTGAGGTCACCGCGGCCACGCTCTACGTGCAGATGCTCATCGACCCGGTCGACCGCATCGTCTCGATCCTCGACGAGCTGCAGCTCGGCGCGGCCTCGCTGGCGCGGCTGCTCGGTGTCGCGGAGGTGCCCGACGACCGCGAGACGAGCGGCGAGCGGCCCCGCGGTGAGCAGCTGGCCGCCCGGGACGTGCGGTTCTCCTACACCGAGGGTCGTGACGTGCTGCATGGCGTGGACCTCGAGGTGGGGGTGGGGGAGCGGATCGCGATGGTCGGTCCCTCGGGGGCGGGCAAGTCGACCCTCGGCCGGCTGCTGGCCGGGATCCACCCGCCCCGCACGGGATCGGTGACCGTCGGCGGCGTACCGCTGGTCGCGCTGCCGCTCGAGGAGCTGCGTGGCCACGTCGCGCTGGTGACCCAGGAGCACCACGTGTTCGTCGGCACCCTCCGCGAGAACCTCGCGCTGGCCGCGCCTCCGGGGGCGGGCGACGACGACATCCGCTCCGCGCTCGACGCGGTGGACGCCCTGGGCTGGGTCGACGCGCTGCCCGAGGGGCTGGACACCGTGGTGGGCTCCGGCGGCCGGATCGTCAACGACGCCCACGCCCAGCAGATCGCCCTGGCCCGGCTCGTGCTGGCCGACCCGCACACCCTCGTGCTCGACGAGGCGACCTCGCTGATCGACCCGCGGGCCGCCCGCCACCTCGAGCGCTCGCTGGCCGCGGTCCTGGAGGGCAGGACCGTCATCGCGATCGCCCACCGGCTCTTCTCGGCCCACGACGCCGACCGGGTGGCCGTCGTCGAGAACGGCCGGATCGCCGAGCTGGGGACCCACGACGAGCTGGTCGCAGCGGGAGGCTCCTACGCTGCGTTGTGGGACAGCTGGAACGGCAAGCACTGACCTCCCGGGGTCGCAGGAAGCACGGGACAGACCCCCGGAAGCCGCCGAATAGACCAGTCAGCAGGTCCACGCCCCCTAGGGGGCGGGCGACATCCCGGTTGGACGGGTTTGCAGGACGTTGACCCGGACGCGCTACCTTGACGGGGCCCGAGGTGGTCCGAAAGCCGTTGACAGAGACCTCCCGGGACCCGATCGCAACGCAGAAGGATGAGTAACCAAGCAGTGGCAACCAAGCTCGTCATCGTCGAGTCACCGGCCAAGGCCCGCACCATCGCGGGGTACCTCGGCCGGGGATACGTCGTGGAGTCGTCCATCGGACACATCCGCGACCTCCCGCAGAGCGCCGCGGACATCCCGGCCAAGCTCAAGGGGGAGTCGTGGGCACGACTCGGGGTCGACGTCGACCACGACTTCGAGCCCGTCTACGTGGTCTCCCGCGACAAGAAGTCACACATGACCAAGCTCAAGGGCCTCCTCAAGGACGCCGACGAGCTCTACCTCGCCACCGACGAGGACCGCGAGGGCGAGGCGATCGCCTGGCACCTCCTCGACGAGCTGAAGCCCAAGGTGCCCGTGCACCGCATGGTCTTCCACGAGATCACCCCGCAGGCGATCCAGGCCGCGGTGGACAGTCCTCGTCAGATCGACATGGACCTCGTCGAGGCCCAGGAGGCCCGGCGCATCCTCGACCGCCTCTACGGCTACGAGGTCAGCCCGGTGCTGTGGCGCAAGGTCATGTCCGGCCTCTCCGCGGGCCGCGTGCAGTCCGTGGCCACCCGGCTCGTGGTCGACCGGGAACGCGAGCGGATGAAGTTCCGCGTGGCTTCCTACTGGGACCTCGAAGGCACCTTCGACGCCGGTGAGAAGCACGAGCAGCGGATGTTCCCGGCCAAGCTGTACTCCATCGACGACACCCGCGTGGCCCGCGGCTCCGACTTCGGCCAGGACGGCGAGCTCAAGTCGGCCGCCAAGGTCGTGCACCTCACCAAGACGCGCGCCGAGGACCTGGCCGGCGCGCTGCACGACACCGACTTCTCCGTGCGCTCGGTCGAGTCCAAGCCCTACACCCGCAAGCCCTACGCGCCGTTCCGGACGACGACGCTGCAGCAGGAGGCCAGCCGCAAGATGGGGTACGGCGCCTCCCGGACGATGTCGATCGCCCAGCGGCTGTACGAGAACGGCTACATCACCTACATGCGTACGGACTCCACGACGCTGTCGGTGACGGCCGTCAACGCGGCCCGGTCGCAGGCCCGCGACCTCTACGGCGCGGAGTACATCCCCGACGCGCCGCGCACCTACACCTCCAAGGTCAAGAACGCTCAGGAGGCCCACGAGGCGATCCGCCCGGCCGGCGACTCCTTCCGTACGCCGGCCCAGACCGGCCTGACCGGTGACGAGTTCCGGCTCTACGAGCTGATCTGGATGCGCACCATCGCCTCGCAGATGAAGGACGCGGTCGGCAACTCGGTGACGATCCGGCTCGGCGGCACGGCCCGCACCGGTGAGGACGTCGTGTTCTCCGCCAGCGGCCGGGTGATCACCTTCCACGGCTTCCTCAAGGCCTACGTCGAGGGCAGCGACGACGCCGACGCGACCCGTGACGACCAGGAGACCCGCCTGCCCAACGTCACCGAGGGACACCCGGTCAGCGCCGCGAACATCCGCGCCGAGGGCCACTCGACGAAGCCGCCGGCCCGCTACACCGAGGCCACCCTGATCAAGGAGCTCGAGGAGCGGGAGATCGGCCGGCCCTCGACGTACGCCTCGATCATCGGGACGATCCTCAACCGCGGCTACGTCTACAAGAAGGGGACCGCGCTGGTGCCTGCCTGGCTGGCGTTCTCCGTCGTACGCCTGCTCGAGGAGCACTTCTCGCGGCTGGTGTCCTACGAGTTCACCGCCGGGATGGAGGACATCCTCGACGACATCGCCGGTGGACGCCGCGACCGCAACACCGAGCTGGGCGAGTTCTACTTCGGCTCCGGTGACGTGGAGGGTCTCAAGACGCTGGTCTCCGAGCTCGGCGACATCGACGCCAAGGAGCTCGCGACCTTCCCCATCGGTGGCGCCGACAGCGGCATCGACCTGCGGGTGGGCAAGTACGGCCCCTACCTCGAAGGTCCCGGTGAGGACGGCACGCCGTCCGCGGTCAAGGCCAACGTGCCCGACGACCTCCCGCCCGACGAGCTCACCCTCGACAAGGCCAAGGAGCTGCTCGCCACCCCGGCCGGTGAGGAGACGCCACTGGGCACCCACCCCGAGACGGGTCTCGAGGTCGTGGCCAAGAACGGTCGCTACGGCCCCTACGTGACCGAGCTGCTGCCCGAGGACGCTTCCAAGAACGCCAAGCCACGCACCGGCTCGCTGTTCAAGGACATGTCACTGGAGACGATCGACCTCGCGCAGGCCGTCAAGCTGCTCTCCCTGCCCCGCGTCGTCGGCGAGGACGCCGAGGGCGAGGAGATCACCGCCCAGAACGGCCGCTACGGGCCCTACCTGAAGAAGGGCACCGACAGCCGCTCGCTCGAGACCGAGGAGCAGCTCTTCGACATCACCCTCGAGCAGGCCCTGGCGATCTACGCCCAGCCCAAGCAACGTGGTCGCGCCGCCGCGGCCGCCCCGCTCAAGGAGCTCGGCAACGACCCCGTCTCCGGTGCCCCCGTCGTGGTCAAGGCCGGCCGCTTCGGTGAGTACGTCACCGACGGCGAGTACAACGCGACGCTGCGCAAGGAGGACTCGGTCGAGTCCATCACCATCGCCCGCGCCGCCGAGCTCCTCGCCGACCGCCGAGCCAGGGGCCCCGCCAAGAAGGCCGCCAAGCGCGGGGCGAAGAAGTCCCCGGCGAAGAAGACCGCGGCCAAGAAGACCGCCAAGAAGACTGCTGCGAAGAAGGCTGCGGCGAAGAAGAGCTGAGGGGGTGGCAGTTTTTCTGGTTAACCAGAAAAACTGCCACTTACCCCACGTTGCAACGTGGGCATACGGCAATTGTGTGGTGTCAGTACTCCGCCGAAGCTCGATCCAGCCCCCGAGGACAACCGGATGGGGTCGCGGGGGGATCCCCGTCGTGGTGCATCGATTATTCGGCGCACGACGTCCGGTTCCCGGCCGCCATGAAAACCGGACGCGCACGGTCGACGCCCTCCCGCTCCGCCGGGGCGACCGCTTCCGTCCGGCACCTGCGGGACAAACTGGGCAGGGTTCCCGGGGAATCCTGCACCCGCCGCCCGGCCCACCGTCACCCCCGCCCCCTAGGCTGACCCCGTGTCAGATTCAGGCCGGGAGCGGTTCCCTGGCGTCTACGCCCCCAGTGGCGTCTTCGTCTGCTTCGAGGGGGGCGAGGGTGCGGGCAAGTCGACGCAGTCCCGGCTGCTCCGGGAGCGGCTCGAGGCCGCTGGCCACGTGGTGCTCCTGACCCGCGAGCCCGGAGACACCCCGGTCGGCGCGGAAGTACGCCGCATCGTGCTCGATCCCGCGACCGGGGAGCTGGCCGACCGCACCGAGGCCCTGCTGTACGCCGCCGACAAGGCCGAGCACATCCACACGGTGGTCGGACCGGCCTTGCGTCGGGGGGAGGTGGTCGTGACCGATCGTTATGTGGACTCGACGCTGGCCTACCAGGGGGCGGGCCGCTCGCTGGACGGCGCGGAGCTGGAGTGGGTCGCCCGTTGGGCCACCGAGGACCTCCGCCCCCACGTGACCGTGCTGCTCGACCTGGAGCCGAGCCATGGGCTGACCCGGTTCGAGGAGCGCGACCGCATCGAGGGGGAGTCGATCGAGTTCCACCAGCGGGTGCGGTCGGAGTTCCTGCGTCTGGCGGCCACCGACCCTGACCACTACCTCGTGCTCGACGCACGAGCGCCGATCCTCGAGATCGCCGAGGCCGTCCTGGCCCGGATCAGCCCCCTGCTCGAGCGGGTGCCGCGATGACTGTCGCGCCGGCAGCCACCGTCTGGGACCGGCTCGTCGGGCAGGGCGCCCTGGTCGAGCGATTGCAGCGTGCGGTCGCCGGCGACATGTCGCACGCCTGGCTCTTCACCGGTCCTCCCGGATCGGGCCGATCCAACGCGGCGATCGCCTTCGCGGCCGGGCTCCAGTGTGAGCTAGGGGGCTGTGGCCAGTGCCACTCGTGCCACGAGGTCGACGTGGGCTCGCACCCCGACGTGCGCGTCACCCGCACCGAGAAGCTCTCCATCGGCGTCGACGAGGTGCGCGACCTGGTGCGCAGCTCGGCGCTGGCTCCGGTGGGCAACCGCTGGCAGGTGATGGTGGTGGAGGATGCCGACCGGCTCACCGACCAGGCGGCCAACGCCCTGCTCAAGGCGATCGAGGAACCCACCGACCGCACGGTGTGGCTGCTCTGTGCGCCGACGGTCGAGGACGTCCTGCCCACGATCCGCTCCCGCACCCGGCTCGTCGTACTGGCCACCCCGTCGGTCGACGACGTCACCGACTTCCTGGTCCGCACCGAGGGACTCGGCGTCGAGACCGCGGCGTACGCCGCCCGCGCCAGCCAGGGCCACATCGGCCGTGCCCGGGCGCTGGCGCGCGACGAGGACACCCGTCGCCGCCGGCGTGAGGTCGTGGCCATCCCGGCCCGGCTGACCTCGCTGGGAGCCTGCATGTCGGCGGCCTCCGACCTGCACGAGATCGCCAAGGACGAGGCCGAGGCGCTCACCAGCGCGCACGACCAGCGCGAGAAGGTCGACCTCGACCGGATCTACGGCGTCGTGGAGCGCGGGCGTCGGCCCCGCGAGTACGCCCCGGCTCTGCGCGACATGGAGAAGTCGCAGAAGACCAGGGCCAAGCGGCGCGTCCTCGACGTGGTCGACCGCGGACTGATGGACCTGATCTCGGTCTACCGCGACGTGCTCACCCTCCAGCTGGGCGCCCGGTCGGAGCTGGTGAACGCCGAGCTGCGTGGCGACGTCGTCGCGCTGGCCAACGCCTCGGCGCCGGAGCAGAGCCTGGCGCGCATCGAGGCGATCTTCGAGGCCCGCGAACAGATGCTGGAGTTCAACGTGCCGCCACTGCTGGCCCTGGAGTCGATGATGGTCGCCCTCCGGGTGACTCGCGAATGATCCGCAAGACGCCTCCCGGACTGGGGTGCCGCCCCTAGGGTTGGCGCATGTCCGCGCCACTTCCCCCTCCTCCGCCGGGGCGCAGCCGCAGCACCCTCACGATCGTCGTCGCCGTTGCGCTGGTGCTCGCCCTCGGACTGACCGGCGCCGGCCTGGCCGGCTTCGCTGCCTGGTCCTACTTCAGGAACGACACGGGCGGCAGCGCTCAGCTCGTCGAACCACCCGAGCCCAGCACCACGGCCGAGCCCCCGTCGTACCCTGCGGAGCTGGCCCGTTTCTACGAGCAGGACCTCGCCTGGCGGGCGTGCGGGGACAACCAGTGCGCCAGGCTCACGGTGCCGCTCGACTACTCGGCGCCCGAGGGGAAGACGATCGAGCTGTCCGTGCTGCGGGCTCCCGCGACCGACCGTGGTGAGCGCGTCGGTCAGCTCGTGGTGAACCCGGGCGGACCGGGAGGCTCGGGCGTCGGCTACGCCTCGTCCGGGGCCTCGACCTTCGGCAACCAGCTGACCCGTTACTTCGACATCGTCGGCTTCGACCCCCGCGGGGTGGGGGAGAGCACCCCACTGGAGTGTGCGGACACCGAGCAGACCGACGAGTTCCTCAGCGCCGACCCCGACCCGGACAACGCCGACGAGGTGCGCCGGCTCGACCGGTTGATCCGCGAGTTCGGACAGGGCTGCCTGGACAAGAGCGGCGACCTCGCACGGCACATCTCGACGGTGGAGGCGGCCAAGGACATGGACGTCCTGCGCGAAGCGATCGGCGAGCGCCAGCTGGACTACCTCGGAGCCTCCTACGGCACCTTCCTGGGCGCGACCTACGCCGACCTCTTCCCCACGCACGTACGTCGCATGGTGCTCGACGGTGCGATCGATCCCGCCCTCTCCAACGAGGAGCTCTCCCTGGGCCAGGCCAAGGGGTTCGAGACTGCGCTGCGCGCCTACCTGGCGAACTGCGTGGGCCGGGGAGGCTGTGTCCTGGGTGACACCGTCGAGGCCGGGTCGCAGACGATCAAGGACCTGCTGGCGAAGGCGGACGCGCAGCCGCTGTCGACCTCCGGCGGCCGGGAGCTGACCGAGGGACTGGCGCTCTACGGGATCATCCTGCCGCTCTACGTGAAGTCCTACTGGCCGCTGCTGACCTCGGCCCTGACCCAGGCGCTCAACGGCAACGGCGATCGGCTGCTGATGCTCTCGGACACCTACACCTCGCGCGGCTTCAACCGCTACACCGACAACTCCACCGAGGCGTTGTACGCCGTGAACTGTCTCGACCGCGACGACCACGTCCCCAGCAGCGAGGTGCCCAGCTATTTCGGCACGTTCGAGAAGGCATCACCCACGTTCGGCCGGATCTTCGCCTACGGCCTCTCGTCGTGTGCGTCCTGGCCGGTCAAGAGCGGCAGCCGTACGAAGGCGCTGGCCGCCGAAGGGGCCCCGCCGATCGTGGTGGTGGGTACGACGCGCGACCCGGCCACGCCGTACGAGCAAGCGGTGTCCTTGGCCAAGGAGCTCACCTCAGGGGTGCTGGTGAGTCGCGACGGGGACGGTCACACCGGATTCATGCAGGGCAACCGGTGCGTCGACGGCGCCATCGAGTCCTACCTCGTCGGCGGCAAGGTGCCCCAGGACGGCTTGTCCTGCTGACCAGTTTGGAAACCCCCCGGCACCCGGCCCTATACTCGTCCGGCGTGCCCGGCTGACCGGCCGGGCACTGCGCCGCCTTAGCTCAGTCGGTAGAGCGTCTCACTCGTAATGAGAAGGTCATCGGTTCGATTCCGATAGGCGGCTCCGAGATCTCTGTCCTGACCTGCATAGACGCGTACTTCTCGGGCCCTCCGTCCGGATCCTCATCCTCACCAGGTCACCAGTTGGTCACCGGTCCTGAGTGATTGGCCAGCCGGCCTGCTGCGCGGCATGGTTCCCGCTTCGCTCGTCAATTGGGCGGGGATCCTCGTTGAGGACAGGGAGGTCACGCGCGTTGAGTAGTCGCACGCGGGTGGGCGAGGTCGGAGCGAGCTGGGTCCGTCCGATCACCAGTGGTGCCGCGGAGCAGTGGCTGGCCGCGGTGTGGGTACGCGATCTCGACGGCCGTAGGCGTCTGGTCAAGGCCAGCCGACCGGGGCGTCGCGAGGCCGAGGTGGCGTTGCAGGAGCGGCTGGCGCAGCGGCGCCCGCTGGGCTTTCGTGGGGTCGAGCCGAGCATGACCGTTCAGGAGCTGGGGGAGTACTGGATGCGGCGCCGCCGCGAAGAGGCTCGGGTTTCTTCCACGGCCGAACGACGGGGTGAGGACACCGGTGTGGTGTCGTTGCAGACCTTGGCCGGCTATCAGAGCGCGTTGTCGGGGGTCATCAACCCTCGCTTGGGTGGCCTGCGGTTGACCGAGGCTAGGACGGGTGTGGTCGATGAGGCGCTCGCTCAGGTGGACCTCAGCGGTCGCGCCACCCGCGTTGCTCGGGGCGTGCTGGTTCAGATGTTCGCCGTGGCAGCACGACGCACTGGTGAGCAACCCGATGCGAGAGGTCCGGCCATCTCGAGAGCGCGCCCTATCCGTGAATCGGCGGATTCGGAGGCGAACGCAACCACCCACCGACTGAAGCCCCTACTAGAGGAAAACAGGAGCAGGCTTAGCTTGCATGCCGCGAACAGCCATGAGCTCTGCCAAGCCGGGGCACTCGAACTTGGCGTGTTCTCGAAATGCCTCGTCAACGAGGGCCAGGGTGTCGCGGCCGATGAGTCCGTCCGCGCTCTCGTCGGTCGCCTCTGCGAGCACACACACTTGCCATCCGCCACATCCGGGGCATAACCCCCACACGGCTTCCAGTGCATCGCACTCGGGGCCCGTAGCCTCACAGTCCCTCACGATGGCCACCTTTCCAACTCGCGCTCGCCCTTTCGTTTCAGTACCCGGCGTCATGCAGAGATAACTAGTCGGCGCATCCTCGGAGAGCCAGGGATGGGTGCCTTTGCTGCGGCTAGGGCACGGCATCTCGCCGACCCGGTTTGCGAAGCTGTCCGAGGATGCAGCACAGCAGGCGTCAAATTTGCATCTGCCTGATCCCGAGCCGGTTTCCGAGGGTCGCGCTGAGGCAGTCTTCCGTAGAACTGCGGGTGCAGGTGCAGGTGCAGGTGCAGGTGCAGGTGGTAAGGCCAGGGGATCTGTTGTACAGCGGTCGCAGGATCATCGACGCCCGGGAGGAGTCGGAGTCCTTGTCCAGGTCTGGCAGCAGCGCACCGAGGGTGCTCGCGTCTTCGTGGCCGACGGGACCAGCCAGGGGCGAGGCCGCCACGAACCCACAGCCCGGGGAATCCCGAGCGCCAGCAGCGAGGTGTCTTGGGCGAAACATCCGATTACGCCGCCCGGGGTGTGCCCGCGTTCGGGCGAAGCAGGACCCTGGTCCATCCTCATGTGTCCTCCTCCGGATGGATGGGTGCTGGCTCCGGGTACCCAGCGGGGGATTGTGAATCCGCCTCACCGGGCACACGGGGGCATGGCGCTGCGCGAGATCGGTGTTGAGGAAGAGTTGATGTTGGTCGACCCGGACACAGGTGCCCTGACGGCCCGCTCCCAGGCGGCCGTGTCGGCGAACGACGCCGAAGAGGAGGTGGGGGAGGAGTTCTACCTCCAGCAGATCGAGACCTCGACGCCACCGTGCGCGCAGCGCGACGAGCTGCTGCATTCATTGAGGGCAGGACGGCGCGCGGTCGGGCAGGCCGCGGCCGCGGCTGGAGCACGCGCGGTTGCAATGGCCACCCCGGTTCTGGCCGAGGAGGACGAGCGGATCACGCCCACTGCGCGTTACCTTGAGATCGCATCGAGGTACGGCGAGCTGGCAAGCCATGCTCTGGTCAGCGCCATGCACGTGCATGTGGACGTGGCCTCTGATGAGGAAGCGGTGCACGTGGTCGACGGGATTCGGCCCTGGCTGCCACTACTCATCGCGCTGAGCGCGAACTCCCCCTACTGGCAGGGGCACGACACCGATCACGCAAGCTGGCGATCCCAGGTGTGGAACCGGTGGCCGACGGCCGGTACGGCACAGCCGTTCGGCAACCCGGAGACCTACCAGGCAGTGTCGAGCCAGCTGGTCGACTGGGGTGGGGGAATCGACGAGGCGATGCTCTACTACGACGTCCGGCTGGCCAAGGACTTCCCTACCGTCGAGATCCGGGTGGCCGATGTCTGCACTGACGTCGATTTTGCTGTTCTGGTGGCGGTCCTGGCGCGTGCCCTGGTCACCACGGTGGCGGAGGATGCCATGTCGCCCACCTGGAGGAGCGACCTCCTCCGCGTCGCGGGGTGGCGCGCCGCGAGGTACGGACTCTCGGCTGACCTGGTGCACCCGGTCAAGCTGTCGTTGGCGTCGCCACGAGCGGTCTTCGATGCCACGGTGAACTATGTCCGTCCGGCCCTCGAGGAAGCGAGCGACCTCGGGTTCGTGCGGGACGCCTTCGACCGACTCTCCGCACGTGGAAACGGGGCCACCAGGCAGCGCCGTACGTTGGGGGAGACCGGATCGCTCAGGGCCGTCGTAGAGGA
Organism: uncultured Actinomycetota bacterium; assembly: GCA_963843775.1. GTDB lineage: Bacteria > Actinomycetota > Actinomycetes > Propionibacteriales > Nocardioidaceae > Marmoricola. The sequence goes on from CAWJLT010000004.1 coordinate 14,768, forward strand.
GTTCGCGGCACGCACCGACCAGTCCTGGGC
>CAWJLT010000005.1:0-50815 GCA_963843775.1 uncultured Actinomycetota bacterium
CGACTCGTTCTCCGCGTTCTGGACCGACCGCGGCTGGTCCGAGAAGGGGCCGGTGAAGACCCAGTCGCGGATCGACGTACCGGCCAGCGGGGCCACGGTGAAGGCCGGCTCGGTCCGCCTGGGCGGCAGGGCGTGGGCCCAGCACACCGGCATCGAGAAGGTGGAGTACCAGCTCGACGGCGCCTCGTGGGTGCAGGCCGACCTCGGTCGCGTCCCCAGTGCCGACACGTGGGTGCAGTGGTCGGCGACCGTCGACGTCGTGCCGGGCGAGCACCAGCTCGTCGTACGCGCCACCGACAGGTCCGGCTACACGCAGACGTCCCGGTGGACCGGCGTGGTCCCCGACGGTGCGAGCGGCTGGCACTCGATCGCCTTCAAGGCCAAGCAAGGCGCCTAACCTGTCCCCATGGACGACTTCGCAGACGTGGCAGGTGTGGCTCTGGTCGTCGGGGGGAGTGGCGACATCGGACGGGCCGTCGTACGACTCCTGGCACGGCGTGGCAGCGACGTGGCCTTCACCTGGCGATCGAACGCGGCGGCAGCGGAACGCCTGTGCGACGAGGTGGCGTCGTACGGCGTCCGGGTGAGCTCACACCAGCTGGAGACGACCGACGCCCCCGCGTGTGCAGCCATGCTCGACGCCGTGGTCGAACGGCACGGCGCGCTGCACACCCTGGTCACCGCCGCCGGTCCGGACGTGCCGATGACCCACCTGAGCAACGTCGACCCGACCACCCTGAGCGAGCAGCTGGCGACGGACGCGGGTGGCTTCTTCAACGTCGTACGCCCGGCGCTGCCGGCGTTGCGGTCCTCCTCGGGCAGCATCGTGGCCGTCACGACGGCCGCCACCTCCCGCTTCCCGGCCCGCGACGCCCTGTCCTCGGCACCCAAGGCCGCGGTCGAGGCGCTCGTACGGGCGCTGGCGGTCGAGGAGGGGCGCTTCGGCGTACGCGCCAACTGCGTGGGGCCGGGCATGCTCACCGACGGGATGGCCCAACGGTTGATCGACAGCGGTGAGCTCGACGACCAGGCCCTCGAGGTTGCCCGTGCGCACATCCCCCTGCGTCGGTTCGGCATCGTCCACGACATCGCCGAGGCGGTGTGCTTCCTGGCGTCGTACCGGGCGGGGTTCATCAGTGGGCAGAAGGTGGATGTGGACGGGGGCTACGGGGCCTGAGGTCCGGTGGCGGTTTTTCTGGTTAACCAGAAAAACCGCCGGTACCCAACGTTGCAACGTGGGGTAAGTGGCAGTTTCACTGGTTAACCAGAAAAACTGCCGCACGTCAGGCCGTCACCAGCTGTAGGTGCCGGGCGCCCGGGCGGGGAGCGGGTGGGAGGCGTCGCGTACGACGTAGACCGTGCCGCTGGACCTGCGGAGCCAGGCTCGCTCGAACTGGCCGCGGTCATAGGTACGCCGGACCGAGGCGTTGGTCGGGGCCGCAGGGTCGTTGACGACGACGTCGCCGCTGGCGGTGAACCCGACGATCACCACGAGGTGGCCGGCGGTGCCGCCGATCGGGGCGCCGGTGAGCTGGCCGTTGGCGAAGGTGATCGAGGCCGCCAGGGGGATGCCGGCGGCGATGAACCGCTCGGCGTCGCGGAGGTCCGTGAGACGGGTGACGAAGGCGTCGGTGGTCAGGTTGGCGGCATAGGCGGTGTTGAAGGCCCAGTTGCCGGCGCCGCGGTAGCTGTAGTCATAGACGACGCGGGCGACGTGGTCGACCCACGGGTCGGCGTACCGCTTGTCGACCCAGGCCCGGTTGGTGGCCGAGGGCAGCGCGCGGTAGTAGCCGAGCAGCATCGAGAGCGACGTGGGGGAGCACCAGGCCTGGCCACCGCCGCCGAACTGCGGGTACTGGCCGCGGTGGGTCATCTGGGAGTAGCGCGGCACGTTCAACGTCCTGGCGGGCAGCAGCCGCCGGCTCGTCGCCGGGAGGGCGGAGACGGGCCGGCTGGCCACTGCCTGGAGGGATCGCACCGCCGGGGAAGCGGTGCTGGAGGGTGCTCGGAGGAGGAGCACCCGGAGCTGGTAGCCGTCCAGGGTCACCCCGGGCGGGCGACCAGGGTGTCGGTGCTGACGCTCGCGACGGGGTCGGCCTGCGTGGCGCCGCTGCGGCGGGTGAAGGAGTCGTCGCGGGTGGTCCAGCTGCCCATCAGCTTCCAGCCGCTGAAGGCGCCCGAGGTGCTGCGGGCGCGGGCCTGGACCTGCACGAGGGTGTCCGGAGGGGTGGTGATGTTCCACGTCGGGATGACCTGGGTGAAGGCCTGGTGCGGCTGCACGAACCACGAGCTCCAGCGCGACCAGGCGTAGCCCTTGCCGCCGTAGGTCAGGGTGCCGCGCGGGGTCGCCATCGTGACCGACCCCCCGGAGACCCGGACTCCCTCGGAGATCCCGGCGCCGAAGTTGGCGTCGGTGGTGATCTGGGTGAACCTGTGCTGTCCCGACGTCGTGGCCGCGGCCAGGCGGGCACGATCGGGCACCACGGGGTCGGTCAGCAGCGCGCCCGCGACGACCAGGGCCAGGAACCCGGCTCCTAGAGCCTGGACGCGCAGCGGAGCGGGGAGGTGGGGGAACACGGGAGTCACAGTAGTGCTCATCCGCCACACGGTTGTTGTTTTGTCACATTTGCGCCCCGCGGGAGCCGCGCGCCCAGGTGGACCGGGCCCGGTCAGCCGGGGCCTCGCGGACCTCTAGGATTGGCGGGTGACACTCCGTCTCCATGACACCGCTGCGCGTGCGGTCCGCGACTTCGTCCCCCTCGAGGAGGGAAGGGCGAGCATCTACGTCTGCGGTCTGACGGTCCAGTCGGAGCCGCACGTCGGCCACGTGCGCTCGGCGGTCAACTTCGACGTGCTGCGGCGGTGGCTGTCGGCGTCGGGGTACGACGTCACCTTCATCCGCAACGTCACCGACATCGACGACAAGATCCTGGTCAAGGCGGCCGAGCAGGGTCGTCCCTGGTACAACCTCGCCTACGCCATGAAGCGCGAGCTCGACAAGGCCTACGACGACCTCCACGTCCTGCCACCGACCTACGAGCCGGCCGCGACCGGTCACGTGCCGGAGATGCTCGAGCTGATCGCGCGGCTCATCGAGCGCGGCCACGCCTACGCGGCCGAGGACGGTTCGGGCGACGTCTACTTCGACGTCCAGTCCTGGCCGGCGTACGGCGAGCTGACCCGGCAGAAGGTCGACGACATGGAAGCCGCCGAGGACGCCGACCCGCGCGGCAAGCGCGACCCCCGCGACTTCGCCCTGTGGAAGGGGCGCAAGGACTCCGAGCCCTCGACCGCCTCGTGGCCCTCCCCGTGGGGACGAGGCCGCCCCGGCTGGCACATCGAGTGCTCGGCGATGGCCGGCAAGTACCTCGGCGACGCGTTCGACATCCACGGCGGCGGCGTCGACCTGCGCTTCCCCCACCACGAGAACGAGCAGGCCCAGTCCCGCGCGGCCGGGTACGCGTTCGCGTCGTACTGGATGCACAACGCCTGGATCACCACGAGCGGCGAGAAGATGAGCAAGTCGCTCGGCAACTCGCTGCTGGTGCCGCACGTGCTCGAGCGGGTGCGCGGGATCGAGCTGCGCTACTACATGGTGGCCGCGCACTACCGCTCCACCGTCGAGTTCAGCTTCGAGGCGTTGGCGGAGGCGGCGGTCGGCTTCCAGCGGGTCGAGGGCTTCCTGAAGCGGGCCGATGCCGCCGCTGGCGAGGTCACTGAACCGCCGGCCCGTCACGCGCTCCCAGCCGCTTTCGTCACCGCGATGGACGACGACCTCGGGACCCCGGCAGCGGTCGGCGTGATCCACGACGTCGTGCGCGCCGGCAACAAGGCCCTCGCGGACGGAGATCTCCAGACCGCCGCCCAGAGCGCAGGCGAGGTGCATGCGATGCTCGGTGTCCTCGGTCTCGACCCCGCCGACGAGCACTGGGCCAGTGAGGGCACCAACGACCTGACGGCCGTGGTGGACGCACTGGTGCGGGGCCTGCTCGAGCAGCGAGCCGTGGCCCGCGCCCACAAGGACTTCGCCACCGCCGACCAGATCCGGGACCGGATCCTGGCGGCAGGCGTCATGATCGAGGACACCCCATCGGGGCCGAAGTGGAGTGTTGAGTGATGCCAGGTAATTCCCAGCGCAAAGGCGCGATCAAGCGGACCGGCAAGGGGAACCCCACCGCGGGTTCCGGGGGCCGCGTGCGTCGAGGACTCGAGGGCAAGGGGCCGACCCCCAAGGCCAAGGACCGGCCGTACCACAAGACCTACAAGAAGCCGGTGAAGGACGAGGGTGGCCCCGCCGGCCGACCCCGTCGCCCCAGTGGCAAGGCGGGCGCCAAGGCGGGCGGCAAGGGCGGCGACCACGAGTGGATCGCCGGGCGCAACTCCGTCGTCGAGGCGCTGCGGGCGGGGCTCCCGGTCATCTCGGTGTACGTCGCCGAGGGCGCCGAGCGCGACAGCCGGCTGCGCGAGGTCTTCTCGATCGCCGCGGACAAGCACCTCTCACTGCTCGAGGTGCCCAAGGCAGAGCTGGACAAGATGACGGCGGGCGCGGTGCACCAGGGACTAGCCGCACGCATCCCGGCCTACGAGTACGCCGACCCCGACGACCTGCTCGACCTCGCCGCTGCCAACGGGGAGAAGCCGCTGATCGTCGCGCTCGACTCGGTGACGGACCCTCGCAACCTCGGGGCCGTCGTACGCTCCGCGGCCGGGTTCGGGGCGCACGGCGTCGTGATCCCCGAGCGACGTGCCGCAGGCATGACGGCCAGCGCATGGAAGACCTCGGCCGGCGCGGCCGCCCGCGTGCCGGTGGCCCAGGTGGTCAACCTGACCCGTCAGCTGAAGGCCTACCAGGCTGCGGGCTGCATGGTGATCGGTCTCGCCGCCGACGGTGACGTCTCCCTGGCCGACCTCGAGCTGGCCACCGGGCCGCTCGTGATCGTCGTCGGGTCCGAGGGCAAGGGACTCTCGAGGCTGGTCGCGGAGACCTGCGACCTGCTCGTGTCGATCCCGATGGCCAGCTCGCTGGAGTCCCTCAACGCGGGTGTCGCAGCGAGCGTCACCCTCTACGCCGTGGCCCGGGAACGGGCCACTGCCTAGTGACGTCGACCGGCTCGACCGACGCCCGGCCCGTCAGCTCGCGCCGGCCCAGGCTGCTTCGCGCCCTCGGGTTCGTGCTGGTGTGGCTGGTGGTGGCGGTGCCGACGTGGGTGGTGCTGTTCACGCACTCGCACACGGAGCTGGTCGTGGCCAGCCACGACGCCGTGGTGCGACCGAACTTCGACGGCTACGTGCGACTGGACCTCGGTCCCTACCTGCCCGACACCCGGTCGAAGTCGGGTAGTCGCATCGGGGTCGACGTCGAGCTGGGCAAGACCACGGCGACCACGGCCTCGGAGATCGCCGTGCGCTACGCCGCCATCGCGGCCCACCCGGACGCGGAGATCAGGCGCATTCGCGAAGCGGTCACCGACCTCGCCGAGCAGGACGGCGCTCCGTGCGGGGGTGATCGCGCTCGTGGCCCCCGGCCTCTGGCTGCTGCTCGGTCCCACTCGGCGCGCCCAGCTGGTGCGGCGACGCTGGCAGACCGGGGTGGCGGGCGTGACGGTACTCGCCGTCGGCACTCTGCTGCTGGTCCAGCCCTGGGGCACCAAGCCCGATCTCGTCGAGAAGAACCAATGGCTCAGCGTGGCATCGGCCTTCCCCGAGGTGGACGTCCCCGAGGGGCTCACCGGCTGGCAGATCCGCAACGGGTTGGTCACCGAGGGGACCCGTCGCCTCGTGTTCAGCCTGTTCGACACCTACAAGACCAGCAAGGTGTTCTACCACGACGTCGTCGACCGCATCGGCGACGTGGCGGACCAGTTCCACCAGCCGGGGGACGGAGAGACGGTCGCCGTCCTCGTCAGCGACCGGCACGACAACATCGGGATGGACTCAGTCGCGCGGGCAGCGGGCGACGCCGCCGGCGCCACGGTCGTGCTGGACGCAGGTGACGACACCTCGGTCGGCCAGTCCTGGGAGGCCTTCAGCCTCGACTCGCTCGACGAGGCCTTCGACGGCTACGAGGCCAGGGTCGCGGTCTCGGGCAACCACGACCACGGCACCTTCGTGAGCCGCTACCTGCAGAAGCTGGGCTGGACGCACCTCGACGGTGACGCGGAGGAGACGTTCGGGGGGGTGCGGATCACCGGGGTGGACGACCCTCGTTCGAGCGGACTGGGCAACTGGCGCGACGAGACGGGGCTGACCTTCGCCGAGGTCAAGGCCACCGTGGCCGACGACGTCTGCAAGCTCGACGAGGAGGGCGAACGGATCGCGACGTTGATCGTGCACGACGCCAACCTGGGGGGGACCGCACTCGCACGCGGGTGCACCGACCTCGTGGTCGCTGGCCACCTGCACGTCCAGAAGGGCCCCACCCGAGTCGTGGGCGAGAACGGCAAGGTCGGCTACACCTACACCAACGGGACGACCGGCGGAGCGGCGTACGCCCTCGCGATCGGGAGCAAGCTCCGTCGGGGTGCGCAGTTCACCATGGTCACCTTCCGCGAGGGCAGGCCGGTCGGGATCCAGCCGGTGACCATCGCGACCACTGGTGTGCCGACGGTCGCGGCTTACATCGAGCTCGACCTCGACCCCTCCGTCGGCTGAGCGGCGGTGCCGTGCCGAAGGACTATCAGCTCGAGTGCTGACCGGGCGCGCCGAGCGTGAAACCGGTGGCGGAGCGGCGAACTGGTAGTCCTTCGGGTTGCCGTGCCGGGGACACCGGGCCGGTCACCTACGATGGCGTCGCGTCGCGGGGTGCCCAGGGCAACCGGCGGCCTGGCCGGTGTAGCTCAGTAGGTAGAGCGCCTCACTTGTAATGAGGATGTCGCGGGTTCGACTCCTGTCACCGGCTCGAACACCTTAGTGGTGCAGTGGGTCACAGGGTCACCGACGTGGATGGCAGCAGCGAGGGTTGGCTGCCCCCGACCTACGGGAACGCGGCGCGTACCGCCTCCCGGTCGGCCCCGGCCGCCAGCCACGCCCACAGCAGCAACCGAGCCTTTCGGGCGGACGAGGCGCCGGCCAGCAGCACGCCGCGCTCCAGCAGGTCGGTCTCGGAGCCGGGGAAGCCGTAGGTCCGCTTGAAGGTGCCGCCGTGCGCGGTCGAGGAGGAGACGACCACCGGGACCGACTCGGCGACCTGACCGAGCACGTCCGCCAGCCGTTCCGACACGTGACCCACCCCGTAGCCGTCCACCACGAGACCCGCCACCGAACGGTCGGCCAGCTGCGAGACGGACACGCCGGTGTCACCGAGGTAGGTGGTCCACACCGCAACCTCGGGGTCGGACACCGGTCGCGGCACCGGGCAGTGCGCCGCTCTCCGAGGAGCCACCACCTCGACCATGTCCTCTCGCACCGTTCCCGCGATGCCGAACGGGCCGGACGTGAACGCTCCCAGCTGCCACGAGTGCGACTTGGCCACGCGGGCCGCGAGGTGGATCTGCTGGTCCAGCACGACGGTGACCCCCAGCCCCCGCGCGTCCGGGGAGCCGGCGACCCGGCAGGCGGTGGCCAGGTTGGCCGGGCCGTCGGCAGAGAGTGCCGACGGCGGCCGCATCGAACCGGTGAAGACGAGCGGTTCCGGATGGGGCCAGTACAGGTCGGCCAGGTAGGCCGTCTCCGGCAGGGTGTCGGTGCCCTGCACCAGCACCACGCCGGCGCACCCGGACACGACCTGCGCGTGGGCCCAGTCCACGGCGCTCACGATCTCCATCGGCGTCAGGCTGGCACCCGGGAGCCTTGCCAGGGTCTCGCCCACCAGCTCGATCTCGGCGTCCAGTCCCGGCACGACCGCCAGCAGCTGTTCGGCCCCGAGCTGCGGTAGGACCGCGCCGCTTTCGCCCGGCGTCATGGTGATGGTGCCGCCGAGGCTCCCCACTGCCACCTTCGGCCGGGTCACCTCTCCACCTCCGGGTGGCCCCCACCCGGCAGCCACTGGCCCTGGGACGTGGTGACCAGCTCTCCTTCGAGGGCGACCGTCCGGCCTCGCAGCACGGTGCGCACCACCTGCCCCTGGAACGTCCGTCCTTCGTACGGTGACCACCCCGCCTTGGAGGTGACCGCCTCCCGGCGGAGCGTCCGCTCGCGGGTCGGGTCGACCAGGATCAGGTCGGCGTCGAAACCGAGCCTCAGCGCCCCCTTGCGCCGCCACAGGCCGTAACGGCGGGCCGGTGCCTCGGCATACAGTCGGGCGACGTCCTCCCAGGCCAGCTTCCCGTTGCAGGCGGCGTCGATGAGGATGCTCATCGTGGTGTCCAGGCCCGGCAGCCCGAACGGCGCCTGCCACAGGTCGTGGCTGCACTTCTGCTCCATCGTCGAGGGCGCGTGGTCCGAGGACACCAACGACAGCCCGCCATGCCGCAGCAGCGCCCACATGTCATCCTCGTCAGCCTGGTGCCGGGACCGGGCCGGCGGGGTGAACTTGCGCAGTGCCCCGTGGGCGTCGAGCTCATCCTCGCGGAGCAGGAAGTACTGCGGGCAGGCCTCCATCGTCAGGTCGGCCCCCAGGGCTCGTTCCCGCTGGGCCAGCTCGACGGCCGCGGGGTGGCTCAGGTGCGCCAGGGTGGCGCGCGCACCGGTCAACCGCACCAACAGCGCCGCGGTGTTGACTGCCACGAGCTCGGCCTCCCGGCTGCGCCACTCGGTGACGAGCGCGCCGTCGGTGCGTCCGGCACCCCGCAGCTCCTTCTCCGCAGCCGCGGTGAGCGTCTCGTCCTCGCAGTGGATCAGGCTCGGGATGCCGTGGTCCGCAGCGGTCCGCAGGTGCTGCTGCAGCAGGTCGGGAGTGTGCCCCGGGACTCCGTGGGTGGTGCAGGTGAACACCTTCACGAACGCGATTCCGGCCCGCCACAGGCCCGGCAGGTGGGCGCCGTAGCCCGGCCATGCGTGCGCCGCCAGACCGAAGTCCACGTGAGCCCGTCCGGACAGGTAGTCCACCTTGCTGGTCAGATCGTCCACGGTGCGCACGGGTTGTGCGTGGGTGTGCTCCACGATCGTGGTCACACCGGCCAGGGCCGCCGCCTTCGTGCCGGTCGGGAAGTCCTCCCGCTCGGTCGACCCCGGATCCATCAGGTGCACGTGGGTGTCGACCCCGCCGGGTAGCACGAGCAGTCCGGTTGCGTCGACCCGTTCCCGGGCCTCCGGCTCGTCCGGGCCGAGGTAGCTGATCCGCCCGTCCCGGGTCGCCAGGTTGATCCGAGCCCGGCTCTGCGGGGTGACAAGCAATCCTCCGGTGACCAGCAGGTCGTGCATGTCAGTGCCTCCGTGTTTCCGTGGTCGTCCCGGGCCCTCTGGGCTCGACCCGCTCGGCGATCTCCTCGAGCGGCCGGGCCAACTCTAGAGATCTGTTCCTCAGCTCACGCACGAGCATCGGCTGGGCGTGCTCGCTGGTGCGGTTGCGTGCATCCCAGAAGGCGTCGTGCACACGGGCGCCCACATTGCGCGAGCGGCATCCCGGCAGGGCACATTTCCAGGCCGCGGGTGACATCTCCGGGGCCCGGTTGGCCGCCATGTCGTTGTGCCGCCCGTGATCGGAAGCATGCGCCGGGCGGTGTGAGGCGTCCCCCCAACGGTCTGGTCGCGCATGCCGCCCCGGGGCCCTCATACCTCGGATGTATCCCTCCTGCGACGTCGGGTAGTTGCGGCAATTGCACGCGCTGACGGTGGAGACATCCGATGTGTCTCTTGACACTCGGCGCGGCTGGACTGAACGTGGTCATCACCAACACCCAGCATCGACAGCCGTCGCCGGGTGCAACAGGAGGAGAAGCGCATGAGCAGGTTCGACGGCCGGGTCGCGGTCATCACGGGTGCGGGCTCGGGGCTCGGTCGCGAGTTCTCGCTGGAGCTGGCGAAGGACGGTGCCCGCATCGTCGTCGCGGACGTCAACCTCCCCGCCGCCGAGGACACCGTCGTGCGGGTTTCCGAGCAGGGGGGTACGGCGGTGGCGGTGCACGTCGACGTGGCCGACGCCGCCTCGGTCGAGGCGATGGTCGCGAACGCGATCGACACTTTCGGGGGGATCGACATCCTGGTCAACAACGCCGGACTCGTCGGGGAGACGCTGCCCACCCACGAAGTCTCCGAGGAGTCCTGGGACCGGGTGATGAGTGTCGACATGAAGGGCGTCTTCCTCGGGTCCAGGGCGGTCATCCCGACCATGCTCGAGAAGGGCAGCGGAGTCATCATCAACATCGCTTCCGTGTCCGGGTTCTGGCGAGCGCCACCGGGATCGAGTACACCGCGGCCAAGCACGGGGTGGTGGGTATGACCAAGCAGCTCGCCTACGAGTACGGGCACTTGGGCATCCGCGCCGTCGGCGTCGGCCCGGGGGTCATCGAGACCCCGCTGACGGCGGAGTGGATCCAGGAGGGCGGTCCTTTCCACGAGCTGACCATGGCGGCGCCCGCTGGGCGCTACGGCTGTCCGCTGGACATCGCCCGCTTCATCTCGTTCCTGGCCAGTGATGAGGCCTCGTTCATGCACGGCCACACCTACCCGGTCGATGGCGGCTCGATCATCCGGTGAGAGCGGGCGTCGATGAAAAGTGGCTCTGACGTCACAAAATTCATCCGATGAATAATCGGACCTGTGTCGATGCTCCCGTGGCCACCCGGGTCCGATATAGCTCGGCTATGACTCCAGCGTGCTCACGCGACGCAAGCGTCGAAAAGAAACATCGGAGGTTCTCTTGACAGACACCCGACCTTTCGTGCGAGTGTGTGGCAGGCATCACACTCCGACCGGTCCCGCTCCCTCCTCTCCTTGCGAGGTCTCATGAACGCCGTCCCGCCCACCCCCCAGATCGGCCCCTCCCGGCGCAGCATGCTGCGCGGTGCCAGCTACGGCTTCGTCGGGCTTGCCGGAGCCTCCGTGCTCACGGCCTGCTCGACCAGCGGTGGCGGGTCGGAGAAGTCGGCCGGTGAGAAGAACGCGACACCGACTGCCAGCACCACCTCCAAGACTGACCTGTCCGGGTTGAAGGGCAAGACCGTGGGCCTGGTCGGGGTCGCGCTCACCTCGGAGTCTGTCAAGCGCATCGTCGACGAGGCCAAGCGCCTGTCCTCGGAGTTCGGCTTCACCCTGGACGCCGTCGACACTAACGGTGACTACAAGAAGGCCTCGGACACCCTCAAGATCTTCGCCGACAAGAAGTACGACGCGGCGATCAGTGCCGTGGTCGACCCCAACCTGATGGCGGACGGCGCCGCATCCCTGGAGAAGGCCGGCATCCCGTTCGGCGGCTGCTTCGCCGGCAACGGTCCCGGGTTGTCGTTCGACGTCACGTCGGACGAGTGGCTCTCGGCCGGCAAGGTTGGCACCTACCTGATCCAGCGCCTCCAGGCGGACGGCCGCAAGGGCGGGGTGGCGATCATCAACTACACCCCGATCCCGGCCACGCTGATCCGGGAGAAGCAGTTCACCGCGATGGTCAACCACTACAAGTACCCCGTCCTGGACCGCCAGGAGGTCAAGGTCCCGGGTCAGGTGGTCGACACGGAGCGCATCGTGACCGACCTGCTGACCAAGTACCCCAAGGGTGGCGAGCTCCTCGCCGTGATCGGCGGCTGGGACGAGGTCGGGCTTGCCGCCTCGAACGCGATCAAGAAGGCGGGACGCTCCGGCGACGTCTTCTCGGTGAGCGTGGATGGCAACCTGGGCAACTTCGACGCGATCCGCGCCGGCGAGCCGATGAGCGCCACCGCGTGCAACGACATGCAGACCATCACTGCGGTCTGCCTCACCGAGTTGCAGACGATGATCGGTGGCGGCAAGCCGAGCGCTGAGACCATCTACGTCGACGCCGCGTTCGTCTCCAAGGCCAACGTGCCCCCGCAGGGTGAGTTCCCGGTCGGCTCCGGGCTGACGCCCTTCTTCGTCAACGCCTGATCAGGCGGGACTGATGACCCAGCTCGACACACCGACTGCACCGGCCGCGGCGACGGGGGGCTCCCGGAGCTGGTCGGCTGAGACGGTGCTCGCCCGGTACGGCACGCTGGTCGCGCTCGCCCTGCTGATCATCTTCTTCTGGGTGCGCAGTCCCTTCTTCATGACCGTCAGCAACATCACGAACGTGCTGACGGCCAGCGCGATCCTGGGCATCCTGGCGGCCGGGCTCACCGTGGTCCTGGTGCTGTTCGACTTCGACCTGTCGATCGGCTACACCGCGACCGCCGCCGGGATGCTCGCTGCAGGGACGGCGCAGTCCTACGGCATGGTGGGCGGCACACTGGCCGCGGTGCTCCTGGGGGCGTTCGTCGGGGTGGTCAACGGTCTGGTCGTCACGAGGTTCGGGGTCTCGGCGTTCATCGCGACCCTTGCGATGGGGCAGATCCTGGCCGGGTGGTTGCTCGACTACAACTCCGGCGCCCAGATTCAATACGACCTGCCGGTCGACTTCGACACTCTCGGGACGGGCAAGATCGGCTTCCTGCCCTATTTGGTGCTGGTCTGGTTCGGTGTGGTCTTCCTGCTGTGGGTGCTGCTGGAGCACACCCCGCTCGGCCGTCGTCTGTACGCCGTCGGGGCGAACCCCTCGGCCGCGCGACTGTCCGGGATCTCTGTGGAGCGGATGCGACTGATCGCGTTCGTCGTGTGCGGGGCGACGGCCGGCCTCGGTGGGCTCCTGCTGGCATCGAACCTCAACGCCGGGAACCCCCTCGCCGGCCTTGGCTACCTGCTGCCGGCGTTCGCGGCCTGTTTCATCGGCGCGGCGACGTTGAGGGCTGGACAGTTCCACGTGTGGGGGACCTTGATCGGGGTGGTGATCCTCGGCGTACTCCAGAACGGACTCGTCCTGGTCGGTGTCTCCCCGGCCTGGTCCACCGCGGCGCAGGGCATCGTGCTGATCGTGGCCGTCGCCATCTCGGGCTTCTTCCAGAAGCTCTCGGCGCGATGACGGTCCTGGCCGATCCACAGCCACAGCCGCAGCCGCTGCTGCAGGTGCGCGGTCTTGAGAAGAGCTTCCCGGGCGTGCGGGCGCTGAGCGACGTCGATCTCGATGTCCGGGCGGGTGAGGTCCATGCGCTGGTGGGTCAGAACGGCGCCGGCAAGTCGACGTTGATCAAGGTCCTCGCAGGCGTCTACCAGGCAGACGGCGGCACCGTCTTGATGGACGGGGTCGACGTGTCCGGCGCCTCTGCCCCGACGATGACCACCAAGGGCCTGGCCGTGATCCACCAGGACCTGAACCTGGTCCCGGTCTTCGACGTCGCGGAGAACATGTTCCTTGGCCTCCGCCAGCCCACCCGGTTCGGCATCATCGATCGCCGGGCCCGATCACGCCTGGCACAGGAGATGCTCGACCGACTCGACACCGACGTGCGGGCTGACCAAGCCATCAGCGAGCTCTCCGTACCGCAGCAGCAGATGGTCGTGATCGCCCGCGCACTGCTGCTGGACGCGCGCATCATGGTCATGGACGAGCCCACCGCGGCCCTCGGGGCGCACGAGGTCGAGCTGGTCTACAACACGGTCAACCGGCTGCGCGACCAGGGGACGAGCGTCATCTATGTCTCCCACCGGCTCGGCGAGATCTCCGACCTGGCCGACCGAGTCAGCGTCATGCGCGACGGCCGGATGATCAGCACCCTGAACCGCTCCGAGGTGGCCGACCGGGACCACCTCGTGCGGCTGATCGTCGGCCGCTCGGAGAAGGAGCTCGTTCGTGCCGAGGCCGGGCGACAAGGGGAGAAGGTGCTCAGCCTGCGGGGAGTGAGCTGGCGCAACCGGGTCCACGACGCGGATCTCGACATCCACAGCGGGCAGGTCACCGGCATCGCGGGACTCGTCGGCTCGGGGCGCAGCGAGCTCGCCGCCCTGATGTTCGGAGCGACCAGGCCGGACTCCGGCACGGTCACGATCAACGGCAAGGTGTTGAAGCAGGCGACCCCCGCTGCCGGCATCCGTGCCGGGGTGGCGCTGCTGCCACAGGACCGGCGTGCTGACGCAGCGTTCGTGGACCTCACGTTGCGAGAGAACTTCACCATCTCGGCGCTGGCGAAGTTCCGCCGTAGCTTCCTGATGGACCGGACCCGGGAACGGAGGGCCTTCGACGCCGCCGCCGAGCGGATGAAGATCGTGGCGCGCGGGGCCGAGACCAAGATGAACCAGCTCTCCGGGGGCAACCAGCAGAAGGTCGTGCTCGGCAAGTGGCTCGAGACGGGGGCCGATGTCCTCGTGCTCGACGAACCGACCCAGGGGGTCGACGTCGGCGCCCAGGAACAGATCCACAGCCTGGTGCGTGACCTGGCCCGCGAGGGCAAGGCGGTCGTGTTCATCTCCTCCGACCTCGACGAGACCCTGAGGATCAGCGACCGGATCGTCGTCATGCGGGAGGGCCGGCTCGTGGGCGAGCTCGGTCACGAGGCCACGATCGACGAGGTGCTCGCCCTCTGCTTCGGCACCGCGGTCAACGACATCCCCATCGCCGCCGACTTCGAGGCGGCCACATCGAACGGAGCAACCCCATGAGAGCAGGCGTCTTCCAGGCCGCGCGAAGCTTCGAGATCACCGAGGTTCCCGTCCCTACGGCAGGACACGACGGGATCGTCGTCCAGGTCACCGTGTGCGGGATCTGCGGGTCCGACCTGCACTCCTACACCGAAGGCGCCTTCGTCGAGCCCGGACAGGTGATGGGACACGAGTTCAGCGGCCGGGTGACCGAGGTGGGCACCGGCGTTCGTGGCATCAGCGTCGGTGACCGCGTCACCGCGGTGCCACTCTCGGTATGTGGCCGGTGTCCCCGTTGCATCGACGGGATGGGCCACCTGTGCGAGACCGGGTTGTCCGAGAGCATCGCCTACGGTCTGCCGGGAGCCTTCGCGGAGTTCGTGAGGGTGCCCGACGCCGTCCTGGGGAAGAACGTCCTGGTCATCCCGGACTCGGTGAGCGACGCGGCGGCGGCCATGGTCGAGCCGATGGCGGTTGCCCTGCACGCGGCCCGCTCTGCTTCCCCCGACCCGTCCGACACGGCAGTCGTCATCGGGCTCGGCAGCATCGGTCTCAACGTGGTCCAGATGCTCAAGGCTCTCGGTGCCGGCCGCGTGATCGGAGTCGACGTCTCGGACAGCAGGCTCGCCCTGGCTCGAGCGCTCGGCGCGACGGAGGTGATCGACGGCCGGACCACCGATCCGCTCGAGGCCGTCCGGAGGCTCACGGGCGTGGGCGTCGGCGGGGTCGGCGCGAGGGCGGACATCGTCGTCGAGGCCTCGGGCATCGGCTCGCTGCTGGACGCAGCGGTCTCCATGACCCGCGCGGCCGGACGGCTGCGGATCGCCGCGCTCTACCCGGGCCCGGTCACGCTCGACGCGAACCAGATCGTGCAGAAGGAGATGAGCGTGGCGGGGACCTTCGCCTACCGCGGCGAGTTCCCGACCGTGCTGGAGATGCTGGCCGACGGCCGCGTCACCGCCGAGCCGCTGATCACGCACACCTTCGCGCTCGACGACCTGGACGCGGCGTTCCAGGCGCAGCTCGACAAGAACGTCTCGATCAAGGTGCAAGTCGCACCCTGACCGAGCCCCTGTCAGCACCCTCATCCACCTCAACCACCAGGAGAAACGCCATGGGAAGACTCGATGACAAGATCGCCATCGTCACCGGTGCCAGCACCGGAATCGGTCGCGCCACGCTTGAGCTCTTTGCGCGGGAGGGCGCGACGGTCATCGGCTGCGCACGCACGCAGAGCACCCTCGACGAGGCACTGGCCGCCGTCGTGGCCGCCGGCGGCAAGGGCATGGTCGTCGCCGCCGACCTGTCCAGTGACGAGGGCGCTGCTCGCGTCGTCGATGCGACCCTCGAGGCCTACGGCCGCGTGGACGTGCTGGTGAACAACGCAGGTGTCGGCTGGGCCTACGGCGAGGCCAACCCCGGGACGATGGCCAAGCTGCACGAGACCTCGCCGGAGGACTGGCGGACCGTGATGAGCATCGACCTCGACTCCTACTACCTGATGGCACGTCGGTGCCTCGCCTCGATGCTCGAGACCGGTGGCGGCTCCATCGTCAACGTCGCCAGCATGGGTGGCGTGACCGGGTTGTACGACGGGCACACCTACACCGCCGCCAAGGGTGCCGTGGTGAACATGACGCGATCCATGGCCATCGCCTACGCCCGCCAGGGTGTGCGCACCAACAACGTCTGCCCCGGCTTCATCGACACCCCGATGATCGCGTCGGTCACCCCGGCCTTCGCCGATCCCGACGCCGCGATCCAGCTCTCCCCGATCGCTCGCGCCGGGCGCCCGGAGGAGGTCGCTGCGGCCAACCTCTTCTTCGCCTCCTCCGAGTCGTCGTACTGCAACGGTTCTACGCTGATGGTGGATGGCGGTACCACGGCGCGGTCATTCCCCGGCTGACCACGATCGACCGCCAGCCGTCCCCCATAAAGGAGCATCGTGTCGACCTACAACGGGCCAGAGGGCACCCTCAACTTCCGCCCGGTCGGACCCCTCCTGACCGGGGACGGCCGGCGGGTGGTGGCGGGCAAGCTCTTTCGGAGCGACACCTTGCAGTTCCTCTCGGCGGACTCCGCGCGCCACCTCGTCGAGGTTCTCAGGATCCGGACGGTCATCGACCTGCGCCTGCCCTACGAGCTCAAGCACGAGGGGCGGGGCCTGCTGGAGGAGTCCGACCTGGTCTACCGCCACCTGCCGTTCCGGGTGGCAGGCACGAGCAGCTCCGACTCGGCCGCGCCCATCCTCAACCCGGACGACCCGATCGTGCCGCACTACCTCGGCTACATGATCTCGGGCCCGGAGTCCGTCGCCGGCGTCATCAAGGCGTTGGCGGTCGACCCCGAGGCCGCGTTCCCGGCGGTGGTCCACTGCACGGCCGGGAAGGACCGGACCGGGGTGGCGATCGCGATGGTGCTCGCGGCCGTCGGGGTCGACGACGAGACCATCGCGACGGAGTACGCCGCAGGCTCCGACCGGGTCGCCGCGGTGATGGAACGGCTTCGCTCGATGCCGAGCTACGGCGACACCGTGGACCGGTTGCCCCCGGCGGCCAACATCACGCCGCCGGAGTACATGCTCCGGTTCCTCGAGGGGGTGCGCGTGCAGCACGGTGGCGTGCGTGAGTTCCTGCTGACCAACGGCGTGACCGAGGGTGACCTCGTCCGGCTCCGCGAGGCGCTCACGGAGCCCGCCTGACCTGCTGATGCGTCTGGTTCAGGACCAGGGGAGGTCGTCGGTCAGGTAGTCGTGGACGACCGACCCGTGGTGCAGGTCGAAGTCGAAGCGTCCGAACCAGCCGCCCAGCACCTGACGCGGGGCGAGCAGGTGCCACGGGTCCACGGCGGACGCCGAGTCCATCGTGAGGGAGGCACGACCCTCCCACAGCTGCGGCGTCCCGTCGGCCGAGGTGTGCACGGTCGCGTCGACGTCGAGACGGACGAGCTCCGCGACGCTCGGGGGCCGCCCGGCCTCGGCGTTAGGGATCACCCGGGCCGAGAGCACGGGAAGGGACTCCTGCAGCTCCGGGTCGGAGAGTCGCTCGGGGTGGATCGACGCCGTCATGATCCGCCGCGTCGCCGGCCGCTCGACGGTGAAGTGCAGCTGTTCACCGAACGGTGAGGTCGGCGTGCCCCAGTTGTGCTCCATCACGGCGAGCTTCTTCGCGAAGCCCCAGATCTCACGGCCGGCGGCCAGCGGGATCTCGTTGTCGCAGAAGATGAAAGGCTGGTAGAGGTACACCTGCCCACCGAAGACGACCCGGATCATCACGTAGGCCTCGTGGTAGGGCCCGAAGGTCGAGAAGCCGACCCAGCGTGCCCAGGCGACGCACACGGGGTTCTCGTCGGCCGCCAGCACGCCGGGCGGGAGAAGCGCGTCGACCGCGGTCGCGTCGGCCTCGTAGGAGACGAAGAGATCCTCGACGCCCCGGTAGAGGTACGGCGGGGGCGGGTAGGCGTACCCACCGCCCAGCGGCATCGAGAAGGTCTTCGCGAACTCGTCCGGTTGCATCAGCTTCCTGTCCTCTCGAGGAGGGTGGCGTTGGCCATGCCGCCGGACTCGCACATCGTCCAGAGCCCGTAGCGGCCGGACACCTCCTCCAGTCGACCGAGGAGGTTCGCGAGCAGCCGGCCGCCCGAGGCGCCCACGGGGTGTCCGAAGGCGATGGCACCGCCCCACGGGTTCACGCGCTCATCGTCGACGCCGAGCTCGGCCTGCCAGGCCTGCACGACGCAGGCGAACGCCTCGTTGACCTCGTAGGCGTCCACCTCGCTGGGATCGAGGCCGGCCCGGTCGAGGAGCTGGCGGGTGGCGGGGACCACACCGGTCAGCATCATGATCGGGTCGTCCCCGACGATGCGGTGCCCCACCACGCGAGCACGTGACTGCAGCCCGAGCCGGTCGAGCACGTCCTCACCGACCACGAGCGCCGCCGCGGCACCGTCGGTGATCTGCGAGGAGTTGCCGGCGGTGACGACCCAGTCGATCTCGGGGAACCGCTCGGCCATCACGTCGTTGCGAAAGGGCGTGCGGAGTGCGGCGAGGGCGGCGAGCGTGGTCTGGTCACGGATGCCCTCGTCGTTCTCGACGACAGCACCGTCCAGCGGGAACGGAGCGATCTGCGCCGCTAGTCGACCGTCGTCGCGCGCCCGGGCGGCTCGCTGCTGCGACCGCAGCGAGAAGCCGTCGAGGCCCTCCCGGTCGAGCCCGTAGCGGGCCGCGATCAGCTCGGCCGAGATGCCCTGGCCGACCAGGCCCTCGGGGTAGCGCGAGCGAAACCGGTCACCCAGCTCGTCACGACCGAGACGGTTGGTGCGCATCGGGATGCGGCTCATCATCTCGACGCCACCCACCACCACGACGTCGTGGGTGCCCGCGGCGACGGCGTGTGAGGCATCGGTGAGCGCCTGCTGGAACGAGCCGCACTTGCGGTCGAGGGTCGTGCCGGGCACTGTCTCCGGCCAACCGGCCGCGAGCGTGGCGTGCCGGGCGATGTTGCCGGCCTGCTCGCCGACCTGCTGCACGCAGCCGACGACGACGTCGCCGACGGATCCGGGATCGAGCCCCGTCCGTTGCTCGAGCGCGGAGAGCACGTGCGCCAGGAGGTCGACCGGGTGGGCCGCCGCGAGTGCGCCCTGCTCGCGGCCGCGAGCGAACGGAGTGCGGACGACGTCGACGACGTGGGCCGGGCGGCCGAGCATGACGCTCATGGCTGCGGGGGAGTGCGTCGTTCGACCTCAGCGTCGCGGACCGTGCGCCGCAGGATCTTGCCCGCCGGGCTCTTGGGGAGCTCGGGCCAGACCTCCAGCGAACGTGGCCTCGCGTAGCGAGGCAGTCGGCCCGACGCGTGGGCGAGCAGCACCTCCGGGTCCTCCGGGGAGCGCAGCGCGACGACCGCGTGGATCAGCTCGCCCCAGGTCTCGTCAGGGATGCCCACGACGGCCGCCTCGCGCACGGCGGGATGTGACGTCAGCGCGTCCTCCACCTCGCGTGGGTAGACGTTCGAACCACCCGAGATGATCAGGTCGTTCTTGCGGTCCACCAGGAAGAGGAAGCCGTCCTCGTCGAGGTAGCCGAGGTCACCCGTGTGCAGCCACCCGTCCCGGATGGTCTTGGCGGTCAGGTCGGGACGGTTCCAGTACTCCTTCATCAGGTGCTGGCCGCGTGTCACGACCTCGCCCACCTCTCCGGTCGCCAGCGGCCGATCGTCCTCGTCCATGACGGCGATGTCGACGAGCGTGTAGGGACGGCCGGCCGACCCGACCCGGTCGTGCTCGTCCGGCTGCAGCACCGAGATCGTCATCGGCGCCTCGCTCTGGCCGTAGGTCTGCGCGAGCACCCGGCCGAAGACCTGCTGAGCACGCGTGGCGACGCTCGGCGGGATCGGCGAGGCGCCCCAGCAGAGCCGGCGCAGGGCCGAGGAGTCCACGTCCTCCACGTTGGGCTCGTCGAGCGCGAGTGCGAGCATCGTCGGGACCAGGAAGGTGTACGCCGCAGCGCTGCGCTCGAGCTCCTCGAGCCAGACCGAGGCGTCGAACTTGGTCATGATGCGGTTGCGGGCCCCGCGCACCAGCGAGGGCAGGAAGAAGGCACCGCTGGCATGGATGATCGGAGCCGCGTGCAGCATCGTGTCGCCCGGTCGCAGGTCGGGCATCAGGTCGATCAGGAAGTTGGCCAGCTCGGCGTGCTCACCCCGCATCGTCAGGCACACCGCCTTCGGCAGCCCCGTCGTACCCCCCGTGTAGCCGAGCCGGTAGGGGGCCTCCGGGTCGCGCAGCTCGAGGCAGGGCGAGGTCGGCCCGCGCCACGCCGTACGTTCCAGCCACTCCCGGTCACCGACCAGCACCAGGTCGGGAGCATCCGTGGGCGCGGGACCGTCGTGCAGCAGGGCACGGCACCCGCCGTCAGCCATCTTGTAGGACTTCTGTTCGGGGGTGTCCTTCTCGTTGAGAGGCACCCGCACCAGCCCGGCCTTCGCCAGGGCGTAGTAGACGACGAGGCCCTCGACGCCGTTCGGCATCATCACGCCGACTCGGTCACCGGGGACCAGCCCTCCGGCGAGCAGGGCATTGCCGACCCGGTCGGTGGCGGAGTCGAAGTCCTTGAAGCTCAGGGTGCGGTCGTCGCAGTCGAGGGCGGGCGCCTCGCCGAAGCGGCGGGCGGCCGTGCGGACCAGTGCGCCGATCTCCATCAGTTGTCCTTCACGGGCCGGCGCAGGCGGAGGTCGAGCTCACCGTCGCGGTAGCCGAGGTAGGGCGCGGTCGTCTCGCGCATCAGGGTGCGGATGAGCTCCACCTGCTTGCTCCCCCTGGCCGAGAGGTCTGTGGGCGGTGGGCCCTCCGCGAGCATGGCGTCGACATCCGGTCCGGGCATCAGGAACCGCAGCAGCAGCTCCTCGTCGGAGAGGTTCTCACCGAGCTGCGAGCGGATCTCGCGCAGCGAGGGCTGCGGCTGCTCCCACTCGAGGAACTCCTTGCCGCGGCTGCTCCCGAAGGCCCGGTCCATCACCTCTGGGGCGACGGTCCCGGGGATCGGGCCCATGTGGCCGGCGAGGTACATCAGGTTCTCGTCCGGGAAGACGGTGTAGCGCTCCTCGTTGACCACGTTGAGCAGGGCTTGGATGCCGACGAGCTGGGAGAAAGGCGTGGCCATCACCGGGTAGCCCATCTCCTCGCGGACGACGGTGATCTCCTCGAGCAACTCGTCGTAGCGCGACTCCATGCCGTAGGTCCGGAGCTGGTTGATCAGCGTCCCGGTCATGCCCCCGGGGAGCTGGTGGAGCGTGTGCAGGACGTTGTACTCGCGGGGCACGCCGAGGGGGTGCCCGTCGGCCCGTGCGATCGCGGCGAAGTGCTCGCCGATCGCCTCGAGCCCGCTCGTGTCGATGGCGACGTCGTGGCCCAGCCACCGCATGTTGGCGACGCTGGTCTCGACCGAGGGCATCGACGGGCCGTTGGCCAGGGGACCGACAGCCGTGTGCAGGATGTTGACGCCGTGCTGGACCGCGGTGACGTAGTTGATCGTCCCCGTGCCGATCGTGTTGTGGAAGTGAGCCTCCAGCGGCACCCCGTTGGCGGCCTCGACCATGGCCGGGATCCAGGTCTGCGCTCGGGCAGGCGACAGCACGCCCGCCTCGTCGCCGAGGATGATGCTGTCGACGTCCCAGGTCGCCATCTCCCTGACCACCCCGGCGAAGAACTCGTCGGTGTGCACGGGGGAGTCGCCGAACTGGACCTGGGGCGAGACCTTCATGCCGTTGGCTCGGGCCAGGTCGGCGGTCCACTTCATCTGTTCGAGGTTGAACAGGCAGTCGAAGATCCAGAAGCTCCCGATGCCGTGCCGGGCCAGCGTCGAGCTCCACAGCTCGAGCACGGAGTTGGGGGTCAGGCCCATGCCCACGATCGCGTTCGATCGTGCCCCTGCCCGCAGGGTCGCCGTCGGCATCGCCTGGCGGACGCGGTCCAGGCCGACCCAGGGGTTCTCCTTGCAGTGCCTGACCATGACCTCCATGGCCGAGCTCCCGGTGTAGTCGACGATCCGGTAGCCCACCCGGTCGATGTCAGCGGCAACCGGAAGAGCATGCCCGGAGCGCATCCGCATCCCCCACAGACTCTGGTGACCGTCTCGCAGGGTCTGGTCGACGAACTCAATGGTGGCCACGGCGTGCTCCTTCAGGCGGGACTGGCAAGGAAGGACTCCTCGATCCAGCGGGTGCTGTGCCGCTGCTCGACGAAGTCCGGATGGCTGATCAGGGTGCTCAGGAACTCGCGGTTCGTGACCACGCCCTCGATCACGAAGTGGTCCAGCGCCCGTCGCATGCGGGAGATGGCCTCGGCACGGTCGGAACCGTGCGTCAGCACCTTGGCGATCATGGAGTCGTAGTAGGGCGGGATGACGTAGCCGCCGAACACGTGCGAGTCGATGCGGACACCGCCCCCCTGGGCGGCACCCACCGGGTCACGGTGCCGGGCATCGGGAGGAAGTCCAGGTCTGGGTTCTCCGCGTTGACCCGGCACTCGATGGCGTGGCCGCTGATGACCACGTCCTCCTGGGCGAACGAGAGGGGGAGGCCGCCGGCGATGCGCAGCTGCTCGCGGACGATGTCGATGCCCGTGACCAGCTCGGTGACGGGGTGCTCCACCTGGACACGCGTGTTGATCTCGAGGAACGAGGCGTCGCCGGTGTCGGCATCGACGATGAACTCGACGGTGGCCGCCCCGACGTACTCCAGGGCGCGGGCCAGGGCGAGGGCGGCGGTGTGCAGTCGGGTGCGCACCTCGTCGGGCAGGGCAGAGGCGGGCGCCTCCTCGACGACCTTCTGGAACCGCCGCTGCATCGAGCAGTCACGCTCCCCGAGGTGGACGATCGTGCCGAAGGTGTCCCCGAGGACCTGCACCTCGACGTGGCGGGCCCGGCGGATGTAGCGCTCGACGTAGAGGCGGCCGTCACCGAAGGCCTGCGTTGCCTCGTGGCTGGCCGCGGCGAACTTCTCCTCGAGCGTCGATGCCTCCTCGACCAGCACCATGCCGCGGCCACCGCCGCCCGCTGCGGCCTTGAGCAGGACCGGGTAGCCGACGTCGTCGGCACGTTCCCTCGCTTGGCGGGCGTCGGCCAGCGCGTCGCTTCCCGATCCGACGGGAACTCCGTTCTCCCGGGCCAGGGCGCGGGCCAGCACCTTGTCACCGCCGCGACGAATGGTGTCGGCGTCCGGGCCGACGAAGGTCACCCCGTTGTCAGCGCACGCTTGGGCCAGCTCGGGTCGCTCGGCCAGGAAGCCGTAGCCGGGGTGAAGCGCGTCGCACCCGGTGTGCACCGCCGCCGCGAGTACGCGGTCGATGTCGAGATAGCTCTGCGTGGACGGCCCGGGGCCGATGCAGACGACGCGGTCGGCAAGATAGGCCGCGGCTGTGTCCCGGTCGGCCTCAGAGACGACCAGGACGCTCTCGATGCCCTCGTCGATGCAGGCCCGCACGATCCGCACTGCGATCTCCCCGCGGTTGGCGACGAGCACGCGCTTGAGTCCGGTCACCACTCAGCTCTCGAGAGAGATGACGACGAGGGTGTCGCCGTGCTCGACCATGGCGCCGTTCTCGACCGGGATGGCGGCGACGACCCCGGCAACACCCGCCTTGACGTGGCTCATCAGCTTCATCACCTCGACGATGCAGACGGTATCGTCAGGGCCGACGCGCTGGCCGACCTCCACGAACGGTGGGGCGCCGGGCTGCGGTGAGCACCAGAAGAGGCCGAGCGTGGGGGCCAGCACGGCGACACCCTCCGCGGCGGGGGCCGCGGGTGACGAGTCCGCGACCGTCGAGCTGGCAACGGCGGGTGCAGCAGGCGGAGCGCTCGCAGCAGGGAGGGTCGCAGCGGGTGAGGCGCTGACAGCAGGGGAGGAGACCGGTTTGACGGTGACAGGTGGCTGCACCGGTCCGGCTCATCTGCAGCTCGGTCTCCCCGTGCTGCAGGGACAGTTCGGACCAGTCGGACGCTTCAAACGCCGTGACGATCGCTCGAATGTCCTCGGGAGTGAGGGACACGTCGTGGTCCTCCTTCAATGGAAGTCGCACCTTCAAGGGTGCAAACATCAGATGTCTTGAGTACAGTAACCCGTGACGCGGATCACCACAACGACGGAAGTGGCCCCGCTTTCAGGCACAAGAGAAGGTGGGAAGCCGTGAGCGTCACTGATGCCGCGATAGAAAAGATCCGAGGACTGATCATCAGTGGGGAGCTTTCCCCCGGTGACCGGCTCCTGCCCGAACAGGATCTGGCCACGATGCTCGGGATCTCGCGCAGCTCGTTGCGGGAGGCTGTCAAGGCACTCAGCCAGGCCAAGGTGCTCGACGTACGCCGGGGTGACGGGACCTACATCACCAGCCTGTCACCCGAGCTGCTGCTCTCCGGCCTCTCCTTCGCGGTGGACCTGGTGCAGGACCAGACCCTGCACGAGGTGTTCGAGGTGCGCCGGCTGCTGGAACCCGCGGCCACCGCCCTGGCAGCGTCGAGGATCACGGACGCGCAGATCGAGAAGCTGAGACGCAGCCTGGAGCACATGCGTGAGACCGACGACCCTGAGGAGCTGGTGCGTCGAGACGCTGAGTTCCATGCGGAGGTGGTGGCGGCCTCCGGCAACCAGACTCTCTGCTCGATCATCTCGGTGATCTCGGCGCGCGCGTTGCGGGCTCGGATCTGGAGAGCGTCGATGTCCGGCGTCAAGTCGATGACCCTGGAGCAGCACTCGGCGATCGTCGACGCGCTGGAGGAGCGCGACGCCTCGCTGGCCAGCTCGGCCGCGACCCTGCACCTCTCTGCCTCCCAGAAGTGGTTCCGGGAGTTCGTGCCACCATCGAAGTCGTCCGATCAGTCCGACCTGACGGGCACGGAGGGGGCCACGCGATGACCCACGTCGACTTCCTCGACGAGACCATCCGCGACGGGCAGCAGAGCTTGTGGGGGATGCGGATGCAGGCCGGTATGGCCCTCCCCGTGGCCCACCTGCTCGATCGCACGGGTTTCCGCGTCGTCGACTTCGCCGGCAGCTCGATGTTCGAGGTCCTGATCAAGTTCGCCCGGGAGGACCCATGGGCGGGACTCGACCTGATCCGCGGGGCGATGCGCCGTACGCCCCTGCGTGGCGGGATGCGTGCCAATGCGTGTGTCAGCTTCGGCACCACGCCCGACGCGCTGATGGACGCGTGGATGAGGCAGCTCAACGCTCACGGGGTCCGCAGCTACTGGATCTACGACGTCTTGTTCAACATCGACAAGATGGCGCGGCTCGCTGCCGTGGCCAAGGAGGAGGGGTCGGAGGTCGCGGGCACCATCTTGTTCAGCCTCTCGCCGGTGCACACCGATGAGTACTACGCCACCCAGGTAGGGCGGATGGCCGCCGTGGACGAGATCGACACGATCCTGCTCTACGACACCGCGGGCGTGCTCGACACCGACCGGCTCCGGACGCTCGTGCCGGCGATCCAGCAGCACGCGGGAGGTCGCCGGATCGAGTTCCACTCGAACAACCTGATGGGTGTCTCCGCCCTCGCCTACTGCGAGGCGATCAAGCTCGGGGTCGACATCCTGCACACCGCGAGCCGGCCGATGGCCAACGGCCCCTCGACCCCGTCCACAGAGATCATGGCCCGCAACGTCGAGCTGATGGGGCACTCGCACAGCCTGGACACCTCGCTCTTCGCGCCGGTGGCGGACCACTTCCGGGCCGTGGGGAAGGCCGCCGGTCACCTCGTCGACCAGTCCAGCGAGTACGACCTGTTCAGCGTCCAGCACCAGATCCCGGGAGGCATGACGGGGACCCTGAAGGCTCAGCTGGCGCAGTACGACATGACCGACCGGCTGGGTGAGGTGCTGGAGGAGACGGCCACCGTGCGCCGCGAGCTCGGCTACCCCATCATGGCCACACCGTTCAGCCAGCTGGTCGGGATCCAGGCCGTGCTCAACCTCGTCACGGGAAAGCGCTACTCGGTGGTGCCCGACGAGGTGGTGCAGTACGCCGCGGGTCACTACGGCCGGCCACCGGCCCCCATCGAGCCGAACGTCCTCGACAGGATCCTGGCTGCCCCGCGGGCGAAGGAGATCTTCGACAACCCGCCGGAGCAGCCGACGATCGAGGAGCTGCGCGCCCGGCACGGCAGCCGCAACGACGACGACCTCATCCTGGCGGCCCTCGTACCAGACAGTGACATCGCTGCGATGCGGGCCTCCGGCCCGGTCCGCCAGGACTATCCGCTCGTCTCGTCGGAGGTCGAGCAGGTGAAGGCTCTGATCGAAGTGGTCGACACCCCCTACGTCCGGGTGGCGACCTCGACCTTCGACCTCACCCTTCAGCGCGGCTGAGCCCTCCAGCTCAACCGAGCAGGTCCGCGCCACCGTGCACGAGGTAGACCTGCCCGGTCACCATCGAGGCGGCGGGCGAGTCCAGGAACCGGGCGACCGCGACGTAGTCGGCGGGCTCGACGAGTCGACCTGTCGGGTTCTTGGCGAGGGTGGCGGCGATCACGTCGTCGGTCCGGTCGCCGAAGACGTCGCGGAGGGCGTCGGTGTCCTGCGTCCCTGGGGCGAGAGCGTTGACCCGGATGCCCTCAGGTGCCAGCTCCACGGCGAGGTAGCGCACGAGCGCCTCACCCAGCGACTTGGCCGGACCGACCGACCCGTAGCCGGCCACGACGACGCGTGCGCCACGGCTCGTCAGGTAGAGAACGTGTGACCCGGCCACGAGTCGCGAACGTGCCGCCTGCACCAGCCAGAGCAACGACGTGGCGTTCACGGCGAGGGCCTGCTCCCAGTCACCGGCCCCGGGTGACGCGCCTGACGGCGCGAGTGGACCGGTAGCCACGGTGACCGCCGAGTGCACCAGCGACTCGATGTGCTCGCCCTCGGGAACGGCGTCCACGAGCCGCCGCGCCCCTTCGGGGGAGCCCAGGTCGGCCTGCACCAGCGTCACGAGGTGACCTGCCCTCCGGAGCTCCTGCTCCGCCGATCGTGCCGAGTCGGCGTCGTGGGCATAGCCGAGCACGAGGTGCGCCGAGGAGTCGCCGGCCCGACCGTGCGCGAGCCCGCGGGCGATCTCGAGGCCGATTCCCTTGGTCCCACCAGCGACGACGACCGCCATGAACAAACTCCTTATACATCCGATGACTGCTGGCTACGATGTCACACAGCTCACGCGTGCGGCTTGGTTGGCGCTCGCCCTTCCCTTGTGACGCAGGCCACGTTACATTGACCGCGGTACCCGGTTCAGCGCTCGAATGCCGGTGTTCCACGGTCGCAGGCCTGACTCAGGCGGGACCTATATCGCCGCTGCACCACCGCCCAGATGTCATTGTCAATGATCGGATGTCTGTCCCAGACATCGGATCTGTATTCACGTATGGAGGTTCCATGGCACAGCCGAACATTCTCGAGGACAAGTGGGGCAAGGCGGCGATGAGCCCGACCGTCGAGCACTTCCACTCAGCGGTCCGGGCACTGGTCGCGGAGCGGTTCGCCGCGTCCGGCAAGACCTGGGAGGAGACGGTGCACGACCCCGCCTACGAGCTCACGGCCGAGGACTTCGTGGCCATCGAGAAGTCGCTGCTGGACACGGGGTACAAGTACGACACCTCCGCGCACGTCTCGCTCGTGGAGAGCCCCGAGAAGTACAAGCCCCTGGCCACGGTGACGGACTCCGGCAACCAGGGCACCGATGAGCAGGGCCGCAAGGTTCTCGGCACCGGTGACAACGTCTTCTCCGCGCAGGACCTGACCGGCATCGCACGTTTCGTCGGCACGGTCGAGGTGGTGATGGAGATGCTGCTCGAGGGCGTTCCTGAGAACACCATCGCCATCATCGACGACTCCGGCGGCACCCTGACGGCGCCCATCCTCGAGGGGTTCAAGGGAGTCATCTGCATGGGGGGCACGACCCGATCACACCTCGGCATCCTGACCCGCGAGTACAACATCCCCTGCCTGATGTCAGCGGAGCTCGACGGACTCGTCGACGGTGACGAGATCTTCGTGGAGTACTCCAAGCCCGCCACCAACGCCTACGCCGAACGCGACGAGAGCGCTCGGGTCCGCATCTCCAAGATCGCCTGAAGAGGTCACCTGCATGCCCACGAACCTGACGTACTCCCAACTCCTTGATGACAACGCGTGGTTGCGCAAGGCCAGCGACGCGTTCTACTTCCAGTGCACGACCCGCACCGTCCAGGAGTCGAAGCTCTTCCCGGTGAACCCCTACATCGCGTTGTCGTACTACAACGCGTGGTACCGCTGGCCTGAGCTGATCCGCAAGATCTCCGCCTCGATGAGCCCCGAGGAGCTCGGCGACCGCGCGCGAGAGGTGTCGACGTACGCCAACACCATCGCACTCGGCCTGATCCCGCAGTTCTACCTCGGTGGTCGGCAGTACCTCATCGACATGGGGCTGCTGAACCCCACCGACGCGCTCGACGACATCCACGACGTCCTCGACTTCGGCCGACGGGTCAACCTGGCCTACCACCGCCAGACCGGGCACGTGCTGAACAGCGACAACAGCAACCGCGGACAGATCCTCCCGGAACGCACGCTGCAGGTCTTCGAGGCGGACGCCATCGGTTGTAGGCCTGGGGACAAGCTGCACACGGCAGTCGCAGGTTTCCTGGCCACGGCCTCGCAGTACGCCTTCCTGAAGAACTGTGAGTGTCGGCTCGGCATCCACAACAGCGGCCCCTACCAGGTGGGCAGCAACGAGATGCTGGTCCGTGACTTCGTGGACCTGGCTGAGGGCGACTACCCCTGGCTGGACGGCGTCGCCTCGGGCATCGAGCACAGCAACATCACGATGCCCGTGATCATGAAGGACACCCACTTCAACATCGTCGACGACTGGGGCAGCTTCGAGGCCACGCCGTCCTACGACCACGACAATGTCGTCGCGGTGGGGCTCTACACCTCGGACTACCTCAGTGACGGCTACATCCCGATCCACATGGACAACGCCAGCGATCTCGCCGACTACCTCGACGAGCTGCGCGAGAAGATGACCGATGCCACGGCCCAGCTGTGGAAGCGGATGGCGGGCTGGTCCCGCGACCAGATGATCGACGCCGGGTCGCTCGTCTACTACGCCGTGATCAAGGACCTGGCCCACTTCGCCGGCGTCTACGAGCAGGACGACTGGTTCATGCAGGACGAGCGGGCACAGCGGATCAAGCCGTTGATGAACGACGAGTACGGGCGCGACGCGATCGCTGAGCTCGTGGGGCACATCTCCCTGAGCTCCCAGCAGGAGAACCCCTACACGATGAGCCGCTACGCCGCCCAGCCGGCGAACATGTGGTCCGCGATCCCCTACGCCGTGCTTCACGACGCGCCGTCGACGCCGACGGTGGGGCCGCTGAGGCCGGGAGTCTCGTCGCTGGCACCGAAGTCGGCGCTCTGGACCACGACGCGGGGCAAGCTGACACAGGAGGAGTGCAACGCGGCTGCCAAGGGGTTCGTTCCGAAGGTGCACGAGAACGGTGGTCGCTTCCTCGACGACCAGTGGGTCAAGCACCACGCCAGTGGTGACCGCGCCCGGTCGCTCTACGAGGCCACCCAGGAGAAGTCCAGGCTGCTGCAGGGCAAGGGCGCCCTCCTCGACCGGGCCGACCTGGAGAAGCTCCGCAACGCCTGATCCTCCGACACAGCGAGACGCCCCACTCCAGACCGTTGGAGTGGGGCGTCTCTCTGTGTCGGAGGGGAACTCTGCGACACAGCCCCTCAGTCGGGCACGCCGAGGGTGCGCAGCGCGATCAGCTGGACCAGCAATGGGCAGTCGTCGACGATCGTGACACCGGCGCGGGCCGCGGCGCGGACTCCCACCTCGGTGCCGAACACGGCCCCACGCGCGGCCCGGGCGCCGTCGAGCGCTTCGGCGAGGCCGTCCTCGTCGAGGCTGCTGTCCGGCTCGGTGACGCCGACGACCAACAGGTCGAGGTCCCGGGGCTGGAGTCCCTCAGGGGCCTCGCTCACCACGGTGAGGGGGCTCGCTGCGGAGGCCCACTCGGCGATCCGGCCGAGCGTGGCGTCGTCCTCCACGCGGGTCTCGACCAGCGTCAGCCGGTCGGCGTACACCCGCCCGGTGCGGCCGTCCACGGTCAGCTCTCGGCCCACCAGCCCCGTGGAGGTGCCACTGCCGACGCCCACGACGCTCGGTCGGCCCAGGGCGCGCGTGACGACCGCGGCGTGGGAGGTGGAGCCACCCAGGTCGGTGACGACGGCGACGGCGGCGATCATCCCGTGCACGTCGTCCGGGCTGGTGGTGGGACGGACCAGCACGACGTGCTCGCCCTGCGCCGCGCGTACCACCGCCTCGTCGGGGTCCTGCACGCCGATGCCGGTGGCGATGCCCGGACAGGCCGGCTCGCCGGTGGCCAGCAGGGTGGCGGCCTCGGCGACGGCCGGCTCGAGCCGCGGCATCAGCACCGAGCGGATCTGCTCGGGCGTCACCCGGTCCAGGGCCTGGGCGCGTGTGACGAGCCCCTCGTCGAACAGGTCGACGGCGATCCGCACGGCGGCCTCGGGTGAGCGTTTCGCTGCCCTGGTCTGCAGCAGGTACACCGTGCCGGCCTCGACGGTGAACTCGATGTCCTGGACCTCTGCGTGCTCGTGCTCCAGCTTGTCGGCCCAGCCCAACAGCTCGGCCACTGCCTCGGGGAGCTGTTCGCGCATCTGGGCCAGGCTGGAGACGGCATGTGTCCCGCCCACGACGTCGTCGCCCTGACCACCCGGCAGCCACTCGCCGTAGGGCGTGGCCTCGCCGTTCAGGGGGTTGCGGGTGAAGAGCACCCCGGTGCCGGACGACTCGTCCAGGTTGCCGAAGACCATCGCCTGGACGGTCACCGCTGTCCCGCCGTCGTCGGGAATGCCCCAGTGCCGACGGTAGGCCTTGGCGCGGGCCGACTGCCAGGAGTCGAACACGGCGCAAATCGCGTCGCGCAGCTGGTCGTAGGGGTCGTCGGGGATCGAGCGGCCGGTGTCCTCGCGCACCAGGTCGCACATCTCCGCGGGGGAGGGTCCGGTCACGTAGGGGTCGAGGTCGGCCTTGAGAACGATCTCCCCGAAGGCGTGGCAGAACCGGGCGCGCGTGTCACGGGCGTATCCCGCGTCGCCGGAGCTGGTGGCGAGCGCGAGCTCGACCTCGTCGGTCATGCCGAGGTTGAGGACGGTGTCCATCATGCCAGGCATGCTCACCGCGGCTCCGGACCGCACCGAGACGAGCAACGGGCTGGTGTTGTCGCCGAACCGGCGACCGGTCTGCTCCTCCAACCCTGTGATACCTGCACGGACAGCCGCCCAGACCTCGTCGTCGAGGGATCGTTCGGCCTCGAGGTAGCGACGGCACTGCGGCACCGGGATCACGAAGGCCGGGGGCACGCGCAGGCCCAGGCCGCGCATCCGGGCCAGGCTCCATGCCTTCCCCCCGACGAGCTCGCGCTCGGGGAGGTGCGAGCCATCGAGCACCAGCACGGGCGCGGTCACCGACATCATCTCCATGGGCTCATTCCTGTCGGGTCTTGCCGAGGATGCGGAGCAGGTCTTCGTGGAGCTCGAACCAGACCGTGTGGTAGCTGTCGATCCGGACGCCACTGACGAAGTCGGTCTCACCGGCCAGCACCCGGTCGTAGGCCACCTCCAGCCGCACCAGATGGGTCTGCAGGCGCGGTACCACGGCGGCGGCACGTGTGATCACGCGCTCGGCGCGTTCGTGCAGGGCGCCGAGGCGATCGACGATCTTCGCGTCGTACGCAGCGTCGGCGTGGTCGTTGCTCACCTGCGCGTCCCCGGCCGGCATCGTCTGCCAGTCGGTCATCAGGCGAAGCAGGTCCGTGTTGACCTTCTCGAACCTCTCGTAGGCCGCGAGCAGATCGTCGTCGGCGCGTGCCTGGGCGAACACCTGGGGGTAGGACTCAGTCAGCCAGGCCTGGCCGGCCGGTGCGACCATGAACTTGCCGCGGGCGCCGATCACCCGGCCGGACTCGACCGCGCGCTCGAGCGCAGCGGTCACCTCGAGCTCGGGCAGCCCGAGCAGGGACGCCACGGCGGCCGGTCCGGCAGCCTTGCGTACGGCGAGCCCGTGGACCGCCAGGAAGTCGACCTCAGTCATTTCTTTCTCCATCGCAGACATCGGACCTTTATAGCAGTGAATGTGGCCGGCGTCACGCGCCTGACGCTCCGGGATCGGTGATACGGCAATTCATTGAGCAGATGTCTGCCCGTGTGGTTCCCGGAAGCTTCAGCGTGCGGGTCGCAGCATCGAGAACACGAGGTCCTCGTAGAGGTCGCACAGCTCCGGGATGGTCAGCGGCCCGTCGATGCGGTACCAGGCGGACACGCCGGTGCACATCTGGAGCACGGCGAACGTCGAGACCCTCAGGTCGGGTACTCGCAGCGAACCCTCGACCTGACCGTCGCGGAGGATCGCCTTGAGGCGGTCCTCAACGGCTACGCGTGCAGCAAGGGCCCGGTCGTAGCTCGTCCTCTCGAGGTTCGCGAAGTTGAGGTTCACCAGCTTCGCCTGCTGGCTGAACTCCGCGTGGAAGGCCACGTGGGCCCGCACGAAGGACCTCAGCTGGTCGTGGCTGGACTCGCTCGCTGCCGTGGTGGCGGCCCGAACGAGGTTCACCTCCAGCTCCTCGATCGCGCTCCACGTGAGGTCCCACAGGATCTCCTCCTTGCCGGTGAAGTGGTGGTAGAGGCTGGCGGCCTGGATGCCCACTGCCCGGGCGATGTCGCGCATGGACGCCCCGTCGTACCCGCGCTCCGCGAACAGGGCGAGGGCGACCCGGCGGATCTGCGCTCGGGTGGCGCCGCCGGAGGGGACCACAGGGTTCTCGGACATCACCACATCGTGCCCGGTCAGGATGGTGCGCTGTAGCGACGGAGCTCGCGGCGCGCCAACGTCATCAGGTGCACCTCGTCCGGGCCGTCCGCGATCTGCAGCATCCGGGCCTGGGCGTAGAGCTCGGCAAGGGGCGTGTCCTGGCTGACGCCGGCACCGCCGAAGGTCTGGATGGCGCGGTCGATCACCCACGTGGCCATCTCGGGGGCCGCCACCTTGATGGCCGCGATCTCCACGGCTGCTCCCCGATTCCCCACGGTGTCCATCAGCCAGGCGGTCTTGAGCACCAGCAGGCGCACCATCTCGATCCGGATCCGGGCCCGGGCCAGCCAGTCCTGGAACACGCCCTGCTCGGCCACCGCCTTGCCGAAGGGGAAGCGCTCCTGGGCGCGGACCGCCATCAGGTCGAAGGCCCTCTCGGCCATCCCGATCAGGCGCATGGCGTGGTGGATGCGGCCGGGGCCGAGGCGGGCCTGCGCGAGCGCGAAGCCGCCGTGAAGCTCGCCGAGCAGGTGGTCGCGAGGGACCCAGACGTCGTCGTAGTGGATCTCGGCGTGACCGCCGTGCCCACTGTCGCTGAAGCCCAGGACACTGGTGGAACGCAGCACCTTGACCCCGGGCGTCGCGACAGGCACCGCGATCATGCTGTGCCGGCGGTGCCGGTCACCGTCGGGGTCGGAGAGGCCCATGACGATGGCGATCTCGCAGCGCGGGCTCATCGCCCCGCTGGACCACCACTTGCGGCCCTGGACGCGGAAGCCGTCCCCGTCCTCGGTGATCCGGCAGCTGACGTTGTTGGCGTCCGAGCTGGCGACCGCCGGCTCGGTCATCGAGTAGACCGAGCGGATCGTCCCCTCGAGCAACGGCTCCAGCCATCGGCTCTGCACCGACTCGGTGGCGAAGTGCGCCAGGATCTCCATGTTGCCGGTGTCGGGTGCCATGCAGTTCATCGCCTCGGGCAGGATCCAGGGACTGCGCCCGGTGACCTCGGCGATGTGGGCGTACTCCAGGTTGGTCAGGCCGGCGCCACGTTCCCCGGGCAGGAAGAGGTTCCACAGGCCCGCGGCTCGCGCCTTGGCCTTCAGGTCCTCGATGACCGGTGGTGTCTCCCAGGGGCCGATGTCCTGCTTCTGGGCCTGGTAGGTGGCCTCGACCGGTAGCACCTCCGTGTCCAGGAACGTGCGTGTGCGCTCGACCAGCTCGGCGACGGCGTCGCTGACACCCAGTTCCATGTGCTTCTCCCTCACTCGGTACGCTTCCCTAACGATCGTTAGTATGGCTGCTCTCGGGGGTATGTCAACCGTCGGCTACCGGACCTCCGACACCTCGTAGCGCGGGCCTTCGGGTGGGCGCTGGCCGATGCCCACGCTGATGATCGAGTTGAGCCAGGCGTAGCGCACGGAGCCGGTCTCGAAGAACGGGGCGATCCGGAAGTAGGGGTCCTGGCCCTCCCGCGGCCGGCGGAAGCCCCGGTAGGTCATCAGGATGATCGCGTCGTCGTCGGTCCGGAGCGTCAGGCGCACGTCGAGCGCCAGGGTCCCGTCGACACGGGTGAGCGCCCAGTCGTGGCCGCCGTGGGGGAGGACGACCCCGCTGAGCCGGTCGCCGGTGAACGTCCCCCCCGCGACTGCGACGACCTTGCGCACCCCCAGCGGCGTCTGCTCCACCGTCTGGGGCGGGTGCAGCTGCACCTGCATCACGAAGAGCGGCGTCGTCCGAACCTGTTCCAGCCCACTCATGACACCCGTTCCAGGATGGTGGCGTTGGCCATGCCGCCGCCCTCGCACATGGTCTGGAGGCCGTACCGGCCGCCGGTTCTTACAAGGTGGTGCGTCAGCGTCGTCATCAGGCGGGCGCCCGACGCGCCGAGCGGGTGGCCCAGTGCCATCGCGCCACCCAGCATGTTGGTGCGCGCGGGGTCGGCGCCGGTCTCGGCGTACCACGCCCCGAGGACCGAGGCGAAGGCCTCGTTGACCTCGAAGGCGTCGATGTCGGCGACCGTCAGCCCGGAGCGTTGCAGCACCTTCCGGGTCGCCGGGATCGGACCGGTGAGCATGATCACCGGATCGACCCCCGCGAGGGCCACGGTGTGGATCCGCACCAGTGGCCGCAACCCCAGCTGTCGAGCCATCTCGCTGGTGGTGACCAGCAGGGCTGCGGCCCCGTCCGAGATCTGGGAGGCGTTGCCGGCGGTCACCACGCCGCCTTCGAGGAACGGTGTCCTCAGCCCGGCCAGGGACTCGAGGTTGGTGCCCGGACGGATGCCCTGGTCTCGGGTGACGGTCCCGGACGGGCTCTGGACGGCGACGATCTCGTCGTCGAACAGGCCAGCCTGGGTGGCAGCGGCGGCGCGCTCGTGCGAGGTGACGGCGAGCTCATCGAGGGCTGTCCGGGAGAGTCCCCACTGCTCCGCGATCCGTTCGGCGCTGATGCCTTGGCCGACCAGGTCGAAACGCTCTTTCATGGCTGGCCCGAAGGGCCCGTCCCCACCCTCGGTGTTGGAGAGCATCGGGACTCGCGACATGGACTCGACCCCGCCGGCGACCACCAGGTCGTAGTGGCCAGCAACCACCCCCGCGGCGGCGAAGTGGAGTGCCTGCTGGGACGAGCCGCACTGGCGGTCCACGGTCGTGCCCGGCACGGTCACCGGGAACCCGGCCGCGAGGGCCGCGTTGCGGCCGACGTTGAAGCTCTGCTCGCCGACCTGCGACACGCATCCCCACACCACGTCGTCGATCACGGCCGGGTCGATGCCGGAGCGCTCGACCAGCGCCTTGAGCACCTCGGCGGAGAGATCGACCGGGTGCCACTCCGTCAGGGCCCCCTTGCCCGGCTTGCCGATCCCGACCGGGGTACGTACGGCGGCGACGATGACCGCGTCCCTGGAGCCGCTCACATCGACAGCCCGCCGTCGACCGGCATCACGATGCCGGTCACGTAGCCCGCTTCGTCGGAGGCCAGGAAGCCCACGGCCGCGCACATCTCCTCCGGTCGGGCGAAGCGCCCCATCGGGATCCCCGCGGCGATCTCG
This sequence comes from uncultured Actinomycetota bacterium, assembly GCA_963843775.1. Classification (GTDB taxonomy): domain Bacteria; phylum Actinomycetota; class Actinomycetes; order Propionibacteriales; family Nocardioidaceae; genus Marmoricola. Next base: position 35,902 of record CAWJLT010000005.1, read on the forward strand.
GCGAGACGATCCGGCGGAATCGACTCGACCATCCGGGTCTCCGCGTTGGGGGAGATCGCGTTCACGGTGACACCGAAGCGCGCGAGCTCCTTCGCGGCAGTCTTGGTGAAGCCGATGATGCCGGCCTTCGCGGTCGCGTAGTTGACCTGCCCCGGGTTGCCGTGCAACCCGGTGTAGGAGGTCACGTTGACCACCCGCCCGTAGCCCTGCTCGCGGAAGGTCGGGACGCAGGCCCGGGTCATCTTGAACGTTCCTCCGGTGTGCACGGCGAGCACCGCGTCCCAGTCGGAGTCCTCGAGCTTCCACAGCACCTTGTCGCGCAGGATCCCTGCGTTGTTGACCAGGACGTCGACGCGTCCGGTCTCGGTGACTGCCCGTTCGACGGCGCGCGCCACCGCAGCGCTGTCCGTGATGTCGGTGGGCACGGCGGTGGCCCCGGCCCACTCGGCGGCCTCGGCCAGCTCTGCCTCGTCGAGGTCGAGGGCGTACGTCGAGGCGCCGCGCTCGGCGAAGAACCGGGCCAGCTCACGGCCGATTCCTCGTGCGGCACCGGTCACGAGGACGGTCCGGTCTGGGAAGGTGAAGTTCAGGTTGGGCAACGTGGCTCCTCCGGTGAGGGCCGGCGCTTGACGCCGACCGAGCGCCATCCTAACGTTCGTTAGGAGCGCGCGACAGTGCCGCTTCGCATCGAAAGGCTCACGGTGACCACAGACCAGGCGGCGACCTCGCCCGCGCGGTGGACCCTGTGTGACGGGGTGGCCACCGTCGAGCTCCACCGACCGGGCGCCTCCAACGCCCTCGACCTCCCCATGGCGACGGCGCTCAGCGAGGTCGTCGACCAGATCGCGGCGGACGAACAGGTCCGCGTCGTGCTCCTGGTCGGGAGCGGCCGCAACTTCTGCGCCGGGGGAGATCTCGCCGCCATGGCCGGCGCGGTCGATCGAAGCGCCTACGTGAAGGAGCTCGCGACCACGGCGCACCGGGCGGTCCTCGGGCTGTCGTCCCTGTCGGTGCCTGTCGTGGCTGCTGTCCAGGGTGCAGCCGCGGGCGCAGGCCTCGCCCTCACGCTGGTGGCCGATCTGGTGGTCGCAGGAGATTCCGCCAGGTTCCTCACGGCGTACGCCGCCATCGGGCTGACCCCGGACTGCGGCACGTCGTGGCTGCTCCCCCAGGTCGTCGGGTTGCGCCGGGCCATGGACCTCGCCGTGGGCGGGCGCCAGCTGTCTGCGGCCGAGGCTCTCGACTGGGGCCTGGTGACGAGCGTGTGTCCCGACGAGGAGCTGGCGGAGACCGTGGGTCGGCTGGCCGACCGCCTGGCCTCCGGGCCGGCGGCTGCACGCGGGGTGGCGCGCCGCCTCCTACGTGACGGGGTGTCCAGGTCGTTCGCGGAGCAGCTGGACCAGGAGGCCGCTGCCATCTCCGCGTCGGTTCGCACGCCGGAGGCACAGCAGCTGGTGACGGCGTTCGTCTCGCGGGCTGGCGGATGAGCAGCCCGCCCACCGCCAAGGGTCGCGAGACCCGGGCACGGCTCCTCGACTCCGCGCGTGAGCTCTTCGGCCGTCTGGGCTACGCCAACGTGCGGATCACCGACATCACCCGGGGGGCCGGCCTCTCCTCGGGAGCGTTCTACCGGTACTTCGTCGATCGCCGTTCGCTGCTGCTGGTCTTGCTGGAGGACGTCACGGAGGAGGCTTTCGGCTTCGCGCACTATCCGTGGGACGCGCAGCGACCGATGGAGTCGGTGCTGCAGACCACCCAGCGCTACTTCGAGTTCTACGAGCGCAACCGGGTCTTGCTCGGTGTGCTCGTCGAGCTCTCGCAGGCCGATCCGGAGATCCGGGAGATCTGGGCCCGGTCCAGGCGGGCGTTCTACGCACGGATCACCCATGCACTGCAGCGGGGCGCCCGCGACGGCGTCGTGCGGTCCGACATCGACATCAACGTGGCCGCCGAGCTGCTCGGCAGCATGACGGAGTTCTACGCCTTCCAGCGGTTCACGCTGGAGGGCGACGCGTTGAAGCCGATCCCTGCGGCCACGGCGGCGTACACGCTGTCGACGCTCTGGGCCAGCGGCATCTTCTTGGGGACCCCAGCGGAATGACCCGACCTGTCCAGGAGCTCACCGCACTGATCACGCTGCGGACCACCTCAGAGGAGAACGCATGTCAGCGACCGTGTACGTAGCCGGTGTGGGCATGACGCCCTTCGGTATTCACCGTGGGGCGAGCGTCAAGTCCCTGACCCGCGATGCCGTCACCGCCGCTCTGGCTGACGCGGGGGGCTCGCTGGACCAGATGCAGATGGCCTTCTTCGGCAACATGGGACAGGGCGTTCTCGAGGGGCAGTACTCCGTGCCCGGTCAGATGGCTCTGCGAGACATGGGGTGGCAGCGTGGCGGTGTCGTCAACGTCGAGAACGCCTGCGCCACCGCTGCGACCGCCTTCGCCCTGGCGGTGACGCAGGTGCAGGCGGGTGCGGTCGACATCGCCCTGGCTGTGGGAGTGGAGAAGATGAACGTCGGCGAGCGCGCCGACGCGCTGAAGGTGTTCGACGGGGCCTACGACGTCTCCGACACCGAGGGTCTGCAGCAGACCTTGACCGATCTGGGCGGGGAGGAGGTCGACCCCGGTGCTGGGGAGCGGTCGATCTTCATGGACATCTACGGCGCCATGACGCGCGCACACATGCGCCTGTTCGGCACGACGCAGCGTCAGCTGGCACTGGTCTCCGCCAAGAACCACGAGCATGCCGTCGACAACCCCCGTGCCCACTTCCGCAAGGCGATGTCCGTCGAGGACGTGCTTGCCGGTAGGCCGCTGGCCTACCCGCTGACGGTGCCGATGTGTTCACCGATCACCGACGGGGCCGCGGCGGCGGTGGTCTGCAACGAGGCCGGGCTCGCCCGGCTGCGCGAGGCCTCGCCGGTGCGGGTGCTCGCCGCCGTCCTCGGCACCGGCGTTGACCGGGGGCTCGACGACTACGACCGGCACATCACCCACCTGCTGGCGCAGCGCGCCTATGAGATCGCCGGCATCGGTCCGTCCGACATCTCGGTCGCGGAGGTGCACGACGCCACGGCGTTCGGGGAGATCCTGCAGACAGAGATGATCGGTCTCTGTGAGATCGGCGGGGGTGGTGAGCTGGTCGACTCCGGTGCGACCACACTCGGGGGGAGGGTGCCGGTGAACCCGTCCGGGGGGCTGGAGTCCAAGGGGCACCCACTCGGGGCAACAGGGTTGGGACAGATCTTCGAGCTGGTCGAGCAGCTTCGTGGCCGCGCGGGCATCCGCCAGGTGGTCGGCGCCCGGGTGGCGGTCGCCGAGAACGGCGGTGGGCTCTACCACGGCGAAGAGGCCGCCGCGGCCGTTACCGTCCTGTCGGTCTGACGCCGTGGCTGTCATCGACTTCTTCGACCGGGGGTGGCGCAGCAACCCCGACGGCCCGGCCTATGTCGTGGGCGAGCGCTCCTGGACCTACCAGCAGTCCGGTGAGCAGTCCTGCCGCGTCGCCCACGCTCTCCTGCGACGCTTTTCCGGACGACGGCCGCACGTGGCGGTGCTGTCGGAGAACGACCCCGACGCGTGGGCCTGCGTTCTCGGGACGTGGCGGGCCGGTATGGCCTGGCTGCCGCTGAACCCGGCGTACCCCGCGCCCGAGCTCCGGCGGCTGCTCGACGGCTTCGATGCCGAGGTGGTCTTCTTCCAGCGTTCCTTCCTCGACGTCGTGCGCACGATCTGGACCCTGCTCCCGCAGGTTACGCACTGGGTGTGCCTGGACGACTCGTGCGACGACGAGGGGGTCGTGCCGTTGGAGGAGTGGTTGGGCGATGCGCCGTGCGAGGACCCTGGGGTGGCCTTCGACCCCGACGACGTCGTCGCGATCATGCCGACCGGAGGCACGACCGGGATGCCCAAGGGGGTGATGAACACCCATCGCAGCCTGTCGACGGCGTTCACGCACCTGATGCTCGCGTTCCACTACGACGAGGGCGAGCGGCCGGTGAACCTGGCCGCTGCGCCGATGACGCACGCGTCGGGGATGCTCACCCTGGCCTGCTCCGCGCGCGGCGGGACCGTGGTCGTGCTCACCCGGGCCGAGCCGGCCGCGGTGCTCGCGGCGATGGTGCGGCACGCCGTCACGGAGCTCTTCCTGCCTCCGACGGTGATCTACCGGCTGCTCAAGGATCCGGACCTGGGCGGAGCGGACCTGAGCGCTCTGCGCTACCTGCTCTACGGGTCGGCGCCGATCGCAGTCGATCGACTGAGGGTGGCCATCGAGCTGCTCGGACCCGTCCTGATCGGAGGCTACGGCCAGATGGAGGCGCCGATGGCGATCTCCTTCCTCCGGCCCGAGGAGCACCTGCGCGACGGCGAGATCGCCGACGACGCCCGGCTCTCCTCGTGCGGGCGGGTCTACCCCCTGGTGCGGGTGCAGATCCAGGACGACGCCGGTCGCCCCGTGGCGCCCCGGCAGCGAGGAGAGATCTGCGTGCGGGGTGACCTGGTGATGAAGGGGTACTACCGCGCGCCCGAGCTCACGGAGGCGGCGATCGTCGACGGCTGGCTGCACACTGGCGACATCGGGTTCCTCGACGACGACGACTACCTGCACATCAGCGACCGCAAGAAGGACCTGATCATCTCGGGCGGCTACAACGTCTACCCCAACGAGGTCGAGCAGGTCTTGGCTGCGCACCCGGGAGTGGGGGAGTGTGCCGTCGTCGGGATGCCGGACAGCGAGTGGGGCGAGCGGGTCACGGCCTTCGTGGAGCGCGCGTCGACAGCAGTCACTCCCGCCGAGCTGATCGCGTGGTGCAAGGACCAGCTGGGCAGCGTGCGGTCCCCGAAGGACGTCGTGTTCGTGGAGACCCTGCCCAAGAGCCCCGCCGGAAAGGTGCTCAAGAAGGCGCTCCGTGAGGCGACCGGCCCATGAAGACGCTGGTCCTCTTCGACTGGGACGGCACCCTGGTCGACAGTCGTGAGGTGCTGCTCAGCTGCTGGCGCGAGGCGACCCTCGAGGTCATCGGTCGCCGCTACCCCGAGACCCCGCAGGAGCTGGACCTGGTCTCCCGGGTCCGCGGCGTCGACCTGTTCGCCCGTCTCACCGACGACCCCGACGCCGCGGACGCCCTCGGCGTCGCCTTTCAGCGGGCCTACGCCGACCGCCAGGTGTCGCTGTTCGACGGGGCGCTCGGCATGCTCGAGGAGCTGGGCCAGGCTGGGCACGAGCTGGGTGTGGTGACCTCCAAGAGCCGCGAACGCTTCCTCCAGGACAGCCTCGCCACGCAGCTGGAGGCGACCTTCTACGTCACCGTCTGCGGCGAGGACGTCGTGCACGCCAAGCCTGATCCGGAGGGAGTCCTGCGTGCGGTGGAGCAGCTCGGGGGGACGCCCACCCGCACGATCCACGTCGGTGACACGCTGGCGGACACCGGTGCCGGACTGGCCGCGGGGGTGTCGGTCATCGCCGCCGGATGGGGGTACGGCGACCCGGCCGTCCTCGCGGCGGAGCCGGTGGTGGCTGTGGCGTCCGATCCCGGAGAGGTGCCGGCCCTGGTGGGACGGATCTTCTCGACCGTCACGACCTGGCCGCACTGAGCAGGACCCAAATACATCGGGTGTCTGTCTACTAGGTTGCCCGAGAAACGGCCCACTTGGGGAGTATCGAGCGAAATTCATCAGATGTCTGTGCTGCGTCAGCCCCAGAACTGCGCTACGTTGACCGTCAGTCGTCTCCCGCATCCGCACGTCTCGTGAGGTCTCCCATGTCGAGCTCCGCCGTCCCGCTCCACGACCACCGTCCACTGGTCCTTGCTGACCTCGTTCCCGGGACCGTCGTACGCGACGTCCTTCTCGTGCTCGGTGGTGCCGTCCTGACCGGACTGCTCGCGCAGGTCGCCATCCCGGTCGCCGGGTCGCCGGTCCCCGTCACCGGGCAGACCTTTGCGGCACTGACCGTCGGAGCGGCCCTGGGGTGGCAGCGCGGTGCTGCCTCGCTGGCCGTCTACCTGGTGGCCGGCATGGTCGGGATGCCCTGGTACGCCGGCGGTGCTTCAGGTGCGGACATCCCCTCGCTCGGCTACGTCATCGGCTTCGTCCTGGCCGCGGCCCTGGTGGGACTGCTCGCTGGTAGGGGCTGGGACCGCTCACCCTTGGCGACTGTCGGCGCCATGCTGCTCGGCAACGCCATCGTCTACGCGATCGGGCTGCCCTACCTCGCGTCGTCCCTCGGGATCGACCTCGGCGCCGCCTTTGACATCGGGATGAAGAACTACCTGATCGGTGACGCCCTCAAGATCCTGTTGGCAGCCGGGCTGCTGCCGGTGGTGTGGCGGTTGAGCGACCGAGTGGGGCGAAGCCCCAAGAGCTAGTCCGGCCCGGCCCCTCGAGACTCGCCATCGGGCGGGTTGGTGTCCGTGGTGGTGATCTCGCTGTCTGTGCTTCACTCGCACGATGGTCGGGGGACGTGTCGGGCGGGGGCTGGTGGCGGCAGTCGCCATGGTGGCCCTGGTCGCGTGTGGGACAGGCGGGCACCGCCCGAGTGGGATCGAACACTCCCAGGGACCGAAGCCCGGCGGGGCGTTGATCGAGCCTGCTGCGCCCGAAGCCAGCGAGCCTCCCCAGAAGCACCCCAACGTGCTCGTCATCGAGGCCGACGACATGCGCTGGGACGACCTGCGGTGGATGCCCAACGTGCGGCACCTCATCCAGCGACGGGGTCTGAGCTTCGAGAACTCCTTCGCTCCCTACCCGCTGTGCTGTCCCTCGAGGGCGAGCTTCCTCACCGGCGAGTACGCCCACAACCACCACGTCTACAGCCACGTCGACCCCTTCGGGTTCGCCTCGTTCCGTGACAAGCGCACGATCGCGACGGTGCTGCAGAAGGCGGGCTACCGCACGGCCCTGGTCGGGAAGTACCTCAACGGCTACGGCGAGCAGCCCCTCCGCGGGACCCATGAGCCGTCCTTGAACTACGTTCCGCCGGGCTGGAACCAGTGGATGGCCGGATCCGACCACCTGTGGCACCTCGGGGACCCGTTCCGTGGTGGCACCTACGACTACTTCTCGCTGGTGCAGAACATCAACGGCCGGATCGTCGGCTCGCCGGGTCGCTACTCCACCGACGTCCTCGGTGAGCAGGCACGCGGTGTGCTCAGCCGGTTCGCCGCCCGGCCGGACCCCTGGTTCGTGTGGTGGACCCCGGTCGCCCCGCACCACGGAGACCCGGTGGAGGTCGACGATCCTGGCGTGACCCCCCGAGCGGACGGCCGCGACACCAGGTGGGTGACGCCGGCGCGGCCGGACTGGGTCAAGGGCCGGTTCGACTCCCGGATCACCCACGGGGCGGGCACCCCGCTGAACGGTTCGGCCGAGGCCGACGTGTCCGACAAACCGCGTTACCTGCGCAAGCTCCCGGAGCTGAGCTCCGCCGAGCGCGACGCGGAGACCGAGGTGACCCGCCAGCGTGCGGAGTCGCTGTTCGTGCTCGACCAGCAGGTCGGCCGGACCATCTCCGAGCTGAGCCGGAGCGGGCAGCTGGCCAACACGGTGATCATGTTCACCTCCGACAACGGCTACTACCTCGGCGAGCACCGCAAGCGGCAGGGAAAGATCAACCTGCACGAGCCCTCGCTGCGGGTGCCCCTCGTCATCGCGGGACCGGGTGTGCCGCACGGACGGCGCTTCGACCCGGTCTCGACCGTCGACCTGGCACCGACGCTGGCGGCGTACGCAGGGGTCCGGATGCCGGGGGCCGACGGCGTGGACCTGACCGACCTCATCGCGCGCGGCGACGTCGGCTGGGACCGTCCGGTCGTGACCGAGGGGATGATGCCCGAGGGGTTGTACGCCGCGCGCCACCGGCTCGGGCCCGTGCCGCTGAACACCCGCGGCCTGCGGCTGGGGCGCTGGAAGCTGACCCGCTACTCGACGGGTGAGATCGAGCTCTACGACCTCGCCAAGGACCCGCTCGAGCTGACCAACCTCTCCCGGGCGCCGGGGTACGCCCGGGTGCTCGCCGACCTCAAGGGCCTCTACCGGACCTACAGCGACTGCCGCGGGCAGGCCTGCTCGGCCGACCTGCCCCCGGCGTACCGCCTGAGCGTCGCGCAGTCCCGGCGGATCACCGAGGGGCAGAAGCAGGCGACGAAGGTCTACTTCGGCGGCTGAACCTCATCCCTGCTGCCACGCCTCGAGCGTCGCGCGGGCGCCGACCTCGTGCAGGGAGGACAGCGCGGCGAGGTACTGCTCGGTGAACGCCGCCTGGTCCTGCAGGTCGGCGAACAGGTCGCGGTCCTCCAGGAACGCCAGCGGCTCGGCACCTGCCTGGCAGCTCGCTCCATCAGCTGGTCCCTGCGCCGGTCGACGACCTTGATCGGCTCGCCCTCCTCGTCGACACCTTCGGCGTAGCGGGCCCAGGCAGCGACGATCAGCGCCGAGCGGCGCACCTCGCCGCCGCGCGCCAGCTGGTGCTTGATCACCGGCACCAGCCACTTGGGGATCCGGTCCGAGCTCTCGGCGCAGAGTCGCGCGAGCGTGTCCTTGATCTCGGGGTTGGCGAACCGGTCGATGAGCTGGTGCTTGTAGTCGTCGAGGTCCACGCCCGGCACCGGCTCCAGGGTGGGGGTGGCCTCCCGGTCCATGTAGCCCAGCACGAAGTCGCGGAACAGCGGGTCGCCGGCCACCTCGTGCGCATAGCGGTAGCCGCTGAGGTAGCCGAGGTAGCCGATCGCCTGGTGGCCGGCGTTCAGCAGCCGCAGCTTCATCAGCTCGTAGGGCTCGACGTCCTCGACGACCTGCACGCCGACCCGCTCGAACTCAGGCCGGCCCGAGGGGAAGCTGTCCTCGAGGGCCCACTGGGCGAACGGCTCGCAGACCACGGGCCAGCCGTCCTGCACGGCGTACTCCTTGGCCAGCAGCTCGCGGTCGGAGTCGGTGGTCACCGGGGTGATGCGGTCCACCATGGAGTTGGGGAAGGCGACGTGCTCCGCGATCCAGCCGCCGAGCTCCTTGTCACGCAGGGTGGCGAAGGCGGTGATCATCTCGCGGGCGACGGTGCCGTTGCCCTGGATGTTGTCGCACGACATCACCGTGAACGGCTCGGCCCCGGACGCCCGGCGACGGGCCAGCGCCTCGGTGATGAAGCCGAAGGCGGTCCGCGGCGTCCCCTTGGCCGCGATGTCCGCGCGGATGTCGGGGTCGCTGTCGTCGAAGGAGCCGTCGGACTGGTTGACGTGGTAGCCGCCCTCGGTGATCGTCAGCGAGACGATGCGCGTGGCGGGGTCGGTCATCAGGTCGAGCACGGCGTCGGGGTCATCGGGCGCGAACAGGTAGTCGATGATCGAGCCGATCACCCGGGCGTCGGTGGACCCGTCGAGCTGCTTGACCACCAACGTGTAGAGGCAGTCCTGCGCCTCCATCACCTCGAGCATCGAGCGGTCAGGGGGCAGCAGTCCGACGCCGGTGATCCCCAGCCGCTGGCCAGGCCCTCGTTGAGCAGGGCATCGACGTACATCGCCTCGTGGGCGCGGTGGAAGCCGCCGACCCCGAGGTGCACGATGCCGCTGGCGAGGGCGGTGCGGTCGTACGACGGCACCGGGGCCCTGCCGGCGATCTCGCCCAGGGACCCCGCGCTCAGGGCAGTCATCGAGCCACCCGAAGGGCGAGGCGCAGCGCCCGGTTCACTTGACCGCGCCCAGCGAAGGCCACGGACCAGCTTGTCCTGCGCCGCGAACCCGGCGATGAGGACGGGCAGCGAGACCAGGGTGGCGGCGGCGCACAGCTTGGCCAGGAACAACCCCTGGCTGGAGATGAACCCGACCAGGAAGATCGGCGCCGTCGCGGACTGCACCGAGGTGAGGTTGACCGCGAACATGAACTCGTTCCAGCTGAAGATGAAGCAGATCAGGCTGGTCGCGGCGATGCCGGGGCCGGCGATCGGTGCCACCACCGAGATCAGGATCCGGAGCAGCCCGGCGCCGTCGATGCGCGCGGCCTCCAGGATCGCCACCGGCACCTCGGCCAGGAACGAGCGCATCATCCACACCGCGATCGGCAGGTTCATCGAGGTGTAGAGGATGACCAGGGTGAAGATGTTGTCGAGCATGCCGACCTTCTTCACGATCAGGTAGATCGGCAGCAGGGCCGCGATCGGCGGCAGGAACTTGGTGGAGAGGAAGAAGAACATCACGTCCGTCCACTTCTTCACCGGCCTGATCGAGAGTGCGTACGCCGCCGGGATCGCGAGCAGCAGCACCAGCAGCGTGGAGAGGACGCTGGCGGTCACCGAGTTGAGCAGGTAGGGCATGACGTCGCGGTCGAAGAGCGCCGAGTAGTTCTCGAAGGTGATCGGCGCGAACGGCGACGGTGGGTTGGTCGCGGCGTCGGCCTCGATGTGCAGCGACGTCAGCACCATCCAGGCCACCGGCAGGAAGAACACCAACGTCATCGACCAGGCGAGCAACGTCCAGCCCGGGCCGGCGGGCACGGAGGTGTCCTCCTTCTTCTTGCGGTGCCACCACCGCAGCCGGGCGTGGGGGTCGCGCAGCTCCGGCTCGGTGTCCTCGGCCTCAGCCTGGGTGCCGATCTGTCGCTCGTTGCGCGTCTCGGTGCTCATCAGTGCATCTCCTCTTCGCTGAACAGGTTCGAGATCACGCGGAGCGCGAGGGTCGCCACGATGATCGTGCCGATCACGACCACGACCCCGGCCGCAGCCGCCTCGCCGTACTCGAACTTGCGGAACATGGTCAGGTAGATCTCGTAGGGCAGGTTCGTGGTCGCCGACCCTGGACCGCCCTGGGTGATCGTGAAGATCGCGTCGAAGGTCTGCACGACGTAGACCGACCCGAGCAGCACCGCCAGCTCGATGTACTGACGCAGGTGCGGCAGCGTGATGTGTCGGAAGATCTGCATCGGGCTGGCCCGGTCGATCGTGGCGGCCTCGAGGATGTCGCCGGACTGGGACTGCAGGCCGGCCAGCAGCAGCAGCATCATGAACGGCGTCCACTGCCACACCAGGGCCGCGACGACCGCGGGCATCGGCATCTCCGAGATGTAGCTGGTCGTGGGTCCCTCGCCGCCGAAGAGCCGGGCGATCCAGTTGAGGATGCCGTTGAACAATCCGTAGTCGGGGTTGTAGAGCGCGTGCTTCCACAGCAGCGCGCCCGCGACCGGCATCACCAGGAACGGTGCGATCAGCAACGTGCGGGCGAGCCCTCGTCCGGGGAACTTGCGGTCGAGCAGGACCGCCAGCGCCAGGCCGATCAACAGGCTGATCACGACGACCGACGCGGTGAGCACGATGGTGTTGATCACCGCGGAGCGCAGACGCGAGTCGGTGAACACGGTGGCGAAGTTGCTCAACCCCGCGAACGAGGTGTAGTTGCCCAGTCCGAGGAAGTTGCCCGAGCCAGGGCGCTGGATGTTCCAGTTGAGCGTCGAGATCGCGATCGTGATCAGGAACGGGATCTGGGTGACGATGATGGTGAAGATCAGCGCGGGAAGCAGCGGGCCACGACGCAGCCAGCCCTCCTTGCGGGAGAGCTTCGCGCGCGGTGGGCCCGTCGGCCTGTGCTGCTGGTCGGCGGCTTCGGTCAGGGTGGCGGTCATCGGGTGCCTCCGGGGGTCGAGATGAAAGGTGGCCAGCGGGCAGGGGTCCTGCCGGCCGGGGTGGGCCGCTCGCTCGCGGTCACGACCCACCCCGGCTGGGTGGCTACTGGTAGTTCTTCGCCACGTCCTCGGCCAGCTTCTGGCCGTTGTCGAGCGCGTCCTTGACGGTTCCCCGGCCGGCCATGGCCGCGGCGACGTCCTGCGAGACCTTGGTGCCGAGGTCCGCGAACTCCGGGATCGCGACGAACTGCACACCGACCGTGGGCCTCGGCTGCACGCCGGGGTTGGTCGGGTCGGCCGACTCGATCGCGGACAGGGTCTGGGGACCGAAGGCGGCGGCCGCCTTCTTGTACTCCGGGATCTCGTAGGTCGACTCACGCTTGCCCGCCGGGACCCGCGCCCAGCCGAGCTCCTTGCCGACGAGCTGCTCGTAGTCCTTGCCCGAGGCCCAGATCATGAACTCCGCCGCGGAGTCGGCCTTCTTGGTGGTCTTCGGCATCGCCCAGGCCCAGGTCCAGAGCCAGCCTGCGGAGTCGGTCTCCTTGACCGGCGCGGGAGCGTAGCCGACCTTGCCGGCGACGTTGCTCACGCTGGGGTCCTCGAGCGAGCCCGCAGCGGAGGTCGCGTCGTACCACATCGCGACCTTGCCCTGGCTCATCGCGTTCAGGCACTCGGCGAAGCCGGCCTGCGCTGCGCCCGGCTCACCGTGCTTGCGGACCAGGTCGACGTAGAAGTTGACCGCTTCCTCGAAGGGCTTGTCGTTGACCTTGGCCTGCCAGTCCTTGGTGAACCAGGTGCCACCGAAGGTGTTCACCACCGTGGTGAGCGGCGCGAACATCTCGCCCCAGCCGGGGAGGCCGCGCAGGCAGATCCCCTTCATGCCCTTCTCGGCTCCGTCGACCTTCGCGGCGATGTCCGCCACCTCGGCCCACGTGGGCTTCTCGGGCATGGTCAGGCCCTGCTTCTGCAACACGTCCTTGCGGTACATCAGGAAGGAGGACTCCCCGTAGAACGGGAGCGCATACATCTTGCCGTCCTCGCCGGAGAGCGACTCCACGATCGGCTTGATCAGGTCGGCCTTGTCGAAGGCGGCGTCGGCGTCGGCGTAGGAGTCGATCGGGGTGAGCCAGTCGTTCTTCGACCAGATCGGGACCTCGTAGGCGCCGATGGTGGCGACGTCGTACTGCCCGGCCTTGGTGGCGATGTCCTGGGTCACCTTGTCGCGCAGCTCGTTCTCCGGGAGGATCGTGTAGTTGACCTTGATCCCGGTGTCCTTGGTGAAGCTGTCCTTGGTGAGCTTCTCGATGTCGACCATCTGGGGGTTGCCCACCATCAGGACGTTGATCGACTTGGCGTCGTCGGAACCGCCGCCACCCGCTCCGCAGGCGGTCAGGTCAGGGTCAGGGTCAGGGCCGCCGTGGCGGCGACCGCGATCCTGCGTTTCGTGGACCTGGTGGTCATTGCGTACCTCCGGTGTCGTCGTGAGGAACTCTCACGAGTTGGCTGTGCTGTGGGTGCCTGGTGGGTGTCGGGACAGGTTGTTCGGGTCGGCTGATCTCTCCTCCGTGGCTGCTAGGTGCGGATGACGTGCGGGCCCAGCACGCTGTAGCGGTGGGCGTCGGCGGCGCTGACCCCGGTGTCGGTCACCAGCGCCTCGAAGTCGGGGAGATCGGCGAACCGGCAGAACCCGGAGACGCCGAACTTGGTGTGCACGCCGACGAAGATGCGGCGCCGCGAGCTGGCGACGACCTGCGCCTTCACCGCGGCAACCGCTGGGTCGGGGGTGGTCAGGCCGTGGTCACGGGAGATGCCGTTGGCCCCGAGGAAGGCGAGGTCGATCACGAGCTCCTTGAGCATCCGGGTGGCCCAGTGGTCCACCGTCGCCATCGTCAGCCCCCGCAACCGGCCACCGAGCAGCATCACGGTGATGTTCGGGTCGTTCGCGAGCGCTCCCGCCGCCAGCAGCGATGAGGTCACCACGGTGAGCTTGGTCCCGGGCTGCATGTGGGCCGAGATCTCCTCGGCCACCAGCTGCGGGGTGACGCCCTCGTCGATGTAGACCGACTCTGCTCCGTCGAGCCGGGCGGCCGCGGCTACCGCGATCCGGCGCTTCTCGGCGACCATCGAGCTCGAGCGGTGGCTCAGGTTGCTCTCGTAGCCCACGCTCTCGACCGGGTGGGCGCCGCCGTGCACCCGTTGCAACATGCCGCGCTCCACGAGCTGGCGCAGGTCACGACGGACCGTCTCCGGGGCGACCTGCAGGTCGTCGGCGAGGGTGGAGACCTCCACCCGGCCTTCGTGGCGGGCCCGAGCCAGGATCTCGCGCTGACGCTCGTCTGCCTCCATCACGACTGCCTCCTGAGTGCCCGGAATCGGGGAGCGTGACCGCCAATGTGATATCGGTCACGCCCTCAGGTTGCCTTAGGGACGGGCTATCGGGGGAGCCCGGTTGGGCGTGCGCTCGTGCCCGGTCGTTGCCCGATTTCTTCCTCCGCGCAGACAGGTCACGCTCAGTCGGTGCACCGATACGGAACTCGTCCGGCCCACTTCTGCCTGCTCGTCAGTCGAATGTGCCCGAAACCGGCATCGGGATGCACGCCGTTCGGACCGGGTCGTCGGAGGGCGCTGCCTATCTTAGTCGGACCGGTCGAACCGCGCCGGTGGCGCCGCGATCACGTCCTGGGCCGCGACCAGCGCGATCTCGCGGGTGCCCGCCTCGAGGGTCCGTTCCAGGATGCCGAAGACCGTCGAGGTGACCCGCTGCAGGGCCGTCTCGGCCGATCCGGTTCGCAGCAGATGGCCAGAAGACGGCGGCGGTCACGTCCCCGCAGCCGTTGGGCGTGAGGGGCAGGAGCCGCGTCGGACACGTCCAGGCGCCGTGGTCGGAAACCGCGATGACGTCCACCGAGTCCGCTGGGGTCTCGTCGGTGAGAACGCTGGTGACCAGCACGGTCGCGGGTCCACCCGAGCGCACCGCGTCGGCCGCAGCGAGCACGTCGGAGACGTGAGAGTCTGGTGCCCGGCCAGGAAGTCGAGCTCGAAGTGGTTGGGCGTGATCACGTCCGCCGCCGGCACGACCCGGTCACGCATGAACTCGGGGATCCCCGGACGCACGAACATGCCGCGCCCGACGTCTCCCATCACCGGGTCGCAGCAGTAGATCGCGCCGGGGGAGAGCTCCTTGACCCGTGCCACCGTGTCGAGCACGACCGCACCGACCTCCTCGGCGCCCTGGTAGCCGCTGAGCACGGCGGCCACCCGGGCCAGGACGCCACGCTCCTCGACACCTTGGATGACCGCGCGCAGGT
>CAWJLT010000006.1:0-321825 GCA_963843775.1 uncultured Actinomycetota bacterium
CGAGCCGGACGGTGTGCATGAGGTCGACGTTGAGACTGGCCTGCCAGTTCTCCTCGGTGTCCGGGATGGCGAGGGCGCTGACGTTGGCCACGACCACGTCGAGGCCGCCGAGCGAGTCGGCCGACTTCTCGACCCAGGCCGCCAGTGCCTCGGCGTCGCCCACGTCGACGGCCGCACCGCTCACGGTGCCCCGTGCGCTCAGTGCCTCCTGGGTGGCCGATACCTCATCGGGGTTGCGGGCGCAGAAGGCGACGTGTGCCCCCTCGGCGAGGAAGGCCTCGACGACCGCCCGTCCGATGCCTCGCGTGCCGCCGGTGACCAGGACACGCGTACCGCTGAGCTTGAGATCCATCGGGCAGAGCCTTTCGCCGGGGTGGGGAACTAGGAAGGTGTGAAGGGTGCCGAGCGCGCGGGCCCGCGCACGGAGCTCGGCGTGGATGCCGCCGAAGGCGTCTGCGGGCGGAAGAAGCGCCTTGGCCGCCTTGACCACGACGCTGTAGTTGGCGTCGACCACGTTGGCGATCGGCGCCTGCGCGATCTGCGAGCACAGCTGGTAGGCGTCCATCGGGTGGAGGCCACACAGCTCGGCGACCCAGTGCACGAGCTCCGCGTTGCCGATCCGCCAGGAATCCTCCATCGGCCGGCTGGAGCCGATCGCCATCAAGTGGGTGTCGGTCTCGATCCGCGGCCAGCCCGGGGCGCCCCCCTTGATGAGCTCGACGATGAGCGTGGTGGTCATCGCGCCCTCGACGGCGGTGCCGCACGCTTCCCCTTCGCCCTGGCGGTAGTGCCCGTCGCCGACGGAGAACATGGCGCCCTCGACGTTGACGCCGAAGAAGGCCGTCGAGCCGGCGCGCATCTCCGGGGTGTCCATGTTGCCGCCGAAGCGCTCGGGCACCAAGGAGGACCGCACCTCGCCCCCGGCCGGCGCGACTCCGACGGTGCCGAGCATCGGCTCGAGGGGCAGCTCGATGCGGTGCTCGCTGTGCCGGGCGGCGAACGCCACCGTCCTGCGGTCCCGGTCCAGCTCATAGATCCAGGTGGTGTCCGGCAGAGGGTCCTGGAGGGTGACCACGCGGTCGGTGCCGGTCATCCCGCCGAAGAACGGGATCGCGGCCGAGGCACCCCAGTCGCGGGCCGGTTCCAGTGCGACCAGGTGGAGGGCGAGGGTGTCGCCGGGCTCGGCTCCCTCGACGTAGAAGGGCCCGGTCTGCGGGTTGACGAACCGCAGGTCGACCTTGGCGCTGGAGAGGTCGTCCACGGTGCGCAGCGCGCCGCCGAACGCGTCGTCGGACCACAGCCGCAGGATGGCCCCCGGCGTCACCCTCATGACCGGGGCGACGCCGCCGAACGTGTACGCGTACTGCTCACGAGTCGGCGTGTACTCGATGACGTCCATGACCGGAAACTATCTCAGGTCCCGCGGAGCCGTACATGGTCGCGATCGAGGTCCGCAGCCCGAGTGACGCCCAGCAGCGCCATGGTGCCGGCGACCTCGTCGGTGAGGATCTCGGCGGCCCGTTGCACCCCCCGCTCACCTCCGGCCATCAGCCCGTAGAGGTAGGCCCGGCCCACCAGGGCCGCGCGTGCGCCGAACGCCACGGCCGCGACGACGTCGCTGCCGGACAGGATGCCGCCGTCGACGTACACCTCGGCGCGGTCACCCACGGCGTCGACCACGGCCGGCAGCACCTCCAGCGGCGTGGGCGCGCGGTCCAGCTGGCGGCCGCCGTGGTTCGAGACGATCAGCGCGTCGGCCCCGGCATCGACCACGGCGCGGGCGTCGGCGACGGTCTGGATGCCCTTGACGACCAGCGGGCCGTCCCAGACCGAGCGCAGCCAGGCGAGGTCGGCGATGGTCGCGGCGGGGTCGAACATCTTGCCCACCAGCTCGGCGACGGTGCCCTCGAAGCGGTTGAGGGAGGCGAACTCGAGCGGTTCGGTGGTCAGCAGGTCGAACCACCAGGCCGGGTGCAGGGCGCCCTCGGCCATGGTCCGCAGCGACAGCGACGGAGGGATGGTCAGGCCGTTGCGCACGTCGCGCAGCCGGGCGCCGGCGACCGGGGTGTCGACGGTCAGCACCAGCGCCTCGTAGCCCGCCTCCTTGGCTCGTACGACGAAGTCGCGGCTCGCCTCCCGGTCGCGCCACAGGTACAGCTGGAACCATCGGCGACCGTCGGGGGCGGCCTCGGCGAGCCGCTCGATCGACGTGGTGCCCATCGTGGAGAGCGCGTAGGGGATGCCGATGTCCGAGGCCACCCGGGCGACCGCCGACTCTCCGTCGGTGTGCATCATCCGGGTGAACCCGGTGGGGCCGAACACCAGCGGGAGCGCCGACGGGCGGCCGAGGATCGTCGTCGAGGTGTCCACGGTGGAGACGTCCCGCAGGACCGACGGCTGGAACTCGATGCGGGCGTAGGCCTGTCGAGACCGACGCAGGCTGATCTCCTCGGCGGCGGCACCGTCGGTGTAGTCGAACACCGCGCGCGGTGCGCGGCGCCTCGCCAGCAGACGCAGGTCCGGGATGGAGGCCACCGTGGCCAACCGGCGCTCAGTAGGACTGAGCGGCAGCCTCCGCGGGCGGAGCATCGGCTGCAGCTCGGACCAGCGCGGTCTACGTCGGGCAGTCATGCTCGAGTTCTACAGGATGCCCCGCGCCGCCGGAGGAGACCTGGGTGGCGTGAGGATCACCACGATGAGGTGCTCGCTGGTCTCGGACCAGGACCAGGTGGCGGTCCTGTTCACGGTCACGAAGGCGTTCGCGACGGAGTACACCTTCAAGACGACCGACTGAGCCCAGCCTGCCCTTCGTTGCGACGTACCCACCGAAGCAGGACGATTGGTCCATGTCTTCCACTGCCCCTCAGAGCTTCCCACCGACGGGTGAGCATGCCCACGAACCCCACGACGACTCGGTGAACGGCAAGCTGAACTCGCTGCGAGCAGCGGTGCTGGGGGCCAACGACGGCATCGTCTCGGTCGCCGGCCTCGTCATGGGCGTCGCTGGTGCCACCACCGACCGCCACACCATCTTCGTCGCCGGCCTGGCCGGACTCGTGGCAGGAGCCCTGAGCATGGCGGCGGGCGAGTTCGTCTCGGTGAGCACGCAACGTGACACCGAGAAGGCCCTGATCGAGAAGGAGACCCGGGAGCTCGCGGAGGAACCGGAGCTCGAGCTCGCCGAGCTGGCTGAGATGTACCGCCAGCGAGGGCTCTCCGAGGCCCTCGCGCGCCAGGTCGCGGTCGAGCTCACCGAACAGGATGCACTCAAGGCCCACCTCGACATCGAGCTCGGCATCGACCCCGACGACCTGACCAGCCCGTGGCACGCCGCCATCGCCTCGATGATCGCGTTCACGCTGGGCGCGCTGCTTCCGGTGCTGACCATCATGCTGTTCTCGCCCGGGCTGCGCGTCATCGTCACGGTGGTGGCGGTGGCCGTGGCTCTCGCGAGCACCGGCCTGATCAGCTCCCGGATCGGCGGCGCCCGCTCGCGGCCCGCCGTGACCCGCAACGTGATCGGCGGTCTGATCGCCATGGCGATCACCTATGCGATCGGCCTGCTCGCCGGGACCGGGATGAGCTGAGCCCGACCTGCGGCCCCTTTCGAGGGAAACGGGCGAGACGGGGATCTCATTGTCGAGAAGCGGCGGTCGCGTCCACTAGGTTCTGACGGGTGAAGATCGCAGTAGCAAAGGAGACCCGTGAGGGTGAGTCCCGGGTCGCGATGGTCCCCGAGCTCGTCGTCAAGCTGACCGATCTCGGCTACGAGGTCCTTGTCGAGCCCGATGCCGGCAGGCGGGCGGAGTACGACGACGAGCTCTACGTGGAGGCCGGCGCCATCGTCACCGACGAGGCGCTCGCCGCGGCCGACGTCGTGCTCGGGGTCAACGCCCTGAGCGGCGACCGGGTCCGAGGTGTGCGCCAGGGCGCTGCCGTGCTCTCGTTCCTTCCCGTCAACTCCTCCCACGGGCTGGTCGCCGACCTGCGCGACCTCGGCATCACGGCCTTCGCGATGGAGCTGGTCCCACGGATCTCGCGGGCGCAGTCGATGGACGCCCTGTCCTCGCAGTCCCTCGTCTCGGGCTACCGGTGCGCCATCGTGGCCGCCGGCCTGCTGCGGAGATTCTTCCCCCTCAACATGACCGCGGCCGGGACGGTGCAGCCGGCCCAGGTCGTCGTGCTCGGAGCGGGTGTCGCGGGCCTGCAGGCCATCGCGACCGCCAAGCGTCTCGGCGCCGTCGTGCAGGCCTACGACGTCCGCGCGGCCTCCGCCGAGGAGATCCGGTCCATGGGCGCGAAGGCCATCGACCTCGAGCTGGAGACGCTCGAGGGGAGCGGCGGCTACGCCCGGGAGATGACCGAGGACCGTGCCGCCCGCCAGCGCGACCTGCTCACGCCGTACATCGCCAACGCGGACGCGTTGATCACGACCGCAGCCGTTCCCGGGCGCCAGGCTCCGATGCTGGTGACCCGCGAGATGGTCGAGCAGATGAAGCCCGGCTCGGTGGTGGTCGACCTCGCGGCAGAGACCGGCGGCAACGTCGAGGGCTCGGTCGCAGGAAAGGTCGTCCGGATCGGCCACGCCCAGGTGTGGGGCGGGGACAACGTGCCCTCCCAGATGCCCGGGCCGGCCTCCAAGCTCTACGCGCAGAACCTCGTCAACCTGCTCACGCTGATGACGGTCGAGGGCGAGTTCGCGCCGGACTTCGACGACGAGGTCGTGGCGGGGGCCGCGGTCACCCACGCCGGCCGGATCGTGCACGAGCCGACCCGGGAGGCCATCGAGGGCCTCCAGGGGTCGCCCGAGCCGCCAGAGGTGCCGGAGGTGCCACCGGCGCTCGACGAGCCGCTGATGGTGCCGCCGGGAGAGGAACCCGAGTTCCAGGCCGTCGTCACCGACCCCTCGGGGCGGCCCGGCCGCGACGAGGGCCGTGAGGCCGACGCCCAGCTCGATCTCCCCTTCGACCAGGAGGACGACAAGTGAACGACGCCGTGGTCTGGCTGACGATCTTCATCCTCAGCGTCTTCGTGGGCATCGAGGTCATCTCCAAGGTCTCCTCGACCCTGCACACCCCGCTGATGTCGGGCGCGAACGCGATCCACGGCATCATCCTGCTCGGGGCGATCCTCGTGACCGGCACGACCGACAGCGGTCTCGCGGTCGCAGTCGGACTGGTGGCGATCGTGCTCGCGGCGGTGAACATGGTCGGCGGCTTCGTGGTCACCGACCGCATGCTGCAGATGTTCGTGCGCAGGAAGAAGAAGCCCGCGGCTGCTGGCACCGACGGAGCGGGGGCGTCCAAGTGATCGCCACGCCCGTCTGGGTCCAGCTGGTCTACCTGGCCTGCGCCGTCTGCTTCATCCTCGCGCTCAAGGGGCTCTCGGGTCCCAGGACGGCGCGCACGGGCAACCTGATCGGTGCTGGTGCAGCGGTCGTCGCGTGCGCCGTCCCGTTCTTCTACCGGCCCGACGGTGTGGAGCACCTCAACCACGTCCCGCTGATCCTCGGCGCGATCCTGCTCGGCACCATCGGGGGTGTCTTCGGGGCCCAGCGGGTGCAGATGACCCAGATGCCGCAGATGGTGGCGCTGTTCAACGGCGTCGGTGGCGGCGCGGCCGCGCTGGTCGCCCTGGTGGAGCTCCACGAGCAAGGTCGAGCTGGTCGACGCCGGTGTCGACGTCAACTGGTTCGTGCTGGTCGCGACGGCGTTCACGATCTTCGTCGGCTCGGTCTCCTTCGCCGGCTCCGTCGTCACCTTCGCCAAGCTCCAGGAGCTGATGACCTCGGCGCCGGTGACCTTCCCGGGTCTCGCCGTGGGGTTCGGCCTGGGCCTCGTCGCCGGCGTCGGCCTCTCGACCCAGCTGGCGCTGAACCCCGCCATGTGGGTCGGCATCCTGCTGGGTCTGGTCGGGTTGGTCTTCGGCCTGCTGCTGGTGCTGCCGGTGGGCGGCGCCGACGTACCCATCGTCATCTCGCTGCTGAACGCGTTCACCGGTCTGACCGTGGCGGCGGGCGGCTACGTCCTGGACAACGTCGTGCTGCTCGTCGCGGGCACGCTGGTCGGTGCCTCCGGCACGTTCCTGACCATGCTGATGGCCAAGGCCATGGGCCGCTCGGTGGCCAACATCCTCTTCGGTGCCCTCAAGGGCGGCTCCACCCTGGGAGCCGGGGTCGCCTCGGACAGGCCGGTGAAGTCGGCCAACCCCGAGGACGTCGCCATCATGCTGGGGTACGCCGACCGGATCATCATCGTCCCGGGCTACGGGCTCGCGGTCGCCCAGGCGCAGCACACGCTGCGTGAGCTCGTCGACGTCCTGCTCGAGCGTGGCGCGCAGGTCGACTACGCGATCCATCCGGTCGCCGGTCGGATGCCCGGCCACATGAACGTGCTGCTGGCCGAGGCCCAGGTGCCCTACGAGCAGCTCAAGGAGATGGACGACATCAACGGCGAGTTCAAGGACGCCGACGTGGTCCTCATCGTGGGCGCCAACGACGTGGTCAACCCCGCGGCCAAGACGACCCCGGGTGCCCCGATCTACGGCATGCCCATCCTCAACGCCGACGAGGCCAAGCAGGTCGTGTTCATGAAGCGCTCCATGCGGCCCGGCTTCGCCGGCATCGAGAACGAGCTGCTCTTCGAGGAGAACACCACGCTGCTCTTCGGCGACGCGAAGGACTCGATGGGCAAGCTGCTGAACGCCGTCAAGTCCCTCTGACCCCGCCTCCACTGCTCGGGAAATTTCCCGGAAAGGTCTCCCCGCCGGCGACCAAGTCACACATACTGGACATTGGCGTCAACTCTGGCGTCACGTCGTCGGGTGGGGGGCCGTGCAGAAGACCATGTCGTCATCCACGACTGCCTGGCGGACCCGGGCAGCACCCACGCCCCTCCTCGCGCCACCTGCCGGATCTCCTGGACCTGTCCGCCCGGTCCGGTCCTCCCGGCCCGTCCGGCGCACCACGAGCACGGCGCGCACGGCCAGGATCTCGCTCCTGCTCGCCGCCGTCCTGGTCTCGGCCTGGACCTCGCTCGCGGTGGTCGACACCGCGAGCCAGGTGCCCGCGATCTGGCCCGCCGGGGGCCTGGTCGCCGGCCTGCTGCTCACCTCGCCGCGACACCTGCGCCCCTGGCTGCTGGGCTCGAGCCTGCTGCTCATCCTCGGGGCCTACCTGTCCCAGGGGTACGACCTCCTACCGGCGCTGGCTTACAGCGTCAGCTTCGTGGCGGCAGCCTGGGTGGTGCGTCGTCGCCTCGTGGACGGTCTCGATGGCGGACGCGTGGCGCTGCGCGACTCCGGTGACGTCTCCCGTTTCGTGGGCGCGCTCGCCACCGGCTCGCTGGTGGCCGGGGTGGGCTACGGCCTGACCGACTGGGCCGTCGGCCAGGGCGATCCCCTGCTGGGCGCCGTGGGTGCCTTCGGCGCCAACGCCGCGGCCCTGATGGTCCTGCTCCCGCTGTTCGTGGAGACGGTGAGCTTCGAGGCGCTCGCCGGTCGGCGCGAGCGCATCATCCAGGCCGTGCTCACCATCGGTACGACGCTCGCGGTCTTCCTGGCCAGCGACATCCCGCCCGTCGTGTTCGCCGTGATGCCCATGTTCGCCTGGCACGCCTTCCGCGGGACGCTGCGGGAGGCCACCCTGCTGCTGACCGTCGTGGCGGTGATCGGTTCCACGGCGATGGTGCTGGGTGTCGGACCCGTCTGGGGACTCGGTGAGAGGTACGACCTGCCCCCGGAGATCGTGGGCGGCATCCTGCAGCTGTTCCTGCTCGACTGCGGCCTGATCCTGCTCCCGCTCTCGGTGATGGTCACCCAGCAACGGATCGCGGCCGATCGCGCCGACGCCGAGCGGGAGACCCTGCAGCGACTGGTGGCCTCGGCCACCGGCACCGCCATCATCGCGACCGGTCCCGACGGCAGCATCACCTTGTTCAACCCTGGTGCCGAGGCGATGCTGGGCTACACCGCGGCGGAGGTCCTCGGCCATCGGCCCGACATGTTCCACCCCCAGGAGGAGCTGCGCCAGCAGGCCTCACGGCTGCGCGCCCTGCCGAACTTCGCCGACATCTGCCGCGCCTCGATCGCCGCCGAGGACTCCCACCGCATGTGGCTCTTCCGTCGCAAGGACGGCGAGGAGCGCATCATGCGGATGGCCCTGACCGCCGTACCCGGGCAGAGCGGTGAGCTGTCGGGCTACCTCGCCACCGCCGAGGACGTCACCGAGCGCGAGAAGGCCCACCGGGCGATGCTGCTCACGGTCCAGCACCAGCGCACCGCCGTGGAGCGTCTGCAGGAGCTGGAGCGGGTGAAGGGCGACTTCGTCGCCACCGTCAGCCACGAGCTGAGGACCCCGATCACCAGCATCATCGGCTACACCGAGCTGCTCGACGACGGCCTGGTCGGTGACCTGACCCCGCCCCAGAGCGAGATCATCGACCGCGTGGACCGGAACGGTCGCCGCCTGCTGGTGCTCGTCGAGGACCTGCTGACCCTCTCGCAGATCGAGTCCTCCTCGTTGAGGATCGAGCCGGTCGTCACCGACATCTGCTCGGTGGTCCGCGACGCGCACGACGGGCTCGGCGCGCTGCTCGCCAACCGCGACCTCGACCTGCTGGTCTCGACCCCGGAGTCGCCGGTGGTGCATCACGGCGACCCCGTGCAGCTCGAGCGCATGGTGACCAACCTGCTGACCAACGCGGTCAAGTTCACCCCTGACGGCGGCCGGGTGGTGGTGGCTCTGCAGTCTGACGGGGAGACCAGCCGGATCGTGGTGCAGGACACCGGCGTGGGCATCACCGAGAACGACCAGGCCAAGCTCTTCACGCGGTTCTTCCGCTCCGCGTCCTCCTTCGACCAGGCGGTCCAGGGCACCGGGCTCGGCCTGACGATCGTGCAGGCGATCGTCGCCCTGCACGGCGGGCGCATCGGGGTCACCTCGGCCCACGGCCAGGGCACCACGGTCACCGTCACCCTCCCCAGGGTCGCGGTCGCCACCCCGCTGAGTGCCACGCTGGGCCTCGGCTCAGCCACCGGCTGACGCCCGACCGGACAGGCCAGGCGCGCGGGACCCGCTTGCTAGTGGGTCAGCCCGTAGAGCCGGTCGCCCGCGTCGCCGAGGCCCGGGACGATGTAGCCCTTCTCGTTGAGGTGGCTGTCGAGCGCGGCCGTCACCACGGTGACGGGCACGTCGATGCCGGCCAGGCCCCTCTCGAGGTTCTCCACGCCCTCGGGCGCCACGAGCAGGCAGATGCAGGTGATGTGGTCGGCGCCGCGGTCGGTGAGGAACCGGATCGCGGCAGCGAGCGTGCCGCCCGTCGCGAGCATCGGGTCCAGGACGTAGCACTGGCGCCCCGACAGGTCGAGCGGCAGCCGTTCGGCGTACGTCGAGGCCTCGAGCGTCTCCTCGTTGCGGACCATCCCGAGGAACCCGACCTCCGCTGTCGGCATCAGCCGCATCATCCCCTCGAGCATGCCGAGGCCCGCCCGGAGGATGGGGACGACCAGGGGCCTCGGCCTGCTCAGGACCACGCCCTCGGTCGGTGAGACCGGTGTGGTGATCGTCACCGGCTCGACCCTGACGTCGCGCGTCGCCTCGTAGGCGAGCAACGTCACGAGCTCCTCGGTGAGGCGCCTGAACTCCGGCGAGGCGGTGTCCTGGTCACGCAACGTGGTCAGCTTGTGGGAGATGAGTGGGTGGTCGACGACCTGCAGGCGCATGGCGTACACCGTAGTGGGAGCAGATGCCGGTGGTTCTTCCTCCCGGGTTCTGTCACGATCATGGGGAACATCGAGGAAGCGGTGCGCGATGGCTGAGATCACGGACGCCGAGGTCGGCGAGATCGACCTCGCGGTGGTCGCCTACCGCGACGAGGGTCACTGGCACCTGGCCGAGCTTCCCGACCGCTCCCTCGACACCGTCGAGACCATCGCCAAGGAGCTGCGCCGCTATCCCGGCGAGAACGGCGCCATGGCCCTGATCTCCGTCTCCGAGGACTTCGTGCTCATGGTCAGGGTGCAGGCATCGCTCGTGCGCGTGCTCCTCTCCGACGCGACCGCGGCCACCGACTGGATCCTGGCCCGCTCTGCCGTCGACCACATCGGCTTCCACGTCGACGACGAGGACGACCAGGCTCCGGCCGGCGACCTCGCGATCTTCGAGGACATCGGGATGTCGGCCCAGGACATGGGGGCGCTCCTCGACGACTACGAGCTCTACCCCGAGGAGATCCTCAGCGACGTCGCCGACAAGGTGGGCTTCGGGACGAAGTTCGACGAGCTCGTCGGCATCTCGGGGTGACCTCCACCCACCTCTGGCGACCCGCGATGCGCGCTGCCCTCGACCAGGCAGCGCTCGCGGCCGAGGTGGGCGACGTGCCGATCGGCGCCGTGGTGCTCTCGGCCACCGGCGAGGTCATCGCGACCGGTCACAACGTCCGGGAGCGCGACGGCGACCCCACCGGCCACGCCGAGGTGGTCGCCCTGCGTGCCGCCGCCGCGGTGGTCGGGCAGTGGCGGCTCACCGGGTGCACCCTCGTGGTCACCCTCGAGCCCTGCACCATGTGCGCCGGGGCGGCCGTCCTCTCCCGGGTCGAGCGCATCGTGTTCGCGGCGTACGACGACAAGGCGGGTGCGGTCGGCTCGCTGTGGGACGTCGTACGCGACCGACGGCTGAACCACCGACCCGAGGTGATCGGCGGCGTGCTGGCTGAGGAGAGCGCGGCCCTGCTCAACGACTTCTTCGTCTCCCACCGCGATTTCGACGGGGCCGAGGACGTCCGGTAACCTTCCCGGCGGTGGCGTGTCCGAGCGGCCTAAGGAGCACGCCTCGAAAGCGTGTGTGGTTGCAAGACCACCGTGGGTTCAAATCCCACCGCCACCGCCGTGTGATCAGCAAGGATCCGGACCCTGTCGGGGTTCGGATCCTTGCCGTCCCCGGCCCTTCGCCCGGGGTCGTGTGTCTGAGGACGCGCTCCGGCGCGCTCTGGAACACACGACTCGAGCCGTGGCACCATCGCCTACGTGAGTGGCATACCGGCTCCCCCGCAGCACCTGCTCGACCCTGCGGGCAACATGGTGCGCGTCCAGCAGCTGAGGATGACGCACTCGTGAGGGCGGCCTCCCACGCTGCCGACAGCCACGACCTGATCCGGGTGCTCGGCGCCCGCGTGAACAACCTCAAGGACATCGACCTCGAGATCCCGAAGCGACGACTCACGGTCTTCACCGGCCTCTCCGGCTCGGGCAAGAGCTCGCTGGTCTTCGCCACGATCGCCGCCGAGTCGCAGCGGATGATCAACGAGACCTACAGCTCGTTCGTGCAGGGCTTCATGCCCTCGCTGTCACGACCCGACGTCGACCGGCTCGAGGGACTGACGACGGCGATCATCGTCGACCAGGAGCGGATGGGCGCCAACCCGCGGTCCACGGTCGGCACGGCCACGGACGCGAACGCGATGCTCCGCATCCTCTTCAGCCGGCTCGGCCAGCCCTACGCCGGACCGCCGACGGCGTTCTCGTTCAACGTGCCGACCCGCAAGGCCAGTGGCGTGATGTCCACCGACAAGGGCGGCCGGGTGGAGCGCAACGTCGTACGCGAGGCCGTCTATCTGGGGGGCATGTGCCCGCGCTGCGAGGGGATGGGCCATGTCTCTGACATCGACCTGACGGCGCTGTACGACGCGTCCAAGTCGCTCAGCGAGGGCGCGCTCACGGTGCCGGGCTACTCGATGGACGGCTGGTACGGCCGGCTGTTCGAGGGGGTCGGCCTGCCGATGGACAAGCCGATCGAGAAGTTCACCAAGAAGCAGCTCGACACGATGCTCTACGCGCCGCCCACCAAGATCAAGGTCGAGGGCATCAACCTGACCTTCGAGGGCATCATCCCCAAGGTCCAGAAGTCGATGCTGTCCAAGGACCCGGAGGCGATGCAGCCGCACGTACGCCGCTTCGTCGAGCGCGCGGTCACCTTCCAGACCTGCCCGGAGTGTGACGGGACCCGGTTGAGCAGTCAGGCGCTCTCGTCGAGGATCAGGGACAAGAACATCGCGGACCTCTGCTCCCTGCAGATCAGCGACCTGGCCGACTGGGTCCGCGGCCTGCACGAGCCTTCCGTGGCGCCGCTGCTGGACGGCCTGCAGCACCTGCTGGACTCCTTCGCCGAGATCGGGCTGGGGTATCTCTCCCTCGACCGCCCCGCCAGCACGCTGTCCGGCGGCGAGGCCCAGCGCACCAAGATGATCCGTCACCTCGGGTCCTCGCTCACCGACGTCACCTACGTCTTCGACGAGCCCACGATCGGCCTGCACCCGCACGACATCGAACGGATGAACACGCTGCTGCTCCAGCTGCGCGACAAGGGCAACACCGTGCTCGTCGTGGAGCACAAGCCCGAGACGATCGCGATCGCCGACCACGTGGTCGACCTCGGTCCCGGTGCCGGCACCGACGGTGGGACCGTCTGCTTCGAGGGCACGCTGGACGGGCTGCGGGCGAGCGACACCTCCACCGGCCGGCACCTGGACGACCGGGCCCGGCTGAAGGAGTCGGTCCGCGTCTCCGCGAACAGCCTGGAGGTCCGGGGAGCCAGCACCCACAACCTGCAGGACGTCGACGTGGACATCCCGCTGGGCGTGCTCACCGTCCTCACCGGCGTGGCCGGGTCGGGCAAGAGCTCGCTGGTCAACGGGTCGGTCGCTGGTCGCGACGACGTGGTGGTGATCGACCAGGCCGGGATCAAGGGGTCCCGCCGGAGCAACCCCGCGACGTACACCGGACTGCTCGAGCCGATCCGCAAGGCCTTCGCGAAGGCCAACGGGGTGAAGCCGGCCCTGTTCAGTGCCAACTCCGAGGGGGCGTGCCCGACCTGCAACGGCGCGGGCGTCATCTACACCGAGCTGGGGGTGATGGCCACGGTGGAGTCCACCTGCGAGGAGTGCGAGGGACGCCGCTTCCAGGCCGCGGTGCTGGAGTACACCTTCGGCGGGCGCAACATCGCCGAGGTCCTGGAGATGTCCGTCGCCCAGGCCGAGGAGTTCTTCGCCGACGGAGAGGCCAGGACTCCCGCGGCGCACAAGATCCTCGACCGGCTCCGCGACGTCGGGCTCGGCTACCTCAAGCTCGGCCAGCCGTTGACGACCCTCTCCGGCGGTGAGCGCCAGCGGATCAAGCTGGCCACGCAGATGGCCGAGAAGGGTGACGTCTACGTCCTCGACGAGCCGACCACCGGTCTGCACCTCGCCGACGTGGAGAACCTCCTGGGTCTGCTCGACCGGCTGGTGGACAGTGGCAAGTCGGTCATCGTGATCGAGCACCACCAGGCGGTGATGGCGCACGCCGACTGGATCATCGACCTCGGCCCCGGTGCCGGCCGTGACGGTGGCCGGGTTGTCTTCGAGGGCACCCCTGCCGACCTGGTCGCCGACCGCAGCACCCTGACGGGCGAGCACCTGGCGGCGTACGTCGGGGGCTGACGGCGGATCACGGAGAGTGGTTCCCATGAGCCCGTTCGAGCGGCAGCCTCTCCACCTCGGCGTCGACATCAGGCCGGGACCCGCCGTCGAGCTCTCGCCCTCCGCCACTATCGCCTCCCGGTCGTGCACTGACCGACCCTGGTGCTCGAGATAGTCCGAGACGAAACCGTTGTTTGTGGGGTGGGAAACGACGGAATCGTCTCGGACTACCCACCCGGGCGGTCCACGCACCTCACCCCCCACCCCCAGACACCCGGGTGCCACGATGGCGCAATGGAGCAGACCAGGATCCTCGCCATCATCCAGGCCGGCGGCGCCGGCGGGCGGATGGACGTCCTCACCCTCGAGCGGGCCAAACCCGCGCTGCCCTTCGCCGGCAGCTACCAGCTGCTCGACTTCCCCCTCTCCAACCTCGTCAACTCGGGCATCGACGAGGTCTGGCTCTCGGTGGCCTACCAGGCCTCGGCGCTCGAGGAGCAGATCCGCAACGGGCGTCCGTGGGACCTCGACCGCACCCACGGGGGGCTACGGCTCCTCGTTCCCCAGCAGGGCACGGGCGGGATGGACGAGGAGGGCTTCGCCCAGGGCAACGCCGACGAGCTCTTCCGCCTTCGGGAGCAGATCCGCACCGCCGATCCCGACCTCGTCCTGGTGATGAGCGCCGACCACCTCTACCGCCTCGACTACCGCGAGGTGGTCAGCACCCATCGGGACAAGGGGGCTGAGGTCACGGTCGTCACGACCGACCTCGAGGGGACGTACGCCGAGGACGCCTCCGACCATGCCGTGGTCGAGGTGAACCGGCTCGGACGGGTGACCTCGTTCGCCTACAAGCCCGAGGAGCCGGCCAGCAGCACCGTCGCGACCGAGGTGTTCCTCTACGAGCCCGACGTCCTGGTCGAGGTGCTCGAGGAGCTGCACCGCGAGATGGCCCAGAGGACGGAGGAGAACCAGGAAGGGGACACCGGCCTGGGCGACTTCGGTGACCTCCTGCTCCCGCGGCTGGTCGACCGCGGCCATGCCTACGCCCACCGGCTCGACGGCTACTGGCGCGATCTCGGGCAGCCGCACCACTACCTCAACGCCCACCTCGAGCTGCTCGACGAGGACGCGGGCCTGTTCCACCGCGGCTGGCCGATCCGCACGCAGCAACCACAGCGTGAACCGGCCCGCGTGCTCGCCGGCGCGGTGATCGACAACAGCCTGCTCAGCACCGGCTGCCTGGTCGGGGGAGTCGTGACCCGCAGCGTGCTCGGCCCGGGTGTGGTCGTGGAGGCGGGCGCGGAGGTGACCGAGAGCGTGCTCTTCGCCGACACCGTGGTCCGGAGCGGTGCCACCGTGACGCGCTCCGTGGTCGACGCCTCCTGCGAGCTCCTCGCCGGTGCCCGCGTGGGCGACGCGTCGGTGTCGCTCGAGGATCCCGACGCCATCCCGATCGTGGGACGCGAGAGCCGGGTCGCCTCGGTCCTTCCCGCAGGCTCGAGGCTGGCGCCCGGGACGACGACCTAGCGCCAGTGGGCCCGGGTGTACTGGTCCGGCCACGGCGCGTCGTTGTCCGCGACCCCCAGCTCGTGGGCGGCGCGCAGGGGCCAGGCGGCCTCGCGCAGCGCCGCCCGGGCGAGGAGCACGACGTCGGCCTCGCCGTTGGCGAGGATCTTCTCGGCCTGGGCGGGCTCGGTGATCAGACCGACCGCGCCCGTCGGCACACCGGCCTCGCGGACGCCGGCCGCCAGCGCCACCTGGTAGCCCGGCCCGACCGGGATCGACGCCGGGGCGTTGCCGCCGGAGGAGACGTCGACGAGGTCGACCCCCCGCTCCTTGAGGAGTACGCCGAGCCGGGTGCTCTGCTCGAGGTCCCAGCCACCGTCGACCCAGTCGGTGCCGGAGATCCGGACGAGAAGGGGCGCCGTGTCGGGGAGGGCGGAGCGCACCGCGTCGACCGTCTCGAGGAGCAGGCGGACGCGGTTCTCGAACGAGCCGCCGTACTCGTCCTCGCGGTGGTTGGACAACGGCGAGAGGAACTGGTGCAGCAGGTAGCCGTGCGCGGCGTGCACCTCGACCGTGTCGAAGCCCGCCTCCACGGCGCGGGTGGTGGCCGCGGCGAACGCCGTCACCACGTCGGTGATCTCCTCGACGGAGAGAGCGGCCGGCTCGGCGTACCCGGGGAAGGGGACCGCCGACGGAGCGCCCGTGGCCCAGCCGCCCTCGGACACCGGGACGGACCCGGTGTCGTCGGCCCAGGGGCGGTAGGTCGAGGCCTTGCGCCCGGCGTGCGCGAGCTGGACACCGATGGCAGCGCCCTGACCGTGCACGAAGTCGACGATGCGACCCCAGGCCACCATCTGCTCGTCGTTCCAGATCCCGGCGTCCTCGGGGGAGATGCGCCCCTCGGCGACCACCGCCGCCGCCTCGGTGAGGATCAGTCCGAAGCCACCGGTCGCGCGCGCCCCCAGGTGCACGAGGTGCCAGTCGTTCGGCACCCCGTCGACCGCGGAGTACTGGCACATCGGCGCCAGCCAGACGCGGTTGCGCACGGTCAGGGATCGCAGGGTGATCGGCTCGAAGAGGTGGGACACAGGATCTACTCCGTAGTTGGAAGGTGATCGCCAGAATCAGGCGAATACACCTTGAATTGGGTCAGGGGGTTGCGCTTTTCCTGCACATCGCAGCACGTCGAAGCATCCGACTATTCCCTCAGTGCTGTCACCTGTATGAGAGTCCGCCATCGATCGCTCGGGCACAGCGACAACCTGATGGTCGGTGCTGTGACCCCGTCGGACGGACGCATTCGACCCACTGCACATCAACCACCGTGGGGCGGGAGAGTCTGCACAAGAACGTGCAGAAGTCCCTCGTTGGGGAGCCTCTGAGCGTGCTGCCGTCGGCTCCGCCGCAGTTCTGCACGTCCGTGTGCAGCGAGGAGGACCCCGGGGCTTCAGCGATCTGCGCCGGGCAGGGGCTCAGAGACAAGGTCCGGCTCCCAGCTTCGCGAGACCCTCGCGGTCGCCGGGTCCATAGTCGAGTCGGCCGTCGTTGTCGGCGTTCATCAGCTCGGTCTGATCCGACGCGTGGGCGAGGCCGACGAGATGCCCAAGCTCGTGCAGCACGATCGCACGCTGGAGGGCGGGTCCGTCGGGCCGTTGCCTCATGGCCGCGAAGGATGCCGAATCGAGGGTGACACCGCCGGTGACGTAATGAAGTCCCATGGCGCCATGACCAACTCGAGCGACGCCAGCCCACCAGATTGCCCGTTGCTGCGGCGCACTTGTTGGAGTCTCCGTCGGTTAGAAACGAAGATGGACTCGCGGTGAAAGGCCCCACCCGCGTCCTGCCACTGTGTGTGGGGCTGTGCTGGGGAAGGCTCGTGGTCTCTTTCAGTTCGAGGGGAGCTAGCGTCGGCCCATGCCCATCGAATCCTTCGGGTCCTCCACGCTCGGCCCGGTCCAGCTGATCACGATCGGGTCGGCGCCCGGGCCGGTCCTGGAGCTGCTCGACCTGGGCGCGACGGTGCACCGGCTCTGGGTGACGTGCGGCGACGGCGTACGACGCAACGTGGTGCTCGGTCATGGCTCGCCCGAGGAGTACCTCGACTCGGCGTACTACCTCGGCGGCACGATCGGCCGCTACGCCAACCGGATCGCCGGGGGCCGCTTCCGGCTCGACGGTCGGGAGGTCCAGCTCACCGTCAACGACCGGGGCCACGCCCTCCACGGTGGTCTCGAGGGCTTCGACCAGCGGTTGTGGGAGGTGGCGGAGAGCTCGCAGGACCATGCCGTCCTGCGACTGGTGAGTCCCGACGGCGACCAGGGTTTCCCAGGCCGCCTGGAGGCTCAGGTCCGGTTCGAGACCACGGCCGACAGCGTCGAGGTGTCCTTCGAGGCGACCACGGATGCCACCACCGTGGTGAACCTGACCAGCCATGCCTACTTCAACCTCGACGGTGAGGGCTCGGGCACGATCGACGACCACCTGCTGTGCGTCGAGGCCGAGGAGTACCTGCCGGTCGACGACACCGGGATCCCGCACGGCGGCCCTTCCCCGGTCCTGGGCACCCCCTTCGACGTACGCCGCCCCACGCTGGTCGGCACCTGCGTCCGGGGGAGGCACCCCCAGGTGGTCGCCGCCCACGGCATCGACCACAACTACGTGCCGACCGGCTCCGGGCGACGGGTGGTGGCCAGTCTCGAGTCGCCTCGCACCCGCACCAGGATGCTCCTGCGCAGCGACCAGCCGGGCCTTCAGGTCTACACCGGCAACTTCCTGGACGGGACCGCCCGCTCCACCGAGGGTGGGCTCTACCGCCAGGGTGACGGCATCGCCCTCGAGCCGCAGCTGTTCCCCGACAGCCCCAACCGGCCGGACTTCGACTCCCCGGTCCTGGCGCCGGGGGAGACCTACCGTGCTGCCCTGTCCTGGCAGTTCGTCAGTCTGGATCCGGCGTAGGGAGGCCTTGCCGGAACGCTGCGTACCCCGGCTGGCCCCCTCGTCGGCTGAGCGGCAAGGGCTCAGACGTCGGAGGCGAGCAGCTCCTTGAGGTGCTGGTCGACCTCGTCGAGATAGCTCTGCTCGAAGCCGAAGAGACCGAAGTGGCCGCCGATCGTGTGCAGGGTGCGCAGCTCGCTGCCCGGCGTGAGCTGCTGCTCGGCCTCGCAGTCGTGCGGCGGGAAGAACATGTCCTGCGCGATCGGCATCACGAACGTCTTGGCCGTCACACGCTTCAGTGCGCCGGCGAGGTCCCCGTCGGCGTTGCGCGCAACGTCGCCGCGTTGCCACTTCCAGCCCATGCTGAGCAGGGCGTTGGGGTCCATCATCCGGAACAGCAGGCGGACGAAGTTCTCCTGGAACTCCTCGAAGGTCTCCCAGCCGAGTCCCTCCACGATCGGGTCGATTCCGCGCCAGAACCCGCTCTTCCAGAAGTCCGTGGTCAGGCCCATGATCGCCCAGATGTCGGCGTGCCGCGTGAGGCCGTCGACGACGTCGGCGGCGCCGGCGTACTCGCCACCGTTCCAGCCCGGGTCGGAGGTGATCGCGTCCATCAGGGTCTTGGTGAACAGGAAGTCGTGCGGGGTGTTCTGGGCCGTCCCGGCGATCGGTGCGGCGCGCAGCACCTTGTCCGGGAAGCGCACCGCCCACTCCCAGGTCTGCTGGGCGCCCATCGACCCGCCCACGACGAGGGCCAGGGTCTCGATGCCGAAGGTCTCGCGGAGCAGCTGCTCCTGCGCGCGCACGTCGTCGCCGATGCGCACGTGGGGGAACTTCGACATCGCGATCGTGGGGTCGTCGGTCGTGTGCGGCGAGGTCGAGAGCCCGTTGCCGATCTGGTTGACCACGACGATGAAGTAGCGCGACGGGTCCAGGGCCCGGCCCTCCCCGACGTAGACCTGCTCCCAGGTCTGGTGGGTCCCCGAGAACCACGTCGGCACCAGGATCACGTTGTCCTTCGCCTCGTTGAGCTCGCCGTACGTCGCGACCGCGAGCTGGAGATCGGGGATCACGCCACCTTCCTCGAGCTCGAAGCGACCCACCGAGTGCAGCGTGTAGTCGCCCTGCATCTCGGCGGTGTAGAACGGGTTCTCGAGCGGCATCGACGACCTCCCAGTGGGTGTGGCTATGGCGTGCGTCACACCGTAGCGCGGGTCCAGAAGCGTCCCCGAGGTTGCGGGCACGGGCAGCGGGTACAGGCGCTGGGTACGATCCGCGAGCCCCCAGGATCCGCCCTGGATGTACGGGTCGGACTCACCGATGCAGCAGGGAAGAGGAACTGATGGAGCAGCGACTTCTGGGCCGGACCGGACGAACGGTGTCGGCTGTGGGCCTGGGCACCTGGCAGCTGGGGGCCGACTGGGGTGACGTCAGCGAGTCCGACGCCCGCGCCGTCCTCGAGGCCTCCGCCGAGGAGGGCGTGACCTTCTACGACACCGCCGACGTCTACGGCGACGGTCGCAGCGAGCAGATCGTCGGCCGGTTCGCCGCCGCCCACCAGGACGCCGGCTTCACCGTGGCCACCAAGATGGGCCGCCGGATGGACCAGCTCCCCGAGAACTACTCCCCCGAGAACTTTCGCGCCTGGATCGACCGGTCCCGGAAGAACCTCGGCGTCGACCGGCTCGACCTCGTCCAGCTGCACTGCCCGCCCTCGGCCGTGATCGAGGACCACGCGACCTACGACGCGCTGGACGCCCTGGTCGAGGACGGTTCGATCGCGGCGTACGGCGTCAGCGTCGAGACCGCCGCCCAGGCCCTGGCCGCCATCGAGCGACCCCATCTCGCGACCGTCCAGATCATCCTGAACGCGCTGCGCCTCAAGCCGCTCGAGCAGGTGCTGCCAGCCGCGGCGGCCGCCGGCGTCGGCATCATCGCGCGGGTGCCGCTGGCCTCGGGCCTGCTCTCGGGCAAGTACGACGAGAGCACCACCTTCGCCGACGACGACCACCGCAGCTACAACCGCGACGGCAGTGCCTTCGACGTGGGCGAGACGTTCTCGGGCGTCCCCTACGACGTCGGCCTCCAGGCGGCGATCGACTTCAAGCGCCTCGTCGAGAGCTCCTCGCCCGGAGTCCTGACGCCGGCCCAGGCAGCCATCGCCTGGGTGTGGCAGCAGGAGGGTGTCAGCTCGGTCATCCCGGGTGCCCGCAACGAGAAGCAGGCGCGGTCCAACGCGGCGGCCGGTGAGGCCCGCAACCTCGGCACGGCGTTCATGCAGGGCGTCCGCGAGATCTACGACGGCCGCGTCCGCGAGCTGGTGCACGACCGTTGGTGACGCGGCTCAGCTGAGGAGCGCGGCGTCGATGTCCTTCGCGTGCTGGGTGATCCAGCGCTCGCGCCGGAGGATGGCGTCGCCGATCCCGGCCTCCCACATGGCCGCCCAGCCGCCACCGTGCTTCTCCGCGCGATCCTTCATGACGTGCCACGACCGCCGGCTGCGCAGCAGGGCCACCTCGGTCAGGCGGCCCCGGTCGGGCTCGGTCATCCCGTAGGCGTCGGCGAAGAGGCGGCAGCGACGCGGGACGTCGGCCTCGCGGAGCCACCCGTCGCGGTCCTGCGGGTCGCTCAGCTGGCCCCACCAGATCAGGGCGTTGTAGACCTCGTCGACCCGCGTCGCCGGACGGGCGAGGTCGAAGTCGATGAGGGCGACCGCCTCGCCGCCGACGAAGACGACGTTCTCCTGGGTGACGTCGAGATGGCCGGCGAGCTCGGGCGGTGCGTCCGGTGCCGGTGGGAGGCCGGGCTGTACCTCGACCTGCGCAGTGACGCCAGGTGGGGCCACGAAGGAGGAGGCGGCGTCGTCGTACCGCCTCAGGAGCCGGGCGACCGACCTGAGACGGGACTCGTCGGCGATCCACTCGGGACGGGGGCGGGCGGACACCTCGCCCTCGACGTAGGTCAGCACCTCGCGACCCTGGTCGTCCTCGCCGAGGTAGCGCGGCGCCCCGTCGAAGCCCACCGCCGCCAGGTGGTCCAGCAGGGCGTGGACGTAGGGAGCGTTCGGACCCTGGGAGCGGCGTACGGTGTCGCCGACCCGGACCACCGTCTCGGTCACGTCCCCGTTGGCCAGGGGCTGCTCGGGGAGCGGCACCCTGTCGGTCCAGCGGCGGGGTGTCGGCACCGGGCCACGATAGTCATCGTCGAGGGCGCGCCGCCTCCGGGAGAGGCGTGGGTCACAGGGCGACCTCACCTCGCACGGTGGCGGGCACAATGACCGGGTGACCCAGAAGTCCAGCCAGGAGTCCAGCCAGAAGTCCAGCCAGAAATCCAGCCAGACACCCAGATGGTTCGAGTCCCCGGCGGATGCCGACAAGCAGCTGGCGGCCGTCGGTTATCTCTCCGACACCGCGACCGCCACCACCGCCTTCCTGGCGGGGGCGCTGGAGAAGCCGCTGCTGGTCGAGGGACCGGCCGGTGTCGGCAAGACCGAGCTGGCCAAGGCGATCGCCCGCGCGACCGGGGCCGACCTCGTGCGGCTGCAGTGCTACGAGGGCCTCGACGAGGCCCGGGCGCTCTACGAGTGGAACTACAAGAAGCAGCTGCTCCGCATCCAGGCGGCCGGCGACCAGTCGTGGGACGAGACGCACGACGACATCTTCACCGACGAGTTCCTGCTGACCCGGCCGCTGCTCACCGCCATCCGCCGCGAGGAGCCGACCGTCCTCCTGATCGACGAGGTGGACAAGACCGACGTCGAGGTCGAGGGCCTGCTGCTCGAGGTGCTGAGCGACTTCCAGGTGACCATCCCCGAGATGGGCACGATCACGGCCGTACGCCGCCCGCTGGTCGTGCTCACCTCCAACGCCACGCGCGAGCTGTCCGAGGCGATCAAGCGGCGCTGCCTGTTCCTGCACATCGACTACCCCGAGTCCGAGCGCGAGCGGGAGATCGTCCTCTCGCAGGTGCCGGAGATCGAGGAGCAGCTCGCCGGTCAGATCGTCGAGGTCGTGGCGAAGCTGCGCGGCATGGAGCTGCGCAAGGCGCCGTCGATCGCGGAGACCATCGACTGGGCGCGCACGCTGGTGGCCCTCGGCACCGGCACCCTCGACGCGGCCGCCATCGACCAGACGCTGGGCGTCATCCTCAAGCACGCCAGCGACCACGACCGGGCGGTCCGCGAGCTGCGGTTGCGCGCCTGATGACGCTCCTCGACCGGCACATCGAGTTCGTCGAGGCGCTGCGCACCGCCGGGCTGCCGGTCTCGCTGGCCGAGGGGCTGGACTCCGTGCAGGCGATCGGCGCCCTCGGCATGGGGGAGCGCGAGACCCTCCGGGCGGCGTACGCGGCCACCCTGCTGAAGCGCCAGAACCACCGGGCCGGCTTCGACCAGGTCTTCGACCTCTACTTCCCGGCGCTGGTCGGGGCTGGGCACGACCCCGGGACCTCGATAGTCCGAGACGCAACCGTCGTTCCGGAGGGGAAAGAACAACGGAATCGTCTCGGACTACCCGGAGCGGAGGACCTCGTCGGGCAGGACGGACCCCAGGCGCTGGCCGACTTCCGAGAGACCCTGACGACCGCGCTGGCGATGGGGGATCCCGACGTCATGATGATGCTGGCCCGCGAGGGGGTGGCCCGGTTCGGGCTGATCCGCGGGCGCGGTCCGGGCGAGCAGCGGTGGTCGTCGTACAACGTGATGAACCGGGTCTCGCCCGACGAGCTGGTCCAGAAGGCGCTGCAGGGGATGGGCGCAGACACCGGGGACGACCCCTCCCTGAGACGGCTGGTCGAGGCGCAGTCGCGGGAGTTCGAGCGGCTGGTCGACGCGGAGGTACGCCGACGCGCGGCCGAGGTCCGCGGCCCCCAGCACGTGGCCCGGCACACGATCCGCCCCGCCATCGAGCAGGTCGACTTCACCTCCGCCCGCAAGGCCGACCTGGAGCTGATGCGTCGTGAGATCCAACCGCTGGCCCGTCGCCTGGCGACACGGCTGAGCCGGGAGCAGCACGCGCGCTCGCGAGGTCCGCTCGACTTCCGGCGCACGGTCCGGGCCTCGATGTCGAGCGGCGGGGTGCCGATGGAGACGCGGCACAAGCCCAAGCGCCCCGGCCGCACCGACCTCGTGGTGCTGTGCGACGTCAGCGGGTCGGTGGCCAACTTCGCCTCCTTCACCCTGATGCTGGTCTTCGCGCTGCGTGAGCAGTTCAACCGCGTGCGGGCGTTCACCTTCGTCGACGAGATCCACGAGGTCACCGACCGGTTCACCACCAGCAGGGACCCGGCCGAGACGATGAGCGAGCTGGCCGCGAGCGCGCGCCACGCCTCGTTGTGGGGCCGCACGAACTACGGGCGGGCGTTCACCCGCTTCGCCGACGAGTACGCCGACGCCCTCACCCCGAAGACCAACCTGCTCGTGCTCGGCGACGCCAGGTCCAACCACACCGATCTCGCACTGCCCGTCGTCAAGGACCTGGTGTACGCCGCCCGGCACAGCTTCTGGCTCAATCCCGAGCACGTCCGCAACTGGAACACCGGAGACAGCGCCGCTCGCGAGTACGGCCGGCTGGTTCCGATGGTCGAGTGCCGCAACCTGACCCAGCTGGGGGAGTTCGTGCACGACCTGGCCTGATCGCCCTCGGAGCCGACGGGTTCGACGTACCGTCGACAGGTGAGAGTCTCGGGACCGCTGCCACGATCCATGCCCTTCGTGCTTGCGCTCATCCTGCTGGCCTCCGGGTGCGGATCTGTCGCAGGGAACGGCCCTGCCGTGACCGCGAAGCAGGACACCGCTTCCGCGGCCGCCGCCTCGACCACCCTGCGCGTCGTTGCCGTCGGGGACATCGCGTGTCAGCCCGGCAAGCCCGTCGTGGGCACCTCGTGCCGACAGGCGGAGACGGCCGCCCTCGCCCGGAGCCTCGCCCCGGACCTGGTGCTCACGCTCGGTGACCACCAGTACGACGCGAACAGCCTCGCGGAGTACGCCGGCTCCTACGACCTGTCGTGGGGATCGCTGCTTCCCAAGACTCGTCCGGCGATCGGGAACCACGAGTACAAGACCCCAGGCGCAGCGGACTACTACACCTACTTCAAGGGGCGTCAGCCCGGTGCGCCCGGCTACTACCGGGTCGCGGCGAACGGTTGGAACGTCTACGTCCTGAACAGCAACTGCGACCGGGTCAGCTGCCGGACCGAGGCGGCCTGGCTGGACGCGCAGATGCGAGCGCATCCCTCGAGGTGCTCGATCGTCACCATGCACCACCCGCGCTACTCCTCCGGGCTCGAGCACGGCGACAACACCGCGGTCAAGCCGCTGTGGCAGGCGGCGTACCGGCACCGCAACGAGCTCGTGCTGTCCGGTCACGACCACGACTACGAGCGGTTCCGGCCGATGGACGCCAAGGGGCACGTCAAGCGGCGCCGCGGGATGGTCGAGTTCGTGGTGGGAACGGGGGGCAACAGCCTCTACCACCTCGGGACGCGCAAACGCGGGTCCGCCTACTACCAGGCGCGCACCCCCGGAGTGCTCTTCCTCGGCCTGAAGGCGCATGCCTACAGCTGGTCCTACCGCAGCACCAGCGGCGCCGTGCTGGACTCGGGCAGTCGACGTTGCCGCTGACCCACGTAGCGCGTGAGCGCATCTGGACGTCGCGCGCACGGGGCTTCGAGGGGCGCGGTAAAGTAGTCGATTCCCCGAGAACGACCGCTCCGACGAAGGACACCAGCGTTGACAAGTGACGTTGCCGCGCGCGAAGCCGCGAGCGAGCAGGAGTACGTCGACACCGTCTACACCCAGCTCGACAAGGCCGCGCTGTCGGCGCAGGAGCTGGCCAAGGAAGGGCTGGCGCGCGGTCGCATCGGCAACGAGGGTGGCCTCGTCGAGCGCGACGCGATGGTGTTCCAGGCGGCCCGACGGATGGCCACGCTCGACGCGGCGCACGAGGGTCTCGTCTTCGGCCGCCTCGACATGGGGGCCCAGGTCAGCACCGTGCCGCGCTACATCGGCCGCATCGGCCTGCGCGACGACAACTACGACACGCTGCTGATCGACTGGCGTGCCCCCGCGGCAGCCGTGTTCTACCAGGCCACGCTGGCCGAGCCCCAGGGCGTCGTACGCCGACGGATCCTGCGCAGCAAGGGCGTGCACGTCCTCGGTGTCGAGGACGACCTGCTCGACCCCGACGACCCCGCCGCCGAGACGCTGCCCATCGTGGGCGAGGGGGCGTTGCTCGCCCAGCTGTCCAAGGCCCGCGACCGCTCGATGCACTCCATCGTCGCGACCATCCAGGCCGAGCAGGACCGCGCGATCCGCGCGCCCAACAAGGGTGTCGTGTCGATCAGCGGTGGTCCCGGCACCGGCAAGACCGTCGTGGCGCTGCACCGTGCGGCGTACCTCCTCTACGCCGACCGGCGCCGCTACGAGCGCGGTGGCGTCCTCGTCGTGGGACCGTCCGGGGTGTTCATGCGCTACATCGAGCGGGTGCTGCCCTCCCTCGGTGAGACGGCCGTGGCGCTGCGTTCGCTGGGCGAGGTCGTCGACGGCGTACGGGCCAGCCGGCGCGAGGAGCCGGCCGTGGCCGAGGTGAAGGGCTCAGCCGCGATGGCCGAGGTGCTGCGGCGTACCTCGCGCCAAGCGGTGCCCGGCGTCGCCCACGAGTTCCGAGTCTTCTACCGCGACGACGTGATCCTGCTCGGCCCCCGCGAGCTCGCTGCCCTGCGCCGCCAGCTGCTGTCGATGGGCCCGCGCAACCGCTCGACCACCCGGGTCGCCTCGACGCTGATCGAGGCGATGTGGCGCCAGGTCCGCAGCGAGCGTGGCCGCGACCGCACCAAGGAGGAGTTCGCCGAGGAGATGCGCACCGACGACCGGTTCCTCGCGTTCGCCGCCGCGTGGTGGCCCCAGCTCGACGCCGCCACGGTGCTCGGCTGGCTGCGCGACCCCGAGTTCCTCGCGCGGGTGAGCGAGGGCGTCCTCGACGACGAGTCGGTGCGGCTGCTCTCCAAGTCGTGGGGACCGGAACAGGAAGCCACAGCGCTCTCCGTCGACGACGTGGCCATGCTCGACGAGCTGCGCTACCTCCTGGGCGACCCGCCGATCGTGAACACCGGCTCGGTCGACGACGAGCACCTCGGCGCGGAGGACGCCTCCCTCCAGGAGCTGTGGACCGCCTCCGACCGCGAGTACGCCGGCCCCCGTGGCTGGGCGCCGCCCACCAACCGGGTCGAGGACGACGCGTTCGCGCACGTGCTCGTCGACGAGGCCCAGGACCTCACGCCGATGCAGTGGCGCATGGTCGGCCGCCGGGGACGCTCGGCCACCTGGACCATCGTCGGCGACCCGGCCCAGTCGTCGTGGCCGGTGCCGGCCGAGTCGGCCGCCGCGAGGGCCGAGGCCCTGGGCGACAAGCCGCGTCACGACTTCCACCTCTCGACCAACTACCGCAACTCCTCGGAGATCTACGACTTCGCCGCGGCGTACGCCGAGAGGGTCGGCCTGGACGCCGATCTGCCCGACGCCGTCCGCTCGACCGGGGAGCCACCGCTCGAGCTGCGGGTGGACGACCTCGAGGCGGCCGTCCACGAGCACCTCACCCGTCTGGCCGGATCGCTGGCCGGCACGGTGGGGGTCGTCGTACCCTCGGCCCGCCTGGGCGAGGTCACCCGCTGGGTCTCCTCCTGGCCCGAGTTCGCCGAGGAGACCGGGACGCCCGAGTCGCGCATCGTCGTACTCACCGGGCTGGACACCAAGGGCCTCGAGTTCGACGGCATCGTCGTCGTGGAGCCCCAGGAGATCGAGGCCGAGGCCCCGACCGGCCGGGCCACCCTCTACGTCGTCTACACCCGCGCCACCCAGCGGATGGTCACCCTCACCCAGTAGCGCGACCGGGCAGTTGTGTCACGGCGTACGGCGCCGACCGGGCAGTTGCGTCACGGCGTACGACGTCGACCGGGCACTTGTGTCACGGCGTACGACGTCGACCGGGCACTTGTGTCACACCTCGTGGCCTAGAACGGGGGCGGTCCCACGATCCGCATGCTGCCGGTAGCCAGGGCAGCCTCCCGGATGCGCTCGAAGTCGACCGGTGGCGCCGGCTCCCCGTCGATCGCCGGCTCGCTCGCCGTCCGGTAGAAGCTCTCGCCGCCGCCGGGGGTGTGCAGGCAGAGCATCCGGGCGCTGGCCGAACGGACCATGAACGCGTGCGGAACCCCGCGCTGGATGACCGCGGTCCCGCCGGTGCGGAGCTCGTGCTCGGCACCGTCGACGTGGAGGAGGAGCTCACCCTCGAGCAGGTAGAACGTCTCCGTGGCCGCGGGATGGGTGTGCAGCGGCGTGCGTTTGCCACCTTCGACGGTGTCCTCGAAGAGCAGGAACTCGCCGTCGGACTCGTCCTCCCGGACGAGCCAGGTGTGCAGTCCACCGCCGTGGAACCAGCGGCGCTCCGCGTCTTCGCGGTTGCGGACGAACGGCGCTGTGACGGTCATGGGATGCCTCCGGACTTCGTGGGACTCGTGTCCCATGACGAAACTACGATACCGTGACGGTGATGTCAACGGCGTACGAGGAGACCGGGCGAGCCCGGCAGAAGCAGCGCACCCGGTCCGCCCTGATCGCGGCAACCCGTGACCTCGTGGCAGCCGGGGGGCGTCCGCCGACCGTGGCCGAGGCGGCCGAGGCGGCCGAGGTCTCGCGAACGACGGCGTATCGCTACTTCCCGACACAGACCTCGCTGCTCCTGGCCGCGCACCCGGAGATCGCCGCGACGTCGATGCTTCCTGCGGATGCGGGACAGGACCCCGAGATGCGCCTGGCCGCAGCCGTCCGCGGCTTCATGCTGATGATCCTGGACACCGAACCCCAGCAGCGCACCATGCTGCGCCTCTCGCTGGAGATCGACGCTGCAGCACGGCAGCTGCCGCTGCGCCAGGGGCGGGCGATCGGTTGGTTCAGCGAGGCGCTGGAGCCCCTCACCGGTGACCTGGGTGCCGACGGTGTACGCCGCCTGGCGGTCGCCGTGCGGGCGGTCAGCGGTATCGAGGCCCTGGTGTGGCTCACCGACGTCGCCGGGATGAGCCGGGACGAGGCCGTCGAGCAGATGGTGTGGTCCGCAGTCGCGCTGGTACGGCGCGCGACCACCTCCGCGTAGCCCGTCGAGCGGGCACTTCTGTCACGGCGTACGACGTCGACCGGGCACTTCTGTCACCCCCCGCGTGACCCGACTGCCCGCTCGGCGAGCTACAGCGTGACCGGACTGCCCGCTCGGCGAGCTACAGCGTGACCGGACTGCCCGCTCGGCGAGCTACAGCGTGACGCGAGTGCCCGCTCGGCGCTCTAGTAGCGTTCCCGGCATGCCCGAGACACTCTCCGCCAGCGCCGCCCTCGAGGAGCTGCTGGGGCACGAGGCGTGGGCGGTCATCCGTCTCCGGGAGAGCCCGACGGTCACCCTGGT
This sequence comes from uncultured Actinomycetota bacterium, assembly GCA_963843775.1. Lineage (GTDB taxonomy): Bacteria > Actinomycetota > Actinomycetes > Propionibacteriales > Nocardioidaceae > Marmoricola. The sequence goes on from CAWJLT010000006.1 coordinate 28,343, forward strand.
CGGTGGATCGCTGAGCCGCCTGGCCACGCTGGGGGAGATCCCGCTCGAGGAGGGGGTGCCCGAGGACGGCCGACGTTTCGACCGGCTGGTCGCGGTGCCGTTCCGCCAGGTCACCGAGCGTGGCTTCGTCGCCCACGACGACGGCACCCCGCTTGCCGTGGTGGACATCGCGACCGAGCGGGAGATCACGCTCGCCGACCTGGTCGCGGCCCTGCCCGACGAAGAGGTCGCGTTCGAGGACGAGGGTGGCTTCGAGACCTCGGACGAGGACTACGCCGCGGTGGTCGACCGGATCATCCGGGACGAGATCGGCCACGGTGAGGGCGCCAACCTGGTCGTCGGCCGGCACTACCGGGCGCAGCTGCGCGACTGGAGCGTGGCCAAGGCGCTCACGGTGCTGAGGAGGCTGCTGACCAGCGAGCGCGGCGCCTACTGGACCTACTGCTTCTGGACCGGCGACCGGTTCCTGATCGGCGCCTCTCCCGAGCGCCACGTGAGCGTGCACGGCGGGGACGTGCGGATGAACCCGATCTCCGGCACCTTCCGCCTCCGCGGCCTCGAGGCGAGCGAGCAGAAGGCCCGACTCCTGGAGTTCCTGGCCGACGAGAAGGAGATCTTCGAGCTCTTCATGGTCGTCGACGAGGAGCTCAAGATGATGTGCGACATCTGCCACGAGGGCGGACAGGTGCTCGGCCCCTTCCTCAAGCCGATGACGCACCTCGTGCACACCGAGTACCTCCTCGCCGGCCGCACCCGCTCCGACGTCCGCGACGTGCTGCGCGACACGATGTTCGCCGCGACCGTGACCGGTGCCCCCGTGGAGAACGCCTGCCGGCTGATCCACCAGTACGAGTCCGAGGGCAGGGGCTACTACGCCGGCGCCCTCGCTCTCCTCGGCCGCGACGAGACCGGCGCTCCTACGGCGGACTCGCCGATCGTCATCCGCACCGCCGACGTCAGCCCCGAGGGCGCCATGAAGGTGACCGCGGGGGCGACCCTGGTGCGCGACTCCAAGCCTGACCAGGAGGTCGCCGAGACCCTGGCCAAGGCGGGCGGCATCCTCTCGGCCTTCGGGCTGGTCCCGGGAGCAACGGGTACGCCGTCCGACATCGTGGACCTCACCCAGGACGAGGACGTCCTGATCGCGCTGAACTCCCGCAACCGTCGCCTCGCGAAGTTCTGGCTGACCGACCAGGAGGGGTCCCCTCCTGCGCCGTCGCTGGCCGGCCGGAGGATCGCGATCCTCCACGGCGAGGACGACTTCGTGAACATGCTGGCGCACGTGTTCTCCGTGCTCGGCATGAGCTCGCGCGTGATCCGGCACGAGGCCCTCCCCGAGGGGCCGGGCGGCGACAGCGTCTTCGACGACGTGGACCTCGTCGTGATCGGTCCCGGTCCGGGCGACCCACGCGACCAGTCGCACCCCAAGATCGCGGCCTACCGCCGCGCGATCGACGGGCTCCTCGCCTCCGGAAAGCCGTTCCTGGCCGTGTGCCTGGGGCACCAGGTGCTCTGTGACCGGCTCGGGATCGACCTCGCATTCAAGGACATCGTCTTCCAGGGCACCCAGTCCTCCGTCGCGATCGACGGGCGTGAGGAGCGGGTCGGCTTCTACAACACCTTCGTCGGCCGCCTCGGCGAGGGCGACCTTCCCGAGGGCGTCCGGGTCGAGTCGGAGCCGGAGACCGGCGACATCCACCTGATCGCCGGGCCGACCTTCCGCGGCGTACAGTTCCACGCCGAGTCGATCCTCACCGAGAACGGTTTCGCCTTGCTGCGTGGGCTGTTGCTGGAGCTGTTGGGGTGAAACTCCCGTGATTCCGGGGGTGCTCGTGGTGGACCACTACGACTCCTACACGTGGAACCTCGTGCACCTCATCGCCGGCGTCACCGGCACCCTTCCCGACGTCGTCGAGCACGACGCCCCGGGTGTCCTCGAGCAGGCCCGCGGCTACACCCACCTGGTCCTGTCGCCCGGACCGGGTCATCCCGCGAACCCGCTCGACTTCGCTCTCGGCGCCGACGTCTTCGACCTCGGCGTGCCGGTGCTCGGGGTCTGTCTCGGCATGCAGGCCCTCGTCACGTCGTACGGCGGAACGGTGGCGCGCATCGACCCGGCCCATGGCGAGGTGGCGACCGTGACCCACGAGGGGGTGGGGGTGCTCCGCGGCCTGGGCTCGCCCTTCGAGGCGGTCCGCTACCACTCGCTGGCGGCGGTCGAGCTGCCCGCCGAGCTCGAGGTGACCGCGACGTCGGACGGAGTGGTGATGGCGGTCCGCCACCGCGACCTGCCCCACGAGGGCGTGCAGTTCCACCCGGAGTCGATCCTCTCGGAGTACGGCGCCGCGCTGATCGGGAACTTCCTGTCATGAGCGGGCCGGACCGGAGCGAGCCCGTCATCGAAGCCGTGCGCGCGGGTTTCGCCCACAGCGACAGGCTTTTCTGGCTCGACGGCGGTGGTGCGCGTGACTGGTCCGGGCGGCGGTCGCTGGTCGGCGTGCTCGCCGAGGACGACACCTCCCTCAGCCTCGACGCCACCCGGCGGGAGGTGACGCGTCACCGCAACGGGGCCAGCGAGGTCGTCGGCACCGACATCTTCGAGGTGCTCGAGGAGGCGATCGCGCACGACGACGGGGATCCGGGGGTGCACTGGGTCGGCTGCTTCGGCTACGCCTCCCGCCCCGACCTGCCGGCCACGCCCTGGGGCCAGGGGCCGGACGCAGTCTGGATGCGCTCGCGGAACGTGCAGTTCTTCGACCACGAGGCCCCTCCAGCGGTACCGGCCCGTCCCGGGACGAGCACCTCGCCTCCACGAGGGGCACAGGGGACGCCGCCCGGCTGGTACCACGACGCCTTCGACCAGGTCCAGGAGCAGCTGCACGCCGGCAACTCCTACGAGGTGAACCTGACCTACCGTGACCTGGCCGGTACGACGAACGACCCGCTCGCCACCTACCTCCGGCTACGCGCGAGCAACCCCGCGCCGTACGCCGGGCTGCTGAGCCACCGGGGGACGCACCTGCTCAGCAGCTCGCCGGAGCGCTACGCCACCATCGGCGCCGACCGGTGGCTGGAGACCAAGCCGATCAAGGGCACCACCCCGCGAGGGACGACCGAGCAGGACGACCGACGCCTGCGGGACGAGCTGGCGCACGAACCCCGCTTCCGGGCCGAGAACCTGATGATCGTCGACCTGCTGCGCAACGACCTGTCGATGGTCTGCGAGGTCGGGACGGTGAGCGTGCCGAGCCTGATGGCGGTCGAGTCCTACGCGAGCGTGCACCAGCTGGTCTCGACCGTCCGTGGAATGCTGCGCGACGACGTCTCGACGCTGGGTGCCTTGCGAGCGCTGTTCCCCGCCGGCTCCATGACCGGGGCTCCGAAGCTGCGCACCATGCAGATCATCGACCAGGTCGAGACCACGCCGCGTGGGCTCTACTCCGGCGCCTTCGGCTGGATCAGCGCCGACGGCCGGGCCGACCTCGGCGTGGTCATCCGGTCGTTGTACTCCGGCCCCGCCGGGGTCTGGACCCTCGGCACCGGCGGCGGCATCACCGTGCGCTCGGAGGCGGACGGCGAATGGGCCGAGACCCTGTGGAAGGCGGAGCGCCTCCGCGCGGCGGCTGCCCGCTGACCCCGCCATGCGACCCCGCCGTGCGACGTCGCCGTACGACGTCGAAATCGACGCGCGGGGCGGGTGAACTGGGCCACGTCATGGCTCCCCCCGGCGGACCTGCACCCGCGCCGCGCGTCGTTCGACCACCACTCTGGACCGCGACCCACAGGGTCGCAAGGGATGCCGTTGAGTCCGGGAGAAAGGACTAGACCGCGGACGGTCCCTGGCGGTCGGGGGCGTCCGCGGTCAGTCGGCTCAGGAGGCCGAGGTGCCCTCGTCGGAACCCAGGTCGGCCGTGGTGGTGCCGGTCTTCCCGTCCCGGAGGTAGGTGATCTGGACCTTCTCGCCGGGGCGGTGGCCGCGGATGGTGGCCACCAGCGACTCGGAGCCGTCGATGAGCTGGTCGTTCACCTTGGTGATGACGTCACCCTTCTTCAGGCCCGCGTCCGCGCCGGCGCTGCCGGCCTCGATCGTCTGGAGCTGCGCACCCTGGGTCAGCGTGTTGCCGGCGACGTCGGAGACCGAGACCCCGAGTCGGGCGTGGGTCGGCTTGTCGCCGTTGCTCAGCTGGTTGACGATCGGCAGCACCTCGTCGATCGGGATCGCGAAGCCGAGACCGATGGAGCCCCCGGAGTCGGTCTGGGCGCCGCTCGAGGCGGTGCGGATCGAGGAGTTGATGCCGACCACGCGACCCGACATGTCGACGAGCGGTCCACCGGAGTTGCCGGGGTTGATGGCGGCGTCGGTCTGGATCGCCGGGTAGGTCGTGCTCAGGTCGGCGCCCTGCTGCTGTCGCTGCTGCGGCTGGCCGAACGGGTTCTGCTGCTGGGGGGCCTGCTCCTCCGCGGTGGACACCGAGACCGGCCGGTTGAGGGCGCTGACGATGCCGGAGGTGACCGTGGCGTTGAGACCGTACGGCGACCCGACGGCCACCACGGTCTGCCCGACCTGGAGGCTGCCCGACTTGCCGAGCGAGGCAGGGACGAGCCCGGAGGCACCCTCCACCTGGATCACGGCGACGTCGGTCAACGGGTCGGTGCCGACGACGGTCGCCTTCTTGCTGGTGCCGTCGTTGAAGCTCACCGACATCGAGCCGTTGGAGCCCAGGCCCGCGACCACGTGGTTGTTGGTGAGGATCTTGCCGTCCTCGCTGAGCACGATGCCCGAGCCGGAACCGGAGCCCGAGGAGCCGGTGACGTTGACCTTGACGACGGACGGCAGCACGGTGCTGGCGACCTTCTCCACGGTCCCGTCCTCGACGGCGGCGGTCTTGGTGGCCTGGAAGTTCTCGGAGGTCGTGGCGCCGGAGTTGTCCGCGGTGTCGTTGTTGAAGGTGTCGTAGGCGGCCGCGCCACCCACACCCGCGGCACCACCGAGGACGAGGGCGGCGACGAGCACGCCTGCGGTGCGGCCGCGGCGACGCTCGGTGGCGGTCGCTGCGGGGGCCGGCTGGGCGCTTGCGTAGAAGGGCCCGACGCCTGGGGGTGTCGGGTCCGGTTGGTAGGGCGGCAACACCCGGGTGTGCTCGTCGTACCCACCCGGAGGCGGGTTGACCGGGCCGGTCGGAGAGTCGTCGGTGGCGTCGTACGCCGGGGTCTCGACGGGCCTCTCGCCGTGGCGACCGTAGGCCTGGGCGGCGTCGGGCGCCTCGCTCCCGGCGTTGTCGTCCGCGTTGTCGTCGGGGGAGTTGTCGTGGGGGTAGCGGCTCTGCTCGTCCATGCCTCAAGTCTCGGTGGTGATCCTGAGAGGCACCTTTGGATTGGCTACGACCGCGCCAAAACCTCGGGTGGGGCCATCGTGCCGGGCACGTGGAACCAGAACGAGGCACCGCCGTCGGGGTCGTTGTCCGCCTGGACCTTGCCACCGTGGCGGTCGGCCACCGCCTTGACGATGGACAGCCCCAGTCCGGAGCCGGGCATCGTGCGCGACTCAGGAGAGCGGTAGAAGCGGTCGAAGACGTGTGGCAGGTCCTTCTCGGTGATGCCCTTCCCCTGGTCGGTGACCACGACGGTGCCCTGGCTGAGGCGGACCGTGACCCGGCCGCCCTCGGGGCTCCACTTGGCGGCGTTGTCGAGGAGGTTGGTGATGGCGCGCTCGAGGGCCGCCGCGTCGCCGGTGACCCACCAGGGCTCCGTGTGGACGACGAACTCCACGCTGGCCGCGCGGCGTCGTACGCGGGAGACGGCCTGGCTGACGACCGCCGCGAGCTCGACCGGCTCGACCGACGGCGCTGCCGACGGATCGTCCCGGGCCAGCTCGACGAGGTCGCCGATCAGCGTCGTCATCTCGGCGATCTGGCCACGGACGTCGTCGAGGAGCTCCTTGCGGGACTCGGCCGAGAGCTTGGTGGACGCGTCGGCCTGGGCGAGGAGGTCGAGGTTGGTGCGCAGGGAGGTGAGGGGTGTCCGCAGCTCGTGACCGGCGTCGGCCACCAGCTGGCGCTGCCGTGCCTGGGAGGCCGACAACGAGGCGAGCATGGCGTTGAACGCCATCGACAGCCGGGCCACCTCGTCACGACCCTCGACGGGGATCGGGTCGAGCTGCTCGGTGCGGGCGATCTCCTCGACGGCGGTGGTCAGGCGGCGTACGGGACGCAGGCCGTTGCGGGCCACTCCCCAGCCGGCCAGCCCGGCGCTGATCATGCCGGCGAGGCCGAAGAGCAGCATCACCAGGCCCAGCCGGTCGAGCATCCGGTCCGTCGACTCCAGGGACTGGGAGAGGACCAGGGCCTGTCCCTCCTGCACGGGCACGGCGACGGCGCGATAGCGGACGCCGCGGATCATGACGCTGCGGGCCGACCACTTCTGCGCGCCCGACGCGACCTCGAGCTCCGTAGGGCCGGACTGGTCGGCCGCAGCCTTGTCGGTCCAGGCGATGGGGCCGGTCGTGGCGTTGACGAAGACGAGCTTGACGTCGCCGGCACCGAGCGCCCAGACCGGGACCTGCTGGTGCGCGAGGGCGGTGAGGGTCTCGGGTTCGGCGGCCTTCATGGCCCGGGCGTGCAGCGACTGGTCGATGCTCTCCAGGCTCTGCATCCGCACCGTGGCGTACGCCGCCAGGGCCACCCCCGCCACCGCGACGCCCACGGCCAAGGTGGTGAGCAGGGTGATCCGGCTGGCCAGGGACCGCCGGTAGTGGAGCTCGCCCCAGAACCTCGTCGAGCCCACTAGCGCCTCCACTACTGGTTCTCGCGCAGGACGTAGCCCACGCCGCGGACCGTGTGGATCAGGCGGTGCTCCTCCGCCGCCTCGGTCTTGCGACGGAGGTAGCCGACGTACACCTCGAGGCTGTTGGCGGTCGTGGGGAAGTCGAACCCCCACACCTCCTCCAGGATGAACGAGCGCTCCAGGACACGGCGGGGCCGACGCAGGAACAGCTCCAGGAGGGTGAACTCGGTGCGCGTGAGCTCCATCAGGCGCTCGCCGCGGCGTACCTCACGCGAGGCGAGGTCCATGGTCAGGTCGGCGAAGGCCAGGTGCTCCTCGGGGTTCTCCCCACCCGGCGCCACCCGTCGCAGCAGGGCCCGGAGGCGGGCGAGCAGCTCCTCGAGCGCGAACGGCTTGCTCAGGTAGTCGTCAGCGCCGGCGTCGAGCCCCTCGACCCGGTCGCCCACGGCATCGCGGGCCGTGAGCACGAGGATGGGCACCGTGTTGCCGACCTTGCGCAGCGCGCGGGTGGTCTCGAGACCGTCCAGCCGCGGCATCATCACGTCCATCACCACGGCGTCGGGGTTGATCCCGCTGATCCCGGCCAGCGCCTCGGCACCGTCGGAGGCCGTGGAGACCTGGTAGCCGTTGAACTCCAGCGAACGTCTCAGCGACTCGCGCACCGCGCGGTCGTCCTCGACGACGAGCACGTGCTGTCGGGGGGCGGGGTCGGCGGCGTTCACGTCCCTAGGGTGCCACCCAGCCCTGAGCACTTGCTGAGACTCAACCCCCTACCCCGCTGAGGCGTCGCAGATTGCCCTCTCAAACCCGGTGAGGCGTCGCAGATTTACCTCGACCGGGCCGGCGGCAGGTAAATCTGCGACGCCTCAGCGAGGTCTTGGGGTAAAACTGCGACGCCTCGGCGGCGGGGGGAGTGGGGTCAGAGGCGGCGGGCGGCGTCGCCGGCGCGTACGCCGTAGGCCCCGCCGAACATGGCGGCGTGGACGAGGAGCGGGAAGAGCTGGTGCAGGGGCTGGCGTTCCTCCCAACCAGCGGCGAGGGGACTCTCCTCCTGGTAGGCGTCGAGCAGCCGTTGCAGGTGCGGCAGACCGAACAGGGCGAGCATGGCGAGGTCGGTCTCGCGGTGGCCCCCGTGGGCGGCCGGGTCGATCAGGGTGGCCTGGTCGGCGGTCCACACGACGTTGCCCGACCAGAGGTCCCCGTGGAGGCGGGCTGGTGGTTCCGCCGGTCCGGCCAGGTCGTCCATCCGCCCGATCAGCCCCTCGATCGCGAGTACGTCGGGCCGCGCGATGTGGTCACGGTCGGCGGCCAGCTTGAGGTAGGGCAGCACCCGCCGTGTCGCGAAGAAGTCGGGCCACGTGGGCGCGGGCCGGTTGGGAAGGGGGAGGGTGCCGATGAACCCGTCCTCGGGTGCACCGAACGACTCAGCGCCGCTCGCGTGCAGCCGGGCCAGCGAGTGGCCGAGCCGGGCCGCGCTCTCCGGGCTCGGCCGGGCGGGATCGATCCACCGCAGCACCAGGCAGTCCTGCTCGACCGCGAGCACCTCGGCCACGTCGGCCACCCCGGGATCGGCCAGCCAGTCCAGACCGCGTGCCTCGGTGAGGAAGAAGTTCTCCGGGGCTCCGGCCCGGGTCTTGACCAGGGCCGAGCTGCCGTCGCTGAGGCGCACCCGGGTCGACGTGCAGATGTCACCCCCCGCCACGGGCGTGGTCGCCACCACGGCCTGGACGAGCAGCTGCTCGACCCGTTCGGCGATCCCACGCATCCGTGCCATCGCTCCACTGTGCCCGGCCACGCGCGCGGTGACCAGAGCCCAGTCAGCCGGCGGTGCGCCCCAGATGGGCCAGGAGACGAGTGCCGACCGGCGCCGCGAGGGGCACCGTCACCTGTTCGGCGAAGCGTCGCCCGCGCTCCTGAGGGAGTACGACGGCCAGCGCGACGTCGAACAGCTGCGTCGCGAGGTCCTCCGGCAGCCGAGGGGCCTGGCCCGTCGCGACGGCGACGTCCCACCCGTGCACGGCGATCTCCAGGGCCCCGACGAGCGCCACCGTGTCGCGCCCGAGGGCGAGGTCGCCGACGCACATGGGTGCCGACGTGACGCGCTGGTGCCAGGCCGCACGCGTGCGGCAGGCGCGCTGGACGATGCGGTCGACCAGCTCGTCGGGGCCGGGCGGGAACGGCTGCGGATCGACGTCGACGCGTCCCAGCTCGGCGGCCTCGGCGATGGCCATCAGCGACTCGTCCATGTGGGTCAGCAGCTGGCCGAGGTCCCACCGGCGGCACGGCGTGGGGAGCGACAGTGGACTGGTGCGTGCCTGCTGCAGCCAGCCGTGGGTCCAGGCGACGGCGCCGTCGAGCACCGCCACCGAGGCCGGCAGCGAGGTGGTGAACACGTCTCAACCCAGGGAGTACGACGCCGGCAGCGTCGAGGGCAGCCCGAAGGTCTCGAACAGCCCGACCTCGAAGAACGCGGTCACGCGTGTGACCCGCCCGTCGACGACCTGGAGCACCTGCAGCTGGAAGGGCTCGAAGTGCCCCTCCGGTTGGCGCATGTAGAGACCGAAGGCCGGCTGGCCGTTGGCCGAGGTGCGGATCATCGGCATGTCGTTGACGCCGCCCGGGCACTGGTGGTCGATCAGGTCGGCGATGTTCTGGGCCCCGGAGTACCACCCGGTGAACGGCGGCATCTCCCACACGGCGTCGTGGGCCAGCATCGTGACCAGCGCGTTGACGTCCTTGTCCCAGAAGGCCCGCACGTAGCGCTCGAGCATGGCCTCGTGCTCGGGGGTCAGGTCGTCCTCGACGGTCCCTTGGGTGAGCTGCTTCTCGGCGAGCTGGGCGTGGGCCCGCTGTAGGGCGCTGTTGACCGCGGCGGGCGTGGTGTCCAGAGCGGTCGCTGTCTCCTTGGCCGACCAGCGGAGCACGTCGCGGAGGATGAGTACGGCGCGCTGGCGGGCCGGCAGGTGCTGGAGCGCAGCCACGAAGGCGAGCCGGATCGAGTCCCGGTTGCCGACCACCGTCGCCGGGTCGATGTTGGCGACGTCGACCATGACGTCGGGCACGGGCTCGAGCCACGGCACCTCGCTGGCCTCGACCAGCTCGTCTCCGGCCTGGGCCCCGGGCATGCCGAGACCGGTCGGCAACGGGCGGCGGCCCTTGTTCTCCAGGTTGGTCAGGCACACGTTGGTGGCGATGCGGTAGAGCCAGGTGCGGACCGACGAGCGGCCCTCGAAGTCGTCGTAGGCCCGCCAGGCCCGGAGGTAGGTCTCCTGCACCATGTCCTCGGCGTCGTACACCGAGCCGGTCATGCGGTAGCAGTGGGCCGTCAGCTCGCGGCGGTACTGGTCGGCGACCCGAGGGAAGTCGTCGGTCGCCGGTGGCGCGGCCCGCTCGGTCTGCGGCGGCCGCTCGCGCACGGCCGGGCGAGCGGAGGGGTGCGACGTGTCGAGCGAGGTCATGGGTGCTCCTTCGAGGTTCCAACTCTAGGCACATCTCATGACTGACGGCGAGGGTAGAACTCATCGGTGGACCGGAGAGAAAGTCCCTGGCCTCCTCAGAGCGGGAGCGCCTCGAGCTCCCTGAGGATGCCGCGACAGGTGCGCTCGACCATGGCGATCACCTCGACGAAGCCCTCGTCGCCGCCGTAGTACGGGTCCGGGACATCGAGGTCCCCCGGTCCGGGGTCCCCCGGGGCGAGCGGGTCGAAGGTGCGGAACAGCCGCACGTGGGAGTCTCGCTCGCCGACCCCGGTGATGTCGGCGAGGTTGCGGGCGTCCATGGCGAGGACGAGGTCCTTCTCCAGCCAGCCGGCGTCGAACTGCTGCGCCCGGTGTGCGGAGGCGTCGTACCCCTCCGCCGTCAGCTGGGCGGCCGCTCGGGCGTCCATCGGCTGGCCGACGTGCCAGCCGCCCGTGCCGCAGCTCGACACCTCGACCTTGCCGGCCAACCCGGCGCGGTCGACCAGCTCGGAGAGGATCACCTCCGCCATCGGGGAGCGGCAGATGTTGCCCAGGCACACGAAGGCGATGCGGTACGGCGTGCCACCCGGCTCAGGCAGTGCCACGGGTCAGCTCGTCTGGGGACGGCTGCTGCGGGGGCGGGGGAGGACCGACTCGAGGACGATCGAGGCCAGCGAGATCACGATCGAGCCGAAGAGAGCCACCCAGAATCCGTCGACGTTGAAGCCCAGGTCGAGGCTCTCGGAGATCGCGCTGGTCAGCATCAGCATGAAGGCGTTGATCACCAGCAGCATCAGCCCCAGGGTCAGGATGATGAGCGGCAGCGACAGCAGACGTACGAGTGGCCGGACGAAGGAGGTGATCAGGCCGAAGATGGCGCCGACGACCACCAGCTTCACGAACCTGTCGGTGTCGGTGCCGCCGGTGAGGGTGATGCCGTCGAAGAGCCAGACGGCCGCTCCCAGCGCGAGGGCGTTGACGATGAGCCAGGTCAGGATCCGCATGCGGCCAGCGTAGTGGCCCCACCGACCCGCGAGAGCCGGGTCGTAGGGTCGACCGGTGAGCCCTCAGATCCCCCCGCGCCCCCGGGACACCATCGCTGCCATCCCCACGTACGTCGCCGGCAAGCCGCCCGCCCCGCGGCCCGGTCAGCACGTCTACAAGCTGTCCTCCAACGAGAACCCCTACCCGCCGCTGCCCGGCGTGGTCGAGGCGGCGCAGGCGGCCGTGGCGGTGATGAACCGCTACCCCGACATGGGCAACAACGCCCTGTACGACGCCCTGGCCGAGCGCCTCGGCGTACCCCGGGAGCAGCTGGCTGCGGGCACCGGCTCGGTGGCGGTGCTCTACCACCTGCTCCAGGCGTTCTGCGATCCCGGCGACGAGGTCGTCTACGCCTGGCGCTCCTTCGAGGCCTACCCGATCGCCGTGTCGGCCACCGGTGCGGTGTCGGTCCAGGTGCCGGTCGATGCCGACGGGCGCCACGACCTCGACGCGATGGCGGCGGCCGTCACCGAGCGCACGAAGATCGTCGTGGTCTGTACGCCGAACAACCCGACCGGCCCGTCGGTGACCGACGCGGAGCTGCGCGCGTTCGTGGCGAAGGTGCCCGAGCACGTGCTGGTCGTGGTCGACGAGGCCTACCGCGAGTTCGTGCGCGCCGAGGACCCGATCGACGCTCTCGCGCTGCAGGCGACCCACGCGAACGTGGCCGTGATGCGCACCTTCGCCAAGGCCTACGGGCTGGCCGGCTTCCGGGTCGGCTACCTCGTCGCGCACGAGGACGTGGCCGCCGCGGTGCGCGCCACCGCGCTCCCGTTCGGGGTCTCGACGATCGCCCAGGCCGCCGCGGTCGCCAGTCTCGCCGCGGAGGCGGAGCTGATGGAGCGGGTCGAGGGAATCGTCGGTGAGCGCGACCGGGTGGTGGCCGGGCTCACGGGGCAGGGCTGGAGCTTCCCGGACCCGCAGGGCAACTTCGTGTGGCTGCCGGTGGGGGACCGGGTGGCGGAGTTCGTGGCCGCGGCCGAGCAGGCCGGCATCACCGTGCGACCGTTCGCCGGTGAGGGCGTGCGGGTCAGCATCGGGGAGCCGGCCGCCAACGACGTGCTGCTCGCCGTGACCGAAGCCTGGCCGCACACCCGGTGACGCGTCTCACCACCACCACAAATGATTGAAACTCGAACTACCGGGCATAATGAGGCCATGGCACTTGAACGGAACTCGACCTACGTGGAGCAGGGCAAGTCCTTCGACCGGGACATGAACTACCTCTCCGACCGGATCACGCGTGTCAGCGCGGAGTGGCCGGTCGAGCCGGGGCGCTACCGCCTGGTCGCGGCCAAGGCCTGCCCGTGGGCCAACCGGACGATCATCGTGCGCCACCTGCTCGGACTCGAGGACGTCATCTCGATGGGCCTCGCCGGACCCGTGCACGACAAGGACAGCTGGACCTTCGACCTCGACCCCGGTGGCGTCGACCCGGTGCTGGGCATCCACCGGTTGCAGCAGGCGTTCTTCGAGCGCGACCCTGACTACTCGCGCGGCATCACGGTCCCCGCGATGGTCGACATCCCCACCGGTCAGGTCGTGACCAACGACTTCCCCTCGATCACCCACGACCTCTTCTTCGAGTGGCGCGAGCACCACCGCCCCGACGCTCCGGACCTGTGGCCCGAGGACGTCCGCGACGAGATGGAGTCGGTGATGAAGCGTGTCTTCACCGAGGTGAACAACGGTGTCTACCGCTGCGGCTTCGCCGGCTCCCAGGAGAGCTACGACGACGCCTACGACAGGCTCTGGACGGCCCTCGACTGGCTCGAGGAGCGGTTGGCGGACCGGCGCTACCTGATGGGAGGCGCGATCACCGAGGCCGACGTACGCCTCTTCACGACGCTGGCGCGCTTCGACGCGGTCTATCACGGCCACTTCAAGTGCAACCGCAACAAGCTCGTCGAGATGCCGAACCTCTGGGGCTACGCCCGCGACCTCTTCCAGACCCCCGGCTTCGGCGAGACGATCGACTTCGACCAGATCAAGCAGCACTACTACATCGTGCAGAGCGACGTGAACCCCTCAGGCATCGTGCCGAAGGGACCCGAGAGCGACAGCTGGCTGACCCCGCACGGTCGCGAGTCGCTGGCCTGACATCGGCGACCCGGCCGGGGTAGTCCGAGACGTAACCGTCGTTTCTCGAGCGTTCGGACAACGGAAACGTCTCGGACTACCCCAGGTCGGGGCGGCTCGGACCACCCCAGGTCGGGGGATCAGCCGACCGGTACGCCGGCCTTGTGCTTGCCGGGCTCGGGGGCGGGGGGTGCCGGCGGACCACCCCGGACCACGAAGTCCTTCTGCCTGATCAGGATCAGGCACAGCGCGCCGACGGTGATCGCGATGATCGCGGCGATGAGGATGATGTGGTTCAGCGCGTCGACCACGGCCGAGGTGCCGGCGTTGTTGACCAGGTCGAAGGCCTGCTGCCCGGCGCTGGGGCCGCTCGCCGCCGTGGCTGCCTTCTGGGCGCCCTCGGCCGCGGCGTTCACCTGGCCACCGGACAGGGCAGCGGTCAGGCCGTCGAGGGCCGACGGCGGCACCTTGCCGGTGAGGTCCGGACGCACGGCGTCGGCGACCTGCTGGCTGAAGATCGAGCCGAGGGCGGCGATGCCGGTCGCGATCCCGACCTGGCGGAAGGTGGAGTTCGCGCCGCTGGCCATGCCCGAGCGCTCGACGGGCACCACGCCGACGGCCGTGGACGCGAGGGGCGGGTTGATCATCCCGATCCCGACGCCGGCCACGGTGAGGCCGGGGATGAGGTGCGTCCAGGAGGAGTCCGGCTGGATCCCGAGCATCAGCAGCAGGCCGACGCCGAGGATCAGGAACCCGGGCGCGATCAGCCACTTGACCGGCATCCGCTCGGTCAGCCGACCGGCGAGGGCGGCGGCGACGAAGGAGGCGACAGAGAGGAACAGCAGCCGGACTCCGGTCCCGACGGCGGAGTAGTCGAGGACGTTCTGCACGTAGATCACCAGGTAGGCGAGCAGGGAGAAGATCGAGACGGACACCCCGAAGGCCGCGATCAGCCCGCCGGTGAAGGTGGGCTTGCGCAGTAGCCCGAGGTCGAACATCGGGTTCTTCTGCCTCATCTGGCTGACCACGAACACGACCATCAGCACCGCCGAGGCCACCAGCGAGGTGATGACGGTGTTGTCGCTCCAGCTCTTCTGCCCGGCCTCGATCAGTCCGTAGACCAGCGCGCCGAGGGAGAGGGAGAACGACAGGAAGCCGAACCAGTCGGGCCGTCCTGCCCGTGGGTCGTGCGACTCCTCGACCTTCTTCAGGGTCACCGCGATGGCGACCATGCAGATGGGGATGTTCACGAAGAAGATCCAGCGCCACGACAGTCCGCTGGTGAGCACCCCGCCCAGCACCGGGCCGATGGCCACGGCCACGCCGGTGGTGGCGCCGAAGACACCGAAGGCCGTGCCGCGGTCCTTGCCGTGGAAGGCGCTGGCGAGCAGGGCCAGGGCGGTCGCGAACATGGCCGCGCCACCGATCCCCTGGAAGGCCCGGGAGATGGTGAGGAACAGGATGTCCTGCGCGGAGCCGCAGGCGATCGAGCCCAGCGTGAACAGCACGGTGCCGATGGCGAACACACGTCGGCGGCCGTAGAGGTCGGCCAGCGAGCCCGCCGTGAGCAGCAGGGCGGCCAGGCTCAAGGCGTAGGCGTCGATCACCCACTGCAGGTCGGAGAGAGATGCGTCGAGCTCGGTCTGGATGTCCGGCAGCGCGACGTTCACGATCGTGATGTCCAGCAGCAGCATGAAGACGCCCGTGCAGACGGCGACGAGGGTCCACCACTTCGGGTCACGCTCGGCCTTCTGGGCCGGGCTGTCCGGGTTCGCGGTGGTGGTGTGGTCAGACATGGGGCAGCTTTCTGTTCGTCAACGACATAATCATCAACAGGTTAACGATTACGTTCGGTACGATACTCAGGTCCTGAAAAGATCGTCAACTGGCTAACGACTCCGGGAGGGATCAGTGGGTGAAGCGAACGGCAGAGGTGAGCTGCTTCCTGTTCTCGCCGTCCTGCCCGGTCACCTGTTCTGGCGGGCCCAGGCCCGAGTGGCGAGTGCGCTCGCCGAGGCGGTACCCCCTGGCGTCGACATCCACTCCTACGCCGCTCTGCTGGCGCTGTCCGGCGGGGTGACCCGGTCCCAGCAGGCGCTGGCCGAGACCGTCAGCGTGAGCCGGACGACCATGGTCCGGGTGGCCGCCGACCTCTCCGAGCAGGCCCTGGTCAAGCGCGTCCGCAACCCCGATGACCGACGGTCCTACGCGCTCACCCGCACTCCTGCGGGCGCGGCGGCCGCGCGACGCTGGCGTCGGCACGCCGAGGCTCTCGAGGAGTCGATCACTGCGGGCTTCACCCTCGACGAGAGGCAGGAGCTCCGTGGGCTCCTCCTGGTGGTGGCGGAGATCGACCTCGCCCCCGACGTCCCCGAGCCCCTGCGCGAGAGCATCAGCTTCCTGGTCACCCGCATCCACGCGCGGATGCACCGCGAGTTCGCGACCGCGCTCGAGCCCCTGCGCATCGAGCCTCGCCACTTCGCAACCCTCACTGCGCTGCAGTCCCTGGGTCCCGTCTCCCAGGCCGAGCTGGCGCGGCACCTGGGCGTCAGTGGCGCCAGCATGGTGCAGATCGTCGACGACCTCCAGCACCGTGGGCTGCTGGAGCGTCGGCGGCTGGCCTCCGACCGGCGCACCCAGGTCCTGCACCTGCTGCCCGAGGTGCGCGAGGTGCTGGCCGAAGCCTCCCTGCTGGCCGAGGGGATGACGGACGAGCTCCTCGCGGCGCTGTCGAAGAAGCGCGTCAAGCGGCTCATGGTGATGCTGCAACGGCTGGTCACCGCTCCCTGAGCACGACTAGGCGGGCTCGACCTCACTGCGCAGCTTCAGCACGACGGTGCCGTCCTCCTGCTCGATGACGTACGCCGGGTCGTCGTCGCTCCCGTTGCGGGTGATCGCGCTGCCCTTGGTGGTGCGGGTGAGCTTCTCGCGGTGGATCTCGGTGACCTTGCCGGACGCGGTGGAGCTGCCCCACGTCCACGAGACCTCGGTGCCCTCGCGGATGCTCACCGGGATCCCCGTGCGTCCGACTCGGCTGCTTCCTTGAGGTTGACCAGGGTCCCGGCGATCCCGGCACGGTTGCGACCCGGGAAGCCGGCGAGCTCGATGAGGAGGCGCTGCGGGGTCGCGTACATGGAGTAGTCGAAGGACTCCGTGACGCGGGTGCCGGTGTCGATCGGCTCGAGGACGTAGCGCCAGCGATGGCCGCCGAAGTGGCGCCAGGCGACACGTCGGCCCTCCTCGAACTCCACGACGGTGTTGCGGATCTTGTAGGGAAGTCCGAAGAGCTTCATGTCCACGCCGAACGTGGCGCCCTTGCTCAGCCGGTCGGGACCCTTGAGCAGTCCGCGGACCGAGCCGGACCCGTCGATGCGGCTCTGCTGCCTGGGGTCGGCCAGGATCGCGAAGACGACCTCCGGCGGGGCGACGATGTCGATGGACTCGGAGACCACCCGGGGCGGCGTGGGCGTCGATGGGGTGCTCATGGCGCCGAGTCAAGCAGAGGGGCGGGAGTCGGCTAGCGTGCCGGGGGGTCGGTGGGGCCTGGATGGCCGGTGCGGGAGACGAGGAGGTCGTGGGATGACGAGGTGGCCGACGACGCCCCACGCCACCGCCGGGCTCCCGCTCGTGCCGGCTGCGGGTTTCGTGCTGGTGTGGTCGTCGGGCTACATCGCCGGTCCCTACGGCGTGGAGGCGATGTCCCCGCTCATGCTCGTGGCGGTGCGGTTCGTGCTGGCCACGGTGATCGCCTGGGTGCTGGCCCGCTCGTTCCGCGGACCGCTCCGCGTCACCCGCACCGACGCGATCAGGATCGGACTGTCGGGCTTCATCCTGAACGCCGTCCAGTTCGGGGCGATGTACCTCGCCTTCGACGCCGGGCTCGGCGCGACGCTGGCCTCGTTGATGCACTCGCTCAGCCCCGTGCTCACGGCGCTGCTGGCCGCTGCCTTCCTGGGGGAGCGGCTGACCAGGCTGCAGGTGCTGGGGTTCCTCATCGGGGTGGGTGGTGTCCTGCTGGTCCTCGGCCCCGACGTCGACCAGGCGGGAGGCCTGTTCGGCATCGTCTGCGGTCTCATCAGCGTGCTCGGGCTGAGCGTGGGCACCCTCGGCCAGCGCTGGATCGGGCACGCTCCCGACCCGCTGTGGTCCGGGACGATCCAGTTCGCGGTGGCGGCGCCGCCGCTGCTGGTGCTCGCCCTCGTCGTCGAGGGCACCGACGTGGTCCGCGACCCGGCGGCCGCGGGAGTCGCGCTGGTCTACCTCGCCGTCGTGAACTCCATCCTCGGTCTCGGGCTGCTGGGCATCCTGGTGCGGGCCCGGGGAGCCGGTGCGGCGGCGAGCGTGTTCTTCCTGATGCCGCCGGTCACCGCCGTGCTCGCCTGGCTCATCCTCGGTGAGACCTTGAACGCCCGCGAGATCGTCGGACTCGTGGTCACCGTGGTCGGCGTCGCGGCGGCGACCAGGAGCCGACGACCCCAGGAGCTCGTGCCGGCCTGAGCCGCTGGATTGGTCGTGGGTCGGGTCGTCCGCTACCTTTTGGGTGAGCGTTGTGGCCTGCATCACAGGAGGCCGATGGCTCGTCTCGACCATCGGGTCGTCCCGGTCACGCCACCCCTGTGACCGCCGGCCCACTGGATGCCACGCGAGCGCGGAGACCCCGCACCCGCCCGGACACAGGAGAGTTGATGCCCGATTTCGGTCCTGACCTCGCACAGGTCTTCGGTCCCGCCGCAGTTGACGGTGGTCCCGACCTCGTCCAGCTGCTCACCCCGGAGGGGGAGCGCGTCCACCACGACGAGTTCGACATGGACTTCAGTGCGGAGGAGCTGCGCGGCTTCTACCGCGACATGGTCCTCACCCGCCGGATCGACACCGAGGCGACCGCCCTGCAGCGCCACGGCGAGCTGGGCATCTGGGCCCAGCTGCTGGGTCAGGAGGCCGCCCAGATCGGAGCGGGCCGTGCCCTGCGACCCCAGGACTACGTCTTCCCGACCTACCGCGAGCACGGGGTGGCGTACTGCCGCGGCGTGGACCCGCTGAGCCTGCTCGGCCTCTTCCGCGGAGTCGACCACGGCGCGTGGGACCCCAAGGACCACAACTTCGGGCTGTACACGATCGTGATCGGCTCGCAGACGCTGCACGCGACCGGCTACGCGATGGGGATCCAGCGCGACGGTGCCGTCGGCACCGGTGACCCCGACCGCGACGCTGCCGTGATCGCGCACTTCGGGGACGGTGCGAGCAGCCAGGGTGACGTCAACGAGGCGTTCATCTTCGCGGCCTCCTACAACGCTCCTGTCGTGTTCTTCTGCCAGAACAACCAGTGGGCCATCTCGGAGCCGATCGAGCGCCAGACCCGGATCCCGCTCTACCAGCGCGCCCTCGGGTTCGGCTTCCCCGGTGTCCGGGTCGACGGCAACGACGTCCTCGCGACGTACGCCGTGACGCAGGCCGCCCTGCAGCGCGCGCGTGAAGGCAGCGGGCCGACCCTGGTGGAGGCCTACACCTACCGGATGGGCGCGCACACCACGACCGACGACCCGACGCGCTACCGCCTCTCCGATGACGTCGAGCGCTGGAAGCTCAAGGACCCGATCGCGCGGGTGAAGGTCTGGCTGACCCGCAACGGGCTGGCCGAGGACGACTTCTTCGGCACCGTCCAGGCCGAGGCCGACGAGCTGGGACACCGGTTGCGTGAGGGGTGCAAGGCGCTGCCCGACCCGAAGCCCCTCGACATGTTCGACCACGTCTACCAGGAGGAGACCGACGAGCTCCGCCAGCAGCGCGAGGGCTACGCGGCCTACCTCGAGAGCTTCGAGGGGGTCCACTGATGAGCGGCCACACGCAGAAGATCACCCTCGCCAAAGGTCTGAACATGGGCCTGCGCAAGGCGATGGAGGACGACCCGAAGGTCCTCGTCATGGGCGAGGACGTCGGCAAGCTCGGCGGCGTCTTCCGCATCACCGACGGCCTGCAGAAGGACTTCGGCGAGGACCGCGTCATCGACTCCCCGCTGGCGGAGTCCGGCATCGTCGGCACGGCGGTCGGTCTCGCGCTGCGCGGCTACCGCCCCGTCGTCGAGATCCAGTTCGACGGGTTCGTCTACCCGGCGTACGACCAGATCGTCACGCAGGTCGCCAAGATGAACTACCGCTCCAAGGGTCGCTCGCCGATGCCGATGGTCATCCGGATCCCGTTCGGCGGCGGGATCGGCGCGGTCGAGCACCACTCCGAGAGCCCCGAGGCGCAGTTCGCGCACACCCCCGGCCTCAAGGTGGTGGCGTGCTCCAACCCGGTCGACGGCTACTGGATGATCCAGCAGGCGATCGCCTCCGACGACCCCGTGATCTTCTTCGAGCCCAAGCGGCAGTACCACGCCGACAAGGCCGACCTCGACGACTCCCTGACCCCCGACCCGCTGTGGACCAGCCGGGTCGTACGTCGTGGGACCGAGGCGACCCTGCTGGCCTACGGCCCGACGGTGAAGACCGCGATGAGGGCCGCGGAGGCGGCCGCGACCGAGGGCCGCTCGCTCGAGGTGATCGACCTGCGCACGCTGAGCCCGCTCGACATGGGCCCGGTCTTCGAGTCCGTACGCCGCACCGGCCGCGCCATCATCACCCACGAGGCCCACGTCAACCTCGGTGTCGGTGCCGAGGTTGCGGCCCGCATCCAGGAGGAGTGCTTCTACTCCCTGGAGTCGCCGGTGCTGCGCGTCTGCGGCTTCGACACCCCCTATCCGGCCTCCCGCATCGAGGAGGAGTTCCTGCCCGACCTCGACCGGGTCCTGGACGCCGTCGACCGATCACTGGAGTACTGACGTGGCCGACTACCTGCTGCCCGACGTCGGTGAGGGACTGACCGAGGCCGAGATCGTCTCCTGGCACGTCAAGGAGGGCGACGTCATCGACATCAACGACGTCGTCGTCGAGATCGAGACCGCCAAGTCGCTCGTCGAGCTGCCCTCGCCGTACGCCGGCACCGTCACCGCCCTGCTCGTCTCCGAGGGCGAGACGGTCCCCGTGGGGACCGCCCTCATCTCGATCGGGGACCCGTCCGCCGCGGCGCCCGAGGCCCCCGCCGCACCTGCCGACCTCAGCGAGATCGACCTGTCCAACCCCGCCGCCAGTGGTGGAGGGGAGGGGGAGAGCCTCGTCGGTCGCAACAAGGCCGACCGGGGACCGCTGCGTCGGGCGCGCAAGGGCTCGGCCTCGCCCAGCACCGAGGCCGGTGCGGCGACCCAGCTGCAGCTGCAGGGTGCGTTCACCCCGGGCGACGCCCCGTCCGACGACATCGACGACGTCGCCGCCGCCGACGAGCCTCCCGTTCCGGCCACCTCCGCCCCTGTCCGCGAGGCAGCAGAGAGCGAGTTCGTCCCGCAGCAGGCCCGGGGCGACTCCGAGGTGCGTGTGCTGGCCAAGCCGCCCGTCCGCAAGCTCGCCAGGGATCGCGGGGTCGACCTCACCAGGGTGCGGGCGACCGGGCCCAACGGCTCGATCTCACGCGAGGACGTCACCGGCGCGTCACCGGTCGGGGAGGGCCGCCGGGACCGTCTCGACACCTCCGGACCGGGTCCCGAGACCGCCACCGGAGCTCACCCGAGCACGGGCGAGCGTGAGCGACGCGAACCGATCAAGGGCGTCCGCAAGATGATGGGTCAGGCGATGGTCGACTCGGCCTTCACCGCCCCCCACGTCACCGAGTGGGTGACCGTCGACGTGACCCGCACGATGGAGTTCGTCGAGCGGCTCAAGAAGCGCCGTGAGTTCCGCGACGTCAAGGTCTCGCCGCTGCTCGTGCTCGCGAGGGCCGCGATGCTGGCGATGCGGCGTACGCCGGAGGTCAACTCGTGGTGGGACGAGAAGGCCCAGGAGATCGTCTTCAAGAGCTACGTCAACCTCGGCATCGCCGCCGCCACCCCGCGCGGGCTGGTCGTGCCCAACGTCAAGGACGCCGAGCAGATGGACCTGCTCGCGCTGGCCGGGGCGCTCAACCAGCTGGCCGCCACCGCCCGTGAGGGCAGGACCCAGCCCGCGGAGATGGCGGGCGGCACGTTCACCATCACCAACGTCGGCGTCTTCGGCGTCGACGCAGGCACCCCGATCATCAACCCCGGGGAGTCGGCCATCCTCTGCTTCGGTGCGGTCCGCAAGCAGCCCTGGGTGGTCTCGACCGACCAGGGCGACGAGATCGTCGTACGCCAGGTCACCCAGCTCGCACTGAGCTTCGACCACCGGCACGTCGACGGCGAGAAGGGGTCGCGCTTCCTCTCCGACATCGCCGCGATCATGGAGGACCCGGCCACGGCCCTGGTGTTCTAGCCACCGGTGGCGCGGTTTCACCGGGGACCCGGTGAAACCGCCGGCCGTCATGCGCTGATGGTGTGCCAGTCGTCCAGGAGGTCCTGCTCCTCGGCGCGGCTCAGGCCGGTGAGGGGCACGTCGCGCTCGGAGCGGGCCCACGTCAGGGTGTCGATCGCCGTCTCCCCGATCGGGCGGACGGAGAGGCCGGCTGCGAAGGCTGCGCTCACGTCGTGGGCGGTCATGCCGCGGCTGTCCTCGGGCAGCCAGAGGGGCAGGGAGCGCGGGCCCGACCAGTAGGCGACGTCGCGTTCGACCAGGAAGTCGGCGCTCGCCCAGACCAGCGTGGCCTCGCCACCGACGGCGGCGACGACCTCGTCCACCATGTCGCCGAGCCGCATGACAGGTCCGGTCGCGTCGTACACACCGGTGAGCCGCTGCTCGGCACCGGTGACGATCCACGCCGCAAGGTCGCGTACGTCGATCGCCTGGGTGCCGCGGTCGGGGGACTCGGGCGCGAGCACCTCTCCACCCTCCGCCAACCGGGCGGACCAGTAGGTGAAGCGGCCGCTCGGGTCGCCGGGACCCACGATCAGGCCCGGCCGGACGACCAGCCACTCCGGCGCTCGCAGCTGCACGGCCTGCTCGCAGCCGACCTTGCTGGAGCCGTAGGCCTCCGGGGTGTCCTGCTCGACCTCCTCGGTGATCGGCGGGAGGAGCGGCAGGGTGTCCTGGCTGCCTCCGGGGGTCGACTGGTCGGCGTACACGCTGATCGAGGAGACGAAGGTCCAGTGCGGGATGCGGTCGACCAGCACGTCGAGGGCCTCGGTGACCCAGGTCGGGGACCGGGAGACGTCCACGACGGCGTCCCACTCGCCCTCGAGTGCCGACCAGTCGGGCGCTTCGCGGTCGAGCACGACGTGCCGGGCACCCTCCGGCACGGAGCCGGACCGACCCCGCGCCGCACAGGTCACGTCATGACCCCGTGCGACGGCGTCCGTCGCGACCGCGCGGGAGAGGAACATGGTGCCGCCAAGAACCAGAAGTCGCATTGGTCCAACCTGCTACCTGTCCGTCGTCGACGCAAGCACCTGTTCGAGAAGGGCGGATGGATCTACTCTCAGCCCTGTGAAGAGACTCGCGGCCGTGGTCACGGCCCTGGCAGTGGTCGTGGCGTCCCTCCTGCTGGCTTCCCCGGCGGGGTCCGCGACGCCACCGTGGCGGGGGGTGGTCACCTTCGACAAGAACTGGAAGAGCCCGTCCAACTCGCGGCTGGTCTGGCAGCTCCACCAGCGCCAGGGCGACGGGAAGTGGAAGGTGGTGGAGACGAGGAGCTGGCGCGCCGGCTCCGGCATGCTCGGCAAGCGCGGCCGCAACTCCTGCGTCAACAACGTGGGCTGGCTGCCGAACGGCACCTACGCGATGCGGCAGTACAACGACTACCCCGGCAGCAAGATCAAGGGTCGCGCCTTCCGGGTCGACGACAAGGCGTGCGCCACGGGCAACGGCCGCCGCGACCTGTTCATCCACACCGAGCAGGGCCCCCGCAACAAGCAGTGCGCGAACCGTCGCGGCGACCAGCTGTGTCGCTGGGAGCTCCCGCGCTTCAACGAGTACAAGTCCGCGGGCTGCATCAAGCTCGCCCCCGGCGACCTCGCCCAGCTCGTCGCGGCCTACCAGAAGCACTTCAGGGCCGGCGTCCGCTACGCCAAGGACCAGGTCGTCCTCCGCGTCGTGGACTAGCGCGACGCTGAGCGGGCAGTCCGGGTCCGCCTGAGGACGCTGAGCGGGCACTCCGGGTCCGCCTGAGGACGCTGAGCGGGCAGTTGAGGCACGTACGGCGTGCCGGAAGTGCCCGGTCGGCGTCCCGCGGCGTGCCGGAAGTGCCCGGTCGACGTCCCACGGCGTGCCGGAAGTGCCCGGTCGGCCGCTAGGTGGTGGGCAGGGTCTTGAGGAACATCGAGACCAGGTGGCCGCTCGAGACGCGCTGGCCGACCTCGACGAACGTCCTCGCCTGGTGGAAGGCCAGCGAGGCGTGGTTCGGCGGGTCGAGGTTCACCTCGAGGGCGAACAGCGGCCGGCCACAGGTCGACTCGAGCTCGTCGTAGACGCGGGAGCCGAGGCCGCGACGACGGAAGTCCTCGTGGATCACGACCCGGTCGAGGTAGGTGAAGTCGGCGAAGCGCGAGCTGAACCAGCCGAAGTTCTCCCCGTCGTACGCCGACCCGGAGGCGAAGGTGATCACGAAGCCGGCGAACGACCCGTCGACGTCGATCACGGCGGCGGTGTCGGCGAGGTCTGCGAGCAGCACCAGGCGGTCCTCGTCCAGCGGCGCGAGGAGCTCGACGTTGCGCTCGTTCAACGTCAGCACGTCGGTGTGGTCGGCCGGTGTGACGGGCCGCAGGGTGATGGTCTCTTTCATCGGTCCAGGAACCTCACGCCGGTGGCCTCCTCGCTGATCTCCCACAGTCGGGTCTGGGCCTCCCGGTCGTGCGCCAGGCGGCGGGGGCTCACGATACGGGGGAACCCGGACATCTGGAGCGGACCGCTGGGCCCGACGTACGTCGACCCGGGAAGGTCGGCCGTGGCCGCCATCAGGGTCGGCAGCGCGCCGATCTCCGCGGGCTGACCGACGGAGGAGAACACCGACTGCAGGACCGTCGCCACCAGCGGGCGCTGGCCAGGGCTGCCGGCTCCTGGACCGGCGCCCATGAGTCCGGTGGCCGAGTATCCGGGATGGGCCGCGAGTCCCTTGACCGGGATGCCCTGCGCGCGCGCCCGGCGGTCGAGCTCGAAGACGAACATCAGGTCGGCCAGCTTCGACTCGGCGTAGGCCCGCCAGCGGTGGTAGCGCACGCTCTCGTCCTTCGGGTCCCCGATCGGGGCCCTCCGCGCGACCCGGCTGGCCTGCGAGCCGACCGCGACGACGCGGCCGTCGCCCGACGCGATCAGCTGCGGCAGGAGCAGGCCGGTGAGGGCGAACGGGCCGAAGTGGTTGGTCGCCATCTGCAGCTCGAGACCGTCGGCGGTCCGCTGGTACGGCGTCGCCATCACACCGGCGTTGTTGACGAGCAGGTCCAACGGACGATCCACCTCGCCGGCAGCACGCCTGATCGAGGAGAGGTCGGAGACGTCGATCGCGAGCGGGTGCAGCACCGCACCGGGCACGGCGTCGGTGATCGTCTTGATGGAGGCTTCGAGCTTGGCCGGGTTGCGGGCGCCGAGGAGGACCTCCGCACCGTGGCGGGCGAGCTCGATGACGGTCTTCTCACCGATGCCGCTCGTGACGCCGGTGACCAGCGCGCGCTTGCCGGTCAGGTCCGGGACGTCGGCCAGGGTCCAGGGCGGGGCGCTCACGGGGTGACGGCCAGCGACCGGAGCAGCCGGCGGGCCACGTCGGCGTCGCCCTCGATGACCGCGGTCACCGTCTCGGGTCCCCGGCGTCCGCCGGCGAGGACCACGAAGTCCTCGACGCCGAGCTCGACCGTGGTGGTGGGCACGGACCGGTCGTCCACCAGGGCCGCGCGCCCGTCGTCCCCGATCGCGACGGTCCAGCTCAGGCCGGCCTCGGGGAGGCGGACGCGTACGACGGTCCCAGGGGCCGCGGCAACGCGCTTGCCCACGATCATCGGCAGGCCCCGACCGAGCACGGTCAGGACGTGCCGGGCGGCGGCGCCGTCATAGCCACCCGGCCGGCCGATGGCCCGGCGTACGTCCTGGTCGTGCATCCACACGTCGAAGGGGCGGCCGTTCAGCAGGGTCTGGTAGTCCCACGTCACGTCGCCGGGAGTCTTCGGGGGTCGGGCGGACCCGTCGGCAGGTGGGTCGGCCAGCAGCGCGGCGTAGCGGATCGCCACCGCCTGCTCGATCTCGTCGGCGAGCGCGGCCATGTCCCGGTCGCGCCGCGCCAGCACGCCCTGCTCGGTGTAGTAGCTCATCGGGTTCTTGAGGTGCGGCGCCTCGCCCACGTGGATCGTCTCCTCGGGCGTGCCGGCGAGCACGGCCTCGAGGTGCGCGGTGTGCGCGACGTTGTCCTTGACCGACCAGCCCTCGAGGTCAGTGGGCAGGTCCCACTGCCCTCGAGGGATCTCGCGCACGAGGGCCACGAAGTCGGTGCAGGCCGCGTGCCAGGTCTCGACCAGATGGACCAGTCGGGCGTCCGGCTCGCTCGCAGGGGCGTTCATGGCGCACAGCGTACGGTCGGCCGGCTGCACCGGTGCGAAGCTGTCAGCGGGGCGGGTCGACGCGCCGTTCCTCGACCACGGTGGTGGTCTGGCGGGTGCGCTGGGCGTTCATCACCAGGGCGAGCACGATGGCGAGGGCTCCCACGATGATGAGGATCCAGCCGAGGGTGCTGGTGGCGACGACGTCGTCGATGTTCGCAGGCAGGTCGATGACGCCGAGGGCGAGGACGAGCCCGATCAGCAGAAGGATGACTCCGAGTCCGATACCCATGACGGTTCTCCTTTGGTGGGGCTCAATGGCTGGGCTGATTGTGCCCCAACCGGCCCGAACTCATGCGCGTTCGCGCGGGCGACACGAGGACGAGTCGGTCAGAAGGAGGCCTCGTCGAGGTCCATCAGGGAGAGGTCGGTGGCCTCGGCGATGGCCAGCTCGGCGCTCAGCTTGGGCAGGTTGTACTGCGCGAAGAACTGCGCCGCAGCGACCTTGCCCTCGTAGAAGGCCTTGTCCTTGGCGGTGATGTCGCCACCCAGCTTCTCCAGGGCGACGTCGGCGCCCTTGAGGAGCAACCAGGCGCACACGACGTCACCGAGGACCATCAACAGGCGCGAGGTGTTCAGCCCGACCTTGTAGATGTTGCGGATGTCGCCGCCCTCGGCCGACTCGTCGGCGCTCATCAAGGTGTTGATCATCAGGCCGACCAGAGCCTGGGCGTCCTCGAGGGCCTTGGCCAGCAGCTCGCGCTCCACCTTGAGGCGACCGTTGCCGGCCTCGCTCGCGACGAAGGAGTTGATCTCGCCGGCGAGGTAGCCGAGCGCCTTGGCCTGGTCCTTGACGATCTTGCGGAAGAAGAAGTCCTGGCCCTGGATCGCCGTGGTGCCCTCGTAGAGGGTGTCGATCTTGGCGTCGCGGACGTACTGCTCGAGGGGGTACTCCTGCAGGAACCCGGACCCGCCGAAGGTCTGGAGCGACTCGGTGCCGAGAAGCACCCACGAACGCTCCGAGCCGTAGCCCTTGACGATCGGCAGCAGCAGGTCGTTGACCCGCATGGCGAGCTCGTCGGTCTCGCCGTGGTGCTCGGCGATCTGCACGCGGTCCTGCCAGGAGGCGGTGTAGAGGACCAGCGAGCGCATGGCCTCGGAGAACGACTTCTGCACCATCAGCGAGCGACGTACGTCGGGGTGGTGGGTGATCGTCACGCGCGGCGCCGTCTTGTCGGAGGCCTGCGTCAGGTCGGAACCCTGGACGCGGGTCTTGGCGTACTCGAGGGCGTTGAGGTAGCCGGTCGAGAGGGTGGCGATGGCCTTGCTGCCCACCATCATCCGGGCGTTCTCGATGACCTGGAACATCTGCGCGATGCCGTCGTGGACCTCGCCGAGCAGCCAACCCTGGGCGGGCTCGCCGCCGCCGACGTTCGCGTCGCCGAAGGTGAGCTCGCAGGTGTTGGACACCTTGATGCCCATCTTGTGCTCGACGTTGGTGACGTAGGCGCCGTTGCGCTCCCCGAGCTCACCGGTCTGCGGGTCGAAGTGGAACTTCGGCACGATGAACAGGCTCAGGCCCTTGGTGCCGGGACCGCCGACGCCGTCGATGCCCGCGGGGCGGGCGAGGACGAGGTGGATGACGTTGTCGCACAGGTCGCTCTCGGCCGAGGTGATGAACCGCTTCACGCCGGTGATGTTCCAGGTGCCGTCGTCGTTGAGCGTGGCCTTGGCGCGGCCGGCGCCCACGTCGGAGCCGGCGTCCGGCTCGGTGAGCACCATGCTGGTGTTCCAGCCCCGGTCGACGATGATCTGGGCGATCTGCTTGTCACGGTCGTTGCCGTTGCGGTGGACGATGCCGGCGAAGGCCGGGCCGGCGCCGTACATCCAGACGGGGGCGTTGGCCCCGAGCACCATCTCGCCCAGCGCCCAGACCAGGCTGGACGGGGCGGGGGTGCCGCCGAGGACCTCGGGCAGCTGCAGGCGCCAGTACTCCGCGTCGTGCCAGGCGGCATAGCTCTTCTTGAACGACTCGGGCAGCGGGGCGGTGTGGGTGGTGGGGTCGAAGACCGGCGGGTTGCGGTCGCTGTCCTCGTACGACGCGGCCAGGTCCTCGCGGGCGAGCCGCTCCACCTCGGTCAGGATCGAGCGCGCCGTCTCGCCGTCGACGGCCTCGAAGGGGCCGGTGCCGAGGACGTCGTCGCGGCCCAGGACCTCGAAGAGATTGAACTCGATGTCGCGGATGTTGGACTTGTAGTGGCTCACTGACCCACCTCTTCTTGCGATCGGGGCGTGGCGGTGCGGTTGCTACCGGCCGGTAACAACAGTATCGGCCTCGGGTCCGACCCGCGCAAGCACTCTCGTGGATATGTGACGAACGACAACTCTTCGCCGTGGCGGGGAGTGTGGCTCGCCCCCGGTCTCGTCCCTGTTCACGTCCCGAGGTCGTGCTGCGGAGTCGATCAGGTCTGGTAATACAAGCGATCTGGCAGACTTCGCCGCATGCGCGTCTCCGCCAAGGCCGACTACGCCCTCCGGGCACTCATCGAGATCGCCAACCGCGACGACGGGCGGCCGGTGAGCGCCGAGGAGCTGGGCAAGCTGCAGGAGATCCCGCACGGCTTCCTCCAGGCCATCCTCGCCGACATGCGACGTGCCGGGATCGTGGTCAGCCAGCGCGGGCAGTCCGGCGGCTGGCGTCTGGCCACCGGGCCCGCTGGTGTCACCGTGGCCGACGTGATCCGCGCGGTCGACGGTCCCCTGGTCAGCGTCTACGGCCTACGCCCCGAGGCGGTGTCCTACAACGAGTCGGCCAAGATCCTCCAACACGTGTGGATCGCCGCCCGCAGCAGCCTGCGTGAGGTCTTCGAGCACGTCACCATCGAGGCCCTGGCGGCGCGGAAGCTCCCGGCCGAGGTGGAGGCCCGCACCCAGGACCAGGATGCGTGGCAGCCCCACTGAGACGGCGATCTTTTCGCCAATTTTGACGATGTCTGACTGCCCTCCCTGACGGCAGCCTTGGGCAGGTACCCGGACGGCTCGTTGGAGCTCGCGGGGCCCGCGGGGGATTCCCCCTCTCATCCAAGGAGACATCATGAAGAAGCTCATCGCAGTTCCCGTCGTAGCCGTGATCGCCGCCGTCGGTGCCGCCTCGGCCGCCGGTTTCGCCGGCGGCGTCAGCGCCAGCCCCGTCCAGACCGGCCAGACCGGTGACCTCGAGTGCGCGCGCGCCGCCTCCGTCGTGACCTGGGGCACCGACGACAGCAAGCCGGTCCCGACCGTGGACTACGCGGTCGTCAAGCTCGCCGACTCGGAGTGCCAGGGCCAGGCCGTCTACCTGATCGCCCTCAAGCCGGACGGCAGTGAGATGGCTCGTTTCCAGAGCACGCGTGTCGAGCCCACCCTCGCGTCGGGTGACCAGTACGTGAAGATGGCGGCTCCCGCCGGCGGTGTCCCCGCGGAGTCGCTCAAGGCGGTGCGCATCACGGTCGACCAGGGCTTCGACGGCCTGCCTGTCAGCGGTTCGAACTCGGCGTACTGAGCAACATCTCCTGACTCTCTGGTGGTGACGCTCCGCGAGGGGGAGCGTCACCACCTGGTCACTTGTCCACCACAGATCCGCCGAGGAGGTTGAGATGAAGCGCTACCTGCTGAGCCGTCGCATGCTCGCCAACCTCTTCGTCCTCGGCTTCCTCGGACTCTGGTTCCTCACCCTGGCGCCGACCGTGATCCACGGGCCAGCGGCGTACATCGAGGTCTCCGGCCACAGCATGGACGGCACCTACAAGACCGGCGACCTGATCCTGACCCGCACCCAGGACAGCTACGGGGTCGGCGACATCATCACCTTCACGGTGCCCGCCGGCTCCGGTCAGGGGCAGGTGATCCACCGGATCGTCGGCGGCACCGGCACTGCCGGCTACACCACCCAGGGCGACAACAACCCGGATCCCGACCCCTGGCACCCCACGGACGACGACGTGGTCGGGAAGGCCGTGAAGAGGTTCGAGGGCAAGGCGTGGATGCTCCACCTGCCGCGCCAGCCGTGGTTCGCCGGGGTGACGGCCGGGGTGCTCACCCTGGTGGTTCTCGGCATCGACGCCATGCCGCGTCGACGGTCCGCGTCCGGCCAGCAGGTGGAGGAGGCCGATGTGAATCCACTGGGGGAGCCGGTCGAGACCGGTGGCCGCACGATCCCGGCCCAGCGTGCCGGCACGACCCCAACGTCCCCGGCCACGATCGTCGAGATCCCGCGCCAGGCGGCCGGGCCGCGGCTGCGTCTCGGGCGGTCCAAGCCTGGCGTCAGGAAGCCTGGGGTCGAGCAGGCTGGGGTCGAGAAGCCTGCTCACCAGCTGGCTGACGAGCCCAGGGGACAGGCGTGAGGCTCAAGACGGTGCTGGCCGCTGCGTGCTGGGCGTTCGCCGGGACGCTGATGGTCCCGATGGTGTCGGCCTCGACCGCCTCTGCCGCCCGGCTCGAGGTCTCTGCCGGCCCGATCCAGACCTGGCGGATCGTCAACGGGCTTCCCGACGCGGCCCTGCTGCCGGCGCTGGTCGCGCTGGCCCCTGGTTCTGGGACCGATGCCCCCTCGGAGGCCCAAGCCTCCGAGGCCGCCACCCCCGATGCCCCGGCTCCCGAGGACGAGATCTCGCACGCCCCGGCCGGCGCGCCGGACGACGCGGCCCCCACGACCGATCCCGCGGGCTCACCCGACGAGGCCGAGCCCGACGAGGCCGAGCCCGCCCAGGTTCCGGGACAGGCGGTACCGAGCCAGGTTCCGAGTCAGGTTCAGGGCCAAATCCAGGGGAGCCCGGAGGCGGACCTGAGTGACTGCGGTGACCTCACGGCGTACGACGAGATCGTCTACGGCACGCCAGGCGACGACGAGCTGATCGCCGGTGCAGGACGTCAGGTGCTGGTGGGCCTGGGCGGGGACGACACGCTGAGCGGCGGTCAGGGCGACGACTGCCTCGTCGGCGGTCCGGGCGACGACGACATCTCCGGCGACGGAGGTTCCGACGTGCTCGCCGGTGGCCCGGGTGCGGACCGGCTCGACACGGGAGACGACGCCGGTGACACCTGTGTCGCCGCCGAGGTCGGGGACCGGGTCGTCGCGTGTGGCGGCGGTGAGTCCTCCGCCGGACCGAGCGCCTCACCGTCGGCGGGGCCGAACGCGGGAGCGGACGCCTCGGAAGGTGACGCCGTCGCCGAGCCTGGCGAGAGTCCCGGCCCGGCCGAGACCCGCGACTGAGCCGCCGGACAGGTGTCACGGGGTGCTGATCTCCCGGACACCCGATGTTCACCCTCCGGTGGTGGAGCTCCGACACCGTCCGTGTCATGGCACGACGAAAGCTGATCTGGCATCTCGGGCTGGCCGACCCTGCTCGGGCGGTCATCGGCACGAACCTCGAGGCCCATCGGGACCCGCTCGCCACGTCGGGGGTGCAGGTCGTCGCGACGGACGAGGAGACGCGTCTCGCGACCCACGACCTGCTGCGGAGCCACCGGCAGGGAGGACTCCTGCGCGCTGAGGTCGAGGGGCGGTGGGCTCGTGCCTGCGACCGGGTGTGGAGGCACAAGGGCATATCGGTGATCTCCACGCCCGACCTCTGCGCCGCCGACAAGGACCAGATCAGGCTGGCCCTCGACCCGCTGATCGGTGTCGAGGTGCACCTGGTCGTCAACGCCGACTCGTTCTCCCAGCAGCTCTACGGCGGGTGGCTGGCGGAGCTGCGCGCGGGGCACTCGACCGGGTGGCAGAAGTACGTCGACCGCGTGCTCGCGCCGACCCCCGCGCATCGTCAGGCCGACCAGTTCTGGGCCGGACACGACCTGCCGGCGATGCTCAGCCGCTGGGGCTGGACCTTCCATGCCGACCGGCTGCACGTGATCGCCTCGCGGGACCTCGGGGAGCAGTGGCGCCAGTTCCTCGACATCGTCGGGGTCGCGTCCGACGGCCTCGAGCCCGTGGCCCCGTCGTACGCCGATCCGGCTGGTGTCGCCGTCCTCCGCAGGGTGAACCGGCAGCTGGAACAGCCCCTCGGCCATGCCACCACGGCCCTGCTGATGGCCGGGGACCACGAGGGCGAGGCGATGCCGATCGCCCCGACGAGCTCCCTCGCGCCACTGGTCGAGCGTTGGACCACCGCGCTCAACGGTGCGGGGTACGACGTGCGTGGTGACCTCGCGACGCTCCTCGACCACGGTGAGGAGGCGCCCCTGCCCGGGTCGAAGGACCAGCTCGGTGTGGCCGTCGACGCCATCGCCGAGGCACTGGTCGAGAACGCGCAGCTGCGGACGGCGCTGGCTGCGCTGGAGTCCGACCGTGCACGCCTCGACCGGAAGCGCCGCAAGCTCAAGCGGCGGCTGAAACAGTCGCTGGCCCCTTCCGCTCGGTAGTCGACGTCAGGGTCACCCGACATCTCTGCCTGGTGCTCGGAGGGCTGCCCTTCTTCCGGCTCGAGCGGCGGGTGGCTGTCGCGGGGTTGCCCGGGGGCCGCCGGGGCCGCAAATGTGGGTCGTGGGACGGGAGAGTGCCACTCCCGCCCCGGCAGCGACATTCGCATGTCGGGTCGCGGCTGGGGGCCGGCGAATGTGGGTAGTGGGGCCGGAGAGTGCCACTCCCGCCCCGGCAGCGACATTCGCATGTCGGGTCGCGGCTGGGGGCCGGCGAATGTGGGTAGTGGGGCCGGAGAGTGCCACTCCCGCCCCGGCAGCGACATTCGCATGCCCGGTCGCCCCAGGAACGCGCCCAGGATCGCCGGGGTACGCCGCCCGGCTCAGCCGAGGATGTCGACCCTGGCCCGCACCCACTCGACGAGGGGGCGCAGGGCCCGCCAGTCGTCGCGCACCCGGTCGAGCAGATCGGGGGTGTCGAGATTCTTGAAACCGTAGGACCGGGTCATCGACATCGACTTGTAGCGGAGCAGGTCGATCCGCGGGTGGTCCGCGGAGTAGCCGCGCGGGGATGTCTTGAGCTGGTCGCCGCGGAGCTCGAAGCCGGCTCGGCGCAGCTTGGCGACGATCCGCTCCAGCTCCTCGCCCGAGTGCTCGACGTCGATGGCGGTGCGGATCCGCGCCAGGTCGGGGCCACCCGCGTGGTAGTAGCCGCCGCTGACCGAGACGCCGGGCGACCCGATCTGGACGTAGTAGCCGGTGGCCGCGCCGACCTGGACGATCGCACCCTGGTGGTTCTTGTAGGGCGTCTTGTCCTTGGCGAAACGCACGTCCCGGTAGGGCCGGAAGACCTTGGCGGCGCCGAACTCCTCGGCGAGCGCTGCCGTCAGCGCCAGCATCGGGACACGGACCGACGACTCGTAGACGTGCTTGTGCGCCTCCCAGAACGACTTCGTGTTGTCGAGCTCGAGGTCGTCGTAGAAGTCGAGAGCCGTGTCAGGGAATCCGGTGAACATGGAGCGGATGACGAGATTCGAACTCGCGACATCGACCTTGGGAAGGTCGCGCTCTACCAGCTGAGCTACATCCGCACGTCGGTTCAGGAGCAGTCCCACGCCGACGCAGGAGAGGTTACCCGAAAGCCCGGCGGGATCAGATCGGGGCCAGCTCCGGGCGCTTCGGTGAGATCAGGTCGCCCGACGAGCGTCCGGTGATCCGGCGGTGCACCCACGGCGTCGCGTGGGTGCGCGCCCACTCGAGATTCTTGGCCCTCGCCTCACGGGCGGTCAGGTCGGGGCGCTCGGTCGGCGGCAGTGGCTGCAGGTCGTGCGCGACGCCCAAGCGGTCGAGCACGGCCATCGCCATCTTCTGGTGCCCGGCCGTGCCGAGGTGCATCCGGTCGGTGTCCCAGTAGCCGAAGTTGCGGTACTCCCGCATCCGCCAGAAGTCGACGACGTGGGCACCATGGCGATCCGCGATCTCGCGCACGGCCTCGGTGTAGAGCGCGAACCGGCCACGCATCGGCCGGTAGATCGCCGAGCCGCCCGGGTCGAAGGCGGTGAACAGGACGACGGTGGCCCCGGTGGCGACGAGCCGACCGACTGCCTCGTCGTACGCCGTGGCCAGGGCGTCGATGTCCACGCGCGGTCGCAGGATGTCGTTGGCGCCGGCGTACGACGTGACCAGGTCGGGCTGCAGCGCCAGGGCCGGCTCGAGCTGCTCCTCGATGACGCCGCGCAGCTTGCGTCCCCGGATGGCGAGGTTGGCGTAGCCGAACCCGTCGGCGCTGGTCGCCAGCACCTCGGCCACCCGGTCCGCCCAGCCGCGGAGGCCGTTGGGGCGGTCCGGGTCGGGATCGCCGACGCCCTCGGTGAAGGAGTCGCCGATCGCGACGTAGCGGCTGAACGGTCCGGAGGAAGACATGATCGCCATTCTGGGACCCGGTTCCAACCGACGTGGCGCGGGGTAGGTTGTGCGCGTGCTGCTCTCCGACCGAGACATCCTGGCCGAGATCGCTGCGAAGCGGATCCTGCTGGAGCCCTACGACGCGGCGATGGTCCAGCCCTCGAGCATCGACTTCCGCCTGGACCGCTACTTCCGCGTCTTCGAGAACCACCGCTACCCCCACATCGACCCGGCGGCCGACCAGTCCGACCTCACGCGCGAGGTCGAGCCCGAGGGTGACGAACCGTTCATCCTCCACCCGGGCGAGTTCGTGCTCGGGTCGACGTACGAGGTCGTGACCCTGCCCGACGACCTGGCCGCCCGGGTGGAGGGCAAGTCCTCGCTCGGACGCCTGGGTCTGCTCACCCACGCCACGGCCGGCTTCGTCGACCCCGGTTTCAGCGGGCACGTCACCCTCGAGCTGGCCAACGTGGCCACGCTGCCGATCAAGCTCTACCCGGGCATGAAGATCGGCCAGCTGTGCTTCTTCCGGCTGTCCTCGCCGGCCGAGCACCCCTACGGCTCGGCCAAGCACGGCTCGCGCTACCAGGGCCAGCGCGGCCCGACCCCCTCGCGCTCCTACGCGAACTTCCAGCGCACCCGGATCTAGCGACCGCCGTCCGCACAGACCCGCTTTCGCCGACCTCGGGGTGGAGGGGTTCGACATGCCCGGGCCCTGGGCATGCGAATGTCGCGTCTGGGGCTGGAGGGGCACCCTCTCGTCCCATGAACCACATTCGCATGCCGGGACCGGCCCTCAGCTGGACGAGCGAAAGCGATGGTCGGCCGGCTACGTCCAGCTGATGACCTCAGAGATCGAAGAGCGAGCCGCCTTCGCCGATCTCGGCGTCGGTCCGGGGGGTGTGGGAGTCGCCGGAGGTGGCAGGCTTCGGCTTCTCCTCTGGGGTCTCTTCCTCCGGTGCGCCTGCCGACTCCTCGAGGCGCTCACCGTTCGCGTCGGCGCCCTCGGCCTTCTCGGTCGAGGAGCCCGAGCTCGCTGAACCGTCGGCGAACTTCGCCTTGATGTCCCGCAGCGAGGTCAGCGGGGCCTCGGGCTCGGTGTCCGGCTCGACGTCGGTGTCGGCGGCGTCCTGGCTGCGGTCGGTGTCTTCGGTGGTGGAGTCCGCTGCGGCGTCCTCGATGGCAGTCGGCTCGGCGTCCCGCTCGACGTCTGGCTCAGGCGTAGCTGCGGCCTCCTCGGCCGGTGCCGGCTGGGCGACCGGTTCCTCGGCCGGGGTGGCGATGTCGAAGAGCGAACCACCCTCGGGGATCTGGTTCCCGGGTGTCGAGGTGGTCCCGTTGGCGGCGGAGGTCGGCTCGGGCTCGGGCTGGGGCTCGGGCTGGGTCTCGGGCTCGGTGTCCGGCTCGAGTCGGAGTCGGCGGCGTCCTGGCTGCGGTCGGTGCCTCCGTCGGTAGTGGAGTCCGCTGCGGCGTCCTCCGTGGCAGTCGGCTCGGCGTCCCGCTCGACGTCTGGCACCGGCGTAGCTGCGGCCTCGTCGGCCGGTGCCGGCTGGGCGACCGGTTCCTCGGCCGGGGTGGCGATGTCGAAGAGCGAACCCCCCTCGGGGATCTGGTTCCCGGGCGTCGAGGTGGTCCCGCTGGGGGCCGGGGCCGCCTGGGGCTCGGGCTCGGTGTCCGGCTCGACGTCGGTGTCGGCGGCGTCCTGGCTGCGGTCGGTGCCTCCGTCTGTCGTGGAGTCTGCGGCGGCGTCCTGGTCGGCCGGGGTGCTGTCGTCGGATGCTGCCGGGGCCGGGTCCTCGCTGGGCGCCTCGAGGTCGAACAGCGAGCCGCCGGACGGCACCTCGGCGGCGGGGGTGGCGCTCGACGTGGGCTCGGCCGGGGTGCTGTCCTCGGATGCTGCCGGGGCCGGGGCCGGGGCTGGGGCCGGGTCCTCGGCCGGGGCCTCGAGGTCGAACAGCGAGCCGCCCGAGGTCTGGGGCGCTTGGGCGGCTGGCTTCTCCGCCGGCTCGCTCTCGGCCTGCGCAGCCGTCTCGGCAGAGTCGCCACCGAGGTCGAACAGCGACCCGCCACCCGACGTCGTGGCCGCAGGCTTCGGCTCTGTCTTCGGCTCGGCGTCGACGTCAGCAGAGTCGCCCATGTCGAACAGCGAGCCTCCGCCACCGGACTTCTCCGTGCCACCGGTCTCGGCCACCGTCGTGGTGGCGGGCGACTCGTCCGCAGGTTCGGAGTCACCGTCGGTGTCGAACAGCGAGCTCCCTCCGCTGGCCTTGGCGAGCGGCCCGGCGTCCGCGGTGTCGGTGACGGTCTCGGAGGTCTGGGTGGCGTCCCCGGCCTCGGGCTCCGCCTTGGTCGCGTCGGGGTCCTCAGCCAGCGTCCTGGACGCGCCACCGGCTGCGGCTGCAGACCCCGCTGCCTTGGCGGCCGGCTCGGCCTTCTTCGCGACCGGCTTGGTCTCACCCTTCACCGAGGCGAGCAGCATCTGCGCGATGTCGAGGACCTCGACCTCCTCGCGGGCCTCGCCCGCGGCCTGCTGGGCGGTGAGCCCGTCGGAGAGCATCACCCGGCAGAACGGGCAACCGACGGCGATCTGGTCGGCACCGGTCGCGACGGCTTCCTTGGTCCGGTTGAGGTTGATCCGCTCGCCGGTGTTCTCCTCCATCCACATGCGCGCGCCACCGGCGCCGCAGCAGAAGGAGCGCTCGGAGTTGCGGGGCATCTCGGTGAGGGTGGCGTCGGGGATGACGTTGAGCAGCTCGCGCGGCGGGGCGTAGACACCGTTGTGGCGACCGATGTAGCAGGGGTCGTGGTAGGTGATCGAGCGCTTGGAGCCACCGTCGGCAGCGGCGACAGGAGCCAGCTTCTTCTCGCGCACCAGCCGGTTCAGCAGCTGCGTGTGGTGCACGACCTCGAGCTCGACCCCGAAGGCGGCGTACTCGTTCTTGAGGGTGTTGAAGCAGTGCGCGCAGGTCGAGACGACCTTCTTGACCTTCGTCTCCTTGAAGGTCTCGGCGTTCTGCGTGGCCAGGCCCTGGAAGACGAACTCGTTGCCGGCGCGGCGGGCCGGGTCACCGGTGCAGGTCTCGCCGTTGCCGAGCACGGCGAAGCTGACCCCCGCCATGTCGAGCAGCTCGGCGACCGCGCGGGTGGTCTTCTTGGCGCGGTCCTCGTAGGCGCCGGCGCAGCCGACCCAGAACAGCCACTCGACCTCGTCGAGGGACTCGACGTCCTCACCCACGACCTTCACCTCGAAGGGCAGGTCCTTGGCCCAGTCCATGCGCGCCTTGGGCGACATGTTCCACGGGTTGCCCTTGTTCTCCAGGCCCTTGAACAGCCCGTTCAGCTCGCTGGGGAAGTTGGACTCCACCAGCACCGCGTAGCGGCGCATGTCCATGATGTGGTCGACGTGCTCGATGTCGACGGGGCACTGCTGGACGCAGGCGCCGCACGACGTGCAGTTCCAGAGCACCTCGGAGTCGATCACGGCGGCGCCGCTGTCGGGGTTGTAGAACCAGTCGTCGCCGGTGTCGCCGACCAGAGGGCGCTCAGCCTCCAGCTTCAGCGCGGCGTTGCCCTCGAGCAGGGCGTCACGGTCACCTTCGGCGGCCTGGACGTACGGCGCCTTCGCGTAGGCGTGGTCACGGAGCGCGGTGATCAGCAGCTTGGGAGAGAGGGGCTTCTCGGTGTTCCAGGCCGGGCACTGGCTCTGGCAGCGCCCGCACTCGGTGCAGGTGCTGAAGTCGAGCAGACCCTTCCAGGAGAAGTCCTCCACCTGGCCCACGCCGAGGACGGTGTCCTCGTCCATCTCCTCGAGGTCCTCGAAGTTGATCGGCTGGCCGTCCTGCATCATCGGGGCGAGCCCGCCCAGCGCCGTACGCCCCCCGGCGTGACGTCGGAAGAAGATGTTGAAGAACGCCAGGAAGCGGTGCCAGGCCACGCCCATCGTGGGCTGCAGGGAGATGGTGATCATCCACGCGAAGGAGATGACGATCTTGAGCATCGCGATCAGGTAGATCAGGGTCTCGATGGTCGACCCGGACAGGCCCTCGAAGAGCTTGCCGACCGGGAAGGACAAGGGGAAGTGCAGCGCGGAGGCGTTGTCGGCGTGCTCGCCACCCTTGGTGAGCAGGGCGTACTCCAACCCGCGGAGGGCCACGATGCACAGGCCCACGCCGAGGATGACGCCCTCGACGAAGTAGCCCTGCCACATCGTCGAGCCCCAGAACCGGCCCTCGGGACCGCGGACGCGCTCCTTGGGACGGGTGGCGCGGTAGTAGATGAACGCGATGATCGCGATGATCATCACGAAGGTGAACAGCTCGCTGACCCACTCCCACAAGAAGAAGTGACCGATCAGCGGCAACGCGAAGTGGGCGTCGAAGAGCTGGCCGAACGCCGTGACCAGGGTGAAGAACAGCAGCCCGAAACCGACGAACACGAACCAGTGGCCGGCCCCGACCCAGCGCCACTGGAGCATCCGGGTGTGACCCAACGTCTCCTTGAGCATGGTGACCGCGCGAGCAGGGAGCCTGTCCGTGCGGTGGCTCGGCTGGCCCATCTTGAGGACCGCGAGGATCTGCCGGATGGCCCGGACGAACAAGATGATCCCGACCAGCGCAATCGCTAGTGATACCACCTGGGCGAGGATCTGCATCAAGGCTCCCGTCAAGACTTCCGGTCACGCGATCGGCTGGCGTGAGCCTAGTGCCAGCCCCCGCCGACGTCAGCCGATGGTCGTCGTGACCAATGCTACCTAGCGGTAACTTGGGACGGTCACCTCAGCCGCACCAGG
The DNA here is from genome assembly GCA_963843775.1 of uncultured Actinomycetota bacterium. Taxonomy (GTDB): domain Bacteria; phylum Actinomycetota; class Actinomycetes; order Propionibacteriales; family Nocardioidaceae; genus Marmoricola. Next base: position 67,260 of record CAWJLT010000006.1, read on the forward strand.
GGAGAGGTGCCGGCTATCCCGCACTGGTCTGGTCGTGCCGGGGGACCAGGGCCAGGGCCGCGAGCGGGCAGGCCGCAGAGAGCGCGAAGGTGGCGGCATACCCCCACTCGCTGATGGCGAGCCCGGCGAGGGGCGCAACGGCAGCGGCGGCGAGGTACTGCGCCGTGTTCTGCAGGCCGAGTGCCCGCCCCGACCAGTAGGAACCGGCCCGTTCGGCCACGCTCGTGAAGGCCAGGCCGTTGTCGGCGACGGTCACGGTCGAGGCCACGAGGAGGAGTACGACGGCCACACCGAGCGGTTCGGCCAGTCCGAGCAGGGCCATCGTCACGCCGGCGGCGACGGCCACCCAGCGCAGCGGCCGCACGCGGGAACCCACCACGTCGGAGAGGTGGCCCACCGCGATCCGGCCGACCGCGCCGAGGACGTGGGTGACCGCGACCAGCGCGCCGGCCGAGGCCGCCGACCAGTGGCGCTCCTGCACCAACCAGGTCAGCGAGTAGGTCCACACCAGGAACTGCGGGATCACGAGCAGCACCGAGACACCGTGCACCCGCGCCAGGAAGCTGTCGGCGCGGTAGGGGTTCGCGGTCAGGGCGGCGGTCGCCGTGGGTCGTGGCGGGTCGAGCACGATGAACAGCACGGCCACGAAGGCCAGCGCCACTGCGACGACCGGGATCCAGAGGGCTGCGCGCAGGCCGACGTGCACGGCGGTCACGGCGATCGTGGCCGCAGCGACCGCGACGCCGAGCGGTTGGGCCATCTGCCGGACCCCCATGGCGAGCCCGCGACGCTGCGGCGGGAACCACCCGACCACGATGCGCCCGCTGGCCGAGCCGGTGCAGGCCGCAGCCATGCCGACCACGAACAGGACGGCGGCAAGGGCGACGGTCCCCTCGACGAAGGTGGCCAGCGCGCCCAGGACCGCCGTACCCCCGAGGCCGGCCAGCAGCACCCGGCGCTCGCCGATCCGGTCGACGAGGAGGCCCCACAGGAACAGCGTCACCATCACCCCGGCGATCGGGGCGGCAGCCACCGTGCCGGCCTGTGCCAGCGTGAGCCCGCGGTCGTCCTGCAGGGACGGGATCAGGAACGCGGGGCCGTTGATCGCGACCGAGGCGCCGGCCTGCGCGGCCACGCTCGCCCAGAGCATCGACCACCGTCGTGCCGTCCCGATCGAGGAGGCGTCGATCGTGGTCGCCGTTCTGCTCACCGGGTCACGCTATGCCTCCTCCGACCCGTCGGGTGACGGCGCCTGCTGTGGCGGACACCGCCTCGACCAGCGCGTCGAGATCGACCTTCTCGCGCGAGTCGTAGGTGGTGGCGATCCCGCCCAGCGGAGTGCCGTTGTGGTCGAGCACGACCGCCGCCACCGACGCGAACCCCGGCGTGACCTCACCGTCCTCGGTGGCGTAGCCCCGCTGACGGGTCTCGCTCAGCACCCCGCGCAGGGCGCTGAGGCTCTGCGGCCCGCGGCCGTGCCGGTCGACGAACGCGCTCCTGTCCGGGTAGAGCGCGCGCACCTGGCTGGCCGGCAACGCGGCCAGGATGGCCCGCCCGCTGGCGGTCAGGTGGGCCGGCAGTCGTACGCCGACGTCGGTCACCAGGGGCGCCCGGCCCGGTGCGCGCTCCTCGAGGACGTAGAGGACGTCGCGCCCGTGGGGGACCGCCAGGTGGGCCGAGTGGCCGATCCGGTCGACCAGACGAGCGAGCGGCCGGTGCGCTATCCGCTGGAGCGGAGCCTGCCGCGCGTAGCCGATCCCCACCTCGAAGGCCGCGACGCCGAGGCAGTAGCGGCGCTCCTCGGCGATGTGGGTGACGAATCCCTGCTCGATCATGGCGTTGACGAGGTGGTACGCCGTGGAGCGTGGCAGGTCGAGGGCGGCCGCGAGCCGTTCGAGAGGCACCGGATCCGGCTGGGCGGCCAGGAAGCGCAGCACCATCAGCGTCCTGGTGGCAGCGGGGACCTGGCTCATGACGCGAACCTAGCCTGCTGTGAACTTCCGCGTTCTCGACTCAACGCGTCGTCGATGTCGCAGGATGGGGGCGACGATCGGGCGTCCCACGGCGCTCGCCCCTGCACCTCCCCTGCAATGACGGAGAGTTTCCCGTGACACGACGGCTCCTCACCGTGGCCCTTCTCGCCACGATCATGGTCATGTCCGTGCTGGTCGCACCCGGCCAGGCCGCCGGCGTACCCGGCAAGAAGAAGTGGCTCACGGACACCCGCCAGGCCATGAGCGGCTCGCGGGCCTACGTCCGTGACCGGGTCAAGCGGGGCGGCACCGGACTGGCTGTGAACTTCGACATCGACAACACCGCCCTGGCCTCGAAGTACAGCCCCGGTCGGGCCGTTCCCGCCGTGCTTCGCTTCGCGAGGTACGCCGACAGCCTCGGGGTGAAGCTGGTCTTCAACACCGGACGCAACGAGAACGACCTCACCGCAGCCGTCGACCAGCTCCGGAGGGCCGGCTATCCCGTCGCGGCGATCTGCGGCCACCGCAGGGGTGAGCCGCTCAAGACGAGCAAGCAGCGCTGCCGGCAGATCTACGTCAACGCCGGCTACACGATCATCGCCAACGTCGGCAACCGTCAGACCGACTTCATCGGCGGCAACTACGAGCGGGCCTACCGGCTGCCGAGCTATGGGAACAAGCTCGCCTGACTCCTCGCCCGCTCGGGATAGTCCGAGACGCTTCCGTCGTTCGTGACGCCGAAAGACGACGGAATCGTCTCGGACTATCCGGAACGGTCGGTCTCACGTGTTCGGACGGGACGGGCCACGGGCCGCCGGTGCCCGTCAGTACTGGTGGAACCAGCGGCCCATGTCGGCCGAGACGCCGGGGCAGGTGACGTTCATGTCGCGGCCGGCCTCGACCCACTGACCGAGGACCGACTGCCCGCCCTGGAACATCCGCTCGGGACCGCACCGGCGCAGAGCCTCGGCCTGGGAGGTCTGTCCCGCTGCGCGCCACTCGGGGATGCCGAGCCGGAGGTCGCCGACCACCCGCGCCCACAGGGCCTGCGTGGAGTAGGCGCCGATGGTGAAGCCGGCGTCGGTGTAACCGCGGGCCGCCCCCTTGACCACGGCCGCGTTGGCCGTGGTGTCGGCCGGCCAGTCGAAATCCGGCACGGGTTCCACGTCGAGCCAGACGATCGGTGACCGGAGTCCGGCAGCCTTCATCGTCGACAGGTTGAACCTCGCCTGCTGGTAGCCCACGTTGCTCAGCGCGCCGAGCGTGGTGCTGCCGTCGTAGGGCCCCTTGTCCTTGTACGCCGCGAGGTGCCGCGGCTCCGGTGTGCTGATCACGGAGTACGCCGCCGCCATCAGCCCGCGGCTCCGGACCCACTCGGTCTGGCTGGCCAGGCAGGGGTTGGGGTAGAACGCGGGCCCGTTGGTCAGGCCGAGGACCACGTAGCGGGCGGCGTCGACGGGCATCGGTGAGCCTTGGCTCTGCTTCTGCGGGATGCCCATGCCCGCGGGGCACTGCGGCCAGCTGATGTCACCGCCGAGGACGGCGCCCGTCTGCTTCGGCGGCAGGGTGATCTCGGGGACGTTCAGCGACGGTGGCGGCTGGAGCGGTGCGTCCGCAGGGGTCGAGGAGGGCGTCGAGGCATCGGGCCGCAGGCTGGGACCGACCGACGAGCGGGCCGACGGACTGGCCTGCGGCGACGGGCTGGCGGAGGTCGACTCCTGTGCCTTCTTGGACTCCGGCTTCAGCGGGGCCTCGCACCCGGAGCCGGCCAGCACGACGAGGGCGAGCAGCAGCCCCGGCATCCTGTGCGTGCGCATGTCACCTCCGGCTCCTCGGTCAGCGCGGACATCGTGGCACGGTTGTCCCCGGCGCGCGGCGTGTCTCGGGTACGAGACTGCCAGGCGCTTCGCGCTCTGGCACGCGGGGCGCCGAGGGGGTTGCATGAGGACATGCCAGAGCTCGGTACTTCCGTAGACGTCGGTGTCGGTCCGCTCTCCTTCGAGGAGGTGGTCGCCGTCGCGCGGGAGGGCGCACCCGTGCGGGTGACCGACGAGGCCCGCGCGGCCATCGAGCGGGCCAGGGCGACCGTCGACGTGCTCGCCGCGGCGGCCACGCCCGCCTACGGGATCTCCACCGGGTTCGGGGCCCTCGCGACGCGCCACATCCCGGCCGAGATGCGCGCGCAGCTGCAGAAGTCGCTGGTCCGCTCGCACGCCGCCGGCTCGGGACCCGAGGTCGAGCGCGAGGTGGTGCGGGGGCTGATGCTGCTTCGTCTCTCGACCCTGACCACCGGCCACACCGGCGTCCGCCCCGAGGTGGCGGAGCTGATCGCGTCCTTCCTGAACGCAGGCATCACCCCGGTGGTGCACGAGTACGGCTCGCTCGGCTGCTCCGGCGACCTCGCGCCGCTCTCGCACTGCGCGCTCGCCCTGATGGGCGAGGGTCAGGTCCACGACGCCGAGGGGGTGCTGATGCCGGCCGCGCAGGCGATCGAGGCGGCCGGGCTGGTGCCCGTCGAGCTGGTCGCCAAGGAGGGCCTGGCGCTGATCAACGGCACCGACGGCATGCTCGGGATGCTGGTGATGGCCCTGACCGACCTCTCCGTCCTGATGCGTACGGCGGACATCGCCGCGGCCATGTCGGTCGAGGGCCAGCTCGCCACCGACCGGGTCTTCGCCCCCGAGCTGCAGGCCATCCGGCCGCACCCGGGCCAGGCCCTGTCGGCCGCGAACCTCGTGGCCATCCTGAAGGACTCGGGCGTCGTGGCCTCGCACCGCGGGCCGGACTGCAACCGGGTGCAGGACGCCTACTCGCTGCGTTGCTCGCCCCAGGTCCACGGTGCCGCCCGCGACACCCTCGACCACTGCGCCACCGTCGCCGAGCGGGAGCTCGCCAGCGCCGTCGACAACCCGGTGGTCCTCGAGGATGGCCGGGTCGAGTCGAACGGCAACTTCCACGGTGCCCCGGTCGCCTACGTCCTCGACTTCGCCGCGATCGTGGCCGCTGACGTCGCCTCGATCAGTGAGCGGCGTACGGACCGGTTCCTGGACCGCACCCGCAGCCACGGTCTGCCGCCCTTCCTCGCCCACGACCCGGGCGTGGACAGCGGCCACATGATCGCGCAGTACACGCAGGCCGCGATCGTCTCGGAGATGAAGCGCCTGGCCAACCCGGCCAGCGTCGACTCCATCCCCTCGAGCGCGATGCAGGAGGACCACGTCTCCATGGGCTGGTCGGCCGCCCGCAAGCTCCGACGCTCGGTGGACGGCCTGACCCGGGTGATCGCGATCGAGGTGCTCACCGCCGCCCGCGCGCTCGACCTCAGGCGACCCCTCGAGCCGTCGCCCGCGACCGCAGCCGTCATCGACCTGCTGCGCTCGTCGGGCATCGAGGGGCCCGGTCCCGACCGCCACCTCTCACCCGAGATCGAGACCGCCTTCCAGCTCGTCCGCGACGGCCGCGTCCTGGCCGCCGTCGAAACAGTGATCGGAGAACTGAAGTGACCACCGAGAATTCTGGGGAGAACCCCCGCCTGCCCATCCACGCCGCCCACGGCACCGAGCTCACGGCCCTCTCGTGGCAGACCGAGGCCCCGCTGCGGATGCTGATGAACAACCTCGACCCCGAGAACGCCGAGAACCCGGCCGAGCTCGTCGTCTACGGCGGCACCGGCAAGGCGGCCCGCAGCTGGGAGGCCTACGACGCGCTTGTGCGCACCCTGAGCACCCTCAAGGACGACGAGACGATGCTCGTCCAGAGCGGCAAGCCCGTCGGTGTCATGCGGACCCACGAGTGGGCGCCGCGCGTGCTGATCGCCAACTCGAACCTGGTCGGCGACTGGGCCAACTGGGAGGAGTTCCGGCGGCTCGAGGACCTCGGGCTGACGATGTACGGCCAGATGACCGCCGGCTCCTGGATCTACATCGGCACCCAGGGCATCCTGCAGGGCACGTTCGAGACCTTCGCGGCCGTGGCCGACAAGCGCTTCGGTGGCACGCTCGCCGGCACCATCACCCTCACCGCCGGTCTCGGCGGCATGGGCGGCGCCCAGCCGCTCGCCGTGACCATGAACGACGGGGTCGCGATCTGCGTCGACGTCGACGACAGCCGGATCAAGCGACGGATCGAGCACCGCTACCTCGACGTGCAGGCCGACTCGCTCGAGCACGCCGTCGCGCTGGCCGTCGAGGCGCGCGACGCGCGCAAGCCCCTGTCCATCGGGGTGCTCGGCAACGCGGCCGAGATGTTCCCTGCACTGCTCGAGAGCGACGCCCCGATCGACGTCGTCACCGACCAGACCTCTGCGCACGACCCGCTGTCCTACCTGCCCGTCGGGGTTCCCTTCGCCGAGTGGCACGACGCCGCCAAGCGCGACCCGGAGGGCTTCACCAAGGACGCGCAGGCGTCGATGGCGACGCACGTGCGCGCGATGGTCGAGTTCCAGGACAAGGGTGCGGAGGTCTTCGACTACGGCAACTCCATCCGCGACGAGGCCCGCAAGGGCGGCTACGACCGCGCCTTCGAGTTCCCCGGCTTCGTCCCGGCCTACATCCGGCCGCTCTTCTGCGAGGGCAGGGGCCCGTTCCGCTGGGCTGCCCTGAGCGGGGACCCGGCCGACATCGCCGCGACCGACAAGGCGATCCTCGAGCTGTTCCCGGACAACGAGCGACTGCACAAGTGGATCAAGATGGCCGGTGAGCGGGTGGCCTTCCAGGGCCTGCCGGCCCGCATCTGCTGGCTCGGGTACGGCGAGCGCCACCTCGCCGGCCTGAAGTTCAACGAGATGGTGGCCTCCGGCGAGCTGAAGGCACCGGTCGTCATCGGTCGCGACCACCTGGACGCCGGCTCGGTGGCCTCCCCCTACCGGGAGACCGAGGCGATGCTGGACGGCTCCGACGCCATCGCCGACTGGGCGCTGCTGAACGCGTTGGTCAACACCGCCTCCGGCGCCACCTGGGTCTCGATCCACCACGGCGGCGGGGTCGGCATGGGTCGCTCGATCCACGCCGGCCAGGTCTGCGTGGCCGACGGCACCGACCTGGCCGCCCAGAAGCTCGAGCGAGTGCTGACCAACGACCCGGGCATGGGTGTCATCCGCCATGTCGACGCCGGCTACGACCGCGCCGTCGAGGTGGCCGAGCAGCGCGGAGTCAGGGTCCCGATGTCGGAGTGAGGGGCGTGCGCCCGACCACACCGCCCCCGTGCCTCCTTAACGCGGACGCAAGGACTATCAGTTGGCGATCGTCCCCGCTGTGGTCCCGCCTGCGGGGCGGCCTCACGGTCCGAGCTGATAGTCCTTGTGCACACCCGGCCCCGCGTCACGGTGACAGACTGCCCACATGTCTGAGCGCCCGGTTCGTGCCCGCGTCCCCCTTCCCGGGATCAGCTCCCGCGCGTGGGAGCACCCTGCCGACCGCGGGGCGCTGGTTGCGCTCCGCAAGCTGAAGGGCTTCGACACCCTCCTGAAGTCCCTGTCGGGGATGTTCAACGAGCGGGCCCTGCGCCTGCAGTTCCTCGGCTCCGGGATCCGCGTCGACGAGCGTCAGTTCGAGCGGCTTCACCGGCTGCTCGCGGAGGTCGGTACGACGCTCGACATCGGCGGCCTCCCGGAGATGTACGTCGTGGCCGACCCCACGCTGAACGCGACGACCATCGGCATGAACAAGCCGATCATCGTGCTCAACAGCGCGCTGGTGGCGCTGCTCGACGACGACGAGATGCGCTTCGTGATCGCGCACGAGCTCGGCCACGCGATCAGCGGGCACGCGGTCTACCAGACCATGCTGCAGCGCCTGCTGGTGCTCAGCGGCGTGCTCAACTCCACGATCGTCGGCGGCGTCGGGCTGCGCGTGATCGTGGCGGCGCTGATGGAGTGGTCGCGCAAGGCGGAGCTGTCGGCCGACCGCGCCGGCGTGCTCGCGACCCAGGACCCGCAGGTCGCCTTCCGGGTGCACATGCAGCTCGCGAGCGGCGGACACCTCGAGGACCTCGACGCCACGTCGTTCTTCGCCCAGGGCGCGGAGTACGCCGACTCGGGCGACCTGCGCGAGTCGGTGCTGAAGCTGATGCTCGTCGAGAACCAGTCGCACCCGTTCGCCGTCGTACGCGCGGGTGAGCTGAGGCGCTGGGTCGACAGCGGTGAGTACACCCAGATTCTCTCCGGTGGCTACCCGCGTCGCGACGAGGACGACGCGGCGAGCCTGAGCGACTCGGCCCGGGAGGCCGCGCGCAGCTACTCGGAGTCGTTCCAGGGGGCCTCGGACGCCCTGGGGCGCCTGGTGCACGACACCGCGGGAGCGCTGGGCAGTCTCAAGGGCTGGCTGGACGAGAACCTGCGTCGTCGCGACTGATCCCGCGAGGGTTCGAACCCGGTGCGCCCCGGGTAGGTGGGTCTCACCGCCCTGAGACGAAGGAGTGCCATGAAGGTGCGACTGGCCCTGCTGATGACGGCCGCGCTCGCGGCGACGACGCTGTCCGCGGTCCCCGCCGGGGCTGCCGGCTACTGCCCGTCGGGGCAGACCTACAAGCGCGGGTTCGCCTACCAGGGTCGTCTGGCGGCGGTGCTCTGCGTCCCGCAGGGCTACGGGGCCAGGGACGGTCTCCCTGCAGTCCCAGGGGATCTATCGCGGGCGGGCGAAGGACATGCGCCTCTCGGTGAAGACGACCCAGAACGGCAAGTCCTCCACGAACAGCGTCCGCGGCATCTACAGCTACTACGTCACGGTCGCTCGCGGCGCCGGGCTGCACGACTACCACGCGGTCATGTACGACGGGAACGGCCGTCAGATCATCAACGAGTACGACATCGACTACGACTAGTCACCGGTTAGTCACCGGTGCTTGAACCAGCGACGCCGCTGACGGCCCCGGGTCTGCTCGGCGACTCGGGTGGCCTGCTCGCGGCGACGGGCGCGCTGCCGCTCGCGCCACCGCCCGACCTCGGTCTCCACGTCCCGCGGCGGGGTCACCACCGGGGGCCCGCCCTGGAGCTGCCTGCGCGCCGCGACGATCCGCCGGTTGAAGTCCTCCAGCAGGACACGCACCGCCCTCTCGGCGGTCTCACGGTCCAGCAGGGCGTCGAGCTCGGCGTCCTCCTTGCGCAGCAGCAGCGCCTCGGGCAGGACGTTGATCCGCTCCCGCTCGATGAGCTTCTTCAGCCACCAGTTGCGGTCGTACGGCGACCCCAGGTCCCCCAGCGGCTTGCCCTGGCCGGGGAGGTTGTCGAAGTCCCCACGCTCCATCGCCTTCTCGATCTGGAGGTCGACCCATCGCGCCTGGTGCTGGATCCGGGCAGCCGCGGCGTCGCGCCCTCCCGGCTCGTCCGCTGTGTCGTCGTGCCTGCTGCTGGTCATGTCGCGATCAAGCCTACAAATCCGACCAACTCCGTGGCCGGGCCCCGGGCGTCGCCTGTTCAGCCCCACAGGCCGAGGACGTCGCCACCGATGCGGACGATGAAGGCCGTGACCACCACGATGAAGAACACCCGGACGAACCCCGACCCCCGGGCCACCGCGACCCTCGCGCCGAGGTAGCCCCCGACCAGGTTGAACGCCCCCAGCACCAGACCCACCTTCCACAGCACGACACCCTGCGGCACGAACACGCAGAGGGCTCCCAGGTTGGTGGCCCAGTTGGCCATCCTCGCCTTGGCGGAGGCCTGCAGGAAGCTGTAGCCGAGCAGCCCGACCAGCCCGATGACCAGGAAGCTGCCTGTCCCGGGCCCGAGAGCGCCGTCGTAGAAGCCGACCGCGAACCCGGTCGCCATGGCCGTGGCCGTGTGCCGGTGACCGGAGAACCGCAGCAGGCTCTCCTGCCCGACCGACGGCTTCAGGAGGACCCAGGCGCCGACCAGCAGCAGCACCACCAGGACGATCGGTTCGAACGCGGCCCGCGGGATCCGGCTCGCCACGAAGGCCCCGCCGACAGAGCCGAGGAAAGCCAGCAGCATCAACGGCAGGAAGGTCCCGGGGTCAGGCTTGACGCGTCGGTAGTAGGTCACGCTGCTGACGCTCGTCCCGCAGATGGAACCGAGCTTGTTGGTGGCGAGGATCTGCGCCGGCGACGCACCCGGCAGGCCGAGCAGGAGAGCCGGCAGCTGGATCAGGCCACCGCCACCGACCACGGCGTCCACGAAGCCTGCCGACAGCGCAGCTAGCGCCAGCAGCGCAAGCACCTGCCAGGTGGGGTCTGTGGTCATGGGTTCAGTCCGCGAACGCGCCCTTGGGTACGACGAACAGGCTGGCCGCCGCGACGAGGGCGGTGATCGAGCAGACCGCCCAGACGGTGAGGTAGCCCGACAACGGGGCGTGGCCGGCCTCGACGTCGGCGATGGAGCCGGTCGAGGAGAGGGCGATCGCGAAGATGCTCGAGGCGATGGCCCCACCGATCGTCTTGGTGGTGTTGGTCATGCCCGTCACGAAGCCGGTGCGGTCGGCGGGCGCGGCGGCGGCTGCCGCCGCGGGCAGCGCGGCGACGAGCGCGCCGGAGCCGAGGCCGGCGATCGCCATGTTGGCCAGGGTCTGGGTGGTGGAGTCGTGCAGCGGGAGGAAGAGGCCGTAGCCCAGCGCCACGAGGAGGCAGGCGATGAGCATCGCCCCGCGGGTGCCGGTGAACCGGGCGACGACGGGCAGCGTGAGCGCGCCGACGACCAGGGAGAGCACGTAGACCGCGATCAGGGTCGAGACGAAGCCGGCCGACGCCCCGAGGCCGTAGCCCGCCTCACCGGGGTCGGTGCGCGCGAACGTCGAGAGCGGGATCTGCGCGCCGAGCACGGACATGCCGAACAGGAACGCGGTGAGCTGCACCGGCCACTGCCCGGGGGTCGCCAGCAGGCGCACGTCGATGAGCGGTTCCTCCATGCCGAGCTCCACCCGGGCGAAGGGCCACAGGCTCAGCAGCCCGAGGCCGATGACCAGCCAGGGCAGCATCGAGCCGGGTCCCTGCAGCCGCACGAGGATCAGGCCGCCCATCACCAGGGCGATGGAGAGCGTCACGAGCCCGAAGCCCTTGAGGTCGAGGCGTCCGGTCGCGACGGGAGGCGTGTCGGCGACACCGAACCAGACGACGACGAAGCACGCGGTCACCGCGATCGCGGGCAGGGTGAGCAGGAACGTCATGGACGTGGCCTCGACCAGCGCGCCGCTGGTGACCGCGCCGACGATCACGCCGAGCTCGAGCGCTGCGACGAGGAAGCCGGCGGCTCGGCGGGTGAGCCGTGTCTGCTGGCCGCTCCCGGCCGTGCGCCGATGGATGATGCTGACCTCCAACGGCAGCCAGACCACGTAGAAGCCCTGGATCGCCCACGCGATGAGGAAGGTCGTGAAGTTCGGCGCGAAGGCCAGGGCGAACGACGCGAGGGCCGTGACCGCGGTGGAGAGGAGCAGCACCTGCCGGTGGCCGATCAGGTCTCCGAGGCGCGAGAGCACCGGCACGACCAGGGCCGAGACCACGAGCTGGGCCGCCTCGAACCAGTTGACGTCGGCGTCCTGGATCGTGAGGTGGTCGGCGATGTCGCTGAAGATCGGGGTGTAGAAGCCCTGGAGGATGCCGCTGGCGATCTCGACGCAGACCAGGAACCCGATGACGGTGGCCAGGCCGGGAACGACGCCGTGTCCCGTGCTGTGTCCCGCGCCCGGCTCACGAGCGGACTCGGTGGTCGTCATCGGGGCAACCTCTCGATCAGGCGGGTGTACCAGCGGACGCCGGCCAGGAAGTCGTCGACGCCGAGGTGCTCGTCATAGCTGTGGATGCTCTCGCGCTGCGCCTTGGTCATCCGGAACGGTGTGAAGCGGTAGACCCGGGTGCAGATCTCGGTGAAGTAGCGCGAGTCGGTCGCGGCCATCATCACGTACGGCGTGGGCACCGCGTCGGCGAACAGCTCGGTGATCGTCGAGGTGAGCAGCTCGAAGGCCGGGTCGTCGTACGGCGAGACCGGGCTGGGCTCGTTGACGTCGGTCAGCTCGAGCGTGATCGAGTCGTCGGCGATCGCCTTGCGGACGTGCTCGGTGGCCGAGGCCACGGTGTCGCCGACGAGGATGCGCAGGTTGACCGCGGCCGTGGCGCTGGACGCGATCACGTTGTGGGCGGGGGAGCCGGAGAGGGTGGTGACGGCCATCGTCGTACGCACCAGGGCGGCGGGCTCCGACCCCGCGAGGAGCAACGCCCGCTTGAGCAACGGCTGCATCCTGCGGGCGTTCGCGAACAGGGGGCGCAGGGCGAGCGGGACGTGCGGCGCCATGCGGGTGAACATCTCGAGCGTCGGCTCGGGCAGCGACGCGGCGAACTGCCGCTTCTCCAGGCGTACGACGGCCCGGGCGATCCGGGTGGTCGGTCCGTTCGGCGCGGGCGTCGAGGAGTGGCCACCGCGCCCCTCCGCCCGCAGCTGGATCGTGGTCGTGCCCTTCTCCGAGACGCCGACGACGCCGAGCGGCGGCTGCACCCCGGGGAAGGCCTGGTGCGCGATGGCACCGCCCTCGTCGAGGACGAACCACGGTGTGACCTCTCGGCGGCGCAGCTCGGCGACGGCCGCCACGGCGTCGGGTCCGGAGACCTCCTCACGGGCGCCGAACGAGAGCCACACGTCGCGGGTGGGCACGAAGCCACGCTCCAGCAGCGCCTCGACCGCGGCGCAGATCCCGACCAGGGAGCCCTTGTCGTCGAGGGTGCCGCGGCCCCAGATCACGCCGTCGATGGATCTCGGCCGCGAAGGGCGGGTGCTGCCAGGGGGCTGACTCGTCCACGGGTACGACGTCGACGTGGGCCATCAGCACCACCGGATCGGCCTCGGTGTGGCCCTTCCAGTGGAACAGCAACGAGTGGTCCAGGACGCGGTGCAGGGTCAGGTGGGCGTGCAGGAGCGGGAACTCCTCGCCCAGCGCGGTGACGAACTGCTCGAACGGCTCGGGATCGATCGCGGCCTCGTCCGCCAGGGAGACGGTCGCGATCCGGACCAGTCGCTGCAGCTTGGAGACGTCCGGGTCGATGCCGGCTGGCTGCTGTGTCACGAGGCGCAGGCTAGACCACCGGGCGCTCGGCGGTCCCGCTCCCGGCATCCGGTCTCGCATCCGAGACACCCCGGCCCCCGACCGGCTGGCGCGCGGGGCCCTGATTCGCAAGGGTTGGCACCATGTCAGCCCGCAGCGCTTCCCCAGGTCCCTCGGTGCACGACCTCGGTGAGGTCCTTGCGGGGGCGGCGGCTGGGCGAGCCCAGGGCACCGGGGCGGGGGGCCGGGTGTCCCAGGGTGAGGGCGCCGACCGGGTCGAAGGCGTCCGGGATCTCGAACTCGCCACGGACCGCGGCCACCTTCGCCGGTGGGATCCCGAAGAAGCAGCCGCCGAGGCCGGCGTCGACCGCCGTCTGCAGGATCAGCAGCGAGGCCATCGCGACGTCCATGTGCCAGAAGGGCATCGGCCAGCGGGCCTCCTCCCGGTCGGTCCAGCCCTTGTCCGGCTCGGCGTACCGCCCCAGGTAGGCGGCCTTGCTCGAGCACGGCACCACCACCACGGGCGCACGCATCATCCCGGTCAGCCACTCGTCCGGGTCCTCGATGGCGTCGGCGGTGGCCGCCCAGTAGCGGCGTACGTCCTGCGGCTGGTCGAGGACCAGGAAGCCCCAGCCCTGGCTGAAGCCGGCGCTCGGGGCGCGGGTCGCGTTGTCGAGGGCGCGGTCGAGGACCGCAGGGTCGACCGGCTCCCCTGTGTAGTTGCGCACCATCCGGCGGCGGCGTACGACGTCCTGGAAGTCCATGGGCCAGATCATGACTGACGACTTCGAGCAGATGTGGCGGGACCTCGCGCCACTGGGTCGGTCCGCCGTCTCCGGCGGGTACTTCCGCCAGCCCTACACCTCGGTCGAGGGCGAGCTCCGCGCCTGGTTCCTGGACCAGTGCGCTGCCCGCGGGCTCCCCGTGGAGGCCGACGGCAACGGGAACCTGGTCGCGTGGTGGGCTCCCCCAGGCGAGGCGGGCGAGGCCGTCGACGCCGTCCTGATCGGCTCGCACCTCGACTCGGTGCTCGACGGCGGGGCGTACGACGGCCCGCTGGGCGTGGTCTCCTCGCTCGCCGCAGTCGACCTGCTGCGTGCCAGAGGTGTCGTGCCCAGCCGACCGATCGCGATCGGTGCGTTCGCCGAGGAGGAGGGGTCGCGGTTCGGGATCGCCTGCCTGGGCTCCCGGCTGGCCAGCGGATCGCTCTCCGCGGCAGCAGCCGCCGAGCTGCGCGACCGGTCCGGTGTGCCGCTGCTGGACGCGATGTCCTCGGCCGGTCTCTCGCCCTCGCTCGGCCGGGCCGGCTGGCTGGACCGGATCGGCACGTTCGTGGAGCTGCACGTGGAGCAGGGCCGCGACCTCGTCGACCGGGACGCCCCGGTCGGGCTGGCCACCGGGATCTGGCCGCACGGGCGCTACCGCTTCGACTTCACCGGAGAGGCGAACCATGCCGGCACGACGCGCATGGGCGACCGGTGCGACCCGATGCTCAGCTTTGCAGCGACCGCCCTGGCCGCGCGCTCGGAGGCTGCTTCCGCGGGCCAGCGAGCCACTTTCGGTCGGCTCGACGTCGCACCCAACGGGACCAACGCCATCCCCTCGCGGGTGACGGCCTGGCTCGACGCGCGCTGCGAGAACGAGGAGTCGCTGGAGCGTCTCGTGGCCTCGATCGAGCGCGTGGGGGTCGCGGGCGCGGCCGAGGACGGCGTCCGGCTGGAGGTGACGGCCGAGTCGGTCTCGGGTGAGGTCGGGTTCGACCCCGTCCTCACGGCCTCCCTCGGAGGCCTGCTCCTCGACCGCTGGGGCCAGGTCCCGGTGGTCCCGACGATGGCCGGCCACGACGCGGGCATCCTCGCCACCGCCGGTGTGCCGACCGCGATGATGTTCGTCCGCAACCCGACGGGCGTCTCGCACTCGCCGTCCGAGCACGCCGAGACGGCCGACTGCCTCGCCGGTGTCGAGGCCCTGGCCGACGTGCTGGAGGGGCTCGTGCCATGAGGCTGCGGCTCGAGCACGCCCTCCTGGAGACCGGCGTCGAGGCCGGCGTACTCCTGGAGATCGAGGGTGGGTGGATCACATCGGTGAGGGTTCACGGGGAAGGTGGCACCCCCCACCCCGCCCCGACCCCCGGCCTCACCCTCCCGGGCCTCGCCAACTGCCACTCCCACGCCTTCCACCGGGCGCTGAGGGGGCGGACCCAACGGGAGCGGGGGTCGTTCTGGACCTGGCGGGAGCAGATGTACGCCGTCGCGGCCGACCTCACCCCGGACAGCTACTTCGAGCTCGCTCGCGAGACCTATGCCGAGATGCGGGCCACCGGGATCACCGCGGTCGGGGAGTTCCACTACCTGCACCACCAGCCCGACGGGACGCCGTACGACGACCCCAACGAGATGGGCAGGGCGCTCCTGGCCGCCGCCGACGAGGCGGGGATCCGGATCCGGCTGCTCGACACCTGCTACCTCGCCTCCGGGTTCGGGCAGGAGCCCGAGGGGGTGCAGGTGCGCTACTCCGACGGCAGCGCGCACGCCTGGGCCGAGCGGGTCGCGGCCTTCGATGATCCCCGGGTCGGGGCGGCGATCCACTCCGTCCGGGCTGTCCCGCGCGACCAGCTCCCGGTCGTGGTCGAGGCCGCGCGTGGGCTTCCGCTGCACGTCCACCTCTCCGAGCAGGTCGCGGAGAACGAGGCGTGCCTCGCGGCCACGGGCCTGACCCCGACCCAGGTGCTCGCCGAGGCCGGAGCCCTCGGCCCGCTGACCAGTGCCGTGCACGCCACCCACCTCACCGACGACGACATCCGTCTCCTGGGCGAGAGCCACACCAACGTCTGCTTCTGCCCGACCACCGAGCGCGACCTGGCCGACGGCATCGGGCCGGCCCGTCGGTTGCACGACGCGGGCGCCACCCTCACGCTGGGCTCGGACAGTCATGCCGTGATCGACCTGGTGGAGGAGATGCGCGCGGTGGAGATGCACGAGCGGCTGGCCTCCCAGCAACGCGGGCACTGGTCCGCCCTCGAGCTGCTCGCGGCGGCGACGTACGACGGGCACCGCTCGCTCGGCTTCGACGACGCCGGCCGGATCGCGCCGGGTCAACGGGCTGACCTGGCGACGATCGACCTCGACAGCATCCGGACGCGCGGCACCGGCGCCAGCGCCGAGACCATCGTGTTCGCGGCCACCGCCGCCGACGTTGTGTGCCTCACGACGCGCTCGGACGCGTCCTCAGACACACGACTGGAGCTGACATGACCTCTCTGCTGCTCACCGGCATCGGTGAGCTCGTCACCAACGACCCCGTCCACGACGGCACCCCGCTCGGGCTCGTGCGGGATGCCGCCGTCGTGCTGGAAGGACGCCGGGTCGCCTGGGTCGGGACCCGGCTCGAGGCTCCGACCACCGACGACGTGCGCGACCTCGGCGGTCGCGCGGTCCTCCCCGGCTTCGTCGACTCCCACTCCCACCTGGTCTTCGCCGGCGACCGCTCGGCCGAGTTCGCCGCGCGCATGTCGGGGGAGAGCTACGCCGCAGGCGGGATCCGTACGACGGTCGCCGCCACCCGGGCCGCCACCGACGAACAGCTCCACGCCAACCTCGCGCGTCTGACCGCCGAGATGCGCCGTCAGGGCACCACGACCGTGGAGATCAAGAGCGGCTACGGGCTGAGCGTGCTCGACGAGGCCAGGAGCCTGGCCCTCGCGCAGCAGTTCACCGAGGAGACCACCTTCCTCGGCGCCCACGTCGTCCCCCCGGAGTACGCCGACGACCCGGCCGGCTACGTCGAGCTGGTGACCGGTCCCATGCTCGAGGCGGTGACGCCGTACGCCCGCTGGATCGACGTCTTCTGCGACACCGGAGCCTTCGACGAGGACCAGGCGCGGGCGATCCTGCTGGCCGGCCGGGCCGTCGGGCTGAAGGGGCGGCTGCACGCCAACCAGCTCGGTCCCGGGCCCGGCGTACGCCTGGCCTGCGAGCTCGGTCTCGCCGCCGTCGACCACTGCACCTATCTCGCCGACGCCGACGTGGCCGCCCTCGCCGACTCCGGCACGGTCGCCACGCTGCTGCCGGGCGTGGAGTTCAGCACCCGTTCGCCGTACCCGGACGGGCGCGGCCTGCTCGACGCCGGGGTCACGGTCGCGATCGCGAGCGACTGCAACCCGGGCTCCTGCTACACCTCGTCGATGCCGCTCTGCGTCGCCCTCGCCGTGCGCGAGATGCGGATGACCCCGGCCGAGGCGGTCTGGTCGGCCACGGCGGGGGGTGCTCGTGCCCTGGAGCGTGACGACGTCGGCGTGCTCGCCCCCGGCAAGCGCGCCCACCTCACCGTCCTCGAGGCCCCGTCGTACGTCCACCTCGCCTATCGGCCCGGTGTCCCGCTCGTGGCCGAGGTCATCGCCTGAGGCCCCGCCCGCCCCGGGCGTCATACGTTCTGGCCGCTGTGACGACCAGCTCGGATGACCTCCTGCGGGAGGTCATCCGTTGTGGCTGCCCCGGCGACCATCCCGTATGACGTCCCGACCCGCCCCGACCCGCCCCGACCCGCCCCGACCCGCCCCGACCCGCCCCGCCCGCCACCGATGAGTTTCCCCAGCCCCCCGGGTCAGCCCACTGAGCAGCGGCGCCGGCGTGGCCCGCGACGAGAGAGGACACCCCCGATGAGCGAGCCCGCCCTCACCCTGGAGACCCGCACCGTGGGCGCGGGCGCCGACGAGATCCACTACTACGTGCGTGGCGACCTCCAGTCGGGCACGGCCGACCGACCGGTGCTGCTGATGATCGGCTCACCGATGGACGCCACCGGGTTCGTCACCCTGGCCGGACACTTCGCCGATCGCCCGGTGGTGACCGTCGACCCCCGTGGGTCGGGGCAGAACCCGACCGGCACGACCCCTGTCACGCCCGAGCAGCACGCCGAGGACCTGCACCGCGTCGTCGAGATCCTCGGTGTCGGCCCGGTGGACGTCTTCGCCAGCAGTGGTGGCGCGGTCAACGTGCTGGCCCTGGTCGCTGCGCACCCGGACGACGTACGCCGCGTCGTGGCCCACGAGCCTCCGACCGCCGCGCTCCTGCCCGACCGGGAGCAGGTTCTCGCGGTCTGCCGTGACATGCGTGAGACCTACGACAGGTCCGGTTCCGGTCTCGCGATGGCGAAGTTCATCAGCTTCGTCATGCACGAGGGGCCGGTCTCGGAGGACCACCTCGACCAGCCGGCCCCCGATCCGGCGATGTTCGGGATGTCTGCCGACGACGACGGCTCCCGCACCGACCCGCTGATGCGCAACCTCCTCGCGGGAGCCGCCTACCAGCCTGACCTCGAGGCCCTCGCGGTCCTGGGCGAGCGCCTCGTGCTGGCCGCCGGGGTGGAGTCCGGCCAGCAGCTGGCCGCCCGGGGCGCGCGCTCGGTGGCCGCGGCCCTGGGGCGACCGGTCACGGAGTACCCCAGTGGGCACAGCGGTTTCCTCGGCGGCGAGTACGGCCAGCACGGCGATCCCGAGGCCTTCGCGGCCGCCCTGCGCCGGTCGCTGGACTGACCGGCCCCGCAGCGCCTCAGCGCGGGAGTGACGCCGCCTGCACCAGGGCGTCGAACAAGCGCTGGTCCCGGCCCATCTCCGGGTGCCACTGCA
Source organism: uncultured Actinomycetota bacterium (assembly GCA_963843775.1). Lineage (GTDB taxonomy): Bacteria > Actinomycetota > Actinomycetes > Propionibacteriales > Nocardioidaceae > Marmoricola. The sequence continues at coordinate 85,841 of CAWJLT010000006.1, forward strand.
CGCCCAGGCAGAAGCGGGCGCCGGTCGACTCCATCGCCTCCAGCGAGCCGTCGGCGGCCCAGGCGGTCGCTACGTAGCCGGGGTGCGAGCGGACGGACTGGTGGTGGTGGCAGTGGACCGTGACCGAGGACCCGAGGATCGAGTGCAGCACCGAGTCGTCACTGGTGCTGACCGAGGTGTCCCCGAAGACGCCGGGGCTCGGGTTGTGCCCGTCGTGGCCGACGAGGTCCGGGGTGTGCTGGTCGAGCGCCCCCCCGGCGGCCACCGCCATCACCTGCATCCCTCGGCAGACCCCCAGCGTCGGGAGGTTGGCCGCGGCCGCCGAGTCCAGCAGCGCCAGCTCCCAGGCGTCCCGGTCGGGGCGTACGACGACGGTGCGCTCCTGAGGCTGCTCGCCGTAGCTCCCGGGGTCGACGTCCGCCCCGCCGCTGACCACGAGCCCGTCGAGCCTCTGCACCACCGCCAGGGCGGCCTCGGGGTCGTCCGAGGCCGGCGGGAGCAGCACGGGCACGCCGCCGGCGCGGACGATCGCGTCGGCGTACACCGCCGGGAGGAGGTCGGCACCCTGCGACCACACGCCCCACTGGGCGTGCTCGCGATAGCTCGTCAGTCCGATCAGCGGCTTCATGGGACCGGGGCTCAGAGGGGCGTCACGTAGGCACCGGAGATGCCACCGTCGACCAGGAACGTGCTGGCCGTCATGAAGCTGGACTCGTCCGAGGCGAGGAAGAGCACGGCGTTCGCCATCTCCTCGGGCTCGCCGAAGCGACCCATCGGCACGTGCACCAGGCGACGGGCGGCGCGCTCGGCGTCGCTGGCGAACAGCTCCTTGAGCAGCGGGGTGTTCACCGGTCCGGGGCACAGCGCGTTGACGCGGATGCCCTCGCGGGCGAACTGCACGCCGAGCTCACGGCTCATCGAGAGCACGCCACCCTTGGAGGCCGAGTAGGAGATCTGGCTGGTCGCGGCCCCCATGACCGCCACGAAGGAGGCGGTGTTGATGATCGACCCGGACTGCTGCTCGCGCATGTGACCCAGGGCGGCCTTGCAGCACAGGTAGACGCTGGTCAGGTTGACCTCCTGCACCCGGCGCCAGGCGTCGAGGTCGGTGTCCATGATCGAGTCGTCCTCGGGCGGGGAGATGCCGGCGTTGTTGAAGGCGATGTCCACCGAGCCGTAGGTGTCCTTGGCCGTCTGGAAGAGCGCGTCGACCTGGTCCTTGTCGGTGACGTCGACGTGGACGTACGACGCCACCTCCTCTCCGCCCAGCTGGCCGACCAGCTGGTGGCCGCGCTGGTCGTCGATGTCGCCGATGACGACCTTCGCGCCCTCCGCGACGAACCGGCTGACGGTGGCCAGGCCGATGCCCGAGCACCCCCCGGTGACGACCGCTACCTTGCCTTCGAGACGTCCTGCCATGGTGTGTCCTCTCCTGTGCTGGTTGGTTCGAGTCGCTCGCCCCATGGGTCGAGCTGTGGGGTGGTCTCGCGCCGCACGTTCCTCGTGCCCCGACCACCGACCGCCCTAGTGGGCGATGAAGACGTTCTTCTCCTCGGTGAACGCGTTCGGGGCGTCCGGGCCGAGCTCGCGGCCGAGGCCGGACTGCTTGTAGCCGCCGAACGGGGTCCAGTAGCGCACCGCCGCGTGGCTGTTCACGCTCAGGTTCCCCGACTCGACGCCGCGCGCGACGCGCAGGGCCCGACCCAGGTTCTCGGTGTAGATCGACCCCGACAGGCCGTACTCGGTGTCGTTGGCCAGGGCGATCGCGTCCTCCTCGTCGTCGAAGGCCATGACTGCGACCACGGGGCCGAAGACCTCCTCGCGCCACACCGGCTCGTCCGTCGACGTCGACTCGACCACCGTGGGCGGCAGCCAGTAGCCGTCGCCGTCGGGGGCGGAACCGGTGAAGGCGACGGTGGCGCCGTCGATGTAGCGCTGCACCGAGTCCCGCTGGGCGGCCGAGACCATCGGGCCCATCTCGCTGTCGTCCCGCGTGGGGTCGACCACGCGCAGCTTCTTCACCGACTCCTCGAGACGTCCGACGAACTCGTCGTAGGCGGACCGCTGCACCAGGATCCGCGACCGGGAACAGCAGTCCTGGCCGGCGTTGTCGAACACGGCGTACGGCGCGCTCGCCGCCGCTGCCGCCACGTCGGTGTCGGCGAAGACGATGTTCGCGCTCTTGCCGCCCAGCTCGAGGGTCACCCGCTTCACCTGGTCGGCACAGCCCCGCATGATCTGCTTGCCGACTGCGGTCGACCCCGTGAAGCAGACCTTCCTGACGTCCGGGTGGGTCACGAACCGCTCGCCGACCACGGCCCCCTGGCCCGGGATGACGGTGAGGACGCCCTCCGGAAGACCGGCCTCGACGGCCAGCTCGCCGAGCCGGATCGCCGTGAGCGGGGTGATCTCGGCCGGCTTGAGCACGACCGTGTTGCCGGCGGCGAGCGCCGGCGCGAACCCCCAGCCCGCGATGGGCATCGGGAAGTTCCACGGCACGATGATGCCGACGACCCCGAGCGGCTCGTGGAAGGTGAGGTCGACCCCACCGGCCACCGGGATCTGCTTGCCGAACATCCGCTCGGGCGCGGCCGAGTAGTAGTTCAGGCAGTCGCGGACGTTGCCGGCCTCCCAGCGGGCGTTGCCGATCGTGTGCCCGGCGTTGGCGACCTCGATCTGCGCGAGCTCCTCGACGTGCAGGTCGACGACGGCCGCGAACGCGCGCAGCAGCCGCGCCCGCTCTCCGGGGGCGACCTCACGCCAAGAGACGAAGGCCTCTTGGGCGCGGGCGATCGCGGCGTCGGTCTCCTCCACGGAGGCCGAGCCGACCTCGGCGATCTGCTGGGTGGTGACGGGGTTGATGACGGCGCTGGTGGCGGTGACGAACGGTGAGGTGGTCACGGTTCACATCCTCTCGAAGGTCCGGGCGAGCTCCCAGTCGGTGACAGCGGCGTCGAAGGCCGCGAGCTCGACATCGGCCATGTTGACGTAGTGATCCACGACGTCGTCACCCAGGGCTGCCCGGGCGACCGTCGAGGACGCGAACGCCTCGCGGGCCGCCCGCAGGGTGTGTGGCACGTGCGGCTTGTCCGAGTCGTAGGCGTTGCCGACCAGCTCGTCCTCGAGCTCGAGCTCGTTCTCGATCCCGTGGAGTCCGCCGGCGAGCATGGCCGCCAGCGCCAGGTAGGGGTTGACGTCACCGCCCGGCAGCCGGTTCTCCATCCGCCCGGAGGGACCGTGACCGACGAGGCGCACCGCGCACGTGCGGTTGTCGGTGCCCCAGGCGACGGCTGTCGGCGCGAACGATGCCGACGCGAACCGCTTGTAGGAGTTGATGTTCGGGGCGTAGAGCAGGGTGAAGTCCCGCATCGTCGCGAGGACGCCGGCGACGAACTGGTCATACAGGGCCGACCGCTCGTGCCCGTCCCCGAAGACCACGGCGCCGTCAGCCCCGCGCAACGACAGGTGGATGTGGCAGGAGTTGCCCTCACGCTCGTCGTACTTCGCCATGAAGGTGAGCGCCTTCCCGTGCTGGGCGGCGATCTCCTTGGCTGCCGTCTTGTAGACCGCGTGGTTGTCCGCGGTGACCAGGGCCTCCGCGTAGAGGAAGCCGATCTCGTGCTGGCCGAAGTTGCACTCACCCTTGGCACCCTCGACGTCCATGCCGGCGGCGTACATGTGGTTGCGGATGTCGCGCAGGAGGGGCTCGACCCGGGAGGTGCCGATCAGCGAGTAGTCGACGTTGTACTGGTTGACCGGAGTGAGGTCCCGCCACCGCTTGTCGTGGGCGTCCTCGAAGGAGTTGTTGAAGGCGATGAACTCGAGCTCGGTCCCGGCGAGGGCCACCATGTCCATCGCGGCGACCCGTTCGAGCTGGGTCTTGAGGATCGTCCGAGGCGACTGGGGGACCGGCGCGTGGTCGAGCCAGACCAGGTCGCACTGCACGAGCGCCGTGGCCGGCAGGTGCGGCAGCAGGCGCAGGGTGTCCCAGTCGGGGACGAACTCCATGTCGCCGTAGCCCTTCTCCCACGAGGAGATCGTGTAGCCCTCCACCGTGTTCATGTCGACGTCGACGGCGAGGAGGTAGTTGCAGCCCTCGGTGCCGGACTCCAGCGCCACGTCGAGGAAGTAGCGGCCGTGCAGGCGTTTGCCCTGGAGGCGCCCCTGCATGTCGGTGAAGGCCAGCACGACGGTGTCGACCTGGTCGGTCTCGATCTTCGTGCGGAGCTCCTCCAGGCTGAGGTAGCGGTCGTTCGGTGTGGTCATCGTGCTCTCCCGTGGGTCGCGATCGTGATGGAGCGGGTCATCCGAGCAGGCCTCTCAGCAGTGCGGCGGTGTCGTCGCAGTGTTCCTGCATCACCTGGCGGGCCCGGCTGGCCCGTCCGGCGAGGATCGCCTTGACGATCCGGTCGTGCTGTCCGTCGGAGTGCGCGATGTTGGCGTCCAGGACGGGGATCGCACTGAGCATCTCGTGCAGCGTCGACTGGACGGCGGTGACGGACTCGATGATGCGCGTGGACCCGCTGAGAGCGGCCACGGTCAGGTGGAAGCGAGAGTCTGCCTGGCGGTGCAGCGCCGCTCCATGGGCGTGGGTCACCGAGTCGAGGGCGGCCTCGAGCCGCTCGCGCTGCTTGTCGTCGAGGTCGGCAACGGCGGCCAGGGCGGCGGCTCCGGGCTCCACGATGCGGCGAAAGTCGAGGGCGTCGATCCAGTCCGCCCGCGTCGCCTTCGTACGCCGCGACGCCGCCCGGGCCGACGGGGTGGCCGCCCGCTTCGTCACCATGGTGCCGCCGCTGCGCCCCCGGGTGGTCTGGACCAGCCCGGCCTGTCGCATGGCGGCCATCGCCTCGCGCAACGTCGCCCGTGAGACGGCGAGACGCTCTGCCAGCTCGCGTTCCGGAGGCAGGGTCGAGCCCCGCGGATAGACCCCGAGCCGGATCAGCGTGGCCAGCTGCTCCACGCACGCCTCGAAGGCATGGTGCCCGCGTACCGGGCGCAGGACGTCCGCAGGCAGCGCGGGATCGGGTGCGGCGGCCATCACGCCGCCAGTCTTCGAGTCAAGTGTCTCGAGTGTCAATGGTCTGGACTCAAACCTTTTGGGATCCAGCTATGGACGCATGCGAGAACGCGGGTCTAGGTTCTTGGCCATCTGCCCAGAGATCCAGGAGGCTCCAGATGGCCAAGAACACGCCGGACACCGACGCTGATGACGCGCTGCTGGCCAAGCTCGGCTACAAGCAGGAGCTCAGTCGCTCCTGGTCCAGCTTCTCCAACTTCGCCATCTCGTTCTCGATCATCTCGATCCTCGCCGGGTGCTTCACCACCTTCGGCCAGGCGTGGAACAACGGAGGCCCGGTCGCCATCTCGTGGGGCTGGCCGATCATCTCGGCGCTCATCCTGATCATCGGCTTCACCCTCAGTGAGCTGGTCTCGGCATATCCCACGTCCGGCGGCATCTACTGGTGGGCCTCGAAGCTGGGCGGGCCTGCGGCCGGCTTCTTCACCGGATGGCTCAACCTGATCGGGCTGCTCGCGGTCACGGCGTCGGTGGCCTACGGTGCCGCGACGTTCCTCGACCTCACACTGGACACGATCAGCAGTGGTTGGGCGGCACACTCGGGGCTGAAGACCGTCTTCGTCCTGTTCGTGGTGATCCTGCTCCTCGCCGGCCTGGCCAACATCTTCAGCGGTCACCTGCTCGCCATGATCAACAACATCTCGGTGTGGTGGCACGTCGCGGGCGCCGCGATCGTGATCCTGGTCCTGATCATCGTCCCGGACCACCACCAGAGCGCGAGCTTCGTGTTCACCGAGCGGATCAACAACTCCGGGTTCAGCAGCGGCTTCTACTGGTTCCTCGTGCTGCCGCTCGGCTTCCTGCTCACGCAGTACACGATCACCGGGTTCGATGCCTCGGCTCACCTCTCCGAGGAGACCCAGGGAGCGGCCGAAGGGGCGGCCAAGGGGATCTGGCGCTCGATCTTCTACTCCGCCATCGGCGGCTACGTGCTGCTGCTCGCCTTCGTGTTCGCCGTCCAGGACCCCCAGGGAGTCAGCGACGGCTTCGGGGCCGTCGACGTGATCTTCGGACAGGCGCTGCCCGAGGGCTGGCACTTCCTGATCCTGCTGATCTCCACCGCCGGACAGCTGTTCTGCACGACCGCGTGCCTGACGAGTGCGTCGCGGATGACCTTCGCGTTCAGCCGCGACGGCGCCATCCCGGGATCGAAGTGGCTGGCCAAGGTCAACACGAAGACCCGCATCCCGGCCAACGCGGTGATGTTCGTGGCGGTCGTCGGCGTGATCATCACGCTGCCCGCACTGAAGAGCGTCGGGGGCGCCCCCACGGCCTTCTACGCAGTGGTCTCGGTCGCCGTGATCGGCCTCTACCTCGCGTTCCTGATCCCGATCTGGCTGCGGTGGCGGCTGGGCGACGACTTCGAGCCCGGCAGCTGGACCAACGGCTCGAAGTACAAGTGGATGAACCTGGTCGCCGTCATCGAGATCGTGGTGATCAGCGTCTACTTCGTGCTGCCGTTCACCCCTGCCGGGATCCCCGGCAACAAGGACTTTGCCTGGAGCTCGGTCAACTACGCCCCGGTGCTGACCATCGGTGCGCTGATCGTGCTGGCGATCTGGTGGAAGGTCTCGGCCAAGCACTGGTTCACCGGTCCCAAGCACACCATCGACGACGCCGTCGTCGAGATCTTCGACGAGGGCTGAGCCCCGGCCGTGGTCGGGCCGCCCGCTCGTGCGACCGCTCGGCCCGATCCCCCGTGGTGCTCCTTGGTTGGAACCGGCAGGATCGGGAACGAAGAACCTACGGCGTGACGCGCGCCGGACCATCACAGAGGAGACACACAGATGACGACGACTCCCGAAGAGCCCCTCGGCGACGACGAGATGGACACCACCGCTGGCGGCGCCGCGGCCGTGCCAGCCAGTGACGCGGACAGCACCGACGGGGACTCCACCGACAGCACCGACGGCGACAGCACCGACGCGGACGGCACCGACGGGGACTCCTCCGACGGGGACTCCACCGACAGCACCGACGGCGACTCCACGGACGGCGACTCCACGGACGCCGACTCCACGGACGCCGACGGGACCGACGGCACCGACGGCTGAGTGAGCGCCCTCGAACTGCTGAGCGGGGACGCCCAGAACTTCGTCGAGGAGATCTGGGCGTCTCACGTCCACCTGCACAAGTCCGACCCCGCCGACCTGGTGGGCCTGCTCTCCTTCGATGACGTCGACCAGCTCCTGACGTCGTCGGCCATCCGGACGCCCGCCGTCCGCCTGGCCCAGGACGGCTCGGTGCTGCCCGCGTCGGCCTACACGCGCAGCGGCGCGACCCTGGCCGGGCAGCCCCTGACCGGACTGGTGGACGCCCGCAAGGTCATCGACCTCTTCGAGGGTGGCGCCACCGTCGTGCTCCAGGGGATGCACCGCTACTGGCCGCCGCTGACCCGGCTGGTCGCGGAGCTCGAGCTGGCCCTGGGCCACCCCTGCCAGGCCAACGCCTACCTCACCCCGCCTGGCTCGCAGGGGTTCGCGGTGCACAGCGACAGCCACGACGTCTTCACCTTCCAGACCCACGGCTCCAAGCTCTGGGAGGTCCACCCCGCCCCGGGCGAGCGGGTCGCCGGGCCGCGCGAGGTGCTCCTCGAGCCGGGGCTGAGCATGTACCTCCCCACCGGCACCCCCCACGCCGCGCGGGCACAGGACACCGTGTCCCTGCACGTGACGATCGGCATCAACCAGCTGACCTGGCGCACCCTGATCGACCGGGCCCTCAGCGTCGCGATGGACGCCGTCGACGCGGACTCCCACCTGCCGGCCGGCTACCTCGAGCACCCGGAGCTCCTGACGGCGGGACTCGACCAGCGCCTGCAGGCTCTCGGTGCGGCCCTGTCGGCCACCGACACCGCGGCCGTCGCGGACGCGCAGACGCGCTCGTTCCTCGAGCACCGCACGCCCCAGCTGCGTCGTGCCCTGGTCGACCGGATGCACCTCGACCAGGTCGCGAGCGACACCTCGCTGCGCCGGCGTCCGGGCAAGCCCTGCGTGCTGCGGCCCGACGGCGACCGCCTCCACCTCCACCTCGGAGACCGCCGGGTGACCGTGCCGGCGCGCATCGGCGACGCGGTCGATCGGGCCCGCACCCTCGAGGTGTTCACCCCCGCCGACCTCGGGCTCGACCCGCAGTCCGCCCTCGTGCTCAGCCGTCGGCTGATCCGTGAGGGTCTGCTCGAGGTCGTCCCCTGAGCACGTCCGGCAAGATCGGCTACCGCTGCTCGGCGGCGGCCGAGGCGCGGCTGGACGACCTCGCCGGGAGCGCCACGCACGTGGCGGCCTTCCTCCTCGTCGAGCACCACGGGCCGTGGGGGACGAGTGCGCCACGCGACAGCCGGCTGCCGGCGTCGGTCAAGCAGCACCTGCGCACGCACGGGAACATCAAGGTGCTGATGGCCAGGCGCCACCACCGGGCCCACCGCGGTGAGCAGTACCGCGTCTTCTTGTGCTTCCCGGCCCGTCGGCTGCTGCTGGTGACGACCTTCGAGGACCCGATGGAGCTCACCCGGATCGACCTCGACGCGGTCTCCCGCGGCGAGGCCCCCGACTGGCAGCGCGTCGACGGTCCCCTGTTCGGGGTCTGCACCCACGGTCGTCACGACGCGTGCTGCGCGGAGCGGGGCCGACCCGTCGCCGCAGCGCTGAGCGGTTCCCACCCGGCCGAGACGTGGGAGATCTCGCACATGGGGGGTGACCGGTTCGCCGCCAACATGCTGGTGCTGCCCGAAGGCCTCTACTACGGGCGGATGGAGCCGGGTACGGCGAGCCAGGTGGCCGACCTTCACCAGCACGGCCGGGTCGACATCGAGCGACTCCGAGGACGCTCGTCGTTCCCGATGCCCGTGCAGTACGCCGAGATCGCCCTGCGCCGCCACCTCGAGGAGGACCGGCTCGGCGCGCTCCGGCTGGTCCGCCGCCAGGGGCCGATGAGCGTCTTCGCCCACGGGGACTCCGAGTGGGCCGTCACCGTGCGGCGTACGACGCGCGGCGAGGCGCAGATGACCTGTGGCCTGGAGAAGCTGAGCCCACTCCCCTTCTTCGAGGTGGTCTCCATCGAGCAGCGCCAGACCTGAGGGCGGTCCAGACGGCCAGTCCAGCCAGTCAGCGGTCAGTCCAAACGGGCCACCAGCGGCAGCCGTGAACGCGCGGTCAGCCCCACGATGAGGGCGGTCGCCGCAGGGAGCAGCACGACCAGGCCCAGGATCAGCAGCCACGGGATGTCGAGGAAGGGTCCCGTGCCGCCCCCCTGGCCCGAGACGTAGCCCGACCCGTTGATCACCGTCCCCGTCATCCGGGTGAGCGGGTAGCTGATCGCGATGCCCGGGACGAACCCCACCAGCGCTCCCAGGGTGGCCCCCACCGCACCGACCACCAGGGCGTAGGCCGCCGCCACGCCGCGTCGGGTGCGCGGGGAGGCGCCGACGGCCGACAGGGTCGCCAGGTCGGGCCGGGCGTCGGAGAGAGCGAGGAAGGTGGCGGTCAGCGTGCCGCCCAACATCAGCACGGCTCCCAGCCCGGCCAGGACGAGCTGCACGATCAAGGTGGCGTCCTCGGCCTGGTAGCCGCGCTCGACGCCGAAGTAGGAGTCGGGCGAGATCGCCGTGATGCCCTCGGTGACCGTCGTCTCCTGGTCCTTGGTGATGTCGGCGCCGGTCAGGACCAGCGAGACCTGCGACACCGGCACCCCCATGGCCCTGGCCGCGGTGCTCGAGACCACGGCCTGGGGGCCGGCGCTCGAGGGCACCTCGATGAACGTCGCGGGGAGGTCGACGGCCTTCTCGATGCTGTCGGAGCCGTCCCCGGTGGCTGCGTAGCGGCGTACGACGACGTGCACCTCGGCCTGGTCCGACGTGGCCGGCCCGTTGGCCAGGACCACCATCCCGCCGTCCCTCAAGGCACTCGAGGAGCGTGCGGCCTCCGCCGCGGAGACCCCGACCAGGCCCGGGGGGAGGGCGTCGTCGCTGACCAGCACGCTGGCCCCCAGCGCCGAACCGTAGCTCTGGGCGACCTGGTCCTCGCTGCCGGGGCGGTAGAGCTCGACGCTGAGGGAGGAGCCGTCGTCCGCGTTCTCCCGGACACCGTTCAGGGGCGTGATCTCGGCGTCCGGCACCTGGCGTTCCACCAGGGACCGGTAGGCGGGCCAGTCGGGTGCGCCGGCGTAGGCGTAGAGCGTGCCGACCCCGAGCGCCGTCGAGGGGGTGTAGGTCGCCTCGTTCTCGGCCGCGTCGCTGGCGTTGCCGATGCTCAGGGCCACGACGCCGGCCACGGTGGCGGCGACGGCAGCGACCGCGGGAACGGTCCGGGTGCGGTGGCGGGCGGCGTCCCGGACGGCGTACCGCAGGGTGAGGGGAAGTCGCCGGGAGAGTCGCGCTAGACCGGCCAGCACCACCGGGACCAGCAGGATCATGCCGAGCACCGAGAAGATCGCGGAGCCGGCGATCAGCGTCTCACCGCCCGGCCTGGTGGCGCCCACGACCGCCCCGGCGACCCCCACGCCGACCAGTACCAGGCCGATCAGGGGCGAGCGCAGCGAAGGTGGTCGATCTCCCCGGCGACCGGCGAGCACCGCGACGACGTCTTGTCGCGACGCGATCTGCGCGGGTACGACGGCCGCCAGCAGCGCACTGACCACACCGAAGGTGGCGATGCCCAGCAGCTGCAGCCAGGGAACCTCGAACGGGCCGAACCAGGAGGAGGAGAGGCCCTGGACCAGGGGCATGACCACGAAGGCCAGGCCGATCCCCAGAGCCGCTCCGAGCGCGGCCGCCGTCACCCCGAGGACCACGGCGCCGGCCAGCACCACCCGGCGTGCCTGCTTCGGCGTGCCACCCGTTGCGGCCAGCAGGGCCAGGCTGCGGGACTGGCGGCGAGCGCCGACCGCGAACGCCGGCCCGGCCAGGAGCACGACCTCGATGAGCGCCATCACGACCACCAGGATCGCGACGGTGACGGCCGTCGAGTCCGTCCCGCTGCTCGTGGCGCGCACCTCCTCGGGGACCTCGGAGGCGGGCGGCGGGTTCAGCACGACCGACCTCGACAGCACGGTGGCTCCCCCCGCGTTGAGTCGCCGTACCTCCTTCCAGGTCACGTCGTGGCCGTCCACGAGCCAGGTCGTCGAGCCCTCCGTGGACACCCCGAGGCTGCCCAGGGGCCCGACGGCGAGCGGGTAGCTGCGCACGGTCGTGGACTCGGCGATGCCGACCACCTTCGGTGCGAGACCGGTGTCACCGGGCACCTCGAGCCGGTCGCCGAGGGCGTAGCCCTTCTCGGCCAGGGCGTGGTTGATGACCACCTCGTCCGTCGACGACGGCAGCCGGCCGTCCGTGAGGTCGAAGAGCCCGGTGGCAGCACGGTCACCGAGGTCGAGCTCGGTCGCCTGCGCGTTCGTCACGCCCCGGTCGGAGGTGACCCGGAGGTCGCCACTGCGCCGCTCGACCAGCCGCGCGCCCCCGAGGACGCTGCTGACCTGGTCGGCGGTGAGCATCGGGCGGGTGCCCCCCTCACCGGTGCTGAACGCGTTGTCGTCGGGATCAGGCGTCTGGAGGTAGGTGCCGGCGCCCGCCTCGGCCCGGACCAGGGCCGTCGAGGCGCCGAGGCGACGGTCGAGCGACTCTGCGCCGCGCACGTCCTGGGTGTGCATGACGACGTCCGCCATGGTCACCGCCAGGACCGGGAGCGCGATCATGACGAGCACCAGGACGCTGCGGCCGCGCGCTCGCAGCGCGTCGCGGCGTGCGATCCGCAGGGGCACCCGCCAGCTGCGCAGCCAGGCGCCGCGGGGGTTCCGGGGCCGCTTCCCGGCACCTGGGTCGGGCGTGCTCATCGGGCGGCGTCCGTCTCCAGCAGGACCGACGGGACATCGGCGCCGGACACGTCCACGACCACGCCGTCGCGCAGGAACACCACCCGGTCCGCCCACGCGGCGTGCCGCGCCTCGTGGGTCACCAGGACCCCGGCGGCGCCGGCGTCGCAGCGCGAACGGAGGAGTCGCAGGATGTCCTCGCCCGTCTCGGTGTCGAGCGCGCCGGTCGGCTCGTCGGCCAGGATCAGGCGACGCTCGCCGACGACGGCTCGTGCGATCGCGACCCGCTGCTGCTGTCCGCCGGACATCTCGTCGGGGAACCGGTGGGCGAGGTCGCCGATCCCGACCTCGTCGAGCGCGACCTGGGCCTCCGCCCTCGCCACGGAGGAGCGCACCCCGTCGAGCTCGCGAGGCAGGGCGACGTTCTCGGCCGCGGTCAGGGCGGGGATGAGGTTGAAGTCCTGGAAGACGTAGCCGACCGACGTACGCCGGATGCGGGCCCGGCCCTGCTGACCGACCGTGGCGAGGTCGGCTCCCTCGACGAGGACCTGGCCGGAGGAGGGCTGGTCGAGCCCGCCGGAGAGGGTGAGCAGCGTGGACTTGCCCGAGCCCGAGGGCCCCATCACGGCCACCAGCTCGCCGGCGTGCACGGAGAGCGAGACCTCGCGCAGGGCGTGGACCCTGGTCTCGCCCTCGCCGTGGGTGCGGGTGACGTCCACGAGCTGCAGCACGGCGTTCATGAGCGGGTCTCCTCAGTGGCGGGGGTCCGGACGGCGCCGGGCCGAGGCGCCGAGGCTCGTTCGGTGGCGGCGCGTCGCAGGCGCGCCTCGCAGTGGTCCAGCCAGCGGATCTCGGCCTCGGCCGCGAACACGAGCGAGTCGAGGACGAGGACCCACGCGAGGTCCACGGGCTCGACCGTCCGGTCCGGGCCGGTGCGCTTGAGGCGCGTGTAGTCCTGCAGGGCCGTCATGGTGGCGCTGCGCTGCTGCTGGATGACCCGCCCCACGTCGACGCCGGCCACGGTGACGGCCAGGGCCAGCTTGATCGCGAGCTCGTCGCGAGGTGGTTGGGTGCGGGCCACCGGTGTGGTGAACCAGGCCGCCACCTCGTCGCGGCCCGGGGCGGTGATCTGGTAGATCACGTGGCCCTCGTCGTCGGACGCGGCACCCTCGACCAGGCCGTCGCGCTCCAGCCGGGACAGCGTCGTGTAGACCTGCCCGACGTTGAGCGGCCACGTCGCCCCGGTGCGCTGCTCGAACTCCGAGCGCAGCTGGTAGCCGTACATCGGCCCCTCCTCGAGCAGCGCCAGAAGTGCCTGTTTCACCGACATGAGTGCTCCCGTGCTTCGGTCCGCCCGACTACCTACCGGGTATGTATACCACGTATGTATGGCCTGTTGCATCCTCCGCGTCCCCCGGACGTCATACGAACTGGTCGCCATGGCTGTCTCCTCGTATGACGTCCCGCAGGACGTCATACGGAACGGTCGACATCGCCACCGGCTCGTATGACGCAGCGCCGACCCGCAGCGCTGACCACGGGCAAGGTCGTCGCCCGGAGTGGATCTGAGGCACCTGCGACCCGCGGCTAAGGCATCTGCCGATGTCCCGGGTGCTGCCTTAGCTGTGAGATCGAGACATCGATCAACCAGGGCTTCCGGACCAGATGGGCCGGGGCCCGCCCGAGGAGATGAGAGACATGTACAGCGCCCTCAACGAGGACTACATGTTCCAGGAGATGAACGACCGCATCGAGCGGATCCAGCGACACCGGCGGCGGCCCGCCCCGCAGGGGAGCGCCAACCACCAGGGCGCTCACCAGGACACCGTTGCTGAGGACGCCGGCCACGTCGACCGGCCGCCGAAGCGACACTGGTGGGTCCGGCTCCGTCTTGCGGGATGATGGCCGACGTGCGGGCGGACCGGAGCAGGACCGAGAACATCGTCGGCCGGGGGCCTGAGCTCGCGGCGCTGCTGCGCTCCGCCACCCGCCCCGCGGGTTCGTCCGCCGGCCCTGGCGAGACCCGGATGGTGCTGCTCTCCGGTGACGCCGGCGTCGGCAAGACCCGGCTCCTGACCGAGATGCTGCACCGCCTCGAGCGGGACGGCTGGCACACCCTCGTCGGGCACTGCCTCGACTTCGGTGACACCTCGATGCCCTACCTGCCGTTCGCCGAGATGCTCGGCCAGGTGGGCGAGAGCACCACGCAGGGCCCGGTCGTCGCCCATCCCGCCCTGTCCCGGCTGCTCCACCAGGTGCCGGCGGAGGAGACGCCCGAGGGCCTCGACCGGGCCGACGTCTTCGAGGCGGTCTACGCACTGGTCGAGGAGCTCGCCACCGAACGTCCTGTCGTGATGGTCGTCGAGGACGCCCACTGGGCCGACGCCAGCACCCGCGACCTGATCAGCTTCCTGCTCTCGCGCCGCGTGCAGGGACGGTTCCTGTGCCTGGTGACCTACCGCTCCGACGAGATGCACCGCCGCCACCCGCTGCGCCAGCGGGTGGCCGAGTGGGTGCGGCTCCCCGGCATCGAACGCGTCCAGCTCGACCCCCTGCCCGCCGGCGTGGTGCGCGGGATGGTCGAGCAGCTGATCGCCGGCCCCGATCCCACACCCACCGGGGCGCCCGACCAGAAGTACGACGACGACATCGAGCGGATCGTGCAGCGCGCCCAGGGCAACGCGTTCTACGTCGAGGAGCTGGTCGGCGCCTTCCTCGGTGGCGGCTGGAACCTCCCGGAGGACCTGGCCGACCTCCTCCTCGTGCGGCTGGACCGCCTCGGCGAGGTCGCGCGCGACGTCGTACGCGTCGCCTCGGCAGCCGGTCAGCGGGTCTCCCACGAGCTCCTGGGCCGGGTGGCCCCCGTCGCCGAGGGTCAGCTCGACCTTGCGTTGCGGGAGGCGATCGACGCCAACGTGCTGGTGCGGGTGGGTGCGGACCAGTACTCCTTCCGGCACGCGCTGCTCGGCGAGGCGGTGTACGACGACCTGCTGCCCGGCGAGCGCATGCGCCTCCACACGGCGTACGCCGCCGCGGTGCGGGAGCTCCACGGCCGGGACGCGGCCGCGAACCTGGCCCGGCACGCCCTCGCCTCGCACGACCTGCCCACCGCCCTGCAGGCCAGCGTCGACGCGGGGGAGCAGGCGCTGGCCGCGGGCGGCCCGGACGAGGCTGCTCGCCACTTCACCAAGGCGCTCGAGATCTACGAGCGCGCCTCGGTCCAGCTCGAGGCGCCACCTGACGAGGCCGGGCTCGTGGCCAGCACGGTGGACGCCCTGTGCAGCTCGGGTCGGCCCGAGACGGGGCTCGCCCTCGTCGACTCCCACCTCCGGCGCCTGTCTCCCGATGCTCCGGCGATCTCCCGCGCACGCTTGCTGCTCGCCCGCGCCGAGGCGCTGCGTTCCACCGAGACCGACGTGCGTCCCAGCCTGGTGACGACCGAGGCCCTCGCCCTCGTGGGTCCCGTCGAGACCGAGCTGCGCGCCCGCATCCTCGCCATGCACGCCCTGGCCCTGGTCTGGGACGACGACTACCAGGGCGCCCGCGCCTTCGCCGACGAGGCCCTCGAGCTGGCCGACAAGCTCGGCATCGCCCGGGTCGCCGCGGAGGTGGGCCTCACGCTCACCTGGCTCAGCCAGCACCTCGACTTCGGGGAGAGCAGCCGGGCCGACCTCAAGCGGATCATCGAGGACGCCCGGACCCGGGGCGACGTGGTCAGCGAGATGCGCGGCTGGCTGCGCGCCGGCGGGCTCGAGTACGAGTACGGCGCGCTGGCGGAGGCGCAGGCGTACTTCCAGAACGCGGTTCGGCTGGCGCGGGAGATCGGCCGGCCGTGGAGCATCCAGGGCATCAGCGGTCGCGCCCACGCCGGCGTGATGGCGCACATGCGCGGGCGGTGGGAGGAGGCCCTGGGCATCGTCGACCACAGCACCGAGGACCCGCCACCGACCCCGCGCGCCATGCTGGAGGCCGTCACGTTGTCGGTGGCCGCCGGCCGCGGTGAGGTATCCGCGCTGAGCCGGCTGCCGGCCGTCCGTGAGCGCTGGCACCGCGAGGGCATGATCGCGGTGGTCGCCGGGGCGGCGGCCATCGAGCTGCTCTCCCGGCGCGACGGTGCCGCGGCCGCCGTGGCGATGTACGACGATCTCTGTGCCGTGCTCGTGCCGTTGTGGTCCGAGGACTTCGGTGCCCGGCTGCGGCTGGCCACCCTGGCGGTCGCGGCGCTGGCCGACGACGCGCCTCGGACTCCGAGCGCCGGGCGGGCGGCGGTGAGGGCTACCGCGGTCCGACTCGTGGCGGACGCCGAACGCGTGCTGGCCGACCGCACCGAGATCGAGCGCCCGTTCAGCCTCGAGGGTCGCTCGTGGGAGGCGCGGCTGCGGGCCGAGGAGCTGCGCCTCGGGTGGCTGCTGGGGGACCCGGTGGACCTCCCGCTCATGGTCGGCCGGTGGCACCAGGCCAGCGCGCGCTTCGCCGAGCTCGGTCACCCGCACGAGGAGGCGCGTGCCCGCGCCCGCCTGTCGGTGGTGCTGAGGGCCTCCGGTGACGTCGAGGGCAGCCAGGAGGAGGCGTCCGCGGCCCGTCTCGTGGCAGCTGGCCTGGGAGCGGTACCGCTGCTCGAGGAGCTGGGTGTGGCCCGCTCGGGCGTCGAGGCCGGCGCCCTCACCCCCCGAGAGCGAGAGATCCTGGTCCTGGTGGCGGCCGGCCGCAGCAACGGGGAGATCGGGCAGCAGCTGTTCATCTCCGGCAAGACAGTGAGCGTGCACGTCTCCAACGTGATGGCCAAGCTGGGTGCCGCCAGCCGCACGGAGGCGGCGGCGCTGGCGCGCGCCGCGGGGCTGATCGACTGACCGTGCGCGAACCGGAAAAGTGGTGGACGTTTCCACCACTTCCGAAGGGGTACGTGACGGGGACCACCCCCCCGCCCCTCGGAGGCAGCATGCTGGCGTTCCTGGACAAGAAGCACTCGGTCGCACGACCGGGTTACAGCAAGTGGCTGATCCCCCCGGCCGCCCTGTGTGTCCATCTCTCGATCGGTCAGGTCTACGCCTTCTCGGTGTTCAAGACCTCGTTGGTCGCCCGCTTCGACTCCTCGCAGACCGCCGTCGCCTGGATCTTCTCGATCGCCATCGTGATGCTCGGCCTCTCGGCCGCCGTCCTGGGCACCTGGGTCGAGCGGGTGGGCCCCCGCAAGGCCATGGTGGCGGCCGCCCTGTGCTGGGGCTCCGGCTTCCTGGTCGGCTCGCTCGGCATCGCCATCGGCAGCCTGCCCGTGCTCTACCTGGGGTACGGCGTGATCGGCGGCATCGGCCTGGGCATCGGCTACATCTCGCCGGTCTCGACGTTGATCAAGTGGTTCCCTGACCGTCCGGGGCTGGCCACCGGCATGGCCATCATGGGTTTCGGTGGCGGTGCCCTGATCGCCTCCCCGCTGACCAACAGGCTGCTCGGCATCTTCGACTCCGGGTTCGACCCCGTCGAGAAGGGCGCCGTCGCCAACAGCACCGCCCTGTCGGGCGCCTTCTTGACGCTCGGCCTGGTCTACCTCGTCTTCATGCTGGTCGGCGCCTCGCTCATCCGGGTCCCACCGGGCTACGCAGAGGGGGAGGACTCGGTGCATCAGCCGGGCCAGAACGGTGCGCTCGTCCGTGCGTCGAAGGCCATCCGGACACCCCAGTTCGCGCTGCTGTGGGTCGTCCTGTTCTGCAACGTGACCGCGGGTATCGGCATCCTCGAGCAGGCGGCACCGATGATCCAGGACTTCTTCCGCTCGGGAGGCGACTCCTCGGTCTCTGCGGCGGAGGCGGCCGGGTTCGTCGGCATGCTGAGCCTGGCCAACATGGCCGGACGCTTCGTGTGGTCGAGCCTGTCCGACGTGATCGGACGCAAGCCGACCTACATGTTCTACCTCGGCGTCGGGCTCGTGCTCTACGTGCTGCTGGCGACGGTCGGCCAGCAGTCGACGGCGATCTTCGTGATCCTGTCGCTGGTCATCATCTCCTACTACGGCGGCGGGTTCGCGACCGTTCCGGCGTACCTCAAGGACCTGTTCGGCACCCTCGAGGTCGGCGCCATCCACGGTCGGCTGCTCACCGCCTGGGCGGCGGCCGGTGTGGTCGGACCGCTGGTGGTCAACGGGTTCCTGGACGCGGCCGGTGAGCCCGGGAAGCTCGTCGCCGACGACTACCACCTGGGTCTGTTCACCATGGTCGGCGTGCTGGCCGTCGGCTTCGTCGCCAACCTGCTGATCAAGCCGGTGGAGGAGAAGTACTTCGACCAGGACGCGATCCGGGCCGGTGCGCGTGACGTGCCCGGCCACGACGGCGGCCACGACGGTGACCACGACGGCGACCACGAGACCGTGACCGCAACGGCGAGAGGCAACTGACATGAGCAGCACACACTCCGACAAGGCCACCACCCCCACCCCGGTGATCCTGGTCGTGCTGGCCTGGCTGATCGTGGCGCTCCCGCTGGCTTACGGTCTCTACCAGACCCTGGTCAAGGCCTTCCAGCTCCTGAGCGGCTGACACCGGCTCCGTCGCGACCCGGCGAGGTGCTGGACCAGCCCTCGCCGGACCACCCGGTCGGCGGCATACTCTCCGTATGCGAACCGAGACGGTGACCGAGCGGCGCTTCGCCAGGATGCGGCCCGTGCGTCCCACGGGAGGTGCGGCGCGGCTGTCGTCGAGGGACCTGCCTCCCGGGCCGCGGGTGCACAGCCTGCTCCAGAGCATCGGGCTGCTGCGGTTCCGGCACCAGTTCATCCCGGCGATGCAGCGCCGATATGGCGACGTCTTCACGATCCGGGTCCTCCCGGAGGGGCGCCACGTGGTGGTGTTCAACCGGCCCGAGCACGTGAAGGAGATCTTCGCCGGCGACCCGGAGGTCTTCCACGCGGGGAAGGGCAACGCCATCCTCGGCCCGGTGATGGGGGAGCACTCCCTGCTGCTCGTGGACTCCACCCAGCACCAGCGGGCCCGCAAGCTGCTGATGCCGGCCTTCAACGGCCACGCCCTGCGCGGCTACGAGGAGCTGGTCACCCGGCTCACCAAGGAAGAGGTGGGTCGCTGGCGGGCCGGGGTCACCTTCGGGTCGCTCGAGCGGATGAACGCCCTGACCCTCGAGGTCATCCTCCAGGTCGTCTTCGGCGTCACCGACGAGGCGCGGCTGGCCGAGCTGCGGCCGCTGGTCAACAACACGGTCAACATCCCGCCCCTCGTCTTCCTCGGGTGGGGCTACCCCCGGCTGCAGAGGTTCGGGCCCTGGCGCCGCACCGTCGAGAACCAGATCGAGCTCGACCGGGTGATCTTCTCCGAGATCGCCGAGCGTCGGCGGGCCAGCGACCTGGCCGACCGTTCCGACGTACTCTCCCGGCTGCTGCAGGTCCGCGACGTCCCGACCGACGGGGCCGACGGCGCGGAGGGCGAGGGACTCACCGACGAGGAGCTCCGCGACCAGCTGGTCACGCTGTTGCTGGCCGGTCACGAGACCACGGCCACGGCGCTCGCGTGGGCGCTGTACGAGCTCGGGAACGACCCCGTCCAGGAGGCCATGGCCCGCCAGGCCGCCTCGGCCGGTGACACGGACCACCTGGAGGCGGTGCTCAAGGAGTCGATGCGGCTGCACCCGGTGATCCCGATGGTGGTCCGGCACCTGATGGCCCCGGCGACGATCGGCGGCATCGAGTTGCCGCGCGGCACCACCGTCGCCGCCTCGATCATCCTGGCCCACGCCTCGGAGACCAGCCATCCCGACCACGGCCGGTTCCGGCCGGAGCGGTTCCTGGAGGGCGAGGTCGCCACGAACACCTGGATCCCCTTCGGCGGCGGCGTCAGGCGATGCATCGGTGCCGGGTTCTCCCTGATGGAAGGCGTCGCGGTGCTCCGCGAGGTGCTGACGGCGTACGACGTGGCTGTTCCTCCCGGCGCCACCGACTCGCCCAAGGTCCGCAACATCACCAGCGTCCCGCGGCACGGGGCGCGCATCGTGGTCACCCGGCGCTGAGCACGCGCGCTGAGGCCCCGTGCAACGGCCCTTTCGTCGAGCCGGGGCAGCCCGTCGGTGGGAGACCCGGTCGGCCTGCCTACGCTGACCGGGTGAAGCTCGAACGCAAGCACGCCCTGGTCCTGCTCGCCGTCGCCGTCTGGAACGTCGTGACCTACGCCCAGTTCACCAAGGCGCTGGTCCAGACGGAGGAGGACCGGCCGACGGGCTACTTCGTGGCTCACGGCGTCCTGATCGTGGTCAACGTGGTCATCGCCGTGGTGCTCGGTCGCTGGGGACTCCGCGCCCTGCGCGCCTCGCGCACCTGACCAGCCCCCGTCTGTGAGCCGGTCCGCGGGCCTCGGGGCGTCATACGCCTTGGCTCCCCTGGCGACCACCTCGCATGACCTCCCGCGGGAGGTCATACGACCTGGCTGCACTTGGCGACCACCTCGTATGACGTCCGGGCGGCGGCCGGGGGGTGACGCTCGGAAGTTCCCGGCGGCGGTCACGATTCGGCAACGGGACGAGTGGCCTCTTGACCCGCTGCGGCCACGGGACGAGGTTTGACCCCGGCCACCACACCCGGCGGCCCTCGTCCGTAGCCGCAGTGATCCTGGGGAGGCCGTCCTGAGCGCGTTGGAGGATCCGAGTGCAGCCCACGCCGCTCCCGAGGCGGTGCTGACCGGCGAGAAGCAGATCGAGGGGCGCTCGCTCAGCCAGATCGCCTGGGGCAAGCTCCGCCGGGACAAGGTCGCCCTCGCCGGCGGCGTGTTCATCGTGCTGCTGATCCTCGTGGCGGTCTGCGCGCCGCTGATCGTCAAGATCACCGGAGGCCCGCCCAACGAGTACCACCAGGAGCTGCTCGACCCGAGCCTCGGCGGCATCCCCTACGGCACCTTCGGTGGGATGAGCTGGGCGCACCCGATGGGCCTGGAGACCGTGAACGGCCGCGACATCTTCAGCCGCGTGGTCTACGGCGCCAGGATCTCGCTCCTGATCGCGATCCTGGCCACGATGCTCTCGGTCGCGATCGGCACCACGGTGGGCATCGTCGCGGGTTTCTTCGGCGGCTGGGTGGACGCCGTCCTGAGTCGGGTCATGGACATGTTCCTGGCGTTCCCGCTGCTGGTGTTCGCGATCGCGCTCTCCGGTGTCTTCCCGAACCAGGCCTTCGGGTTCTCCGGCCTTCCGCTGCGGCTCGGCCTGCTGATCTTCGTGATCGGCTTCTTCAACTGGCCCTACATCGGCCGCATCGTCCGCGGTCAGACGATCTCCCTGCGCGAGCGGGAGTACATCGAGGCGGCGCGCAGTCTCGGGGCCAGGCGTCCCTACATCCTGTTCACCGAGCTGCTGCCCAACCTGCTCGCGCCGATCCTCGTCTACTCCACGTTGATCATCCCGACCAACATCCTCTTCGAGGCGGCCCTCTCGTTCCTCGGTGTCGGCGTCCCCTCGCCGACCGCGAGCTGGGGCGGCATGCTCTCCGACGCCGTCACCTTCTACACGGTTCCGCACTTCATGTTCTGGCCAGGCCTGGCGATCTTCGTCACGGTGCTGGCCTTCAACCTCTTCGGGGACGGGCTGCGCGACGCGTTCGACCCCCGTAGCCGGTGACCAACCGGGCAACCAGGCCGCACCTCGCGGACGACAAGAAAGGCAACAACATGCGAATCTCTCGCAAGAGATCAGCGGTGGCACTGGTCGCCGTCGCTGTCCTCGGGCTGAGTGCCTGCGGCTCCAGCAGCACCGACAACAAGCAGAGCGCGCCCAAGCTCGACAACGGCGCCATCGGCAAGATCGCCGACCCCTCCGACACGAAGGGCGGAACGCTCAAGTTCGGTCTCGCCGGAGAGTGGGGAGACACCGTGGACCCCGGTGAGACCTACTACGGCTACTCGTGGGACATGATTCGCAACTACACCCGCAGCCTGGTGATGTTCAAGACCGAGCCCGGCAAGGCCGGCCTCGAGCTCACCCCCGACATGGCCGAGGACCTCGGCAAGTCCACCGACGGTGGCAAGACCTGGACCTACACCCTCAAGCCGGGCCTCAAGTTCGAGGACGGGTCACCGATCAAGGCGGCCGACGTCAAGTACGCCGTCCTGCGGTCGACCGACAAGAAGACCTTCCCGAACGGCCCGGCCTACTTCGAGGGCATGCTCGACCTGCCCAAGGGCTATGACGGTCCCTACCGCAGCAAGGGGATGGACACGAACTCGGCCATCGAGACCCCCGACGACTCGACGATCATCTTCCACCTCAAGGAGCCGTTCGCCGGGTTCGACTACCTCGCGCAGCTGCCGCAGACGGCCCCCGTGCCGCAGGCGAAGGACACCGGCGCCAAGTACAAGAACCACCCGATCTCCTCGGGGCCCTACATGTTCGACGGGAACTTCAACCCGACGACCGGCTTCGCACTCAAGCGCAACCCCAACTGGGATCCGGCCACGGACACCAACCGCAAGGCGCTGCCCGACGCGATGACGGTCAAGCTGAACATGCAGGCCGACGACGTGGACAGCCAGATCATCGCCGGCACGCTCGACGTGGCCATCGACGGGACCGGCGTACAGCCTGCGGCCCTGCCCAAGGTGCTGCAGGACGCCTCCCTGCGCGGCCGCGCCGACAACCCGACGCTGGCGCGTCTCTGGTACACCTCGGTCAACCCCACGGTGAAGCCGCTGGACAACATCGACTGCCGCAAGGCGATCATGTACGCGATGAGCCCGACGCTCTACCAGAACGCCTACGGCGGCAAGTACGCCGGTGGCGAGGTCGCGACCACGATCATGCCGCCGATGATCCCCGGCTACCAGGACTTCGACCTCTACGGGCAGAAGGACAACACCAACGGCCAGCCGGACAAGGCCAAGGAAGCCCTCAAGACCTGTGGGCAGCCTGACGGGTTCTCGATCAACATGGGCTACCGCGCCGAGCGGCCCAAGGAGAAGGCCACGGCCGAGGCGTTCCAGCAGGCTCTGGCCAAGGCGGACATCAAGGTGACCCCCAAGGCCCTGCCCGAGGGTGACTACTTCTCGGCGACCTGTGGACTGCCGTCCTACGTCGTGAAGAACGACCTGGGCCTGTGTGTCAACGGCTGGGGAGCTGACTGGCCCGACGGCTACGGCTTCCTCTCGCAGATCGTGGACAGCCGGGTCATCCGGGAGACCGGTGGATCCTCCAACACCTCGGTCCGCATCCCTGAGGTCGACCAGATGCTCGACAAGGCCGTCGTCGAGCAGGACGACAACCAAGCGCAACCAGATGTACGGCGACATCGACAAGCGCGTCATGGAGGAAGCGGTCATCTATCCCGGCGTCTACTCCAAGGCGGTGCTGCTCCGCTCGAAGAACGCCACCAACGTGTTCATCGCCGAGTCGTTCGGCTACTACGACTACACCGCAATGGGTGTGAAGCAGTAGCTCGTTCGCCTCAACCACAGCGAAGGTAGGTGAAGGTGGCGGTGGCCGGTCCCCCTCAGGGGGGCCGGCCACCCAACCGAGGATTTGATCAGTTACATCATCCGGCGTCTGATCGCCGCGGTCGGGCTCGTCATCGTGATCAGCATGATCACCTTCGCGATCTTCTACCTGATGCCGCGGCTCGCCGGCGCCACCCCCGAGACGCTGGCCACGCGCTACGTCGGCCGTTCGGCCACTGGCGCCACGGTCGAGCAGACCGCCGAGCGGCTCGGGTTCTACGACCCCGTTCCGGTGCAGTACCTGCACTGGGCCAAGGGGGTCGTGGCCGGGACCACGGTCGACATCGGCGCCGGTGAGGAGAAGTGCCCGGCACCCTGCCTGGGCTACTCGTTCAAGAGCAAGGACGCGGTCCTTCCGGAGATCCTGCGCCGGCTCCCGGTCTCCTTCTCCCTGGCCATCGGCGCCGCGGTGCTCTGGCTGACCTTCGGGGTGGGAACCGGGGTGATCTCTGCGCTGCGACGCGGTTCGCTCTTCGACCGGGTCGCGATGACGATCGCGCTGGCCGGTGTCTCGATGCCGATCTTCTGGACCGGCCTGATCTCGCTCGCGTTCTTCAGCTACAAGCTGGGGTGGACTCCGCCCGGAGCCTCCTACACCAAGTTCAGCGACAACCCCCTGGGGTGGGCCCACGGCCTGCTGCTGCCCTGGATCACCCTGGCGCTGCTCTTCTCCGCCCAGTACGCCCGGCTCACCCGTGCGGGCATGCTCGAGACCATGGGGGAGGACTACATCCGGACGGCCCGGGCGAAGGGTCTCAAGGAGAGCAGGGTCGTGGTCAAGCACGGCCTGCGGGCCGCGCTGACCCCGATCGTGACCATCTTCGGCCTCGACTTCGGGCTGCTCATCGGCAGCGCGGTGCTCACCGAGACCGTCTTCGGTCTGCCGGGACTGGCGACAGCTGGCCATCGTCGGGACCCAGAACAACGACCTGCCACAGGTGCTCGGGGTGGTGCTGCTGATCGCCGTGTTCGTGGCGGTGGCGAACCTCGTCGTCGATCTCCTCTATGCCGTCATCGACCCGAGAGTGCGGACCAGATGACCACCACCAGCCAGTCCCCCGACCACGCGGCGCCGGCTCGCGGGGCGGCGTACCTCGAGGTCAACGACCTGCAGGTGCACTTCAGCACCGACGACGGGGTGGTGAAGTCCGTGGACGGGCTCTCCTTCCACCTCGAGCGGGGCCAGACCCTCGGCATCGTGGGCGAGTCGGGCTCAGGCAAGTCCGTGACCAGCATGGCCGTGATGGGTCTGCACACCGCCAAGAACGCCCACATCTCCGGATCGATCAAGCTGGACGGCCAGGAGCTCGTGGGAGCCGACCAGGAGACCGTGCGCGCCCTGCGTGGCAAGAAGATGGCGATGATCTTCCAGGACCCGCTGTCTTCGATGCACCCCTTCTACACGGTCGGCAACCAGATCATCGAGGCCTACCGGATCCACAACAAGGTCTCCAAGAAGGTGGCGCGCGCGCACGCCATCGACATGCTGGACCGGGTCGGGATCCCCGAGCCCAACCAGCGGGTGGACGCCTATCCCCACCAGTTCTCCGGCGGCATGCGCCAGCGCGCCATGATCGCGATGTCGTTGTCCTGCGACCCGGACCTGCTGATCGCCGACGAGCCGACCACGGCCCTCGACGTCACCGTGCAGGCCCAGATCCTCGACCTGCTGCGCGACCTGCAGAAGGAGTTCAACTCCGCGATCGTGATCATCACCCACGACCTCGGGGTGGTCGCCGAGCTCGCTGACGACATCCTGGTGATGTACGCCGGCCGGGCCGCGGAGTACGGCAGCGCCGAGCAGCTGTTCAACACCCCCGAACACCCCTACACGTGGGGGCTCCTGGGATCGATGCCGCGCTTCGACAAGGCACCGACCGACCGGCTGCTGCCCATCAAGGGAACGCCACCCAGCCTGATCCGGGTCCCCGAGGGCTGCGCCTTCAACCCCCGGTGCGACTTCCAGCCGCGGGTCGGTTCTGCCTGCATGGTCGACCGGCCCAACCTGCTCGACAACGGCAGCGACCACCTCGTCGCGTGCCACATCCCGCCCGCCGAGCGCCAGCAGATCTGGGCGCAGGAGATCTCCCCGAGGCTCTCGTGACTACTGCAGAGACTGAACCCACGTCCGCTGCCCCGGTGCCGGACCAGGCGACGCCGACGCGGCACGCCAACCGGACACCGGACCGGGAGCGCGAGAACCTGCTCGAGGTCGAGGACCTCGTCAAGCACTTCCCGATCAAGGGCGGGTTCCTGAGCAGGTCGAGGAGTGCCGTCCAGGCGGTCGACGGCGTGACCTTCAGCGTGCGGCGTGGCGAGACCTTCTCGATCGTCGGTGAGTCCGGCTGCGGCAAGAGCACCACCGCGCGCCTGATCACGCGGTTGCTCGAGCCGACCTCCGGCAAGGTCACCTTCGAGGGCCACGACATCACCCATCTCTCCGACGGCAAGATGCGGCCGCTGCGCCGCGACATCCAGATGATCTTCCAGGACCCGTACTCGTCGTTGAACCCACGGCACACGGTCGGCAAGATCGTGGGCGCGCCGTACAAGCTCCAGGGCGTCGAGCCGGAGGGCGGGCGCAAGAAGGCGGTGCAGGCGCTGCTCGAGACGGTGGGCCTGAGCCCGGAGCACTACAACCGCTACCCGCACGAGTTCTCCGGCGGCCAGCGCCAGCGCATCGGCATCGCCCGGACACTCGCCCTGAAGCCGAAGCTGATCGTGGCCGACGAGCCCGTCTCCGCACTGGACGTCTCGATCCAGGCCCAGGTCGTCAACCTGCTCGAGGACCTGCAGGAGGAGCTCGACCTGACCTACGTGATGATCGCGCACGACCTCTCCGTCGTACGCCACGTCTCGGACCGGGTGGCGGTCATGTACCTCGGCAAGATCGTCGAGATCGGCGACCGCGACGACCTCTACGACCGCCCCCGCCACCCCTACACCGTGGCGATGCTCTCCGCCGTGCCCGTGCCCGACACCAACCGTCGCCACCAGCGTGACCGGATCCGCCTCGAGGGCGACGTCCCCAGCCCCATCAACCCGCCCCCCGCCTGCCGGTTCCACACCCGCTGCTGGAAGGCCCAGGACATCTGCAAGACCGAGGAACCACTCCTCCTCCAGATCGGCACCGGCCCCACCAGCGGGCACCAGGTGGCCTGCCACTTCCCGGAGGACGTGGGGGCGCCGGAGGTGCAGGTTTCCCCGGCCGACCGGTGAATCCTGACGTTGTCCATCGAAGTATCGGCCCACAACCTCCGGAGTCAGTCGACGACCCTGTCCGTTTGGTCGTCAGTGCACCCGACCACCCGCTAGTACGGCGCGGATGTAGGCGATCGTCTTCTCCGGGTGGTGGAGGTCGGCCCAGGTGATCCTGATGCAGCGCCAACCGGTGAGTCGGCAGATCAGCTCTTCCCGCTTCTTTTCGCGGAGCACCGCGTCGAGCACCGATTCACCCTCCTTGCGAAAGTTCTCGTACTTGTTCTTGCCGTCGAATTCGAGGAAGACGCCGTGCTCCGGCCAGGCGAAATCGACCCGCGCGAACACCACGCCCCACTCGTCGTGGATGTCGACCTGCGGCTTGGGTCTGGGCAGCCCGCCTCGCCAGATCATGTAGCCGGTCCGCGACTCGCCCGGCGACTCGAGCGCGCCATCGGACAGCCGGATGGTGAGCTCGGTCGTGAGCGTTCCCGGTGAGAAGTTCATGTCGGCCGCTCTGGTGCGGAGACCCACTTTGTCGACCGCCCTGGTGTGGAGCAGCCAGTCCATCGGCACCAGCGAGTGCTCGACGTCGTAGAGGCGCGTGATGTCGAGAGCTGTGCGAATCGGTGAAGTGACAGGGATGCCGCGGATCATCAGCACGTCTCCGGGCAGGACGCGCCCGCGATGTTGGGCCACCCCCGCTTCGCGACGTCCTGCTCGACCATCGATGCGGGTCACGTGCACGTCATCCAGGGGAAGGTCCCACAGGGGTGCCCCCATCACGATCAGCGCGGTGGTGTGGGACAGCGCAACTGCGGATCGCGCCGTACGCAGAACCGCCCTGGCCCGCACGAGATGCTGTTCCCGTTCGTCGAGGCCTTGCCACAGATCGCCGAAGACATAGGCGCCGTGTCGGACTCGGTGGATCTGTGCGGATTTCCGCGCTCGTTCCAGGGCGCGATCGTTGAAGCCGAGCGCGAGGGCGTCCCGGCGTAGGAAAATGCCGTGCTCGTCGCAGATGGATCGAAGTTCATCGCTCATGCCGGCAGCCTCTGCGGTCCTCGCCTCCGGCGGGTGACGAGATCTCCTGTCGGTGGATTGCCCGGCCGTACGGCAGCCTTGTGGACGCCAAACGGACAGCGTCGACAGGCAACTCTTGATGTGGAGGGCCGAAGCATCGCCTTGCAACGACAGGTGTCCCCGGCCGGCCGGGGAAACCCGCACCGCACCGGCCCGTCAGGGCGCAGCAGCCGCCGACCGCCGCTGCACGAGCCGGGTCGGCAGGACCAGGGCGGAGGGTTCGGGGGGCTCGAGGCCGGCGAGGGCGTCGACGAGGATCTGGGCGCCGAGGTGGCCGAGATCGATGGCCGGTTGGGCGACGGTGGTGAGGTCGAAGAACTCGGAGAGCTCGTGGTCGTCGATGCCGACCACCGAGATGTCCTCGGGGACCCGGAGACCGGCCTCGCGGAGGGCGTGGATGGCGCCGATCGCCATCTCGTCGGAGGCCGCGAAGATGGCGGTCGGGAGCTGGGTCGCCTCGAGCAGCGTCAGGCACGCGGAGAGGCCGCCGTGGGCGGTGAAGTCACCGGTCACCTCCCAGGCCGGGTCGATCTCGAGGCCGGCCCGGGCCATGGTGCGCCGGTAGCCGAGCAGCCGGTCTCCCGGTGTCGAGAGCTCGAGTCCTGCGTGCTCGGGGTCGGGCGTTCCGCCGATGTGGGCGATCCGTCGGTGGCCGAGGTCGATGAGGTGCTGCACCGCCGTGGTCGAGGCGGCGACGTCGTCGATGCGGACGCTGGGCCAGGCCGGGACCGCGCCTCCCACGACCACCGTCGGCGTGCCGACCCGCGTGAGCGAGGCGATCTCCTCCGGGGTCGGTCGCAGGGCCAGCACCATCACGGCGTCGACCCGCTTGCTCAGCAGGTGCGTGGAGAAGAGGCGGTGGCGAGCGTCAGGGTCGCCGGTGATGTTGTAGAGCAGGAGGTCGTAGCCCTCATGTCGCAGCAGCTCCTCGGCCGCGTGGATGACCGAGCCGAAGAACCA
This sequence comes from uncultured Actinomycetota bacterium, assembly GCA_963843775.1. Taxonomy (GTDB): domain Bacteria; phylum Actinomycetota; class Actinomycetes; order Propionibacteriales; family Nocardioidaceae; genus Marmoricola. The sequence goes on from CAWJLT010000006.1 coordinate 114,434, forward strand.
CCGCGACACGTTCGGTACGACGATGCCGACGGTCCGCGTGTGCCCGCTGGCCAGGCTGGCCGCCTGGGGGGAGGCGACGTACTCCATCCGCGCCGCCGCTGCGAGCACCCGCTCCCTGGTCTCCTCGGAGACACGGGGCAACCCACGCAGCGCGCGCGACACGGTGGCCGTCGAGACCCCGGCCTCCCGGGCCACGTCCTTGATGCCGCTCATCTCTCGGGGCTCCTCCGTGCGTCGCGTGAACGAACCCTATGACGACTCCCACCCTCAGGGGGTACGTCGGTCGAGCATCTCCCTGACCCAGCGGTAGGACCGCTTGGGCGTACGACGCAGGTCGGAGCGGTCGACACTGACGAGACCGAAGTGCTTGGTGTAGCCGTGAGACCACTCGAAGTTGTCCATCAGCGTCCACAGCACGTAGCTGCGCACGTCGGCACCCGCCTCGCGGGCAGCATCGATCGCGGCCAGGTGGACCCGCAGGTAGTCGATCCGGTCGACGTCGTCGACGCTGCCGTCGGGGAGCCGGTGCAGGTCGTCGTACGCCGCCCCGTTCTCGGTCACCACGAGCGGGAGGCTCGTGCGCAGGTGGGTCTCCACCAGCAGCTCCTCGAGCCCGCGGGGCGAGATCTCCCAGTCGATGTCGGTGCGCGGGAAGCGCGGGGTGAACCGGAAGTCCTCGACTCCGGGGAAGGCCTCGACCTCCGCGTCCCCACCCTCGTCGACCGGTGTCTCACCCGGAGGGAGCACGTCCACGCGCGCCGGGGTGTAGTAGTTCACGCCGAGCCAGTCCGCCGACCCGCGGATCAGGTGAAGGTCGCCGGGGCGGACCAGCTCGGGATCCGCCAGCACCGGGGCGACCCGTAGCGTGCCGGCGTCGTAGGCCCCCTCCGTCAAGGGGCCGAGCCAGAGCCGGTTGCGGATGGCGTCGACGCCGTCGGCGGCCTCGGCCGCCGCCGCCCTGTCGGGCCACACCGGTGTCAGGTTCAGCACGATGCCGACGGTGTCGGCACCGGCCTCCCGCATCCGGGCCGAGGCGAGGCCGTGCGCGAGCAGCAGGTGGTGGGCGGCGCGGTGGGCCTGGGCCCCGACCTGCTTGCCGGGCGCGTGCCGTCCGGAGGCGTAGCCGAGGTACGCCGAGCACCACGGCTCGTTGACGGTCGACCAGACGCGGACCCGGTCGCCGAGCCGGTCGTGCATCACCATCGCGTAGTCGGCGAAGTGCTCCGCCGTCTCGCGCGCCAGCCACCCGCCCTTGTCCTCGAGGGCCTGGGGCAGGTCCCAGTGGTAGAGCGTGGCCAGCGGGTTGATGCCCCGTTCGAGCAGGCCGTCCACGAGCCGGTCGTAGTAGTCGAGACCGGCCTTCTGCACCTGGCCGTGCCCCTGGGGGAGGATGCGCGGCCACGAGATGGAGAACCGGTAGCTGCTGACGCCCAGGGCCTTGACCAGGTCGAGGTCGGGAACCGGGTCGGGATAGGAGGCGCAGGCGACCGATCCGTCGGAGCCGTCGTCGATGGCGCCCGGGACCTCGCAGAAGGTGTCCCAGATCGAGGGCCCCCGGCCGTCGGCGGTGGCGGCACCCTCGATCTGGTAGGAGGCACTGGCCACGCCGAACGTGAGCCGGGTCCCGTCGTCTAGTCCTCGACGCATGGCTATCCCTTCACACTTCCGGCCAGGAGGCCACGCATGAAGAACCGCTGCAGGCTCAAGAACACGATCAGCGGGACGAGCAGTGAGATGAACGCGCCCGCCGAGAGCAGGTGCCAGTCCTGACCACGGGTGCCGGACAGCTCGGCGAGGCGGACGGTCAGCGGTGAGACGTCGAGGTTGCCGCCACCGAAGACGAGCGCGACGAGAAGGTCGTTCCAGACCCAGAGGAACTGGAAGATGCCGAACGCGGCGATCGCCGGGACCATCAGCGGCAACATGATCCGGGTGAAGATCTGCACGTGGCCGGCGCCGTCGATCCGCGCGGACTCCACCAGCTCGCCGGGGATCTCGCGCATGAAGTTGTGCAGCAGGTAGATGGCCAGCGGCAGCGCGAAGATCGTGTGGGAGAGCCAGATCGTGTAGAAACCCCCACCCGGGGCGTTCGACCCCGCAAGGGAGGGCAACCCGAAGGGCGGCGACACGTAGAGCGTGAGCAGCGGGATCATCGTCACCTGGAGCGGCACGATCTGCATCGCGAAGACGGCCACGAACAAGAAGTTGCGTCCCGGGAACCTCATCCAGGCGAAGGCGTACGCCGCCATCGAGGCCAGCGTGATCGGGATCAGCACGCTGGGGATCGTGATGACGATCGAGTTGACGAAGTACGTCGCCAGGTTGGTGTCGCTGCCGGTCAGCGCTGCCTTGTAGTTGTCCAGGGTGACCGAGGGATCGACGAAGAAGTTCCACCACCCGCTGCCCTTGACCTGCGCCTCGGGCCGGAAGGAGGAGATGAACAGTCCCAGCGTCGGAATGGTCCACAGCACTGCGATCAGCACAGCGGTCAGTGACGCCCAGGGGGAGGTGAGCTTCTGGTGTGCGCTCTCCGCCGCCAGGCTCATCCGTCCGGTCGCGGGTCGCGCGTCAGCGGTCACGGTGGTCATCGGGCCTCCAGTCGCCGCATCTGGCGGATGTTGTAGATCACGATCGGGATCACCAGCACGAACAGGAGCACCGCCAGTGCGGCCCCGAGGCCGGCGTTGAAGGAGCGGAAGCTCTGCACGTAGAACTCGTAGGCCAGGACGCTGGTGTGGAAGTTGCCACCCGTGGCCGTACGCACGATGTCGAACACCTTCAGGGTCGCGATGCTGATCGTGGTGAGTACGACGATCAGCGACGGCCGGATCATGGGAACGGTGATGTGCCGGAACATCTGGATCCCGGAGACCCCGTCGAGCCGCGCCGAGTCGATGACGTCGCCGGGGATCGCCCGGATGGCGGCGGAGAGCACGGTCATCGCGAACCCGGCCTGCACCCAGATCATGATCACGATCAGGAACACGGTGTTCCAGGGTTCGGTGAGCAGGAACCGGTAGGTGTCGAGACCCAGCACCTTGAGGATCTCGTTGAGGACCCCGATCTGGTCGAACTTCGCCCCCCGGTAGTCGTAGACGAACTTCCAGATCAGCGAGGCCCCGACCAGCGAGATGGCCATCGGCAGGAAGATCAGCGCCTTGGCGAACTTCTCGAACCGGGCCCGGTCGACCAGGATCGCGTAGACGAGCCCCACCGTGGTCGCCGCGAACGGGGTGACGATGACCCAGACCGCCGTGTTGCGAAGGACGGTCAGCTGGTTCTTGTCGGTGAAGATCGTGCGGTAGTTGTCCACCCCGATGAACTGGGTGGAGTTGGCGTCGCGGAAGGACTCATAGATCGTCCGCAGCCCCGGGTAGAGCAGCCCGAAGGCGATCATCAGCACCGCCGGGAGCACGAAGGCGGCCGTCTGCACCCCTTCACCGCGACGGGACCTGAACCGGTCGGCGATGAGGAGCATCGCACCCATCACGCCGACGAACAGCGCGATCACGATGAGCAGCTGGACGAGCTTGTCAGCAGTCGACATGGGCCACCGCCTCCGGGTTCAGGGTGAGACCTCGGGTGAGGTCAGGACGAGCAGTTCAGGGGTACAGCGTGAGGTCTTCCGACGTGGCACAGGTCAGGGCCGGGCGCCGGGCCCGACCCTGACCTGGTCTCACTTCCAGGAGGACTCGATGTTGTCGAGCGTCTCCTTGGTGCTCTGCCCGGTGATCCAGGAGGTCATCTCCGTCCAGAAGGATCCCGCGCCCACGGCGCCCGGCATCTGGTCGGAGCCGTCGAAACGGAACACGGCGTCCTTGTTCTGCAGCGTCTTGGCCGACAGCTTGTCGATGGGGCTGACCAGGTTGGCGACGTCGAGGCCCTTGTTGGCGCTGACCCAGCCGCCTTCGGGAGTGGCCTTGGCCTTCTCGTTGGCCCAGGTGTCGGAGGAGAGGTAGGTCTGGAAGGCCTGCACCTCGGGCCGGTCGCTGAAGGCCGTGACGAACTCGCCGCCGCCGAGCACCGGGTCACCGAACTGGTCGCCGACCGGCGGCAGGTAGAACGCGAACACCTTGCCGTTCTCGGAGACGTCGGTGCCGGCCGGCCAGTTGGCCGCGTAGAAGTTCGCCTGGCGCATCATCGCGCACTTGTCGTCCAGGATCGGCAGGCCGCCGTCGGTCCACGCGGTGGTGGCGATCGACTTCACGTCGCCGATGCCACCGTTGACGTACTTGTCGCTCTTCAGGATGGCGCCGACGCGGTCCAGGGACGTGGCGATCTGCGGGTCGTTGAACGGGATCTTGTGCGAGACCCAGTCGTTGTAGACGTCCGGCCCGGCGTCGCGGAGGATGGCGTCCTCGAGGAAGTCGGTCAGCGGCCAGCCGGTGGCGTCACCGGACTCGATGCCGAAGCACCACGGCTTCATGCCGGTGGCGGCGATCTTGTCGGAGAGGGCCGTCATGTCGTCCCAGGTCCTCGGGATCTCCCAGCCGTTCTTCTTGAAGGTCTCGGGGGAGTACCAGACGAACGACTTGACGTTGGCGCCCAGCGGGGCGGCGTAGAACTTGCCGTCGACCGTCCCGTAGTCCTTCCAGTCCTGGCCCCAGAACTCGTCCACGTTCGAGGAGACCGCCTTGGGTGCCTCGACGACCTTCCCGGTGTCGGTGACCAGGGTCTTGAGCAGGCCCGGCTGGGGCACGTAGGCGATGTCGGGCGGGTTGCCGCTCTTCACGCGGACGACGAGCTGCGCCTCGAACTCCTTGGAGCCCTCGTAGGTCACCTTGGCTCCGGTGCACGAGGTGAACACCTCGTAGGAGTCCTTCTGGGCCTGGTCCTCGGGCGCGACGATGGAGGTGTAGACCTTCACGTCCTTCCCGGTCAGGTCGCCGTACTCGGTGAGGCCCTTGCACTCGGCCCTGCCCTCACCGGGCGACGTGCCACCCGCGCTGCTGGTGCCGCTGTCCTCCCCGCACGCGGTCAGGGCGAGGCCGGCGGTGAGCAACAACGCCAGTGACGCGATGCGTCGGCGAGAAGTGATAGATCGCATGCTTCGGCTCCATCTCGGATGTATGCCGGTCCGGCCAGTGCTCTGGAGCTGCTGCCCGCGTCCCGGAAGGTGGTGAGCACCGATGTAAACGTTTACACACACCTCAGGTCAACGAAAACCGGTCACGATTCGGTAACGAAGGGTCGTTCGACTTGCGTCCAGACGATGAGTGACTCCGGCCACTCGGCGCCTGGCGGTGAGCCTGACGCAGGACGACCAGGCGCAGGCGTGGCCGGACTGGGTAGGTTCGTCCGGGACAATGACGGGGACAGCGACACCGGAGCCAACGGCGCGGGAGGCCACGATGAACGACGTCTTCGACGACTCCGACGACCTCGAACGCCAGGGTCCCGACGACCAGGGTCCCGACGACGACCGCACCGCCCAGGTGGCGCGTGCACTGCTCAAGGCGCTGGCGGTGGTCGTGGTCATCGGTGTCGTCATCGCCCTGGGCACCACGGTCATGGTGCGTGCTCTGGGGCTCAACGAGAACGACTCGCCGGGACCGGTGGGCGTGGCTCCCTCAGGGCCGACCAAGCCGCTGCCGACGACGGCCCTCCCGGTGCCCGGTGACGACAAGTCCCCCGAGCCCACCAAGTCGGCCGCTCCCACGAAGACTCCCGACAAGAACCGTGACCTCAAGCTCGACGCCTCCCCGGTCAAGGCCAGGCCGATGGAGCGGGTCAACCTCACGGGCACCTACAAGGGCGCCGACAACCTCAGCCTGAAGGTGCAGCGCTTCGAGAACGGCGGCTGGAGTGACTTCGGTGTCGACGCGACGGTGCGCGTCGGCACCTACGCGACCTACGTGCAGACCGGCCGGGCCGGCGTACAGAGGTTCCGGATGTATGACCCCGCGGCCAAGCAGGCCAGCAACGCCGTCCGCGTCACGATCGGCTGAGCGGTCCCCGAGGGGGCGCCCCGACATGCGAATGTGGCGCACGTGGCCAGAGTCTCGCTCTGGCGCCACCCACGCCACATTCGCATGCCCGCCGGCCCCCGAGGCGCCCACCAGGGCCCCGCGGGGGAGGTTCGGCTCAGCCGGGGATGTAGTCGAACTCGTCCGGGTTGGGGCCGGTCCGGCCGTCCTCACCCTTGTCGAGCGCGGAGATCGCGTCCATCGAGTCGTCGCTGAGCTCGAAGTCGAAGAGCGCGAAGTTCTCCGCCATCCGCGCCGGAGTCGAGGACTTCGGGAAGATGATGTCGCCGCGCTGCACGTGCCAGCGCAAGGTCACCTGGGCCGGCGTACGGCCGACCTCGGCCGCGATCTTGGTGATCACCTCGTCGTCGAGGACACCGCCCTGGGCGATCGGTGACCAGGCCTCGGTGAGGATGCCGGCGCTGTGGCCGGCGGAGCGCGCCGCCTCGTTGGTGAAGTAGGGGTGGACCTCGATCTGGTTCACGGCGGGGACCACGCCGGTCTCCTCGGCGAGCCGGGCCAGGTGGGCCGGCTGGAAGTTGGAGACGCCGATGGAGCGGGCGCGGCCGTCCTCCTGGAACTCGATCAGCGTCTTCCAGGTGGAGACGAAGTCGCCGTCGTACTTCGTGGGCAGCGGCCAGTGGATGAGGAACAGGTCGATCTGGTCCAGGCCCAGATCTGCCATCGTCCGGTCGAAGGCGGCCCGAGCCTCGTCGGGCTCGTGGAAGCCGTTGTTGAGCTTGCTGGTGATGAACAGCTCGTCACGGGCGATTCCGGAGGCGCTGATGGCCTCGCCGACGCCCTTCTCGTTGCCGTACATCTCCGCGGTGTCGATGTGGCGGTAGCCGGCCTCGAAGGCCTGCCCGGTGATCCGGGCGGTGTCCTCCGGCGGGACCTGGAACACGCCGAAGCCGAGCTGCGGGATGGTCTTGCCGTCGTTCAGGGTCAGGTTCGGAACAGTAGTAGCCATACCGATAGTTACCCCGATCAGCCGCTGACTATTCCGGGAGGGCCGGCGGGCTTCTGCTGAGTGGAAGTCGGTGGCTCACGACCCCACGATGTTGGGGTCGCGCCACCCTCGTTCGAACGGCAGCCGCCAGGCCCTCGGGGCGATCAGCTGGTGCACGCGGTTGGGACCCCACGAGCCCTCGGGGTAGGGCCGCACGATCGGCGGGTTGTCCAGCAGCGGGGTGGACACCTCCCACAGCCGCTCGATGCCCTCGGCCGTGGTGAACAGCGTCCGGTCGCCGTGGGCGGCGTCGTAGATGAGCCGCTCGTAGGCCTCGAGCGCGGCGCCGGCCCACCCGGTCTCGTGCATGGCGAACTGCATCGAGAGCTTCTGCAGCCGCATGCCCGGCCCGGGCCGCTTGCCGTAGAAGGACAACGACATCCGGGACTGGTCGGCGAGGTCGAAGGTGAGGTGGTCCGGACCGTTGTCACCGACGCCGGAACCTGGCGGGAACATCGACCGCGGTGGCTCGCGGAAGGCGATCGAGATGATCCGGGCCCCCTCGGCCATCCGCTTGCCGGTGCGGAGGTAGAACGGGACCCCCGCCCAGCGCCAGTTGTCGACGTAGCACTTGAGGGCGATGAAGGTCTCGGTCTCCGAGTCCGGAGCGACGCCCTTCACGTCGCGGTAACCGATGTACTGCCCCCGTACGACGTCGGACGGCTCGATGGGCAGCATCGAGCGGAACACCTTGTTCTTCTCCTCGCCGATGGCGTAGGGCTCGAGCGCGGTCGGCGGTTCCATCGCGGTGAACGCGAGCACCTGGAACAGGTGCGTGACGACCATGTCGCGGTAGGCGCCGGTGGACTCGTAGAAGTCGGCACGCTGGGCGAGGCCGAGCTGTTCGGGTACGTCGATCTGCACGTGGTCGATGTGGTTGCGGTGCCAGATCGGCTCGAACAGCCCGTTGGCGAAACGGAAGGCGAGGATGTTCTGGGCGGCCTCCTTGCCCAGGAAGTGGTCGATGCGGAAGATCTGCTCCTCGTCGAAGACCTCGTGCAGCTCGCTGTTCAGCTTCTTCGCCGAGGCGAGGTCGGTGCCGAACGGCTTCTCCATGATGATGCGGCTCTGCTCGACCAGGTCGGCGTCCTTGAGCAGGTGCACCACGGAGAGGGCGGCCTTCGGCGGGACGCTCAGGTAGTGCAGCCGGCGCAGCTCCTCGGTCCCGAACTCCGCCTCCGCCTCGGCCACCGTCGACCGAAGGGCCTCGGCCCCACCGGCGCCGGGCGCCCAGCGCAGACGCTTGGAGAACTCCGCCCAGCCCTCGGGGTCCGGTCCCTCCCCGCCGAACTCGGTGATGGCCTTCTGGGTGAACTCGACGAACGAGTCGCGGTCGTGCTCGTCGAGAGACGTGCCGACGACCTGGACCTCCGGCAGGAGGCCGGACTGGAACAGGTGCAGCAGTCCCGGGAGGAGCTTGCGCTGGGCGAGGTCTCCGGTCGCACCGAAGAGGACGACGGTCGTGGGGGTGGCCATGGGTTCAGCCTGCCCTCTGGGGCGGCGGTTTGAGAACCGTCCCGGCGATTTGTTAACCCAGCGGGAACACGCCAGAGACCCGGTGGGACCCAGTCGCGGAGAGACGGGCGGAGCACTCCGACGTCGCCCTTTCGGGGCCTCACGAGCGCTCGGCGGAATTTCTTCGACGTATCCGGGCCGGACGGGAACAAGGGGCGGTGGTGTCCCGTTGGAACCATCGTGCAGACTTGAGTACAAGCGGCTCAACTTGTTTGACACTGCACAGGCAGAAGACCAGCATGCGTCACGTCCCGAACGGACCCAGATACGCATCGACACGGAGGTAGACACACATGGCACGAGCGGTCGGTATCGACCTGGGCACGACGAACTCCGTCGTGTCCGTCCTCGAAGGTGGAGAACCCACCGTCATCGCAAACGCCGAAGGCAACCGGACGACCCCGTCTGTGGTGGCCTTCGCCAAGTCCGGCGAGGTCCTCGTCGGTGAGGTCGCCAAGCGGCAGGCCGTCACCAACGTCGACCGCACGATCCGGTCCGTCAAGCGCCACATGGGCACGGACTGGTCCGTCAAGATCGACGACAAGGACTTCACCCCTCAGCAGATCAGCGCGTTCGTGCTGCAGAAGCTCAAGCGCGACGCCGAGGCCTACCTCGGCGAGACCGTGACCGACGCCGTGATCACCGTCCCGGCCTACTTCTCGGACTCGCAGCGCCAGGCGACCAAGGAGGCCGGTGAGATCGCGGGCCTGACCGTGAGCCGCATCGTCAACGAGCCCACGGCGGCAGCGCTGGCCTACGGCCTGGACAAGGGCGACGCCGACCAGACGATCCTCGTCTTCGACCTCGGTGGTGGCACCTTCGACGTGTCCCTGCTCGAGATCGGTGAGGGCGTGGTCGAGGTCAAGGCGACCAGCGGTGACAACCACCTCGGTGGTGACGACTGGGACATGAAGGTCGTCGACTGGATGGTCAAGAAGTTCCAGGGCAACAACGGGGTCGACCTGAGCAAGGACAAGATCGCGCTGCAGCGCCTCAACGAGGCCGCCGAGAAGGCGAAGATCGAGCTGTCCTCCTCCAGCGAGACGACGGTTCACCTGCCCTACATCACCCACGGCGAGTCCGGCCCGCTGCACTTCGAGGAGAAGCTGACCCGCAGCGAGTTCCAGAAGCTCACCGCCGACCTGCTCGAGCGCACCAAGTCGCCCTTCCGTCAGGTCATCAAGGACGCCGGCCTCGACGTGAGCAAGATCGACCACGTCGTGCTCGTCGGCGGCTCGACCCGGATGCCCGCCGTGGCAGACGTCGTCCGTGAGCTCACCGGTGGCAAGGAGCCCAACAAGGGCGTCAACCCGGACGAGGTCGTGGCGATCGGTGCCGCTCTTCAGGCAGGTGTGCTCAAGGGTGAGGTCAAGGACGTCCTGCTCCTCGACGTGACCCCGCTGAGCCTGGGCATCGAGACCAAGGGTGGCGTGATGACCTCCCTGATCGAGCGCAACACCACGATCCCGACCAAGCGGTCGGAGATCTTCACCACCGCTGACGACAACCAGCCCTCCGTGGAGATCAAGGTCGCCCAGGGCGAGCGTCAGATGTGGGCGCACAACCAGCCGCTCGGCAACTTCGAGCTGACCGGCCTGCCGCCGGCCCCGCGTGGCGTCCCCAAGATCGAGGTCACCTTCGACATCGACGCCAACGGCATCGTGCACGTGTCCGCCAAGGACCAGGGCACCGGCAAGGAGCAGTCGATGACGATCTCCGGCGGCAGCGCGCTGTCGAAGGACGACATCGCCCGGATGGTCAAGGACGCCGAGCAGTTCGCCGAGGAGGACGCCAAGCGTCGCGAGGCCGTCGAGTCGCGCAACCAGGGTGACTCGCTCGTCTACTCGACCGAGAAGTTCCTCTCGGAGAACGACGACAAGCTGCCCGAGGACGTCAAGACCGAGGTCCAGGCCGACGTCGACGCGCTGAAGAAGCTGCTCGAGGACCCCGAGACCGAGAACGACGCCTTCACGGCTGCGATCTCCAAGCTCGGTGAGTCGAGCCAGAAGATGGGCGCCGCCATCTACGCGGCGAGCGAGGCGGCAGCAGCCGCCGACAGCGCCCCGTCCGATGAGGCCGCAGGCGGTTCCGATGACGACGACGACGTCGTCGACGCCGAGATCGTGGACGAGGACGGTTCCTCGAGCAGCGCGGAGGGTGAGAACGGGGAGTCCAAGTGACCTCCACACCCGACGGGTTCTCCGAGGAGACCGTGCCGGGAGGGGAGTCGCAGGAAGCTGCGGCTCCCCGCCCGGGGCGGCGCCCCGGCGGTGACCCCGAGGTCCACCCGGACCGGTCGGGCAGCTTCGGCGACGAGGCGGCCGAGATGGCCAACGAGTCCGAGGTCGAGGAGACGCCGGGGGCCGAGGGTGACCTCGCCGCCAGCGACGAGCTGATCCTGGCCCAGACCGCACTCGCCGAGCGCACGCTCGACCTGCAGCGGATCCAGGCCGAGTTCTTGAACTACAAGCGTCGCGTCGAGCGTGACCGCGAGCTGGTCAAGCAGAACGCGACCTTCTCGGTGCTCAGCGGGATGCTGCCCGTGCTCGACGACATCGATCGTGCGCGTGAGCACGGCGAGCTCGAGGGCGGCTTCAAGGCCGTCGCGGACTCGCTGGACCGCACCGTGGCGACACTGGGGCTGACCAAGTTCGGAACCAAGGGCGACGAGTTCGACCCCAACGTCCACGAGGCGCTGATGCACGGCCTCTCGCCGGACGTCACCACGACCGTGGTCGACGTGGTCGCCCAGGCGGGATACCGGATCGGTGACCGCGTCGTACGTGCCGCGAAGGTCACCGTGCTGGATCCTGAGAACTGATCACCGAGAGGGCACGACACCCGGGAGGAGGGGTGCGGGATGAACAACGCTGACTGGGCCAACAAGGACTTCTACAAGGTCCTCGGGGTGGCCAAGGACGCCGACCAGGCGGCCATCAAGAAGGCCTACCGCAAGCTGGCCCGTGAGAACCACCCCGACGGGCACCCGGGTGACAAGCCGGCGGAGGACCGGTTCAAGCAGATCGCTGAGGCCTACGACGTCGTCGGTGACACCGAGAAGCGCAAGAAGTACGACGAGACGCGATCGATGTTCGCGGGGGCCGGCGCCGGTGGTTTCGGTGGTGGCGGCTTCCCGACCGGCTTCGGCGGTGGTGGGCAGCGGACCGGGGGACCCGGTGGCTTCGACGTCTCCGACCTGTTCGGCGACCTCTTCAACCGCAGCAGTGGTGGAGGTGGCGGGTTCGGCGGACGGTCGCAGGCCGCGCGCCCCGCACGGGGAGCGGACCTGGAGACCGACAGCACCATCGACTTCGCCGACGCGATGGAGGGCACCACCATCAGCCTCCGCCTGAGCTCGGACGCACCCTGTCCGACCTGCTCCGGCACGGGCGGCAAGCCCGGCACCCGTCCCCACGTCTGCCCGACCTGTGACGGTGCCGGTTCGGTGGTGAGCTCGGTGGGTGGTGGGTTCTCGATGAACGAGACGTGCCCGGAGTGCCACGGCCGTCAGCTGGTCTACGACGCGTCCTGCCCCACCTGCCACGGCTCGGGCCGCGGCCTGTCCAGCCGCACGATCTCCGCGCGGATCCCCGCTGGGGTCAAGGACGGCCAGCGCATCAGGCTCCGGGGCAAGGGCGCGTCCGGCGAGAACGGCGGGTCCAACGGTGACCTCTTCGTCTCCGTCCACGTGCGCCACCACCAGCTGTTCGGGCGCAAGGGCGACAACCTGACGCTCGAGGTGCCCGTCAGCTTCGACGAGGCGGCGCTGGGCGCCGAGATCAAGGTGCCGACCCTGGGTGGGTCGCCGGTCACCCTGCGGATCCCGCCGGGCACGCCCAACGGCCGGTCGATGCGCGTACGCGGCCGCGGTGCTCCCCGCAAGGACGGCACCAAGGGCGACCTGCTGGTCACCGTCGAGGTGCAGGTGCCGACCCAGCTCGACGACGCCACGCGAGCCGCGGTGTCGGCCTACCGCGAGTCCCGCAAGGGCCACGACCCCCGGGCCCGACTGTTCCAGGGCGGTGCCTGATGCCGGTCCGTGACCCGGGTGGCCAGGGGCGCGGCGGTCGGGTGCCCGGGCCGACCGTGCCCGTCTACGTCATCAGCGTGGCCGCCGAGCTGACGGGCCTGCACCCCCAGACGCTGCGCCAGTACGACCGCGCGGGCCTGGTCTCTCCCGGGCGCACGGGCGGCGGCGGTCGTCGCTACTCCCTGCGCGACATCGAGCTCCTGCGTGAGGTGGCCGAGCTCACCGGCTCTGGCATCGGTCTCGAGGGTGTTCGCCGCATCCTCGAGCTCGAGCACCAGGTCGCCGCGCTGCGTGCCCGCAACCAGGAGCTGCGCAGTCAGGCGGCCGAGCTGCGGGCCGCTCTCGAGTCGACGCTCCTCTCGCTCAAGGAGCGACGGCCCAACCTGCCGGCGCTGCGTCCTCCTGGCCCGATCCGCCGCTTCGGCGACCTGGGCTGACCGCTCGGCCGGCAACTCCGGACGAGATGATGGAGTGCGCGACGTCTCAGTGACCTCTGCGCTGCTCAGCCGTTGTTCTCAGCGACGGTCCGCCGGGCCGGCGGAGGACAGGTGAGCGATGGCCCTGGAGATCGACTGGTTCTTGCAGCACGTCGACTGGCTGCACCTCCTCTCCGTCCCGCTGTTCACCGGCGTCGTCGGGTTCCTCATCAACTGGACCGGCCTGGTCATGCTGTTCTCGCCGGTGCGCTTCCGGGGGGTCACTGTTCCCGGCATGCGCCAGCTCTCCCGCGTCCTGCCGCGCAAGCTCCAGGAGGTCCCGGGCATCCTTCAGGGCGGGATCGGGTGGCAGGGGATCGTGCCGGCACGGGCAGCGAAGATGGGCAGCATCGCCGTCGACAAGGCGATCGCCAAGCTCGGTACGCCGAAGGAGTTCTACCAGCAGCTGGAGCCTGACCGGATCGCCGAGCACATCGTGCAGGTCTTCGAGCCGCAGATGCCCGCCATGATCGAGCAGGTCATGCGTCGTGAGTCCCCCGACCTGTGGCGCGACCTCCCTCTCCGTGGGCGCCAGGCCGTCATCGGCCGCGTCCAGGTCCAGCTGCCGGGCGTCGTACGCACCGTGACCGACGAGATCGGTGAGCACATCGACCAGCTCCTCGACCCCAAGATCATGGTGATCGACCACTTCCGGAAGAACCCGGCGCTGGTGGTGCGGATCTTCCGCGACTTCGGCCAGCGCGAGCTCGACCTGATGGTGGTCTTCGGCTTCGTGTTCGGGTTCGGCCTCGGTGTCCCGGTGGCGATCGTGGACCACTGGTTCGGCCAGTGGTGGCTGCTGCCGGTCCTCGGAGTGGTCGTCGGCTGGGCCACCAACGCGCTCGGCATGTGGCTGATCTTCGAGCCGCCGGAGCCCCGCCGCATCCTCGGCGTCAAGGTGCACGGCCTGTTCCTGCGTCGACAGGGCGAGGCGGCCGAGGTCTACGCCCAGATCATTGCCGACGACGTGATCACGCTCGAGAACATCGGTGATTTCCTGCTGACCGGCCCGCGGGGTGACCGCACCCAGCAGATGCTGGCCGAGGCGATGAGACCGGCGATCGACAACGCCGCCGGTCCGTTGCGTGGAGCCGTGCGCATCGCGGTCGGAAGCCGGCGCTTCGACAACATCCGCGAGGCGGTGGCCCTCGAGGCGGTCGACCGCACCATCGGGCCGTTCAGGGACCCGGAGTTCAGTCGTCAGCAGTCCGAGAAGATCTACCGCCTGATCGCCACCCGCACCAAGGAGCTGCCGCCGCGCGACTTCGTCGAGATGATGCGCGCCGCGATCCGGGAGGACGAGTGGCTGCTCTACGCCCACGGGGCGATCATGGGTTTCGCGGGAGGTCTCCTGCACCTGGCGATCTTCGGTGTGGGAGGAGCAGCATGAGCGACCACCAGGACCAGCCGCACGTGAGCGGGGCCGACGGTGCCCAGGAGTCAGCCCAGGAGTCAGCCCAGGAGTCAGCCCAGGATCGGGCCCAGCACTCGGCCCCGGATCCGGAGTCGCCTGCCCTCTGGGCCGGGGCGACCGACGCCCTGCCGGGGATGGCGCGCATCGCGAGCCGCGCGGCGGTGCGCTCGGCTGCCTGGGGCCTGGGGTCGAGCATGAAGACGGGCAGGCTGTTCGTCCGGGCGCTGACCGATCCGCAGACCGCAGGTGACCTCGTGCAGGAGGTCGCCCGAGACGTCTCCGAGGCGACGCGCACGGTCAGCGACGTGGCACGTGCCGTCTCGGCCGGCGTACCGATCCCCCAGGCGCTGCTCGACGCCACGGTCTCGCTCTCCTCGGTGGTGCTCGCCGACGCCACTCCCCGCGACCCCGAGCCCGAGCAGTCCCTGCGGGAGCGGGGAGAGGAGCTGCTCAAGCGCTCGCGCGACGTGTGGAGCGAGGAGGAGACGCACCCGGCGTACGCCCGGATCCTGGACGACCTGGCCCCCGACGAGGCCCGCATCCTGCTCCTGCTCCTCACGGGCGGTCCGCAGCCGTCGGTCGACGTACGCACCGGTGGCCCGGTGGGCCTGGTCAGCTCGTCGCTCGTGGCCCCGGGGATGTCGATGATCGGCGCGCGGGCGGGGTGTCGCTACCTCGAGGAGGTGCCGGCCTACCTCAACAACCTCTTCCGGTTGGGGCTGATCTGGCTCTCCCGTGAGCAGCTCGAGGACCCGCTGGACTATCAGGTCGTCGAGGCCCAGCCCGACGTGCTGGCCGCGATGCACTCGGTGCGGTTCCCCAAGGTCGTACGCCGCAGCGTGCACCTGACCCCGTTCGGGACCGGTTTCTGCCAGGCCTGCCTGGTCGACCCGGAGGAGCGACCCACGCTGCCGGTGCACCAGATCCCCGAGTGACCTGAGCCCGGTCCGGCCCCTGAATTGTCCTGCGCCCACCGGGACCGTCGACGGTCCCGGTGGGCGCAGGAACTACTGCAGAGCTGGAACCCTCAGAGGATGGCCTTGAGGATGGCCGACTTGCCCTTGGGAGCCGCCGCGTCGGCTGCCGGCGCCAGGGCGCCGACGGCCATCACCGAGATGAGGGTTGCTGCGACGACGGAAATCGTGCGAATCCGAATCCTGCTCATTTGTTGCTCCTTGAACTAGTTGCGGGGTAGTACGTATTTTTTAGCGGGGGAGTAGGGGTGGAGGCGATGGTTATTTCGGACTATTTATTTGCGCAATGTCCGAAATAAGATGACAAAGTTGAGTGGCTGCGACTCAATCCTCCACATACTGGACTAGAACGTGTCGTTTCACGCCCGACCGCCGGGCTAGGCCATCGGGTGTGGCCTGCGCCGGTTTTGTGTGACGCGGGTGTACGAGTGGGCCAGGAAGGCAGTCGTGGGACGACGGTGCCGCTACCGAGCGCGGCCTCCACGGTGTGCGCCCTGTGTCGAGGTGGACCAGTCGGTCCGCTGCGGTGCAGAGCTGGTCCGGCCCGGCGAATTGCGGAACTCTGGGCGCACGCGCGCCCGGGCCGGCAGGGACGCACACTTCCCAAAGTTGAGGGGAATGGACTCAACTTTGGGATCGTTGATGATGGCAGACCCAGTCTCGATCCCCCAGGAGGACCATCCGTGGACGCATCCAAGCTCACCTCACGCAGCGTCGAGGTGATCAACGCCGCCAGCACCCTCGCCGTCAACGAGGGCAACCCCCAGATCGAGCCCGTCCACCTGGCCGTCGCGCTGGTGCGCCAGGAACGCGGCATCACCCCCTCCCTGCTCGCCCGGACCGGATCGGACGTCGCCGCGGTCAGCCGCGCGCTCGACCAGGCGCTGCGGAACCTCCCGCACGCCTCCGGCTCGACCGTCCAGACCCCGGCCGCCTCTGCCTCGCTCACCCGGGTGCTGGCGAAGTCCCTCGACCTGATCGCCGAGATGAAGGACGACTACGTCGCCACCGAGCACCTGCTGCTCGCGCTGGTCATCGTCGACTCCCCGGTGAAGACCGTGCTGGCCGAGGCCGGCGCCGGTGAGAAGGCACTCCGCGAGGCGGTCGCGGCGGTCCGCGGGAACCGGCGCGTGACCAGCCCCGAGGCGGAGGCGACCTACGAGGCGCTGGAGAAGTACGCCGTCGACCTGACCGCGCGGGCCGAGGAGGGCAAGCTCGACCCGGTCATCGGGCGCGATGCCGAGATCCGTCGCGTGGTGCAGGTGCTCTCACGACGCACCAAGAACAACCCGGTGCTCATCGGTGAGCCCGGGGTCGGCAAGACCGCCGTGGTCGAGGGCCTGGCCCAGCGGGTGGTCGCCGGCGACGTCCCCGACTCCCTCAAGGGACGGCGCGTGCTCAGCCTGGACCTCGCGGCGATGGTCGCGGGCGCGAAGTACCGCGGCGAGTTCGAGGAGCGCCTCAAGGCCGTGCTCGAGGAGATCAAGAGCGCCGAGGGCCAGATCATCACCTTCATCGACGAGCTGCACACGGTCGTGGGCGCGGGTGCCGGCGGCGACTCCGCCATGGACGCGGGCAACATGCTCAAGCCGATGCTGGCCCGCGGTGAGCTGCACCTGATCGGTGCGACGACCCTGGACGAGTACCGCGAGCGGATCGAGAAGGACCCCGCCCTCGAGCGGCGCTTCCAGCAGGTCTTCGTGGGCGAGCCGAGCGTCGAGGACACCATCGCGATCCTGCGCGGCCTGCAGGAGAAGTACGAGGCGCACCACGGGGTGAAGATCACCGACGCCGCCCTCGTCGCGGCCGCGATGCTCTCCGACCGCTACATCCCGGGACGCCAGCTGCCCGACAAGGCGATCGACCTCGTCGACGAGTCGGCCTCGCGCCTGCGGATGGAGATCGAGAGCTCGCCGGTCGAGGTCGACCAGCTCCGACGCGCGGTGGACCGGATGAGGATGGAGGAGCTCGCTCTCGACCGCGAGACCGACCCTGCCTCGAAGGACCGCCTCGAGCGTCTGCGTGCCGACCTCGCCGACCGCGAGGAGGAGCTGCGCGGGCTCGAGGCCCGGTGGGCGCGGGAGAAGGCGGCCCTCGAGGGCTCCGGTGAGCTGCGCAAGCAGATCGACGAGCTGCGGGTCGAGGCCGAGCGGCTGCAGCGCTCCGGCGACCTCGGCGCTGCCTCGGAGGTCCTCTACGGCCGCATCCCGGTGCTGGAGAAGCAGATCGAGACCGCCGACGCCACGTCGCCCATCGAGGATCCGATGGTGCGTGAGGAGGTCGGCCCCGAGGAGATCGCCGAGGTGGTGGAGGCCTGGACGGGCATCCCCACCGGACGGCTGCTCGAGGGCGAGACCGCGAAGCTGCTGCGGATGGAGGACATCATCGGTGAGCGACTGGTGGGTCAGCGGGCTGCGGTCACCGCCGTCTCCGACGCCGTGCGACGCTCCCGGGCCGGCATCTCGGACCCCGACCGACCGACCGGTTCCTTCCTCTTCCTCGGACCGACCGGCGTCGGCAAGACCGAGCTGGCCAAGGCCCTCGCGGACTTCCTCTTCGACGACGAGCGCGCGATCGTGCGCATCGACATGAGCGAGTACTCCGAGAAGCACTCGGTCTCCCGTCTCGTCGGGGCCCCTCCGGGCTATGTCGGCTATGACGAGGGCGGCCAGCTGACCGAGGCGGTACGACGCCGGCCCTACTCCGTCGTACTCCTGGACGAGGTGGAGAAGGCGCACCCCGAGGTCTTCGACATCCTGCTCCAGGTGCTCGACGACGGCCGCCTCACGGACGGGCAGGGCCGCACCGTCGACTTCCGCAACACGATCCTCATCCTGACCAGCAACCTGGGGTCGAACTTCCTGGTCGACCAGACCCTGAACGAGGCCACCAAGCGTGAGTCGGTGCTGGCCGTCGTGCGGCAGTCGTTCAAGCCCGAGTTCCTCAACCGGCTCGACGAGATCGTCATGTTCGACGCCCTCGGCAAGGCGGAGCTGGCGCACATCGTGGACCTGCAGCTGGCGGCGTTCGACGCGCGGCTGGCCCCGCGGCGGATCACCGTCACGGTGACCGAGGCGGCGAGGCAGTGGCTGACCGACCACGGCTACGACCCGGCGTACGGCGCCCGGCCGCTGCGCCGCCTGGTGCAGAAGGCCATCGGAGACCCGCTCTCGCGGCTGCTGATCGGTGGCGAGGTCGTCGACGGGCAGAGGGTCGCGGTCGACCACGTCGAGGGTGCGCAGGAGCTCTGGCTCAGCGTCGAATGAGGTCACGCAGGGACTTGGTTGGTTCAATGGCCCCATGAGTGACTCCGACGTCCCGGCACGCCCGCGGCAGCTGACCATGGCCGGCGGGTTCGTGATCGGTGGTTCGGTGCTCCTCGTGCTCTCGGTCTTCGACACCATCACCGGGCTGCGCTCGGTGGAGATGCGCGAGGAGGTCACCAAGGTCCTGTCCTCACCGACGGGCAAGGGACTCGGTCTCAGCGTCGGCGAGGCGCTCTCGGTGATGCGGGTCGGGCTGATGATCGCGGCCGGCTGCGCCGCGGCGGCGGCGGTGCTCGGGGTCTACGCGCTGCAGCGCCACCGCGCCGCGCGGCTGGCGCTCAGCGTCCTCGCCGTCCCGATCCTGCTCACGGCCCCGCTCAGCGGTGGGCTCCTCGGCGCCCTGGTCGCGGCGGCGGTCCTGATGCTGTGGAGCGGACAGGGCCGCGACTGGTTCGCCGGCCGGCCGGTGCGTGAGGTCCAGCCCCTCGGAACCAGGTCGTCCTCCGGGTCGTCCTCCGGGCCGTCCTCAGGGCGGGCCTCCCGCCAGTCCTCCGAGCAGTCGTCGCGGGGCTGGGGCCAGCCACAGCCGCCCCCCGGGAACGACCAGGCAGACCACCCGGTGACCACCGCTGACCCCAGCCGGGTCCCGACCCCGGACTCGGGGCAGCACCCCGACGCACCGCCTGCCTCCTCGCTCTCGACCGCTGGATCCTCGACCGCGCCGGTGCCCACCAGCGGCTTCGGCCAGCGACCGGCAGCGGAGTCCCCCCGGCAGGAGCCGCCCTGGTCGCCACCGGCCTACGGCCAGGTGGCGCAGATGACCCGGAGGCCGGCCGGGGTGACGGTCGCCTGCCTCGTCGCCTGGGTCTTCTCCGGCCTCGTGGCCCTGCTGTACGCCGGCATGATCGTCGTCCTGATCCTCGCGCAGGACCGCGTGGTCGGGTACGTCGTGGACTCGCCGGAGTGGCAGCGCGCGAACCTGGACCAGGACATCCTCGTGCCGGTGCTGTGGGTCGGCTGCCTGCTGTTCCTGGGGTGGGCCCTGGCGGCCTGCCTGCTGGCGTGGTTCACCTGGCGACGGCACAACTGGGCGCGCTACCTGCTGGCGGCCAGCGCCGCGGTCGCCCTCGTGGCCGGCTTCTTCGCGTTCCCGCTGGGGGTCGTGCACCAGCTGGCAGCGGTGCTGACCATCGTCTCGCTCTTCACCGCTCCGGCGCGCGCGTGGTTCGACCACCGGGACTGGCCCGTCGGTCCCCCGTCCGGACCCCGGCCCCCGTCCGGACCCCCGTCCGGTCCGCCCTCGGGGTCGCAGGACTGGGCGCCTCCGCACGAGGGGTCCTACCCGGCCGGGCCGCCCCCGCAGGGGCAGGCTCCGCCTCCGGGGGGCAAGCCGCCGGTCTGGTGACCACGACCGGGCCTGTCCGCGGGCCCATCCGCGGGCGGGGTGTCTCCTCAGTGGTGCAGGTCGACGCCCCGGAGCCGGCTGAGACCCTCGTCGAGCACGTCCTGCTCCTTGCAGAAGGCCCACCGGACCAGGTGCCTACCGTGCGGTGAGTCGTCCTCGTAGAAGCCCTGCGTCGGGATGGCCACGACCTTGGCCCGCTCGACCATGGCCGCGCAGAACGCCACCCCGTCGGCGTGACCGAAGCCCGAGACGTCGGTGGTCACGAAGTAGGTCGCCTCCGGCACGTGCACCTCCAGCCCCAGGGAGCCGAGGCCTTCGCACAGCAGGTCCCGCCGGCGCTCGAGGTCGTCACGCAGCTGCCGGTGGAAGGACTCCTCGTGGTCGAGCGCGTGCGCGACGGCGGGCTGGAAAGGGGCCCCCGAGGAGTAGGACAGCCAGTTCTTGGCGCCCTCCACCGCCGCCACGAGGTGTGCGGGGCCGCTGGCCCAGCCGATCTTCCAGCCGGTCAGCGAGAACGTCTTGCCCGAGCTCGAGATCGTGACCGTCCGCTCGAACATCCCGGGCAGCGTGGCCAGCGGGACGTGGGTGCGACCGTCGAAGGTCAGGTGCTCGTAGACCTCGTCGGTGACGACCACGAGGTCGTGACGGGTGGCGACGTCCGCCACGGCAGCGAGCTCAGCCTCGTCGAGCACCCGGCCAGTCGGGTTGTGCGGGGTGTTCAGCAGGATCATCCGGGTGCGGTCGGTGACGGCCGCCTCGAGCTCCTCCGCGACGAGCCGGTAGTCCGGCGCGCGCAGGGTGACCGGGCGGCGTACGGCCCCCGCGAACTGGATCATGGCGCGGTAGCTGTCGTAGTACGGCTCGCAGACCACCACCTCGTCACCCGGGTCGACGAGGCCCAGGATGGCGCCGGCGATCGCCTCGGTGGCACCGGTGGTGACGACCACCTGGTCCGGGGTGAGGTCCAGCCCGTAGTGCCGCTGCTGGTGCCGGACGAGGGCGGCCACCAGGTCGGGTGACCCGTGACCGGGTGGGTACTGGTTGCGCCCCGCCCGCATCGCGTCGTACGCCGCCTCCACCACCGACGCGGGTCCACTCACGTCGGGAAACCCCTGCCCGAGGTTGACCGAGCCGGTGCGGGCCGCGATGGCCGACATCTCCGCGAAGATCGTGGTGCCGACGCCGTCCAGCCGCTTCGCGGCGCGGGTGCGCGGGAGGTGGTTCGCCATGGGCGCGACTGTAACCGCGTGAACCCTGAGGCCGCCGGGTGGAACCGGTCCGGGCGGACGGGGGACGCGGCTGGTCACGCTGACGACCTGCTCCGAGATCTTCCCCACCGACGACCGGATGGTCGCCTTCGGGCACCTGGTGAAGGTCATGCCGAACGGTGGTCGGGGAGCGGATAGCCTCCGGGCATGTCTGTGAGTGATCCCGACCTTGCCCTCGACGTCGACACCTGCTGCCGCCTGACCGGGGAGTTCACCCTCCGCTCGGGACAGGTGGCCTCGGAGTACTTCGACAAGTACCTCTTCGAGGCCGACCCGGTCCTCCTCGCGCGGGTGGTGGCCCAGATGGAGCCACTCGTCCCGGAGGGCACCGAGCTCCTCGGCGGTCTCGAGCTCGGCGGCGTTCCGATCGCCACCGTGCTCAGCGCCCGCACCGGCCTGCCGGCCCTGTTCGTGCGCAAGCAGGCCAAGGAGTACGGCACCTGCAAGCTCGCCGAGGGCCAGGACGTCGACGGCCGCCGGGTCACCCTGGTCGAGGACGTGATCACCACCGGGGGCGCCGTACGCGACGCCACCCGTGCCCTGCGCGAGGCCGGTGCGATCGTCGAGACCGTGATCTGCGCCATCGACCGCAGCCCCCAGGGCACCCACCCCCTCGCCGACATCGGTCTCGAGGTGCGCCCTGTGCTCACCAAGGCTCAGCTCGACGCTGTGCGGGGGTGAGCGCAGTTTTTCTGGTTAACCAGAAAAACTGCCACGGACCCCACGATGCAACGTTGGGTGGGGGAAGTTTTTCTGGTTAACCAGAAAAACTTCAGGCCCGCTGGTTCGCCTGCCGGCGGTGCTTCCACCACTCGTAGGCGATCGGGATCACCGAGACGAGCAGGATCGCGATGATCGCCTTGTCGATGTTCTGGCCGATGCTGGGGAAGCTGCGGCCGAGGAAGAAGCCCATCAGGGTGATGATGAGGACCCACAGGGCCGCCCCGACCGCGCTCCAGAGGAAGAAGCGGTCGCGCCGCATCCGGGTGACGCCCGCGACGACGGTGATGTAGGTCCGCACGAAGGGCACGAACCGGCCGATCACGAGCGCCTTGTTGCCGTGCTTGTCGAAGAAGGCGTCGGTCTGGTCGAAGTACTTCTTCTTGAGGATCTTGCCCTCGCGCTGGTACAGGGGTGGGCCGATGGCCCTGCCTATCTCGTAGCCGAGGACGTTGCCCGCGAAGGCCGCGGCGGTGAGCAGCAGTAGCGCGACCACGAGGTCGGTGGCGCGGGGGCCGGGGACGATGCCGCCGCGGGTGGCGACGAACAGGCCCACCGCGAACAGGAGGGTGTCGCCGGGGAGGAACGGGAAGAAGAGCCCGCACTCGACCAGCACGATCACCAGGCACACCCAGAAGAACCCGGGCCCGAACTGGTCGAGCAGCCAGTTGGGATCCATCCACTTGATGCCGAAGAGCAGCGGCTGCAGGCCAATCACTCGGCTGAGACTATCCGGATCGACCTGACCAGAACCTGTCCAGCCCTACCCTTGCGGCTGTGAGCGAGGACGAGCGGGCGCCGTACGACCCGATGCCGCACGGCCCGGAGGAGGTCGGAGTCGGTCCGTGGGCGGGAGCGCTGCCCACCGGGGAGCAGTACGACGCCGCTCTCCTCGCCGAGGGGGACCGGCGCAACGTGGTCGACCGCTACCGCTACTGGACGATGGAGGCGATCGTCGCCGACCTCGACACCCGGCGGCACGACTTCCACGTCGCCATCGAGAACTGGCAGCACGACTTCAACATCGGCACGATCGTGCGCACCGCGAACGCGTTCCTGGCCCGTGAGGTGCACATCGTCGGGAAGCGCCGGTGGAACAAGCGCGGGGCGATGGTCACCGACCGCTACCAGCACGTGCGTCACCACGAGACCGCCGCCGACCTGGCCGCCTACCTGCGTGCTCAGGGGGTGCAGCTGATGGGCGTCGACAACCTGCCCGGCTCGGAGCACCTCGAGACCTGGGACCTCCCGCGCTCGGTCTGCTTCCTCTTCGGACAGGAGGGACCAGGTCTCTCCGAAGCCGCGCGCGAGGCCTGTGACGGCACCTTCTCGATCGCCCAGTTCGGCTCCACCCGTTCGATCAACGCCTCGGCGGCCGCCGCCATCGCCATGCACGCCTGGATCGGGAAGTACGCCGACCTCGGCACCGCCTGGCGCGGTGGTCCCTGACGAGGCTCAGCCGGTGACCTGCTGGGCGGAGAGGCAGCGGATGAACCGGTCGCCGGCCTTCCACCCCTCCGGGCTGGGCGGTTGCCAGTAACCCCCGTCCCTGCCGGTGAGCTCCTTGCAACGGGCTCGGGCCATCACGGTGTACGCCGCCGTCTCGGGGTAGGTCTCGCCGATGACCTGGTAGACCGCGTCGACACGGAAGGCGTGCGGTTGCGAGCACGAGATGTCGGCGCCCGACTCGTCCTGGCACACTCGCAGCTGCTCGGGCACGCCGGCGGCGAGAAGGGGACGACCGGGTGGCAACGGGACGAGCTGGTCGGCGCTGCGGGCGAGGACGTCACAGCGGACCCAGCGCGCTCCTGCCTCCAGCTGTGCCTGCCCGGGGGTGAACATCGTCCAGGTGAGGATCGAGGTGGCCCGGTCGGCCAGCGTGCCGCCGACGAGCTTGCGGTAGGCCGGCTCGCAGACCCGGTTGCCCAGTGCCCGGCGCTGCGCCAGTCGCGTCTTCGGGGTCACGGCCTGCGGCACGTAGCCGACGTAGGCCACCACGGTGTTGTGCTGGCGCTTGCAGCTGCGCTTCGGGCTGGTCGCCACCGAGGCCCGTGACTGCGCCGGCGTCATCTGGAAGCACTGCCCGGGCTGCGCGGCCTGGAAGCCGGGATCGGGCGCGGGCTCCTCCTCCACCGGCGGCTGCTCGTCGGCGGGCTGCTGCGTGGGAACCGTCCCGGTGGACGTCGAGGTCCCCGCGTCGTCGCCAGCAGGCTGGTCACCGCCACCACAGCCGGAGACCAGGAGCAGCAAGGAGAGGCCGGCGGCCAGCGCGGGCAGGAGCACGACGCCGTTCGTCGGGGTGCGTCGGAGGTGGTGAGCGTGCATGTCACTCCGGTGCTGGTGCTCGTGGGGATGGCTCGAGGATCCTCCCACGATCGTCCAAGGCGGAGGGGGACAACTGTCGTCTAGGGTTGAGGCCGCTACCCGTCGTTCCCCTGAGGAGACCGCGCCATGCCTATCGCCACCCCCGAGAAGTACGCCGAGATGCTGGACGCCGCGAAGCAGCAGGAGTTCGCGTTCCCGGCCATCAACGTCTCCTCGTCGCAGACCCTCAACGCCGCCCTGGCCGGCTTCGCCGAGGCCGGCAGCGACGGGATCATCCAGGTCTCGACCGGCGGTGCCGAGTACCTCTCCGGTCCGACGGTCAAGGACATGGTCACCGGCTCGGTGGCGTTCGCGTCGTACGCCCTCGAGGTCGCGAAGAAGTACCCCGTCAACATCGCGCTGCACACCGACCACTGCCCCAAGGACAAGTTGGACGGCTTCGTCCGGCCGCTGCTCGAGATCTCCCTCGAGCGGGTGCGCAACGGGCAGGACCCGCTCTTCCAGTCGCACATGTGGGACGGGTCCGCCGTACCCCTGGAGGAGAACCTCGAGATCGCCCAGGAGCTGCTGAAGAAGGCGGCCGACGCCAGGATCGTGCTCGAGGTCGAGATCGGTGTCGTGGGCGGCGAGGAGGACGGCGTCGAGGGCGGTGGCGGCGAGCAGCTCTACAGCACGACCGAGGACGCCCTGGCCACCGTCGCGGCCCTGGGCGCCGGCGAGAGCGGTCGCTACCTCACGGCCCTGACCTTCGGAAACGTGCACGGCGTCTACAAGCCCGGCAACGTCAAGCTGCGGCCCGAGATCCTGCAGAAGGCCCAGCAGGCCGTCTGCGAGAAGCTCGGCCTGCCGGCCGGCTCGAAGCCCTTCGACCTGGTCTTCCACGGCGGGTCGGGCTCCACGGCCGAGGAGATCGGTGCGGCCGTGGACTTCGGCGTGATCAAGATGAACGTCGACACCGACACCCAGTACGCCTTCACCCGCCCGGTCGCCGGTCACATGCTGGCCAACTACGACGGTGTGCTCAAGATCGACGGCGAGGTCGGCAACAAGAAGGTCTACGACCCGCGTGCCTGGGGCAAGGCGGGCGAGGCCGGTATGGCGGCCCGGGTGCTCGAGGCGTGCGAGAACCTGCGCAGCACCGGCCACACGGTCGGCTGAACGTCGGCGCGGCCGGTCAGCCGCGTTCGTGGGTGAGGCCGAGGATCACCTGCGGCAGCACTGTCTCGACGAGCCCTTGCGGGGAGATCGTCCCGAAGCCCAGGCCCTGCTGACCCAGGCTGTGCAGGTAGAGCGCCATGATCGTCTCCGCCACCTGATCGATCGAGTCGGTCGGCACCCGACCGAGGCGGTGCACCCCGTCGCTGATGACTTCCCGGATCTCACCCTCGAGCCGTGAGCGCTGGGCCTGCAGCCGCTGACGGGCGGACTCGTCGCGGAGCGCGAGCAGCGTGAACTCGGTCTGGATGACGTACCACCCGCGGCCCGCCGGAGCCAGGGCCTCGAAGACCCGGCTGACGGAGTCGAGGGTGAACTCGTGCTCCGGGATCGACTCCACGACCTCCCGCACGACTGCGAGCAGGCCGGCGGACTGGCGCTCGAAGACAGCGACGAACACCTCCTCGATCGAGGCGAAGTTGGAGTAGAAGGCCCCGCGCGTGTAGCCCGCAGCACCCACCAGGTCGTCGACCGTGACCCGGTTGAGGCCCTTGCGGACGAAGACGTCCTCGGAGGCCTCCACCAGTCGTGCGCGCGTGTTCTCGCGACGACGCGTCGGGGGCGGACCGTCGCGCTCGCTGGGCCTGCGGACGGGGCTGGTCGGTGTCATGGGGATCACCCTAGGGTCCGATACACGAACGCATCCGATGTGTGCTGGCGAACTGAGACGGACTCCCTCCCGTGCGGAGCCGGGGCCGGGTCCCCGTGGCGGTCAGGAGACCGCAGGAGCCCCGCTGGCCGTGGCCGGCGCGCCGACGGGCGCGGGGCCACGGTCTCTTCGGACCTGGTGCTTGGGCCTGTCGAAGACCAGGGCAGCCAGGAGGCCCAGGACCAGGACGGCGGGGGCCAGGAGCAGCGCCTGGGACATCGCCTCGGAGAAGGGCGCGAAGACCTGGGGTGGCAGGTTGCCGCCGCCGGCCTCGCTGGGAGAGAAGGAGAGCCCCTGGGCCGCGAGTCGTGAGTCCATCAGCACCGCGATGGCGGCCGAGCCGAGCACGGCGCCGACCTGACGGGTGGCGTTGTAGACGCCCGCCCCCGCACCGGCCTGGTGCATCGGCAGGTTGCGGGTGGCGGTGGCCGAGGTCGGGGCCCAGACGAAGGCGTTGCCGACGCCGAGCAGGGCCATCGGGAGCAGGATCTCCCACGTCGAGGAGTCGGGGGTCATCACCCGGCTGAGCCAGACCAGCGACAGGGCCGCGGCGGCGAAACCGAACGAGGTGATGGTGCGCGGGTGCACCGCGTCGGTGAGGCTGCCGACCCAGGGCGCCAGCACGATCGACATCACGGCCATCGGGACCAGCAGCAGCGCCGCCCCCGTCGGTGACAGGCCCCGGACGAGCTGGGCGTAGAGCATCACCGGGAAGGCGAATGCCGTGATCGCGCAGCCCATCGAGGAGATCGCGACGTTGGCGAGGCTGAAGTTGCGGTCGTGGAACAGCGAGAGCGGGACGAGTGGCTCCGCCTTGTTGCGCGCCTGCCACCAGACGAAGGCCACGAAGAGCAGCCCGCCGCCGACGATCAGCGCCGGCACCGAGACCGGTCCGGCGATGGTGCCCCAGTCGAACTGGTGACCCTCCTGGATGCCGAAGACGAGCATGAACATGGCCGCACCCGACAGCGCCACCCCGAGCCAGTCGAAGCGGTGGTTGTTGGTCGGCAGCGAGGGCACCAGTCGCACGGCCAGCACGAACCCGACGACGCCGACCGGGATGTTGATGAAGAAGATCCACTCCCACCCGAGAGCGTCCACGAGCACGCCACCCAGGATCGGGCCGACCAGCGTCGCGACGCCGGCCGTGGCGCCCCAGAGCGCCATGGCCTGACCGCGGCGCTCCGCGGGGAAGATGCGGGTGATGATCGCCATCGTCTGCGGGGTGATCATGGCGGCGCCGAAGCCCTGGAAGACGCGGGCGATGATCAGGCCCTCGATGGAGCCGGTCAGGCCGCACCACAACGAGGAGAGCGTGAACACGGTCAGGCCGAGGAGGTAGAGGTTCTTCGGGCCGAAGCGGTCCCCGAGGCGCCCGGTGATGAGCACCGGCACGGCGTAGGCCAGGAGGTAGGCGCTGGTCACCCAGACGACGTCGTTCACGTCGGCCTGGAGGTCGGCGATGATCGCGGGCGTCGCCACCGAGACGATCGTGGAGTCGACCAGGATCATGAAGAAGCCCAGGCACAGCGCGAACAGCGCCGGCCACGGGTTCGCCTCGGGGCTCGCGCCCGTGGCAGCCGGCGGATTCGTCTGGGCCATGAGGAGACTCAACACCCGGCCACTGACATTCCATCCCGCCTCGAGGGCCGGAGGGTGTGACCGGCCCGGGCCGAGTGCGGTCCCGCCCGGTCGTGACACGATCGGACCATGAGTGACTCGAACCTCGGCCGCGACCTGATCGCCGGTCCGCCGCCCACCCTGCTCCCCGTTGACCCTGCCGCCGCCGAGCTCGAGAGCGGCGACCAGGCCGCTGACGTCGTACGCCGCCACCCGGAGTCGCCCTTCGCCTGGGCCACGCTCGCCGAGGAGGCCTTGGCCGACGCGGACGTCGACGACGTCACCGCCTACGCCTACGCCCGGGTCGGCTACCACCGCAGCCTGGACGCCCTGCGCCGCAACGGCTGGAAGGGCCACGGACCGGTGCCGTGGTCGCACGAGCCCAACCGCGGCTTCCTGCGCTCGCTCGCCGCCCTGGCCCTGGCCGCCGGCCGCATCGGGGAGCACCACGAGAGCGCCCGCTGCGACCAGTTCCTCCAGGACTCCAGTGCTGAGGCGCACGCCGCGCTGACCTGAACGGAGGGTGTGCAGGTTTCCCCGGGTACCCGGGGATCCCGGCCGATAACGGTCGTTGCAACCCCCCGACAACGTCAGGGACCGGGCATGAACCCCACCCGGAATGTCCGACCACCTGCGCGCCCGGCCGGAAGAGTCAGACTGCCCCCGGACAGGGGGTGAGACTGGCGTCACATCGGTCTAGAGTGCCGAACCATGGAAAACCTTCACCGCTCGGGCGGTGCCCATGACACCCCCGACGTTCCGCGTTCGAACCGGACCCTGCTCGTGGTGGCGGGGGTCCTCCTCGCCCTACCCGTCATAGCCCTGCTCTGGGTGGACAGCTATGCCCGCGAGACCCCTCGACTGTGGGGGTTCCCGTTCTTCTTCTGGTACCAGTTCATGTGGGTCTTCATCTGCGCCGGGTGCACCTACGCGGCACACCGCCTCGTCCTCGCATCGCGTACGCCGAAGGCAGGCCCCGGCAGCCACCGGTCCGAGGGTGACGGGGGCGCCCGATGAGCGGGCACGCCATCCCGCTGGTCGCGGGCAAGGACGGACTCGACGGCGTCGCGCTGGGCGTGCTGATCGTGCTCTTCGTCGTGGTCACCGTGCTGGGGTTCATGGCCAGCCGCTTCAAGCGGGGGGACACCCTCGAGTCGCTCGACGAGTGGGGGCTCGGGGGTCGCACGTTCGGCACCTGGGTGACGTGGTTCCTGCTGGGCGGTGACCTCTACACGGCGTACACGTTCATAGCGGTGCCGGCGGCGATGTTCGCCATGGGGTCGGTGGCCGGCTTCTTCGCGGTGCCCTACACGATCATCCTCTACCCGATCATCTTCATCTTCATGGCGCGGTTGTGGTCGGTCAGCCACCGGCACGGCTACGTCACGACGGCCGACTTCGTGCGTGGCCGCTACGACTCGAGGGTCCTCTCGCTGGCGGTGGCCGTCACCGGCTTCCTCGCGACGATGCCCTACATCGCCCTCCAGCTGGTCGGCATCCAGGCCGTGCTCGACGTGGTCGGGCTCGGTGGCGGCGGCAACTGGCTGGCCAAGGACGCGCCGCTGCTGATCGCGTTCGTGCTGCTGGCGGCGTACACCTACACCTCGGGGCTCCGGGCACCCGCGGTGATCGCGTTCGTCAAGGACGGCCTGATCTACCTCGTCATCATCGTCGCGGTCATCTACCTGCCGACGAAGTTCGGCGGCTGGGGCGAGATCTTCGGCGCCGCGCAGGACAAGATGGCCGCCACCAACGAGGCCACCGGCAAGCCCAACGGGTCGTTCATCCCCGTCAGCGGGCAGATGTGGTCCTACGCGACGCTCGCGCTCGGCTCGGCGATGGCGCTGTTCATGTATCCGCACTCCGTCACCGCCACGCTGTCCTCCAACAGCCGCCAGACGATCCGGCG
The DNA here is from genome assembly GCA_963843775.1 of uncultured Actinomycetota bacterium. Taxonomy (GTDB): domain Bacteria; phylum Actinomycetota; class Actinomycetes; order Propionibacteriales; family Nocardioidaceae; genus Marmoricola. Next base: position 144,195 of record CAWJLT010000006.1, read on the forward strand.
CAACGCCGCGATCCTCCCGGCGTACTCCTTCGTCCTGGGCCTGCTGGCCCTGCTCGGGTGGGTCGCGATCGCGGCGGGCACCCAGCCGGTCGGGGTCGACGGGAAGCCCAACCCGCAGCTGGTCATCCCCCAGCTGTTCGAGGACTCCTTCCCGAGCTGGTTCGCCGGGGTCGCCTTCGCGGCGGTCGCCATCGGGGCCTTGGTGCCGGCGGCGATCATGTCGATCGCGGCGGCCAACACCTTCACCCGCAACATCTACAAGGAGTGGATCAAACCCAACGCCACGCACGCCGAGGAGGCGAAGGTCTCCAAGCTGGCCTCGCTCGCGGTCAAGGCGTTCGCCCTGGTCTTCGTGCTCACCCTGGACAAGCAGAACGCGATCAACTTCCAGCTCCTCGGCGGCATCTGGATCCTGCAGACGTTCCCGGCGATCGTGTTCAGCCTCTACACCCGCTGGTTCCACAAGTGGGCGCTGCTGGCGGGCTGGGCGGCCGGCATGATCTACGGCACCGTCGAGGCCTACCAGGTCATCAACCCGGTGACCGGCAAGCACTTCGGCGGCTCGCTGAACGAGATCCCCGGACTGGGCGAGATGGGTTACATCGCGATGACTGCCTTCGCCATCAACCTGGTGATCGCCGTCGCGCTCTCGGTGGCCCTCAACGCCGCCAAGGTGACCAACGGTGCCGACGAGACGACGCCCGGCGACTACTTCGCCGACGCCGGCGACCCGCGGGTCGAGAAGAACCGTCCGGTCCTCGAAGGGGGGACCGACCAGGTCCCGGGCTAGCTCGGGGCGGGGGGCACGATCATGGCGTAGGCGCCCTTCTCGAGGTGCCAGGACCGGCGTCGCTCCGGACCGCTGATCTCGCCGTCCGCGGCCAGGTAGAAGTCCTCGCCGGAGACCGTCACCTGGGTGGCGCGCAGCATGATCGTGTCGTCCCGCTCGCCGTGGTCGCCGGTGCGGAGCTTCCAGGCGTAGGCGAGCCGCTCCAGCGGCCCGGTCGCGAACGAGACCAGCACGTCGAGCTGGCCGTCCTCGGGGTCGGCGTCAGGGGTGAGCTCGGTGCCGCCGCCGACGCTGGTGCCGTTGGCGATCGCGATCATCAGGACGTGCTGGTCGACGTCGGAGACGACCTCGCCGTCGGCCTCGATCCGCAGCCGCACGAACGGTGGTCGTACGGCGGCCATCGCCGCGCCGATCGGGTAGCCGAGGATGCCGAAGCCGTAGGGGCCGAGCCGATGCTTCCAGCGGGCACCCCGACGGCTGGCCTGCGCGCTGGCGCCGGCGTGGACGCTGTTGACGACCACCTCGCCGAGCTCGTCGACGATCAGGTCCATCCGGCGCGGCGACCCGCGAAGCAGCGCCGCGGCCGCCTCGCCCGGGTCGAGCGGGATGTCGAGAGCGCGGGCGAAGTCGTTGCCGGTGCCGAGCGGGATCAGGCCGAGGGTGCGCGCGGAGAGCTCGTGGCGCCGGTAGAGCGCCGACACCACCGCGTGCAGACTTCCGTCACCGCCCGCGACCACGATGGACCGACAGCCCGCGCGGTGCAGCACGCCGTCCAGCTCTCCCGGGTTCGAGGTCGCGGCGACCTCGACGTCCGCGTCCCGGCGCAGCACACGGAGGGCGAGCTCGAGCTCCTCGTCGCGCCCGCCGCCGGCGTCGCTGTTGGTGATGAGCAGGAGGGGATCCACGCGGACACTGTAGAGGGGATCGCCCACGGCCCGTGGGTGTTCGAATGGTCGTTCTGTCACGCACTTGGTAGCGTGAGGTCGCAATGAGCCCCGGTGCCGTTGCACCCGGGTTCTTGCCGTTCCCGGGTCAGGGCCCGGGTCTCGAGACGCTTCCGACACCCGCTGTGGAGGGGTGCACATGCCCGCGATCGTCGTGCTCGGAGCCCAGTGGGGCGACGAGGGCAAAGGCAAGGCCACCGACCTGCTGACCACCGATGACGCCATCGACTTCTGCGTCCGGACCAGCGGTGGTCACAACGCCGGACACACCATCGTCGTCAACGGTGAGAAGTTCGCGACCCACCTGCTGCCGAGCGGCATCCTGACCCCCGACTGCACCTCGGTCATCGCCAACGGGGTGGTGGTCTCGCCCGAGGCGCTCTTCCGGGAGCTCGACGCCCTGAGCGCCCGCAACGTCGACATGGGCCAGCTCGTGGTCAGCGCCAACGCCCACGTGATCGCGTCCTACCACTCGACGGTCGACAAGGTCACCGAGCGCTTCCTGGGCAAGAACAAGATCGGGACGACCGGTCGCGGCATCGGCCCGGCGTACGCCGACAAGATCAACCGTGTCGGGATCCGGATCGCCGACCTCTTCGACGAGAAGATCCTCACCGAGAAGGTCGAGGCGGCGCTCGAGCTGAAGAACCACCTCCTCACCAAGGTCTACAACCGGCGTGCGATCACCGTCGAGGAGGTCGTCGAGGAGCTCCGCGGGTTCGCCGCCCGGCTCGAGCCGATGGTGGCCGACACCTCGCTGCTGCTCAACCGCGCGCTCGACGACGGCAAGACCGTCCTGTTCGAGGGCGCCCAGGCGACCATGCTCGACATCGACCACGGCACCTACCCGTTCGTGACCAGCAGCAGCCCGGTCGCGGGCGGGGTCTGCATCGGGGCCGGCGTCGGCCCGACCCGCATCGACCGCGTGATCGGCGTGATCAAGGCCTACACGACCCGGGTCGGGTCGGGCCCGTTCCCGACCGAGCTCTTCGACGACGACGGCGCCAAGCTGTGGGAGATCGGCGGCGAGGTCGGGGTCTCCACCGGCCGCGACCGTCGCTGTGGCTGGTACGACGCCGTCGTCGCCCGCTACGCCTCCCGCGTCAACGGGCTCACCGAGTTCTTCATGACCAAGCTCGACGTGCTCAGCGCCTGGGAGCAGATCCCGGTGTGCGTGGCCTACGAGATCGACGGCGAGCGTCACGACGAGATGCCGATGACGCAGTCGCTGTTCCACCGGGCGACGCCGGTCTACGAGCTGCTCGACGGCTGGGGCGACGACATCTCCGGCTGCCGGACCTTCGAGGACCTGCCCAAGAACGCCCAGCGCTACGTCCGGGCGCTCGAGGAGATGTCCGGCACCCCGTTCTGGGCCGTCGGGGTCGGACCGGGCCGGGAGCAGACGCTCGTCGTCAGCTGAGGCGACCAGCTGAGCTGTCGGTGACCTCTGTCGGTGAAGGCAGGTCAGGGCCGGCGGCTCAGCGAGACGAAGAGGTCGCCGGCCGTCTCGGCCAGCTGCTCGGCGCTCAGCTCGACCTCACCGGTCAGCCAGGCGGCCACCAGCTCGGCGAACCCGGCGATGTAGACGAGTCCCTGGAGCCGTGCGCGCTCCACCGGCCAGGCGTCCTCGCCGTACAGGACGGCCGCCTCGGCGGCGACGAGGTCGGCGAAGGTGCCGATCAGCTCGCGCCGGCGGGCGCGGAGGCTGGGGGTGGCGCTCGAGTGCACCACGGCCACGAGTCCGAGGGCCGGCTGTCGGCTGACGAGGTCGACGAAGGACGCCATCACGGCGTGCACGCGCTCCTCGGGCGGACCAGGTGTGCCCTCGATGACCCTGGCCGCCGCGGCAGCGATCTGGTCGCTGACGTGGTCGAGCGCGGCCAGCAGGGCGTCCTCGCGCTGGGGGAAGCTCTCGTAGAAGTAGCGCTCGGTGAGCCCGGCCCGCGCGCAGATCGCGGTCATCGTCGTGCCGGCCTCGCCGTGCTCGGCGAGCAGGGCGATCGTCGCCTCCACCAGGCGGCCGCGACGGTCGGTCGTGCGCTCCTTCGCGGACTTGCCGCCGTAGCTGCGGACCGGTGTGCTCACCGGAGCATCCTGACCGCCTGCCGCCGGTTGGCACAAACTGGAAGCCCGTCCTGTCAGATCGGTGCAGGGTGCGAGGTCGGAGGGTGGAACGGCCTACGGGCCCGCCGACGCTCCACCGCCGATAGGATCGGCGAACGTGAAGACCCTCGTCATCGGCACAGGTGGGCGTGAGCACGCCCTCGCCCTCGCGCTCTCCCGCGACCCCTCGGTCACCGAGGTGCACGCCGCACCCGGCAACCCGGGCATCGGCCAGGTCGCGACCCTGCACGACGTGGATCCCATGGACGGTGCGGCCGTCGCCGACCTCGCCGTGTCCCTGGGGGCGGACCTCGTGGTGATCGGGCCCGAGGCGCCGCTGGTCGCCGGGGTCGCCGACGCCGTGCGCGAGCGTGGGATCAGCTGTTTCGGTCCGTCCCGCGAGGCGGCCGAGCTGGAGGGGTCGAAGGCCTTCGCCAAGGACGTGATGGCCGCCGCCGGCGTACCGACGGCACGGGCCCACGTGTGCACCACCGTCGAGGAGATCTCGGCGGCGCTGGACGCCTTCGGCCCTCCCTACGTGGTCAAGGACGACGGTCTGGCCGCCGGAAAGGGGGTCGTGGTCACCGAGGACCGCGCCGAGGCGGCCGCCCATGCGGCCAGGTGTGACCGGGTGGTGATCGAGGAGTTCCTCGACGGGCCCGAGGTCTCCCTGTTCGCCCTCACCGACGGCACCACCGTCTACCCGCTGCAGCCGGCGCAGGACTTCAAGCGCATCTTCGACGGTGACCGGGGGCCGAACACCGGGGGCATGGGCGCCTACACCCCGCTGCCCTGGGCCCCCGAGGACCTGGTCGAGCAGGTCCGGGCCACGGTCCTCCAGCCGACCGTGGACGAGATGTGCCGTCGCGGCGCCTGCTTCGCGGGGCTGCTGTACGCCGGGCTCGCGCTCACGTCCAAGGGGCTGCGGGTCGTCGAGTTCAACGCCCGGTTCGGTGACCCTGAGACCCAGCCGCTGATGGCGCTGCTCGACTCGCCGCTGGCCGCGCTGCTCAAGGGGGCGGCGGACGGCACCCTGCACGAGGTCGACCCACCTCGCTGGAAGGACGGCGCCGCCGTGGCCGTGGTGATGGCCAGCGGGGGCTACCCCGAGAGCTCGAGCAAGGGCGACGTGATCGTCGGCACCGAGACCCTCGCCAGGGAGACCGACGTCGACGTCATCCACGCCGGGACAGCCACGCGAGGTGGCGCCCTGGTCACCGACGGGGGACGGGTCCTGGCCGTCACCGCGGTGGGCACCGACCTCTCCGACGCACGCGCCAAGGCCTACGAGGGGGTCTCCTCGATCAGCTTCGACGGCGCCCAGTGGCGCACCGACATCGCGGCAGCGGCCTCAGCGGGTGGGCTGCGTGGTCTCGAGCCCCTCGCCGGCGCACGCTCCTCGACCACCGAGAAGGAAGACCTCTGATGACCGTCCCCAACGTCCTGGCCACCCGCTACGCCGGCGCCGACCTCGCCGAGATCTGGTCGCCGGAGCACAAGATCGTGCTGGAGCGGCAGCTCTGGATCGCGGTGCTCACCGCCCAGCGAGACCTCGGCGTGGACGTGCCGGACGGCGTCGTCGAGGACTACGCCGCAGTGGTGGACCAGGTCGACCTCGCCAGCATCGCCGCGCGTGAGCGGGTGACCCGGCACGACGTGAAGGCCCGCATCGAGGAGTTCTCCGCGCTGGCCGGCCACGAGCACATCCACAAGGGCATGACCTCCCGCGACCTCACCGAGAACGTCGAGCAGCTCCAGATCCGCGCCTCACTCGGCCTGATCCGTCAGCGCGTCCTCGCCACCCTGGCCCGGCTGGCCCGGTTGGCCGCCGACCACGAGACGCTCGTGATGGCCGGGCGCTCCCACAACGTCGCGGCCCAGGCCACGACCATGGGCAAGCGCTTCGCCACCGTGGCCGACGAGATGCTGGTCGCCCTGGGCCGTCTCGACGACCTGCTGGCGCGCTACCCGCTGCGGGGGATCAAGGGGCCGATGGGCACCTCGCAGGACATGCTCGACCTGCTCGACGGGTCCGAGGCCGACCTGGCCGACCTCGAGGAGCGCGTCGCCCGGCACCTCGGCTTCGACCAGGTGCTGACCAGCGTGGGTCAGGTCTACCCGCGCTCGCTCGACTTCGACGTGGTCTCGGCCCTCGTGCAGATCGTGGCCGGTCCCTCCAACCTCGCGACCACGATCCGGCTGATGGCCGGCATCGAGCTGGTCACCGAGGGCTTCAAGGAGGGCCAGGTCGGGTCCTCGGCGATGCCGCACAAGATGAACACCCGCTCCTGCGAGCGGGTCAACGGTCTCGCCGTCGTGCTCCGCGGCCAGCTGTCCATGGTGGGCGAGCTCGCCGGCGACCAGTGGAACGAGGGCGACGTCTCGTGCTCCGTCGTACGCCGGGTGGCGCTGCCCGACGCGTTCTTCGCCGCCGACGGCCTGTTCCAGACGTTCCTCACCGTCCTCGACGAGTTCGGCGTCTTCCCCGCGGTGGTGCAGCGTGAGCTCGACCGCTACCTGCCGTTCCTGACCACGACCAAGGTGCTGATGGCGGCCGTGCGCAACGGGGTGGGGCGCGAAGCCGCCCACGAGGCGATCAAGGAGCACGCCGTCGCCGTGGCGCTCGAGATGCGCCAGGGCCTGGCGGTCAACGACCTCTTCGAGCGGCTCGCGGCCGATTCCCGGCTCGGCCTGGACCGTGCGCAGATCGAGTCACTGGTGGCCGACCCGATCGAGTTCACCGGAGCGGCCCGGGCCCAGGTCGGGGCTGTCGTGGGCCTGGTGGAGGCTGCTCTGGCCAGCGATCCGGCCTCCGCGTCGTACACACCCGGCGAGATCCTCTGACCGATCGGACCGCAATCGTCCCACATCGGCGGACTCAGGGGTTGTGGGCGACTTGTCGGTCTACTACGTTCGAGGCTGCTCGTTTCTGACCGGCACCGGCGTCACGACGTCGGTCCGGGTCCCTCTCGGGAGAACCGTGCATCTGTCTCGGCCGGGCGGTCGCGTTCCACCAGCGAGCGGCGCCCGACTGGTGAGGATGTGCGCAACCCCCGGGTGCGGGCACGGAACCGGGCACCTGGGACGTAGCGCTGAGTCTGCCCAGCGCGCCGTACCGAGGGCCGCCCCGGTCATCCGGGGCGGCCCTACGCGGGACTCAGGGAGATCAGAGAAAGTTTTGTGTCCGATTTATATACAAAACATCGGAATTGTCCTAGGGTAGAGACACAGCACCGAACCGGCGGGGTTCGGTCTCAGGGGAGGGAAACCCACATGAACTTCAGGACTCGCATCACCCGCGGCGCGCTTCTCGCGATCACCGTCGCCCTGGCCGTCTCGGCCGTGCCGATGGCCGGTGGCAGTGCCGACGCCGCGGCGCCGACCAAGAGCGCCATCCTCAAGGTCTCAGCCATTCTCTGACCCAGGACTCTCGTGGGGTGTGCCGGCAGCTGCCGGCACACCCCACGGTCAATTCCAAGCCCTCCTCGGGCCGATTCCGGACCGGCTCACGCGCCCACCCGTGGTTGCGACTGCGTTTGTAGGGTGGCGACGTGCAGAACATCCCCGAGGCGCCGCCGATCCAGGGCGCGACCCACCTCCACTCCGGCAAGGTCCGCGATCTCTACCGACTCGAGGACGGCGGCCTCCTGATGGTGGCGAGCGACCGGATCTCGGCTTTCGACTTCGTGCTGGAGAGCACGATCCCGGACAAGGGGGAGATCCTCACCCGGATGTCCCTGTGGTGGTTCGGCCAGCTCGCCGACCTCGTGCCGAACCACGTCCGCTCCACCGACGTCCCCGGATCCGTGAAAGGCCGCGCGATCGTGTGCGAGGAGCTTGCGATGTATCCCGTGGAGTGCGTCGCGCGCGGCTACCTCACCGGCTCCGGGCTGCTGGACTACCAGTCCACGGGCGAGGTCTGCGGCATCGCGCTCCCCCAGGGGCTGCAGGAGGCCAGTCGTCTGCCCTCCCCGATCTTCACGCCCGCGACGAAGGCGGCGTTGGGCGACCACGACGAGAACGTCTCCTACGAGACTGTCGTCGGTGACATCGGCGCGGACGCTGCCGCCGAGCTGCGCGACCTGACGCTGGCCGTCTACGCGCGGGCCGAGGGGCTGGCCCGTGAGCGCGGCATCATCCTGGCCGACACCAAGCTCGAGTTCGGGTCGCGCAAGAGCGCTGGGCCCGGCGACCCGGCCGGCGACGGCACCACCGTGCTGGCCGACGAGGTGCTCACCCCCGACTCGAGCAGGTTCTGGCCCGCCGCCGAGTGGTCCCCCGGCCACGCCCAGCCGTCCTACGACAAGCAGATCGTCCGCAACTGGCTGCTCTCCGAGGAGAGCGGATGGGACCGGGCGTCCGGTGGCCCCCCTCCGGCTCTTCCTTCCGAGGTCGTCGAGCGCACGCGGTCGCGCTACGTCGAGGCGTTCGAGATGCTCACCGGGGAGCGGTTCTGATGGCGCGTGGTGAGCTCACGACGACGGTCGAGTACGACGTACCGGTCGGCATCGTCTTCGCCTACCTCGCTGATCCCCGCAACCGGCCGGAGTGGCAGTCCTCGCTGCGGGCGGTGGAGATGCTCGACGAGGGGGAGCCCCGGGTGGGCATGCGCTGGCGCGATCTCACCTCGGCCCGGATCGCCCCCGACATGGTCATCACCGAGATGGACACCGACGTGCTCTGGGCCGAGACCGGTCGCTGGAAGGCGATCGAGGCCGACCTGACCCTGGGGTTCTCCCCCCGTGAGGGCGGTGGCTGCACCGTGGCGGTCGCGTTCGGCGTGCACGGTCGCGGCCTGCTGCGTCCCGTGGGCTGGGCGGCCACCGGCGCCGGCCTGTTCGCGGTCCGGGGGGACCTGCGCAAGGCCGCCCGCATCCTGGCCGCGAAGGACAGCTGATGGGTCGGGTGGTCGCGCTGCTGCTGAGTGGTCTCCTGATCGCGGTCGGACTGCTGTGGACCCTCCAGGGCCTCGACATCATCAAGGGCAGCGGGATGAGTGGCGTCGAGTACTGGGCCGTGGTCGGTCCGGCCATCGCCGGGTTCGGCATCGCCCTGGGCTTCGTCGTGCTCCGCGGGCGTCGCTGACGCCGGGTCTCGCCCTCCCAGCCTCTCGACAGGTTCCGCACACCGCGACCCCAGCACCTCCCCGCATCGTTCAGGCGCACCCGGCATCTACTTCCGGGTGCCCCGCAGGGATCCCGAGTGATGGAGGTGGCAGATGAACGACGAGAACACAGAGCCGACGGCAGGCCGGATCCGTAGGAAGGCCGTGGCGGTCGCCGGCTGGGAACGGCGACACGTCCGAGCCAGGGCGCAGTGATGAGAAGGCGCTGACCGGCACGACGAGGACGAAGGTCGAGGCAGCCGTCAGGGCGAAGTATCCCGACGCCACGATCCAACGCAGCGAGACCGACTCCGACGGCGTCTACGAGGCCCACGTGGTCAACGCGGGGGAGCGGTTGACCGTCCTGGTCGGCAAGGACTTCACGATCACCGGCACCGAGACCGGACCGACGCGGGGGCCCTCTCGGGGCGGACCCGAGGGCGGCGTACGGGGGCGACCCATGACGTTCTCGGGTGCTGCAACGCCCCTGAACGACAGGAATCCCCGGGTACCCGGGAAATCCTGCACCCCTGAGCAGGTCCGGCCACGGGTCCCCACCCGGGGACCGGGCGGCGGCTCGTTAGACTCACCACTGCCAGTCCCCACCCGAGCGAAAGGGGCCTCCCGTGGCCCGTGTCGTCGTTGACGTCATGCCGAAGCCCGAGATCCTCGATCCCCAGGGCAAGGCGGTCCACGGAGCGCTGCCACGGCTGGGCTTCGAGGGTGTGAGCGACGTCCGTCAGGGCAAGCGGTTCGAGCTCGAGCTCGACGGCGAGGCCACCGAGGAGCGGCTGGCCCAGGTGCGTGAGATGGCGGCGACCCTGCTCTCCAACCCGGTCATCGAGGACTACGACGTGCGCGTGGTCCAGTGAAGATCGGGGTCGTCACCTTCCCCGGTTCGCTCGACGACGTCGACGCGCGCCGCGCCGTACGCCTCGCCGGCGCCGAGCCGGTCGTCCTGTGGCACGGAGACCACGACCTCAAGGGCGTCGACGCGGTCGTGCTTCCCGGTGGGTTCTCCTACGGGGACTACCTGCGCTGCGGCGCGATCGCCAGGTTCGCGCCGGTGATGACCGAGGTCGTCACCGCTGCCCGGGGCGGCCTGCCGGTGCTGGGCATCTGCAACGGCTTCCAGATCCTGTGCGAGTCCCACCTGCTGCCCGGAGCCCTGATCCGCAACGACCACCGCAAGTTCGGCTGCCGGGACCAGGTCGTCCGCATCGAGAACACCACGACCGCCTGGACCTCGGCGTACGCCGCCGGACAGGAGATCACCATCGTGCTGAAGAACGGCGAGGGCTCCTACGTCGCCGACCAGCACACCCTGGACCAGCTCGAGGGGGAGGGACGCGTCGTGGCTCGCTACGTCGCGGAGAACCCCAACGGCTCGCAGCGCGCGATCGCCGGTGTCACCAACGAGGCCGGCAACGTCGTGGGGCTGATGCCGCACCCGGAGCACGCGGTGGAGGACCTCACCGGTCCCGGCACCGACGGGCTCGGCTTCTTCACCAGCGCGATCGCTGCGCTCACCCACGCCTGAGAGCGGAAGCCCCGTCGCGAGGCTCAGCGGCGGCCGACGCCCAGGGCGCTCCAGGTCGAGGCAGCCACCACCTTGGTCTTCTTGAGGTGGACGCGGCGCTGGTAGGCGCCGACCGCCTTCGCGGTGCGCTTGGTGTAGATGCCGTTGACCTTCAGCCGCGGCGTGCCGGCGGCGTTCAGGGCCCGCTGCACCCGGATCACGTCGGCGCCGGTGGAGCCGCGCCTCAGGACCCGGCCACCGTTGCCGGCGACGAGGAGCGACGCCCAGTCCGACCGGCTGACGTAGGTGCGCGCGGTGTTCCCGACCCGACGTTGGAAGGCATGCACTGCCGCCGTCGTCTGGGCGTTCCACTTCCCGGTGACCTCATAGGGGTAGAGCCGTTGCTGCTTGAGCACGCACTGCAGCGGGACGAACAACGAGGTGCTCATCGTCGGGTTGATCGTGACGTACGACGTCCGGCTGATCGAGGCCGTCGAGCACTTCGCGTCGGCCAGCGAGGCGCCGGTGTAGCGGGGTCCGGTCGTCGGGCTCGGTGCTGGTGCGGGAGCCGGAGCAGGCGCCGGGGCAGGGGTTCCGGGGAGCTTCGGCGTACGCAGGCTCAGGTAGTTGCGGTCGATGTTGATCCGCACCCCGCCCCAGGTCTCGTTGTGCCCGCCCTGGTACTGCTTGGCGCGGCTGTAGGGCTGCCAACCGTCGCTGCGGATGTACGACGAGCTGGTGTTGGCCTGGCCGTTCCAGTCGGCGATCCAGACCTGGTCGGGCATCACGATGCGGTTCCCGGCGCTCACCCGGGCGTCGTCGAGCATCCGGATGCCGGAGGCGGCGCTGGAGTAGTAGCCGGAGGCGTAGGAGTAGCGGTGCAGCTCGGAGGTCCACGAGCTCATGAACCACAGCGCCGACCACGTGCAGGCCGTGGACTGCGAGGTGCTGAACGCCTCGAGGTCGTAGAACAAGGTGCTGCCCGGGACGATGCCCAGGGTGCGCGCGGTCTGGACGGCGCGACGGGCCTCCAGGGCCCCCTGGATGCGAGCGGCCGAGTAGGTGTCGGTGGTGCTCGGGTTGATCGTGGGGTCGATGCTCTTGCCGTAGCGCGGGTAGCGGGAGGAGCAGGAGGCCTGCGGGCCGAGCGTGATCGGCATCAGGTGCCAGCCCGCGGCGAGCTGGTTGCTGACCCAGGAGGCGGAGAGGTTGCTCTGGCGCTGGCAGGCCCGCGAGGCGCCGGAGATGTAGATGCCGGCGGCCCGGAACGGCGACTTGTTGATCCAGGTGCTCATGGCCGACTGGCTCGGTGCCTCGCACTGGTCGAAGCCGAGACCCGTGAAGTTGCCGGGGGTGACCGGGTTGGCGGCGTACGCCGGGGCGCCGAGCAGACCGGCACCCAGGGTCAGCGCGACCGCTCCGGCGAGAGCCCCCGAGAGCGCTCGGCGAGCCCGTGCGGGAGCGGGGCGGTCGGTGCGTCGGAATGAGGAACGGGAACGCATGCGCAATCTCCTGGAATGTCGGAAAACTGCGTCACCCTAACCCCGTTCGTCACACCAGTAACAGAGGAACGATCTAATTACAAATATGTAATTCAATGTCCAGGGAATGTTGGAGAAATCGGTAGTCCGAGACGTTTCCGTCGTCTAAGGGCGGCCTGGACGACGGAAACGTCTCGGACTATCGGACTATCGGACTTCTCGCGCTCTCCAGGAGGGTCAGGCGGTGCGGCGTCCCCGGAGGAGCACCAGGGTCGCGACCAGGGCACCCACCGAGAAGGTGGCCGAGGTCAGGAAGGCGGCGGTGAGGCCCGGCATGAACTGACCCGGTACGGCGCCCGCGGCGTACACCGAGGCGATCACGGCGAGGCCGATGGCCCCACCGAGCTGCTGGGCGGTCTGCAGCAGGCCGGACGCGGAGCCGGCGTGCTCGGGCTCGACGCCGCCGAGCACGGTCGCGGTGACCGGCATGAACACCAGGCCGGCGGAGAGGCCGTTGAGCACCATCGGGCCGAAGATCGTGGCCCAGAAGGTCCCGGTGCCGTCACTGGTGCCCACGAACGCCAGCCAGGAGAAGCTGGCGGCCAGGCCGATCGTGCCGGTGACGAGCATCGGCCGGGCGCCGAACCGCCCCAGCAGCCGCGGGGTGACCCGGGACATCGCGAAGATGCCGAGCGTCAGTGGCAGGAACGCCAGTCCGGACATCATCGGGCCGAAGCCGAGGACGCGCTGGGTGTACTGCACGAGCAGGAAGAAGGCGGAGAACTGCCCGCCGACGACGAGCATCATCACCGCGAGCGCGCCGATCCGGCGACGGTTCTGCAGGAGCGCCGGTTGCAGCATCGGGTGCGCGACCCGGCGCTCGGTGACGAACAGGGCCACGAGGAGCAGGATCCCGGCGACGAAGCCGCCGATGGTCCGGGCCGAGGACCAGCCGTGCTCCGGGGCGCCGATCAGCGCCCAGACGAGGGACACCGCGCCGAGGGTCGCGGTCACGGCCCCGACCAGGTCGAAGCGACCCGGTCGGGCCGGCGTCTCGGAGACGAACCGGCGCGTGAGGGCGAGTACGACGAGCCCGATCGGGACGTTGATGAACAGCGTCCAGCGCCACGAGCCGAGGTCGGTGACGGCGCCGCCGAGCAGGAGCCCGATCGACATGCCGCCTGAGGTGACGGCGCCGAACAGGGCCAGGGCCCGGTTGCGGGCCGCCTCGTCGGGAGCGCTCGTGGTCAGCAGGGCGAGTACGCCGGGGGCGGCCATCGCGGCCCCGACGCCCTGGACGGCGCGGCTGGCGACGAGCCAGCCGGGGCTCTGGGCGAGACCGCCGGCGATCGAGGCCAGCGTGAAGACCGCGATGCCGATCTCGAACATCCGGCGGCGGCCGAGGACGTCGCCGAGCCGGCCGCCGAGGAGCAGCAGCCCGCCGAAGGCGAGGGTGTAGGCGTTCAGGACCCAGGAGAGCGCCGCCGGCCCGAAGCCGAGGTCGGCGTCGATCCGGGGGAGACCCACGTTCACGACGGTCGCGTCGAGGATCAGCATCAGCTGCGCGACCAGCACGATCGCGATGCCGGCGGCGGCGCGGCCGGCATCGGGGGGAAGGTCGGCGGGCAGGTCCGCGCCGCGGTGGCCGCGGGAGGTGGAGAGGGGAGGCGTGGTGCTCGTGGGGGGTGGGCTGGTGGTGGTGACAGACGACATGAGGGTCAGTCCTGTTCTCGCCCGGTGGGACGACGTAGACTATGTGGAGATCGACTCCGGTTGTTCCCACAACCATACGGAGACTGTCTCCGTTTAGCAAGGAGGAAACCCGTGCGTGCTGATGCGAAGCGCAATTACGACCGCATCGTCGAGGTCGCGCGCGTGGTGTTCCGGGAGCAGGGCTACGACGCCTCGCTCGACGAGGTGGCCAAGCGGGCGGGGGTCGGACCGGGCACGCTCTACCGCCACTTCCCCACGCGCGACGTGCTCGTCGACGCGATCATGCAGAGCTGGATGGACCGTGTCGACGAGGCCGCGGACAAGGCGCTGGCCCACGAGGGTCCGCCCCGGGACCTGCTGCTCGGCTGGTTCGAGCAGTACGTCTCCGTGATCAGCCTGCACAAGGGCGGCCCCGCGAAGATCACCTCCGCCATGGGCGACCCGGATTCGCCGATCATGAGCAAGTGCCGCACGTTGACGTCCGCGGCGGACCGTGTGGTGACCCGGCTCAACGCCGAGGGCGCCCTGCGTCCCGGGGTGGACGCCGTGCAGATGTGCCGTCTCGTCGGGGCGGTGGCCGCGGTGGCCGACCAGGGGCAGCTCGATGCCCCCGCCGTACGTCCCCTGCTCGAGGTCGTCGCCGACGGCATGCTGGTCTGAGCCGGGTCCCCCGCGCCGGTAGATTGGGCACGTGCCTGAGACGACCCCGCCTGTAGCAACGCTCCCTGCCAAGCCCACGCTCGACACCGTCACCGCCGCCGGCACCGACCCCGATCGCGAGCAGCCGTGGGCCGAGCTGGGCCTGAAGGCCGACGAGTACGCCCGGATCCGCGAGATCCTCGGGCGCCGGCCGACCAGCTCCGAGCTGGCGATGTACTCCGTGATGTGGAGCGAGCACTGCTCCTACAAGTCGAGCAAGGTGCACCTCAAGCAGTTCTCCGAGATCCCGCAGGTGACCCGCGCCGGCAAGATGCTGGCCGGCATCGGCGAGAACGCCGGCGTCATCGACATCGGCCAGGGCTACGCGGTCACCTTCAAGGTCGAGAGCCACAACCACCCGTCCTACGTCGAGCCCTACCAGGGTGCGGCTACCGGTGTCGGCGGCATCGTGCGCGACATCCTCGCGATGGGTGCCCGCCCGGTCGCGGTGATGGACCCGCTGCGCTTCGGCCCGCTGGATGCACCTGACACCCACCGGGTGATGCCCGGGATCGTCGCCGGGGTGGGGGGCTACGGCAACTGCCTGGGGCTGCCCAACATCGGTGGCGAGGCGGTCTTCGACGCGACCTACGCCGGCAACCCGCTCGTCAACGCCCTGTGTGTCGGAGTCCTGCGGCACGAGGACCTGCATCTCGCGAAGGCCAGCGGCGTCGGCAACCAGGTCATCCTCTACGGCGCCAGGACCGGCGGCGACGGCATCGGCGGCGTCAGCGTGCTCGCCAGCGAGACGTTTGAGTCGACCGGCCCGGCGAAGCGGCCGAGCGTGCAGGTGGGCGACCCGTTCCAGGAGAAGCTGCTGATCGAGTGCACCCTCGAGCTCTTCGCAGCCGGCGTCGTCGCCGGCATCCAGGACCTCGGTGGAGCCGGGCTCTCCTGTGCGACCAGCGAGCTCGCCAGCGCCGGTGACGGCGGCATGCACGTCGAGCTCAGCCTGGTGCCGCTGCGCGACTCCTCGCTGGCCCCCGAGGAGATCCTGATGAGCGAGTCGCAGGAGCGGATGATGGCGGTCGTCGAGCCCGACGACGTCAAGGCGTTCCTCGACATCTGCGAGAAGTGGGACGTCGACGCCACCGTCATCGGCGAGGTCACCGACGGCGAGCACCTGCAGATCGACTGGCACGGCGAGCGCGTGGTCGACGTGCCGCCGCGGTCGGTGGCGCACGACGGGCCGACGTACGACCGACCCTTCGCCCGCCCCGACTCCCAGGACGTGCTGCAGGCCGACGGCGCCGAGAGCCTCCCGCGGCCCTCCACCCCCGAGGAGCTCAGGGACACGCTGCTGCGCCTGGTCGCCAGCCCGAACCTGTGCGACAAGTCGTGGATCACCGACCAGTACGACCGCTACGTGCAGGGCAACACCGTGCTGGCCCAGCCCAGCGACAGCGGCATGATCCGGGTCGACACCGAGACCAACCTGGGGGTCGCGGTGTCCACCGACTGCAACGGCCGGTTCGCGCGCCTCGACCCGTACGCCGGCGCGCAGCTCGCCCTGGTGGAGTCCTACCGCAACGTCTCGACCGGCGGCGCGACCCCGATGGCCATCAGCGACTGCCTCAACTTCGGCTCGCCCGAGGACCCGGCCGTGATGTGGCAGTTCGCCGAGGCCTGCCGCGGCCTCAAGGACGCCTGCATCGAGCTCGGCATCCCGGTCACCGGCGGCAACGTCAGCCTCTACAACCAGACCGGCGAGACGGCCATCCTGCCCACCCCCGTGGTGGCCGTGCTGGGCGTCATCGAGGACGTCACCCGTCGTACGCCGACCGGCTTCGGGGCCACCGGGCACCAGGTGCTGCTGCTCGGCGAGAGCCGCGAGGAGCTGTCCGGCTCCGAGTGGGCCCACGTCGTGCACGACCACCTCGGCGGCCTCCCGCCACGCGTCGACCTGGCCGCGGAGCGCTCCCTGAGCGAGCTCCTCGTCGCGGCCACCGGGGTGCTCTCCTCGGCGCACGACCTCTCCGACGGCGGCCTGGCGCAGACCCTGGTGGAGTGCGGCCTGCGCCACGGCATCGGCGCCCGCGTCGACCTGTCGGAGGTCGCCGGCGGTGACGCCTTCCTGGCCCTGTTCAGCGAGTCGGCCGCCCGGGTGGTGGTGACCGTCGCCCCGGAGGACGAGGAGTGGTTCTACGAGCTGGCTGCCGAGCACGGCGTACCGATCACCTCGCTGGGGGAGACCCGCGGTGACTCGATCGCCGTGGCCGGCGCCTTCGACGTACCCCTCGAGGAGCTGCGCGCCGCCTGGAGCGCGACCCTGCCTGCCGCCATGGCCTGAGGCACGAGCGGGATAGTCCGAGACGTTTCCGTCGTAGATCTGGTCTCACGACAACGGAAACGTCTCGGACTATCCCGCCGGTGCGTGGCCTCACCCGGAACCAGCATCGCGGTGAGGCCGGATAGCGTGCTGGGGTGCCCACCCATCTCCGGCTCCAGGACCCCGTCGCGGTCGCCGACGCGCTGGCTCGCGACGAGCACACCCGGGCCGACCTGAAGCTGTTGAGCAAGCACTTCCTCGCGGTGCTCTCGATCCGGGCGCCGGGACACTCGGTGGAGGTGCGCGTCCCGCCGTACGCCGCGGCGCAGGTCATCCCCGGCGTCCGCCACACCCGGGGTACGCCGCCTGCGGTGGTCGAGCTCGACGGACCCACCTGGATCGCCCTCGCCACCGGCCGCGAGACCTGGGCCGAGGCCATGGCCGAGGGGCGGATCCACGCCTCGGGGCAGCGGGCCGACCTCACGCCGTACCTGCCACTCACCGAGCCCCCGGCCCAGGGCTGACGGGCACCGATTTCCGGACTCCGCCGGGCGCCTGAGAATGTAGCCCTCATGACGTCTGACACATCGGGATCGCGGCAGCCTGTGCACCCCCACGCCCTCGGGTCCCGGGAGCACGTGATCGGCGAGGGGATCGCCTGGACCGCGCGCTGGAGCCTCCGCTGGGTCGCCATCGCCCTCGGAGCCGTGCTGCTGGGGCTGATCATCAAGGAGACCTGGGGAATCATCCTCCCGGTCGTGCTGGCGCTGATCATCACCACGGTGCTGGCGCCGTTGTCCTCGTTCCTCCGTGAGCGTTTCGGCTTCCCGGCCGGACTGGCGGCGGCGACGACGTTGGTCGGCACCATCGCCGTCGTGATCGGCGTCGGATTCGCGATCGCACCCTCGGTCGCCGGCCAGTCCGACCAGATCGTCTCGGACACGGCCTCGGGTCTTCAGCGCCTCCAGGACTGGGTCACGAACAGCGACTTCATCTCGGCCGGTCAGGTGGACGCCGCGCTCCAGGGTCTCCAGGACAAGGTGACGGGATCGGCCGGCAGCATCGCCACCGGCGTCCTCACCGGCGTCTCGGCGGTGGGCAACGCGGGCATCACGCTGGTGATCAGCCTGATCCTCACCTTCTTGTTCCTCAAGGACGGCCGACGCTTCGTCCCGTGGGCGCGGAGGCTCGCCGGACCCCAGGTCGGTCCGCACCTGGCCGAGGTGTCGACGCGCGCGTGGTCGACGCTCGGCGGTTTCATCCGGACCCAGGCCCTGGTCTCGGCGATCGATGCCGTCTTCATCGGGGCCGGCCTGCTGATCGTGGGGGTGCCGCTCGCGATCCCGTTGGCCGTGCTCACCTTCTTCGGAGGTTTCGTGCCGATCGTCGGTGCGTTCGTGGTCGGGGCCGTCGCCGTCCTCGTGGCGCTGGTCTCGAACGGGGTCACCGGGGCGCTGATCATCCTGGCTGTGATCTTCCTGGTGCAGCAGCTCGAGGGCAACGTGCTCTCCCCGTGGCTGCAGTCGCAGTCGATGAACCTGCAGCCAGCGGTCGTGCTGTTGTCGGTGACCCTGGGCTCGACCCTGTTCGGCATCACAGGCGCGTTCCTGGCGGTGCCGACCGTGGCGGTGGCAGCGGTGGTGCTGCGCTACCTCGACGCGCTGGTCACCCAGCGCTCCTTCCCGGCGGATCCCGAGGTGTCGACCGACCCTGCCAGGAGCGCCGCCGCGGCGGGAGCCGACGCAGGAGCCGACCGGGACGCCGACCAGGACTCCGACCCGGACGCCGAGTCGAGCGAGGAGCCAGCCGACCAGCAGTCCGGCGAGCCGTCCACCCGGGCCACGCCCTAGTCTCGAGCCATGGACATCGACGAGCTGCGTACCCGGCTGAGCGCCGAGCTGCCACGCCTGCGGCAGGACCTCGAGGACCTGGTCCGCATCGAGTCGGTCAGCGCCGACCCGGCCCGGGCCGCCGAGGTGCAGCGCAGCGCGGAGGCAGTGGCGGCGCTGTTCCGCGCCGAGGACTTCGAGGACGTGATGATCGTCAGCGCCCGTGAGGACGGCCGCGCCCCGGCCGTGCTGGCCCGCAAGCCCGCGCCCGACGGCCGCCCGACCGTGCTGCTCTACGCCCACCACGACGTGCAGCCCGAGAACGACCACGCTGAGTGGGACTCCCCGCCGTGGGAGCCGACCGAGCGCGACGGCCGTCTCTTCGCTCGTGGTGCCGCCGACGACAAGGCCGGGATCGTGGCCCACCTGGCCGCGATCCGCACGCTCGGGGACGACCTCGGGGTAGGCGTCACGATGTTCATCGAGGGCGAGGAGGAGGTCGGTTCCGACACGCTCACCGACCTGCTGGCCGCCCACCAGGACTACCTCGCCGCCGACGTCATCGTCATCGCCGACTCCGGGAACTGGGACATCGGGGTGCCGGCGCTCACCACCAGCCTGCGCGGTCTCGTGCGGGTCGACATCGGGGTCCGGACCCTGACCCACGCCGTCCATTCCGGCATGTGGGGTGGGCTGGTCCCCGACGCACTGATGACGCTGTGCCGCGTCATCACCAGCCTGCACGACGACGAGGGCAACGTGGCCGTCGCCGGTCTCCACTCCGGCCCCGCGGCCGACGTGGACTACCCCAGGGAGCGGTTGCTCGAGGAGTCCGGCATCGCCCCCGGGGTGGACTTCGTCGGCTCGGGCACCTCCGTCGAGCGGCTGTGGACCAAGCCGTCGCTGACGATCACCGGGCTCGACGCCCCCAAGGTCGACGGCGCCAGCAACACCCTCGCCGCGACCGCACGGGCCAAGATCTCGCTGCGCATCGCCCCCGGCGACACCACCGAGAACGCGATCGAGTGCCTCCGGGACCACGTCGAGGCCCACGTCCCGTGGGGAGCCGAGCTCACCTTCACCGTGGTCGACACCGGTGAGCCCACCCAGATCGACGCGACCGGACCGGCGTACGACGCGGCGCGGGACGCCTTCACCCAGGCATGGGACGGTGTGGAGCCGATCGACATGGGCGTCGGCGGGTCGATCCCGTTCATCGCCGAGTTCCTCGAGACCTTCCCCGACGCCAGCGTGCTCGTGACCGGGGTCGAGGACCCCGACACCCGCGCCCACGGCGCCAACGAGGGCCTGCACCTGGCCGAGTTCGAGCGGGTCTGCCTGGCCGAGGCCCTGCTGCTCGTCAACCTCGCGGGCTGACGATGTCGCTGTCCACCGAGGCCGTGCTCTCACTGCTCCAGTCGGTCGCCGCCGAGGTGATCACCCCCCGGTTCCGGTCCCTGTCGAAGTCCCAGATCGACGAGAAGTCGCCGGGCGACCTCGTGACGGTGGCCGACCGCGAGGCGGAGGAGATCATCACCCGAGCCCTGCTGGAGGCCTACCCCGACGCCGTGGTGCTCGGTGAGGAGGCCTACGCCGGAGAGCCGGACCTGCTGCCCCGTTTCCGCGCCGCCGGCCACGCCTTCACCGTGGATCCGGTCGACGGCACCAAGAACTTCGTCAACGGATCGCCCGACTTCGCCGTGATGGTGGCCGAGGTCCTCGACGGTGAGGCGGTGCGCGGCTGGATCTGGCAGCCCGAGCACCAGATGGCCTGGGTGGCCGAGCGTGGTGGCGGCGTACGACGCAACGGTGAGCCGATCCGTCGCAGGCCCGCCGGTGACCAGCCGCAGGGGGCGACCTCCATCTGGTCGCGACGAGGCCGCCTGCCCGAGGGGCTCCCGGTCCTGAACGGATCCTGGATCTGCTGCGGGGTGGACTACCCCAAGCTGATCGAGGGGGAGGCCGACTACCTGCTCTACGGGCACACCAACCCGTGGGACCACCTTCCCGGCACCCTGATGCTCCGGGAGGCAGGCGGCGCCGCGGCCCACCGTGACGGCACGCCCTACGACGCGCGGTCCACCTCCCCGGGGCTCGTCGTGGCTGCAGACGCGCAGACGCTCGACCGGGCCCTGTCCGCATCCGCGGACCTCTGGCCGAAATAGTCGAAAAGGGTCGTCTGCGAGGTTTGCGGGTCACCGTTGGCCGGGTACTGTCCGAGTCAGTGGTCGTCGTCACCCTCGGGAGCGGGTGCGCACGCGTCACTGGGGAGGGAGGCTCGGGAGCCTCCCGGGCCGCAGCAACGAAAGGACCGCTGCGTGACCCCCTCAGAATCGACCCCTGAACCCACCGCCGCCACCCGCTCCGGGACGAGCCGCCGCGGCTTCCTGGGCTACGTCGTCGGCGCCTCCACGCTCGTCGTGGCCGCGGACCTCCGCCTCGGGACCCCGGCCTACGCCGCCGTGCCCTCCGCACCCCAGATCGCCGAGGTCTACGACCTCGAGGACCTCCAGACCGACTCCGCCCGACCGACGGCCCAGATGATCACGATCGCCATCGAGGAGGACGGCACCGCCACCTTCGCGCTCCCCCGGTCGGAGAACGGTCAGGGGATCACCACCTCGACCGCGATGATCATCGCCGAGGAGCTGGACCTCCCGGTCGGCAAGGTGCGCGTCAGCCTGGCACCGGCCCGCCCCGAGCTGGTCTTCAACCAGCTCACCGGGGGCTCGAACACGACCGTCTCGACGTTCACCCCGATCCGGGTCGCCGCGGCGATCGCCAAGGGTGCCCTGCTCGAGGCGGCAGCCATCGAGCTCGGGTCGGCCGTCGCGCTCCTGAGGTCGAAGGAGGGCGTGGTCACCGCGCCGGGCGGCGCCTCGGCCACCTACGGTGAGCTGGCCGCCAAGGCAGCGAGCGGCGTCACGAGACAGGTGAAGGTCGACCTGAAGCCCAGCGACTCCTTCCAGGTGATCGGCACGCCGGTCAACCGGGTGGACGCGCGCGACATCGTCACCGGCAAGAAGCAGTTCGCGATGGACCTCGAGGTCCCCGACGCCCTACCGACGATGGTCTGCCGCCCCCCGACGCTCAACGGCTCGCCCCGGACGGTCCGCAACCTCGCCGCCGTGACGTCGATGCCCGGCGTCACCGACGTCGTCATGGTCGACACCGGGATCGCCGTACGGGCCGCCACCTTCGGCCAGTGCATCGACGCCGTCCGCGCGCTCGAGGTCGAGTGGAACCCGGGCAGCGTCGAGGGGGAGTCCGACGCGACGATCCTCGAGGGCCTGCGCAAGGCCCAGCTGCCACTGGCGACCCCGAAGGTCCCCGTGCTGGCCAAGACGGTCGAGGCCGACTTCACCTTCATGTTCCGCAGCAGCGCCGCTCTCGAGCCGTACGCCGCCATCGCCGACGTACGCGCCGGAAGCGCGGAGGTCTGGGCCGGCCTGAAGTCACCGATCGTGGCGCAGGAGGACATCGCCAAGGCGACCGGTCTCCCGCAGGGCAAGGTGAAGGTCAACGTGGTCACCGGCGGTGGCTCCTTCGGCCACAAGCTCTTCGGCGACCACGCGATCGAGGCGGCCAAGATCTCCCAGGCCGTGAAGAAGCCCGTCCGGTTGATGTGGCACCGCGCCGACGAGCCCCGCCAGGGCCGGGTGCACCCGATGGCCACCTCACGGATCCGCGCGACCCACCTCGCCGGCCAGGTCCTCACCTTCGAGCAGCAGCACACCAGCGTGGAGACCGACTTCAGCCACGGCTTGGGCGAGATGCTGACCTCGTCCGCGGCCGAGCTCCCCGCAGGCCTGGGCAACCTCGGGTTCTCGGAGTCGATCTTCCAGCTGACCCAGGAGCTGCCCTACAGCTTCGGGGCGGTCACCCAGCAGCTGGTCGAGACCGACACCCGGTTCAACACCGGCAGCATGCGCAACATCTACTCACCCGACGTGCGGTGCGCCAACGAGCTGGTCGTGGACCAGCTGGCGCGCGCGATGGGCAAGGACCCCTACAGGTTCCGGCTCGAGTTCCTCAAGGACGAGCGCACCCGGGCGGTGCTGAAGAAGGTCGCCGAGGTCGGCGGCTGGGGTCGCGCGATGCCCGCCGGGACGGCCCAGGGGATCGCCCTCCACAAGGAGTACAAGGGCTGCACCGCCGTCCTCGTGGAGATCGACTGCCGGCCGGCCACCGTGAACCGCAAGGTCCGCGACGCCGTCACCGGTCCCCGGGTCACCCGGGCGACCGTCGCGGTGGACGCCGGCCTGGTGATCAACCCCCAGGGCCTGAAGGCCCAGATGATGGGCGGGTTCTCCGACGGCCTGGCGCTTGCGCTGACCAGCAGCCTGCACCTCGAGGACGGTCACTTCCTCGAGGCCAGCTGGGACAACTACTTCTACACGCGGCAGTGGAACATCCCGCCGCAGTTCGACGTCGTCATCGTGGGCTCCGAGACCGAGCAGCCCGGTGGCGCCGGAGAGGCCGCGGTCGCCTCCTCGGTGGCCGCCGTCGCCTGCGCGTTCGCCCGCGCGACCGGCAAGGTGCCGACGAAGTTCCCCATCAACCACGACAGCCCGATCACCTACGAGGTGAAGACGTTCGTGCCGCCCGTGCCGGAGTCGCCCACCGACGGCCTGAACTTCACCTACTGAGGAGCCCCCCATGCCCAACCACACCTTCGTCCTCAACGGCACGTCCGTCACCGTGGACGTCGCCGACAATGTCCGTCTCCTCTGGGTCCTGCGCGACGTCGTGGGACTCACCGGCCCCAAGTACGGCTGTGGGATCAACGTCTGCAAGGCCTGCACGTCCCATCTCAACGGCAAAGCGTTCAACCCCTGCTCGGTCCAGGTCAAGGACATCTCGCCCAGCGACGAGGTGACGACCATCGAGGGGTTGGCCGACACCGCTCCTGGTGACCTGCACCCGATGCAGGAGGCCTGGCTGGAGTACGACGTCGCTCAGTGCGGCTACTGCCAGCCGGGCCAGATCATGGCTGCCGTCGCCAAGGTCAGGCAGGCCCGTGCCAAGGGCCGGACGATCACCGAGGCGGACCTCGACGAGATCCGCAACGTCTGCCGCTGCGGCACCTACAGCCGCATCCGCGAAGCGATCAAGGCCGGCGCCGAGAACATGTGAGGACTGACCCACCGGACGCCGCGCGGCGTCCGGTGGGTCAGTCTGCGACTCTGTCGGACGTGGCCCAGAAGCAGCAGCAGAAGAAGAAGCCCAAGAAGAAGGCGCCGGAGCTGCCTCCGCTGCTCCGGGTGCGTGACCTCGTCCGCCGCTTCGGCGAGGTCGACGTGGTCAACGGCCTCGACCTCGAGGTCATGGCGGGAACGGCCGTGGCGCTCGTCGGGCGCAACGGCGCCGGCAAGTCGACCGTGCTGCGCTGCATCACCGGGGCCGACAAGCCGACCTCGGGGACGATCGAGCTCGACGGCGAGGAGATGGACGACCGCTCCCCGAAGGTCCGCGCGGCCGTCGCCGTGGTGATGGACGACATGGACTTCTTCCCCGACCTGAGCGTGGTCGAGCACCTCGACCTCTTCGCCAAGGCTCACCGGGTGCCCGACGCCGAGTCGCTCGTCGACGAGATCCTCACCGAGCTCGGCCTGGGACCGCAGTCCGGCCAGCTGCCCGGAACCCTGTCCTCGGGCCAGAAGCGCCGCCTGGCCCTGGCCAGCGCCTTCGTCCGGCCCAGGCGGCTGCTCGTCCTCGACGAGCCGGAGCAGCGGCTCGACACCGCCGGGCTGGAGTGGCTCGCCGACCGGTTGAAGCGTGAGAAGGCCGAGGGACTCGGGGTGCTGATGGCCAGCCACGCGCCCGCTCTGGTCGAGGCCGTCGCCGACCGGGTCATCGACGTGGGCGCGACCCGGGCGCAGCCGTGAGCGGAGCGGCCGAGGTCCGCGACCTCCGCGGCGACATCCGGCACTGGCGCCGGGGCCGCATCGACACCAAGATCCTGGAGGCGATCGGCGACGCCTACGTCGTGGTGTTCGCCTCCGTGCTCCTCGGGTCGATGGTGATCAGCGTCGTGGTGAACCTGCGCCTGGTCTCCGACGAGAGCTGCACCACCGGCGGCTGCCAGGAGGCACGCACCCTGATGCCCTGGCTGGTGGGGCTGACCGCCCTGGCCGTCGTCCTCGCACTGGCACGGCTGTTCGGTCCCGTGTTCGTCTCCCCGGCCGTGGGGTCGTGGCTGTTGAGTGCCCCGGTGGACCGCTCGGCCCTGCTCCGTCCCCGCTTGCTCTGGACCGCGGTCATCGCCGCCGTCGTCTCGGCGCTGCTGGCGGCCGGGGCCACCACCCTGGGGGGTTTCGCCCTCGACCCGCTGCTCGCCTTCTCCGGCTCGGTGGCGGTCCTCGGCGTCGCGGGGGTGGGTCTGGCGGCCCTGTCCCAGGCCGGCGGTGGTCGGGGTGCCCGGCTCCTCACGTGGACCGTCGGGCTGCTCGTGTGGGCCGGTCTGCTGGTCGTGGCCCTGGACCTGGGTCCGAGCTCGCCGCCCCCGACCGGCCTGCCTCTCGGAGGCTGGGTGGCACTGGCGGTGGTCGTCGTCGCCTCGGTGGCCGCGCTCGCGGTCGCCGTACGCCGGGTCGGTCGCCTCGGCCGGCACGACGTCTCCCCGGGCGGCACGCTCGCCCCCGGGCTCTCCGGCGCGCTGGCGACGCTCGACCTCGCCCTGGTCTACGACGTCCTCCTCGCGCACCGCTGGAACGGCCACGACGCCGTCCGGTCCCTGCGCGGGGGGCCCGGCGGGCAGGCCGCGCTCGTGTGGACCGACCTGAGCCGGCTGCGCCGCAGCCCCCAGGCGCTGGTGCTCCTCGCCGGAGCCGTCGTGGTGCCCTACGCCGCCGAGGCAGCCGGGGCCGGACGGGTGATCCTGCTGCTCAGCGCCTTCTGCGGCTTCCTCGCGGGACTGCCCCTGCTGGCCGGCCTCCGGGTCGTCACGCGCACCCCCAGCCTCGCGCGAGCCATGCCGTTCCCGGTGTCGGCGACGCGCAAGGCCACCCTGGTGATCCCCGGTGCGGCGCTGGCGGTCTTCGGCCTCGCGACCTTCCCGGCCCTGCACGGCGCGGTCGGCGTGAGCTGGACCGACTCGGTCGTGCTGGCCCTCACCATCGGGTTCTGTGCCCTGGCCGGAGCGGTGCGCTGGGTCACCGGCCGACCGCCCGACTACGCCAAGCCGCTCGTCTCGACCCCGGCAGGCGGCGTGCCGACGAACCTCTACGGCAGCATCATCCGTGGCTTCGACATCCTGCTGCTGAGCACGGTCCCCGTGCTGTTCTCGCCGACGGTCAACGGGGCGTTCGTCTCCCTGCTGGTCGCCTTCGGCGTGCTGTCCTACCTGGTCGGGCGGGAGTAGCCGGGGGACACCCCCCGGGCGTCGTCAGGACCAGCCCCCGGCGGCACGTACACTCGGCCGCGTGGTCAGCCCAGAGAACCCAGGGGCTCGCCGTCGTGGAGACGGCCGCCTGAACCATGACATCGACCCCCAAGAACGCGGACCGCAGGATGCGTGCGGCGTCTTCGGCGTGTGGGCTCCGGGCGAGGACGTCGCCAAGCTGACCTACTACGGGCTCTACGCCCTGCAGCACCGCGGGCAGGAGTCCGCCGGCATCGCGGTCAGCAACGGTCGCCAGATCCTCGTCTACAAGGACATGGGCCTGGTCTCCCAGGTCTTCGACGAGTCCACCCTCGCGGCGCTCAAGGGCCACCTCGCGGTGGGTCACTCGCGCTACTCCACGACCGGTGCCAGCACCTGGCACAACGCCCAGCCGACCTTCCGTCCCACCGCCGACGGCGCCATCGCCCTGGGCCACAACGGCAACCTGACCAACACCCGCGAGCTGCAGCGGATGGTCGCGGAGCTGCCCGTCGACAACGAGCTCGACTTCGGCGCGCGCAAGATGGAGACCAGCACCAACGACACCTCGCTCGTCACCGCCCTCCTGGCCGTCCACCCGGACAGCTCGCTCGAGGAGCGCGCGGTCGAGCTGCTGCCCAGCCTCCAGGGCGCCTACTCCTTCGTCTGGATGGACGAGAACACGCTCTACGCCGCCCGCGACCCGCAGGGCATCCGCCCGCTCGTGCTGGGGCGGCTCGAGCGCGGCTGGGTGGTGGCCAGCGAGACCGCGGCCCTCGACATCGTGGGTGCCTCCTACGTGCGTGAGATCGAGCCCGGTGAGATGGTCGCCGTCGACGAGCACGGCCTGCGCACCCGTCGCTTCGCCCCGGCCGCTCCCAAGGGCTGCCTGTTCGAGTTCGTCTACCTCGCCCGTCCCGACACCCGCATCTCCGGCCAGCGCATCCACAGCGTCCGGGTCGAGATCGGTCGCCGCCTGGCCAAGGACTTCCCGGCCGACGCCGACCTGGTCATCCCGGTCCCGGAGTCCGGGACCCCCGCCGCCATCGGGTACGCCGAGGCCAGCGGCATCCCCTACGGCATGGGCCTGGTGAAGAACTCCTACGTCGGGCGCACGTTCATCCAGCCCAGCCAGACGATCCGCCAGCTCGGCATCCGCCTCAAGCTCAACCCGCTGCGCGACGTCATCGAGGGCAAGCGTCTCGTGGTCGTGGACGACTCGATCGTCCGCGGCAACACCCAGCGCGCCCTGGTCCGGATGCTTCGCGAGGCCGGAGCCCGGGAGGTGCACGTGCGCATCGCCAGCCCGCCGGTCAAGTGGCCGTGCTTCTACGGCATCGACTTCGCCACCCGCGCCGAGCTGATCGCCAACGGTCTCGGAACCGACGAGATCTGCTCGTCCATCGACGCCGACTCCCTCGGCTACATCTCCCTCGAGCAGCTGATCGAGGCCACCACGGTGCCCGAGGAGAACCTGTGCCGGGCGTGCTTCGACGGTGTCTACCCCGTGAAGCTGCCCGAGCCCGAGTTCCTCGGCAAGCACCTCCTGGAGATGGCCCCGCTGCTCGACGCCGACGGTCTCACGGCCTCGCTGGCCGGTGGCGGCGCCACCGACGCCCTGGGTCGACCGTGACCGGGCACGTGGGCGGGACATCGGGCGGAGCGACCTACGAGGAGGCCGGCGTCTCCATCGAGGCCGGCGACCGGGCCGTCGAGCTGATGAAGGTCTGGGTCGACCAAGCGCGGCGTCCCGAGATGATCGGCGGCATCGGCGGTTTCGCCGGGCTGTTCGACGCCAGCGCCCTCAAGGCCTACGACCGACCGCTGCTGGCCAGCTCCGCCGACGGGGTCGGCACCAAGGTCGCCATCGCGCAGGCGCTCGACAAGCACGACACGATCGGTTTCGACCTCGTCGGCATGCTGGTCGACGACCTCGTCGTCTGTGGCGCCGAGCCCCTCTTCCTCACCGACTACATCGCCACCGGACGCGTCGTACCCGAGCGGATAGCGGCGATCGTCAAGGGCATCGCCGAGGCCTGCGTCGCCGCGGGGTGCGGCCTCATCGGCGGCGAGACCGCCGAGCACCCCGGGCTGCTGGGACCCGACGAGTACGACGTCGCGGGTTCGACCACGGGCGTCGTGGAGGCCAGCCAGCTGCTCGGTCCCGGTCGGGTCCGCCCCGGCGACGCCGTGATCGCCATGGCCTCGAGCGGCCTGCACTCCAACGGCTACTCGCTCGTGCGCCACGTGCTCCTCGAGCAGGGTGGGCGCAGCCTCGACGAACACGTCGACGACCTCGGCCGCACGCTCGGCGAGGAGCTTCTCGAGCCCACCCGCATCTACGCCAAGGCCTGCCTCGACCTGGCCAAGCACACCGAGACCCATGCGATGTCGCACATCACCGGCGGTGGCCTCGCCGCCAACCTCGAGCGGGTGCTGCCGGTGGAGCTCGCTGCCACCCTCGACCGCACCACCTGGTCGCTGCCGCCGGTCTTCCGACTCGTCGCCGAGACCGGGGGCGTCGCCCGTGCGGACCTCGAGCGCACGCTCAACTGCGGTGTGGGGATGGTCTCGCTGACCGCGCCCGGTGACGCCGACCGTGCCGTCTCGTTGCTCGCCGGCCACGGGATCGAGGCGTGGGTCGCCGGCACGGTGGAGGCGGCCGGGACCGACGACGGGGTCGACGACCGCGGCCGCGTGGTCCTGCGGGGGGACCACACCTGAGGGCAGCGGTGGATCCTCGGTCGCTCCCACCCGGTGGTGCACGAGTCCCGGGGGGCTCTTTGCCTGGCCCACTCCGCGGGCCGACGTGCGGGAATGCCCATCGGCCGGTTAGGGTTGTGTCACGAACAGACAACTCCGACCGGCAGCCCTGAGCGGCGCCGGCCAAACGTGCGAGGGGGCCACCCATGGGGCGCGGCCGTGCAAAGGCGAAGCAGACCAAGGTTGCTCGCGAACTGAAGTACCAGTCCCACCAGACTGACTTCGCGTCGCTTGCCCAGGAACTCCACGGGAACGAGTCGGCTCCGGTCGCTCGCCCCGATCCCGTCGAGGAGTCCGACGAGTACGACAAGTGGGCGGACTACTCCGACTCCGCCCCTCGCGACTAGATCCCTAGGTCGCCTGCGGCAGCCAGATGCCCCGGCCACCCGCGGCAGCGGTCATCCGCTGCTCGGCGATCCGGTCTGCGGCGACGGCCGGCGGCACCCCGTCGGCCACCGCCAGCGTGAAGACCTCGCGGGTGGTGTCGAAGATGTGGCCGGCCCGCTCGCGGGCACGGTCGAAGTCGAAGCCGTGCAGCTCGTCGGCCACCTGGATCAGGCCGCCTGCGTTCACGACGTAGTCGGGGGCGTAGAGGATCCCGCGGTCCTGGAGCAGCTTCTCCACCCCCGCGTGGGCCAGCTGGTTGTTGGCGGCTCCGCAGACGATGCGAGCGTCGAGCACCTCCACCACCTCGTCGGTCAGGGCGTCCCCGAGGGCGCACGGCGCATAGACGTCGAGTGGCTCGTGCACCAGGGCGTTCGTGTCGGCGACGGTGCGGACCTCCGGGTGGGCATCGGTGATCCGGCGTACGGACGGTTCGTGCACGTCGGTGACCACCACCTCGGCGTCGTCCTCGAGCAGGTGCTGGACGAGGTGGCGGCCCACCTTGCCGACCCCCGCGACCCCCACGACCCGTCCCTGCAGGGTCGGAGCGCCCCAGGCCGCCTCCGCTGCTGCACGCATCCCCTGGAACACGCCGTACGCCGTGAGCACCGAGGAGTCACCTGCCCCGCCCTGGCCCACCGTGCGCCCGGTCACGAAGCGACACTCCTGGGCGATGACGTCCATGTCCTCGGAGTAGGTGCCCACGTCGCACGCGGTGTAGTAGCGACCGGCGAGCGACTGCACGAACCGGCCGTAGGCGCGCAGCAGGGCCGGCGTCTTCTCGGTGGCGGGGTCGCCGAGGATGACCGCCTTGCCCCCGCCGAGCTCCAGGCCGGCGAGCGCTGCCTTGTAGGACATGCCGCGCGAGAGGTTGAGCACGTCGCGCATCGCGTCCGCGTCGTGGGCGTAGGGGTAGAACCGGGTGCCACCCAGCGCCGGACCGCGCGCGGTCGAGTGGATCGCGATCAGGGCGCGCAGGCCGCTGCGCTCGTCGTGGCAGACCACGACCTGCTCGTGACCGTTGAGCTGGGTGAAGACCGAGGCGTCGGACAGGTCGTCGGCCGGGGCGTCGGCCGGGGTGCTGAACGGGGCGTTGACTGCTGCCTCCGGGTCGGTCACGGTGGTGACTCTTCCTGATATGTCGCACTTGGGGTGAATGCACGTTTTGGTCGGTCGCGTCAAGGGTGGACCTGCGCTGGTCTAGACTACATCGCCCGATTTCCTGCCGTTTCCAGGAATCAGGACATTTCATGTTTCCTACGCCCAAGCCCGGTGGCATAGTCGATGACAGAGCAAAGAGCTCCGAGTCAAGTACCAAAGGGGAGCGCCGTGGTAACGCGACCGACCGAAACAGAATCACTTCTCACTCCTGCTGAGGTGGCAGCCATGTTCCGCGTGGACCCGAAGACGGTCACCCGCTGGGCCAAGGCTGGCAAGCTGAGTGCCATCCGCACGCTGGGCGGCCACCGCCGCTACCGCGAGTCCGAGGTCAAGGAACTGCTGGGCGACGTCATCCCCGCTCAGCGCAGCGCCCGCGACTGATCGCGCCCACCGCCTCGCTCCATGCGGGGTGCCAGCGCCGCGAGCTCCCCGTCGATCCGACGGGGAGTTACGCATGCCCGGGGTGCACCTCCTACGCTGTCGGACCCCATCACCTCGTGCGCTGGAGGCAACACCATGAACGAGCGGGCCGCGGACGCCGTCGTACTCGTCGGCATGTCGGTGCGCGAGCTGCAGGCCCGCGACCTGCTGGTCGACCTGGCGCAGGAGCACGGCGCCTCGGTGGCGTTCCTCCAGCTGGGTGATCCCTCCCTCTCCCGCGAGCTGGACCGCCTCGCCGGTCTCGGCGCCGAGCGCATCGTCATCGTCGGGGTCAGCCTCGGCAGCCTGGCGCCGGCAGTCTCGTGGCTGCGCCGGATCGCCGGCCACTGGTGGCGCGAGCACCCCGGTCGCCGCCCGGTCGTCGAAGTCGGCACCGCGCTCGTGCGGGAGCCCGGTGAGGTGAGCGAGGTGCTCGACCTGCTGCAGCCCGTCACCGGGACCGAGGCGGGCCTGGAGTCGGCGGCGTGGGAGGACGTTCCCGAGCACCGTCACCAGGTGCTGATCTGTCGCGGTCCGCGCTGCACCGCGCTGGGCTCGGACACGACGGCCGAGGCCTTGATCCTCGAGCTCATGCGACTGGGTCAGGGCGACGACGACGTGCTGATCACCCACACCGGATGCCAGTTCCCGTGCAACCAGGCGCCGGTGGTCAGCGTCCAGCCCGACGACGTCTGGTACGGCCACGTGGACACCGACGTGGCGCAGGTGATCGCCTCCGAGCACCTCGTCGACGGACGCCAGGTGGAGTCGCACCGGCTGCCCCGGGCCCGTCGGGAGTAGCCCCCGGACACATCCGCGGGAGC
Organism: uncultured Actinomycetota bacterium; assembly: GCA_963843775.1. Classification (GTDB taxonomy): domain Bacteria; phylum Actinomycetota; class Actinomycetes; order Propionibacteriales; family Nocardioidaceae; genus Marmoricola. Next base: position 175,561 of record CAWJLT010000006.1, read on the forward strand.
CGCGGCTACGAACACCTTCTGCCAGGGAGTTCTCCCGTCGACCCAGGAGGTGCGCGATGGCCAGTACTGCGAGCATCGCCGTCCGGTCGCCCTCGTGCGTCACCGGCGAACCCACCTGCGCCTGCGGTCAGGCCCTCGAGTGCTCCCACACGGCCCACTGCCCGCGTTGTGGCGTCACCCTGCACGCCTGAGACGGCGGGTCGCTCGGCGCGGTCCCTGCTCTAGGCTGGAGCGAAAGTCTCGTGGAACAGGAACCCGGTAGACCAGGTGTCGACTCCGGGGCGGTTCCGCCACTGTGATGCCGGCTCACGTCGGCTCAGCCAGACACTGGCCACGGGACCTCCACCGACGAGGGGCGAGAACCCCCAGGGAGAAACATGAAGATCGCGCTGCTGTCCACCTCCGACACCGACCTGCTCTCGGCCCGGGCCTCCGGTGCCGACTACGTCTGGGCGAACCCGGCCAGGCCCGGTCACCAGTCCATGGCCCAGGTGATCGAAGGGGCCGACCTGGTGGTCGGTCGCATCCTCGGCTCGCCGCAGGACCTCTGCTCCGGCTTCGCCCGGATCAGGTCCACCGGGTTGCCGATGGTCGTCCTCGGTGGTGAGCAGCAGCCGAGCGCCGAGCTGATGGAGCTGTCCACGGTGCCCGTCGGAGTCTCGGCGGAGGCCCACCGTTACCTCGCCGAGGGGGGTCCGGCCAACCTGGCCCAGCTGCACGCGTTCCTCTCCGACACCGTGCTGCTGACCGGTGAGGGGTTCCAGGCGCCGTACGAGATCCCGGCGTGGGGATTCCTCGAGCGGCCCTCGATGCCGCAGAGCGACCTGCCGCGTGTCGGGGTGCTGTTCTACCGGGCGCACCAGGCCAGCGGCAACACCGGCTTCGCGCACGCCCTCGCTGACGCCATCGACGCGACGGGCGAGGCGGTCGGGGTGCCGATCTTCTCCTCCTCGCTGCGCTCGGCCCCCGACTCGCTGTACGACGCGCTCGGCACGCTCGACGCGCTGGTGGTCACCGTGCTCGCGGCCGGTGGCAGCCAGCCGGCCACGGCCAGCGCGGGTGGTGACGACGAGGCCTGGGACGTGGAGCGGATGGCAGCTCTCGACATCCCCATCCTGCAAGGGCTCTGCCTCACCAGCAGCCGCGCCGAGTGGGAGGCGTCGTCCGACGGCGTGACGCCGCTCGACTCCGCCAGCCAGATCGCGATCCCTGAGTTCGACGGGCGGATCATCACCGCGCCGTTCTCGTTCAAGGAGATCGACGAGGACGGCCTGCCGCGCTACGTCGCCGACCCCGAGCGCTGCGCGCGGGTGGCCGGCATCGCGGTGAACCATGCTCGACTGCGACACCTCCCGACGAGCGGGCGCAAGGTCGCGCTGATGCTGTCGGCCTACCCCACCAAGCACTCGCGGGTGGGCAACGCCGTCGGCCTCGACACCCCGGTCTCGACGATCCGGCTGCTGCGGCGCATGCGGGACGCCGGGTACGACCTCGGTGCTCCTGGTGCGATCCCGGGTCTCGACGAGGAGGACGACACCGTCGCCGGCGACACCCTGATCCACGCGCTGATCGCGGCCGGCGGCCAGGACGAGGAGTGGCTGACCTCGGCGCAGCTCAACGAGAGCCACGTGCGCATCCCGGCAGAGGACTACCGTCGCTGGATCGCTGACCTCCACCCCGACCTGAGGCGCGGCGTCACCGAGGCCTGGGGCGAGGCCCCCGGGAAGCTTTTCGTCAACGACAGCGAGGAGATCGTGCTCGCCACGATCCGGGCGGGCAACGTCGTGCTCCTGATCCAACCGCCCCGCGGCTTCGGCGAGAACCCGGTCGCGATCTACCACGACCCCGACCTCGCGCCGTCGCACCACTACCTCGCGGCCTACCGCTGGCTCAGCAAGGAGGTGGAGAACGGTGGCTTCGGTGCGCACGCCGTCGTCCACCTGGGCAAGCACGGGTCGATGGAGTGGCTCCCCGGCAAGAACGCCGCGCTCTCGGCCTCCTGCGCGACCGACGCGGCGATCGCCGACCTGCCGCTGATCTACCCCTTCCTGGTCAACGACCCCGGAGAGGGCGCACAGGCCAAGCGGCGTGCGCACGCCACCATCGTCGACCACCTGATCCCGCCGATGGCGCGGGCCGAGTCCTACGGCGACATCGCCAAGCTCGAGCAGCTCCTCGACGAGCACGCCAACATCGCCGCCATGGACCCGGCCAAGCTGCCGGCCGTCCGCGGTGAGATCTGGCAGCTGATGCACGCAGCGGAGATGCACCGCGACCTCGGGCTGGAGGAGCGACCGGACGACGAGGCGTTCGACGACTTCATCCTGCACGTCGACGGCTGGCTGTGCGAGATCAAGGACGCGCAGATCCGGGACGGGCTGCACATCCTCGGCCAGGCTCCCGAGGGTGACGCCAGGGTCAACCTGGTGCTCGCGATCCTGCGCGCGACGCAGGTGTGGGGTGGGCAGTCCTCCGCGGTCCCAGGCCTGCGTGCTGCGCTCGGGCTCAAGGAGGGCTCGTCGGTCTCGGGGCCTGAGGCGACCGGCGCGGTCGACGAGATCGAGCGTCAGGCACGCGCCCTGGTCCAGGGCATGGAGGACGCCGCCTGGGCGGAGGACGCCGCGGCCGGGCTGCACGACGACCCCGAGGTGCAGCAGGTGCTTCGCTTCGCGGCCACCCAGGTGGTGCCACGTCTGGCCGGCACCTCGCACGAGCTCGACGCGGTGCTGCACGCGCTCGACGGGGGCTTCATCCCGGCCGGGCCGTCGGGTTCACCCCTGCGGGGACTGGTGAACGTCCTCCCCACCGGCCGCAACTTCTACACCGTCGACCCCCGCGCGGTGCCCTCGCGCCTGGCCTGGCAGACCGGCCTCGCCATGGCCGAGTCGCTGGTGCAGCGCTACGTCGAGGACACCGGTGGCTATCCCGAGTCGGTGGGCCTGAGTGTCTGGGGCACGAGTGCGATGCGGACCTCGGGCGACGACGTGGCCGAGGTGCTCGCCCTGCTGGGCGTGCGGCCCGAGTGGGACGAGGCCTCGCGACGGGTCAGCAACCTGCTCGTCGTACCCCTGGAGGAGGTGGGTCGTCCCCGCATCGACGTGACGGTCCGGATCTCCGGCTTCTTCCGCGACGCGTTCCCGCACGTGGTGGCCATGCTGGACGACGCCGTACAGCTGGTGGCGCAGCTCGAGGAGCCCCTCGACCAGAACTTCGTCAGGGCGCACGCGCAGGCCGACCTGGCCGAGCACGGCGACGAACGACGTGCCACCACGAGGATCTTCGGCTCCAAGCCGGGTTCCTACGGCGCCGGCATCCTGCAGCTGGTCGAGTCGGGGAGCTGGCGCGACGACCAGGACCTGGCCGAGGTCTACACGGCGTGGGGCGGGTTCGCCTACGGGCGCGGGCTGGACGGTGCTCCGGCCGCCGAGGACATGCGCGCGAACTACCGGCGCATCAAGGTCGCCGCCAAGAACATCGACACGCGTGAGCACGACATCGCCGACTCGGACGACTACTACCAGTACCACGGTGGCATGGTGGCCACCGTGCGCGCGCTGACCGGGGCCGATCCCAAGGCCTACGTAGGGGACTCGACCACCCCGGACGCCGTACGCACCCGGACGCTGCAGGAGGAGACCAACCGCGTCTTCCGTGCCCGTGTGGTCAACCCCCGCTGGATCAGTGCGATGCAGCGGCACGGCTACAAGGGAGCCTTCGAGCTGGCGGCCACCGTCGACTACCTGTTCGGGTTCGACGCCACGGCCGGGGTGGTGCACGACTGGATGTACGAGAGCCTGGCCAAGGAGTACGTCCTCGACGAGACGAACCAGGCCTTCATGAGGCAGTCGAACCCCTGGGCACTGCGCGGCATCGTGGAGAAGCTGCACGAGGCGATCGACCGCGGTCTGTGGGCCGAGCCCGACGCTGACGTGGTGGGGCAGATGCAGCGGGTCTACCTCGAGCTCGAGGGGGATCTCGAGGATCGCAACGGTGGGTGAGCGTCGCGTCCGCCTCATCGGCGTCGGCCCCGGGGACCCCGAGCAGGTGACCCTCGAGGCCGTGTCCGCGATGCGCAGCGTCGACTTCTTCGTCGTCTCGGACAAGTCGCGGTCGGCCCACGGAGGCAGCGGGATGCCGGACCCGCTGGTCAACGCCCGCGAACGGCTGCTCGACCGCCACCTCGAGCACGAGCCGCTGATCGTGCGGGTGGAGGACCCGGAGCGTGAGCGCAGCGCCGAGAAGACCGACTCCGTCGAGGGCTACGAGCGGGTGGTGACCTCGTGGCACGACGCTCGCGCGGCGGCGTACGAACAGGTGCTGCTGGACCACGAGGGGGACGCGGGCTTCCTGGTCTGGGGGGATCCTGCGTTCTACGACTCGACGATCCGGGTGCTGCAGACCGTGGCGTCACGGGGGCGCGTCGCCTTCGAGATGGACGTCATCCCCGGCATCTCCTCGGTGCAGCTGCTCGCGGCCCGGCACCGGCTCGTGCTCCACGAGGTCGGGCAGGCCCTGCACGTGACCACGGGACGTCGACTGCGGGAGGCGCTGGCGCAGGGGCAGGACAACATCGTCGTCATGCTCAACCGGGTCATCGAGCTCGAGGGACTCGAGGACTGGCAGATCTGGTGGGGCGGCAACCTCGGCACGCCGTCGGAGGTGCTGGTCTCCGGCCGGGTGGGTGATGCTCTCGCCGAGATCGAGGCGGCGCGGGTGGAGCTGAGGGAGGCCGTGGGCTGGGTGATGGACATCTACCTGCTGCGGCGGGTCGGGTGAGCGCCCTGCTGGTCGCGGGCACCACCTCCGACGCAGGCAAGAGCATCGTCACCACCGGCCTGTGCCGTGCCTTCTCCCGGCGTGGGCTGAAGGTGGCGCCGTTCAAGTCGCAGAACATGTCGAACAACTCGATGGTGTGCACCTCTCCCTCCGGAGAAGGCGCGGAGATCGGCCGGGCGCAGTGGATCCAGGCCCTGGCCGCGCGCTCCGAGCCGGAGGCGGCCATGAACCCCGTGCTGCTGAAGCCCGGCAGCGACCGGCGCAGCCATGTCGTCGTGATGGGCCGGCCCGCGGGGGAGATCTCGTCGCGGGACTTCGTCGACGGGCGGGGCCACCTCGCTGCTGCGGCGTACGACGCCTTCGACGATCTCTCCTCCCGCCATGACCTGGTCGTGGCCGAGGGCGCGGGGAGCCCGACGGAGATCAACCTGCGGGCCAGTGACTACGTGAACATGGGACTGGCCAGGCACGCGTCGATCCCCACGGTGGTGGTGGGCGACATCGACCGGGGCGGGGTGTTCGCGGCCATGTTCGGCACCGTCGCGCTGCTGGAGCCTGACGACCAGCGCCTGGTCGCCGGGTTCGTCGTCAACAAGTTCCGCGGCGACGTCTCGCTGCTGGCACCTGGCCTCTCCTCCCTGACCGAGCTGACCGGTCGACGGGTCTTCGGCGTCCTGCCCTGGCACCCGGACCTCTGGCTCGACTCCGAGGACGCACTGGACCTGGAGGGCCGACGGGCGCGCTCGGAGGCCCCCGGTCTCCGGGTGGTCGTGCTGCGGTTCCCGAGGATCAGCAACTTCACCGACGTCGACGCGCTCGGCCTCGAGCCGGGGCTGGACGTCGTCTTCGCCTCCGACCCCCGTGCGCTCGCCGACGCCGACCTCGTCGTGCTCCCGGGGACGCGGGCGACGATCGCCGACCTGGCCTGGATGCGGGAGCGGGGGCTCGACCGGGCCGTGCTGGCGCACGCGGCGGCCGGTCGTCCGGTGCTGGGGATCTGCGGCGGCTTCCAGATGCTCGGGCGGGCGATTGCTGATCCCTCCGGCGTGGAGGGCTCGCGGGGTGCGTCTGTGCCGGGACTCGGCCTGCTCGACGTCCGCACCGACTTCGACCCCACCAAGGTGCTTCGGCTCCCTGCGGGGCCTGCCCTCGGGGTCACGACGACGGGCTACGAGATCCACCACGGCCGGGTCAGCCGCGGTGACGGGGTCGAGGACTTCCTCGGGGGCGCCCAGGCGGGAGCCGTCTTCGGCACCATGTGGCACGGCAGCCTCGAGGGTGACGCGTTCCGGGCGGCCCTGCTGGCTCGCGTGGCCGACCACGCTGGTCGGGAGTGGACGCCTTCCGGTGTCAGCTTCCCGGCGGCACGGGAGCGGCGGCTCGAGCTGCTCGCGGACCTGGTCGAGGAGCACCTCGACGTCGCGGCGTTGCTGGCGTTGGCCACGGCGGGAGCTCCCGCCTCGCTGCCGGTGCTGCCACCGGGAGACTCCCGATGAGGGTCCTGCTGCTGGGTGGGACCGGGGAGGCGCGCGACCTCGCGGACGCGCTGGTGAGCTCGGGCGTCGAGGTGGAGACGTCCCTCGCCGGCCGCGTCGCCCGTCCACGGCTGCCGGCGGGTGAGGTGCGGGTCGGCGGCTTCGGTGGTGTCGCCGGCTTGCGGGCCTACGCCACCGACTTCGACGTCGTGGTCGATGCCACGCATCCCTTCGCCCCGGGCATCTCGGCCAACGCGGCCGAGGCCTGCGCCGACGTCCCGTTGCTGCGGCTCGAGCGACCAGGCTGGGCCGCCGACTCCACGGAGGACTGGCACTGGGTGGACTCGCACGACGAGGCGGCCGCCGTGACGGCGTCCCTCGGTGGTCGGCCGCTCCTCACCGTCGGGCGCCAGTCGCTCGGCCGGTTCGTGGGCCCTCTGGCTGCTGCGGCCGTGCTGGCCAGGGTGGTCGACGAGCCGGAGATCTCTCTTCCCTCCGGGTGGCGGGTGCTGCTGGACCGGGGGCCCTATCTCCTCGAGGGTGAGCTGGCCCTGATGCGGGAGCACCGGGCCGACGTACTCGTGACCAAGGACTCCGGAGGTTCGCGCACCCGCGCCAAGCTCGACGCCGCGGCGGCCCTCGCGATCCCCGTCGTCGTCGTACGTCGTCCCGCGGCGGCCGCCGGTGTCGAGACCGTCACCTCCGTGGCCGAGGCCGTCGCCTGGGTGGGGAGCCGTCGATGAAGATCCTGGTCACCGGTGGTGTGCGGTCCGGCAAGTCCCGGCACGCCGAGCAGCTGCTCGCCTCCGACGAGGCCGTCACCTACGTCGCGCCCGGCCCCACCGCGGAGGAGGATCCCGATCCCGACTGGATCGCGCGGCTGACGGCCCACCAGCTGCGGCGCCCCGTTGCCTGGAGCACCCTGGAGAGCCGTGACCTGGCCGCCGCCCTGGGGGTGCCCGGGCCGGTGCTCGTCGACTGCCTCGGCACCTGGCTCACCGCCACCATCGACGCGGCCGCGGCGTGGGAGCAGCCGTCCTCGGTGGTCCACGAGGTCGTCTGCGAGAGGCTCCAGGTAGCCGCCCTCGCCCTTCGGGCCGCGGCGGGCCCGGTCGTGCTGGTGACCAACGAGGTCGGCCTGGGCGTCGTGCCGGAGCACCGCTCAGGTCGTCTCTTCCGCGACCTGCTCGGCACGGTCAACCAGCGGCTGGCCGAGGAGTGCGACGAGGTGCACCTCGTGGTCGCCGGCCGGGTGCTCACCCTCTGACGCCCTCCCGTGCGTCCAAGGGGCTGGACCGGGGTGCTCAGGCTTCCGGGACGCGAGGCAGACGGATCTCGAAGCGCGTGGTGGTGGCGGTGCAGTCGGCGTCGACCTCGCCCCCGTGGGCCTCCACGATCGACCGGACGATCGAGAGCCCGAGGCCGATCCCCTGCTTCTCCGCGGTGATGGCGTTCTCCCCGCGGTAGAGCCGGTCGAAGACATGGTCGACGTCTGCTGCCCCGATGCCGTCCCCCTGGTTGGTGACCGAGACCGTGACCGTCTCCGTGTCGACCGACAGGGAGACGGTCACGGTGCCGTACGCCGGTGAGAACTTGAGGGAGTTCGTGAGCAGGTTGTCGATGGCCTGGCTGAGGCGGTCCGCGTCGCCGTCGACGTAGGCGACCTCATCCGCATCGACGACGGTGACGCTCACCTCTGCTCGCTGGGCGACGGGCGCCGAGGCCTCCACGGCGTCGAGCACGACGTCGTTGAAGCTCACCAGCGACGGGCGGATCCGAAACGTGCCCTCGCCGATCTGCACCATGGTCAGGAGATCGTCCACGAGGCGCAGCTCTCGCCTGGCGTTGCGGAGCACGACGTCGAGCAGGGACCGGGCATGGGCGCTCAGGTCGTCGGCCTCGAGATCCTCGAGGAGCTCGCCGTACCCGAGGACCGAGGTGAGCGGCGTACGGAGCTCGTGCGAGACGGTCGCCAGGAAGCCGTCCTTGATCGCCTCGGACTCCCGCTGCAGGCGGTGTCGCTCGCTGATGTCGCGCACGATGACCCGCAGCGTCAGACCCTCGGCCGTCCGCAGGGAGGTGATCGTGACCTCGACCGGAACGACCGACTCGTCCACGCGGACGACCTCGAGGTCGAGGGTGTGCGCCGTGGAAGGTCTCTCGTCTGCGACCGCCTCCGCATGGCACGCGCGCAGCTGCTTCTCGAGTGGGGGCGCGGCGGCCTCGGGGAACAGGGACGTCAGGGGCTGGTCGAAGAACATGATGTGCTCGCGCTCGAAGAGCCGGACCGCCCCGGCGTTCGACAGGAGCATCCTGCCGTCGGGGCGGCAGATGAAGGTCGCGTCCGGGTTGGCCTCGAGCAGGCGACGAGACTCGATCTCGTCGAGGGTGACGTGCTCGGCGACACGGATGCAGCCGACCACCAGGGGTCCCGCCGAACCGAGGATCGGCATGTTGCCCACCCGCGCCTCGAACGTCGACCCGTCCTTGCGCTCGATCCTCGGCATCAGCCCCTCGCCCAAGGCCCGGGGTACCGGTGCGAGGACATAGGCCTTCAGACGAGGGGTGAGCTCGTCGTGAAGGTCTCTCGGGAGGAGCGCGAGGACCGGACGTCCCAGCAGCTCCTCACGGGTGTAGCCGGTGGCCTCGAGCAGTAGCTCGTTGGCCATCACGATCCGAGTCTGGTCGTCGAAGACCACGATCGCGTCCTGCATGACCTCGATCGCCAGCGACAGCTGAAGGGCGTCCATCACGTCCGTCGCTGGATCCATGACCACGCATTGCCTCCCATGCAAACGGCTCTGAAGGTGATCGCGGGGTCTGGGCGCACCGATGGCTCCATGACAACACATGCCCGCCCCCTCCGCCACGGAACACGTGCGTTCGCAGGTTGCCCTGGGCTTGCGGGGTCTCGGCCCCTGGACGTGGCTGTGGGCCGGTCGTGGGGCCGATCGTGGGGTCGGCCGGGCCGGATCACCAGGTGTAGGTGCGGTGGTGGCGGCCCGGTGACGAAAGGACGATCAGCTCGCGACCGGATCGACGACCTCGAGCGTGGGTGGAGGCAACGCCAGATCGAACTGATAGTCCTTCTGCACCGAGGTGCTGCCCCATCGCCCTGCAAGGGTCACCCGGGCATGATCTCGACCGGCCGCTCGCTGCTGAACCACCGGGGTCGGGGGGTGCAGCGGCGGGAGCGGGCGACCGTGACGACGACGGCGACCAGGACGGCGGCTCGGTCCACCCGGCGGGCCAGGTCTGTGGCGCGGAGGATGTCAGCTCGCTCGCCGGGGCGCCCGGTGCCGAGGACGGGGCGGTGCTCGGTGCGGGTGGCGTAGTGGTTGGTGCCGCCGAGGCGGACACCCAGGGCGCCGGCGAACGCCGCCTCGACGGGGCCGGCGTTGGGGCTCGGGTGGCCGGACGCGTCGCGGCGCCACGCGCGCACCGCCGCGCCGGGGGCCGGCCCGAGGCCGGCGGCGAGCAGGGCCGTGAGGCGGGCGCCGGGGAGGTTGAGGAGGTCGTCGAGGCGGGCGGCAGCCCAGCCGAACTGCTCGTAGCGCTCGTTGTGGTGGCCGATCATCGCGTCCAGGGTGTTCGCCGCGCGATAGCCCAGCAGGCCCGGGACTCCGGCCAGCGCACCCAGGAGCAACGGCGCGACGACGGCATCGGAGGTGTTCTCGGCCACCGACTCGACGACGGCGCGCACCACCTCGGTCTCGTCGAGCGAGGTGGTGTCGCGTCCGACCAGGTGGGTGAGTTGTTCCCGGGCCTCGAGCAGGCGGCCGTCCTCGAGAAGCCGCCACACGGTGATCGCCTCCTGCTCCAGGGACGTCCCGCCGATCACGGCCCCGGTCGCCGCGGCCGTCACCACGGTGTGCAGGAACCGACGCCCTCGGGTCGCACGCTCGATGAGGGTCCCGGTCACGACCGTGGCTCCGACCAGGGCTGCGACGTGCGTGATGCCACGCCACCGGGAGGTGGCGTACGTCCGCGACTCGACGGCTCCGGCAAGCCGTCCGAACCCGGCCACCGGATGGAAGCGTGCGGGGTCACCGAGGACGCGGTCGGCCACGACGCCCGCGACCAGTCCGAGGGCGCGGCTCACGCGAGGACCACGAGCAGCGTGGCCAGGCTGAGCTCGACCGCGGCGCCGAAGACGTCTCCGGTGACACCCCCGAAGCGTCGGACCGCACGGCGGACCAGTAGCGCGACCACCACTCCGGCGACGAGCACGGCGACCGGCCCGCGCCACCAGGAGAAGTCCGCCCACACCCCCAGCACGACGGCCGCTCCGAGCAGAATCCCCCACACGGCAAGGGCAGAGCGACGCGAGACAGTCTCCGCGTAGGGGAACCCGAGCCCGTCGGCGCGAGCGGCCGGCACGCCGGACAGGCAGGTGATCGTCAGGGCCCCCCGCGACGCGCAGACGAGGACGCCGGCGAGCACGGCGCCTCGGGTGGTGAGGAGCAGCGGCGCGAGGGCCGCGACCTGGAGTCCCAGCACGACCACCACGGCCACGACACCCGCCGGACCGGAGGTGCCGGACTTCATCACAGCCAGCGACCGGTGGGCGTCGTAGGACGCTGTGAGGCCGTCGACGACGTCGGAGAGCCCGTCCCAGTGCAGCGCCCGGCTTCCGGCTGCCAGTGCTCCGATCGCGAGGAGGGCGACGACGTACGCCGACCACCCGACGCGTACGCCGGACCAGCCGATCAGCCCGACCATCAACCCCAGGGGCAGGACGGCCAACGGTGCAAGGAGAATCGCGCGTCCCGCCGTACGTCCGTCGACGTGGGCAGGTGGGGACACGCGCACGGCGGTGAGCGTGCCGACCGAGAGCCGCCAGGCGTCGCGCATCCTCAGTGGAGCTCGGAGAGCAGCGCGACGTCGCGCAGGAGCGCGACCGCGCTGCGCAGGACGGGTACGGCGGCCACCGCGCCGCTGCCTTCGCCGAGGCGCAGCCCCAGGTCGAGCACCGGCTCGAGACCCATCTTGCACAGGGCCAGCGACTGGGCGGGCTCGGTGGAGCGGTGCCCGGCGGCGAACCAGGCCGCGGAGCCGGGAGCGATGCGATCGGCCGTCAGCGCACAGGCGACCGACATCAGCCCGTCCAGGAGCACCGGGACACCGGCAGCGGCGGCCGTCACCAGGTAGCCCGTCGCGGCGGCCAGGTCGGCGCTGCCCAGCGCCACCAGGGTCTCGAAGGGGTCCTCCGTGCGGAGTCCGGCCCGTGCGAGGGCCTGGTCGATGACATCCTGCTTGTGGTCCAGGGTGGGCCCGTCGACGCCGGTGCCACGTCCGGTGACCTCGGAGGCGGGGAGACCCAACGCGGACGCCACGAGCGCGGCCGCGGGCGTGGTGTTGCCGATGCCCATGTCGCCGCTGAGCAACAGCTGGGCTCCGGCGTCGATCTCCTCGAGAGCGACGAGGCGGCCGACCTCCAGGGCCTGGGCCGTCTGCTCCGTGGTGAGGGCGTCCTCGAGGTGGAGGGCGCCGCTGCCACGTCTGATCTTGTGGGCCGTGACCTCGGCGGGCAGGTCGTCGAGGTCGGCGTCCACGGCGAGGTCGAGCACTCGCACATGCACGTCGTGGGCAGCGGCCAGGGCCGACACTCCCGCCCGCCCGGCGACGAACGTGCGCACCATGGCTCCCGTGATCTCCGGCGGGTACGCCGAGACGCCGTGCCGGGCGACTCCGTGGTCGCCGGCGAAGATCACCAGGCGCACGTTCGTCAACGCACGTGGAGGGATCTCACCCTGCGTGGCAGCCAGCCAGACGCCGAGGTCGCCCAGACGTCCCAGGGCGCCGGCCGGCACAGCCAGCCCGGCCAGACGCTCCCGGGCCAGTGCTGCGGCTTCGCTGCTGGGCGGCCGGACCGCCCGCTCCGTGGGGGTGCCGGCCGGGTGGGGGACCGGGCTCACAGGTTCGCCGCCAGTTCCCGACGAGCCGTGACGGCGGCGGTCTGCTGGTGGAGCCGGCCGACCAGGCCGCTCAGGACGACGCCGATGACGGCCCACGTGGTGGCCAGGGTCATGATCGAGGCCCGCCGGAAGTACCAGAGGACGTCCCCCGGGAAAGCGCCGATCTCGTTGACGGTCGGCATCAGCAGACCGACCACCACGACGACCAGCAGGTAGGTGCCGACCCCGCTGAGCACCGCGACGTACGTCCCGCGCTCGCCCCAGAGTCTCGCGGCCAGGGCCGTGGCCGCGAGGGCAGCCACGATCGAGACCAGCAGGTAGATGAAGTACAACGACGTCCGGTCGCCGATGGTCTCGCCGTTGCCGACGGCCGGTGGGTTCGCGGGGTACTTCAGGAACGGAACCAGTGCGACGGCGGCGAATCCGGCGACGGCCACGAACGCCGTGGACTGTCCGGGGGTCCAGCGACCGAGGCGGCCGACCACCGCGGCAGCGACGAGGGCCACGAGCCCCCCGAGGGCCACCCCGACACCGAGGTTGCCGGTCAGGAGACCCCAGGTGCGCTGGTTGTGCCGCGAGACCGTGGTGCCCTCCCCGTCGTGCGACTCATCGGCATCGTGGCTGTGGAAGGCGGCCGGCGAGGCAGCCGCTCCCGCCTCCTCGAGCTCGATGGCGGTCTGGACCTGGGGTTCGCCCACGAAGTAGGCAACGGTGAAGGCGGCGAGACCGGCGACGAGGCCGGCGAGCAACCCCCTGATCAGAAAGGCGCGTGCGGTCATGAGGGGTCCGTTCGACGGCCCGGTGCCACGGCAGCGCTGACGCGGTCAGCGGCCCGACGTGGACCGGGAAGAGAGGAGAGAGGGAGCCGGCTGCTCAGTGGCAGGGGTAGCCGAGCAGGTGGCGGCCGTCGTGGACCCACTCGTGGACGACGGTGCCGGCCGGGAGCGAGATCGCGCCCTGGTCAGCGCTGACGAAGAAGATCACCAGCACCCCGAGAAGGCCGAAGAGCAGCGCCCAGGGGGCGAGCTCGGCGAGGGGTATCGCGGGAATCTCGATGGTGGGGATGGGTGCGGTCGTCGACTGCGACATGTGTCCTCCTCAGGGATTCGTGCGTCCCTGTTCGATGGGGTTGAGTGCGGACCCTCGGGTCTGACTTCACCGCTCATCCAGCTCTGGAGTTCCAGCTCTGAAGCGATGTCACAGTAGCGCGACTGTGTCGGAATCCCACCGACTTCCTCGTGCCCGCGGCGTCAGCCTAGGGCATGGGAGGGGGTCGTGGACAGGGCATCCAGCACCAGCTTCATCTCGGCCAGCAGGAGCGCGGTCTGCGCCTCCGGACGTACGGCGATCCGCACCCAGGCGTCGTCGAGCCCGGGAAAGGTGTCGGCCCGGCGTACGGCGAATCCCCTGTGCCGTAAGGCGTTGTGAGCACCCGGACCGAGCTTGGCCAGGACGAACGAGGACGTCGACGGGACGTGGTCGACCCGCAGGGCAGTAAGGCCCTCGACGAGGACGGCTCGCCATCCCTGGATCGTCCGGGCCCGGCCGCGGGCCTCGGCCAGGGCGGCCTCGGTCGAGCAGGCACGGATCGCGGCGATGGCGGCGGTGGAGACCGACCACGGGGTCTGGCCGCGTCGTAGGCCGGCGATCACCGCGGCGTCACCGAGGACGTAGCCGGCACGAACCCCTGGGATCGACCAGTGCTTGGTGAGACTGCGGATCACCAGCAGCCCGGGATCCCGTTCTCCGGCGAGTGACCCGGTCTCGTCCGGCACGGTGTCCATGAACGCCTCGTCGACGACGACGAGCCGTCCGGGCCTGAGCAGCCTGCGCAGCTCTGCGGCCGGGTGGAGCACGCCGGTCGGGTTGGTGGGGTTGCCGACCATGACGAGGTCGGCGTCCTCGGGCACGGCTTCGACCTTGAGGGCGAAGCCGTCGTCCTCGCGGCACGCCACGACGGTCACGGAGTGGCCGGCCTGCTCCAGCGCCGCGTGCGGCTCGGTGAACTGGGGGTGTACGACGACCGGTCGTCGCCAGGACCGGGCGCGAGCGACCAGGGCGAAGGCCTCGGCGGCACCAGCAGTGGCCAGCACGTCGGTGTGCGGTCGGTCGTGCCGCTCCGCCAGGGCTTCCTCTGCGCGGGTCGGTGAGGGGTAGGCGCCGACGTCCTGGAGGCTCTCGTGCAGGGCCTCGTCGAGCCAGGCGGGCCGTGGCCCGGCGTACACGTTGACCGCGAAGTCGAGGAGTCCGTGCGCGGTCTCGGCGTCTCCGTGGTGGCGGAGGGGATCCTCCAGCGTCTCGGCATCAACCGGCCCGCTCGGGTCGAGCGGCCGAGCCGCGTGCGCCGCGTCCGCGAACCGCTGGGCCAGCTGGGGGTGTCCGGCCCAGTGCAGGTGGAAGTAGGACGCGTGCAGGGTGGGTGAGGCGAACCCGATTCCCTCCCCGTCGACGGTCCACGCGGGGGTTTCCCCCGCCGACGGGGAGACGTGCGTGCGGTGGAACTCGTGCCCGGTGACGACCTCGCCGGCGCGGGTCAGCAGCGAGTCGCCGGGGGAGGTGGCGGAGGGGTAGGACAGAGTGAGCCTCGGTGTCATCCGGGCCGTGGCGGGTATCGCCCCGACCATGGCCTGGTCGTCGACCGACTCGCACAGGTAGAGCAGCCCAGCGCACTCGGCGACGGTCGGAATCCCTTGTGCGATGGCGCTCTTGAGCTCGGCGCGAAGCGACGTGTTCTCGCCGAGGCCGGTCGCATGGACCTCGGGGAAGCCGCCGCCGAGGTAGATCCCGGACGTCCCCACGGGCAGGGCGTCGTCGGTCAGCGGGTCGAAGGTCACCACGTCGCACCCCGCCGCGCGGAGCAGCTCCTCGGTCTCGGCGTAGCGGAACGTGAAGGCACGGCCACCGGCCATCGCGACGACCGGACGACGACCGCTGGCCGCCCTCACCTCGAGGGTCGGGTCCCACGGGTCGGCGCACAGGTCGGGGGCGGCCGAGGCGATCCGCATGACGTGGTCGAGGTCGACCAGCTCGGTGATCTGCTCGGCCAGCCGGTCGAGCTGGTGGGCCGCCTCGTCACGTTCGGCGGCGGGGACCAGACCGAGGTGGCGCGAGGGTACGCCGAACGACTCGTCGCGCCCGATCGTGCCGAGGACGGGAAGCGCGATCGAGGAGGCGACCTCGGCGGCGTGCCGCGGCGAGCCGGCCTTGTTGAGGATGACGCCCGCGATCCCGACGTCGGGCGCGAAGGTGGCCATGCCGTGGACCACCGCGCCGATCGACCGGGTGGACCGCGAGATGTCCACCACGAGCACGATCGGGCTCTTCGTGAGCGTGGCGACGTGGGCCGTGGAGGCGAATCCCTGCGAGCCGACGCGCCCGTCGTACAGGCCCATCACGCCCTCCACGACTGCGACATCCGCACCACGAGCGCCGTTGAGGAGTAGCGGCACGATGCGTTCCTCGCCGACGAGGTGGGGATCGAGGTTGCGACCGGGACGGCCGCAGGCGAGGGCGTGGTACCCGGGGTCGATGTAGTCCGGGCCGACCTTGTGGCCGCTGACGACGTGCCCGGCGCGGGACAGCGCCGCCATCAGGCCGATCGAGACCGTCGTCTTGCCCTGGCCGGTGGCGGGGGCCGCGACGACGACGCGGGGAAGACGCCTGGGGGTCACCACTCGATGCCCTTCTGGCCCTTCTGGCCACGGTCCATCTGGTGCTTGACCTTGGTCATCTCGGTGACCAGGTCGGCCACCTCGACCAGTCGGGGGTGGGCGCGGCGTCCCGTGACCACGACGTACTGCCGACCCGGACGGCTCGCCAGCGTCGTCACGACGTCGTCGACGTCGACCCAGCCCCACTCCATCGGGTAGGTGAACTCGTCGAGCACGAGCAGGTCGTGGGTCTCCTCGGCCAGGCGACGCTTGACCTCGGCCCAGCCCTCGGCCGCCTCCGTCGCGTGGTCGGCCTCCTCGCCCTCCTTGCGTGACCAGGACCAGCCCGCCCCCATCTTGTGCCACTCGACCGGACCTCCCTCACCGGTCTCCACGTGCAGCCGGCCGAGGCGCTCGAGCACGGTCTGCTCGCCGATGCGCCACTTGGCGGACTTCACGAACTGGAACACCCCGACGTTCCAGCCCTGGTTCCACGCGCGGATGGCGAGGCCGAAGGCCGCGGTGGACTTCCCCTTGCCGTCGCCGGTGTGCACCATCAGCAGCGGCTGGTTGCGGCGTTCGCGGGTCGTCAGCCCGTCGTCGGGTACGGCGACCGGTTGTCCCTTGGGCATGTCTAGCCTCCGAGCTCGTCGTGCGGGTGCGCGCTCACGCGGCGTGGGTGAGGCGGGCCAGGTCGGCGGCGCTGACCTCGGCCATGGGCACGTGCTCGGCCAGGAGATGGGCGGCGAGCTCGGCGGCGAGACCCATCCGGAGGGAGCCCGTCTCGCAGTCGACGACCACGGCGTCGACGCCCTGGCCGGCCAGGAGTCGCGCGGCCCGCAGCGAGCGCGCCACGGCGTCCGGCCCCGAGGTCGCCCGGCCGTCGGTGACCACGACCAGGAGCGGGCGACGGCGGGGGTCGCGGACGCGTTCGAGGTCGAGCACGCGGGCAGCCTCGAGCAGGCCCTCGGCGAGCGGGGTCCGACCGCCGGCGGGAAGCTCGGCGAGCCGGGTGGCCGCGATGTCGACCGAGTGCGTGGGCGGGAGCGCGAGGTCGGCGCCGTTGCCACGGAAGGTGATCAGGCCGACCTTGTCGCGTCGCCGGTAGGCGTCCAGCAGCAACGAGAGGATGGCTGTCTTCACCTGCTCCATCCGCTGGCGAGCGGCCATCGAGCCGGAGGCGTCGACGCAGAACAGCACCAGGTTGGCCTCCTTGCCCTCTCGGGTGGCGACCCGGAGGTCCGCCGGGCGGAAGCGGAGCGGGCCCGTCGTACGCCCGCGGGCGGTCTGGTGCGGGGCAGCGGACCGGATCGTCTCGCTGAGGTGGATCGACCCGCCCTGCTGGAGGGGTCGCCGCGAACCGACCCGGTGCCCGGACTCCGTGATCGCCCGGCTCCGCTTCCCCGCCGCGCCGGCGCCGGTGCCGCGCACCTCGAACAGCCGGGTCCGGTAGGGGGTGCTGGCCTCGACGCGGGTCTCCGGTGCGTCATACGAGCTGGTCGCCGGGGGAGCCGCTTCGTCTGACGTCCCTGGCTGGTGGTCCGGGACGTCATGCGACCTGGTGTCGGTGACAGCCGACTCGTATGACGCAGCCCCGGGGTCGCCACCGCCGTCGGGGCCCTCGCCGTCGTCCTCCGGCGGCTCCGGGGGCAGCTCCTCGTCGCCGAGGACCTGGTCGAGCAGCTCCTCGTCCAGCCCTGGCGCGTCGAACGGGTTGCGCCGTCGCCGGTGCGGGAGCGCGAGCCGGGCGGCGGCCCGGATGTCCTCGCGGAGCACGTCGGTGCGGCCGTGCCACGCAGCGTGCGCGACGGCCGTCCGTGCGGTGACGATGTCCGCGCGCATGCCGTCGACGTCGAAGGCCGCGCACACCTCGGCGATCTTGAACAGCGCGTGCTCGGAGAGCCGGACCGCGCTGACGAGCTCCTGGGCGGTCACGATGCGCTTGGTCAGCGCCTGCTCGTCGTCGGCGTAGGTCGCGTTGAAGGCGAGCGGGTCGGCGTCGAAGGCGAGCCGTCGTCGTACGACCTCCACGCGGATCGCCGGGTCGCGGGAGGCGGCGACCTCGACGGTGAGCCCGAACCGGTCGAGCAGCTGCGGCCGCAGCTCACCCTCCTCGGGGTTCATCGTGCCGACGAGCACGAAGCGGGCCGCGTGCTCGACCGAGACCCCGTCGCGCTCCACGGTCGAACGCCCCATCGCGGCGGCGTCGAGGAGCAGGTCGACGAGGTGGTCGTGCAGCAGGTTGACCTCGTCGACGTAGAGGATCCCGCGGTGGGCACGGGCGAGCAGGCCGGGCTCGTACTCCGCCTTGCCCTCCGACAGTGCGCGCTCGAGGTGCAACGAGCCGAGCACGCGGTCCTCGGTCGCGCCGACGGGCAGCTCGACGAGTCGCACCGATCGGCTCTCGGTGGTGGCGTCCGCGGCGAACGGGCCGTCCGGCGAGAGCGAGGTGGCCTCGCGTGGGTCGCTCGAGAAGCGGTCGCCCGCCACGACGTCGATCGGCGGCAGCACCGCGGCGAGCGCCCGCACGATCGTGGACTTCGCCGTGCCCTTCTCGCCGCGCACCAGCACGCCGCCGATGTCCGGCGAGATCGTGGTGAGCACGAGGCCGAGCGCCATGTCGTCGGATCCGACGACGGCAGAAAAAGGGTAGTGCTGTGGCATGGAGGCTCCCGCTCTTCGCCAGTGAAGTACTGCGGCGCGAGGCCGGTCTTCGGACTTGCTGGACCGACGTCCTTCGACGTCGTCCAGACCACCGCAGCGGGCCTGTGCCGGATTCTCACCGGCTTCCCAGATTCTCCCCTCGGAGCACCCAGCCTCGGGTGTTCGTCAGGGCACCTCGTGCCTGTCGTCGGTCAGGCTACCGACTCCTGGGCCGGAGCTGCCCGGTGGTCCACGTCAGTCCCGGTGCGCGGGCGCACCGCGGCTAGGGTCACGACATGCCGATCTCGACCTCGCCCCGCATCACCGTGATCGGAATCGGGGCCGACGGCTGGACCAGCGTCCCGGAGGCCAGCTGGCACCGGCTGCTCCGGGCCGGGGTCGTGCTGGGTGGTGCGCGGCACCTCGCGATGTTGCCCGACCTGCCCGACCAGGTGCGTGAACCGTGGCCCTCGCCGCTGCGTGACAACCTGCCGGCCCTGCTGGAGAAGTACGCCGGCCGCGAGGTCGTGGCGCTCGCGTCCGGCGACCCGCTCGTGTCCGGCATCGGGTCGACGCTCACGGCCCTCCTCGGCGAGGACGCGGTGCGGATCGAGCCGGCGGTGTCCTCGGTGGCCATCGCGCGGGCGCGGATGCGCTGGCCGTCCGAGCAGGTCGAGGTGGTCAGCGCGGTCGGTCGCGACGCGCGCGCCGTACTCCGGCTGCTCGCTCCCGGACACCGGGTGCTGGTGCTCTCCTCCGACGCCGGGACGCCCGGCGAGGTGGCGGGGCTGCTGCGCGACGCGGGGTACGGCGAGAGCCGGATGTCGGTCCTGGGCAACCTCGGCACCGCCAGCGAGTCGAGGACCGACGGGGTCGCGGAGACGTGGTCGCGCGAGTCGCCGGCGCTGAACGTCATCGCTCTGGTCCTCCACGGACCGGTCGTCGGGCCGCGCAGCGGCGGGCTGCCCGACGACGCGTTCGAGCACGACGGCCAGCTGACCAAGCGCGACCTCCGCGCCAGTGCCCTGGCCCGGTTGGCCCCGCAGCCCGGCCACCTGCTGTGGGACGTCGGTGCGGGCGCCGGTTCGGTCGGCATCGAGTGGATGCGCGCGCACCAGACCTGCTGGACCATCGCGGTCGAGGCCGACGAGGACCGTGCGACCAGGATCGGACGCAACGCCGCCTCCCTGGGCGTGCCGACCCTGCGCGTCGTCCGCGGTCGCGCCCCCGGCGTCCTGGGTGACCTGCCACGTCCGGACGCGGTGTTCGTCGGGGGCGGGGCCACGACGCCCGACCTGATCACCACCTGTCTCGAGGCGCTGCGCCCCGGTGGTCGACTCGTGGTGCACGGCGTGACGCTCGAGACCGAGACCCTGCTGGCCCAGCTGTACGCCGAGCACGGTGGCGAGCTGACCCGGATCTCGGTCGAGCACGCCGCCCCGCTCGGAGGCCTCACCGGCTGGACCCCCGCCCGCGCGGTCACCCAGTGGGCGGTGACCCGGTGACGGTGCACTTCGTCGGGGCCGGGCCGGGCGCGGCCGACCTGTTGACCCTGCGGGCGGCCCAGCTGCTCGCCGAGGCGGAGGTGGTGCTCTATCCGGGCACCTACCTCGACGAGGGCTTCCTCGTCCACGTCTCGCCCGACGCCGAGCTCGTCGACACCCAGGACCTCGACCTCGACCAGATCATGGCCGTGATCCTCGACGCCGACCGCGAGGGCTTCGAGGTCGTGCGGCTGGTCTCCGGGGACCCCTCGGTCTACTCGGCGCTCTCCGAGCAGACCCGCCGGCTCGACCGGCTCGGTGTCTCCTGGGAGGTCACACCCGGCGTCCCGGCGTACGCCGCTGCCGCCGCGCGGGTCGGTCGGGAGCTGACCGTCCCGCTGGTGGCCCAGTCCGTCGTACTCACCAGGGCGCAGGCGCGTTCCACCGCCATGCCCGAGACCGAGGCGCTGCGCCACTTCGCGCGGACCCGCGCCACCCTGGTGATCCACCTGGCCATCACCCGGATCCGCGAGGTGATGTCCGAGCTCGTCCTCGAGTACGGCGAGGACTGCCCGGTCATCGTGGTCCACCGCGCCAGCCAGCCCGGCGAGATCGTCCTGCGCGGAACGGTCGCCGACATCGCCGAGCAGGTGGAGCTCGAGGGACTCCGGCAGGCCGCGGTCATCCTCGTCGGCCGTGCCCTCGATCCCCGTGGGGGCGGGGAGTCCTACCTCTACGACCCCGCCCGGGACCGCTCCCCCCACCGCTGACCGGGCACTCGCGTCACGCCTCAGCGCCGCTGACCGGGCACTTGCGTCACGCCTGAGCACGTCGACCGGGCACTTGCGTCACGCCTGAGCACGTCGACCGGGCACTTGCGTCACGCTTCTGGAGGGCGAGCGGGCAGTCCGGTCACGTTCTGGATCTCCCCCTGGGTCAGAAATGCCCGCTCGGCGTCCCACGGTGTGACGCAAGTGCCCGCTCGGCGTCCCACGGCGTGACGCGAGTGCCCGCTCGGCGTCCCACGGCGTGACGCAAGTGCCCGCTCGGCGTCCCACGGCGTGACGCGATTGCCCGGTCGGCGGACTAGGGAGAGACGAACCTAGGGGTCCACACCTGGCCCGCGGCCGTCACGCGCGTGCTTGTCGCGCCGACGATCAGCAGGCACAGCATGTCGATGGAGGCGGCGTCGAGCTCGGCCAGCGTGGTCACGACGAGCGACTCCTCGGCCCGGCCGACGTCCCGGCCGATGACGACGACGGTGTCGGGCGAGCGGTGCTCGAGGAGGAGCTTCTGGGCCTCGACGATCTGCTGGGTACGCGACCTCGAGGCCGGGTTGTAGATCGCCAGCACCAGGTCGGCCTCGGCGATCGCGCGGAGTCGCTTCTCCACGACCGCCCAGGGCTTGAGCCGGTCCGAGAGGCTGACCACGGCGAAGTCGGCGCCGATCGGAGCGCCCGCGCGCGCGGCCACGGCCTGGACCGCACTGACCCCGGGCAGCACCCGCACCTCGACCGAGGCGTACGCCGGGTCCTCGGCCGCCTCGAAGACGGCCGAGGCCATCCCGAACACCCCGGCGTCGCCACCGGAGACGACCGCGACCCGCTCCCCGCCGAGCGCGAGCGACAGCGCGAGCCGGGCCCGGTCGAGCTCCACGGTGTTGCCGGACGCGTGCCGCTTCAGGCCGATCCGTTGAGGGACGCGGTTGACGTAGGCGGAGTAGCCGACGACGTGGTCGACCCCGGAGAGCACCTCGGTGGCCTCGGGGGTGATCCAGCCGTCGGGGCCCGGCCCGAGCCCGAGCACCACCAGCTCAGCGGCGGGACGGCCAGCAGCGGGACGGTCAGCCGCAGGACGCGGAGCGGCCACTGCGGCAGCAGCCCGTCGACCCTTGGGCTCGTCGTGCACGGAGTCACCCGGAACGACGACGAGCGAGAAGTAGGGGACGGAGTCAGGGTCGACGTCGGCCACCGGCAGCCAGCGCTCCTCCGGCATGGAGGCGCGCTCGACGTAGACGGCGTGCTCGAGCCGCCCGGCCTGTTCCAGCGCCGAGCGCACGGCCGGGAACGTCCGGCCGAGCTTCATGATGATCGCGGCGTCGGTGTCGGCGAGACGTCGGGCCAGCTCCGCCTCGGGGAGGGTGCCGGGCAGGATGGTGAGGATGTCGGTCTGGCGCACCAGTGGCATGGCCGTCAGCGCCGTCGCTGCTGCGAACGCGGGGACACCGGGCACGACCTCGGTCGGGAACCGCTCGGCGAGCCGGTCGTGCATGTACATGTAGGACCCGTAGAACAGCGGGTCACCCTCGGCCAGCAGCACCACCGTCCGGCCCGCCTCGAGGTGGACGACCAGGCGCGCGGCCGACTCCTCGTAGAACTCGGCCATCGCGCCGGCGTACCCACCCGGGTGGACGGTGCGCCCGGTCGTCACGGGGTAGCGGAGCTCCTCCTCGACCACTCCGGCGGGGATCAGGGAGGCGGCGATCCGTCGGGCGTTCGACTGCTTGCCGACCCCGGCGTGGTAGGCGACTGACGTCGGCGGAACCGATCAGCCTGGCCGCCTTGAGGGTGATCAGCTCAGGGTCGCCGGGCCCGAGGCCGACGCCGTAGAAGCGGCCGTTCACTCCTCCTCCTGCGCCAGCGCGTTGACCGCGGAGGAGGCCATCGCCGACCCGCCTCGACGCCCGCGGACCGTGACGAACGGGAGGTCGATGCCGTGGTCGGCGTGGAACGAGGCCAGCGCGTCCTTGGACTCCGCGGCGCCGATGAAACCGACCGGGATGCCGACGACAGCAGCCGGTCGCGGCGCCCCGGCGATCAGCATCTCCATCAGGTGGAACAGCGCCGTGGGGGCGTTCCCGATCGCGACGACCGCGCCGTCGAGGTGGGGCTCCCACAGCGAGACGGCGGCCGCGGTCCGGGTCGTGCTCCACGCCGCGGCCAACGACGGCACGCGTTCGTCGTCGAGGAAGCAGAGCACCGGGTTGGCGGCCGGGAGCCGACCGGCGGTGATCCCCATCGCCACCATCCGGGCGTCGGTGATGATCGGTGCCCCGGAGGCGAGCGCCGCCCGCGCCTCGGCCACCAGTCGCGGGTGTACGACGAGGTCGGGCACGAGGTCGACCTGGCCACTGCCGTGGATCATGCGTACGGCGAGCTTCTCGGCGTCCGCGGGCACCCCGTCGAAGCTGGCCTCACGCCGGATGGTCGCGAACGACTCCAGGTAGATCGAGGCACCGTGGTCGAGGTAGTCGTAGCGTCGGGGTGGCCGCTGCAGGGTGGTCATCGGGTCCCCCCAGAGGGCCCGGGGACGAGTACGCCGCTCCAGGGCGTCACCACCAGCTCACGGCCGAGCTCGGCGAGCCGCGCCGCAAGCGCACGGTCGATCACCCCACCGGGGGCGGCGACGTGCTCGCCACCGCCGACCGGACCCCAGGGCAGGGACGGGGTGGTGACGGGGACCAGCGGCGAGCGCGAGGCGGCGGGCGCCAGCGGGGAAGGCAGCTCGTCGACGTGCCACGGCGCGTCGGGACCGGACCCGCGAGCGGCGAGGAAGGTGGAGGCCAGGGCGGCGAGGGCCCGGGCGGCGGCACGCAGTGGCACCACCGCACCCCAGCCTGTGGACCCGACGCGCAGCTGGGCGGTGCGGGCGTCGAGCGCCACCAGCCCGAGGTCGGTGGAGCGGGCCAGCAGGTCGCCGCGGCCGTCGTCGAGCACGAACAGGAAACGCCCGGGGAGGTGGGCCAGCGAGGCATCAGCACACAGGCGCTCGTCGAGCTCGTCGGCGACGGAGCGCAGGTCGGCCCGGCCTCCACTCAGGCCGGTCTGGGGGGACGCCATGACGTTGCGGACCAGCTCGTGGGAGCGGGAGGGCAGCAGCCCGGTCGCCTCGATCGCGTCGACCACGTCGGTCGGCAGAGCGTCGCCCCACGTCGGGAGGCCCCGCAGCTGCAGGTTCGCCCGCCGGGTCAGGTGCACGTTGCCGTCGCCGTACCGCGCGGCCAGCGCGCTCAGTGCGGTCAGCGATCCGGGGCTGATGCGTCCGCCGATCAGCCGCAGCCGCACCAGGGCGCCGTCGGAGGCCGACCACGGGCGGAGGACGCCGGGACACTTGTCGGGCCGGGACCGGGTGCTCGAGGTGGACGCCACTGGCATTCCTTCGCGTTCAGGGCTCGTGCGCGGAGCCCGCGATTGCCGAGCGGCTGTTGCCGCTGGGCCAGCAGGTCTTCGGACTCGGGCTCACCCGGTGCGGAACGCCTTCCCGGGCCTCTCGACCCAGTGACTGCGACGGTCTCCCGCCGCACAGCTCCGCCCGTCACCCATACCGCTGCGCGTCAGTCCCGGATTCTCACCGGGTTCCCTGACTCCCACACGTTCGTGGAGGTCGACTGGCGTGGCGAGGCTACCAACGAATTCAGCGGATGAGCGAGGTGACCACGTAGGAGATGACGAAGGTCAGCACCAGCACCAGCAGGACCAGCCCCGCGAGGGGCCACACCCGCCGGCCGGACGGCGTGGCCTCTCCGGGGGCGGCGTCGAGCGCCGCCAGGAAGGATGCGATGTCGGGCCAGCGCTGCGCCGGGTCGATGGCGAGCGCCTTGAGGATCGGGGCGTCCAGCCGCCGGGGTACGTCGGCGACCTGGGAGGGGGCCGGCGGCAGCCGCGCGGCGACCAGGCTCGCGATCCCGTCCTCCCGCACGAGCCTCCCGGTCAGCAGCACGTAGGCGACCGCCCCCAGCGCGTGCACGTCCGCCCGGATGTCGAGGCCCTGGCCCAGCGCCTGCTCGGGTGCGATGTAGGCCGGCGTCCCGACGACCTGCGTCAGTCCGGAGGCGTTGGCGATCGCCTTGGCCACGCCGAGGTCGGCCACCAGCACCTCGGTGCCCCCCTCGGGAAGTGAGCGCAGCAGCAGGTTCTGCGGCTTGATGTCGCGGTGGATGATGCCCTGGCGATGGAGGACCGTGAGCCCGGCCCCGGCCTGCCGGATGATCTCCAGCGACTCCTCGACGCCCGGCCGGCCCTCGGCGATCAGGTCGGCGACGGTGCCGCGGTCGGCGTACGACATCACGAAGTACGGCGTACCGCCCTCGGTCTCACCGTTGTCATAGACGCGTACGACGTGGTCGGCGTCGGCCCGACGCAGGATCCGGGCCTCCTCCAGGAAGCGCTCGCGGATGTCGAGCCGCTGGGCCCAGTTGTCCGCCAGGGCCTTGACCGCCACGTCGGAGTCGAGCTCGTCGTCGTGGTAGCGCCACACGGTCGCGAATCCGCCCGCACCGATGCGTTCGATCTGTCGCAGACGACCGAGACGCTGCGGGAGGGGCATGTCGGTAGTGTGCCCGAGTCCCGGCACGTCAACCGGCACCACGGGAGGAACCGGTGGCACCCTCATCGACCGACGCCCCATCGCTCGAGCCGTCCGACCGCGGAGCGTCGCTCGATGCCCTGGCCGCGGCCGCGGCGACCGGCGAGCCCGGGGCTCTCGACGACCTGCTCGCGGCGGTCGAGCCGCGGGTCAGGCGCATCGTGGGTCGCATGCTGCTCCACCCGCAGGACGCCGAGGAGGCCGCCCAGGACGCGCTTCTCGCCGTGGCCCGCAACATCACGAGGTTCGAGGGCCGCAGCCGGTTCACGACCTGGTTGCACTCCGTGGCCAGCAACAGCGCGAGGTCGACGTACCGCACCTTGAAGCGGCGCTCGTCCGAGCACCCGGCCGCGGAGCTGCCGGCCGCCGTGGACCCGCGTACGACGAGCGTCATCGCCGGCAGCCGGCTCGACCTCCTCGAGGCGCTCGAGACGCTGAACCGGGACCACCCCGAGCTGGTGGAGCCGTTGGTGCTGCGGGACGTCAACGATCTCGACTACAACGAGATCGCGCGGTTGCTGGACCTGCCGCTGGGCACGGTGAAGTCCCGGATCCACCACGCCCGCACGTTCGTGCGGCCGCTGCTCGTGACGCACGACTGAAGCTACTTCAGGACTCCGGCGACGAGCTTCCCCTTGGCCACGGAAGCCACGTCGGTGCAGGTGCCGGCCAGGTCGCACTTCTTGAGCCAGGTGCCGGTGCCCTGGTCGAGGTCCATGTCGGTCGCGCCGGTCACGAGCAGGTGGGAATCGTCGAGCCAGGTCAGGTCATAGGTGCCCAGCGGCGGCTCGAACGTCCTCAGCCCGACGGTAGGACCCGCCGTGGCGGAGAAGGTCGCGATCCGGGTCGGCCCGAAGCCGTCGCTGCCCGCGGGGACGGCCCAGACCAGCGTGGCGTCGGGGCTGATCGGCGAGACGTTGGTGCCGTAGGGCGACCAGTCGCACGTCTGCCAGTAGACGTCGTCGGTGGAGACCGGCGGGAAGCTGCGGGTCTGCATGCAGGGCGTTGCCTGCTGGTCGCTGGCGATGCCCTCGAGGCCCACGGCTCCCGAGATCAGCCGGCCGTCACCCGAGGCCGTCAGGCGAGCCAGGCCGGACGCGTTGCGGTTGCCGACCTTGCCGGTGTCCGGGTTCCAGCTGAGCAACCGGAAGGCGCCGTCCTTCCCCGCCGGGCTGACGACCACGTCGTCCCCGGCGAACACCGGGCTGACCGTGTAGTCGAAGGACTTCCAGGTCGCGACCGTCCCACCGTCCAGCGTCCAGACCTTGAGTCGGATGCCCACCGTCGCGAGGCCCACCACGCGCTTCCCGTCGGCGGAGACGTCCCAGTCGCCGATGGCGTCGGCGACCTTGCGCGAGGTGCCGTCGGGGTCGACCGACCAGAGCTCGAAGGCGGGCTCGGACTCGCTGTCGGAGAAGGCGGCGAGGTAGCCGTCCGCCGTCCGGGTGACCTGGCGTGCGTCGTCGTACGGCGCGCTCCAGGTGATCACCCGGTCCCCGTCGTGGATCTTGCCCGCAGCGGCGTACAGCACGTCGGTGCTCGTGGCGGTGGGTGCGGACGAGGGGGTGGCACCGGGGGTGGCGCTGGGGGAGGCCGTGGGGGAGGCCGTGGGTGGCGTGCCGTCGGCGTCCGCGCCGGAAGTCGGGTCAGGAGTCCGGCTGGAGTCGTGGCCGCGTACGACGGCAGAGACGCTCCCGCCCACGATCCCGACGATGCCGGCGGCGATCAGGGTGGCGGCGGTGGTGCGTTTCATGGTGACCCCCAGGCTCGAGAAGATACCTACACCTGTGGGAGGGCGGGGGTGCGCATTTGGTTCGCAGGTTTCCCCGGGCGACCGGGGAAACCTGACGTTGTCTGCCGTTGCAACACCCCACAACGTCAGGGGTCCCCCTCGAACCCCACCCGAAATGTCCGGGCCGGGTGTGTCCGGCGGATCAGGCGGTGCGGTAGAGCCGGTCCCAGATCCGGGCGTTGCCCCGACGCGGTACGACGGACTCCCGCACCTGGGTCTGCTGGGCCCGCACCAGCTCCTCGACCACGCGCTCGGCGGCTGCCCGTCCGTCGGCGATGTGCTGGCGGGTGAGGGAGAAGTCGGTCATGCGGGCGCCGAGGTCCGGCGTGCGCATGCGGTGGACCGCGACGTGGGCCCCGAGGTCCGGTTCGGGTCGCACCCGCGTGGCCACCCCGAGGCTCGCGACGAGGATGTCGATCGGCGTACGCCCACGGGGAAGGCGGGCAGGGACGCTGGCGTCGAGGACGAAGACACGCGTGGGAGCCAGGTCGGCGGCCCCGCTGATCGGGACGAGGTCGGCCACCCCGCCGTCGACGTGCAGACCGGGGTGACCACAGCTGGCGGGCAGGTGCACGGGAGCGAAGACGGCCGGCACGGCGGCCGAGGCGAGGAGAAGCTGCTCGAGGTTCCCGTGACGGTGGTAGACCGCCCGGTCACCGGCCAGCGGCGTGGTGACGACACGCACGGGGACAGGCAGGTCCTCGAGGTTCTGGGCCGGTGCCCAGTCGGCGATCAGCCGGGTGAGGGCGGCCGAGGAGAACAGGTAGGGACGCTGGCGGATCAGGTGCCCGACCTGGGTCAGGGTGCCGCCGGGGAAGATGTCCTGGGTGCCGAGCTGCAGCCAGCGGGTCTCGAGCTCCTGGACCCTGGCGCGGTCCGGGCGGTGCCCCATGAAGGCCGCGTTGAGAGCGCCGACCGAGGTGCCGACCAGGGCGTGGGGGACGATGCCGTGCTCGAGGAGCACGTCCATCATCCCGACCTGTACGGCGCCACGCGCCGCCCCGCCGGAGAGCACGAAGACGTTGCGTTCTTCTCCCGAGAAGTCTGACCTGGTGTTCATTGCGCCCTCCTGCTCCGACCCCGGTGGTGTCTCCCATCCACTATGGGGAGCACATGTCCGTTTTGTCGGGCAATCGAGGCAAATGGCCCAAGTGGACTACTCGGTCTGTGTGGGGGAGAGGGGCGCCACGACCCCTGAAATACACCTGGGACACTCCGCAGGCCGCGGCGGACGTCCTGACCACCGGGTGCTGTCCCCGGGCTGTGGACCCGGCTCAGACCTGCTCGACCGGGCACCACCACGTCGTCCGGCTCCCGACGGTGGCGCGGGTCATCTCCGCACCGCAGCGGGGACAGCGAGCTCCGGCCTTCCGGTGCTCGATGATCTCGCCCGTGTGGACGCCGCCCTGACGGATCGCCCGACGGGTGGCGAGACGGAGCTGGCGGCGCAGCTCGTCGAGCTCGTCCTCGCTGAGGTCGCCCGCGGGCCGGTTCGGGTCGAGCCGGCTCTGCCACAGCGTCTCGTCGGCGAGCAGGTTGCCCACGCCGGCCAGGGTGGACTGGTCGAGGAGGCGGGCCTTGAGGGGCGCCGTACCCCGTCCCACGCGTGTGCGGAACGACGCCCGGTCGATCTCGGCGGCGTCCGGTCCCAGGGCGTCGAGGTCGGGGTCCAGCCGCACCCGTCCCAGTCGTCGCTTGTCCAGGAGACGCAGGGAACCGCCGTCCTCGAAGTAGAGGCTGAAGCGGAACCACACCTCCTTGCGAGGCCCGCCGGGGCGTGAACCCTCGTAGTCGCCGCCCTCGTCCACGTGGTCCCGGTCCGTGACCAGGATCCGGCCGCTCATGCCGAGGTGCAGGCTGAGCAGCGGCCCAGGGCCGGTGTCGTCACACGCGCTGGAGGTCTCGCACCAGATCAGCTTGCCGCGTCGCTGGGCGTTCAGGAGAGTGCGCCCGGACAGCGCCGCGGCCAGCTCGCCGGGGTGGTGCGGGCGGCACTCGTAGGTGTCGGAGTCGTCCACTCCGGCGATGACGCGACCCAGCGCTGAGCGCTCGATCACCTGGCGTGCGGACTCGACCTCGGGCAGCTCTGGCACCCGCTCATTGTGCGTGCGAGCTCCAACCCGGGACGGGTCTGGGCGAGGGGGCTGCCGTCCTCTGATGGGTGACAGGCCCGTTGACAACCCCTAGGGTCGAAGGTCCTTTCGCTCTCCCCCGAACCGTTGAGGTGATCCCATGTCAGAGATTCTTGTCGGCGTCGATCGGAGTGAGCAGAGTAGGCGAGCGGTCGAGTTCGCGGCTGATCGTGCGAACGAGCTGGACCGGAGCGTGCTCGTGGTGCACGTGATCCCGTGGTCGCCGTTCTCCTTCAACACCCCCGAGGAGAACGAGCACCGCTCCACGCGCCGGGCCGAGGAGATCGCTGCGGCGACCGATCAGATCGTCGAGCCGATGGCCGCGCTGGCTCGCGAGAAGGGGGTGCACGTGGACACCCTGGTCCAGCACGGAGACCCGGTGGAGACGCTGATCGAGATCGCCCGGAAACGCGAGAGCGTGCACATCGTGCTCGGTCGCACCGGGGACAGCCGGGTCAAGCAGGCCCTGTTCGGCAGCACCCCTTCCCAGGTCGTGCAGCATACGACCGTCCCTGTCACGGTGGTCCCGTGAGCTTCGGTGCGGGCCTGGTCCCGCTCAGTATCGATGAGACCGTCAGCAAGTACTTCGGCCCGATCTCGGACTTCATCGTCAGCGTCGTCTTCTACTCCGTGTCGATCTTCGGTGCCGACGTCTCCCTGATCGTGGTGTGGCTGATCGGGGCGGCGATCTTCTTCTCCGTGTGGTTCGGGTTCCCGCAGCTGAGCTCGTTGCCGCACTCGATCAACCTGGTCCGCGGGCGGTACTCGAACCCGGAGGACGCCGGTGAGGTCTCCCACTTCCAGGCCCTGGCGACAGCGGTCTCCGGGACGGTCGGGCTCGGCAACATCGCCGGTGTGGCGGTGGCCATCTCCCTGGGTGGGCCGGGTGCCACCTTCTGGATGATCGTCGCCGGGTTCCTCGGGATGGCCTCCAAGATGGCGGAGTGCACCCTCGGGGTGATGTACCGGCACGAGCACGCCGACGGGTCGGTGTCGGGCGGTCCGATGTACTACCTGCGCGAAGGGGTCGCCAAGGTCACCGGCAGCACGAAGCTGGGGAAGTTCCTGGCCGCGTTCTTCGCCGTGTGCTGCATCGGCGGGTCGCTGGGTGGCGGAAACATGTTCCAGGCCAACCAGGCCACCGCTCAGATCGTCGAGGTGACGGGAGGCCAGGACAGTCCCTTCGCCGACATCAACTGGGTCATCGGCCTGGTGTTCGCGGTGGCGGTCGGCGCCGTGATCATCGGCGGCATCAAGAGCATCGCGCGAGTGACCGAGAAGATCGTCCCGTTCATGGCCGGCACCTACGTCGCGGCGTGCCTGGTGGTCATCATCGGCAGCATCGACCAGGTGCCGGCGGCCTTCGGTGACATCATCACCGGCGCCTTCAACCCGCAGAGCATCGCCGGAGGGTTCCTGGGCGTGCTGATGGTCGGCTTCCAGCGAGCGGCGTTCTCCAACGAGGCCGGGATCGGCTCGGCGTCCATCGCCCACTCCGCGGTCAAGACCAACGAGCCGGCCACCGAGGGCTTCGTGGCGCTGCTCGAGCCGCTCATCGACACCATCGTGGTGTGCACGATGACGGCGTTGACCATCGTGATCACCGGTGCCTGGAACGACCCGGACGCCTCCGAGCTGGGCGGGGTCAAGCTGACCTCGAGGGCCTTCGAATCGGTGATTCCCTGGTTCCCGAACGTGCTGGCGGTGGCGGTCGTCCTGTTCGCGTTCTCGACGATGATCTCGTGGTCGTACTACGGGATGAAGGCGACCGGCTACCTGTTCGGCGACAGCACCACCGCCGAGGTCGTGTTCAAGATGATCTTCTGCCTGTTCATCGTCGTCGGTGCGGCACTCTCGCTCGACCCGGTCATCGGCTTCTCGGACTCGATGATCTTCTCGATGTCGATCGCCAACGTGCTCGGGCTCTACATCTTGGCCAAGACGGTCCGCAAGGAGGTCCGTGGCCACATGGCCCGGGTACGCAGCGGCGAGATCGTCCGGGTGAAGTAGTCGGCCTGCCCCGTGTCAGGCGGGGCGGACCAGAAAGCCGCAGGTCGGGCGCGTGGCCCGACCTGCGGCTTCTCGGTGGTGGCCAGGGGCGGGGTCGAACCGCCGACCTTCCACTTTTCAGGCGGACGCTCGTACCAACTGAGCTACCTGGCCGCACCGCCCTGCGCATCCGGTCCAGGGACCGGGACGCAGGTCAGCCTCCGTCTCCAGAGGCCACGCAGAACTCTACCGGAACGGCTCGGGGGCAGCGAACCGGGCGCGGGTGCTCACGGACGCGGGGTGCGCTCCCGGAGCCAGGACAGGGTGCCGGCAGTCATTCCGCGCAGCTTGGGGGTGGCCGCGAGTGGGGCGACGAACAGAGGCGCGTCCTGGGTGGTCAGCGCCCACTTCAGCTCGTGGAAGACCCGCGAGAGGGTGTCGTCGCTCTCCACGAGCAGAAGTCCCGGGGCGGCCACCCTGAGCTCGACCCACGGGCCCGGCAGGTTCTCCTCGGGGAGGTCCGGGGTCCAGGCGAGGAAGACCGTCACCCGCGGCGGCCGGTCAGCCGTCGCAGCCGGTGGTGCGCCAGAGCGGCTCGGGCCGCGTTCATCCCGGCAGCCCCGTGCACCCCGCCGCCGGGGTGCGCCGAGGCGCCGCCCAGGTAGAGGCCCGGGACGCCGGTCTCCGCGCGACCGAGCCCGGGCACCGGACGGAAGACGAGCTCCTGGTGGAGCTGGGAGGTGCCACCGTTGATGGCGCCACCGATCAGGTTGGCGTCGCGGCTCTCCAGCTCCACCGGACCGAGGACACGTCGTGAGAGCACCGAGGAGCCGAACCCGGGCGCCACCTTCTCGAACCGGGCCTGCATCCGGTCGGCGAAGCGCTCGAGGTCGTCGTGGCCCCACTCACCGGTGAGGCCCTCGCCGCCGGCGTCCCCCAGGGTCTCCTGGGGGACGTGGGTGTAGGCCCACATCGACTCCGTCCCCACCGGAGAGCGCGTCGGGTCCGCGGTGGTCATCTGGCCGGCCAGCATGAACGGCCGGGCGGGAACGAGCCCGACAGCGACCTGGCTCAGAGCCTCACCCATGTCGGTGACGCCCTCGGCCATGTGGATCGTGCCCGGCGCCTTCGCAGGAGGGTTCGTCCACGGCACCGGCCCGCTGAGCGCCCAGTCGACCTTGATGGTGGACGGGTCGAGCTGGAAGGCCTTCATGCCGCGTCGAACACGGGCGGGTACGTCGGCGGGGGCGAGCAGGCCGTCGTACAGGTGCGGCGCCACCACGGTCGCCACGATCGCTCGCCGGGCCTCGACCGTCAGCCCGTCGGCGGTGTGCACGGTCCGGGCCCGTCCACCGGTCGTCGAGATGCGCTCGACGGCGCTCGAGCACCGGATCTCGCCGCCGAGCGAGCGCAGCCGCCGGGCCAGCGACTGGGTGAGCTCACCGGCTCCTCCTCGGGGGACCGGGAACCCGACCGTCTGGCCCATCATGGTGAGCATCAGCGCCATCAGGCCCGACCCCGGGGCGTCGAGCGGGATGTCGGCGTGGCCCGCGTTGCCGGCCAGCAGCACCCGTGGCGCCTCGCCCTTGAAACGGTTGCGACCGAGGTCGAGCGCCGGGGTGAGCAGCGTCCGGATGAACCCGAGGCCGCCGACCCGCGGCAGCCTGAGCAGTCCGGCCAGGCCCGCCTTCACCGGCGGGAAGGGCGTGAGCAGCCCGCCGATGAGCTGCTGGCCGATGACGTCCCAGTCCCGGCACAGGTCGAGCCAGGCCTCACCGTCACCCGGCGCCTGCTCCTCGAACCAGGACGCGGTCAGCTCGCGGTCGCGGTCGAGCAGTCCCCACTGGCCGTCCGGGAGCGGGTGCCCGAGCACGGCCGGGGCGTGCGTCCACGTCAGGCCGTGGTCCTCGAGGTGGAACGACTGCAGCGTGGGCGAGGCGTGCGCGAGTGGGTAGAAGGCGCTGAAGGTGTCGTGCACGAAGCCGGGGTGCACCTCGCCGTCGCTGCGTACGGCGCCCCCGAGGTCGGCCTGCCCCTCGAGCACGAGGACCGACCAGCCGGCGTCGGCCAGATGGTTGGCCGCGACGAGGCCGTTCGGGCCCGAGCCGATGACGACGGCGTCGTACTCCGTCACCGGAGGACACCACAGGGAGAACGGCTCACGGCCGGCGCTCCGCGATGAAGGCCAGCCGGCGGAGGGCCTCGACGTTGCGCCACCTGATGCCGGGCGCCCGCAGCGGCTGGGGGACCAGCCGGCCCGGGCCGGACACGGCGTCCTCCTCCATGACGACGCGGGTGCCCGCGCCCTGCGCGGTCAGGTGCAGGGTGATGGCGGCCTCGCCCAGCGGCCAGCCACGGGCGCGCAGGGCGATCATGTGCAGCGGGTCCACGTCGGTGACCTCGGTGTCGTCGTTGATCAGCGCCGGCCAGGCGCCGACCGAGTGGTGGATCTTCGACCCGACCTTCGGCCAGCTGTCCTCGACCTCACGCATCCGGGACGCGCCGACGACCCAGAGTGGGTAGAGCCACCCGTCGGCGAGTACGTCCCACACTCGCTGGGGTGTGGTCTTCAGGAGGCGCTCGACACTGATCATGCCGGGAACGTACCCGCGAGTGGGCGGTCCACACGCTCCACCGGCGCTGGTCGGACAGTGGGTAGGCACTGCCCGGAGTACGACGAAGGTCTCCCGGCGTGATGCCGAGAGACCTTGGTCCTGTGCGACCCCGACGGGACTCGAACCCGCGGCCTCCGCCGTGACAGGGCGGCGCGCTAACCAACTGCGCTACGGGGCCTGGATGCTGCGAACCTCGCTCGATTGCGAGGCCACGGAATGCTAACCCACGACAGGCTCCCATTCCGAATCCGCACCCCCAACGGGATTCGAACCCGTGCTACCGGCGTGAAAGGCCAGCGTCCTAGGCCACTAGACGATGGGGGCCTGCCACGCCTGAGCGCGACCGGGACAGCATAGGCGAGCGGGTGTCATGAGGTGAACTCAGGCATAACCGAGCGCGTGCAGAGCCCGGTCGTCGATGCCGAAGTGGTGCGCGATCTCATGTACGACGGTGATCCGGACCTCGTCCACGAGCTCGTCCGTGGACTCGCACATCCGGGTCAGCGGGCCACGGTAGATGAAGATCCGGTCGGGCGGCAGGAACGTGTAGCTGCTGTCGCGCTCGGTGAGCGGGACTCCGTCGTAGAGCCCCAGAAGATCGGGGTCCTCCGGCGGCGGCTCGGACTCGACCAGGACGACGACGTTGTCCATCAGCGAGGCGAGCTCGGGAGGTACGCCGTCGAGCGCGACCGACACGAGGTCCTCGAAGCCCGCCTCGTCGATGTCCATGCCGTCAGCCTGACAGCCTTGGCAAGGTGGGTGGGGGCTCTGGGGCCGGCCGGGGGATGCGAATGTCGTTGGCGGGGCTGCTGGGTGCCTCTTCCGACCCAGGAGCGACATTTGCATGTCGAAGGGTCTGCCCGGGCCGGTTCCACCCCTCCGGCGGGTGGCGGGGGGCACCGGGCATGCAAATGTCGCGCCTGGGACTGGTGAGTGGCACCTCAGCCCCGTGCGCGACATTCGCATGTCCAGGCAGCGTGAGGCCGGCATCAGCCAGCCTCACGCAAAACCTCAGGCAGCCACCGTGGCGGGGTTGGACTCACGCTTGGCGAGCGGCGCCGGGGTCTGGTTGGTGCCCAGGAAGTCGTTGGGCAGGGCCAGGCGGATCACCTTGTGCCAGGCCGAACCGACCTGGCGGGGGAGCGAGCCGGTCTTGTACTCCAGGCCGTAGCGGTCGAAGAGGTCCTTCACCTTCGGCGCGATCTCCTGGTAGCGGTTGCTCGGCAGGTCCGGGAACAGGTGGTGCTCGATCTGGAAGGACAGGTTGCCGGTCATGATGTGCATCGCCTTGGAGCCGGTGATGTTGGCCGAGCCGAGCATCTGGCGCACGTACCACTCGCCCTTGGTCTCGCCGACGATCGACTTCTTCTCGAAGGTCTGGACGCCCTCGGGGAAGTGGCCGCACATGATCACGGAGTGGGTCCACAGGTTGCGGACCAGGTTGGCGGTGAAGTTCGCGCTCAGCGTGTGCAGGAAGGAGGGGCCCGACAGGATCGGGTGGACGACGTAGTCCTTCTTGAACTGGTTGCGGATCTTGCGCATCGTCACGGCGGCGCGGGCCTTGAACTCGGGGGACTTCAGCGTCTTGCGCTTGACGTTCTTCCCGATCTCGAGGTCGTAGGCCGCGATGCCGTACTCGAAGAAGCAGGCGTTGATGAGGTTCCACAGCGGCTGCGCGAGGTAGACGGGGTTCCAGCGCTGGTCCTCGTCGACGCGCATGATGCCGTAGCCGAGGTCGTTGTCCTTGCCGACCACGTTGGTGAAGTTGTGGTGCAGCTCGTTGTGGGAGTGCTTCCACTGCTCCGACGGGGAGGCGTTGTCCCACTCCCACGTGGTCGAGTGGATCTTCGGGTCACGCATCCAGTCCCACTGGCCGTGCATGACGTTGTGGCCGATCTCCATGTTCTCGAGGATCTTGGCCACGCTGAGCCCGGCGGTCCCGACGAACCAGGCCGGCGGGAACAGCGAGAAGAGCAGCACGGCGCGCGAGCCGAGCTCCAGCTTGCGCTGGGTGTCGATCACCTTGCGGATGTACGCCGCGTCGGACTCGCCCCGGAGTGCGATGAACTCGGCACGGATCGCGTCGAGCTCCACGCCGATGTTCTCGATGTCCTCGTCGGTGAGGTGGTCGATCGGGCTGGTGGGCTTCTTCTGCAGGACGGTCATGGTGACTCCTTCAGGTTGTCTGGGTGGTCGGTGAGTCAGTGGTCGATCGTGCAGCTGCCGGCGGCAGCGCTGATGCAGGTCTGGATCTTGACGCCGTCGCCGACGGCGGCGGTGGTGACCTCGCCCGTGCGGAGGTCGCGGACGCTGCCCTCGCGCATCGGCAGGACGCAGCCCATGCAGATGCCCATGCGGCACCCGCTCGGCATGAGTACGCCGGCGTCCTCGGCCTCGTCGAGGATCGGGCGGGCGCCGTCGGCCTCGATGGTGGTGTCGTTCTGGGTGAAGCTGATCGTGCCGCCCTCGCCGGCGACCAGTGTGGTCACCCGGAACTGCTCGGTGAGGAGCTTCAGGCCGAGCTCCACGTGGTGGCGCTCGAGGGCGTCGAGCAACCCGGCCGGGCCGCAGGCGAAGGTGGTGCGCTCGGCCAGGTCGGGCACCATCTCGGTCAGGTCGTCGACGTCGAGGACTCCGTGCTGGTCGTCGTAGCGGGCGACCAGGTTGATCATCCCGGCCTCGCCGAGCTCGCGGAGGTTGTGGATGAAGATGGAGTCCGGCTCCGTCGGCGCGACGTGCACGACGGTGATGTCGTACCCGCTGCTGCGGGCCAGCCGCACTACGCCGGAGTCGGCGACCGGGAACAGGTTGCGCAGCATCCCGATCACCGGGGTGATCCCGGACCCGGCGGTGACGAAGAGGAACTTGCCGCCCTCGGTGGGGAGCACGAACTCGCCGGCCGCCTGCTCGAGGTGCACCAGGGTGCCGGGGCGAGCGTCGCGGACGATGTGGTTGCTGACCTTGCCGTAGGGCACGGCCTTGACGGTGATCGAGATGTAGCCGTCGTCGCGACGACCGTGGGTCAGCGAGTAGGCCCGCCACAACCGGACGCCGTCGACGTCGATGCCCAGGCGGACGTACTGACCCGGGATGTGGCCGGCCCAGTCGGCTCCGGGCTTGATCACGATCGTTGCGGCGTCGGCCGTCTCGGGCACCACGGAGACGATGCGGCCGCGCAGGTCGGCGCCGGCGCGCAGCGGGTTGAAGACGTCGAGGTAGTCCGAGGGCACGAGGGGTGTCGCGGCCAGCTCAGCCACGCGGAGAACCCGCTCGCGCAGGCTCCGACGGTGCTCGCGGGGTCCTCGCGTGTCGGGGGCGAGAGCTGTCGTGGTGGCCATGTACTCCATAGTGGTGTGTCCGAGGGCTAAAGTCATGACCAGAGGACGTGAATCGAACGCCCTCTATTGTTCGCAGAGGATGAAAAACATGGCTGAGCCGCCTGTTCTCCGGTTGAACCGGGGCACCGTCAGTGACCTGCGCAACATTCTGCCGGAGGTGGCCGAGCGCACGGTGGCGGCCATCACCGCCGACGTGCCGAGCTACTCCGACGCTCTCAGCGGTCCGATGGGCGAGGCGATCCGGACCGCGGTGGAGCTGGCCCTGGGTGGGTTCATCTCGTTGGCCGGGAGCACGCGTGAAGGGGCCGTCCAGACCCCGACCGCGCCGGCCGTCGACGGCGCCTACCAGCTCGGGCGCGGCGAGGCCCGCAGCGGCCGCTCGGTCGACGCCCTGCTTTCGGCCTACCGGATCGGCGCCCGCGTCGCCTGGCGGGAGATGTCCTCGACCGCCGTACGCAACGGGATCGATGCCGACACCCTGGGCCGCTTCGCCGAGCTCGTCTTCGCCTACATCGACGAGCTGTCCGCCTCGAGCGTCGCCGGCCACAACGACGAGCTGGCCACCACCGGACGGGTGCGGCAGCGGCTCCTCGAACGACTGGCCGCGCACCTCCTGGACGGCTCGCCCCCGGAGGTCGTGGAGAAGGCGGCGGAACGGGCGGACTGGTCACCGCCCTCGACCCTGACCGCGGTGATCGTCCCCGGCTCGCAGGTGCGCACCGTCATCAACTCGATCATCGGGGAGATCCTGCAGTCGACCGAGGCCCTTCCCCCCGACGTCGGTGAGGGCCGGGAGCTGCTGCTCGTCCCCGACGTCGCCGGCCGCCGGCGCGCCTCGCTGCTCAAGGCGCTGGACGGTCTCGACGCCGTCGCCGGCCCGGCACGTCCCTGGCTGGAGGTCCGGTCCTCCTACGAGCGTGCCTTGCGCGTGCTCGCCCTCGACCTCGGCACCGACAGCGAGCAGCACCTCGTCGAGCTGGTGCTCTACGCGGACGCGAGCGCGATGGCAGACCTGCGGGCCCGGGTGCTCGCCCCCCTCGACGAGGTCGGGACCACCAGCGCCGAGAAGCTGACCGAGACGCTGCGGTCCTGGATCCTCCACCAGGGCAGGCGCGACGCGGTCGCAGCCGAGCTGTTCGTGCACGCACAGACCGTTCGCTACCGCATGGGCCAGCTGCGGGAGCTCTTCGGCGACACTCTCGAGGACCCGCGCACGATCCTCGAGCTCACCATCGCCCTCGGCCTGCCTCCCAGGTCGACGCAGGAGGCAGGATCAGGAACGGCTCAGAAGTCGAAGTGAGCCTGTCGCCCGCCGACCCAGGTGGCGGAGACGGTCATCGCCCGCAGGGCCTTGGCCTGTTCGCTCGACGTGCCCCCGGGCAGCGGGTCCGCGTCGAGCAGGGCCAGATCGGCGGGGTGCCCGACCGAGACCGTGCCCAGGCCGTCGGTGCTCGCGGCCAGCGCCTCGTGGACGGTCAGCGCCTGCTCGGGGTGCCACGGCTCGCGGTCGTCCGCGCTGCGGTGCACCGCAGCGGCCATGGCGTCCCACGGGTCCAGCGGCGAGACGGGGGCGTCGCTGCCGAAGACGACCTCCACGCCGTCCTCGTGCAGCCACCGCAGCGCGAAACAGCGGTCGGCGCGGTCAGGCCAGAAGCTCTCGGTCAGGTCGCGGTCGTCGAGCAGGTGGGCCGGCTGCACGCTGGCCCTGATCCCCAGTCGCGCCATCGTCCTGCTGTCCTCGCGGCCCATCAGCTGGGCGTGCTCGATCGTCCCGGTGGCCCCTGTCTCCTCGTAGGCGCCCAATGCCTCGCGCACCGCAGCGTCACCGATCGCGTGCACGGCCACGTCGAGCTCGTGGCTGGTGGCGTGGGCGAGCAGCGCGCGCAGGCTCTCCCCGGACAGGTTGGGCGCTCCGACCCCGCCGCCCTCGGCGTACGGCGAGCAGCACCAGGCCGTCCGGGTGTTCAGCGAGCCGTCGGAGATGATCTTCAGCGGACCCATCGTGACCAGCGGTCCGCAGCCGGGCAGCAGCTCGCCGGTGCGCATCCCGGCGGCCAGGAACTCGGCCACCGTGTCGATGTAGGCGCCGACCCGGATGCGGAGCAGCTCCGCGCCGGCAGCCTCGCGCTCGGGCCACGCGCTCAGGCTCTGGTCGAACTCCAGGTCGACGAGGCCCGTGACGCCCTTCGAGGCCGCCTCACGCAACGTGTGCAGGTAGGCCTCCGGCCCGGTGCCGTCGCTGCCGGCGACGTCGGAGAGCCGCGGATAGGCCTGGAACCACTCGGCCTCGGCCACGACGTCGTCACGGGCGGGTAGTCGCAGTCCACGCAGGCCAACGGTGTTGATCCAGGCGTGGT
Organism: uncultured Actinomycetota bacterium; assembly: GCA_963843775.1. Taxonomy (GTDB): domain Bacteria; phylum Actinomycetota; class Actinomycetes; order Propionibacteriales; family Nocardioidaceae; genus Marmoricola. The sequence goes on from CAWJLT010000006.1 coordinate 215,094, forward strand.
GGCCGTCGCCGCTGATGAGTACGACGGGCCGGTCGCCGGTCACCGCGTCGAGCTCGGTGACCGTCGGCTGGCGGCTCCAGGAGGCGGAGCGGTGACCCCAGCCGATGACGGGGCCGTCGGGTGCGTCGGCCAGGCGGCGGGTGAGGCGGTCGAGTGCCTCCTCCACCGAGCGGGTGCCGGTCAGGTCGAGCCGCTGGGAGACCATCGTCCACTGCCCCAGGTGCACGTGCTGGTCCCAGAGCCCGGGCATCAGCCAGCGCCCGTCGGCCCGGTGCTCGGCCACCCCGCGGGGGGCCCCGAGGCGCTCGCCGATCTCGACGATGCGGCCGTCTATCACCAGCACGTCCAGGGGTACGCCGGTCGGCGGCTCGTCGGTGCCCCCGTGGATCACGGAGGCGTTCCCGCGGACGGGGACGAGTCTCGCCTCACGCAGCAGCAGGCTGGGTACCGCTGCTGCTCTACGTCGCGATCGCATGGCCGTGCCTCCTGCCCTCTGCCGGAACCGGGCCAGGTCGCGGCGTTCGTCGTCACACTAGGACAGCGCGGTGGCGAACAGGTGCCCCAGGGTCGCCGCGGCGAGGCATCCGGTGACGGTGAGCACGGCGTACGCCGTCCCGCGGCGCGGGCCACCTCTCACCGACTGCACCGCGAACGACGAGTACGTCGTCAGCCCGCCGCAGAAACCGGTGCCGAGCAGCGCCAGCCAGTTGCCCTCCACAGCCGTGCCGAGCAGCGCGCCGAGCATCGCCGAACCGATGAGGTTGACCAGGAGCGTTCCCCAGTGGATGCGCTGGTCGAGGAACCGGCCGGCGAGGTAGCGCAGGGGCGCCCCGACCGCCGCTCCCAGGGCCACGAGCAGCGGCGTCACTCGTCCGCCCCCTCTGTCTCGAAGTCGTCACGCTCTGGGGCCGTCGTGAACAGGTCGACGGTCCGGACCGCTGCCACGGCTGCGAGGAGGGTGCCCAGGCAGTAGGCGAGCCCGCTGGCGACGTGGCCTCCGTCGAGGAGCGCGAAGGTGTCCGTCGACGCGGCGGACATCGTGGTGAAGCCACCGAGCACACCGGTGCCGAGGAGCACCGCGAGCCAGGAACGGTCCCGGACGAACGCGAGCAGCGGCAGGCCCGCCAGCAGACCGGCGCCGAGCACGTTGATCGCGAACACCGCCCAGGGGAAGTGGCCGGCAGCCACCGGGAACAGATCGGTGAGCGACCACCGGACCGCGGCACCCAGGGCGCCGCCGACTGCCGTGGCCAGGACGCCGACTCCGAGTGGGAGTGCCGGAGACGCAGTAGTTGCTCCAGCGCTCATGCAGGGGGCATGGAGGTCGGGCCGCTCCAGCGCAGCGGGTCCTCGCTGTTGCCCTGCCGCTCGAACTCGGTGAAGTACCAGGTCTCCAGGTCCACGATCACGTCCGGCGGACGCATGGCCAGCAGGTGCTCGGCGGACAGAGCCCGGTAGACCTCCTGCAGCAGGTCACGGATGCGCGCCATCGTGACCGGTGTGCTGAACGGCACGAGGTACTCCAGGTCGACGCTGTCCACCCCGTCGGCGATGGCCCGGTCGAGGCGGTCGATCCCGGTGCTGGAGCGCCGTTCGCGGTCGGCCTTCACGAAGATCTCGGTGATCTCGATGGCGAGGGGGTAGTCCTCCGGGGCCGTCATCGCGAGCAGCCGCAGCTCACGGCGTACCTCGAAGTGGTAACGGCGCATCTCCTCGAACAGCCGGGCGGGGACGCCGAGCAGGCTGAGCCGCATGTGCGGTCCCTCAGTGAGGTCGTGGCCATCACCCTTGGTGGGGTCGAAGTCGAAGATCTCCCCCTCGAGGTGACTCTCGTAGCGCGCCAGGCCACTCGGCTCGAACCACACCGACTTGCTGAGGCCGTCGTGGGCGAGGTCCGAGCCCCACCGCCGCGACATCATCGCCACGAGGTCGAGACCACGTCCGAAGGTGGTCACGTTGAAGTCGTCGACGTCCTCGATCTCCGGCGCCACCGAAGCCCGTTGGGGCGGGACCGGGGAGGAGTCCACGACCTCGATGCGGGGATGGTTGACCGTGCCGCCGACGCGCACCGACAGCGGGGGTTGCGAGTGGATGAGGGCGTTGGTGACCAGCTCGGAGACCCCGAGCTGTGCCGCGTCGACGAGGTCCTCCCGGCCGATCTCCTCGAGGATCTTGGACACCCAGGAGCGCGCGAGCCGCACGGACGGGGGACTCGCGGGGAGGACGAGCGATCGTTTCGTCAGGGGCACCTTCCCTCGCTCCTGCGGATTTACTCGGGGGGCAGGGGTGGGGTACCCAATCCCGCCTGAGCAAGACATTAGGGGAATACGACCCTCGGAGCACCCTCTATGTGACCAATTTCAGCAACGCGTTCTCGACGACCTCGGCCAGCGCGGGATGGATCCAGTACTGGCCGCGAGCCATCTCGGCGGGTGAGCTGCCCAGGCTCATGCCCTGGATCAGCGGCTGGATCAGGATGCTGGCCTGCGGCCCGATGATGTGGGCGCCGAGAAGTCGCTCCCCTCCCGGGTCGCCGAGCAGCTTCACGAAGTGCTCGCCCGGGACGCTCTTCATCGCCCACCCGTAGGCCACGTCGGCGTAGTCGTGGGTGACGGTGCGGTGGGCGACTCCCTGTTCCTCGGCGCCCTGGGAGGTGAGGCCGACGGTGGCGATCTGGGGCGAGGTGAACACGGCGCTGGGGACGAACCGGTGGTCGCTGGCGACGAGGTCGGCGGGGTGCAGCAGGTTGTGCTGGACCGTGCGGGCCTCGTGGTTGGCGACGTGCTTGAGCTCCCACTCGTTGCTGACGTCTCCCAGGGCCCAGATGCCTGCCGTCGACGTGCGCTGGAACTCGTCGACCACGACTCGTCCGTCCCGATGGGCGATCGTCGTGTGCTCCAGGCCGAGCAGGTCTCCGTTGGGAATCCGCCCCGTGGCCATCAGGAGCACGTCGGTCTCCAGCTCGGTGCCGTCGGAGAGGAACAGCACCGTCGAGCCGGCGCGCTTCTCGACCCGGGTGGTCGTGGTGTCGAGACGCAGGTCCCACTGCCCACGGGCGATCTCCGTGAACTCGCGTGAGATGGCGACGTCCTGCTCGCGCAGAAGGGCCGGGCCGCGCTGGATCTGGGTGACCCGGGTGCCGAGGGCGGAGAAGACGTGGGCGAACTCCGCGGCGACGAAGCCACCTCCGACGATCGCCATCCTGCGAGGCAGCTCCTCCAGCCGCATCACGGTGTCACTCGTGTGGAAGCCGACCTCGTCGAGTCCCGGGATGTCGGCGACCGAGACCCGGCTGCCCGCCGCGATCACGATCTGTTCGGCGGTGATCTGCACGCCTGTTCCGGTGTCGAGGGTGTGGTCGTCCACGAAGGTCGCGTGGCGGTCGAACACGTCGACGTGGGGCAGGTCCTCCCGGTAGGAGCGGCCTCGGGAGGCGATCGGGTCGATCCTTCCGAAGATGCGGTCGCGGATCTCGTGCCAGCGGGCGCCTTCGTAGGCCAGGTCCACGCCGATGTCCCTCGCGTGCCGGGCGCTGCGGGCCAGGTCAGCGGGGTAGACGTACATCTTGGTGGGGATGCAGCCGACGTTGAGGCAGGTGCCTCCGAAGGTGTCGTCCTCGAGGATCGCGACGCGCAGGTGAGCGAACCTGTGGTCGACGATCGAGTTGCCCGAGCCGGTGCCGATGATGGCGAGGTCGTAGTGGGTCACACGTTCCATCGTGCCGGACGGACCCTGTGACCGACGTGACGTCCTACGATTGGTCATCTGCGGACTGATGCGGGGAACATGAGTGTTATGGCTGATGTGAACACGAGCAACGCGCCCCACCGCCACCAGGTCGTCGTGATCGGCTCCGGGTTCGGTGGCCTGTTCGGCGCCAAGGCCCTGCGCGGCGCCGACGTCGACATCACCATGATCGCCAGGACCACGCACCACCTCTTCCAGCCACTGCTCTACCAGGTGGCGACCGGCATCCTCTCGGAGGGAGAGATCGCCCCGCCGACGCGCGAGGTGCTCGCCCGGCAGGACAACGCGACCGTCCTCCTCGGCGACGTCTCGTCGATCGACCTCGAAGCGCGCACCGTGACACACCACGTGCTGGGGCGTGAGGCGGTGACGCCGTACGACTCCCTGATCGTGGCGGCAGGTGCCGGGCAGTCCTACTTCGGCAACGACCAGTTCGCCGAGTTCGCGCCGGGCATGAAGAGCATCGACGACGCCCTCGAGCTGCGCGGTCGGATCTTCGGCGCCTTCGAGCTGGCCGAGAACCTCGCCGCCAAGGGGGAGAACGTCGACCACCTGCTCACCTTCGTGGTCGTCGGTGCGGGTCCGACCGGGGTCGAGATGGCCGGCCAGATCGCCGAGCTCGCGCACCGCACCCTCAAGCGCGACTTCCGCTTCATCAACACCCACGAGGCGCGGGTGATCCTGCTGGACGCCGCCCCCCAGGTGCTGCCGCCGTTCGGGGCCAAGCTCGGCGCGAAGACGAAGACGACCCTCGAGAAGCTCGGGGTCGAGGTCCAGCTGGGCGCGATGGTCACCGACGTGGACGAGCGCGGCCTGGTCGTCCAGGACAAGGACGGCACCAAGCGCCGCATCGAGGCCGTCACCAAGATGTGGGCTGCCGGCGTGCAGGCGAGCCCGCTCTCCCAGACGCTCTCGGAGCAGTCGGGCGCCGCGGTCGACCGCGCCGGTCGCATCAGCGTCAACCCCGACCTGACCCTGCCCGGTTATCCCGAGGTCTTCGTCGTCGGCGACATGATCGCGCTCAACAACCTGCCCGGTGTGGCCCAGGTGGCCATCCAGGGTGCGAAGTACGCCGCCAAGGAGATCAAGGGCCGCCTCAAGGGCAAGGCCCCGCAGGAGCCGTTCAAGTACTTCGACAAGGGCAGCATGGCGACCATCTCCCGTTTCGATGCGGTCGCCATGGTCGGCAAGCTCCGCATCACCGGGCTGATCGCCTGGTTGATGTGGCTCGGCGTCCACCTCGTCTACCTGACCGGCTTCAAGAACCAGGTGACCGCGCTCCTGCACTGGACCGTGACGTTCCTGAGCAACGACCGGTCCGAACGAGTGGCCACCGAGCAGCAGATCTTCGCCCGCGCGGCGCTGCAACGGCTGCCGGGGGGTGCCTCCGGGCTGGTGAGCGCCCCCGGGTCGGGTGCGGACCGTCGCGCCGAGCTCGAGGCCACCGCGGCCGAGGAGGCGAGGCTCACGGACTCCGGTGAGCGTGGCCGCGTCTCGGAACGCACCGCCTGACCGACCAGCGGCCGGGTCAGCGTTCGAGGTGGGGAACCTGCGCCGTCTCGAGGCGAACGCGCACCGTCACGGCGACCACGGCCACCACGCCGAAAGCGATCGCCATCCCCAGGACGAGCATCGACATCGTCAGCAGGAAGCCGATCAGGGCCAGTCCGGTCAGGCCACCGGAGGCCAGGGCCGAGTGGCTCGCCGTACGGCTGAGGTCGGAACGCCTCATCACCTTCGCGACGTCGATCTCCGGGCTCGAGGGGCGCACGTAGGCCACTGGCTCCTCGCCCGTGACGTCGGCGGCGGCGTCAGGCACGTGTTCCATGGATCCTCCCGGGTGCGAGTCACCTGAGTGTGCACCTGTTTCTCCTGCGACTCAGGCGGTTCGGCACGAAAGTCTCCTAGCTGCCGCGGACGGCCTCACGCAGGCTCAGGCACGTCCCGGTCCGTACGACGCCGTTGCTGGTTGCCGAGACTGAGAGCCTGGATCTCGTCGTCGATCCGAGCGGCGACCCCGAGCCGGTCGGTCCAACCCGGGTGCGTTCCCGCGCAGTGTCGACCGAGAGTCCGTGCAGCCGAGCCAGGTAGACGAGCTGCTTCCCCGACCCTCATCTTCGGGTAGAGCCCTCGTTCCTCGGGCATGTAGCCGATGCGGCGCCGGGACTCGAACGTGACCGGCTACCGCGCCAGAGCACCTCGCCGCTGTCGGCCAGCAGCACCCCGAGGGTGACCACGTCGCCGTACCGCTTCGACAGGTGGGTGAACGCGAGACCGGCTACGTGCGGGCGAGCCGGTTGCCGATCGCTACGCCTCCGGCGACCACTCCGAGCAGTCCACACCCGGCGAGTCCCCAGGAGAGGGCGAGGATCAGCTCAGGATCGTTCGAGTTGGCGAGCCCTCCGCGCACGAAGCCGGCGATGACGAGAGCGAGGACGCCGGCGATGGCGTACGTGGAGGCGCGCATGCGGGTGAGCATCGCACAGCGGAACGGCGAGCCGGCGTCGTTCCGGCCGGGTGCTCTGTCATCGACGACCATCCGCGGGACTCGGGCCCATGTGCGCGCCTCCGCGCCGCCGATCAGTCGTCGGATGCGTCCTCGTCGTCGGACACGTCGTCGTCGGCTGCCTCGTCGTGGGAGTCGGTCGGGACCGCGCGGTCTGAGTGGTGCTCGGGGTCGGCTGAGATCGCGTCGGAGGAGGTGGTCGCGTCGTCGTGGGTCTCGGCCGAGGTCACGCCGGGTGTTTCGCGGGATGCCTTCGTGTCGCCGTTCCGTGCGGCGTACCGCCCTTCGGGGGAGGTCTCACCCTGGGTAGGCGGGTCTTGGAGCTGCTCCTGGGGGGCGGGTGACGAGGTCACCACGACAACAGCCGTGTCGGCCACGCGGTGAACGCCTTGCAGGGTCTCCTGAGCAAGCTGCGTGTGCAGGTCGTCGCCGGGGTCGGCGGGACGCGTCACGAGATCCTCGGCGCTTGCGTTCTGCTGCGTCGGCCGAGTGGCGGCAGTCGCCGTGTCGGGCAGGCTGTGGATCATGGAGGGCCCAGGTATCGCCAGGTGGCCAGGGTCGTGCGGTACGTCGTAGCCGGCCAGCCGGAGCGCGGCGTAGCCGACGACCGCCACTCCGAACATTGCGGTCGAACCATGGGTGAACGAGATGGAGCTGAGTCGCATCGGTCGGTTGTCTCCTTGAGAGTCGTGTGCTGCTTGATGGTCAGACGAAGTCGAATTTCTCGGTGTGGATGTGCTGGGTGGCGACGCCGATGCTGCGCAGGGACGAGACCACGCCGGTCACCATCGGAGGTGGCCCGCAGATGAAGAAGTCCAGCCGTTCCCGCTGCTGCGGCAGGTTCTCCGCGAGCGTCTTCGCATCGAGGAAGCCGGTGCCGCCTGTCCACCCTTCGTGCGGCTGGTCGAGCATCTCCACCACCCGTAGCCTCAGGTTCTCGGCGAGCTCGGTGATCTCCTCTCGGAACAGCAGCTCCTCGAGGGCGCGTGCCGACACGAACAGCAGGTGGTCCCGCTGGTCTCCGCGTTGGACGAGGCTTCGTAGGACGCTGATCATGGGCGTGATGCCCACGCCCCCGGCGATCAGGACCAGCCCGCGTGAGCGGTGGTGGTCGGGGCTGAACGCACCGTGTGGGCCGTCGACCCAGGCCCGGTCGCCGACGGCCACCTCGGCGACGCCTCCGCTGAAGTCGCCGAGCTGCTTGATCGTGAACTCGATCGTGCCGGAGGGGCGTGGTGCAGACGCGATCGTGAACGGGTGCTCCTCGAAGCCCATCGGTCTCGAGCCGAGGCGGATCCAGGCGAACTGGCCCGGCCGGAAGCGGCGCATGCCCCGGTGGCCGGAGGGCTTGAGGACCAACGTCGAGACGGTGGGCGACTCACGCCGTACGGCCTCCACGACGTAGGGCCGTTGCCACGCGCTGAACGGGCGCCAGACCCACCGCCGCAGCGACGCGGCCACCACGACAGCAGCGAGGGCGAGGAACCACCAGCGGAACCGTGCCTCCAGGACCAGGTGCCGCAGCCACCAGACATGCAGGGCTACCAGCACGACGGCCGTCATCGCCAGCGTGATGTGCACGGCCCGCCATGTCTCGTAGCGCCGGATCAGTCGGCGCCGCCATACCGAGGTCGCCACCAGCAGCAGCATCGCGAGGCCTGCGACAACCGCGGCGCGAGCGCGAGGTGGTGCGCTCGTCAGGTCCAGCAGCGCCAGGTTGTCCGGGTCCGCCACCAGCACCGTGACGATGTGCACGATCGCGAAGGCGAGCGCGGACAGACCGACCAGCCGGTGCACCCCCAGCACGACGTCGATACCCAGGGAGCGCGACAGTGAGCGGAGGCGTTTCGGCAGCACGTAGGCGATGACCAGCAGGGAAAGCGCCACCAGGCCGGCGGCGAGCGACACCTCGTAAGCGGCGCCACCGCTGGCTTGGTCGGCGTCCAGGGCCAGCCACAAGGGCACCATGACAACGGCCAGATATGTGAGGGCAAGGCAACCGCGCAGCACTGTTCGCATGGGGGAGACCAGACGTCGGGGACAGGTGGACAGGCCCCCCCGACGAACCGGCTGCCCCCCTGGTGTCGCACCAGCGAGCTCGTCGAAGCCAACAACGGTAGGCGAACGGCCCGGACGAGGCAAGTCGACCCGGGGTGGGTCAGGACACGTCCCGTGCGTCGAGCGGCGAGAACGACCAGTGAGCGTCGACATGCGTCACACCATTTGTCACCAGAGGCGCTTCTGGGGTGTTCGAGGTGGCGGTCAGGTCGCTGACCTGCGTGTTGGTGGGCCCCGTGGGACTTGAACCCACAACCCGCGGATTAAAAGTCCGCTGCTCTGCCAATTGAGCTAGAGGCCCGGGACATGTGACTCATGCACCGGAGGGAAGTATGTCGCATGGTCGAGCGCTCCCGAACCCACAGAGGCTTCGCTGGCACGCTCACGCGGTCGATACTGGGGCCACGTGTCCCGGAGGGTGGAGACCATGAGCGAAGACGTTCTGCCGGCGGGCGACGGTGCGGGCCCGCTGCCGTCATTGTCGATGACGGTCCTGATGACCCCGGACATGTCGAACTTCTCTGGCAACGTCCATGGCGGCCTGCTGCTGAAGTATCTCGACCAGGTCGCCTACACCTGCGCCACGAGGTACGCCGGCAGCTACGCGGTGACCCTGTCGGTGGATCGGGTCGTCTTCCGTGAGGCGATCCACGTCGGTGAGCTGGTCACGTTCGACGCGAGCGTCAACTACACGGGCCGGACATCGATGGAGATCGGGATCAGGGTGACCACCGAGGACCTACGCCTCGGCCGGGTCAGGCACACGAACAGCTGCTACTTCACGATGGTGGCGGTCGACGACGACGGCAGGCCAGTGGAGGTGCCTCGCTGGGAGCCGACGACGCCGCTCCAGGTCCGCCGTCACGAGGCCGCCCTGCGACGCCGCTCGCTGCGGATCGAGATGGACCGACGGGAGCACGAGATCAAGACCACTCGCTCGCACCAGTGACGCGAGCGCGCGTTGCCTGTGGCTGCGAGCCAGTTCAGGGCCGCTCCAGTCGCCGCGCGAGGTACGGCGCGGTGGCGCTCGTCTCCGACGACGCGACCTCCGCCGGCGAGCCGCTCGCCACCACCCGCCCGCCGGAGTCTCCGCCGCCGGGGCCGAGGTCGATGACCCAGTCGGCGGTGGCGATCGTGTCCAGGTCGTGCTCCACCAGGACGACGGTGTTGCCCGCGTCGACGAGCCGGTGCAGCTGCCGCAGCAGCAGGGCGATGTCCGCCGGGTGCAACCCCGCCGTCGGCTCGTCGAGCAGGTAGAGCGCGTGTCCGCGCCGCGCTCGCTGCAGCTCGGTGGCCAGCTTGATGCGCTGGGCCTCGCCACCGCTGAGCTCGGTCGCGGGCTGACCCAGCCGGAGGTAGCCCAGCCCCACGTCGCGCAGCGTCTCCAGGCTGCGCGACGCAGCGGGCACGTCCGCGAGGAACTTCGCGGCGTCGTCGACGGGCATCGCCAGCACCTCGGCCACGTTCTTGCCGTGGTAGGTGATCTCGAGCGTCTCGGCGTTGTAGCGCGCGCCGTGACAGGTCGGGCACGGTGCGTAGGTCCCTGGCAGGAACAGCAGCTCGACGGCGACGAACCCCTCGCCCTGGCAGGTCTCGCACCGCCCCTCCGCGACGTTGAAGGAGAACCGTCCGGCCGAGTAGCCGCGTTCCTTGGCCAGGTCCGTCGCGGCGTAGAGCTTGCGCACGGCGTCGAACATCCCGGTGTAGGTCGCGAGGTTCGAGCGGGGGGTGCGCCCGATGGGCCGCTGGTCGACCAGCACCAGCCGGTCGAAGGACTCCAGTCCGGCCGCGTCGACGACGTCGACCTCGAGCTCGGCCGCCTCGGGGTCCTCCGGCGTCTGGCCGAGGTGACGGCGTACGACCTCGGACAGCACCTGGGTGACCAGCGTGGACTTGCCGGAGCCGGAGACTCCAGTGACTGCGGTCAACACACACAGGGGAAAGTCGACCGACACGTCGTCGAGGTTGTGGCGGGAGACGCCGCGCAGGTGCAGCCAGCCCTGGGGCTCACGGGGGTCGTGCACGAGCGGTTCGGCCCGGCCGAACAGGTAGGCACTGGTGGCCGACTCCTGGACCTCCTCGAGGCCGGCGACCGGACCGGAGTACAGCACCCGTCCACCACCCTCGCCCGCGCCGGGACCGATGTCGACCACCCAGTCCGCCCGTCGTACGACGTCCAGGTCGTGCTCGACCACGAACAGGGAGTTGCCCGAGGACTTGAGGCGGTCGAGCACGTCGAGCAGCGGCTCGGCGTCGGCCGGGTGCAGGCCGGCGGACGGTTCGTCGAGCACGTAGACGACCCCGAACAATCCCGAGCGCAGCTGGGTGGCGATGCGCAGGCGCTGCGCCTCGCCCGGGGACAGCGTGGTCGAGCTGCGCCCGAGACTGAGGTAGCCGAGACCGAGGTCCAGGAGCACCTCGATGCGCGCGACCAGGTCGGCGGAGATCCGGACCGCGACCTCGGTCGTCTCCCCGGACTCGGCGGAGGAGACGGCGGCCCCGGCCTCGGTCAGCTCAGCGATGGGTCGCAGCAGCGCCACCACCTCGGCGAAGGGGAGCGCGTTCACCTCGGCGATGGAGTGGGCGGCGACCGTCACCGCCAGTGCCTCCGGCCGGAGTCCGCTGCCCTGGCACTCGGGGCAGGGGGAGTCACGGACGAACCGCAGTGCCCGGTCGCGCATCTGCTGGCTCTTGGAGTCGGCGAGCACGTGCATCACGTGCTTGCGGGCGCTCCAGAACTTCCCGTAGTACCCGTGGTCGATGCGGTCGCGCTCGGGCTTGATCAGCACCGAGGGCTGCTCGTCGGTGAAGAGCAGCCAGTCGCGGTCCTTCTTCTTCAGCCTGGCCCAGGGGCGGTCGGTGTCGATCCCGAGGCCGGTGACGATGCTGCGCAGGTTGGCACCCTGCCAGGCGCCGGGCCACGCGGCGATCGCTCCTTGCCGGATGCTCAGCGAGGTGTCCGGGACCATCAGCTCCTCGGCGACGTCGTGCACGACCCCGAGGCCGTGGCACCGCGGGCAGGCCCCGGCCGCGGTGTTGGGGGAGAACGCCTCGGCGCCGAGGCGTTCGGCTCCCGGTGGGTAGGTGCCGGCGCGCGAGAAGAGCATGCGCAGCAGGTTGGAGAGCGTGGTGATGGTGCCGACGGTCGACCGCGAGCTCGGTGCTCCGCGGCGCTGCTGCAGCGCCACGGCCGGTGGCAGCCCGGTGATCTCCTGGACATGGGGTGCGCCCACCTGCTGCAGCAGCCGTCGGGCGTACGGCGCGACCGACTCGAAGTAGCGGCGCTGTGCCTCGGCGTACAACGTGCCGAACGCGAGCGAGGACTTGCCGGACCCGGACACGCCGGTGAAGGCGACCATGGCGTCGCGGGGAAGGTCGACATCGACGTTGCGGAGGTTGTTCTCGGTGGCGCCCCGGACGTGGACGAAGCTGTCGGTCGGGTCGTAGGTCACCCGGGGTCCGTACCCCCGCAGCGCGATCGAACGCCTGCCGGGACCAGGCAGCCCGTCAGGCGGCCCTCACTGCTCCGGTCGTCTGCCGCGGTGGTGCTCCACGATCTCGGTGAAGTGACGGGCTTTGACCTCTCGGGCGGTGATGACCGTGGTGGGGCCGTCCGGACTCGCGACCTTCGCCCGCCAGCTGGGTGAGCCGGTCCTGGTGCCGAGGTCGACGCGGGTGTCCGGGTCGCGGAGGTCGTAGGTGTCCTCCTGGTCCCCGCGGGACACCTCGAGGATCCCGTCGCGGATGGAGACCACCGTGGGCTTCCAGCTCGCCAGCCCCCACCCGGCCGCGGCCGCGAGGAGGCCCAGACAGAGCACCAGGACGAACCCGCCGGTGTCCGGGTCGGGGGCGACCAGGAACAGCGTGATCACGGCCGCCACGGAGGCAACGACGAGGACCGCGCCGAGGGCGTAGTTCCGCAGCTCGGAGGGGCTGTACTCCACGAAGCTGGGGATCGCCGAGCGCTGCGGCTCGGGTGCGGGCTCGGTCGGGGTCGGGATCTGGCGCGGGCTCGGGATCTGGCTCGGGCTCGGGTTCTGGGGCCACTTCGCTGGACGCTGGCACGGAGACGTGCTCATGGACCGTGCCGTCCTCGTCCACCATCGTGCCGTCGGCGTAGTGGTAGAGCCAGCCGGTGAAACCCTGGCCGTCCCCGGGCCCGTGGTGGACCCAACCCTCGTCGACCGGCCCGTCGACCTGCTCATCGACTCGCTCGGCGGCCGGCGCGGTCGGCGTACGTCCTCGCAGGCGGGACAGCAGGCCGGGGCGTTCGACGGCGTTCTCGCCGGGCGGCTCGGCCACGACAGCTCCTCTGCTCTCAGGTGCCCGGAACCTACGGCGACCCCGGCGGCCCGGTCAACGCGCGGGTCCAGGTCGGCCCGAGCCGGGACAGCCTCGCAGGACCAGCCAAGGCAGCAGCCCGGACGACCCCGCGCGAGCGCCCCGGGCGCCGAAAAGAACTGATGGGGAGCCGTGGCTAGCGTTTTGCCCGAACGTTGGTAGGCTTGCCGTGCAGGGTGCAAGTTCCAGCGGTTACACAACGCTTGTTGGAGTTTGTGATCCAACGGCGTTTCTTCTCTTTGCTACATGGCTTGCGAGGCGGGACGGCGTATCACCCGCACTCTGCGGAGGCCGCCGAAGTGGCGGTCTCAAGCCATCAGTAACAGGAGATCTAGAGACATGGCACAAGGCACCGTGAAGTGGTTCAACGCCGAGAAGGGCTTCGGCTTCATCGCCCAGGAGAACGGCGGAGACGACGTCTTCGTTCACTACTCGGCCATCCAGTCGCAGGGCTACAAGTCCCTCGACGAGAACCAGAAGGTCGAGTTCGACGTCACGCAGGGCCCCAAGGGTCCGCAGGCTGAGAACGTTCGCGCCGTCTGACGCACCACCAGACAGTAGGGGAGCCCCGGCCGGAGACGGCCGGGGCTTTCCTTTTGTCCACTCCGCCCGCCTACCTCGGAGTATCTTGAGACGCCACCCGGTGTCCACATGGTGGTTTCCCGGTCGGGCGGGGCGGGTAATAGCACTTGAGTCACGCAGCAGAGCACCGAGGAAAGGACATGGCGCACGTGGATCCGTTTGATGTCCGACTCGAGGACAGCGAGCTCCTCGACGAGGTCGAGCTGACGGCCAACCTGATCGTGGCCGCGAACCAGTCCGAGGTGCACATGTCCCTCCTTCAGATCGACCAGATCCTCGGGGTCATCCCGAAGCCGCGCGAGGGCGACTGACCCGAACGCCTCGCCGCCGACCCCGCCGAGTGCGGTCGCGAAGGGCTCCTGTGTAGTTCACTAGGCGTGCGCCGCACGCCTGCAGTTACGCGTGTAGGGCGTGCACGTCCTAGCATGTGCAACGTTCTGATCCTCCTCCTCAGGAGTTAACTCGTGGCCTTCAGCTTCAAGCCCGTGGACAGCGTCTTCTACGATCTCTTCACCACGTCGGCGACCAATCTCGTCGACGGAGCCCGGATTCTCGCGGAGATGCTGGGGGAGTCCGCCGACCGGGAAGCCATCGCGGCCCGCATGCGAGACGCCGAGCACCAGGCCGACGAGACGACGCACGAGATCGCGAAGCGGGTCAACTCGACCTTCGTGACGCCGTTCGACCGTGAGGACATCTACGCGCTGGCCTCGAGCCTCGACGACGTCATGGACTTCATGGAGGAGGCCGTCGACCTGACGGTCCTCTACGAGGTGGCTACGCTGCCGGTGGAGCTGGCCGAGCAGGTCGACGTACTCCAGCGGTGTGCAGAGCTCACCGCGGAGGCGATGCCGCAGCTGCGCTCGATGAAGGGTCTCGAGGAGTACTGGATCGAGATCAACCGGCTCGAGAACACCGGGGACAAGAGCTACCGCCGGATCCTGGCCAAGCTGTTCAGCGGGCAGTACGAAGCCTTGGAGGTGCTCAAGCTCAAGGACATCGTCGACTCGCTCGAGGATGCCGTCGACGCCTTCGAGAAGGTCGCCAACATCATCGAGCAGATCCACGCCAAGGAGTCCTGAGCGGTGGAGCTCGCGATCATCATTGCGGTCGTCGCGGTTGCCCTGATCTTCGACTACACCAACGGGTTCCACGACGCGGCGAACGCCATCGCGACCTCGGTCTCGACGCGAGCCCTCACCCCGCGGGTGGCGCTGCTGATGGCCGCGGTGATGAACTTCGTCGGTGCCTTCCTCGGCCAGAAGGTGGCCAGCACCGTCAGCGACGTGATCAGACCCGGCAGCGGCAGCCACGGCCTGGTCATCGTGATGGCGGGCCTCGTCGGTGCCATCACCTGGAACCTGATCACGTGGTACTTCGGCCTGCCGTCCTCCTCCTCGCACGCCCTGATCGGTGGCCTGGTCGGGTCGGCCCTCACGGCCGGGGTCTTCGTCAACTGGCCCACGGTGATCGACAAGGTCGTCATCCCGATGGTGCTGTCGCCGCTGGTCGCCTTCACCCTCGGTTTCGCGATGATGCTGCTGATCATGTGGATCTTCCGGCGGCAGGCACCGGCCAAGGTCAGCCGGGGCTTCCGCCTCGCCCAGTCGCTATCGGCGGCGGCGATGGCCCTCGGCCACGGCCTCCAGGACGCCCAGAAGACGATGGGTGTGATCTTCCTGGCCCTGCTCACCGGTGGGTACGTCGCCTCCGGGGACCCGCTCCCGCTGTGGGTGATCATCGCCGCCGCGAGCGCGATCTCCCTCGGCACCTACTCGGGTGGCTGGCGCATCATGCGCACCCTCGGTCGCCGGATCATCCATCTCGACCCGCCCCAGGGGTTCGCGGCCGAGTCGGTGGCCGCCTCGGTGCTCTACACGACGGCCTATGTCTTCCAGGCGCCGATCTCCACCACCCACACCATCACCAGTGCGGTCATGGGCGTCGGTGCCACCAAGCGCCTCTCGGCCGTGCGCTGGGGAGTGGCCCGGTCCATCCTGGTCGGCTGGGTCCTCACCTTCCCGGCCGCCGGCTCCGTCGCCGCGCTGACCTACCTGATCTTGAAGTTCGTCTTCCAGCTGCCCTGAGGTGGTCTGCGGGCCCCGGGGTCTTTCGGTGGGCCGCCGGGGGATGGCGGTGGCGGCCGCCGGGGGATGCGAATGTGGCGCATCGGGCTGAAGCAGCGCTCAGGCGCCCCTGGGACGACATTCGCATGTCCGACGGGCAAGAGCCACCGCCTCGAGCAACACTCGCTGCACGTACTCCGGCTCGAACATCACGAGGTACCAGCTGAACCGGATGATGATCCAACCGCTCGCTGTGAACCGGTTGTAGCGACGACAGTCGCGCGTGAGCGCCGCCGTCTCGCCGTGCCACTCGAAGCCCTCGGCCTCCAGCGCGATCTTGAGCAACGGGTCCGCCAGGTCCGGGTGCAGGATCAACGGCGTACCGGGCAGCCGCACCGGAAGCTGCGCCTGGACATTGAGGCCGGGCACCAGATCGCACTGAGCGCGCAACACCGACTCGAAGACATTGGCGGACTTGCCGGTCGCTGACGCAGCGACGCCCTGGATGCGAGTGCGTCCCCGGCCCCTGGTCGCTTCCGCCAAAGTGACCAGCTCCGCGTGGGTGACGTCGTCCGCTCTCAAGGCGCTGTCGACGACGGGCAGCGACTCGTCCGTGGGCAGGTTGCGCATGCAGTCGATCAAGGTGCGCCGGCGGGTGGTCGCCAACCCGTCCACGTCATCGTCCTCCAGATCCGACCAGTGGGGCAGGATCAACCTGCGGGCGCCGGCACTGAGGTGCCGCGTCCGAGGGACGGTGATCTCCGGCTTCTCGGACCCGAGCTTGCGGGCCCACCCCCAGTGCTGGGCCGCACTCCGGTGTGACAGCACGCCTCCGAAGGCGCTGGCGAGCCGGATCGACTGAGGACTGGTAGCCAGCGCGCACCGACCCCGCCTCGTGCCGATGAGGGTGCCGTCGGCCAGCGCGGCGGCGACCTCGTCGTCTCCGCGCAGTTGGACGAGCGACGTGAGTTCACAAGCGCCCCCCATCAGGGTCAGCTGGCTGATCAGGTCCATGGCCGCATCGTCGGCCGGATCGGGTGTCTCGCGGGGGATGAGCCAGCAGCCTGTGGATCCGCTACCCGGACCAGCGTCCTGGGGACGTGAAGTGGTCAGCGAGCGCACCGCCGTACGCCGGTGATCGGCGGGCCACGGACGCTGCGAATGTGGCTGGAGGTGGGGGAGCAGCGGTCTACTGCCTCACGCGTGACATTCGCATGCCGTAGCGGTCCCGGGCTCGCTCAGCGAGCAGGCGAATGTGGCGAGAGTGGGAGAAGAGGTGGACTCCAGCCCCTTCAACGACATTCGCATGTCGGGGCCTACTCCTGGACGCGCTGACGGGGGCGGCGATCGTTCTCGTTCGCGGAACGGATGCGAATGTGGCGGGAGGTGTGGGAGAAGTGATCTCCCGCCTCACCAGCGACATTCGCATGCCCCCCGGCGCCCCCCGGCGCCCCCCGGCGACCCCGAACCCACCAGCCGCCCGAGGACCAGCCCGGGAGGTCTAGCCGAACCGGCCCGAGATGTAGGCCTCGGTGGCGGGCTCTTCCGGAACGCTGAAGATCTTCTTGGTGGAGTTCATCTCGATCAGCTTGCCGGGCTTGCCGGCGCCCGCGATGTTGAAGAAGGCGGTGTCCTCGGAGACGCGGGCGGCCTGCTGCATGTTGTGGGTCACGATCACGATCGTGTAGTCGGTCTTGAGCTGGTGGATCAGGTCCTCGATGGCCGAGGTCGAGATCGGGTCGAGGGCCGAGCAGGGCTCGTCCATCAGCAGGACCTCCGGCTCCACCGCGATGGCGCGGGCGATGCACAGACGCTGCTGCTGGCCACCCGAGAGACCCATGCCGGGCTTGTTCAGCCGGTCCTTGACCTCGCCCCACAGGTTGGCGTGCGTCAGCGAGCGCTCCACGACGTCGTCGCCGTCGGACTTCTTGAGCTTGGAGTTGTTCAGGCGGAGCCCGGCGAGGACGTTGTCGTAGATCGACATCGTGGGGAAGGGGTTCGGGCGCTGGAAGACCATGCCGATCAGGCGGCGGACCTGCACCGGGTCGACGTTGGGGTCGTAGAGCGACTGCCCGTCAACCATCACCTTGCCCTCGACGCGGGCACCTGGGATGACCTCGTGCATCCGGTTCAGCGAGCGGAGGAAGGTCGACTTTCCGCAGCCTGACGGGCCGATCAGTGCGGTCACCGAGCGGGCGGGAATGCTCATCGAGACACCCTCGACGGCGAGGAAGTCGCCGTAGTAGATGTTCAGGTCGGAGATGTCGATGCTCGTTGCCATCGTGTGTTCCTTTCTAGGCCCCCGGGCAGGGGGGTCAGTGCCCCGTCTTGGGAGCGAAGAGCCGGCCGAGCACGCGGGCCAGCAGGTTGAGGACGAGCACGATGAGGATCAGCACGAGTGCGGCCCCCCAGGCCATCGGGCGCGCGATCTCCGGGTGGTTCCCGGGCTGCGTGTAGCTGTAGTAGATGAAGACCGGCAGGGTCTGCATCTGGTCCTTGAACAGGTTGAAGTTCGTCGAGTCCGTGGCACCCGCGATGATCAGCAGCGGGGCCGTCTCGCCGATGACCCGGGCGATGGCGAGGGTGATGCCGGTGATGATGCCGGCCATCGCGGTGGGCAGCACGACCTTGACGATCGTGCGCCACTTCGGCACCCCCAGGGCGTACGCCGCCTCCCGTAGGTCTGCGGGCACGAGCTTGAGCATCTCCTCGGCGGAACGGACCACGATCGGGATCATCAACAGTGACAGCGCGACGCCACCACCGATCCCGATGTGGACGCCAGGCCCGAGGAAGAGCACGAACAGAGCGTAGGCGAACAGGCCCGCCACGATCGAGGGAATGCCGGTCATCACGTCGACCAGGAAGCGGATCGAGGAGGCCATCTTGGACCTGGCGCCGTACTCGACGAGGTAGATGGCGGTCAGCAACCCGATGGGCACCGAGATCACCGCAGCCGACGCCGTGATCAGCAGGGTGCCGATGATCGCGTGGTAGATGCCGCCCTTCTCGCCGATGATGTTGCGCATCGAGTAGGTGAAGAACTTGGCGTCCAGGACGGGCAGGCCCTTGCTGATCACCATGTAGAGCAGCGAGACCAGCGGCACGAAGGCGATGCCGAGCGCCACCCACACCAGCCCTGTCACCAGCCGGTCGGTGGCCGAGCGGCGGTTCTCCAGTGCCAGCGACCACAGCGGCAGCGCGACGAGGTAGAGCAGCAGCGCCAGGATCACGATCCCGGACGGGCCCCAGCCGAGCAGGAGGCCGATCAGCGCGGACGCCGCGAACGCGAGCACGAGCACGAGCACGGGGGCCCACCTGGGCAGCCGGGCGTGGCGCAACGGGGCGCGCTCGAGCGAGGTGGTCTTCTCGTCCAGAAGCATGGTCATGCCTTCACCTCACTGCGGGAGACGATCCAGCGGGCCGCGAAGTTCACGATGAACGTGATGACGAAGAGGACCAGGCCGCTGGCGATGAGTGCGTTGACCTGCAGCCCGGTCGCGTCCGCGAAGGTGAGCGCGATGTTCGCAGCGATCGTCGAGGGGTTCGTCGAGGAGATCAGGTTGAACGTGACCACGCCGCTGGCGGAGAGCACCATGGCGACCGCCATCGTCTCGCCGAGCGCGCGGCCCAGACCCAGCATGGCGGCGGAGACGATGCCGGAGCGGGCGTAGGGAAAGACGGAGAGGCGGATCATCTCCCAGCGGGTCGCGCCGAGCGCGAGTGCCGCCTCCTCGTTGAGCCGGGGAGTCTGGGCGAAGATCTCGCGGGAGATCGCCGTGACGATCGGCAGCACCATGATGGCCAGCACGATCGAGGCGGTCAGGATGGTGCGCCCGGTGGTCGACGGTGGGCCGGCGAACAGCGGGATCCACGACGCGTGCGCCCAGAGCCACTCGTAGACCGGCACCAGGTGGCGACCCAGGAACAGTCCGCCCCACAGGCCGTAGATGACGCTGGGCACGGCAGCGAGCAGGTCGACCATGTAGCCGATCAGCGTGGCGACCTTGCGAGGCGCGTAGTGGGACACGGTGAGGGCGACGGCGATGGCGAGCGGCATCGCGATCGCGAGCGCGAGTACCGCTGCGAGGAGCGTGCCGAACACCAGTGGCCACACGAAGCCGAGGAAGTTGCTGGCGCCGCTCAGGCTCTCGGGGCCGGCGGAGAAGGCCGGGATCCCCTGGACGGTGAGGAAGATGGCCACCCCGGCCAGGGTCACCAGGATGAGCAGGCCCGCTCCGCGGGTGAGGTTGGCGAAGACCAGGTCTCCCAAGCGGCGCTTGGGAGACCCGGCTTTCACGTCGGTGATGCTCACGGTGATGTGTGTCCTCAGACTTACTTGGAGGTGATCGCGTCCACGATCGTCTTGGCCTTCTCCGCGAAGGACGCGGGGATCGGTGCCGAGCCGGCGTTGTCGGCAGCTGCCTGCTGGCCCTCGTCGCTGACCACGTAGTCCAGGAAGCCCTTGACCAGGTCGGCCTTGGCGCCGTCGTAGGTCGGGCACGCGATCAGGTAGGAGGTCAGGAACATCGGGTAGGCGCCGTCGGCGGTCGTCGTACGGTCGATCTTGACGGCCATGTCACCCTCGGGCCGCGTCTCGTCCAGGGGCGAGGACTCGAGCGCCTTGGCGGCCCCCTCGGAGGACGGCTCGACGAACGCCTCGCCGACCTTGATGGACGCAGCGTTGAGCTCCCCGACCTGGCTGAGGTCGGCGTAGCCGATGGTGCCCTTGCCGCCCTTGACGGCCGAGATCATCCCGGAGGTCTGGTTGGCGCCCTCGCCGGACTTGATCGGCCACACCTTGTCGGCCGGGGACTTCCAGGCGCCGTCGCTGGCCTTCTCGAGGTAGTCGGTGAAGTTCTTGGTGGTGCCGGACTCGTCCGAACGGTGCACCGGCACGACCCGGAGCGAGGGCAGCGTGGCGTCGGGGTTGTCGGCCTTGACCGCGGGGTCGTCCCACTGCTTGATGGTGCCGTCGAAGAGGCCGGCCAGGGTCTTGGAGGAGAGCTGGAGCTTGTCCACACCCTCCACGTTGAAGACCGCGGCGATGGGGCTCACGTAGTTGGGCACCTCGATGGCATCTGCGCCGCAGCGCTCCTTGGCAGAGGCGACCTCGCCTGCTTCAGCGTCGAGGGCGGCGTCGGAGCCGGCGAAGTCCACGCCGCCGGCGATGAACTTCTCCACGCCGGCGCCTGAGCCGGACGGGTCGTAGTTGACGGTGACGCCTGAGTTCGCCTTCTGGAAGCCGGCGCGCCAGGCGTCCATGGCAGCGGACTGGGCGCTGGAACCAGCGCCGTCGAGCTTGCCGGACAGCGAGTCGCCGCCGCTGCTGCTGCTCGAGCCTGAATCGGATTCGTTGCTGGCACCGCACGCCGAAACGGCGAAGCCGAGGGCAAGCACCGCGACGCTGGGGGCAGCAATACGGGCAAGGGAAGTGCGATTCACTTCGATCTCCTGAAAGTCACAGTGGGAAAGTCACAGATGTTGGACGCTGTGAAACCTAGGAAGGTGAAGTGACCGGGTCCGTCGGCGTGGGTGAACGCGAGGTGAACGATGCCTGCCCATCGGGAGTTGTCCTCCGCGTGGAGAAACGGACACCGGGTGAACAACCGCAGGTCAGGGGACCTCTGGTCACGCCTGGTGACGTTCGCTGGCCACGACGCGGCCTCGACGGTGGTGACACACGATCAGCTCCGCGGGAGAGAGGGGTTCCTCGGTGATCCCCAGCTGCGCGAGGATCCGCGGCAGGATCGGCCGGTGGGTGCACAGGACGCTTGGCCCGGGCGTCTCCAGGATCTCGCCCACCAGGTCGCCCACGACGGCCTCGTCGTACCCCTCCTCCGACAGGGCGACGACCTCGACCACGGGCAGCAGCTGGTCCTCGGCGTAGGGCTCCACGGTCTGGGAGCACCGGGTGCTCGAGGAGCTCAGCACCCGGGAGATCCCGTAGGCGTGCAGCAGCGGTGAGAGGGCCCGGGCCTGGAGCTCGCCGATCTCCGAGAGCGGTCGCTTCGGGTCGGGACCGGACCAGGTGCCGCGCTTGTGCGCCTTGGCGTGGCGTACGACGACCAGGGTCGAGGTGGTCTTCCGCCGTTCGCGGTACTGCTCGAGGAGGCTGATGTCGTCGAGGTAGGTGAGCCGTTCGGCCGCGGAGTCGGCAGAGAACCAGCCGAGGTCGTCCACCTCCTCGTTGGTGAGGAACGACGACACGTCGTCATCGCCCACCGCGTGCCCCACCCAGTAGTGCACCGTCTTCGCCCGGCCGCCGCTCACGGTGTAGACCTGGGGCCGCAGCGGGCGCCCCAGCCGGATCTCGACGCCGGTCTCCTCGAGGACCTCGCGCACCGCGGTCGTGGCGACGTGCTCACCGGGGTCCTGCTTGCCCTTGGGAAACGACCAGTCGTCGTACTTGGGCCGGTGGACCAGCAGCACCTCTCGGCCCTCGGGTCCCTTGCGGGTGACGACCGCGCCTGCGGCGACCACGTCCGGTCCTGTCGCGGCCGACGTCAGCGGGGGGGCCATGCGGAGAATCCTGACACGTAGTGCGCTTCGCGCAAACGGCTACTCTCGCCCGGGACGCGGCCGCACCGGTGGCGGACCAGGTCGCGCGACGAAGGCGGGGTGAGGCTGTGGCTGGCGCACGCGGACGTCCTCGCCCGCTCGCGGTCGTCCCGCTCGTGCTGGTCCTGGTGCTCGGGCTGGCAGTCGTCGGTGCCTTCGTCTGGAAGAGGTCACACCGCACGGTGCTCGACGAGGCGCTGGGCGCGGTGCCGGCGAGCTCGCTACGGGTGGGGTTCACCGACTGGGCCGTCGTACGCACCACACTGGGCGCGAAGCTCGGTGAGGCCCCGGACCGGGAAGACGTCGACGCGTTCATCGCGCAGGCCTACGACAGCGACTACTCCGCCGCGTCGAGCATCGACGAGTCGGCGTCCGCGCTCCAGGAGAACTTCGGCTTCGGGCCCGCCACGGCGCGGTGGGAGGCCTACGCGCAGGGTCGCAGGGGAGCCACCATGGTGCTCAAGGTCCCCGACGGCACCGACTTCGAGGTGCTCCGCGACCACCTGGAGGGCGCCGGCTACACCAGGCCGAAGCAGGAGGACGGCGTCTGGAAGGGCGGGGCCGACCTCGTGGCGGGGATCGACCCGACGATCACCCCGGAGCTGCAGTACGTCTCGTTGCTCGCGGACCGTGATCTCGTCGTCTCCAGCGACGACCCCGACTACGCCGCGAGCGCCGCCCGGGTGGCGGCCGGCGACGGGGCCTCGTTCAGCTCGGTCCCGGGCGTCACCGACATGGCCGCCGATCTCGACCGACCGGCCAACGCGATGTTCTGGGGCCGGGACTTCGCCTGCGAGGACCTGGCCATGTCGCAGGCCGACGGCGACGACGAGGCGCGGGCGACGGCGCGCGTGAAGCAGGCCGGTGGGGTGACCCCGTTGGCGGGTTTCGCCATGGGGATGCGACCCGACCGGACGCTGCGGGTCTCCGGCCACTTCGAGGACTCCGAACGGGCTGAGAAGAACGCGCGGGCGCGGGCCCAGCTGGCCGTCGGCGAGGCCATCGGCCGCGGCGTCTCGTTCTCCGACACCTTCACGTTGAGTGCGCCCAGAGTCGTCGGCAACGACATGGTCCTCGACCTGCGTCCCCGGCAGAAGACCGGCTTCGTGCTCTCCGCCCTCTACGACGGGCCGCTGCTCTTCGCGACGTGCTGAGCGTGTGGGGCTCCCGGCGGCTCAGTCCCCGGCGCGGAGCCGACGTCGCTTGTGGGTGGCGATGAGCAGCTCCTGGAGGTTGCGCATCGGCTGGTCGTCGGGGGAGGCGGCCTGGGTCCACGTGCCGTCGGCGACGAGCTCCCAGCTGGCGGTGTGGGGGTCGAAGGCAAGGTCGAGCAGCCGGGTGACCTCGTCGACCTCGACCGGGGAGGGCAGCCGGACGAGCACCTCGACGCGGCGGTCGAGGTTGCGGTGCATCAGGTCGGAGGAACCGATCCACACCGTCGGCTCGCCACCGTTCTCGAACCACATGATGCGGCTGTGCTCGAGGTAGCGGCCCAGGATGGACCGCACGCGAATGGTCTCGGAGAGGCCCTCCACACCGGGACGGACGGCGCAGATCCCGCGGATCAGCAAGTCCACCGGCACTCCGGCCCGCGAGGCCCGGTAGAGCTCGTCGATCAGTGCCTCGTCGACGATCGAGTTGGCCTTGATGCGGATGCGGGCGGGGCGACCGGCCTTGTGGTGGGCGATCTCGTTCTGGATGGCGGCGACCAGCCCGATGCGCACAGAGTCGGGCGCGACCATGAGCTCGGCGTACGAGGCGTTGCGCGAGTAGCCGCTGAGGTTGTTGAACAGGTGCGCGACGTCCTCGCCGATGGCCTCGTCGGTGGTGAGCAGGCCGAAGTCCTCATACATCCGGGCGGTCTTGGGGTTGTAGTTGCCGGTGCCGATGTGGGTGTAGCGGCGGATGCCCTCGGGCTCGTCGCGCACCACCATCGCCAGCTTGCAGTGGGTCTTGAGGCCCACCAGCCCGTAGACCACGTGGCAGCCTGCGTGCTCCAGCTTGCGCGCCCAGCGGATGTTGGCCGACTCGTCGAAACGCGCCTTGATCTCGACGATGACGAGCACCTGCTTGCCCGCCTCCGCGGCATCGACGAGGGCGTCGATGATCGGGGAGTCACCCGAGGTGCGGTAGAGCGTCTGCTTGATCGCCAGCACGTGCGGGTCGGCGGCGGCCTGCTCGATGAAGCGCTGCACCGAGGTGCTGAACGAGTCGTAGGGGTGGTGCAGCAGCACGTCGGAGCGTTGCAGCGCCTTGAAGACGTCGACCGGCGAGGAGGACTCGACGGGGGCGAGGAGCGAGTGGGTCGCGGGGAGGAAGTTCGGGTACTTCAGGTCCTCGCGGTCGAGGTCGGCGATGTCGTGCAGTCCGCGCAGGTCGAGCGGCCCGGGAAGCCGGAACACCTCGGCCTCGCTCACCCCCAGCTCACCGGTCAGCAGCTCGAGGACGTGCTCGTCGATGTTCTCCTGCACCTCGAGGCGCACGGGCGGTCCGAAACGGCGCCGCAGCAGCTCCTTCTCGAGCGCTGCCAGCAGGTTCTCCGCGTCGTCCTCCTCGACCTCGAGGTCCTCGTTGCGGGTCACCCGGAAGGTGTTGACGCTGAGGACCTCCATGCCGGGGAAGAGTCGCTTGAGGTGCTCGCCGATGACGTCCTCGAGGGGCACGAACCGCTGGTTGCCCAGCGAGACGAACCGGCTGAAGATCGGGGGCACCTTGACGCGTGCGAAGTGCTCCTTGTCGGTCTTGGGGTTGCGCACCAGGACCGCGAGGTTCAGCGACAGGCCCGAGATGTAGGGGAACGGGTGCGCCGGGTCGACCGCGAGCGGGGTGAGGACCGGGAAGATGCGCTCCTTGAACAGCTTCTTGCAGGTGCGCTGCTCGTCCCGGTCGAGATCGGACCAGCGAACCAGCTCGATGCGCTGGTCCTTCAGCGCGGGGATGATCTCCTGCGAGAACACGCGGGCGTGCCGGGACATCAGGTCGGCCGTCTTGTCCCAGATCTGCTCCAGCACCTCACGCGGCATCAGCCCAGAGGCGGCGCGTACGGCGACCCCGGCCGCGATCCGGCGCTTGAGGCCGGCCACGCGGACCATGAAGAACTCGTCGAGGTTGCTGGCGAAGATGGCCAGGAAGCGGGCGCGCTCGAGCAGCGGGAGGCTGTCGTCCTCGGCGAGCTCGAGCACACGCTGGTTGAAGCGCAGCCAGGACAGCTCGCGGTCCAGGAAGCGATCCGCGAACTCCCCGGGGGCGAACTCGGCCTCCTCGGGGTCATACGGCGGGTCCACGTCGAAGATGTCGGCCGGGACCACGCGAAGGCTCGGATCGAGGGGGCCTTCACCCGCGTCGGAGCCGGTGGCCTGCTGGAAGCTGTCGGAGGACATGGGGCGAAGTCTGACACCGGCAGATGAACAGCGCTCGACTGTCGTAGGTTGGCGCCCGTGTCCGACATCCGCTTCGCGCTCGAGTCCACGCTCCTCAAGCTGGTCCTCGGGCTCTCGCCCCGGGTCCAGCGAGTCCTGGTCCGCACGCCGATCGAGGTCGAGGGGCAGACCCTGGCGCCGGAGCTGCAGCTGTTGCTGCGCCTCCAGAAGCTCGCGAGGATCCCGGCCGCCGAGACGCTTCCCCTCACCGAGGCGCGGGCCGAGCTGTTGCGCCAGCAGCTGCTGGTGGGCGGGCGCCAGCACGTCGGCGCGGTGCGCGAGCTCGAGGTCGACGGGGCCGAGGGGCGGTTGCGTGCTCGGCTCTACACGCCGACCGAGCGGCTGGGGTCCGGGCCGGCACCGACCATGCTCTTCATCCACGGCGGCGGCTGGATGTACGGCGACCTCGAGAGCCACGACCCCGCCTGCCGATTCCTGGCCGAGCACTCCGGCGTCCAGCTGCTGGCGATCGACTACCGGCTCTCGCCCGAGCACAAGTTCCCGGCCGCGGTCGAGGACTGCCGGGCGGCGTACCGCTGGCTGGTCGAGCACGCCGGCGAGATCGACGCCGACCCGACCCGGCTGGCGGTCGGGGGTGACTCGGCTGGAGGGGCCTTGTCCGCCTCGACGGCGATCTGGGCCGCGGAGCAGGGGCTGCCACTCGCCTTCCAGCTGCTGATCTACCCGGGGACGGACTTCGTCGAGCGCGCCGAGAGCCGGCGTACCTTCGCGGAGGGGTTCGTCCTCACCGAGGTGTTCATGGACGGCGCCGAGGAGGCCTACTTCGCCGAGGGCGCCGACAAGTCGGTCCCCGACGCCTCGGCCCTGCGACGCGTGGACTTCCCCGAGAAGATCGCCCCGGCGTACGTCGTCACCGGTGGGTTCGACCCGCTCCGTGACGAGGGTGAGGCCTACGCCCGACTGCTCGCGGAGCAGGGGGTGAGCGTCGAGGCGAAGCGCCACCCCTCGATGATCCACGGCTTCCTGCACTTCGTCGGCGTGGGCCGGGAGGCGAGGTCCTACAACGCCGAGACGGCCGACACGATGCGCCGTGCCCTGGCCTGAGCCGGCCCCTGGACCGGATGGACGGCTGGGTCAGGCGGACCGGGCGGACGGGGTCGAGCCGGCTCGAGCCGGATAGTCCGAGACGTTCTCGTTGTTGTTTCGGTCTGAGAACAACGGAATCGTCTCGGACTATCCAGCCGTGAGCCTCCGATCAGGCCGGGCACCTCACGAAGCGCGACCACGAAGGAACCTCTCGCGCTGCCGTGAGGTCAGCTGGCGACGCAGCTGGACTGTGTGCGTCGGGGTCCACCACCGCGGCAGCTCATGGGTCCATTGCCGTCGGGACTCGGGCTCCCACCTGGCCCGCCTCCGGGCATCGGCCATCTTCTGGACTGCCAGCTCGGGATGCGGGATGTCGGCGCTCAGGACCGTGAACCCCTCGAGCCCGATGTTGCGCAGGTCGTTGGCCCGGGTCACGTCGCGCGCCCGCTGTTTCCCGGGGAGGTGCACCGCGCCGTCGTACTCGCCGTAGGTGCCGGACTCCACGTCCAGGAGGTCCGGTGTGGCGATGTGGGTTCCCGCGAGGTCGAAGATCGGACGGTTGCACAGTGGGGCCGGAAACCCCGCGTCGAGCTTCCACACGAGGCGCATCCACGTCTCCCACCTGGACCAGCTGTTCTCGTCCATGAGCAGCAGCGCCTCGCGCGCCTGCGGGATCCCCGTCCACCCGGGGTGTGCGAGGAAGTACTCCGTGGCCTCGGCGATCGAGACAAGATCGGAGTAGGCGGCCATGTCCGCGAAGCAGGTGGCTTCTCGCACGTTGCGCGCGTATCTCGTCAAGAAGCAGAGGGAGCGGACGGCCGAGGTCGAGCGCAGCCCGTCCGTCACGATCAGCTCACTGGGACCGAGCCGCTCCTGGTGTACGACGAAACCGTCCTGGTTGCGGATGTCCTGGTAGCACGTCGCCAGGTCCACCGGCAGTCGGGAGACACCCGTGGGATCGAGTCCGTCGAACCAGTCGCAGCCCAGCCATCTCAGACCGGCCCAGCCGGTGATCCCCCCGACCTCCGGGAGAACAGCGGCCGCTTCCACGATGCGCTGCTCGACGTCGGAAGGGTCGGCGGTCGTGGGTACGTACAGGCCTCGGCTGGTCTGTCGCCACGAGGAGGCCCGCGCCTGCCCCTCTGTCGGGCCCTGGATCCCGAGCCGGTCGACAGGGACCGGGCTCACCAGGCCGGGTCGACTCCCGTGAAAGGGCGATGGGACGAAATGGGTACGCCGTGGCATCCACGCAGGGTGCCGAACTTTTCGCGATCGTGATTTCGCCATCCACAGGGGTCCGCCGGACGGCCCCAGACGGCCCTCGAACGGGAGACGGATTTGCGGCTTGGGTTAGCCCGGAAACATCGGCCGGCCGGGATAGTCCGAGACGATTCCGTCGTTCCACGACCGAAATGACGACGGGAACGTCTCGGACTATCCCGCCAGCCCGGTCCTACACACCCGCGAGGGGTCAGGCGCGGGTGAGCCCGGCCGAGGTGCCGCGGTACTGCACCTCGGTGCGCTCGACGTCGAAGCCCTGGCCGGTGTAGACGGCGACGGCGGGGTCGTTGTCACCGTCGACGTAGAGCAGCACGGACTCGAGGCCGGCATCGCGCAGGTGGCGTACGCCGATGCCGGTGAGCACGGTGCCCAGACCACGCCCGGCGGCCTTGGGGTTGACCGCGACGACGTAGACCTCGCCGTACGGCGGGTCCTCGTCGCGGTGTTCCTTGGTCCAGTGGAAGCCGAGCAGCGGGGGGTCACCGGGCCCCGGGTCGGCGGGTACGGCGAAGAACAGGCCGGCCGGGTCGAACCACGACTCGCTCATCCGCTCGTGGAGGTCCTCGATGGTCATGTGACCCTGCTCGGGGTGGTGGGAGAAGGCGCTGGCGTTGACGTCGAGGAACGCCTGCTCGTCGCCGGGCTCGAAGGTCCGCACGCGCACGCCGGCCGGCACCGTCACCTCCGGCAGCGGCTCGGTCAGCGACTTGTGCATGATGACCAGCTCGCGCTCGCGGGGGATCGAGAACAGCTCGGCCAGTCGTGCGGCGCCGGGGTGGTCACCGTGGGACCAGGCGTCGACCTTGCGGCCGGCGGGGGCGACCTCGAGGGCCAGCGCCGTGGCGACGCCCTGCCGCCGCGACTCCGGGTGGACCGCGAGGTCCAGCACGTCATGGTGACGCAGCGCGAAACCACCCCCGCCGATCCAGAGCTCGGCATCGCGCAGGCCGCGGTTCTTCAGCTGCAGCACGGCCTGCTCGTTGAGCGTGGTGGTGCCGTCGTGCGCGGTGGAGGCGCGGGCGATGCGGCGTACCTCCGCAGCGGGACCGTCCTCGCTCGTCCAGTCGAACTCGTCGGGGCTGACCTGAGCAATCTGAACCATGGTGCGGAGGCTAGTCCCCGCGTCAGCGGGCGGGCGAGCCCGAGGGGGAGTCCAGCGGGGTGCCGGCGAGGTCGCGGGACTGGTCCCGAGGCGGCAGCACGAACCGGTAGCCCACGTTGCGCACGGTGCCGATCAGGGACTCGTTGTCGGTGCCGAGCTTGGCGCGCAGCCGGCGCACGTGCACGTCGACGGTGCGGGTGCCACCGAAGTAGTCGTAGCCCCAGACCTCCTGCAGCAGCTGGTCGCGGGTGAAGACGCGACCGGGGTGCTGGGCGAGGTACTTCAGCAGCTCGAACTCCTTGAAGGTGAGGTCGAGGACGCGCCCACCGAGCTTGGCGGTGTACGTCGTCTCGTCCACCACCACCTCGCCGGAGCGGATGATGTGGGCCTCCGGGTTGGACGTGTCGTGGCGCGCAGCCTGCTTGCCGATGGCGACGCGGATGCGGGCGTCGATCTCGGCCGGCCCGGCGTTGTCGAGGATCACGTCGTCCATGCCCCAGTCGGCAGCGACGACGGCGAGACCGCCCTCGGTGACGATCAGGAGCACCGGCTGGTCGGACCCGGTCGTGCGGATCAGGCGGCACATGTCACGCGACTGGGCGAGCTCCCGACGGCCGTCGACCATGAGCAGGTCGTGGTCGGGAGCCTCCAGCAGAGCACTCCCCTCGGCCGGAAGGACCTTCACCTGGTGGGTCAGCAGGGCGAGGCCGGGCAGCACCTCGGCGGAAGCCTGTAGCGCTTTGGTCAGCAGGAGCACGGTGCCCATGGCACCTCCCGGGTGAGTGACTTGCGTCGGTGAGACATTGCTCTAACGTGGTGGAACTTCTTCCCCCACGCAGGCACAAGGATATCTAACGTGGCGACTGTGGTTGACCGCTGGACTACTGAGGGCAAGGTCACAATGCGTTACTGGGCCTCCGCGCGCGCCGCGGCAGGCACCGATGTCGACGCCCTGGACGTCGACGGCCCGGTGTCCCTGGCCGATCTCGTGGCCCGGGTGCGCAAGGCCCACGACTCCCGCCGTTTCTCCGACGTGATCGCCTGCTGCTCGGTGATGGTCGGCGACCGCCCGGTGACCACCGACGACCCGACGACAGTGATCGTGGAGCCCGGCGCCACCGTGGAGTTCCTCCCGCCCTTCGCCGGCGGCTGATCCCCTCCGGCTGACGGGAAGTCTTTTCGGTCCCGCGTCGTTGGTGCCCACGTGAGCACAGGTACCTGGGTCCTTCTCGTCGCGGTCCTCGCGGCCCTCGCCTTCGGGTTGTTCCGCGCGGCCACCGACGGACGGTTCCGCGGAACGCACTCCGTGCGTGGCGCCGGCGAGGCCCCCGAAGCGGCGGAGGCAGTGACGAGCCCGGCCGTGGAGTCACTGCTGGCCGGCACCCCGTGGGCCGAGGACCTCGGTGAGCGCGCCACGTTGCTGCAGTTCTCCTCCGCGTTCTGCGCCCCCTGCCGCGTGACGCGCAGGATCCTCGACGAGGTCGCCTCGACCACGCCGGGAGTCGTCCACATCGAGGTCGACGCGGAGCACCACCTCGACGTCGTACGCCGCCTCGGGATCCTGCGAACCCCCACGACGATCGTGCTCAGCCACCAGGGGGTCGAGGTCGCTCGCGCCGCCGGAGCCCCGACGAAGCAGCAGGTGTTCAGCGCGTTGGGTCAGGCTGTCGGCGACGAGGCCTGACCGCTGCCTGGCCGGCCCGCGGGTGTGCGGGTGCCACTAGCGACCGAGGAAGCGCTTCATCTCCGCGACGTCGGCGTCGACCATCAGCCGGGCCAGGTCCATGGCGGTCGTGTGCGCCTTCCAGCCCAGCTCGCGGTGGGCCTTGGAGGCGTCGCCGATGAGGGCGTTGACCTCGGAGGGGCGGGTGAAGCTCTCGTCGTAGCGGACGTGCTCCTCCCAGTCCCGTCCGACGTGCGCGAACGCGGCCTCGCAGAACTCGCGCACGGTGTGGCCCTCGCCGGTCGCCATCACGAAGTCGTCCGGCTCGTCCTGCTGGAGCATCCGCCACATGCCCTCGACGTACTCGGGGGCGAAGCCCCAGTCGCGGACCGCGTCGAGGTTGCCCAGGGTGACGTACTGCTCGACCCCGGCGTCGATGGCGGCCACCGCCTTGGTGATCTTGCGGGTCACGAAGCTCTCGCCACGACGAGGGGACTCGTGGTTGAAGAGGATCCCGGAGACCGCGAAGAGGTTGTAGGCCTCGCGGTAGTTGATCGTCACCCAGTGGGCCTGCAGCTTCGAGGAGCCGTACGGCGACCGCGGGTGGAAGGTCGAGGTCTCGTTCTGCGGCGGGGGCGTCGAGCCGAACATCTCCGAGGTCGAGGCCTGGTAGAAGCGGCAGTCGAGACCGGCGGCGCGGATGGCCTCCAGCAGTCGGAGGGTGCCCAGCGCGTTGGTCGAGGCCGTGTAGTCGGGCATCTCGAAGGAGACCTTGACGTGACTCATCGCGCCGAGGTTGTAGACCTCGTCAGGCTCGATGCTGCGCACCAGGTTGACCAGGCTCACACCGTCCGTCAGGTCGCCGTAGTGCAGGTGCAGGCGGTCGTGGTGGTGCAGGTGGTCGATGCGCGACCGGTTCAACGTCGAGGAGCGACGGACGAGCCCGTGGACGTCGTACCCCTTGCCGAGGAGGAACTCGGCCAGGTAGGAACCGTCCTGCCCGGTGACTCCGGTGATGAACGCTGTTTTCACCCGCGGAGCGTAGCCCGTCCAGAATGTGGATGGTGTGACCACATGCTGAGACGCAGTTTCGGTGTGAGTGGGTCGTACTGCCTACGCTTGCTCCCATGATCTCGACCATGCTGACCAAGCGCCGCGCGGTGGACAACTGCCGCATGCGCTCGTCACTGTGTCGAATGTCCTGACCGGCCGCACCGCGCCCACCCCCTCGAGGCCCTCGACCACGGTCGACTGAGTCCCGAGAACGGCACCGTTTCGCGCTGCGCACCGGCTCCGACCGCCCATGCCCCGGCGGAACGCCCCAGGACATCCAGGAGATCCATGAACGAGAACCAGCGACCCAACCCAGGCCTGATCGATCCGCGTGGACCGCAGTTCAACGCGATCCTCACCTGCGTCGTACTCGCGCTCAGCCTGCTCACCGCGCCTGCGGCGCTGGGGGTGGTGCTGCTCGGCGGGCAGGCGCTGTTGTTCGCCACCGGGGTCGTCCTCGGCGTGCAGCGCACGCCGGCGGCGTACCTGTTCAAGAGTCTCGTCCGGCCGCGCCTGGGGTCCCCGTCCCACCTCGAGGCCCCGCAGCCGCCGCGTTTCGCCCAGGCCGTCGGCCTCGCGTTCGCGGTGGTCGGTCTCGCCGGCTATCTGGCCGGCGTACCCGTCGTCGGCGCGGTCGCGACCGGGTTCGCCCTGGCCGCCGCCCTGCTCAACGCGGTCTTCGGCTTCTGCCTGGGCTGCGAGATGTACCTGCTGATCCGCCGGATCGCACCCGCCCGAAGCGCCACGACGAGCGCTGCCCCCACCGCACCAACTTCTGCTGGCACACCAGCTGAGGACACCAAGGAAGAAGAGGCATTCGCATGAGCCGCGAGACAGCACTGGTCAGCGCCGAGTGGGTCGAGGAACACCTCGATGACCCCAGCATCGTGCTGGTCGAGGTCGACGAGGACACCACCTCCTACGACAAGGGCCACATCCGTGGCGCCATCAAGCTCGACTGGACGACCGACCTTCAGGACCAGGTCCGCCGTGACTTCGTCAGCAAGAAGCAGTTCGAGGAGCTCCTCTCCTCGCGTGGCGTCGGCAACGACCACACCGTCGTGCTCTACGGCGGCAACAACAACTGGTTCGCCGCCTACGCCTATTGGTACTTCACGCTCTACGGCCACCAGGACGTCAAGCTGATGGACGGCGGCCGCAAGAAGTGGGAGCTGGACAGCCGCGAGCTGACCGACGAGCTTCCCGACCGGGAGACCACCAGCTACACCGCCCAGGAGCAGGACCACTCGATCCGCGCCTTCCGCGACGAGACCGTGGCGGCCATCGGCGTCAAGAACCTGATCGACGTCCGCAGCCCTGACGAGTACGCCGGCCGCCTCCTGGCCCCGGCCCACCTGCCGCAGGAGCAGGCCCAGCGCGCCGGTCACGTCCCGACGTCGCTGAACGTCCCGTGGAGCAAGAACTGCAACGACGACGGCACCTTCAAGTCCGACGAGGACCTGAAGGCGCTCTACGCCGGGGTCGGCATCGACGACGCCAAGGAGACCATCGCGCTGTGCCGGATCGGTGAGCGCTCCTCGCTGACCTGGTTCGTGCTCAAGCAGCTCCTCGGCCACCAGAACGTCAAGAACTACGACGGCTCCTGGACCGAGTACGGCTCGCTGGTCGGCGTACCGGTGGCCCTCGGCGACGAGCCCGGCCAGGCAGACGGGCAGAGCGCCTGATGTGCGGCGCTCTTGAAGGCGGTCTGTCGCTCGACGGCATCGACGTCAAGAAGGAAGCCATCATCCAGGGCCAGGTGGTCCGGGCGAGCACCGACGGTCAGAGTGACCCCGTCGGCAACGCCTACGTCCGTCTCCTCGACCGCACCGGCGAGTTCACCGCCGAGGTGCCGACCTCGGCGACCGGGCACTTCCGGTTCTTCGCCGGCCCGGGTGACTGGACCCTCCGCACGCTCGCGCCCAAGACCGAGCCGGTCGACACGGCGGTGAGCGCCGAGATCGGCGCCATCCGTGAGGTCGCCGTCCAGGTCTGAGCGAACCACGCGCGGCCCCGCCTCGTGCGCGACCCGACCCCTTGCCCGTCTGCCGGGTGAGGGGTCGAGGCGTGTCAGGGGCCAGGTCGGGCCGGTAGCGTCTGTAGGCGTGTCAGGACCTGGAGAGCCGGGCGCCCCGCCACCGGAGGTGCCCGAGGAGTTCGCCGCCGCCTACCGGGCGGCCTACGAGAGGGCGCTCGCCGCGCAGCCCGACGACGCCCTCCGTCGTGACGACCCCGCACCCGTGGACGAACGCGTCGTCGAACCTCTCGCCCGACCCGTCGCCGGGCCGGTCGTCAGCCCCGCCACCGCCGACGACGCCGCCGGCGACCGGGACCCGTCCCCGAGTCTCCTCGAGCGGGTCACCCACGCGAGGTGGTTCGTGCCGTTGCTGCTCGGCCTGCTCGCGGTGCTGTTGATCCTCGGCGCCTACACGGTCGGTCGCAGCCTCGCCGGCCAGGTGGCCGGTGCCGGCGACCCGGGGGCACAGCCGACCCTGGCGACCGGTGCGAGTGGAGATCAGGAAGAGCAGGCTGCGCCGGGTGCCTGGACCGGCAAGGTCACCCCGCTCCGCGACGTGACGGCCAGGGTCGGGTGCACCTCGAAGGCCGGAGTGGACGCCAGCGGCGCGAAGGTGTCGTACGCCGCCGGGAACCTCACCGACGGCGCCGCGGACACGACGTGGCGCTGCGGCGGGAAGGCGATCGGCCAGAAGATCACCCTCGACCTCGGTGAGGACGTGCCGATCGGAGAGGTGGGGCTGATCCCCGGCTACGCCAAGACCGACGACACGAGCAAGGCCGACCGCTACGCCGAGAACAACAGGATCACCCGGGTGCGCTGGACGATCGGTGACCGGCGGATCGTGCAGGAGATGAGGGCGGACCCCAAGGACCGCAGCCTTCGTCTGCTGCGGGTGCCGAAGACGTCCGCCGACCAGGTCGAGCTGGAGATCCTCGCGGTGACGAAGGGCCCCCGGAACACCACCGCGATCAGCGAGATCCGGGTCTCACAGGCGGGTTAGTCGCTCGCAGGCGTCTCGAGGATCATCGTCACCGGTCCGTCGTTGGCCAGCTCGACGGTCATGTCGGCGCCGAAGACACCGCGCTCGACGGGCGTCCCCAGCGCCTCGAGACCTTCGCACACCGCCCGGTAGACCGGCTCCGAGACCTCGCCGGGTGCGGCGGCGTTCCACGTCGGACGGCGACCCTTGCGGGCGTCGCCGTACAAGGTGAACTGGCTGATCACCAGCACCGGGGCGCCCAGGTCGGCCACCGACCGCTCCTCGCGCATGATGCGCAGGTCACGGATCTTGCGCACCATCCAGGCGACCTGGCCGGGGCCGTCGTCGTGCGTGATGCCGAGGAGTACGACGAGGCCGGGCTCCTCTATCCGCCCGACCACCTCGCCGTCGACCCGCACAGCGGCAGAGGTGGCTCGCTGGAGCACGGCGCGCACGGTCAGCTCATGCCGAGCAGGGTGCGCGCCTCGGTCGGCGTCATCGGCGTGCGCTGGACGATCCGGCCGAGCTCGACGACCCGCGTGACGAGCTGCTCGTTGTGCTCGACGGGCACGCCCCTGGCCATGGTGAGGACGTCCTCCATGCCGACGCGCAGGTGCCCGCCCTTGGAGAGCGAGGCCAGGGCCACGGCCAGGGTCGAGCGCCCGATCCCGGTGGCCGACCAGCTGGTGGTCTGGGCGGGCAGCGCCGCGACGGCCGCGACGAGGGCATCGGCCGTGCCAGGCATCCCGCCGGGGACCCCCATCACGAGGTCGACGTGGACCTTGCCGCCGTGGGGGAGGCCGTACCTGCCCAGCAGGCGGTGCAGGGCATCGACCTGCCCGAGGTCGAAGAGCTCGAACTCCGGCACGACGCCGCGCTCCTGGCTGAGCTGGTAGAGGTCGCACACGAACGGCCACGGGTTCAAGAACACGTCGTCGCCGAAGTTGGTCGTCCCCATGGTCAGGCTGCACGAGTCGGGCTGGGCGTCCAGCACCTTGAGCCGGTCCTCGAGCGGGTCGTGCACCGACCCCCCGGTCGAGAGCTGTACGACGAGGCCGGTGCTCCCGCGCAGCGCGTCGACGGTGTCCTTGAGCCGCGTCTGGTCGAGCGTCGGCCGGTGCTCGTCGTCGCGGATGTGCACGTGCACCATCGCCGCCCCGGCAGCCTCGCACCGCTGTGCCGTGTCCACCAGCTCGGCGAGCGTCGTCGGCAGCTGCGGGCAGTCGTCCTTGGTCGTCTCGGCCCCCGTCGGCGCCACCGTGATCAGCAGATCTCCCATGGGCGTCACGTTATCTGCCGCGCGAGTCCTCAGTAGACGAGCGCCTGCACCCCGTCGCCGAGGATGAGCTCGGTGAAGACGGTGGCACCGGCCACCTGGGTGCCGGGCACGAGGTCACCCGCGACCAGGCCGCGGCGCAGGGCGCACTGGCTGCAGACGGTGAGGGTGCCCCCGGCGATGACGAGGTCGCGCAGCTCGCCCAGCGGGGTGGCCAGGTCGAGGTCGAACGCCTCGGCCCGCCCGGGTACGGCGAACCACGCGGCCTCCCCGGTCAGCCACAACGACACCTCGGCTCCCGCGGCGATGCCGGCGCCCGCCACGGTGAACGCCTGGTTGGCCCGCTCCGGCTCGTCGGCACCGGCCGTGCACTTGATCACGAGGGAGCGCATGATTCGACTCTAGACTCCGGGGCATGGAAGCCTTCTTCGTCGTCGTGCTCGCCGTGGCCATCCTGAGCATCGGGGTGCTGGCACTGGTGGTGCTGCGACGGATGAAGCGACACATGACCCCGACCGACCCCCAGGAGCGCTGAGCAGCATGCCGTTCGAGATCCCCGAGAACATCCACCCCAACGTCGCGCGGCTCGCGTGGCTGATCGGGACGTGGGCGGGCAACGGGCACGGCGAGTACCCCACGATCGACAGCTTCCAGTTCGGCCAGGAAGTGATCTTCCAGCAGGACGGGCGCCCGTTCATCCACTACATGAGCCGCGCGTGGATCGTCGACGACCAGGGCAACCACGTCCGTGAGGCCGCCCAGGAGACCGGGTTCATCCGGCCCCAGGAGGACGGCACCCTGGAGTTCCTGATGGCCCACAACACCGGGTTCGTCGAGACCTGGCACGGCGAGATCCACCCCGACCAGCCGCGGTTCGAGATGTCGACCGACGCCGTCGTACGCACCGCGACCGCCAAGGAGTACGTCGCGGGCAAGCGGCTCTACGGCTACGTCAACGGCGACCTGCTCTACGCCTTCGACATGGCGGCCATGGGTCAGGAGCTCCAGCCGCACACCCACGCGCAGCTCGAGCGTCAGTAGGACCCATGACCGACTGGCACGAGCTGCTGCGCGCGAGCGGGCACCGGCTGACCCCCCAGCGCGAGCTCGTGCTGGCGGCGGTGGAGACGTTGGGGCACGCCACGCCCGACGAGGTGTACGCCGAGGTGCGCACCCACTCGGAGTCGATCAACCTCTCGACCGTCTACCGCACCCTCGAGCTGCTCGACGACCTCGGCCTGATCAAGCACGCCCACCTGACCGACCGGGCCCCGACGTACCACTCGGCCAGGGGGCACGAGCACGTCCACCTGATCTGCCGGAGCTGCGAGAAGGTCATCAGCATCGGCGTCGACGAGATGGCGGAGGCGATCGGGGGGCTGGCTGCTCGGCACGACTTCACGCCCGACTACGGCCACCTCACGGTGTTCGGGACCTGCGCGGACTGCCGCAAGAGCTGACCGGGGTCGGCCCGGTGTCAGAGGTTGTGCTGCTGGATGTGCCACATGCGGCCCCAGGCGATGCCGTGGGGGTGCCCCGCCGGGACGGTGTCCTTGCCTCCGTGGGCACCACGCTCGGCGCTGATCGCGGCGACCACGTCGGACCTGGCGTCGTCGAAGGCAGGCATCACCTTCTTGGTGTGCTCGAGGAGCTCCTCGACCCACTTCGTCCCCTCGGCGCACTTCCACCCACCGCCGGTGATGGCGGTGGCGATGGGCGAACCCGGGTCACCCTGGCCGGCGTACACGTGGTGGGTGGCGTTGGGGATCAAGGTGTCGCGGCACCTGGCGAGCAGGACGAGGTACTGGTTGGTCTCTTCCGCAGCGGCAGCGTCGCCGTTCTGGCTCCCACCCATGGACACTCCCTCGATAGCGCGCGAACGTTCGGCTGTGGTCTGCCCGGTGCCGCGCAGCCCCAAACCGGAATGGGTCGAAGCGGCCTTTTTTCGGGCAGAAGGTTTTGGCAGACCACGAGGACGGTAGTAACAGCGGCAGGGAGACACCAGTGCTCCCGACACAGCAGGGTTCCTTCGACGAACAGCCGTTGGGGGACGGAATCGACGAAGGAGGCTCAACTCATGGCAGTTGGCGCAAACATCCCGGATCTGGCGGCACTCTACGACCAGCTCAAGAACTCCATGCAGGACGCGGACACAATGATCAACCAGCTCGACGGCAAGCTCACGCAGGCCAACGAGGAGTGGAAGAGCAAGGGTGCCCACGAGTTCAACGACGCCTGGCACAACGGCTTCAAGCCGTCCCTGACCAAGCTCTGCCAGGCCCTGGCCACCGCCGGCACCGATGTCGCCTTCCAGCACAACAAGATGGCGGAAGGTGCGAAGGAAGCCGACCAGCACCCGCACCTCGCGCCGCTCTCGTCACCCCGCTGACGAACGCCGAACGCCCCAGAAGGGGGAGGGCCGAGGTCGGCCCTCCCCCTTCTGCGTGCGCTGATGTTCTTGGTGGGCGGATGGCGCGCCCGGGGGCATGCGAATGTGGCGTGAGGAGCTGGAGTGGTGGTCGTGGGCCCCACCTGCGACATTCGCATCCCCGGCGGCCCGGGCGGCTGGCGTGTCGACCCCCAGGGCATGCGAATGTGGCGCCAGGAGCTGGAGTGGTGGTCGTGGGCCCCATCTGCGACATTCGCATCCCCGGCGGCCCGGGCGGCTGGCGTGTCGACCCCCAGGGCATGCATATGTGGCGCCAGGAGCTGGAGTGGTGGTCGTGAGCCCCACCCGCGACATTCGCATCCCCAGCGACCCCACGTCCCCAGCGACCCACTCCAGCGCCCCCCGCAAGCCCTACATCCGCGGCACCTGCACCCAGGTCCAGCCGAGCGGGCTGGCGAGTACGCCGCGGCCGACCGGCATGGCTCCTGAGGCGGAGCGGGGGAGGCGGACGTTGAGGACGTCCCCGTCGTTCGAGGCCCGGGGAGAGAGCACGAGGCCGCTGCGCCCGCGCTTCATCTCGTTGGGCAGGCCGCGGTAGACGCCGAGCATGTCGTCGATGCCGCCGGTGATGACCATCAGGCTGCCGGAGTCGCGCATCGCCGCGAAACGGTCGGTGAGCAGGGAGCCGAGGGGGCTGTCGGCGCCGATGACCTCGAAGTCGTCGACCGCGACCAGGTGGTTGCCACGCTGCTTGTCGAGGTGCTCCTTGATCTGCTCGATCGGCTCCGACCCGGTGAACAGGGTGGCCCCACGGGGCGGGTCGACCAGCAGCGGCGAGCGGCGCGGGACGATCAGGGTGACCGGCATCCGGCGAGGCGTGGAGAGCACGAACTGGAGGGCGGTGCTCTTCCCCGACCGTGGCGGACCGGTGATCATGAAGCCGTTGCCACCGACCTCGGGGTCGAAGCCCTGGAGCGCGAGGCTGTCGCCTCCCACGGCCACCGGCACGAACACCTT
The DNA here is from genome assembly GCA_963843775.1 of uncultured Actinomycetota bacterium. GTDB lineage: Bacteria > Actinomycetota > Actinomycetes > Propionibacteriales > Nocardioidaceae > Marmoricola. The sequence goes on from CAWJLT010000006.1 coordinate 254,201, forward strand.
GCTCAGGCTGGCGGGCTCGAGCTTGCGCGCGTCCGCCGCGGAGATCGTGGCCGGGAGGTCGTCGATGCGCTGGGGGCGGCGCGAGCGGGGCAGGTCGGCGTACTCCTCCGTCGAGGCTCGGGCGATCTCCTGCAGGACCCGCACCTGGTCGGTTCCGACGCCGCTGAGGTCGAGCAGCGCCCATTGCACCTCGCGCGGCCGCTCGCCGGCCCGGAAGGCACGGCCGGGAGGCATCACGACGGGCACCTCGCGGACGGGGATCCCGATGCTGCTGAAGTCGCCCGGGTCGCTGAGGGAGAGGGCGACACGGTCCTCGACCAGGGTGCTGATGCGTCCCACCAGGCCGCTGCGGTCGGCGGTCATCACCATCCGGATGCCGACGCCGGCGCCTTCCTGGAGGAGGGCGGTGACCCGGTCGATGAGTACGCCGCCGTCCAGGGACTCGAAGGCCTGGATGAAGCCCTCCCACCGGTCCACGAGTACGACGAGGTAGGGCAGCCGCTCCTCCTGGGGGACACCGGCACGCTGTTCGCCGATGTCGGCGAACCCACGCTCGGCCAGTGACTGCTGACGCGCGGCGAGCTCCTTCTGCAGGAACGCGACGAGGCGGTACATCCGGTCGGTCTGGGTGCGCGTGACGACCGCGCCGACGTGGGGGAGCGACATCAGCGGGAGGAGGGCGTTGTTGCCGGCGTCGATGCCGTAGAGGTGGACGTCCTCCGGCGAGCACAGTCGCGCGATCCCGCCCGCGAGCACCCGCAGGCAGTTGCTGCGGCCCGACCGCGACTGGCCGGCGATCATCAGGTGGGAGCCGCTGACCATGTCCCAGCTCTCGACCTCCTGACGCTGGAGGCGGGGGAGATCTGAGAGGCCGAAGGGAATGGGCGGGACGGTCGCCGAGGAGGACGCCGGCGAGAGCGAGTCCACGGAGAGCATCTCCGGGAGCGGGGGCAGCCAGGGCTTGCGCATCTCCGCCAGGCCGAGCTCGTCGTTGGCGTCGTTGATCGCGCTGACCAGGGCCGCGAGGTCGGTGGGGATGCTGACGTCGTCCTCGTCCTCCTCGGTCGCGCCGGACTGCCGGCCCAGCAGCGGCAGGTCGTCCCAGTCCATCTCGACCACTCGGATGCGGCCACCGCCGTCGCCACCCGGGCGGCCGCCCACGCGCGAGCTCTGGAACGGGATCAGCGAGGAGTGGCCCAGTCGGGCGTAGGCGCGGCCGGGGAAGACCTTCGCGATCTGGGCGGCGGCCGGCGACTCGATGACGTCGTCGGAGTCGCCGGAGTCGGTGACGCGCAGGGCGATGCGGAGGTTGGTGTTGGACTTGATCTCCGCGCTCACGACGCCGGCCGGGCGCTGCGTGGCCAGGATCAGGTGCACGCCCAGGGACCGTCCACGCCGGGCCACGTCGACCAGCCCGGTCACGAAGTCGGGCAGCTCGGCGGCCAGCGCCGCGAACTCGTCGATCACGATCAGCAGCCGCGGCATGGGCTCGTCACCGCTCGCCCGGCCGGCGAGGTAGTCCTCGATGTCCTTGGCGTCCGCGTCGGCCAGCTGGTGCTCGCGCCGTCGCAGCTCGGCGCCCAGCGACTCGAGCGCGCGGGTGGTCAGGTGACCGTCGAGGTCGGTGACCATGCCGACCGTGTGCGGCAGGTGGTTGCAGTCCTTGAAGGCCGCGCCGCCCTTGTAGTCGACGAGCACGAAGTTGAACTCGTCGGGCCGGTTCCCCACTGCCAGCGAGGCGATCATCGTCTGGAGGAGCTCGGACTTGCCGGAGCCCGTCGTACCCGCGACCAGGCCGTGCGGCCCGTCGGAGCGGATGTCGATCGTGAAGGCGCCGTCGGTGGACTCACCGATCACGGCCTTGGTGGTGCGTCCCTTGCCGAGCCAGCCGTGCATGACCTTCTTCGCGTCGGGCTCGTGCAGGCCGAGCACGTCGAGCAGCCGGCTCGCGGCCGGGAGCGCGGAGGAGAGGTCCTCGGTGGAGACGTCCTTGATCGGGGCCAGGGCGCGGGCCAGGCGCTCGAGCCAGAGGTCGCTGACGATGTCGGGGCGTACGGCGTCGACGTGACGCTGCTCGTTGATCTCGAGACTGAGCTGGCCGTCGGCGAAGGCCACGACCGTGCGGCACTCCTCGGGGAGCTCGCGCACGGTGCGGTCGAGGCAGACGAAGTAGATGCCCAGCCGGGGGCCGTCCTTGAGCAGCGAGACCATGCCGGTGCTCATCCGGATCTCCCGCGCCCCGTCGAGCACGACGATCCAGCGACTCAGCCCGCCGATCTCCTTCTCACCCAGCTCGCGACGGGCCTCCAGCTCGCCCATCAGCTCGGAGATCGCCGCCGAGCGGCTCTCGGGGTCGGTGGCCAGGCGCACGGGACGCGGGTGGCCGTCGTCGTTGCGGACGTGCGGCAGCCACTTCACCCAGTCCCAGTCGGCGCTGGGATCGCTGCCCAGCAGCACGCTGACGACCGTGTCGGAGGGGCTGTGCAGTGCCGCGACCTGCGCGACGGCCCACATCGCGACCGTGCGGCAGTCCTCGGAGCTGCCGGCGAGGCCGACCACACCGACCTCGCGCATCGGGATGGTGACGGGTACGTCGGGCGCGGTCCAGAGCAGCGGCCCCTCGTGCGCCTCGCGCGTCGGATCCTTGATGGTCACCTCGGAGGGCAGGTCGGTCGTGCCGATCCTCAGGTGGAGGAAGTCGCGGTCCCAGGGCCGTCTCTCCCACAGCCGGGCCCGCGGACCGGTCGCGAAGAGCAGCACCGAGGCCGGATCGGGGTAGTTGCGGCGACGGGCTCCGCGCTCACCGACCAGGGAGCTCAGCGCCGCGTTCTCCGTGCGGACGCGACGCTCCTGGTACTCCTTGACCTGCTCCACGAACCGCTTCTTCTGCTGCCGCCGGGAGCCGCTCTGGTTGGCCAGCATCATCATCGGCATGCCGGCCGCCATGATCAGCGTGTACGGCGACCTGGTGATGGCATAGCTGACCCCCGCCATCAGCACGGGCATCAGGAGCATCGCGATCGGGAACGGCATCTTGTCCGGCCGCCGCGGCTCCTGCGGCAGGCTGAACTCGTTGGGCTGCGCCGCGGGATGCAGTCGTGGCGGACGGTTGTAGTCCATCGTCGGGCCGGCCACGCTCGGGCTCAGCGAGGCGTCGGGCTCGCTGATCGCCACCCGGTCGAGCAGGACGGGGCCCACCCCGAGGCTCTGCTCGGGCTCCCACGCGGTGGGTCCGGTGAGGGGGCGCCGGTCGAGGTGCACGAAGGGTACGGCGGTCCCGGGGTCGACCCGCTCGCCGAGCTGGAACTCCAGCACCTTCTTGTTGCGTCGGAGCCGCCGGCGCTTGGTGCCCTCCTCGATGGAGCTGGCGGCGAGCACGATCGGGGCGGTGACCGGCTCACGCCGCAGGGGGACCGGCAGCTCCTGGCCGGCGACGGCCTCGTCGGGGGTGAGCGTGACCGTGCCGTCGGTCGCGACCTCGATCAGGAGCACCTCGTCGACGGACCCGAGCCCGGATTCCAGCCAGGGCTGGTCGGACAGCTCGGGGATCCGGATCGTGCAGTGCCGCCCGGCGCCCACGGTCGCCCGGCCGATGCCGAGCCGGTGCACGTGTCCGGCGCCCGGGCCCGACGAGATACGGATCTCGACCAGGCCCTGGGGCTCGCGGGTGCGCTGGGAGGACGGCCGGTCCAGCCCGAGGACGACGCCGTGGCGGACCGGGCTCTCGTCGATGCGCTGCTCGGGGTCGAGGAGCTCCTCACCGAGGTAGAGGTCCACCGGACCGGTCAGGGAAGGCACCTCCGAGGCGCCGGGGAGCGCGAACACGTTGGCCGGGACCGCCGTCGGGCTGCCTGTGAGAGCGGCCGCGAGGTCGCGCACCCGGGTCTCGGGCGTGTAGCTCAGCACGATGTCGTGCCGCGTGAGCGAGGCGGATCGGGAGGTCGGGCCCGGCCCTGCTTCCCTTCCGGGGCCCGAGCCCGCAGCCTCGATCGTCACGAGCAAGCGCATGTGGTGGCTCTCTGCTGCGGTGGAGGTCGTCAGGGTCGAGGTTAAGGCCAACTCGGTGAACTTGGTTCGCGCAGGCTTAAGTGGCGATTAGAGTCTGTTTGGTCCGCTTCTCTCGGGGGAAAGAACTGCGCGGGGGCGGAACGTTGCCGTCCCCACTCGTTTCGCACTTCGACCTTGACGGAGCACCTGCATGTCCCAGACGACCGACCAGCCCCGCGGACGGGCCGCCGGTGCACCGCTCGGCAAGCGGAAGCCCAAGAGCAGTGGCTCAGCACTGCGCGCCTCCGTGCCGTCGCCACCGAAGCGCCGCCGTCCGGCGCTGACCGCCCTCGCCGTCCTGCTGATCATCGGCGGCGCCGCGCTGGCCGGCCTGCTGGCGCTGCGGATGGACTCGCGCGCACCGGTCCTCGTGGTCGACTCCTCGATCTCGACGGGGGAGCTGATCACCGCCGACATGCTGACCTCGGTGAACGTCTCCGGCATCACCAACTCCATCCCGGCCGACCAGCTCCAGCAGATCGTGGACCGGAAGCTCTACGCCCGGCAGACGATGTACGCCGGGCAGCTGCTCCAGAAGGACCTGCTCCGCACCAGCCCTCCGCTCGAGGTCGACCAGGCCCAGGTGGGCATCCCTCTGACGTCCGGCAAGTTCCCCCCGGGCCTGCGCAGCGGTGACGCCGTACGCCTCGTCCGGATCGGTGACGCCCAGGCACCCCCGCAGGCGCTGTGCACCGGTCTCGTCATCGAGATCGACCAGGCCAAGGCGGGCGGCTTCGGCAGCGACGCCAAGTCGTCGGTGGCCACCGTGGTCGTGCCTCAGGGAGTCGTCGACCAGGTCGTCGGCGCCACCGGCAGCGACCAGCTGGGCATCGCGTTGATCGACCGCGGGGTCAGCGTCGACGACGCCGACATCAAGGCCTTCGTCGTCGCGGGCAAGAACTGATGGCTCTGATCGCCTTCGCCTCGGCCAAGGGGTCGCCGGGGGTCAGCGTGACCCTCGCCGGTCTCGCCCAGCTGTGGCCGCGACCGGTGGTCGTCGCCGACCTCGATCCGGCCGGTGGTGACACCGGGTTTCGCTACCGGGCGCAGAACGGCGACCCGCTGAACCCGTCGGTCGGCCTGCTGTCGCTCGGCGCCGCGGTGCGGTCGGGGCAGAAGGCCGAGCTCGCCGACCACCTCCAGACCACGGCCGGCGGCATGCGCACCCTGGTCGGCGTGAACAGCCCCGGCCAGGTGCTCGGGCTGGGCTCCGCCTGGCAGCACATCGCCGTGACGCTGCGCCGCTCCCGGGAGTACGACGTCCTCGCCGACTGCGGTCGCCTCACGCCGGGATCGCCGGCGATGTCGATCATCGACCACGCCGACGCCGTCGTACTCATCAGCCGCCCCGAGCTCGAGGACATCGCCCACCTGCGAGAGCGCCTGCGCGGGCTGCAGACCTCGCTCCACCTGGGCTCCATCGACTCCACGCCGACCGGCATCGCCATGGTGACCGCGGCCAGCGACACCCGCGGCCTCGCCGACGCCGAGCAGCTCCTGGCCTCGGCCGGCCTGCCGGTGCGCGCCCTGGGGGTCATCGCCGAGGACCGCAAGGCGGCCGACGTGCTGCGCACCGAGTCCGGCCGCAACATCCGCCGTTCGGTGCTGATCCGCTCGCTGACCGACCTGAGCGCCCGCATCAACGACCTGACCAACCTGACGGGTCGCATCCGTCAGAACGCGAGCTAGAGGGAACCATGGACCAGCAACTGCTGCGTGACCTGCGCACCGAGGTCGCCGAATCGCTCTCGTCGCAGCGGCGCGAGGACGCGTCCAACGGCCTGCCGACGATGAGCTCGGAGGACGAGCGCCAGTTCGCCCGCGCCGTGATCGCCCGGGTCCTGGAGGGGCACGCAGCCAAGGAGATCGCAGCGGGCCGCACGCCGCCGTCGGTCACCGAGGAGTCCGAGATCGCGGAGGGCATCCATGCCGCGCTCTACGGCGTCGGCCGGCTGCAGCCGCTGCTCGACGACCCCGAGGTCGAGAACATCGACATCAACGGCTGCGACCACGTCTTCGTCGGCTACGCCAACGGCGAGGAGAAGCGCTTCCCGCCGATCGCGGAGACCGACGAGGAGCTGATCGAGCTCGTCCAGGTGCTCGGCGCCTACTCCTCGATCACCAGCCGTCCCTTCGACACCGCCAACCCGCAGCTCGACCTGCGGCTGCCCGACGGCAGCCGGCTCTCGGCGGTCATGGGCGTGTGCCAGCGCCCGTCACTGTCGATCCGTCGATCGCGCATCGGCCGGGCCAGCCTCGACATGCTCGTCGACAACGGCTCGATGTCGGCCGAGGTCGCCGGCTTCCTCTCCGCGGCGGTCGCCGCCCGGAAGAACATCATGATCGCGGGCGCGACCAACGCCGGCAAGACGACGCTGCTGCGTGCCCTGGCCAACGAGATCAACCCGCAGGAGCGGCTGATCACGGTCGAGCGGGCGCTCGAGCTCGGGCTCGGCGAGTTCGAGGACCTGCACCCCAACGTGGTCGCGTTCGAGGAGCGGCTGGCCAACTCCGAGGGCACCGGCCAGATCCAGATGAGCGAGCTCGTACGCCGCTCGCTGCGCATGAACCCCAGCCGCGTCATCGTCGGTGAGGTCCTCGGCGACGAGATCGTCACCATGCTCAACGCGATGAGCCAGGGCAACGACGGCTCCCTGTCGACCATCCACGCGAACTCCTCGCTCGAGGTGTTCAACCGGATCTGCACCTACGCCATCCAGTCCGTCGAGCGACTGCCCTCCGACGCGACGATGATGCTGATCGCCGGCGCCATCGACTTCGTGATCTTCGTGGAGCGGCGCAACGAGTACGACTCCGGTGGCGCCCTCCGACGCATGGTCACCTCGATCCGCGAGGTCAACGGTGTCGACGGCCGGGTGCTGTCCAGCGAGATCTTCGCCGAGGGCCCTGACGGTGTCGCCCTGCCGGCCGCCCCGATCCAGTGCATCGAGGAGCTCCTCGCTGTCGGCTACTCGCCCCACCAGTCAGCGGTCAACGCATGACGATCGACCAGCTGCTGATCGTCGTCCTCGGTGCCGTCGTCGGGGGTGGCATCGCGCTGCTGGTCTACTCCCGGCAGGTGGTCGAGGTCGACCCCGACCGGCCGGTCGAGCCGTCGTCGCTGCTGCCGAGGCTGATGACCCTCGGCGCCCGGCTTCCCCTGGCGCTCGGGGCCGCCCTCGTGATCCTGCTGCTCACCCGCTGGGTGGTGCTGGGTGCCGCCACCGGGTTGCTGGTGTTCTTCGCCCCGACCCTGTTCGGCGGCTCCCGCTCCGAGAGAGTGGGGATCGCGCGGTTGGAGGGCCTCGCCGCCTGGACCGAGTCGCTGCGCGACACGATCGCCGGTGCGGTGGGCCTCGAGCAGGCGATCCCGGCGACCGCTACCGCGGCCGCCCCGTCGATCCGCGAGCAGCTGTTGAACCTCTCCGACCGGCTGCGCGTGCGTACGCCGCTCTCGACCGCGCTCCAGCAGTTCGCCGACGACCTCGACGACTCCAGTGCCGACCTGATCGTGGCGGCGCTGATGCTCAACTCCCAGCTGCGGGGACCGGGTCTGCGCGACGTCCTGACCTCGCTGGCCGGCTCCGCCCGTGACGAGCTCGAGATGCGCCGCCGGGTCAACGCCGGCCGGGCCAGCACCCGACGCAGCGTCCAGATCGTCATGGGCATCACGGTGCTGTTCGTGCTCGGGCTGACGCTGTTCAACCGCAGCTACGTCGAGCCCTACTCCGGCACCGTCGGCCAGGTCGTGCTCTTCCTGATCCTGTCCTGCTTCGCCGCCGGGTTCGCCTGGATGCGCCGGCTGTCCGCCTTCGAGGTGCCCGAGCGGTTCCTGTTCTCCGCCACCAGCACCGGCAACGCCAGCAGGGAGGCGCGCCGGTGACCGCCGTCATGCTCGTCGGCGCCTGCGTCGGCCTCGGGATGCTCCTGCTGGTGCTGCAGTTCGACACCGGCCGGGCCAGTGGGGCCTCCGAGCTCGCCCGCCTGGACGCGGCCCGCGCGCGGACCCGTCGTACGGCCGTCCTGCACGCGGCGGAGGAGACCGAGGAACGCGAGTCGATGCGCGTGCGCAAGATCGGCGCGCAGATCCGCTCGGTGTTCGAGGCGCGTGGGTGGAACCTGCCGACCGGCGTGCGCGCCGACCTCGCGGTGATGGGCGGAACCGTCGAGGGCCACCTCGGGATGAGCCTGCTGGCCGGCGTGGCCGGGCTGTTCGCGCCCACCATCGCCCTGACGCCCGCCATCTTCTTCTTCGGCGCCAGCATCTCCTCCCCGCTGTGGCTCGCGCTCGTCGGCGGAGCGATCGGCCTGGCGCTCCCGACCCTGCAGCTGCAGGGCAAGGCCAAGGAGCGCCGCCGCGACTTCCGCCACGTCGTCAGCTCCTTCCTCGACCTCGTCTCGATGAACCTCGCGGGTGGCCGCGGCGTCCCCGAGGCGCTGCAGTCGGCCGTCAGCCTCAGCAACGGGTGGGGCATGGTCCGCATCCGGGAGACGCTCCAGAACGCGCGGCTTCAGGGCATCACGCCCTGGTCGGCGCTCGGCGACCTCGGTGAGGAGATGGCGGTCGAGGAGCTTCGTGACCTGGCCGCAGCGCTCGCCCTGGTCGCCGAGGACGGCGCCAAGGTGCGTGAGTCCCTGGCCGCCCGGGCCGTCTCGATGCGCCAGCGCGAGCTGGCCGACGCGGAGGGCCGCGCCGCCCAGGCCTCCCAGTCGATGCTCATCGCTCAGCTGCTGCTGTGCGTGGGCTTCTTGTTGTTCCTGATCTATCCGCCCATCTCGCTGATTCTGGGCTTCTGATTCCGGTGTGCCCGCACCGCGAGATGGGTAAGACCCACTCGTCCCGACAAATGGAGGTAGTTCGCCCATGTCGAACCTCGTCAACCCGCTGACCCCACTCGGGTTCTGCCTGCTCATGCTCGATGGTCACCGTGCCCGCGCCCAGCGTGAGGACGGCGCCTCAGCCGTGGAGTGGGTGATCATCGCGGCCATCGTCGTGGGTATCTGCATCGCCGTGGCTGCCATCCTCAAGACCGCGCTCGTGGGCAAGGCCAACGACATCGGAAGCGACGTCGGCAGCCAGTGATCCGGGCGGCCCGACGCGTCGTCCGCCCCGGAGAGGTCGTCACCCGGCCCTCTCGCCGGGGCGAGAGCGGTGCGTCCGCCGTCGAGCTGGTGCTCTACATGCCGATCCTGATGTTCACCATCCTGTTCGCGGTCCAGTTCTCGCTGGTCTACCTCGGTGGCCAGGTGGCGTCGGGCGCTGCCCGTGAGGCGGCCCGTACGGCACGCGTGACCGGCGACCGCGGGCAGGCCCAGGCCGTCGGGGAGCGCATCGTGCGGCAGATCGGCAAGGGCGTCCTCAACGACGCGATCGTCGACCCTCGCATCGGGGCCGAGCAGGCCAGCGTGACCGTCAGCGGCGAGGCGTCGCAGATCCTCCCGTTCCTGCCGATCCCGCGCGTCAGCGAGACCGTCGAGGGCCCGCTCGAGCGGTACATCCAGGACACCGGGGGAGTCCCGTGACCCGGTGGTGCAGGAGCGACCGTCTCGACACCGACCGAACCCGCGACGAACGCGGCTCGATGGCGGTCGAGATCGTCGTACTCATCCCGGTGCTGTTCATGTTCACGCTCTTCGTGGTGGCGGGCGGCCGCTACGTGGGCGCCCGCGCCGACGCCGACGCGACCGCCCGGGACGCCGCCCGCGCCGCGTCACAGGCCCACAGCCGCGGCGAGGCGGAGTCGGCGGTCACCCAGGCCATCGCCAGCGGTCTCCGCGCGACACGCAACTGCCAGCCGACCGGTCTCGAGGGCGACTTCGTCTCCGGTGGCACCGCCATCGTGCGCCTCAACTGCACGGTGAGCTGGCGCGACCTCGGCATGCTCGGCCTGCCCGGGGAGGTCGCGGTCAACGCCGAGGGTCACGCCCCGATCGACACCTACCGGAGCACCCGATGACCCCCCCGCTGCGGATAGTCCGAGACGTTCCCGTCGTTTTTCGGGCGTCCGTACGACGGAAACGTCTCGGACTATCCCGGGCGGGCGGACCATCCCGGGCGGGGGGTCCACCTCGGCAGCAAGCCCCCCGACCGGACGCGGGTAGGAACCCCCGCAGGTCCCGCGACGAGCGCGGGTCCGCGACCGTCTTCGTCATCGGCTTCGCGGTCGTCCTCTTCCTGTGCGCCGGGCTGGTCATCGACGGCGGCCTGGCGATCAACAAGCGCATGCGCATCGCCGACGACGCCGAGCAGGCGGCCCGCATCGGCGCTGACAGCATCGACGTCAACGAGTTCCGTCGCACCGAGACCCTGGTGATCGACAAGCAGCTGGCGCGACAGCGGATCAGCGGCTACATGGCCGACCTCGGGTACGGCGCCGGCAAGTGGAGCGCCCAGATCGAGGCCGGCGACGTGTCGGTCGAGGTCAACGACACGAGCAAGACCTACATCCTCAACCTCTTCGGGGTCACCTTCCCCGTCCGGGCGTCGGCCGAGGCCGTGCCCGACACCGGGGCCGACCCCGGCCCCTAGGACCACCCGGCCCCACGGGCCGCCCCGGACCGCACGCAGGAACCACGCACGAGCCAGGCACGAAGCCAGGAGAGCCATGAGCCACCAGATCACTCCCGACCAGCCCGACGCCGAGCTGGAGCCGCGGTCGACCGATCCCGGGCGCTTCCAGGCGCCCGGGGGCCCGGCCGAGGAGACCTCGGGTGGCAGCCGCGCGCTGTCCGGGCTGGCGCTGCTCGTGCTCGTCGTGGGCATCCCGGCCGGGCTGTGGCTGCTCGCCGGCTCCGACCCGTTCCCGACCTCGCTGCCCGACAAGGACACCCTGACCGGCCAGCTCACCTTCACCACCCTGCTCAACGTGCTGCTGTTCGTGGTCTGGGTGGCCTGGCTGTTCTTCATCGTCTGCGTGGCCGTCGAGATCGTCGCCGCCCGCCGGGGTGGGCTGGCGCAGCCGGTGCCGCTGGGTGGTCCGCTCCAGAAGCTGGCCCGCGCGCTCGTCGGGGCGGTGCTGCTCGCCGAGGTCATCTCCGGCGGCGCTGCCTCCGCGATGGCGACCCCTGAGCACTCCGGGGCGGAGACCACGTCCTCGCAGGTCGCCGTACAGCAGCAGGCCGACGCCGACCAGGCCGACGACGTCGCCCAGCAGACCCGGGCCGAGCGCCGCGCCGCCCACGAGATCACCCAGCAGGAGCACCTGCTCGGGCACAAGGTCTACACGGTGAAGGCGCCGAAGGACGGCTACCACGACAACCTCTGGGACATCGCCGAGCGGCACCTCGGTGACGGTCGCCGCTACAAGGAGATCTACGAGCTCAACAAGGGGCTCGAGCAGCCCGACGGCCGCAAGCTCCAGCTCGCCCGGCTGATCCAGCCCGGCTGGAACGTGGTCATGCCCGACGACGCCGTCGGTGTCCAGCGGATGACCCAGGCGCCGGCCCCGGCCACGCCGCCGACAGCACCCACGCAGGCGGGGTCGGAGGCGGGGACGCAGACCGGTGTCGACACCGGCGCGGCGACAGCCGGCGACCAGGGTGTCCAGGAGATGCCGGGTGGCCTGCTCGGCACCGGCCTGCTGGCCGCGACCGCGCTGATGGCGCTGGCCTTCGAGCGTCGGCGTCGCATCGGCGCCGCCTCCACCGCCGGTGACGTGGAGGTCGAGCTCCGCGGTGCGGCCACGCCGTCGCGCGCCGCCTTCCTCGACCGGGCCCTGCGGGACCTGATGGCGGCCTGCCGCGCTGCGTCCGCTCCGCTGCCCGCGGTGTACGCCGTGACACTGGACGACACCAGCGTCACCCTCCGGCTCGCCCCGTCCGCGCCGACCCCGCTCGGGGAGTGGCAGACCTCCGACGACGGCGCCACCTGGACCCGCGACCTGTTCGAGCCGAACGACGACCTCGAGGCAGAGACCTCGCCGTACCCCGCGCTGGTCAGCCTGGGCGTCGACGACGAGGGCCGCGACGTCCTCGTCGACCTCGAGGCCGCCGGCGGTGTCGTCGCCATCGACGGCGACCCCAACGTCGCGAGCGAGGTCGCGGCGGCGATCGCGCTGCAGAGCGGTACGGCGCCCTGGGCCACCGACGTGCGCGTCACCGCCTCGGGCCTGCCCGACGGCCTGGCGGGGGTCGGCGACCACCGCATCCGCATCGTCGGGGACCTCGCCTCCGAGATCGACGCCCTCGAGGGTGGGCTGGAGGCGATCCGGTCCGACGTCCTCACCGGCCGCGTCGGTCGCCGCTCCACCGTTGCCTCCCAGCTCGTCGTGGTCGGCCACCTCACCGGGGACGAGACCACCGACCGGCTGGTCGGCCTGACCGGTCCGGAGCGGCAGTCCCTGTCCGTCGTGCTCGCGGGCGGCCACCGTGCCGCGCGCTGGACCCTCCAGGTCGACAGCAGCGGTCACCTGCGCCTCGACGAGCTCGGCATCACCGTGACCGCCAACCGCATCGGGCACGACCAGGTCGCCGGCATCGCCGCGCTGTTCGAGGCGGCGCGCCAGCCCGACCGCCCCGACGACGGCGGCCAGGTCAAGATCCCGGAGCCACTGCGCCGGGTCGACGACTCGTCGTGGACCACGGCCTCGCGCCGCGTGGGGGTGCTGGGCGCCCTCGCCGTCACGGGCGCCACCGCGGCCGACGACGCCCGGAGCGACCAGCTGGTCGAGCTGGTCACCTATCTCGCGATGAACCCGCAGGGCGTGCACCCCAACGTGCTCGCCGGTGTGCTCTGGCCGCGTGGGGTCACCCCCGACGTCAGCAACGCAGCCGTCGAGCGGGCACGGGCCTGGCTCGGCGACGACGTCCAGGGACACGCCTACCTGCGGGAGGACGCCGAGGGTCGGCTCTCGCTCAGCGAGGCGGTGGTCTGCGACTGGGACGCCGTGAGGTCGCTGTTCCTGCGGGCGCGGGCGGCCGGCTCCCGCCGCGACGAGGTCGAGCTCCTGCGACGCGGGCTCCAGCTCGTGCGGGGTGAGTCCTTCACCGGCATCCCGGAGGGGCGCTACGCCTGGGTCGCCCAGAACGACCTGGAGCGCACCATCCGCCGCGTCGTGGTCGCCTCGGCGCACCGCCTGGTCGACCTGCTCGGCGACGACGACCCCGGTGGCGCCGCCGCTGCCGCCGAGGCCGGCCTCCGGGTCGACCCGGCGAGCCAGCTGTTGTGGCGCGACCTGCTGCGGGCCCGCTACGCCACGGACCACCAGGCCGGCGTACGCCGCACCCTCGACGCCATGGGCCGTCCCCTCCGCGGCATCACCCTGGAGGCGGAGACCGAGGCGCTGGTCCAGGAGTACCTCCCCGAGGCAGGCGCCGAGACGGCCTGAGGGGCGCCGGGGCGCCGACTCGACAGCACGTGTGCTGCGCCCGCGTAGCATCTGGACGTGTCGATCCGGGGGGCAGTCGCAGTCGTGGCAGTCGCACTGACGGGTCTCGCCTTCGGTCTGCTCGCGGGGCACGGCCCCTGGGCCGGGCGCGAGCTGGTGGGGTTCACCGGCAGCCACGGCCTGAACGTCGGCGACCTGCCCGTGATCGCCACCTGGCTGGTCGGGATGGCCTGCTGCTGGCGACTCTGGCGCGAGGGATAGTCGTCTGCCCGCTGCGGCCTCGGGGTGGACCGGTTGCCCGGGTGAGCGACACTGGAGAGGTGACTGTCCCGACGACCCCCACCCCCAGCCCCCTGCTCAGCCTGCCCGGGGCGGTGAGTGGCGACGGCGTGGACGCTCCGGTGGCGGCCCACTACGGGTCCTTCAACGGCGAACAGCGGACCCTGGTGGGCGGCGACGGTTTCGTGGACCTCTCGCACCGCGGGGTGGTCCGGGTCAGCGGCCCCGATCGGCTCACCTGGTTGCACTCCCTGACGACCCAGCACCTCGAGCACCTGGCGGCCGGCGTACAGACGATCGCGCTGGTGCTCTCGCCCAACGGGCACGTCGAGCACGCGATGTACGGCGTGGACGACGGCGAGGCGTTCACCGCCCACGTCGAGCCGGGGGAGGCCGCGCCGCTGGCCGCCTGGCTGGACCGCATGCGGTTCATGATGCGCGTCGAGGTCGAGGATCTCTCCGAACAGCTGGCCGTGGCCTGGCGCCCGGTGGCCGGCCCCGAGGCGACGCTCGTCGGCGGCAAGTACGACGTCTTCCCGCGCTCCGAGCTCGACGCCTACGCCAAGGCCGCCGGCCCCGCCGCCGGGATGTGGGCCTTCGAAGCGCTCCGGATCGCGCGCGGCGAGCCACGTCTGGGCCAGGACACCGACCACCGCACGATCCCCAACGAGGCCGGCTGGATCCCCTCGGCCGTGCACCTCGACAAGGGCTGCTACCGCGGCCAGGAGACGGTCGCCCGCGTGCACACGCTCGGCCGCCCCCCGCGGCGGCTGACGTTGCTGCACCTCGACGGGTCGGACAACCGGCTGCCCAAGCGCGGGGCGCCCGTCCTGCTCGGCGAGAAGGAGGTGGGCTTCGTCGGCAGCTCGGCCCGCCACCACGAGTACGGCCCCATCGCCCTGGCCCTGCTCAAGCGCAACGTCCCCGTCGACGCCGAGCTCGACGCCGACGGCCTGCCTGCGATGCAGGAGATCGTGGTCGACCCCGAGGTCGGCCTGCACGTGCGTCCGTTGCGCTGATCGTCGCTCCTGGTCGTTCGGGCTGGTCTGGGGCCCGGGACGTCATACGAAGTGGCTGCTAGGACCGCCAGCTCGTATGACCTCCCGCGGAAGGTCATACGCCCCGGCCGTCATGGCAGCCACTTCGTATGACGCGAGGGGCGCCCCCCGCCGCCCGCCGCCCCCAACCCACCACCGAAACGAGTTGGCCCCACCGACCACGGGGCGCACACTTGCCCGGTGCCCACCACCCACCAGTGGATCGCCTTTCTCGTGGCCTCGATCCTCTTCATCCAGGTCCCCGGACCCAGCCTGCTGTTCACGATCGGCCGCGCGCTGACCGTGGGCCGACGCGACGCGCTGCTCTCCGTGGCCGGCAACGGGCTGGGCGTGACGGCCCAGGTCGTCCTGATCGCGGTCGGACTGGATGCGGTGGTCACGGCCAGCTCGACGGCGTACACCGTGGTGAAGGTCGTCGGCGCGACCTACGTCATCTGGCTCGGCGTCCAGGCGATCCGGCACCGGGCCGACGCGCGGGCCGCCATGGCGAGGCCGGTCGAGCAGTCGAGGAGGGGGCGTTCGCTGCGCACGGGCTTCGTCGTCGGCGTCACGAACCCCAAGACGATCGTCTTCTTCGTGGCCTTCCTGCCGCAGTTCGTGAACCCCGGGGCGAGTCACATCGGCCTGCAGATGGTCCTGCTCGGTGCCGTGTTCGGCGTGATGGCCATCTGCTCCGACAGCATCTGGGCGCTGGCAGCCTCGAAGGCGCGCGACTGGTTCGCGCGGAAGCCGGCCCGGCTCGATCGGCTCGGGGCCACCGGCGGCGTGATGATGGTCGGCCTCGGCGCCACGATGCTGACCCAGGACTAGAGAGGAACCGTCAGCCAGTTCGCCGACTCGCGGAGCGACCCCGCCTCCTCGCGAACGCCCGGCCGACCGCTACGTTGACGCCATGAGTCTCGATTCTGAGCAACGGCCCTGGGGTTCGTGGCACGTCATCGACGTGGCCGAGGGCTACAAGATCAAGCGCATCCACGTGCACCCGGGCCAGCGGCTGTCCCTGCAGACCCACGAGCACCGCTCCGAGCACTGGGTCGTCATCCAGGGTGAGGCCACCTGTGAGGTCGACGGCGTCGAGACGGTCGTCAAGCACGACCAGTCGATCGACGTACCCCTCGGCGCGAAGCACCGCCTCGGCAACCAGGGCAGCGAGGAGCTGGTCATCGTCGAGGTGCAGCTCGGCGGCTACACCGGCGAGGACGACATCTGCCGCTACGAGGACGACTACGGGCGGCACGAGTAGCTCCTCGTCGTCGGCCGCTGGCCGGTTATTTTCCACGCGCTCTGGTGGATTCGTCCTAAATCAGGGATCGTGAGATTGTTGCGTGACTTTATGCGACAGTCAGTTCACTAATCCTTTCTCGGGGGCAGTGGCGCGGGGCCGGCAGGAGACTTGTGAACCACGTTATTTCCAGAGCGCGCAGGGTTCGGACCTACCTGCTGATGGCCTACGACTTCTGGGCCTGGGTGGTCAGCTTCGCGGCCATGGCGACCCTGCAGTACGCCGTCGGCTACTCGCCGGGCGCCGACATCGTGCCCTCGACCCTGCTCGGCGTGGGCTGTGGCCTGGTCTTCGTGGCCTTCGGCCTGCCGATGCACCTGCACGCCGGTCGCTCCCCCATCGGCTCCTTCCCCGACGCGGTCCTCACCAGCGTCCTGGGCGGAACCGTGGCGTTCCTCGCCGTCCTGGCGAACTTCCTGCTGGGGATGCCCGCCCGTGTCTCGGTCGCCGTCACGGCGCCGATGTGCGCCTTCGTGCTGATCATGGGATCCCGTGCGGCCTACCGGATGTTCCGCGAGTGGATCTATGGCCGCAGCCCGGGGGAACAGCGCGTCGACCGCCAGCCGGTGGTGGTGATCGGTGCTGGTGACGGCGGGGCTCAGCTGGTCTCGGCCATGCTCCGCGACCTGACCTGCCCCTGGCGTCCGGTCGCCCTGGTGGACGACGACCCCTACAAGCGCCACCGCCGTCTGAGCGGCGTGCCCGTGGCCGGGGTGGCCCGCGATTTCGCCACCGTGGCCCAGGCGTACGGCGCCAGCACCGCGATCATGGCCGTGCCCAGCGCGACGGCAGAGCTGGTGCGTGAGTTCAACCGGCTGGCCAACTTCGCCAGCATCGACCTCAAGGTCGTGCCGAGCGTCAACAACCTGAGCAACCCGGCGCACGTGCAGATCGAGGACGTCCGCGACATCGACGTCACCGACTTCCTCGGCCGTCAGCCCATCGAGACCGACCTCGACGCGATCGCCAGCTATCTGACCGGCAAGCGGGTGATGGTGACCGGCGCCGGAGGATCCATCGGCTCCGAGCTCTGCCGCCAGATCGCCAAGTTCGGCCCGTCCGAGCTGATCATGATGGACCGCGACGAGTCGGCCCTGCACAGCGTGCAGCTCTCGATCCACGGTCGTGCGCTGCTCGACTCCGACGACACCGAGCTCGGCGACATCAGGGACTCGCGCTACGTGCGCGAGCTCTTCAAGCGCCGCGCTCCGCACGTCGTCTTCCACGCCGCCGCGCTGAAGCACCTGCCGCTGCTGGAGACCGCGCCCGGCGAGGCCGTGAAGACCAACGTCTGGGGCACCCAGGCGGTGCTCGAGGCCGCCATCGACTCCGGGGTCGAGCGCTTCGTCAACATCTCCACCGACAAGGCGGCCAACCCGTGCAGCGCCCTGGGCTACTCCAAGCGACTGGCCGAGGGGCTGACCTCCGCGGCCGCCCGTCAGGCGGACGGGTCCTTCATGAGCGTGCGCTTCGGCAACGTCCTGGGCAGCCGCGGTTCGGTGCTGACCACGTTCACGGCCCAGATCGCCCAGGGCGGCCCGGTCACGGTGACCGACCCGCGGGTGACGCGCTACTTCATGACGATCCGGGAGGCCGTCCAGCTGGTCATCCAGGCCGGTGCGCTGGGCAGCGACGGTGACGTCCTGGTGCTCGACATGGGTGAGCCCATCGCGATCAAGTCCGTGGCCGAGCAGCTGATCGACCTGGCCGGCAAGCCGGTCGAGATCGTCTACACCGGCCTGCGCGGCGGCGAGAAGATGCACGAGGAGCTCTTCGGCGACGAGGAGGAGGACGTACGCCCCCGGCACCCGCTGATCTCGCACGCCCCGGTGCCGGAGTATCGCGCCCCGCTCGGCCGGCGGTTGGACCCCTACGGCCCTCCGCCGGCGATTCTCGACGCCCTGGCCGAGGCCTGTGGCGACATGCTCGGCGAGCCCTCGCGCCGCCTGCACGGGGTCCCCGAGCTGATCGCTGCTCGTCAGGTGCACCTCAGCTGACGAACGGCGCTGCCAGCGTCATCAGCGTGTGCGTGCTGCCTCAGCCGCAACGGGCGCCACTGGCCCCTCAGGGGCGAGCGGACTCGCGCGATTTCAGCTCGGCTGCGGCTTCTTGCGGGTGCGGCGTGAGAACTTCTTGCCTGGCTTGCCCGCGGCCTCGCCCGCGGCCTCGTGCGGGGCGTAGCCGTAGCCGTAGCCATACCCGTAGCCGTACCCGTAGCCGCCCCCACGCCGGACGGGGATCATGTTGAAGATGACGCCCAGCGGGGCCGAGCCGACGGAGACCAGTCGTTCGACGGCCCCGGTGAGCTGCTCCTTGGTGGTCTTGCTGTGGCGCACGACGAGCACCGCACCGTCGGTCTGCGAGGCCATCAGCGCGGCGTCGGTGACCGGGAGCAGCGGGGGAGCGTCGATGATCACGACGTCGTAGCGACTGCGCGCGGTCGCCAGGAGCTCGCGCATGGCCTTGGACTGCAGCAGCTCGGCCGGGTTGGGTGGCAGCCGGCCGGCGGTGAGGACGTCGAGCCCTGACGGGGCGTGGTTCTGGATGCTGTCCTCGAGCTCACCGGCGCCGACCAACGCAGTCGTCAGACCGACGGTCGGCTCCAGGTGGAGCAGCTTGGCGACCTGCGGACGGCGGAGGTCACCGTCGATGAGCAGCACGCGCTGGCCGGCGCTGGCCATCGCGATGGCGGCGTTGATCGACGTCGTCGACTTGCCCTCGTTGGGCACCGAGCTCGTCACCACGAACGCCTTGCTCTCGTGGTCGACGTCGACGAAGGACAGGTTGGTGCGCAGCACCCGGAAGGCCTCGGACCGAGGAGCGTGTGAGGGGAGCGAGGTGATCAGCGGCCGTTCCTGGACGTCGCTGTCGTAGGCGAGAGCGGCGAGGACGGGAGTCTCGGCAAGCGAGGGGACGTCCTCGATGCGCTTGACCGTCACGTCCAGGATCTCCCGGAGCACGGCGAGCCCGAAGCCCAGGAGCAGGCCGAGGACGAGGGCCAGGCCCAGGTTGCGCACCGGCTGCGGGGAGACGGGCGATGTCGGCAGCCGGGGGGAGTCCACCACGGTGGCCTTGAGCAGCGGCACCTCGGAGCCCGGCGGAGTCTCCAGCTCGGTGACGAAGTCCTGCAGCTGCTCGACGACGCCGTCGTTGATGCGCTGGGCCTCGATCGGGCTGGCGTCGGTGACCGTGATCTTGAGGACCACGGTGTCCGGAACGACCGCGGCGTTGATCTTCTTCGCCAGGGTCCCGGCCGAGATGTCGAGCTGGAGCTGGTCGATCACCCGCTGGGAGAGCTCGAGCCCGCTGATCAGGTCGGCGTAGGAGCTGACCCGCTGCTCGGAGAACAGCCCACCCTGGTAGGCGTCACTCGAGGTGCTCGGGGTGGTGGTGATGAACACCCGGGCGGTGGAGGCGTAGAGCGGGGTCGTCTGCGAGGTGATGAGAGCCGCGAGCGCCACCGTGGCGATCACCGAGCCGAGGATGAGCAGCCATCGTCGGCGGGCGATGCGCAGGTAGTCACGGAGTTCCACGGAGGTCCTTTGTGCCGGGGGAGGGTGCGTTGCCGCGTGCTCCGGAGGAACCGGGGCAACTCACCCAGCGTAAGCGAAAGGCCCGGCGCTGCTGGGCAACTACGGGTCAACCGGGGGCCCCAGGCTTCGAATTACCCGAAAGGGGACTGCTCGGACGTTTGGGCGTGTAGGGTCAAGGCTCACGATTTGTGTGACCCCAGACACTCGGAGACTTCATGAAAACTCTCGGATCGATCATCGCCACCGTCGCCCTCGCACTGAGCGCGCTCGTGGCGGTCCCCAGTGCGGCTCAGGCTGCCTACCCGGGCACGGTGGCTACCACGTGCAGCTACTTCGCGCCCGGAGTGGTCAAGAGGAAGCGCAGCTACAACGTTGCCTACAGCGTGCGCGCCGCCGGCAACGCTCGACCGTCGGGCAAGGTCATCTTCCGGGTGTGGCAGGTGAAGAAGCACAGGGTGAAGAAGATCCGTGTCTTCGTGAACGGCTACACCGGGCCGGCCTACCGTCGCAAGTCCCTCGGCAGCTTCAAGCAGAAGGGCCGCTACTTCAGCCAGCTCGAGTTCGTCCCGAACCGTGGCTCGGTCTACAAGCACTGCGCCAGCGGGCTGCGCACGTTCCGGGTCAAGCGCTGACGCTGATCGACACACGGGTTGACCATTAACCACCGGTCGCCCCGAGACGCTCGCCCCCGCATCAGGTGGGTGTGGCTGCTCGGGGCGATCGTCATTCTGCTCGGCGTCGCGGCCTACGGACTGTGGTCGGCGCGGGCCACGCGTTCGGACCTGGTGGCCGCGCAAGGCAGCGGGGAGCGGCTGCAGCGTGCCGTCACGACCCAGGACCCGGTCCAGGCACGTGTGGCACTGAAGAGCCTGCAGACCCAGCTCTCTGACGCCCACGACCGCACGGACGGTCTGTTGTGGAGCGCCGGCACCCACCTGCCCTGGGTCGGCGACGACGTGCGGGCCGTCCGCGAGGTCGCGGCCGTCGGGGACGACCTCAGCGAAGGCACCCTGGCGGAGCTGGTCGCGGAGTCGGGTGACGGGCTGCGTGAGCGGCTGGTGCCTCGCGACGGCCGCATCGACATCGGGACCGTCGAGTCGATCGCTCCTGTGGTGAGTCGCGCCCATCTCAACCTCGGGGAAGCCGTGAACCGCCTGCGTGAAGCCGACTCTGACTCTCTGACGCGTTGGGTTCGACCGTCCTACGACGCGCTCCTGGGCAAGGTCAGTGACACCGACGCTGCTCTTTCGGCGGCCGACCGGGCCGTCACGGTGTTGCCGACCATGCTGGGCAAGGACGGGCCGCGCACCTACCTGGTGCTGTTCGACAACAACGCCGAGATCCGCGCGACGGGCGGGCTGCCTGGCGCCTTTGCCGTGATCGAGGCCGACGAGGGCCGGCTCAGCCTGGTGCGGCAGGGGGCACCGGCCGACATCGGCAAGTTCGCGACGCCGGTCCTGCCGCAGTCGGCCGCCGAGCGCGCCATCTACGACAGCCAGATCGCGGAGTACTTCCAGGACACCAACTTCACGCCGGAGTTCCCCCGCACGGCCGAGCTGGTCCGGGAGATGTGGAAGCGGACGCAGAAGCAGCAGCTCGACGGCGTGCTGAGCCTGGACACCGTCGCGCTCTCCTACCTGCTCCGGGCCACTGGCCCGATCAGCGCGCCCGGCGGAGTGCGCCTGACGGCGGGCAACGCCGCCAGCGAGCTCCTCAACAAGGTCTACTTCCGGATCCCCGACGGGCAGCAGCAGAACGCGTTCTTCCGTCAGGTGGCGGCAGAGGTGTTCGACCAGGTCATCAGCGGCGTGAAGTCGGCCACCGAGCTGGTCACGGCGCTGGGGCAGGGAGCCCGTGAGGGCCGGCTCTACGTGCACGACTTCGACTCCACGGTGCAGTCGGCGCTCTCCGGCAGCGCCGTCGCGGGAGAGCTGACCAGCTCCGTCACTGACACGCCCCAGGTCGGTGTCTACCTGAACGACGCCACCGGCTCGAAGATGTCCTACTACCTGCGCAGCAAGGTCAGGCTCAAGGCGGAGTCGTGCGCCGCGGGCGAGCAACAGCTGGAGGGAGTCGCGGACCTGTCCTACACCGATGACAGCCCTCCTGCGCAGGAGCTCAACAAGTTCATCACCGGGCCCGGCGACTTCGGGACCCCCCAGGGAGAGCAGCTGGTGCTCGTGCGGATCTACGGCCCCGACGGCGGTGAGCTGACCAACTTCCGCGTCGCCGGCGAGCCGACGCCGGTCGACACCATCGACGACCGCGGGCGTCCGGTGGCGACGACGGTGGTGCAGCTCCGTCGTGGTGAGACGGTGCGGGTCAGCTGGCGGGTGCGATCAGGCAAAGGGCAGGACCGTGCCACCCGACTGAGCGTCACTCCCGGCATGGAGTCCCGCGACGCGGTGACACGTGTTGCTTCTGTGTGTGGCGCCTGATGAGCTTCCGCGTCCTTCTCTCCACCCCCGACGTGGGTGAGCTCGAGCAGGACTACGTCATGGCCGCCATGAAGTCCGGCTGGGTGGCGCCGGCCGGCCCCGACCTCGACGCGTTCGAGGCTGAGATCGCCGCCCGGGTCAGGCGCCAGCACGCTGTCGCGCTTTCGTCCGGCACGGCAGCCCTGCACCTCGCGCTGGTCTCCTGGGGAGTGGGCCCAGGTGACGTCGTCCCGGTCTCGACATTGACCTTCGCCGCGACGGTGAACGCGATCCGCTATGTCGGAGCAGAGCCCTACTTCATCGACAGCGAGGCAGAATCGGGGAACCTCAACGCCGCTCTCCTCGACGAGGCGTTGACCCGGTTGCTGGCGGAAGGTCGCCGGGTGCCGTGCGTCATTCCGGTCGACCTCCTGGGAAAGTGCGTCGACTACACCGCCGTGGTGGAGGTGGCTGGACGGCACGGCGTGCTGGTCCTGGCTGACGCGGCCGAGGCCTTGGGAGCGTCGCATGCCGGACGTCCGGCGGGTGCCTACGGTGACGCAGCCGTGCTCTCCTTCAACGGCAACAAGATCATGACCACGTCCGGCGGTGGCATGCTCGTCACCGACGACGAGCGTCTTGCTCAACACGTCCGCAAGCTCTCGACCCAGGCCCGCGAGCCGGTCGCGCACTACGAGCACACCGAGGTCGGCTACAACTACCGGCTCTCCAACATCCTGGCGGCGCTCGGACGGGCCCAGCTCACCCGGTTGGACGAGATGATCGGTCGCCGACGTGCGTGGCGCGAGCGCTACGGCGCCGCCATCGCGGACCGGCCGGGCTTCCGGATCCTGGGGGATGAGTCCAACGCCGACGACAACTGCTGGCTGACCGCTCTCGTCATCGACCCCGATCTAGCAGACGTGACGGCGACTGATCTGCACCGTCACTTCACCGACGCCGGCATCGAGAGCCGGCCACTGTGGAAGCCCATGCACCTGCAACCCGTGTATGCCGGACACTCTGGAACGCTCGACGGCACGTCGCAGGTGCTCTTCGAGCGCGGCCTCACCCTCCCCTCGGGATCGGCCATGACCGAGGGCGACTTCACCTTGGTGACCGACGTTCTCATGCAGGGACGGTGACCGTGCCTCGCGCTCCCTATGACCCCTTGAAGCGGACCCTCGACGTGGTCATTGCGGCACTGGTGCTCGTGCTCACCGCTCCGGTGCAGGTCGTCGTGGCGGTGCTGGTGCGGCGCAAGCTCGGCTCACCGGTGCTGTTCCGACAGCAGCGTCCTGGCCGCGACGAGGAGATCTTCGAGCTCGTGAAGTTCCGCACGATGCGCCACCCGGACCCTGCTGCCGGCATCGTCAGCGACGAGCAGCGCCTGACTCCCTTTGGCGTGCTTCTCCGATCCACCAGCCTGGATGAGTTGCCGACCCTGTGGAACGTGCTGCGCGGTGACATGAGCCTGGTCGGCCCGCGACCCCTTCTAGTTCAGTACTTGCCGCGCTACAGCGCCCTTGAAAAACGGCGTCACGAGGTGCGACCAGGGGTGACTGGACTGGCTCAGGTCAGCGGGCGGAACTCGATCAGCTGGCAGGCAAAGTTTCAATGGGACATCGCGTACGTCGAGCAACGCTCCCTCTCGTTGGATCTGCGCATCATCCTGCAAACGCTAACGACCGTTGTGCGGCGCAAGGGTGTCAATGCCGAGGGGTCTGTCTCCATGTCGGAGTTTATCGGCTCGACAAAGCCTCGCCCGTGAACGCAGATGCATGTGAGCGTTCCCGTGAGCATCCCGGTCGGGTGCTGTTGGCGGTGACTGCGCCCCAGAGTCTGACCCTGATGACCGGTCTCCCGAGTCATCTAAATTCACAGTCCTGGGAGGTGCACCTCGTCGTCGGCAGCGCGGTGCCCGATGTTCCCGGCGGTTACACCCATTTGGTGTCGATGACGCGCGATCCGTCGCCTCTGAAAGACCTTGTGTCACTCTGGCGATGGCTCGTCCTTCTTCGCGCAGTTCGTCCACAGGTTCTGCTGATCGGAACACCGAAGGCATCCCTACTGGGGTTGATCGCTGCAAGAATCTGCCGCGTGCCTCACCGGGTCTACCACCTGCGCGGACTCAGGCTCGAGACCGAGCGTGGAGCCAAGAGGCGTCTTCTCACTGCGCTCGAACGCCTGACGATGCGTTCGGCCACCCAGATCCTGGCGGTGAGTCCCTCATTGGTAGACGCCAGTACGTCACTTCGGCTGGCGTCAGCCGAGAAGTTCACCGTTCTGGGTGCCGGAAGTTCGAACGGCGTTGACGTGGAAAGATTCTCCGCCAGCACGTCGGAAACTCGCGCGCGCGCGTGTTGGACGCTTGGACTTGATCCGGGCTTGCCGGTGGTGGGATTCGTAGGTCGAATGACGCCGGACAAGGGCTTGGACGTATTGGTGGAAGCCGCCCTTGCCGCTTCCAGGCGGCAAGCTTTCCAAATGTTGTTCGTTGGTGACGACGAGGCCCCCGCTTACACGAACCTCCTCCTGACCAAACTGGCAGATGGCGGCGTGACCGCAACTCGCCTCGAAGCCGTCCAGGACGTGGCTTCCGTCTATCGGGCCATGGATCTGTTTTGCCTGCCGAGCCTGAGGGAGGGCTTCCCGAACGTTGTACTGGAGGCTGCCGCGAGTGGGCTTCCTGTGATCACAACAACGGCCACAGGTTGTCGGGACGCAGTCCAACACGGGGTGACCGGGTGGTTGGTGCGTCCTGGGGATCCACAAGAACTGACCGTTCGCCTCTTGTCCGTCCTCTCGAACCCGGAAGCCGGCCGCCAAATGGGCAGTGCGGGTCGTGCTTGGGTCGAGCGTGACTTCGAGAGGAACCAAGTCTGGCAACGGATCGACCAGTACCTGCGCGCTGTGAGTGCTCAGCGAACCTAGTACCAAAGACGAGAGGTCCCAGTCGTTGATTTCGAAGAGCAATAGAGGAGCGTTGGCGTGAAGGTACTTGTCACTGGAGGTGCTGGTTTCATCGGGAGCAACCTCTGTCGTCGCCTGCTGTCTGAGGCATCAGTGGATGAGGTCACGGTGATCGATGACTTGTCAACGGGCTACTCGTCGAATATCGAAGGCTTGGCGGTTCGCTTCGTCCAAGGGAGCATTCTTGACGCGGACGCCCTCAGCGAAGCGGCGCGAGGAGCCGATGGGATCGTCCACCTCGCAGCCTTGGGTTCGGTGCCCCGAAGTGTGGCTGACCCTGTCGCGAGTCATGAGGCGAATGCCTCAGGAACGCTCGCCGTGCTGCAGGCGGCGCGGCGAGTGGGAGGAGCGCACGTGGTCATGTCGTCGTCTTCGTCCGTTTATGGAGCCAACCCGGTCATTCCCAAGTCGGAGAAGTTGATGTGCCAGCCGATGAGTCCGTACGCGGTATCGAAGCTCGCTGCTGAGCAGTACCTGATGGCTTTCGCGCAGTGCTACGAACTGCCCGTGCTGCCGTTTAGATTCTTCAACGTCTACGGGCCCAGACAGATGGCCGGCCATGCTTACGCCGCCGTTATCCCTGTATTCGTCGAAGCGTCGCTGCGTGGTTCCCCGCTGCCGATCAACGGTGACGGCTCACACAGTCGTGACTTCACGTTTGTTGGGACGGTGACGGACATCCTGACGAGGGCGATCCTGACGCGCACAACCGGCGGCCCGACCAATCTCGCTTTTGGCTCGCGCACCACTTTGCTCGAGCTCATCGGCGTCATCGAGCGTGCAGTCGGTCGCAAGGCCGTCACTGAGTTTCGGCCCGAGCGTTCCGGCGATGTACGCCACTCCCAGGCCAACAATGAGCGTTTGCGCTCGCTCTTCGGCGAGGTGCAACCGGTATCCCTCGAGGACGGTGTTGCCGAGACCGTCGACTGGATGCGGAGCCAGATCTCGTGAGTGAAAACCCGCCACGTGCACACATCGTTCTGGTGTGGGGGCGGGCCCGAGGGATCGGGGGAACCGAGACCAGAATGGCGGAGGTCGCTACGACGCTTCGGCAACGGGGGCACAAGGTAACCGCGCTCGTCCTCAGCTCCGAGACCGAGACACGGTTAAGCGCACTCTTGCGAGATGCCTGCTCGGATGTTGCTTTCGTTGGAGGGACTCGTGTGCTGCGGCGATACCTCCGGAGAGAACGGCCGCAGGCGGCGGTGTCCTTCGGGCTCCGGGCTTCCCTCATGTTACGCGTTGCGGGTCTGGCGAGGCCCTCGCTGAGAGTGATCGACGCCCGCAACGGCTTGGAGTTCTCACGTGGCAGATTCGCATGGCTGGTGGATCGTTGGAGCTCGGCGCTCGTGGACACGTTCATGTGCAACTCGGACTCGGCGGCGTCCCAGATGACGGAGAGGGGCTTCTCGCCCTCGAAAATTGTCGTCAACTACAGCGCGGTGGGAGCTCAATGGTTGGAACGTGCTCAGGTGGTGCGGAACGCGGAGCGGGTGGTCATGATCGGCAACTCTCGCCCTGAGAAGAACCAGAATTTCGGGTTGCGCGTGATTGCCCATGCTCAGGGGTCGGTGGAGGCCGTCGTGTACACGAACGATGCTTCGGACCTCCGTCGCTTCTGGTCGGGATTGTCTCCGGGGGCCGCCAAGAGTGTCTCCTTCGTCGAGGGGCATGTCGTAGGTCCACATGATCTCGCCGCAGCTTCGGTGATCCTTCACCCTTCGCTGTCCGAGAGCTTGCCGCGAGTCTTGCTCGAGGCTCAGTCACAAGGAGTCGTTGCAGTTGCTGCCGATGTCGGTGACACCCGTCGGACTGTCGGCAATCGAGGATTCGTGGTTCAGCCAGCCGACTTTTACGGCACGCTGGAAGCGCTGAACCAGGCGTTGTCGAAAAGTCGAGCCGACTCATGGGATCGTCAGAGTCCTGAACTGAGGACAGTCAGCGACTACTGCAACGATCTCCTACTCCTATGCGGGGAGCGAAGTTGAACACACTCGCTACGAGATCTGAATCGCTGCGCGCCGCAGCCTTGGGTCCCGCTTTTCCGCTACTTGTTCTGTTCCTCGCCGCTTCACTCGGATTCGCCTCCGTACGTATGACCGGCCTGCTGGTGGTCGCCCTCGGTGCGATCTGCACTGCCTTAATCGCAGTGCACCGTCCTGAGGTCGTTCTGGGCATCGGAGCATTCGCATGTCTTGGGGCGGGCCAGTACGCCATTCTCACGAGACTTGGCCAAGCCGTGCTTCTGGTGGGAGGCATCGCGGCCGTCTTTCGAGTCGTCGGCAAGCGTGGCGGCCCCTCGATCGGCTACCTGGTGCTCCCCATCCTCACGGCAGGCTGGGTTGGACTCAGGTTGAGCATGGGGTCAGGAACCGAAGCGTCGAGGCCGCTTCTGATCGCGATAGCGGCTCTGATTCTCGCTTGGGCATGCATCGTCGATGACCGACATTGGGAGCAGGCTCTGGCTTGGAGTGGGTTGCTGTTCGTTGCCGCCAGCTTCTTTCTCGGGAGCCTGGATGAGACGGGCCAGCGATTCGCGGGCATCTCGGGGAATCCAAACCGCATGGTCATGGGCGTCTTGGTGGCCATCCCGCTGCTCGTCGAACTGGGGGTAAAGAAGAAACAACGTTGGTGGATCCGGGCGGCAACGCTCGGAGGAGTGCTGCTCTCAATCCAGCTGATTCGAACGTCGGGGTCGGACCAAGGAACCGCTGGTCTGGCGATCATAGTGCTGATGTGTGGATTTGCGCTCACCCGCCGTGTCAGTGCGTTATCGATCACCGCCATCCTTGCTGCCGGAATCGCATCGATCGCACTGCTCCTGTTCACGACGGCGTTCATCAGTAATCTGAGTCCCGATGTCGCGTCATTGTCTGGCCGTACGTTCCTGTACCGCGCCGGGCTGCACGAGTTCTTGAGCAACTTTCTCCTCGGTTCTGGCCGCATTCACGTCTCCTTGGGGACCGCGGTTGACAGGTCCACGCACAATTCCATTATCGGTATCGCGGCCAGTTCCGGAGTTTTTGGGGTAGCTGGCTGGCTCGGCTACCTCGCAATCGCGCTGTTTCGCTCGTTCCAGAGAGTACGGGTCGGCTACTTCAGTGGGGTCTCGGCAGTCGGTGTTGTTGTATCGCAAACGGTCCAGTCGGTTGAGTTGGTGGCCTTGGCCTGGATTGTCTTGCTTCTCGGCTCAGTCCCGTTTAAGAGAACGGGCGACAATGACCGATAGATACGCCCTCGTATCAGGGAGTTTCATGCCGCGCGAAGGCGGGGCTGAGAAGCAGATGCGTGAGGTTCTTGCACGTCTTGAGGCCGGCGGCGCCAGTGTGCGCGTCGTCACTCAACCCATCGAGCACGAACCTCGGCGGGCCTCAATTCCTGGGACGACCGTGCTAATTCTGAGAGTCGGTTCGCTGAGCGCGTTCCGGCGCGCTCCCCGGCTTGCGCAAATCCTCTTCTGCTTGGTGGCTTCGTTCAGGGTCGCTGTCTTCCGCCCCAAGGTTGTCATCTCCTTGCAGTTCGGTGCTGCCACAGTGGCAGCCAGCGTGGCAGCTCGCGTGACGGGAGCGCGTCACATCATCAGATTGACTGGCGGCGGTACATCTCGCTATCGAAGCGAATCGGTTGCGCGTGCCAACAACTGGGCAGGACGTCGTCTGGTCGCGATCGCGACTGGCTACCGAAGAGTCACTGTGGTCGCGCCCGCGCACCATCTGCTGAGCGACTTCCAGGAGTCGTTTCCGAATCGCTCCGTTGAGATGATGTGGGTACCCAATGGAGTCGAAGTTCCGAGCCAGCACGCGACAATCGCAGATTCCGACAGATACGGCGTGGTCTGGTACGCCCGTTCGGGCAGCGAGAGATCGTACGAGCTGTTTCTCTCCGTCGTGGCTCGTCGACCCGATCTGGACTTTATCGTCGTCGGGCAGCCAGTTCCGACAGCCGGAAGAGCCAACGTGACCTCCCTCGGGTGGTGCTCGGACGTCTTCGCGGTGCTCGGAACTGCTCGCGTCCTGCTCAACACCTCGGTGGCCGAGGGGTCGCCGAACATGGCGCTTCAGGCCGTGGCTGCGGGTTGCTTCGTGGTGGGGGTCGACAACGCGGGAATCCAAGAGCTGGAGGCCGCTTACCCAAACCACGTGAGCACCTACAGTCTCGAATCACCAGAGGCCGCTGCCGACTTGCTGGCACGGCTTCACTACATGACGTTGCCGCCCCAGGCGTCTGTCCCTACCCCAGACGTGACAGCTAAACGCTGGAACGAACTACTGATGGATCCAACATGAGCAATCGCATCGCCAGATCGCCGCGTCAGCTTGCTTGGTGGGCTGCATACGCCCTGCTGGCGAGTCACTTGCCATCGTGGTGGAAGCCGGCCAAGAGGTTGCGTGTTGCGTGTGCAAGCCGCTTCTGTGCCTCAGTGGACTCGACGGCCAACATAAACCGACATGCTCGCCTCAGTTGGAGCACGGTCATCGGACCGCACGGCGGGGTGGGAGAACACTGTGTCCTCAGTGGGGAGGTGATCGTAGGAGCCCACGTGACCATGGGCCCACACTGCTATTTCATCACTGGAGACCACCCCATCCCCCCTGATGGTGGACGCTTTCGGGACATGAGCCCGGTGCACCGCAAGATCACGATTGGCGAGGATGCTTTCATCGGTGGGCGCGTCACGGTCCTCCCCGGCGTGACCATCGGCCGTGGCGCCGCGGTGGGAGCGGGGTCCGTCGTTACCAAGGATGTTGCTGACGGTGCTGTCGTCGTGGGCAACCCCGCGCGCGAGATACGACGTCGCAAGCTATAGGGGTCTTTGTGCGACTGACGCGCGGAGACTCCATCGAATCACCGGAAGCCAGAGGAGCACTCGGATTGCGCAGCATATTTCGTCGAGTTCCTGACTCGACCGACAACTACACAGATAGTCACAAGGGTCGGGGCAGCGACTATGACGCGAACTTCGACAGGCTCCCCTTCCGATCCCTGATGTGGGAGATGGAGCAGAAGGTCCTGGCGTCCATGGTGCGCGACACGCGCGCGAATGTCGTCGTCGACCTCGCCTGTGGCACGGGTCGCATTTCTGCTCTGCTGTCGGAGAATCTGCCCCAAGCGAGGATCGTCGGTGTGGATGTCGCTGAATCGATGTTGAACGTGGCGCGTAAGCGAGTTCCCGGTGTCGATTTCCGGTGCGCTGACGTGAGGGGTCTCAGCACCGTCGTTGCGGACGGGTCCGTAGAACTGATGACTGCCTTTCGCTTCTTTCCCAACGCAGATCCCCAGTTGCGGAGTGACGCGGCGAGGGCCGCCACGAGGGCGCTCCGTCCAGGGGGCTTCTTGTTACTCAACAATCACAGAAACTTCTGGTCGTCCTCTTACGTGGCGCGTAGGACACTAAAGAACTCGCCAGCTCCTGGCGCTCTCAACCGCGATGTAGTCGGCCCCTTCCTCCAGAGTCAGTTCCGCCTGGTTACCCGCAAGTCTTTGGGCGTCGTGCCTCACTCCGATGCCGCGCCCTACCTACTGTCGCCTGCGCTCGCCACGAAGTTGGAACGGCTCAACGAGCACCGGGCGAGCCATCTGCATCGACTGGGGACGAACACCATCTGGCTCTTGCAGAAGGCGAGCAATGGGGACGACCTCGAACCAGAACGATTCTGAGGTGCGGTCGTGCAAGGCGTGATCGAGATCCTGGGACTTCCTGGCGCCGGCAAGTCAAGCGTTGAGAGGGCTATCTCCTCGGCCGGTATCCTTCCCACCCTGTCAGAGTGGAGTGGGCCGGCGCGCTGGGGACCAGTGCCGATGTCGATGCAGCTCTTCATGTCTTCGCCGATGTTCTCGCTGACCGCCTACACCATGATTCTCACTCGGTCTCGAAGGAGACCTATCTCTGTTCGCAGGATCCTTTCCGTCCAACGACGCCACGTCATTCTGAAGAGGCGGCCCCGCGAGACGCAGGTCCTGGATGAGGGGCCACTTCACGCCCTTTTCATTGCTCTGTATGGGACACAGGAGACTGTGTTCTCCCGGTGGCTTCTGCCACTCGTAGTTCGTCAACTGGCTCACCACGTGGACCACTACATTTACATCGATGAGTCCAAGGAGCGATGCATCGCAAACTTCCAAAGCCCGGGGCGCACCTCAGCGCGCTTCAACTCCGAGGCTTCGGATGCAGTGGTCGAAGAGTTCCGTGCTGATCGAACCTATGACCAGATCTTAGAAGCCGTCAGGCGCGTAAGCCCTCTGAAGCTAGTAGTCGTGGCTTCCTCGGCCGAGGCTGGCGTTCGCATCGGGGGGTAGTGGAGCGCGCGTCCGGGCGACGCGGGTCCTGGTGCTGATCAGCATCGCCGCGGCGACAGCTGTCAGTGCACCGATCGAGGACGCGGCGCCGGCACCTACCAGTTCGAATTCGGGCATAAGAGCAGCGAGAGAGACACCCATGGCTAGTACCCCGATGACGCTGGGAATCGTGACTATGGAGGCCTTGGCCATCAGGCGCATGTGAGCTGTAAATACTTGCAAGATGCCGTAGGCCACGATTCCCGGGAGGGTGGCTAGAAGCACGCAGTAGGCCTCTCGGAACTCGGTGCCGTAGGCAAGAAGAATCAGCGGTAGTCCAATTGCTGCAAGACCAAGGCTGGCGAATGATCCGGTGATACCCGCGTTGCGTGCGTTGCGATGCAGGGCGCTGGCCGTACCCATGGTGGCCTCGTAGGTCGTGTTGGCAGCGAACTGCGTGGGCAGGATTCCAGCCAATGCGGCAGTGGCGAGACCGACCGAGTAGATGCCGGCAGATGCGGCACCAAGCCAATGAAAGACGGCCAGTGTGTCCAGCCGCAACATGAGGAATTGAGCCAATCTGGCGGCTTGCCACAGCGAGCCGGCTCGTACCAAGGACGCGAACTTGGCGGGAGTCCCGGGGCCGTGCGCTTCCGCCATCTCAAGCACCTTCGAGCGTGTCTTCCACAGGAACAACGGGACCGGAGCCAGGTAGGAAACGATGACCACGACTCTGACGCTGTCCTCGTTCAGACCCCCCACGCTGTAGGCGACGAGGGCCCCGAGAATCATCCCCGTTTGCTGTAGCAGTGCGCCGTAGCTGGCTACCACTGGACCCGCCAGAGCGTTCGCGATCATCCCGAGTTGCGCACCCATCAAGTACGCGAAGGCGCCGAGTGCCAGCCACACCGCTATGCCCCCGACGAAGAAGCTGACCGAAATGCTTGCCAAGGCCAGCAAGCCATACCAGATCCATAGGCGCATGACGCGGACACGAACGCTGTTGAGGTCCTTCCGGTTCCGGCCATCGCGGAGGATCTGCTGAGCGAGATCCAGATTCACGACGAGGAACGTCAGGGAGTTCGCAGCCGCGAACGCACTGGACACGCCCTTGGTCTCGGCGCCACCAAGCCTCGCGATCGCAACGCTTCCGCCGACTCCGAGGGCGAGCCCGCAGACCCGCAGAAACGAGGCTTGGAAGACCGCGTGCTTGAGCATTGCTCTCAACGACTGGCCGACCCTCAGATTGATTCGCGCGCCCCTGCGAGGCGCCGACGCGTGTCGAGGACATAACCGGGAGCATCTGTAATCAGTTGATAGTCCAAGCCGTCGTGCTCGGTGAGAACGATGATGGCGTCAGCACCCAAGGCGGCCTCCGGCGTCAGTTCAACGAGCGTCAGATACGACGGCAAGCGGTGAGGTTCAACGTAGGGATCGACGGCCGTGAGGTCGGCGCCTAGATCATGCAGGATCTCGGCGACCCGCATCGCCGGGCTCTCCCTAGAGTCGCCAGTTCCCCTCTTGTAGGCGAGGCCAATGAGCAGGATCTTGGAGCCGTTGATCGACTGCTTGCGCTTGTTTAAACCAGCGTTTGCGCGCTGCACGACATAGTCAGGCATGTGCTCGTTGACATCGTTGGCGAGGTCCACGAATCGAAACGGATGGCCCAGAGTTCGCCTTACCTGCCAGGAGAGATACGACGGATCGATAGGGAGGCAGTGTCCGCCGACCCCAGGCCCTGGAGTGAACTTCATGTAGCCGAAGGGCTTGGTTGCCGCCGCGTCAATCGCCTCCCACACGTCGATGCCGAGCTCGTGGGCGAACACTGCGAGCTCGTTGACTAGCGCGATGTTGACATGACGAAAGGTGTTCTCAAGCAGCTTGGTCAGTTCCGCCTCCTTGGGCGTGCTGACGGGGACGACCGTGTCCACGAGTCTGCTGTACATCCCGGCTATAACAGTGCCAGACGCCTCGTTGACACCCGAGACGACCTTCGGCGTGTTCACGAAGGTGAACTTCTTGTTGCCTGGATCGATGCGCTCGGGTGAGTAGCCCACATGGAAATCAGCTCCCGCAGTCAGGCCGGACCCGCTCTCGAGCAAGGGAACGAGCAGCTCCTCGGTCGTACCCGGATATGTCGTCGACTCAAGAACGACTGTCGAACCCTTCGTGACGAATGGTGCGATTTCTCGAGCTGAGTCCTCCATGAACGTCAGATCGGGAACGGTTTCCTTGAGGGGAGTAGGAACGGTGATGATCACAAAGTCGAAGCCTGCGAGATCCGACGTGTTCTTGCTCGCCGCGTAGCGACCGGATGCCAATGCCGCCCCGAGAGTGTGATCGGGGACGTCCTCGACGTAAGAGCGCCCGGTTTGGAGAGCCTGGACGCGTACAGGGTCGACCTCTAGACCGACAACGTCGAACCCCGCCTCAACAGCACGCATGGCAATGGGAAGACCCACATAACCTTGACCGACCACGACGAGTTTCTCTGCTGACACTGGATTCCTCACGAGAACGGAAAGCGACCTGGCTCTGAGATGAGCGCCAACCCTGAATCCCTCAAGTCTCAACCGTAACGCCACTCAACCCCTCACCATGGTCAACCTGACGAATCGCACGCCGAAGATCTAGGACTGTCGGTGCGGATCGCTGAAACCCGGATACGAGGACACGCACCTGCCGGTTTGTAGGGCGAGAGCATCGAGGCTGGAAGCTCGACCCCTTCGGCAAGCTCGTTTCATTAGGTGCGCCAAGAGGTCGACCCCGAAGGCATGGGTGGCCGGATAGTCGCCTCCGATGCGGCAGTTGATCTCGGTGAGTACTGCTTCTCCTCGGTGCCGAAGATGTCGAAGTTCACGATGCCTCGGAAGATCAGCGTCTCGCCAGTCGCCTGAAGAAGTCCGACAAACGAAGCCCGCGGAGCCGTCCGGAACACGAGGCTCTCCCCGTTTTTCCGGGAGACGACCGCCTTGACGCAGAAGTCGACGAGCTCGCCTGTGTGCAGCGAGTAGTAGGCGTCGGCACAGAAGCATCGGTCCTCGCAGTAGGTCTGGCAGAAGAAGTCAGACTCCAACCCGCCGCTCGGCAGTGAACCCACTTCGGGTAGATGCTGAAGCCACTGGCAGCGTAGCCACGTCGGTCCTTGCGTATCTGGGGAAAGGTGTCGATCGGTGCCAGGAACGTGGGAAGAGACGGCAGGCCACGTCAGTGCATGTGCTTGGAGAACGCCTACCTCTCCTCGCACACCTCTGACGTCGCCTATAGAGGGTGCAGGAAGACGGCTTCGCTGAACGGTGGGGTCGACCCGAAGGTCCCAGGGCAGTCACCTCGGGATCAACAAGGGTCAGGTGGGTCAACGGCTTGTGGGTGCGGAGCACATCGGCGTACGTGTCTCCGAAGCCGGGATCACTCGCGAGCGGAACGGGCTCAAAGTATGCGACCTCAGTGCGAGCCGCGGCGTACGGCGACGCATCACACCTGACCCTCGATGCCACGCTGATGGCACTCCGCGCTCAGCAGGCGCAGCAAGTGATTGCGCAGGCCGATGCCGGAGACGACCAGGCGCGGAGGACTCAACTGAACCTGCCCGCACGTTTCAACTGCCGCTGTTGATCATCCCGGCACCGACGGTGACCCCGGTCGCCTCGTCGATGAGGATGAACGACCCAGTCGTGCGGTTCTTCGAGTAGGGGTCGCACAGCAGCGGCACCGTGGTGCGCAGCTGGACGCGGCCGATCTCGTTGAGGCCGAGCTCCTTGGTGTCCTGGTCGCGGTGCAGCGTGTTGATGTCGAGGCGGTACTGGATGTCCTTGATCAGCGCGCGGCCGTTGCGGGTGGTGTGCTTGATCGCGAGCTTCTGGCCCTTGCGCAGCGGCTCGTTGGTCATCCAGCAGACCATCGCGTCGATGTCCTGGCTGGGCTTCGGCGCGTTCTTGATCCGAGCGATCATGTCGCCACGGCTCACGTCGACGTCGTCCTCGAGGCGCACGGTGACCGACATGGGCGGGAAGGCCTCGGGGATCTCCTGGTCGAAGAGGTCAATGGCGGCGATCTTGCTGGTCATCCCGCTGGGGAGCACGACGACCTCGTCGCCGGGCTTGAGCACGCCACCGGCCACCATGCCGGCGTAGCCACGGTAGTCGTGGAACTGGTCGGACTTGGGACGGATGACGTACTGCACCGGCAGCCGGGTGTCGACCAGGTCGCGGTCGGAGGCGACGTGGATGTTCTCGAGGTGGTGCATCAGCGAGGAGCCGTTGTACCACGGCATGTTCTCCGAGCGGTTGACGACGTTGTCGCCGTTGAGCGCGGAGATCGGGATGACCTGGAGGTCAGGGATGTTCAGCTTGGTGGCGAAGGAGCTGAACTCCTTCTGGATGTTGTTGTAGACCTCCTGGTCGTAGCCGACCAGGTCCATCTTGTTGACCGCGAGCACGAGGTGGGGGACCCGCAGCAGCGACAGGATGACCGCGTGCCGGCGTGACTGCTCGGTCAGGCCCTGACGGGCGTCGACGAGCACCAGGCCGAGGTCGGCCGTGGAGGCGCCGGTGACCATGTTGCGGGTGTACTGCACGTGCCCAGGGGTGTCCGCGATGATGAACTTGCGGCTGGGGGTCGCGAAGTAGCGGTAGGCCACGTCGATGGTGATGCCCTGCTCGCGCTCGGAGCGCAGACCGTCGGTCAGCAGCGCGAGGTCGGTGTAGTCGTAGCCCTTGGACTGGCTGGTCGCCTCGACGGCCTCGAGCTGGTCCTCGAAGATCGCCTTCGAGTCCAGCAGCAGCCGCCCGATCAGGGTGGACTTGCCGTCGTCGACCGAACCGGCCGTCGCGAAGCGCAGCAGGTCCATCTGCCCCAGGGGAGCGGTGGCGGGGGTGGTCATCAGAAGTAGCCTTCCTTCTTGCGGTCCTCCATGGCGGCCTCGGAGAACCGGTCGTCACCACGGGTGGCGCCACGCTCGGTGACCCGCGCGATGGCGACCTCGTCGATGATCTTCTCGAGGGTGTCGGCCTCGGACTCCACGCATCCGGTCAGGGTCAGGTCGCCGACGGTGCGGAAGCGCACGGTCATCTCCTGGACCGTCTCGCCGGCCTTGGTGGGGTTGAACTCGCTCTCGGAGAGCCACATGCCGTCGCGCTTGAAGACGCGGCGCTGGTGGGAGAAGTAGATCGAGGGGATCTCGATCTCCTCCTGGGCGAGGTAGTGCCAGATGTCCAGCTCGGTCCAGTTGGACAGCGGGAAGATCCGCATGTGCTCGCCACCGTGGATGCGGCCGTTGTAGAGGCTCCACAGCTCGGGGCGCTGCATCTTGGGGTCCCACTGGCCGAAGTCGTCGCGGTGGGAGTAGACGCGCTCCTTGGCGCGGGCCTTCTCCTCGTCGCGGCGACCGCCACCGAAGGCGGCGGTGAAGCCGTTCTCCTCGATCGCGTTGAGCAGGGTGCCGATCTGGTGACGGTTGCGGCTGGTCTTGCCGTCGTCGACCACGATGCCCTGGGCGAGAGCCTCCTCGACGCTGGCCACGATCATCCGCACGCCGAGGCGGTTGACCCAGTTGTCACGGGTCTCCAGCACCTCGGGGAAGTCATAGCCGGTGTCGACCTGGAGCATCGGGAACGGGATCTTGGCGGGATAGAAGGCCTTCTCCGCCAGCCGCAGCATGACGATGGAGTCCTTGCCGCCCGAGAACATCAGGACGGGCTTCTCGAACTCGGCCGCGACCTCGCGGAAGATGTGGATGGACTCGGCTTCCAGCTGGTCGAGCTGGCTGAGCCGGTAGTCGGCGTGGGTCTGCATCATGGGCTTGCGTGAACCTCTCGTCTGAAGACAGGCGTCATCGTATCGACATGCGGGCGGCGGATATGACCGAAGGCCACGGTCGAGACAAACAATTCGACATGGCTACTGCTCTTTGGGTCTGGCCGGCACCCCGAGCACGGTCGTTCCCGGGGCGACGTCCTTCGTGACCACGGCTCCGGCGCCCACCAGGACGTCCTCGCCGATGACGACCTCGGGGAGGAGACGGGCCCCGGTGCCGACGAAGACGCGATCGTGGATGGTGACGTGGCCGGCCACGGCTGCCTGGGGCGTCAGCGTGACGTGGTCGCCGATCCTCGAGTCATGGCCGATGGAGCAGTTGGGGTTCACGTGCACGTGCCGCCCCAGCGTCACGTTCGTCGTGACCGTCGAGTTGGCGCACACGATCGTCCCCGGGCCGAGGTCGACCGATCGACGGCCGACCACGGCGGTCGGGTGGACGAGGACGAGCGGCGTACGCCCCCAGGACTGGCAGAGGTCATCGATCGACCGGCGTGAAGCGCAGGCTCCGATGCCGATCACGTAGGCCACGTCCGCGTCCAGGTCCCTCAGGGTCTCGGTGCCCCCGAGATGGCGGGTGCCGAGCCGGGCCAGGAGGTCGTTGTCAGGCGAGCCGTCGTCGAGCACGCCGACCACCTCGAGAGTGGGGGAGCCGCC
Organism: uncultured Actinomycetota bacterium; assembly: GCA_963843775.1. Classification (GTDB taxonomy): domain Bacteria; phylum Actinomycetota; class Actinomycetes; order Propionibacteriales; family Nocardioidaceae; genus Marmoricola. The sequence continues at coordinate 291,863 of CAWJLT010000006.1, forward strand.
GGCGAGGTTCATGTCGTCGATCAGCTCGAGGACCTCACGCCCGAAGCCGCCCCCACCGATGACGACCAGGCGTTGACTCATCCGAGCAGTCTCTCAGGCTTGGCGACGTGGCCAGCCACCGAAGACTGACCTCGACCCACGGGGGAGTCGAGGTCAGCGTCCGCGCCCGTCGGCCGTCCGGGAATCAGTAGGCGCCGCGGCTGCCGACGACGGCGCCGAAGGTGCGGGCCAGGATCGCGAGGTCCTGGAGCATGGACCAGTTGTCGACGTAGTAGAGGTCGAGGCGGATGGCTTCGGACCAGGAGAGGTCGGAGCGGCCGGAGACCTGCCACAGGCCGGTCATGCCGGGGCGGACGCGGAGCCGGCGAGCCATCTCGTCGTCGTACTGCGCGACCTCGTGGGCCAGCGGGGGCCGGGGACCGACCAGGGACATGTCGCCGGTCAGCACGTTGAAGAGCTGAGGGAGCTCGTCGAGGGAGAAGCGACGCAGCCACTTGCCGGGGCCGGTGATGCGGGGGTCGTTCTCCATCTTGAACAGGCCGCCGGTGTAACCCGCCTGAGCGTGGAGGTCGGCCAGGAGCTCCTCGGCGTTGGTGACCATGGTGCGGAACTTCCAGCAGTGGAAGGACGCGCCGTCGCGGCCCACGCGGGTCTGGCGGAACAGGACCGGCCCACGGTCGAAGGCCCAGATCCGGAAGGCGCTGAACGCGAAGACCGGGGAGAACATCAGCAGCAGGGTCATCGTGCCGAGGATGTCGAAGGTGCGCTTGGCGCGGCGGACGGCCGCGGCCGAGCGGGGCTTCTCCAGGTGGATCAGGGGCATGCCGCCGACGGGGCGCACGCTGATGCGCTCGGCCGAGACGTCGGTGACGCTGGGGGCCAGGACCACCGCGATGTCCTCGTTCTCGAGGTCCCAGGCCAGGCGACGCATGTCGACCGATGAGTCGAAGGCGCCACCGGCGAGGAAGACGACATCGGCCTCGGCGTCGATGGCGACCTGGGCGATGGAGCGCGAGGAGCCGAGCAGCGGGATCCCGGAATGGGTGGCGGAGCGCTCGCCGGGCTCGGGGGTCAGCGCGCCGACCACCTGGTAGCCGAGCCAGGTCTCGCGAGCCAGCACCGCGGCGATCTCATCGACGTGTCCCTCCGCGCCGGCGATGACCACACGGTGCTGGAGCGAGCCGAGCTTGCGGGCCCTTTGGAGGCTGCGGCGCAGCAGGAGCCGGCCCAGGACCAGGATCGGGATGCCGATGGCGAAGGCGAGCACGAAGAACCCGCGCGAGAGCTGGAAGCGCAGGAGGTAGCAGCCGATGCCGACCGCGGCAGCGGTCAGGAACGAGGAGTTGATGACGCGCTTGTACTCATCGAGCCCGGCGCCGAACACCTCGGGGCGGTAGCCGCCGAACAAGAAGATGGCAGCGACCCAGCCGATGATCATCACCGGACCGGCGACGTCGAGCGAGTCACCGACCTGGGCGTCGGCCACCACGGTCGGGAACTTGACGAGCTCGCGGCCCAGGATGGCGGCGAAGACGCTGAAGGTGATGAGCACCAGGTCCGTGCCGAAGGCAACGGTTGGAATGTAGCGAAGTGACCCGCGCGGTGACGCGCTCACTCGCGTCGCTTGAACGACGGACGTAGTCATTGGAATCCCCCGATTTCAATCGATAACCCCTAGTCGGGGTATCGAGCCCCCACCCTAGTGAAAGGCGAGTGCTTCAGGGGTTGCGCGAGTACCGGATAGGGGCTGGCGGTCTAGTCCGGGAGGCGCCAGGCCGCGGAGTTGTTGTCGAAGGCGGGTACGCCCCGGCGCTGCCTGATGAACCCCCACGCGAGCGGGCCGAGCAGGAGCAAGCCGGCGCCGATGATGCCCACCCATTCGGGAGGCACACCCAGCATCTTGAGTCCAGTCAGAGTGAGCACGATCACGATGCCGCGGCGGATCACCGACTGCGAGACCCAGGCCGACATCCGGGCGCCGAGGAACGTGCCCGGAGTGCCGCCGAGGATGAGAGGGATCAGCACCGCCCACGTGACTCCCTCGGTCGCCACGTGCCCGATGGCGGCGGCCAGGACCAGCGGAACGGCCTGGACGAGGTCGGTCCCAACCAGGCGTACGGCGGACAGGGTCGGGTAGAGCAGGAGCAGCGCGACCATGATCAGCGAGCCCGACCCGACGGACGTGATCCCGACGAGGAGCCCGCCGATCGCGCCCACCAGGATCGTCGGAACGATCCGGACAGGCGGGTCGTTGTCGCTGGCCAGGTTGCCGCCGCTGACCTGGCGCAGCTGGAGATACATCCGCAGCGTGTAGGTGCCGGCGGTGAACAGCAGGGCGACGCCGATGGCGTAGGTCAGGAACTCCTGCTGCCGTTCAGCCGCGCCGATGCTCTTGACGATGAAGCCGCCGGCGAAGGCGAAGGGCACCGAGCCGATCACGAGCATCCCGGCCAGGCGCAGGTTGGGCGAGCCCCGCCGCCAGTGCACGCTCGCGCCGACGGACTTGTTGATGCTCGCAGCGACCAGGTCGTTGGCGACGGCGGCCGCAGGGTTGACCCCCAGGAAGATCAGGGCCGGCGTCATCAGGGCGCCGCCACCCATGCCGGTGAGCCCGACCACGATGCCGACCCCGAAGCTGACGACGAGGACGGACAGCGCGGACAGGGTGATGAGGTCGCTCATGTGTGGTCCTCGTGGAACGGCAGATGGGGCATCAGGTCGCCCAGGGCGTCCTCGATGGTGCGGCCGGTGGTGTCGATGCGCACGGTGGCGTCCGCGGGCTCCTCGTAGGGGCTCGAGATGCCGGTGAACTCGGGGATCTCGCCGGACCGGGCCTTGGCGTAGAGGCCCTTGCGGTCACGCCGCTCGCACTCCTCCAGCGGAGTCGCGACGTGGACGAGCACGAACTCCGCGCCGGCGTCCTCGACCATCTGGCGCACCTGCTTGCGGGTCTGGTCGAACGGAGCGATGGGCGAGCAGATGGCGATGCCGCGGTGCCGGCCGATCTCCGCGGCCACCCAGCCGATGCGCCGGATGTTGGTCTCGCGGTCGGCCTTGGAGAAGGACAGGCCCGCGCTGAGGTTCCGGCGTACGACGTCGCCGTCGAGGCTGGTCACCGTGCGCCGGCCGTCCTCGAGGATCAGGTCCTTCAGCGCCTGGGCCAACGTCGACTTCCCACTGCCGGAGAGGCCGGTGAAGAAGACCACGAAGCCGCGCTCGTCGTCGCCGGGCTGGTCCTCGGCGACGATCACCGCGATCTCGTCGGGCCACTCGCCGTCCCCAACCAGGCCGAGCACGTCGCCGGTCGCGTAGTTGGCCACCACCTGTCGACCCAGCTCGTGATCGGCGGCGGGGTCGCCATGAGAGGCGAGGGGGACGGTGACCACGTGGGACGTGGCGGTGAGCAGGTCCGAGGCCACGAGAGCGGTGCGCACCAGGCCGACGGGAGAGACGTCCTCGGGGGTGCCGGTGCCGTTCAGGACGAGGAGCACGACGGCACGCCCCTCAGCCTTCTGGTCGATCAGGGCGAGGTCGCCGTCGGTGAGCGGCCCGGCGACGGGCACGGTCAGCGCCCCGGCGTACTGCTCGTGAACCTGCGTCGGTGTGAGCTGCAGGCGCCGGAAGGGGCCGTGGGACGGGGTGGAGAGGGCGGTGAGAGTCCGGGGCCCCGAGACGCTCGTAGCTCGCCCCTCGACGATCGAGTAGGCAGCGAGGGGGAGTCCCTCGGGGTCGACCAGCTCCACCTCGGGTGCGTCCTCCAGCTCCGGCGGGAGCGTGAGGGTGACGGCGCCGGCGTGCGGGTCGTCGAAGGTCGTCTGGGGGGCCAGCGCGCCGGAGAGGAGGAGCTCGAGGTCGTCCAGCTCGCGCGGGCTCGGGCAGTACTGCGGTCCGGGCACCGGGCAATCGTGCCAGACACGCCGGCCGATAGCGTCCATCCCATGGTTGCTCCCGTCGTCATCGCAGAGATCGTCCGCTCCGGCATCGTGGAAGGACACCACTACGGGTCGTGGGTGGCGCTCGACGCCGACGGCTCCGTGCGCGCCGCCGCCGGCGACGTCGACGGGCCGATGCTGCCCCGGTCGTGCAACAAGCCCGTCCAGGCGCTGGCCATGCTCGAGGCCGGGCTGCCGCTGGAGGACGAGCTGCTGGCGCTGGCGTGTGCGTCGCACTCCGGCGAGGCCTTCCACGTCGAGGGGGTACGCCGCATCCTCGCCTCCGCCGGACTCACCGAGGACGACCTGCAGACCCCGCCGGACTGGCCGCTCGACGACGACGTCCGCGAGGAGCTGATCCGATCCGGGGGCTCGAAGTCGCCCATCCTGATGAACTGCTCGGGCAAGCACTCGGCGATGCTCGCGACCTGCGTCGCCCAGGGGTGGCCGACGTCGACGTACCTGTCGCCGGACCACCCGCTGCAGCAGCAGATCCTCGCCACCTTCCAGCGGATGACCGGCGAGTCGGCCCAGGTGGCGGTCGACGGGTGCGGGGCTCCGTTGCTGTCGACCTCGCTGACCGGGCTGGCGCGGGCGTTCGCCGCCCTGGCCGTGGGGGGCGGCCACGAAGCCCGGATCGCCGAGGCCATCAGGTCGCACCCGGAGTACGTCTCGGGGACCCAGCGCGACGAGCTGACCCTGCTGCGCGCCATCCCCGGCGCCATCGGCAAGGCCGGCGCGGAGTCCTGCTACGTCGTCGCGCTGCCGGACGGTCGGGCGTTCGCGACCAAGACCGACGACGGGGGAGCGCGCGCTCGCCCGGTCCTGATGGCAGCGCTCCTCCACCACCTCGGGATCACGGAGGAGCCAGGCGTCGACGGCGCCGCGGTCCGTCGTACGGGTGAGGCGGTGCTGCTCGGCGGTGGGAGGCCGGTCGGTGAGATCCGAGCCGTGGGTCTCGCCTGATTGCTGCAGCAAGCAGGTGAAACTCGGGTTTTGCATCGTGAGACAAGGGCTTTGTGACGCGGTTCACCGTCCCACGGTTTGCATTTGCTAGCAGGAGTTAGCACTATGGAGACATGGCCAAGATCAAGGTCGGGAAGACCGTCTCGTCGCTCGGGGAGTACCTCCACGAGCAGCGCGTCGCAGCCGAGCTCTCGCTGAGGCAACTGGCAGAGCAGACCGGCGTGTCCAACCCCTACTTGAGCCAGATCGAACGTGGTCTGCGCCGGCCTTCTGCCGAAGTGCTGCAGCAGCTGGCCAAGGCACTGCGGATCTCAGCCGAACAGCTCTACGTGCAGGCCGGGATCCTCAACCCTGACGACGGTCAGGTCCGCTCCGTGGAGCTGGCCATCCTCGGGGACCCCGTGCTCACCGAGCGACAGAAGCAGTCCCTCCTGGACGTCTACCAGTCCTTCAGGGCTGTCGCTGAGAACGCCCTACCCAATGAAGTGCTCGAGCCCGGACCGTTGGCTGAGGTCATCGGGCTCGAGACAACCCAGCAAGGAGAATGACATGGCACAGTCCAAGATCATCACCGAGACCGTCAAGCCCCTGTACGCCGTCGCCGGCGCCACCGAGGTCGCCTACGAGTTCGCTCGTGGCTACGCCTTCGAGGCCCAGAAGAGCGCCACCGAGGCCCTCAACGACGTGCAGACCCGCGTCAGCAAGATCGAGCGCGAGCCCAAGGCCCTCCAGAACCAGGCCCTCTCGGCCGTCAACGCCCGCGTGGCCGAGCTCCAGAAGGACGCCAAGGACGCGCAGGCCAAGTTCGAGGCCCGCGTGGCCGAGCTGCAGAAGGAGGCGCGTGCGCTTCCCAAGAAGGTCCAGAACGAGATCGACGACACCGTCACCGAGCTCGCCAAGACCTACGCCGACCTCGTCGACCGTGGCGAGAAGATCGTCGCCGCCATCCGCAAGGACGGCGTCAAGGCCGCCACCGCGGTGCGCAAGGCCCCGAACAAGTCCTCGGTCGTTCGCCGCGAGCGGGCCAAGGTCGCCGCTGACGCACCCAAGAACAGCAGCCGCCCGGTGAAGAAGTCGGCCACCAAGAAGGCCGTCGCGAAGAAGACCCCGGCCAAGACCGCTGTGAAGAAGGCGACCACCGCCAAGACCGCCGCCACGAAGACCGCGAAGTCGACGGCCAACAAGGCCGCCACCTCCGCCGCCGAGGCGACTGCCTGACCCAGACACTCGTTGCCGACGGGTGGCGAGGAGTTCGCCTCTGGTGAACCCTCCCTTTGCCAGAGGTGAGCCTGCGAGCCCCCGGATCTTGTCCGGGGGCTCGTTGCGTTCCCGGCGTGAGTCGGGCGACGCAGCCTGCGGGGTCAGTCAGCCACCGAGCGGATACCCTTGGCCGGTGGATGCATTGTTCGGACTGGAGTCGACCATCATGATGGTGGGCTTCTTCGCCCTGCTCGGGGTCAAGATCTGGGCCTTCGTCGACGCGCTCAGCCGACCGCCCGCTGCCTACGTGGCCGCCGACAAGCTCACCAAGCCGGCCTGGTCGCTGATCCTGGGTCTCACCGTCGCCAGCTCGCTCGTCTGGAGCAGCCCGCTCGGCCTCTTCTCGATCATCGGGACCGTCGCGGCGTTCGTCTACCTGCTCGACGCCAAGCCGGCCCTCGTGTCGGTCACCCGCCGCCGCTGAGCGGGTTCCTCAGCCGCCGTGCTGCTCCCGCACGACCCGGGCCGCGGTCTCGCTGAGGCTGCTGCCCTGCTCGTCGGCCAGTGCGCGCAGCTCCTGGTAGGCCGTTGCCATGTCGATGCCCCGAAGGTAGGCCAGCACGCCCTTGGCCTGCTCGACCTGGGCCCTGGCCATGATGGCCCCGTGCACCCGGGCTGCGATCTGGTCCGAGGGGATCTCCGTCGACTGCACGACCACGAGCGTGGCCACGTCGGCGAACGCCTGGGACAGCGCCGAGGTGGCCGCGTCGATCTCCTGCGGATCGTGGCGGTAGATGCTCAGCCCGCCCAGGATCTTCCCCTGCCAGCGCATCGGATAGGCGTTCGCGCTCTCGAAGCCTGAGCGGGCGATGCTCTGCCCGACCTCGTCCCACTCACCGACCAGCTTGCCTACGCCGGTCACCGACACCTGTCGCCCGGAACGGACGGAGTCGATGCACGGTCCCTTCGAGCGCTGGGTCTGCAGCATCTCGAGCTCCCGGGCGCCGTGCGAGGAGGAGCTGAGCAGCGACAGCTCGCCGACGCCGTCGACCAGCATGAGCGCCACCGTCTCGGCCGAGACCAGCTCGGCGCAGTCCTCGAGCAGCTGGGTGAGCACGTCGGCCACGGTGTGCTCGCTGACCATGGCTGCCGCAGCGTCGCCGAAGGCCTGTCCGGTGGTCCTGCGACTCGTCATCGGCCTTCCTCACGGTCGATGCTGAAGTCGAGCTCTCGGGCGACGATGGCGCGACTCACCTCGGCCACCGTGGTGGCGTGCGCGAAAGCGTGCGCCCGCAACAGCGCCAGCGCGTCAGGTGGGGCGATCTTGAGCTGCGCGACGACCATGCCCGTCGCCTGTGAGACCTGGTCGCGGGCGGCCCACAGCTGGTCGGACTCGACGCTGGAGTCCATCCCCCCGAGCACGGCCACACCGATGGCGTCGGCGAGGAACTGTGCGTCCTCACTGCTCCGCGACAGGCCGCGCTCATGGATCTGGTAGGTGCCGAGCACGCCCAGGACCTCCGAGGACGGCCGCATCGGGAAGGCGCTCAACATCACCGGTCTGTCGCCACGGTGCAACGCCTTGGTCAGCATCGGCCAACGGTTCAGCTGCTCGGCGTAGGAGAACCCGCAGACCGCCGTGCGGGTGCGGTAGGCGTCCAGGCTCGGGCCCTCGCGCAGGACGTCCTGGCTGTCCTCGGCCCGCTCGGAGAAGGTGTCGGTGGCGCACAGCGTCGCGCGGTCCGGGCTGGTGAACCCGATGGTGATCGCCGCCCCGTCGGCCGAGACCATCTCGGCGAAGGCGAGGCAGAGACGCAGTGGCAGCGGCGACTGCGGCGCGGTGTTCGCGAGGACGCGGGTCAGATGCCCGAGAAGGACCGGTCGAGCCTCCATGGCGTACAACCCTTCGGGTGACGGACACGACGTGCAGTCGGGCTCGTCGTACGCCGGAGTGCGGGTCGTGCGTCCCGCGTCGGTCCTTCGAGGCTACCAGCGGTCGGCTCGGAGACTCAGTCCGTGCTGGCGCTGTCCGTGCTTGCGCCGTCCGTGCTCGCGCCGTGCGAGGCGAGGATCAGCCGCGCGAAGTCGATCGGCGCCACACCGGCCCGGTGGGCCGCCTTGAGGATCCGTTCCTTCGCCTCCTCGACCTCGATGTCCCGGTGGGCCGCGACATAGCCGGACGCCATGTCGAGGGTCCCGCGCTCGCGCAACCGCTCCGGCGCCGCGGCGGCCCGGATGCGGCTGGTGAACGAGAGATCGGCGTTGGTGACCGCGCCCTCGGCCCAGGCGCCGCACGCCTCGGCGATCTCGTCGTGGCGCCCGTCGAAGCCGTCGGGGGTCGCGGCATAGAGGTTGACCCCGCCGACGGTCCTCCCGGCGTACAGCACCGGGAGCGAGAGCGTGCTGGCGATGCCGGCCAGCGCCTCGGCCCGGGCGAACAGCTGCCACTGCCCCTCATCGGTGGGCAGGTCCTGCGTGGTCTGCCTGGCGCCCGTCTCGACGGCCTCGACGCACGGACCTCCGTCGAGGTACTGCATGGCGTCGAGCAGCGCGGCCCCCGGCCGGTCACACACCAGGGTGAAGGTGAGGTCTCCCTCCGCGACGGTCAGGCTGAGGGCCACGCAGTCGGGAGCGATCGCCCGGACCCTGTTGCCCATGATGGTGATCGCCTGCTCGACGTCGGGGTCTCCATAGGAGCCCAGCCAGTCGAAAGCCTCTCGGCTCTGGGCGACGGGCTTGAACTGCACCTCGTCGTGGTCGCTCCCCATGGAAACCAAAGTACCCACGACACGCCTGAAAGGAACCAGGCCACAGTGAGATTGCTCAAGCGTTGCGTTTCTGGACGAGGGGTACTCCCCCGCGTGAGGGGGAGACCTTCCCCCCGTGACGCGAGGAGGACGAGATGAAGGCAGTGACATGGCACGGCCGGCGAGACGTGCGGGTCGAAGAAGTGCCCGACCCGATCCTGCAGCAGCCCAACGACGCGATCGTCCGGATCACCTCCAGCGGCCTGTGCGGCTCCGACCTGCACCTCTACGAGACGCTCGGCCCGTTCATGGGTGAGGGCGACATCCTCGGCCACGAGCCGATGGGGATCGTCGAGGAGGTCGGCACCGAGGTGGGCGATCTGAAGGTCGGCGACCGCGTCGTCCTCCCGTTCCAGATCTGCTGCGGCCACTGCTGGATGTGCACCCAGGGGTTGCACACGCAGTGCGAGACCACGCAGGTCCGCGACCAGGGGATGGGGGCCGCGCTCTTCGGTTTCAGCAAGCTCTACGGCGAGGTCCCGGGCGGTCAGGCGGAGCTCCTGCGCGTGCCCGAGGCCCAGTTCATGCCGATCAAGGTGCCTCAGGGCCCGGTCGACGAGCGGTTCCTGTTCCTCTCGGACGTGCTGCCGACGGCCTGGCAGTCGGTGGTGTACGCCGACGTCCCCGAGGGTGGCTCGCTGCTCGTCCTCGGCCTCGGCCCGATCGGTGACATGGCGTGCCGCATCGCCCTGCACCAGGGCAAGCGCGTGATCGCCGTGGACCTCGTCCCCGAGCGACTGGAGCGAGCGCGCGCCCGTGGCGTGGAGGTCATCAACCTCAAGGAGGTCGACGACGTCGGTGAGGAGGTGCGTTCGATGACCAACGGCCGCGGCACCGACGCAGTGGTCGACGCCGTCGGCATGGAGGCGCACGGCTCACCGGTCGCCGAGGTCGGCCAGCGCATCTTCAACGCGCTGCCGAAGCGCATCGTGGCTCCGCTGATGAACAAGGTGGGCATCGACCGCATGTCCGCGATCTACACCGCCATCGACTCCGTGCGTCGCGGCGGCACGGTCTCCCTGATCGGCGTGTACGGCGGTCAGAGCGACCCGATGCCGCTGCTCACGATGTTCGACAAGCAGCTGCAGTTCCGCATGGGGCAGGCGAACATCAAGCGCTGGGTGGACGACATCATGCCGCTGCTCGTCGATGACGCCGACCCGCTCGGCACCGAGGACTTCGCGACCGACCAGGTGGCCCTCGAGGATGCCCCTGCGGCGTACGAGAAGTTCCAGAAGAAGACCGACGGCACCGTGAAGGTCGTCTTCAAGCCCGGGCAGGCCGCAGCCTCGTAGGCGTCGGCCAGCAGACGCTAGGGCGTCGGGCTGCCTGCGCTGACCCTGTCACCCCAGGCAGCCCGGGCGCCCGAGTCCCCGACCCGGTAGACCTGCACTCCGTTGGCCACGCCCGCGACGACCGCCAGGACCGCGACCACGGTAGTCAGCCCCTTGCGCGTCCCCATGCGGTCGAGGAGGACGAGTCCCACCGCCAGCACCAGCATGGGGATCGCGAACCAGATCAGGGTGTCGCCCAGCGCCGCGTGCTCGCCCGGGTCGCCCACCCGCTTCTCGAGAGCCTCGCCACTCGACGTGGAGATCGGGATGAGCACCGTGGCGACGGCGGCGATGGCGACCACGACGGGGCCGAACTTCGCGCGCCAGGGCCGGCGTACCGCGATCGCGATCGTCCCGACGATCGCCAGCGGCAGGAGCACGACGACTCCGTGCACCACCAGCGGGTGGACGGGCAGGCCGTTGAAGAGGTCCAACATCAGGCGATTCCTCTGAGAGGTAGTGGTGTGCGGGGGATGCTGCACCAAGGGTGTCACGCCTCACCTGCAGTGAACCTGACCGCCGCGTAGTGAACGCGCTCGGGTCGGTTCGCGCCCCGGCGCCTGGTGCCGGCCCCGGAGCCGGGCCCGAGACCTGGGACTCCGTGCTCAGCGGATGTCCGGGTTGGCGCCCGGGAGACCGCGCTGCTCGATGACCTGCTCGGCCACGTCGTGCAGCTTGGTGTTGGTGTGGTTCGAGTAGCGCCGCAGGACCTGGAAGGCCTGGTCGGTGTCGATGGAGTAGTTCTGCATCAGGATGCCTTGCGCAATGCCGATGAGGTGGCGGCTGTGCACGGCCATCTGCAGCCCCTCGACCAGGAGGGCGGAGCTCATCGCGTTAGCAGCGTGCAGGGCGTAGATGACGGCCAGGTCCACGGCGTTCGCGTCGAAGGCGTGGGCCGACCCGGCGTACAACGTCAGGGCACCGAGAGTCTCCGTGCTCGTGGCGAGCTGGACGCTCAGGACCGAACCGATGCCGCGCTCGGCGACGCGGGACGTCCACCGGGGCCAGCGGGTCTCGGTGTCGGTGTCCTGGGTGAGCTGGGCGCCCGTGTCCCACACAGCCTCGAGGCAGGGGCCCTCCTCGAGCTCGTACTGCAGGGCGTCGCACTCCTGCGCCAGCGTCGACGTGGCAGCGACCGACTGCACGTTGTTGCGTCTCCTGCGCAAAGTGATGCCGCAGTGGTCGCCGCCGGGAATGACCTGTACAGCGCGCTCGGCGATGCGCTGCATGGTCGGGAGCTGGGCCTTCTCCTCCATCAGGTCGAGGCTGACCCGGGCGAAGAAGGTCGCGGTGGCCGTGGCGTCATTGCTGGGTCGGCCGGCTCGGACCGTCTCTCGAGCCGTTGCCTGCCCAGAGTCCGGATCGTTCTCCACCCTCGCAACCTACTCGCCACGAGGGGGTGTCCGGCACACTGGCCCGCATGCCACTTGACCCAGAGCTCGCCGGACTCATCGCCCTCGTCGAAGCAGGACCCCCGATGTCGCAGCAGACCCCTGACGAGGCGCGTGCGGCCTTCCGGACCCTGGCGGTCGACCTCCGTAAGCCGGAGAACGTCGTACCGGTCGGGTCCGTCGAGGACATCACCGTCCCCGGCGCGACGGGCGACCTGGCGGCGCGCGTCTACCGCCCCACCGGGGACAGGCCCTCTCCGACGGTCGCGCTCTTCCACGGCGGCGGTTTCGTCATCGGTGACCTCGACACGCACGACAACATGGCCCGCGCGATCTGCCGCGACGCGGGTGCCGTCGTGGTGTCGGTCGACTACCGGCTCGCACCCGAGAACCCCTTCCCGGCCGGGCTGGAGGACTGCCTCGCCGTGACGCGCTTCCTGCAGGGCCGGCTGGACTCCCTCGGCGGCGACGGCCGGCTCGCGGTGGCCGGCGACAGCGCGGGCGGCAACCTCTCAGCCGTGGTGGCCCAGCAGGTGCCCGGCCTGGCCGCCCAGTTCCTGATCTACCCGACGACCGACGGTGGCGGCGACTACGCCTCACGCGAGGAGAACGGCACCGGCTACTTCCTCGACCTGCCGACGATGATGTGGTTCTCGGAGAACTACGCGCCGGGTGGCGACTACGCCGACCCGCGACTCTCGCCCCTGCGCGGCGACCTCGCCGGCCTGCCCCCGGCGGTCGTCGTCACGGCCGAGTTCGACCCCCTCCGCGACGAGGGCGAGGCCTTCGCCGCCGCCCTGGCCTCCGCCGGCGTCCCGGTCCTCTCGCGCCGCTACGACGGCATGATCCACGGCTTCATGGACATGGGCTCCTTCTCCGTGGCCGCCCAGGCGGCGGTGGACGATGCGGTGGGGCTGTTTGCCGGGCTGCTGGGTCGGAGTAGCGGCTCGTGCAGGTTTCCCCGGCCGGCCGGGGAAACCGGACGTTGTCGGCCGGAGCACCGCCCCACCACGTCAGGTGTAGGCCGACCACCCCGTCCGGTATGTCGGTCCACCCCTCCGAGCCCGTCTGGCGCCACCCCTTGTGGGGGGCCGGTGCCTGAGGGAGGTTGGGGACATGAGGTGCCAATTCATCCCCAGCTATCTGCTCGACCGGTTGGTCGAGGCCGAGGACGAGACGCTCGCCGGGTGCGCTCGGCGGACCACCGTGATCGACGAACGGATCAGGTCGCGGCGTACGGCGATCGCGCCGCAGGCGCCGGGGGAGACCGCTTGGCAGATCCATGACGCGCAGAACGGCACCATGCTTCCGGGGCGGCTGGTCCGGTCGGCCGGGGAGCCCGAGGTCGCGGACGTCACCGTCAACGAGGCGGCGACCGGGATCGCGGAGTCGCTGCAACTGTTCGCGGACCTTGGTCGCTCGTCCTACGACGACCGGGGTTCAGCGGTGGTGGCGAGCGTGCACTACGAGCGGGACTACGACAACGCCTTCTGGGACGGCACCCAGCTGGTCTTCGGGGACGGCGACGGCACCGTCTTCGACCGGTTCACCAAGCCCATCGACGTGCTCGGGCACGAGCTCTCCCACGCGGTCACCCAGTTCACCGCCAACCTGACCTACCAGGGCCAGTCCGGCGCGCTGAACGAGTCGATGTCCGACGTCTTCGGCGCCTGCATCAAGCAGCGTCACCTCGGCCAGGACGCTGCCTCCGCCGACTGGCTGGTCGGCGAAGGCATCTTCCTGCCCGGCGTCAACGGCCGCGCGTTGCGTTCGATGTCTGAGCCCGGCACCGCCTACGACGACCCGGCGATCGGCAAGGACCCGCAGGTCGGCTCGATGGTCGACTTCGTGGTGACCTCGGACGACAACGGAGGGGTGCACCTCAACAGCGGCATCCCCAACCGTGCCTTCGTGATCGCCGCCCGCGCTGTCGGCGGGGAGTCGTGGAGCGGCGCCGGCCGGATCTGGTACGCCGCCCTCACCTCGGGCCTCGACCCTGACGCCGACTTCGCCACGTTCGCAGCGGCCACCGTCGAGGCGGCCGGCGAGCACGCGGCGGTGGTCCGGGACGCCTGGGTGCAGGTCGGCGTGACCGGGGAGGCGGGGACGGCGACGGTGGGGCACTCCCCGGTCGGCGTCACCTCCGTGGAGGTCGCGCGCACCGGGGGGTTCACCGGAATCACCAAGGAGGGGGTCGTCGACCTCGACTCGGACGACCCGCGCGTGCCCGAGGTGCGCGACCTCGTCCAGCACATCGACCTCCGGGCCGTGGCCGCCGGCGACGCGCGACCCGACCGCTACGTCTACCGCTTCCGCTTCGCCTCCACCGAGACCCGTGTCCACGAACCGGCCCTCACCCCCGAGCTGAGGCAGCTGGCGCGCCTCGTGCTGGAGGAGTGAGGTCCGAAGGACTATCAGTTCGCTGGTCCTTGCTGCCCCTCGCGAGGGAGCGACGTGACACCCGGGCGAACTGCTAGTCCTTGCGCACGGGGCGGGCGGGCGACAAGCCTGTGGATGGCCGGTTGCGGCATCCTGGCCATCACGGTGGGGTGTCGCCATGGACGTCGCGCAGGCACTGCTGGAGGCGGGAGGCATCGCCTCCACCTCGGTCTTGCGCAGCGTGGTCACTCGGCGTCAGCTGCTCACCGCGGTGCAGGTGGGGAGCGCGATCCGGATCAGGCGGGGACACTACTCGTTGCCCGACGTCGACGAGCACCAGGCGGCCGCGGGAGCTGTCTCGGGTGCCGCCTGTCTGTTGTCGGCTGCCCGGCACTGGGAGTGGAAGGTCAAGCTGCCTCCGGACCAGCCGCAGGTCGTGGTCCCTCGTGGCCGCAAGGTCGCCCCGCGTCGCCGGCGGGGCATCGACCTCCGTTGGGGTGGAGTCACCCCCGAGGAGCTGGCCGACGGGGTCACCTCCAAAGTGCGGACCGTCCTCGACTGCGCCCGGTTGCTGCCCTTCGACGCAGCTCTGGCCGTGGTGGACTCAGCACTGCGTGACGGGGTGACGAAGACCGAGCTGCTCCTGGCCTGCGAGCGACTACCGAGGAACGGTCGGTCCCGGGCCTACCGGGTCATCGAGCTCGGCGACGCACGGGCGGCCAATCCGTTCGAGTCGGTGCTCCGCGCGATCCTCATCTCTGTTCCGGGCGCCCTGTTCGAGCCGCAGGTCTGGATCGGCAACATCGGCCGGGCCGACCTGGTCGAGCGCCGACGGCGGCTGGTCGTCGAGGCGGACTCGTTCGAGTTCCACTCTGACCCCGCGGCGTTGAACCGTGACATCGAGCGCTACAACGCCTTCCTCGGCGAGGGACACCTGGTGCTGCGGTTCGCGTGGAAGCACGCCATGTTCGAACAGGACTACGTGCTGGCGACGGTCAGCGCCGCGCTGGAACCACAAGGACTATCAGTTCGCTGGTGCCCGCGCTGCGACGCCGCCTAAGCGAAGCCTGGGCCCGGCGAGCTGATAGTCCTTCGGCTCGACCATTCAGGCGCGGCGGGCCCTCGCCGCGCTCCGGCCGCGCTCGCCGGCCATCAGCACGACCTTGCGGATCCGGACGTAGTCGGGGGTGACCTCGACGCACTCGTCCTCCCGACAGAACTCCAGGGACTGCTCCAGGCTCAGCTTCTTCGGCGGGATCAGCTTCTCGAAGTTGTCCGAGGTGGCGGAGCGGACGTTGGTCTGCTTCTTCTCGCGGGTGATGTTCACGTCCATGTCGTCGGCGCGCGAGTTCTCACCGACGATCATGCCCTCGTAGACGTCGGTGGTCGGCTCGACGAACAGGACGCCGCGCTCCTGCAGGTTCGTCATGGCGTATCCCGTGACGACGCCGGTGCGGTCTGCCACGAGGGAGCCCTGTGAGCGGGACTTGATCTCGCCGGCCCACGGCTCGTAGCCCTCGAAGACGTGGTGCGCGATGCCCGTGCCGCGGGTGTCGGTGAGGAACTCGGTGCGGAAGCCGATCAGTCCGCGAGCGGGGACCAGGAACTCCATCCGGACCCAGCCGGTGCCGTGGTTGGTCATCTGCTCCATGCGGCCCTTGCGGACGGCCATCAGCTGGGTGATCGTGCCGAGGTACTCCTCCGGCGCGTCGATCGTCAGTCGCTCGACCGGCTCGTGGACCTTGCCGTTGATCTCGCGGGTGACCACCTGCGGCTTGCCGACGGTCAGCTCGAAGCCCTCACGTCGCATCTGCTCGACGAGGATCGCCAGCGCCAGCTCTCCACGGCCCTGGACCTCCCAGGCGTCGGGACGCTCGGTGTCGAGGATGTTGAGCGAGACGTTGCCGATCAGCTCCTTGTCGAGGCGGTCCTTGACCAGGCGGGCGGTGACCTTGGTGTTCTTGGTCGGGCCGCGACCGGCGAGCGGCGAGGTGTTGATGCCGATCGTCATGGAGATGGCGGGCTCGTCGACCTTGATCAGTGGCAGCGCCACCGGGTTCTCGGCGTCGGCCAGGGTCTCGCCGATCATGATGTCGGGGATGCCGGCGATGGCGACGATGTCGCCCGGGCCGGCGTGGTCGCCCGGCTTGCGCTCGAGGCCCTCGGTGACGAGGAGCTCGGTGATCTTGACGTTCTGCTTGGTGCCGTCGGTCTTCATCCAGGCGACGTTCTGGTTCTTCTTCAGCTCGCCCTCGCGCACCCGCACCAGCGCGAGCCGGCCCAGGAACGGGCTGGCGTCGAGGTTGGTGACGTGGGCCTGCAGCGGCGCACCCTCGGTGTAGACGGGGGCCGGGATGGTCTCGAGGATCGTCTTGAACAGCGGCTCGAGGTCGGGGGAGTCGGGCATGCCGCCGTTCTCGGGCACCTCGAGGGACGCGCGGCCGGCGCGAGCGCTGGCGTAGACGACGGGGAAGTCCAGCGCGTCCTGGCTGTGCGACTCGTCGAGCAGGTCCATGAAGAGCTCGTAGGTCTCGTCGACGACCTCGGCGATGCGGGCATCGGCGCGGTCGACCTTGTTGACGACGAGCACGACCGGCATGTCGGCGTTCAGCGCCTTGCGCAGCACGAACCGGGTCTGCGGGAGCGGTCCCTCGCTCGCGTCCACGAGGAGCACGATGCCGTCGACCATGGACAACCCACGCTCGACCTCGCCACCGAAGTCGGCGTGGCCCGGGGTGTCGATGATGTTGATGATCATCGAGCCACCCTCGGCGGCCGCACCGGTGTACTTGATCGCGGTGTTCTTCGCGAGGATCGTGATGCCCTTCTCGCGCTCCAGGTCGCCGGAGTCCATGGCGCGCTCGTCGACGTGCTGGTGGGCGCCGAACGCGCCGCCCTGCCAGAGCATGGCGTCGACCAGGGTCGTCTTGCCGTGGTCGACGTGCGCCACGATCGCGACGTTGCGGAGGTCGGAGCGGAACTTCTGAGTCATTGTTGCCTTCGGTCGGTCAGGGCCATGCCACCGATGAGAGGCGGGGCGCGGGCACGCTGACAGACAGGTGTAGGGGATTCGAGGGATGTGCGTCGAGGACGCGAACCTTGAGTCTATCGTTATCCGGGTGACCTTCCGGACGAGCCTGCAGGCAGCGCCCAGACTCAGCCGCGACACCCGATGAGCGTCTTCCGCGTCCTGTTCGTCTGCATCGGCAACGTCTGCCGCTCCCCACTGGGTGAGCGACTGCTCGCCTCGCAGCTTCCCGCCGACACCTTCGAGGTCTCCAGCGCCGGAGTGGGCGCCATGGCCGGCTCCGCGATGGTCCCGGAGGCGGCCGCCCATCTCGAGGCGTACGGCGGCTCGGCGGACGGCTTCGTGGCCCGTCAGCTGACCGGTGCCATGGTCAAGCAGAGCGACCTCGTCCTGGCGGCGACCACGTCGATCCGCACCCGCATCCTGGAGGACTCGCCGGGGGCGCTGCGGCGTACGTTCACGGTGCTCGAGCTGGCCGCGCTCCTGGACCTGGTCCCGGCCGTCGCCGACCCGGCGCTGCTGGTGCGTACGGCGGCCCAGGAGCGGTCGCGGGCCACCCTCGACGACTACGACATCCCCGATCCCTACGGCCGTGGGGACGACGCACACGCGCTCGCCGCGCGGACCATGGCGGTGGCGGTCGAGCGGATCGCCAAGGGGCTCGGCGGATGAGGTCGCTGCTGAGGGCGCTCGTGGTGGTGCTGGCCGTGACGGTGGCCGGTACGGCGATCCCGAGCACGGCCAGCGAGGACTCCGGCGACGCCGCGACCACCGTGGGCACGCTGGACGCTCAGCGCATCACCACCCGCAGCGCCACCGACCTGGCGATCCGGGAGGCGGAGGAGACCAGGAGGGCCCGAGCCGCGAAGGCGGACGAGGTGGCCCAGCGCCGCACGAAGACCCGGAAGCCGCTCCGCTCGATCACGATCGCGCTCGACCCGGGGCACCAGCTCGGCAACCACAGCTTCCCGCGCCAGACCAACGCCCTGGTGCCGGCGGGCGGGTTCACCAAGCCCTGCAACACGACCGGGACCGCGACCGACAGCGGTGTCGCCGAGGCCACCGTCAACTTCCAGCTGGCCAAGGCGGTGAAGAAGCGGCTGCGCAGGCTCGGTGCCCGGGTGCCGATGACGCGCACGGTCAACAGCGAGCGCCTGTGGGGCCCGTGCGTCGACAGGCGCGGTCAGTTCGGCAGGACCGTCGGGGCGCGGCTGATGGTCTCGCTGCACGCCGACGGCGCTGCTGCCTCGGCCCGCGGCTTCCACGTCATCGCGCCGACCAGGCGCTCTCCGTGGACGACCGACATCGCCGACGCCTCGCTGCGGCTCGCCACGGCACTGCGCAACGGCCTGACGACCGCCGGCGTACCCCGCTCGACCTACATCGGGAACGGGTCCGGCTTGAATGTGCGCGACGACCTCGGCACTCTGAACATGTCTGACGTGCCGGTCGCGATGATCGAGATCGGCAACATGCGCAACTCGGGCGATGCGCAACGGATGACCTCAGCGGGTGGGCGGGCGACCTACGCCAAAGCCGTCGTACGAGGCATCCGAACATTCCTCGGAAGGTGAACCTCGATGACGACCCGAGCGAGCGGCCGCCGTGCCGCCGTGCTTCTGACCCTCCTGCTGGGCGTCATCACGGGCTGCAGCAGCAGCAACGAAGAGGCCCCCGCGAGCCCGCCGGCCAAAGCCGCAGAGGCACCGGCCAGAGCGCTGACGACCGGCACCTGCTGGGACGACGAACAGCTCGCTGACGCGCTGGGCGCGAAGGGTTTCTCGGAGTGGGTGGGCAAGTACGCCGGTGGCGACGCCGCCCTCGGTGAGGCCATGCGTGACGACGCGGCTTTCAGCACCCAGATCGACTGCACGAAGGCGCACGCCCTCGAGCTCTACAACGTCGTCGAGGTGAACCCGGCGCTGACCGCCAAGGTCACGAAGTACGCCGACCTGCTGGACCCGAAGTCGCCGCTCTACCGCTTGATCCGCGACCAGGTGAACGATCGCTGCCTGGCCGGCTCGCCGTACGGCCGCGCACAGAAGAAGGCGGGTGGCCTCCCCGTCCAGCTCGGCCCGACCCTCAACGCCGAGGGTGGCCTGCACGTGGCCTGGGACCCCTTCCCCGCCGACCTGTGGGCCGAGGGCCAGCGCAAGTTCGTCTGCACCTTCGAGCAGGACACCCCGGGCACGATGCGCTTCGCCGACGTGACGACCGACAAGGTGCCCCTCGCCGCGCGGGTGTGCCTGAACACGCCCGGCAAGTACGTCCCCTGCAGCGGCAAGCACCAGGCCGAGGACCTGGCCGAGATGGTCCTCAACACGGCCATCTCGAAGAAGCAGATCAACGGGGCCAAGGCCGTCCGCAAGGGGCCGAAGGGGCCCTACGTCGCACTCAGCGACGCGGAGTACGCCAAGCTCGACAAGGTCTGCCAGACCTTCCTGTCCTCGGTCTCCAAGGTGCCGAACGGGGTGGCCGCGCGCGCCTACCCGGGCTCGGTCTCGCAGTGGCCGACCCCGTCAGGGGCCTACATCGCGTCCTGCTTCGCCCTGAAGCCGATCGCCGACCCGCCCCCGATGATCACCGGGACGGTCTTCAACCGAGGCTGAGACCTAGCTCTCCCGGTGCACCTTGTGCTGCGCCGCCTGCGCCCTGGGGCGGAGGACGAGCTCGTCGACGTCCACGTGGGAGGGCAGGGAGGCCACCCACCGCACGGCCTCGGCGACGTCCTCGGCCACGAGCGGCTCGGCCACCCCTTCGTAGACCTTGTCGTAACGCTCCTGGTCGCCCTCGACCCGGTTCAGCGTGAACTCCTCGGTCTTGACCATCCCGGGGGCGATCTCGGTGAATCGAAGCGGCTCGGCGACCAGCTCCAGCCGCAGCGTCTGGGTGATCACCCGGACCGCGTGCTTGGCCGCTACGTAGCCGCCGCCGTTCTCGTAGGGGACCCGTCCCGCCGTGGAGCCCATGTTGATGACGAGCCCGCCGCCGTCGGTTCGCAGCGCGGGGAGCAGCGCCTGGGTGACGCGGACGATGCTGAGGGCGTTGACGTCGAACATCCGCGCCCACACGTCGACGTCGGCGGTCTCCACGGTGGCCTGGTCGAAGGCGCCACCCGCGTTGTTGACCAGCACGTCGACGCTCTCGAGCGAGGCCGCCAGATCGGCGATCGACGCCGCATCCGTGACGTCACAGACCACTGCGCGGCCGCCGACCTCCTCGGCCAGGGCCTCGAGCCGGTCCTGGCGACGCGCCACGCACACGACGTGGAACCCGTCGGCCGCGAGCGCTCGGACGCTGGCCTGCCCGATGCCGCTGCTGGCTCCGGTCACGACGGCGGTGCGGGTCATGGAGGTCTCCTCGAGGGTCGTCTGGTGGGGTACGGACGAGCACCGTGCACCTGCTTCCGGCCCGGTGCGTCCGCCCCGCCATGATAGGAGCGGAATGCACGGACCCCCGACGGGGTTGGGTCCTGCGGAGGTTTTGAATTGCGGCACTCAACGGCGTACGACGCACACGCGGCACTGGTCCCCTCGTTGGGCCGGGTCGCGATGATCAGCCTGCACACCTCGCCCCTCGACCAGCCGGGCACCGGTGACGCAGGCGGGATGAACGTCTACGTGCTCGAGCTCGCCAAGCGCCTCGCCGAGCGTCAGGTCGAGGTCGACGTCTTCACCCGAGCGACCAACAGTGCCCTGCCGCCCGTGATGGACGTCAGCGACGGCATCCGCGTGCACCACGTCTCCGCCGGGCCCTACGAGGGCCTGACCAAGCACGAGCTCCCCGCGCAGCTGTGTGTCTTCGCCCGCGAGGTGCTGCGCGCCGAGGCCTACGCCTCGCCGGGCTACTACGACGTGGTGCACAGCCACTACTGGCTCAGCGGCCAGGTCGGCGCGCTGGCCCGTGACCGCTGGGGCGTGCCGCTCGTGCACACCATGCACACCATGGCGAAGGTCAAGAACGCGGCGATGGCGACCGGTGACACCCCGGAGCCGATGGCGCGGCTGATCGGCGAGGAGCAGGTCGTGGCGGCGGCCGACATGATGGTCGCGAACACCGTCGACGAGGCCCAGCAGCTCATCGACCTCTACGACGCCGACCCCGCCCGCGTCGAGGTCGTGCACCCCGGCGTGGACCTCTCCACCTTCCGCGACGTCGGCATGGCGGGTGCGCGGTCGCGCCTCGGGCTTCCACCGGATGGCCCCCTGATCACCTTCGTCGGCCGGATCCAGCCACTCAAGGCACCCGACGTGATGCTGCGCGCGGTCGGCGTACTCCTCGAGCGACGGCCCGACCTGCGCTCCTCGCTGACCGTGGCCGTGGTCGGCGGTCCGTCCGGTTCCGGGCTGGAGCACCCCGACTCGCTGGTGCGCCTGGCCGAGGAGCTCGGCATCGACCGGCTCGTCCGGTTCGTCCCGCCGGTCCAGCAGGACGAGCTCGTCGACTGGTACGCCGCCTCGACCCTGGTGTGCGTCCCGTCGTACAACGAGAGCTTCGGGCTGGTCGCCATCGAGGCGCAGGCCACCGGGACACCAGTCGTGGCTGCTGCCGTGGGCGGCCTGACCACGGCCGTGCGCGACGGTCGGTCCGGCCTGCTCGTGGGTGACCACGAGCCGTCGTCGTACGCCTTCGCCTTCGAGCGGATCCTCTTCGAGCCCGGCCTGCGCGCGGATCTCGCCGCCGGCGCCGAGGCCCACGCGCAGCAGTTCGGCTGGGACCGGACGGCCGACATGATGCTCAAGGTCTACGCCGCCGCCCAGGAGAAGATGCGTTCCGACGTGAGTGGGATCGCCCTGTAACACTGGGGCCGTGAGTGAGCCCGAGGAGAGCGTCGACGCCATGACCGCCGAGTCCCTGAGCCCCGAGGCGTTGAGCCCCGAGCGGGAGCAGGCGCTGGCCGCGCTCAAGCAGGTCTTCGCCGACGGCGAGCTGGAGTGGTCGGAGCTCTCGCCGACCTCGGTCTCGGTGAACCTGCCGGGTGAGAAGAAGCTGCAGACGCCGTGCCGCTTCGACGTCGGCAAGCACGCCCTGGAGGTGCACGCCTTCGTGTGCCGCAAGCCCGACGAGAACTTCGAGGGCGTCTACCGGTGGATGCTCGAGCGCAACATGAAGATGTACGCCGTCGCCTTCGCCCTCGACGGCATGGGCGACATCTACCTCGACGCGAGGCTGCCGCTCCACGGCGTCAGCACCGACGAGATCGACCGGCTGCTCGGCGCCGTCCTGGAGTACGCCGACGGTTCGTTCAACACGATCCTCGAGCTCGGCTTCGCCTCCTCGATCCGCAAGGAGTGGGACTGGCGCATCTCGCGCGGCGAGCCCACCCGCAACCTCGACGCCTTCCGGGGCCCGCTGGGGCTTGATGCCCGGGGGGCGGGCGAGGGCTGAGCGGGGGCTCTCGGGGGGTGCCGGTTGCTCTCGGGGGTGCCGGTTTCCCCGGCCGGCCGGGGAAACCGGACGTGGTGTACCGAAGTTTCGCCGTACGACGGCCGGAGTCACCGGTCGGCCGGGGAAACCGACAACCGCTCGCCCGGCGTACGACGACCCGCCGTCGCCCGCACGGCGAAACCAACCGCCGGCGTACGTCGCCACCCCCGACCCCGCCCGCCCAGGACTACCCCCTGTCGGTGCTCGGTGGTCTCCTCTGAGGGAGCGAGGAGATCGGCTCCTCAGCCGCTGCGAGGAGATCGGTTTTGAAGCGAGCACTCAACCCCGCGACCGTCCCGACGTCGCTGCCGTTCTACAGCCAGGGTGTGGAGCTGACCGAGGTCACGCGACAGGTGATGGTGTCCGGGCAGGTCGGCGTCGCCGTCGACGGGTCGGTCCTCGAGGGGATCGAGGCGCAGGCGCGACAGGCGTTCGAGAACCTCGGCGCCGTGGTGGCCGAGGCGGGGATGACGCCGGCGGACATCGTGAAGCTCACGATCTACCTCACCGATCCCGAGCACCTCGGGCCGTTCCTGGGGGCAGCCGCGATCGCGCTCCCCGAGGAACCGCCCGCGACCACGATGCTGTTCGTCAGCCAGCTGGGCTCGCCCGACCTGCTGGTCGAGATCGAGGCGATCGCCGCGGCGTGACGGCTCAGCGGGTGACCGGCGTCGACTCCGGGTGGGCGTGGTCGACGGGTACGGCGGGCCGGGGGCGGGGTCTGCGGCGGGCGACGGCCACCCCGACCAGGGCGAGCACCCCGCCGGCGTACGCCATCGTGGGCGGCGCCTCGCCGAGGAACACCAGCCCCATCACGATCGTGATCGGCGGCACCAGGTAGGTGGTCACGCCGAGGTTGCTCGCGCTCATGTTCCTCAGCGCGAACGCGTAGGTCGTGAACGCGATCGCCGTCGGGAAGACACCGAGGTAGACCAGCCACCACAGCGAGGAGGCCGGAGCGTCCTGGGCCTGGCCGACCAGGCTGCCGGCGAACGGCAGGCAGCTGATCGCCCCCACGGTGCAGGCGAGCCAGGTGACCTGGACCGCCGGGAGGCGCGCCATCAACGGCTTCTGCAGGATCAGGCTGACGGAGTAGGCGACGGCGCTGACCAGGCACAGGAGCACGCCGAGCACGTCGCCCTGGGAGCCCTCGCCGTCGGGTGAGCTCGCCAGCGCGATCAGTGCCACGCCGCCGAAGGCGAGCGCCAGGCCGAGCCCGAGCGCGAGGGTGAACCGCTCGTTGAGGAAGATCGCGGCCATCAGCGCGATCAACACCGGCGAGACCTGGATCAGCATGGCGGCCGTGCCGGCGTCGACCCTCCGCTCGCCCGCGTTGAGGGCGACGTTGTAGACGCCGAACCAGAGCACGCCGATCACAGCGAGTGTCAGCAGCTCGCGGCGGGTCGGGCGCGGGACACCGCGGGACAGTGCCACGACCGCGAGGCAGAGCGAGCCGACGAGCAGCCGGCCGAGCGACAGCGCGCCGGGGGAGAAGTCCTCGCCGAGATGGCGGATCGCGACGAACGCCGAGGCCCAGAACACGAGCGTGCAGCCGACGGCGGCGAGGGGAAGCCAGGTGGGTGCGGTCTTCTGGTTCACTCTCACCACCCTAGGGACGGACACCGACAGACGGCATGCGGTTTTCGGTCGTCGTACGTCGAGATCCGGCCGGGCGCTTCGACGCTCCGTCAGAGGTCGAGCTTGTAGCCGAGCCCTCGCACGGTGGTGAGCAGCTGCGGCTCGGCCGGGTTGTCCTCGAGCTTGGCCCGGAGACGCTTGACGTGCACGTCCAGGGTCTTGGTGTCCCCGACGTAGTCGGATCCCCAGACCCGGTCGATCAGCTGCCCACGGGTGAGCACCCGACCGGGGTTGCGCAGGAACATCTCGAGGAGCTCGAACTCCTTGAGCGGCAGGCGGACCTCGGTGCTGCCCACGGTGACGATGTGGCGCTCCACGTCCATCCGCACCGACCCGACCTCGAGGGTGGCGGGGGCGAGGTCGGGCTCCACGCCGCGGCGGAGCACCGCGCGGATGCGCGCCACCAGCTCGCGCGGCGAGTAGGGCTTGGTGACGTAGTCGTCGGCGCCGAGCTCGAGCCCCACCACCTTGTCGACCTCGTCGTCCTTGGCGCTGACCATGATGATCGGCACGCTGGAGGTCTGACGGATCTGACGGCAGACCTCGGTGCCCGGGAGCCCGGGAAGCATCAGGTCGAGAAGCACGATGTCGGCGCCGGCCCGGTCGAACTCGGTCAGCGCGTCGGGACCGGTGGCGGCGATGGCCACCTCGAAACCCTCCTTGCGCAGCATGTAGGCGAGGGCGTCGCTGTAGCTCTCCTCGTCCTCGACGACCAGTACGCGCGTCATGCGGTGTCCTTATCGGTGTGCGTGGAGCCGGCGCCGGGAAGAGGGCCGGGCTTGCGGGGCAGGGTCAGTGTGAACGTCGAGCCCTGACCCTCGACCGACCAGACCTTCACCTCGCCGCCGTGGGAGGCCGCCACGTGCTTGACGACGGAGAGACCGAGGCCCGTGCCGCCCGTGGACCGGTGCCGCGCCGGGTCGACGCGGTAGAAGCGCTCGAAGATGCGGTCGAGCTCCTTGGCCGGGATGCCGATGCCGCGGTCGGTGACGCTGATGTTCACGGCCTGCCCGTCGGCACCGGCCGAGACCACCACCGTCGAGCCCTCGGGCGAGTAGGCGACCGCGTTGGCCACCAGGTTGCTCACGGCGACGGCGACCTGCTCGCGGTTGCCGAGGAGCACCAGCCCGTGGGTGCCGTTCTGCACCAGCTCGATGTTGCGCGCCGAGGCATCGGTGGCGCTCTCGTCGATGGAGCGGGCGATGATCTTGTCGGCCTCGACAGCGACGGGCTCGTCGAGCGGGTCGTCGCCCTGGAGGCGGGAGAGCTCGATGATCTGCTGCACCAGGCGGGTCAGCCGCTCGCTCTCGGTGTGCATCCGGCCGGCGAAGCGCTGCACGGCCTCGGGATCGTCGGCGGCCTCGATGACCGCGTCGGAGAGCAGCTTGATCGCGCCGACCGGGGTCTTGAGCTCGTGGCTGACGTTGGCCACGAAGTCACGGCGGATCGACTCGACCCGGCGTTCGCGGGTCCGGTCCTCGACGAGGGCGAGCACGAGCTGCGAGCTGAGCGGCGCCACCCGGGCGGTGACGTGGCGCGGCGGCATCCCCGGGCGCTGCATGACCAGCTCGGTCTCCCGGATCTGGCCGTCTCGGCGCACCTGGCGGACCAGGTCGGCCAGCTCACGCTCGGTGATCGTGTTGCCGCTGACGATCCCCATCGCGATCGCGGGGGCCGAGGCCTTGAGCACGACATCGGCGGCGTCGACCACGAGCGCGCTGCTGCGGAGGACGGAGAGCACCGCGGCCACTCCAGGGGGCAGTTCCGGCCCGCGGAGGGCAGCGGGGCGCATCTGGCGCTCACTGACCCTGAAGGCGAGGACGGCGCCGCCTCCGAGCACTGCTCCGAGCAGCGCGAAGAGAAGGGCCTGGGCGGTCGGGCTCACAGCAGCGATCGTACGCAGGGTTTCACCCAGGGTTCGGCTGCTGGAACCATCCTTGGGTGGCTGTTCACCTCTGGTTCACGCAAAGAAGCCAACGCTTCACCTGGTGTGCGTAGGTTGAGTGTCATGCGCGACGCCTACACAGACCAGCTCGACTCGATCCGCGACGACCTCGTGAGGATGGCCCGCCTCGTGCGGGAAGCTGTCGCCGAGGGTACTGCAGCGCTGCTCGAGGGTGATGCCCTGCGCGCCGAGAAGGTGATCAGCGCCGACGCCGAGGTCGACGCCCTGCGGATCAAGCTGGAGGAGCGCAGCTTCGAGCTGCTCTCCCTGCAGAACCCGGTCGCCGGCGACCTGCGGATGCTCGTGGCCTCGCTGCGGATGGTCAGCGAGTTCGAGCGCATGGGCGACCTCGCCGTCCACATCGCCAAGATCGCCCGGCTGCGCGTTCCCGACGTCGCCGTACCCGACCAGGTGGTGCCGATGATCGCGCGCATGGCCGCCGTCGCCGAGGTGATGATCGGCAAGGTCGAGCACATCATCGCCAACTCCGACGTGGCCGCTGCGGTCGAGCTGGAGGAGGCGGACCAGGAGATGGACAAGCTGCGCCGCAACTCCTTCCGCGAGCTGCTGGGCGCCGACTGGACCTACGGCGTCGAGCCCGCCGTCGACATCGCCCTGCTGGGTCGCTACTACGAGCGCATCGCCGACCACGCCGTCTCGATCGCCCGACGCGTCGTCTTCCTGGTCACCGGGGAGCACCCGCAGTACGCCTGACGTCCCGCCCACGTCAAGGCAGGAACAGCGCGGAGTCGCCGAACTCGTGCCAGCGGTAGCCCTCGGCGAGGGCGCCGTCGTACGCCGCCTGCGCAAGCGTGGTGCCGGCGATGGCCTCGACCAGCAGCAGGTGTGAGGCCTGGGCGTCGTGCCAGCCGGTGATCAGCCCGTTGACGACGACTGCGGGGTGGGACGGCGTGACGATCCGGTCCGTCCAGCCCCACGACTCCCGGAGCGTGTCGTCGAGGACGGCCGACTCGAGGGCGCGCGTCACCGTCGTACCAGTGGCGACGACCCGCCCACCGCTGTCTCTCGTGAGCGCCGCGAGCCGGGCGGTGGGCGCCGGGACGTGGTACCACTCGGGCTGCGGACCCTCGCCGGCCTCCTGGGAGGAGACCCCGGTGTGCAGGGTGATCGGGGCGACGGCGATGCCACGGGAGACCAGCCGGGTCACCTGCCGGTCGGTGAAGGGCCGCCCGGCAGACGCCATCTCGGCGCTGCCCGGCCGCCTGGCGAAGACCGACTGGTAGGCGGCCAGCGGGTAGCGGCGGTCGAGGTAGCCGTAGGCGATGGGCCGACCGTGTCGGTCCAGGTAGGTGCGGAGATCACCTTCGACCTGCGCGCGCCACAACCGGTTGCCGGAGCCGGTGGGGGACGAGCTCTCGCGAGGGCAGGGCTCGAGCAGCGTCAGCGGCATCTCGCCCACCCCGAGGGTCTCACCGGCCTCTGCGTCGAGGATCGGCGCGGAGGCGTCGGGAGCGGTCCGCAGCTCCACCACCCAGGTCTCGGCGTCGACCTGGCGGGCCGCGTGCAGGACGATCGGACGAGACCGGTGGACGGCGTCGATCTCAGCGTTGACGGTGGCGGAGTCGTTCACCACCACGAGGTCCCCCGGTTCCAGCAGGTCCGCGAGGTCCTGGAAGCCGTGGTGCTCCAGCCGGTCCGGCCGGGCGACGAGCAGGCGTACGTCGTCGCGCGAGGAACCGCGGAGCTCCGGGGGTGCGGGGGCGGTGGATTCCTCGGGCAGGTGGAACCGGACTCCTGAGCGCTCGGACAAGGTCGTCATGAGGTCAGCGACTCCTGCTTCGTCTCGGACAGGGCAACCTCGCTCGCCAGGTAGCGCCCCGCCTGCGGCCGCTTCGCCAGCAGGGTCAACAGCCTCGGTACCACGGTCTCCGGCAAGGGGCGGTCGGAGATGTCCTCGTCGGGGAAGGCGTCCTGCTGCATGGGGGTGCGCATGTCACCCGGGTCGACGGCGTACGTCGTCAGGCCGGTCTCGGCCCCGAAGGTCAGCACCAGGTGGTCGAGGGCGGCCTTGGAGGCGCCGTACGCCCCCCAGGTCTCGTAGTGCTGGACCGCCGCGTCCGACGAGATCGCGACCACCACCCCGTCGCGCCTGAGGAGCTGGTCGACCAGCTGGATCATCAACGAGACCGGGGCCCCGGCGTTCGCGCGGAAGACCGCGCCGATCTCCTCCGGCAGGAGCTGGGCGAGGGGCCGCAGCGGCAGGGGGCCGAGGGTGCTCGAGCCGAGGACGAGCAGGTCGAGCCCGCCCAGCTCGGTCGCCAGCTCGACGAGGGTGGCGCGGTGGTCGGCGTCGGCCACGTCCCCTGCGACTCCGTGGACGGTCGTCCCGTCGAGCGCGTCCCGGAGGCGGGTTGCGTCCCGGGCGTCCGTGACGACGATCCAGCCGGCTTCGTCCAGCGAACGGGCCAGCGCGAGACCGAGTCCGGAGGAGCCACCGGTGATGAGGGCTGTGGGTGCGATTCTTCGTGTGGTCATGCCAGCCAGTGTTAAAGTTGAAGTCAACTTGAAGTCAAGTGGAGCTTTCATGGACGCACGTGAGCTGTTGAGTGTGGGAGAGGTGGCGGCCCGCAGCGGTTTCGCCGCCTCGGCGTTGCGCTTCTACGAGGCCGAGGGCCTCATCGACGCCACGCGCACCTCGGGTGGGAGGCGTCAGTTCCAGCGCAGCGTGCTGCGCCGACTGGCCTTCATCCGGGCCGCGTCCAACATCGGCCTCACGCTCGACGAGGTCCGGGTGGAGCTCGACCGGCTTCCGGCGGAAGGGTGCCGACGAAAGCCGACTGGCAGCGGATCTCGCGCCATTGGCGGGGGCGGCTCGACGCCCAGATCGGAGCCTTGGAGCGGCTGCGAGACGGTCTCGACTCCTGCATCGGTTGTGGCTG
Source organism: uncultured Actinomycetota bacterium (assembly GCA_963843775.1). Classification (GTDB taxonomy): domain Bacteria; phylum Actinomycetota; class Actinomycetes; order Propionibacteriales; family Nocardioidaceae; genus Marmoricola. Next base: position 320,810 of record CAWJLT010000006.1, read on the forward strand.
TCTCTCGCTCCAGCGCTGCCAGATGACGAACCCGGGCGACTGGATGGCAGCGAGCCGTGACGCTCCCGGCGCCGCGAACCTGCCGTCGCCGCTTCGCCGGCCGCACCAGTTCCGGTCGGGCGGCGGCTAGCGGCCCTGGTTGGCGACTGCCTCGGCTGCTGCCGCCGCCGCCTCGGGGTCAAGGTAGCGACCGCCGTCGCCGGTCGGCCGGTTGTCGCCGTCGAGCTCGTAGACCAGCGGCATTCCCGTGGGGATGTTCAGTCCGGCGATGTCCTCGTCGCTGATGCCGTCGAGGTGCTTGACGATCGCTCGGAGGCTGTTGCCGTGGGCGGCGACCAGCACCGTCCTGCCGGACGCGAGGTCCGGCACGATCGAGGCGTCCCAGCAGGGCAGCATCCGCTCGATGACGTCCTTGAGGTACTCGGTGCGCGGCATGTCGGGGCCGAGGTCGGCGTACCGCGTGTCTCCCGCCTGGGACCACTCGTCGTCGTCCTCGATGGGGGGCTGGGGTATGTTGAAGGAGCGGCGCCAGGTCATGAACTGCTCCTCGCCGGACTGCTCGAGGGTCTGCTTCTTGTCCTTGCCCTGCAGGGCGCCGTAGTGGCGCTCGTTGAGACGCCAGGAGCGGCGTACGGGGATCCAGTGCCGGTCGGCCTCGTCGAGGGCCAGGTGGGCCGTGGTGATCGCGCGGCGCAGCAACGAGGTGTGGACGACGTCCGGGAGCAGCCCCGCCTTCGACCAGCTGCTCGCCACCGGCCTTCGCCTCGGCACGGCCCTTGTCGGTCAGGGCGACGTCGACCCAACCCGTGAAGAGGTTCTTGGCGTTCCAGTCGCTCTCGCCGTGGCGGAGCAGGATCAGGGTGCGGGTCGACTCACTCATACTTAAACGAATCGATACAGAACCGCGGAGGAGTGCGGTCAGGGAGTGGCGGAGCCGCTCGGGATGGCGGGCGAGACCCCGGAGAACTCCTCCGCCCGGTCGACGATCGGCACGTTCAGCGACGTCTTCTGGCCGG
>CAWJLT010000007.1:0-201985 GCA_963843775.1 uncultured Actinomycetota bacterium
GGCAATCCGCAAGTACAAGCCGACCACCCCGGGCCGTCGTGGCTCGTCGGTCGCTGACTTCGTCGAGATCACCCGGACGACGCCGGAGAAGTCGCTGGTCAAGCCGCTGCCCAAGAAGGGTGGCCGCAACAACCAGGGCCGCATCACCACGCGTCACCAGGGTGGCGGTCACAAGCGCGCCTACCGCGTGGTCGACTTCCGCCGCTACGACAAGGACGGCGTGCCGGCCAAGGTCGCGCACATCGAGTACGACCCGAACCGCACCGCCCGCATCGCGCTGCTGCACTACGCCGACGGCGAGAAGCGCTACATCATCGCGCCCCTCGGCGTGAGCCAGGGCACCGCGATCGAGGCCGGGCCCACCGCTGACATCAAGCCGGGCAACAACCTGCCGCTGCGCAACATCCCCGTCGGTACGACGATCCACTGCATCGAGCTCCGGCCCGGTGGCGGTGCCAAGATCGCCCGCTCCGCCGGCAACAGCGCGCAGCTCGTCGCCAAGGAAGGCTCCCGCGCCCAGCTGCGGATGCCCTCCGGTGAGATGCGCTACGTCGACGTCCGCTGCCGCGCCACCATCGGTGCGGTCGGCAACGCCGAGCAGTCCAACATCAACTGGGGCAAGGCCGGCCGGATGCGCTGGAAGGGCCGCCGCCCGACCGTCCGCGGTGTCGTCATGAACCCGGTCGACCACCCGCACGGTGGTGGCGAGGGCAAGACCTCCGGTGGTCGTCACCCGGTTTCACCCTGGGGCAAGGCCGAGGGCCGTACGCGCAAGCGCAAGGCCAGCGATGCCCTGATCGTCCGTCGCCGCAAGTCCGGCAAGAAGCGCTGAGTAGGGAAGTAACGAGATGCCTCGCAGCCTGAAGAAGGGCCCGTTCGTCGACGACCACCTGATCAAGAAGGTGGACGCGCAGAACGACGCCGGAACCCACACCGTGATCAAGACCTGGTCACGTCGCTCGATGATCGTGCCGGCCATGATCGGCCACACGCTCGCCGTGCACGACGGACACAAGCACGTCCCGGTGTTCGTGACCGACTCGATGGTCGGCCACAAGCTGGGCGAGTTCGCCCCGACCCGCACCTACCGCGGGCACGTGAAGGACGACCGGAAGAGCCGCCGCCGCTGACCGCGGCAGCGCAAGGAGAGAGACAGCAATGAGCGTTACAGAGCGTAGGCGCATCAGCGCCCGACGTGACTCGCTGCTCGGCGACCAGCCGGGCGCGTTCGCCAGCGCGCGCTTCGTCCGGATCACCCCGATGAAGGCGCGACGAGTCGTGGACATGGTCCGCGGCCTGCCGGTCGACGATGCCCTGGCCCTGCTGCAGTTCGCGCCGCAGGCCGCCAGCGAGACCGTCTACAAGGTGCTCGAGAGCGCCGTGGCCAACGCCACGACGACCGAGGACCTCGACCGCGGGCACCCTCGTGGTCAGCAAGGCGAGGGTCGACGAGGGCCCGACGATGAAGCGTTGGCGCCCGCGTGCGCAGGGCCGGGCCACCCGGATCAACAAGCGCACCAGCCACATCACCCTGGTGGTGCAGCCCGCAGAGGATGCGGCCGCCGCCACCAAGAAGAAGGGACGGAAGGCCTGATGGGTCAGAAAATCAACCCGAACGGGTTCCGCCTCGGCATCTCCACCGACCACAAGAGCCGGTGGTACGCCGACAAGCTCTACAAGTCCTACGTCGGCGAGGACGTCGCGATCCGCAAGCTGCTCTCCAAGGGCATGGAGCGGGCCGGCATCTCCAAGGTCGAGATCGAGCGCACCCGTGACCGCGTGCGGGTGGACATCCACACCGCCCGTCCCGGCATCGTCATCGGTCGCCGTGGCGCCGAGGCCGACCGCCTGCGTGGCGAGCTGGAGAAGCTCACCGGCAAGCAGGTCCAGCTGAACATCCTCGAGGTCAAGCAGCCCGAGATCGACGCGCAGCTGGTCGCCCAGGGCGTCGCCGAGCAGCTCTCCGGCCGCGTGCAGTTCCGTCGCGCGATGAAGAAGGCCATGCAGACCTCGATGCGCTCGGGTGCCAAGGGCATCCGGATCCAGTGCTCGGGCCGTCTCAACGGCGCCGAGATGTCGCGCTCGGAGTTCTACCGCGAGGGCCGCGTGCCCCTGCACACCCTGCGTGCCGACATCGACTACGGCTTCTACGAGGCCCGCACCACCTTCGGCCGCATCGGCGTCAAGGTGTGGATCTACAAGGGCGAGGTCGCCGGCACCCGTGCCGAGCGTGAGGCCCAGGCCGCAGCCCGCGCCGGTGCTCCCGGTCGTGGCCTGGCGCTGCCGCTGGTGGCGCCCGTGGCGACCGTGCGAGCGACCGTCCGACCCGCGGCACCCGCGGTGCCGGTGCGGGCGACCGCCCGACCCGCGCGGACCGCGCCGAGACCCCCGCCCCCGAGCGCGGCCGCTGCAGCTCCGGCTGCCGAGGCGCCGCCGCCACCGCCGCGACGACTCCCGGAACGGAGGCCTGAGCCCCATGTTGATGCCCCGCAGGGTCAAGCACCGCAAGCAGCACCACCCCAAGCGGACGGGTGCGGCGAAGGGCGGCACGAAGATCACCTTCGGCGACTACGGGATCCAGGCGGTCGAGTCCGCCTACGTGACCAACCGCCAGATCGAGTCCGCGCGTATCGCGATGACCCGTCACATCAAGCGAGGCGGAAAGGTGTGGATCAACATCTACCCCGACCGTCCGCTGACCAAGAAGCCCGCCGAGACCCGCATGGGTTCCGGCAAGGGCTCACCCGAGTGGTGGGTGGCCAACGTCAAGCCCGGTCGTGTCATGTTCGAACTTTCCGGCGTCACGGAGGAGGTTGCTCGCGAGGCCATGCGCCGCGCGATCCACAAGCTCCCCATGAAGTGCCGGTTCATCAGCCGTGAAGCAGGTGATTTCTGATGGCGACTGCACATGAGCTCGACGACCTGAACGACGTCGACATCGAGGGCAAGCTGCGTGAGGCCAAGGAGGAGCTGTTCAACCTCCGGTTCCAGGCCGCCACCGGTCAGCTCGAGAGCCACGGCCGCCTGAGCGCGGTCAAGAAGGACATTGCCCGGATCTACACCGTGGTGCGTGAGCGCGAGCTCGGCATCCGCAGTGCTCCGGGCGACGGACAGTCTAAGGAGATTGGCGCATGAGCGAGAAGCCCGTAGCCGAGGGCGCTGTCGAAGAGCGCTCGGCGCGCAAGGTCCGAGAGGGCCTGGTCGTCAGCGACAAGATGGACAAGACCGTCGTCGTGTCCGTCGAGGACCGCGTCAAGCACGCCCTGTACGGCAAGGTTCTGCGCCGTACGAGCAAGCTGAAGGCCCACGACGAGCAGAACGACTGTGGCGTCGGCGACCGCGTCCGGATCATGGAGACCCGCCCGCTCAGCGCTACCAAGCGCTGGCGCGTCGTGGAGATCCTCGAGAAGGCGAAGTAGGAGAACTAAGACATGATCCAGCAGGAGTCGCGACTCAAGGTCGCCGACAACACGGGTGCGAAGCAGATTCTGTGCATCCGTGTGCTCGGTGGCTCCGGTCGGCGCTACGCCGGCATCGGCGACGTCATCGTCGCCACCGTCAAGGACGCGATCCCGGGCGGCAACGTCAAGAAGGGCGACGTCGTCAAGGCCGTCATCGTGCGCACCGTCAAGGAGCGCCGTCGTCCGGACGGTTCCTACATCCGCTTCGACGAGAACGCAGCAGTGATCCTCAAGAGCGACGGGGAACCCCGTGGCACGCGCATCTTCGGCCCGGTGGGCCGCGAGCTGCGCGACAAGAAGTTCATGAAGATCATCTCGCTGGCACCGGAGGTGCTCTGAGATGAGCGTCAAGATCAAGAAGGGCGACACCGTCAAGGTGATCGCAGGCAAGGACAAGGGTGCCGAGGGCAAGGTCATCCAGGTGCTCCGTGAGGAGCAGCGGGTGATCGTCGAGGGCGTCAACCGGGTCAAGAAGCACACCAAGGTCGTCAACCAGGGTGGGCGCGCCGGCAACACCGGCGGCATCGTGACCGCCGAGGCCCCGATCCACATCTCCAACGTGATGGTCGTCGACGGCAAGGGCATCACCCGCCTCGGCTCCAAGCGCGTGGAGACCACCAAGCGTCGCCCTGACGGCTCGACCTACCAGGCCGAGCGCAGCGTGCGCATCTCCCGCAAGTCCGGAGACGAGATCTGATGACTGAAGCAATGACCGAGATCAACAGCGACAAGTCGGCCGAGAACACGGCCGGGCCGCGCATGAAGGCCCGCTACCGCGAGGACATCGTCCCCGCGATGCGCGAGCAGTTCGGCTACGCCAACGTGATGATGGTCCCCGGCCTGACCAAGATCGTGGTCAACATGGGCGTCGGCGAGGCAGCTCGCGACTCCAAGCTGATCGAGGGTGCCGTCAAGGACCTCACCGCGATCACCGGCCAGAAGCCGCAGGTCACCAAGGCTCGCAAGTCGATCGCCCAGTTCAAGCTGCGCGAGGGAATGCCGATCGGCGCCCACGTGACGCTCCGCGGCGACCGCATGTGGGAGTTCCTGGACCGGCTGCTCGCCCTGGCGCTTCCCCGCATCCGTGACTTCCGCGGACTCTCGGACGCCCAGTTCGACGGTCGTGGCAACTACACCTTCGGTCTCACCGAGCAGGTCATGTTCCACGAGATCGACCAGGACAAGATCGACCGCTCGCGCGGTATGGACATCACGGTGGTGACCACGGCGACCAACGACGACGAGGGTCGCGCGCTGCTGAAGAAGCTCGGTTTCCCGTTCAAGGAGAGCAACTGACATGGCAAAGACCGGACTGAAGGTCAAGGCCGCACGCAAGCCCAAGTTCGCAGTGCGCGGCTACACCCGTTGCCAGCGCTGTGGCCGCCCCAAGGCCGTCTACCGCAAGTTCGGCCTGTGCCGGATCTGCCTGCGGGAGATGGCCCACGCGGGCGAGCTGCCCGGCGTCACCAAGAGCTCCTGGTAAAGGTTCCGAGACGGGCCGCAAGGCCCTGATCGACCATCACAAACAATGATCGCTACAGGTCGTCCTGAGATGCAGGGCGAAACCGGAGTGGAGAAAGGGCCGACCCGGCCATGACCATGACTGACCCGATCGCAGACATGTTGACTCGTCTGCGCAACGCCAACCAGGCGTACCACGACTCGGTGACGATGCCGTACAGCAAGCTCAAGCAGGGCGTCGCCGAGATCCTCAAGCAGGAGGGGTACATCACCTCCTTCGAGGTCTCGGACCACGAGGACGTCGTGGGCAAGACCCTCGACATCCAGCTGAAGTACGGCCGCAACCGCGAGCGCTCCATCGCCGGTGTGCGTCGTATCAGCAAGCCCGGCCTGCGCGTGTACGCCAAGCACACCGCGCTGCCCAAGGTGCTCGGAGGCCTCGGCGTCGCGATCATCTCGACCAGCCAGGGTCTTCTCACCGACCGTCAGGCCAACCGCAAGGGCGTAGGTGGGGAAGTCCTCGCCTTCGTCTGGTGACCAGGAACCAGGAGGAATAGCACATGTCGCGAATTGGCAAGCTGCCCGTCCCGGTTCCGTCCGGGGTCGACGTACAGGTCGAGGCTCAGACCGTCACGGTGAAGGGTCCCAAGGGGACCCTCAGCCACACGGTCGCCAGGCCCATCACCGTGGAGAACGGTGAGGGCAGCCTCGAGGTGAAGCGTCCCAACGACGAGCGGGAGAGCAGGGCCCTCCACGGCCTGACCCGCTCACTGATCCACAACATGGTCGTCGGTGTCACCGACGGCTACGAGAAGCGTCTCGAGATCGTCGGCGTGGGTTACCGCGTGCTCTCCAAGGGCCCGACCCAGCTGGAGTTCCAGCTCGGTTACTCGCACTCGATCACGTTCAACGCTCCCGACGGCATCACCTTCACCGTCGACGGGCCTACCAGGCTCGGTGTCCAGGGCATCGACAAGCAGCTCGTCGGCGAGGTCGCTGCCAACATCCGCAAGCTGCGCAAGCCCGAGCCCTACAAGGGCAAGGGCGTGCGTTACTCCGGAGAGCACATTCGCCGCAAGGTCGGAAAGGCTGGTAAGTGACGATGGCTATCGCACTCAAGTCTGGCAAGCACACCTCGGCTCGTGTGGCGTCGCGCATGCGTCGCCAGATCCGTGGTCGCAAGAAGGTCAGTGGCACCACCGAGCGTCCGCGCCTGGTCGTGACCCGTTCCTCCAAGCACATCACCGTGCAGGTCGTCGACGACCTGGTCGGCAAGACGCTCGCGTACGCCTCGACCATGGAGGCCGACATGCGCTCCACCGAGGGCGACAAGACGGCCAAGGCCCGCAAGGTCGGCGAGCTCGTGGCCGAACGTGCGAAGTCTGCTGGTGTCGAGGGCGTGGTCTTCGACCGCGCCGGCAACAAGTACCACGGTCGCGTCGCGGCCCTAGCGGACGGCGCCCGCGAGGGTGGCCTGACCTTCTGATGGCGAGCGGTGCAGACATGACATTCAAGGGAGTTAACTCATGAGCGGATCCCAGCAGCGCGGGCAGCGCGCCGGTGGCGGCCGCGGCGGCCGTGACGGTGGTCGCGGTGGCCAGCAGGAGAAGAGCCAGTACATCGAGCGCGTCGTCACGATCAACCGTGTCGCCAAGGTCGTCAAGGGTGGGCGTCGCTTCAGCTTCACCGCCCTGGTGATCGTCGGTGACGGTGACGGCATGGTCGGCGTCGGCTACGGCAAGGCCAAGGAAGTTCCGGCGGCGATCGCCAAGGGCGTCGAGGAGGCGAAGAAGTCTCTCTTCCGCGTCCCCCGGGTCCAGGGCACGATCCCTCACCCCGTCCAGGGCGAGAAGGCGGCAGGCGTCGTACTCCTGCGTCCGGCCGCTCCCGGTACCGGTGTGATCGCCGGCGGACCGGTGCGTGCGGTGCTCGAGTGCGCCGGCATCCACGACGTCTTGAGCAAGTCCCTCGGTTCGTCCAACCAGATCAACATCGTGCACGCCACGATGGAGGCCCTGCGCTCCCTCGAGGAGCCCGAGGCCGTCGCCGCGAGGCGTGGTCTGCCGGTCGAGGATGTTGCTCCCGCTGCGTTGCTCAGGGCCAAGGCCGAGGGCATCGAGGCTGCGAAGGCCGTAGCGGCAGGGGTGCAGTGATGGCGCACCTGAAGGTAGAGCAGATGAGGTCCGGCATCGGCTGCAAGCAGAACCAGCGCGACACGTTGCGCTCGCTGGGTCTCAAGCGGATCGGTGACGTGGTCGTCAAGGAGGACCGCCCGGAGTTCCGCGGCATGGTCCACACCGTCCGTCACCTGGTGACGGTCACGGAAGTTGACGGAGAGGTTGACTCCAAATGAGCTTGAAGTTGCATCACCTGCGTCCGGCTCCGGGTGCCAAGACCGCCAAGACCCGCGTGGGTCGTGGCGAGGCGTCCAAGGGCAAGACTGCCGGTCGCGGTACCAAGGGCACCAAGGCCCGCTACCAGGTTCCGGCGGCGTTCGAGGGTGGGCAGATGCCCATCCACATGCGTCTCCCGAAGCTTCGCGGCTTCCGGAACCCGTTCAAGGTGGAGTTCCAGGTCGTGAACCTCGACCGCATCAACGACCTCTTCCCCGAGGGTGGCACCGTCACCGTCGCGGACCTGGTCGCGAAGGGTGCCGTCCGCAAGGACCAGCCCGTCAAGGTGCTGGGTCAGGGTGACATCTCGGTGGCCGTCCAGGTGACCGTGGACCGGTTCTCCGGCTCTGCCAAGGAGAAGATCGCGGCTGCCGGTGGCACCGCGACCGAGCTCTGAGCACCACATGTTCGTCGCCGACAGGGCAGGATGATCACTTCGGCCCCCATGTGAATGGGGTTCAGTGGATGATCGTCCTGCCCTGTTAGGCTTCCACGGATTTGGGTTTCGACTCGGTTCGACCGTGACCGACTGACGCCACCGACTCAAAGCTTGCTCGAGCGCCGGTTCGCCGGACCCGGGCAGTCGACATCCGAAAGAGGAGCACGTGCTAGGCGCATTCGCCAACGCTTTCCGGACACCGGACCTGCGCAAGAAGCTGCTGTTCGTGCTGTTCATCGTGGCGCTCTTCCGGCTGGGATCCCAGGTCCCGGCGCCGGGAGTCAACGTCCCCAACGTCCAGGCCTGCTTCGAGGCGACCAAGGACAGCGGCATCTACGGCCTGATCAACCTGTTCTCCGGTGGCGCGCTGCTCCAGCTGACCGTGTTCGCGCTGGGGATCATGCCCTACATCACCGCGAGCATCATCCTCCAGCTCCTCGTCGTGGTGATCCCGCGACTGGAGGCGCTGAAGAAGGAAGGCCAGTCCGGCCAGACCAAGATCACGCAGTACACCCGCTACCTCACCTTGGCCCTGGCCATCCTGCAGGCCACCGGCATCGTGGCCCTGGCCCGCGCCGGGCGACTCCTCCAGGGCTGCACCAAGCCGCTGCTCTACGAGGACACCACCCGCATCGCCCTGCTGATGGTCCTGACCATGGCTGCTGGCACCGCGGTCATCATGTGGTTCGGTGAGCTCATCACCGAGCGCGGCATCGGCAACGGCATGTCGATCATGATCTTCACCCAGGTCGTCGCCACCTTCCCGGCCGCTCTCTGGGGCGTGCAGAAGGCCAAGGGCCCGTGGATCTTCGGTGGGGTGATCATCATCGGCATCGTCGTGATGGCGGCCGTGGTCTTCATCGAACAGGCCCAACGACGGATCCCGGTGCAGTACGCCCGGCGCATGGTCGGGCGCAAGATGTTCGGCGGCTCCTCGACCTACATCCCGCTCAAGGTGAACCAGGCCGGCATCATCCCGGTCATCTTCGCCTCGAGCCTGCTCTACCTCCCCGCGATGGCCGTGCAGTTCAACCAGAACTCCACCTCGCCGTTCATCCGCTGGATCGCAGCCAACTTCGTGCGGGGCGACCACCCGATCTACATGCTGTCCTACTTCCTGCTGATCATCTTCTTCACCTACTTCTACGTCGCGATCACCTTCAACCCACAAGAGGTCGCGGACAACATGAAGCAGTACGGCGGTTTCATCCCCGGGATCCGGGCGGGCAAGCCGACCGAGGAATACCTCAACTACGTCCTTTCCCGCATCACGCTGCCGGGTGCGCTCTACCTGGGTCTGCTCGCGCTGATCCCGCTGGTCGCGCTCGTCCTGGTCGGTGCCAACCAGAACTTCCCGTTCGGTGGCACCTCGCTCCTGATCATGGTCGGTGTCGCACTCGACACCGTGAAGCAGATCGAGAGCCAGCTCCAGCAGCGCAACTACGAAGGATTCCTCCGCTGATGAGAATCATCCTGATGGGCCCCCCCGGGGCAGGCAAGGGCACCCAGGCCACGGGCGTCGCCGACCACTTCGGCATCCCGGCCATCTCGACCGGTGACATCTTCCGCGCCAACGTCTCCAAAGGCACCGAGCTGGGCCGCAAGGCCAAGGAGTTCATGGACGCCGGCGAGTACGTCCCCGACGAGGTCACCAACCTGATGGTGCGCAACCGCATCGACGAGCCCGACGCCGAGCCGGGTTTCCTGCTCGACGGCTACCCCCGCACGCTCGCCCAGGTGGAGGAGCTCGACGGGATGATCAAGCACACCGGCCACAAGCTCGACGCCGTGGTCGTGCTGACCGTCGACGGCGAGGAGCTGGTGCAGCGACTGCTCCAGCGGGCCGAGACCGACGGGCGCTCCGACGACACCGAGGACGTCATCCGCCGCCGGCAGGAGCTCTACATCGAGCAGACCGAGCCGCTGATCGAGGTGTACCGCGAGCGCGGGATGCTCATCGAGGTCGGCGGCGTGGGTGAGGTCGACGAGGTCACCGAGCGGATCTTCAAGGCTCTGCAGGACGTCAACGAGAGCTAGTCGCATGGGCTTCCGTGACCGGGGTGTCGAGATCAAGACCCCCGAACAGATCGCGAAGATGCGAGTGGCCGGTCTGCTGGTCGGCGAGACCCTGGAGCTGCTGCGCTCCTCGGTGCGCGCCGGCATCAGCACCGGCGAGCTCGACGTCATCGCAGAGACCAACATCCGCGACGCTGGCGGGGTTCCGTCCTTCCTCGGCTACGGGCACCCGCCGTTCCCGGCGACCATCTGTGCCTCGGTCAACGACGAGGTCGTCCACGGGATCCCCGGGGACCGGGTGCTGCAGGACGGCGACGTCATCTCGATCGACTGCGGGGCGATCATCGAGGGCTGGCACGGGGACGCGGCGATCACCGTGGGGGTGGGCGAGGTCCGTCCGGACGTCCTCGAGCTCATGCGCGTCACGGAGGGCTCGATGTGGGCCGGGTTCGCTGCCGCCCGCCTCGGCGGTCGCGTCACCGACATCTCCCACGCGGTCGAGAGCTACGTCCGCGCCCAGCCGCACCCCACGGGTGGCGACTACGGCATCCTCGAGGACTTCACCGGGCACGGCATCGGCACGGCCATGCACCAGCCGCCCAACGTGCCCAACTACGGGCGCGCGGGCAGAGGCCCCAGGCTCGAGCGGGGCCTGGCCCTGGCGGTGGAGCCGATGATCACGCTGGGGAGCAAGTACACCGACATCGCCGACGACGACTGGACCGTGGTCACCGACGACGGCAGCTGGGCCGCGCACTTCGAGCACAGCTTCACCCTGACCCCCGACGGCGCCTGGATCCTCACCGCCATCGACGGCGGCGAGGCCATGCTGGCCGAGCTCGGGGTCCCCTACGGCGGTCAGTGATGCGGTGTCACCGGGTCCCCGGTGAAACCGCCACTTCCCCCGCGTCGCAACGGTGGAAGAGCGGCAGTTCTGCGAGGGGGGCCCGTAGGCCGTGAAGCCGTTCCTGCTGCTCTCCATCCGCGGGGAGCGGGCTGCTGCCGACAACGAGTACGCCTCCTTCCTCCGCTTCACCGGTCTGGCTCCGGGCGACCTGCCGGTGGTGAACCTGTCGCGCGACGAGCTCCCTCCGGTCGACCTCGACGCGTGGTCGGGGATCCTGATGGGCGGCGGGGCATGGAACGCCAGCGACGCGCAGGAGACGAAGTCCGACGACCAGGTCGACGCGGAGAAGAGGCTCGCAGGGCTGCTCGACGACGTCGTCGCGCGTGACTTCCCCTTCCTCGGCGCCTGCTACGGGATCGGCACCGTCGGGCTGCACCAGGGCGGGGTGGTGGACCGGAGCTGGCCCGAGCCGGTCGGCCCGCTGTCGGTGACGCTCACCCCCGAGGGCGAGAAGGATCCCGTCTTCGCCGGGATGCCGACCGACTTCGCGGCGTACGGCGGTCACAAGGAGGCGATGGTGCGCCTGCCGTCGCATGCCGTGCTGCTGGCGACCTCGGCCGCCTGCCCCGTGCAGGCCTTCCGGGTGGGACGCAACGTCTACGCCACGCAGTTCCACCCCGAGCTCGACCTCGAGGGCATCCACACGCGCATCGAGGTCTACAAGAACGCCGGCTACTTCGACCCCGGCGAGGCCGAGGCGGTCAAGGCCACCTCGGAGACCGTGGAGGTCGCACACCCGATGACCGTGCTGGCGAACTTCGTCCGCCTCCATCACCGCTGATCCACCCGGTCGGGCGTGGTGGCCCGCCTACGATGACGCCCATGACCATCGGCAACGAGCGCACCACCTGGTTCCGGGACAGCTTCGAGGCGATGACCCAGAACATGGAGAAGGCGGTGCTGGGCAAGCGCCACGTGATCCGGTTGACGCTGACCTGCCTGGTCTCCGAGGGCCACCTGCTCCTCGAGGACTTTCCCGGCACCGGCAAGACGATGCTGGCTCGGGCGCTGGCCGGCACCCTCGAGGGCTCGCACGCGCGGATCCAGTTCACCCCGGACCTGCTGCCCAGCGACGTCACCGGCGTCACCGTCTACGACCAGAACAAGGGCACGTTCTCCTTCCACCCCGGCCCGATCTTCCACGCGATCGTGCTGGCCGACGAGATCAACCGGGCCTCGCCCAAGACCCAGTCCGCGCTGCTGGAGGTGATGGAGGAGGGGCACGTGACCGTCGACGGCGTCACCCACGACGTGCCCCGACCCTTCATGGTGATCGCCACCCAGAACCCGATCGAGCAGGCCGGCACCTACCGGCTCCCCGAGGCGCAGCTCGACCGGTTCCTGATGAAGACCTCCGTGGGCTACCCGGACGCCGAGGCGACCGAGGAGCTGCTGCTCGACTCGCGGGTGCGTGACCGTGCCGCCCTGCTCGAGCCGATCATGAAGATCGACCTCGTCGGCGAGATGAGCCGGATCGCCGACGAGGTGCACGTCGACCGGTCCGTGGTGACCTACGTCCGCCAGCTGGCCGAGGCCTCCCGCGAGATGGAGCACGTCCGGCTCGGGCTCTCGCCGCGCGGCTGCCTGGCGCTGATCCGGGTGATCAAGACCTGGGCCGCCGCCGACGGGCGCGAGCACGTCGTACCCGAGGACGTGGCGGAGCTTGCCCACCCGGTGCTGGGGCACCGGCTGATCCTCGACGGTGAGGCCCAGTTCCGTGGCGTCGAGGTCGATCAGGTGATCGACCGCCTCCTGGACCGGGTGCGGGTCCCCTCGCTCCGGGCGTGAGGTCGTGAAGCGCCCGACGCCGAGGCTGCCGGCCGTGTTCGGGGTGGTCACACCCGCGGGGCGGTCGCTGCTGCTGCTCGCGCTCGTCTGCTACCTCGCGGACACCGTCGGAGGCTGGCCCGTCTTCCAGCTGCTCTGGGTGGCGTGCCTGCTGATGGTCGCGGTCGCCGTGGTCCTGGCCCTGCTGCCGCGCCAGGCTCACGTGGAGCTCCTGGTCTCTCCGCCGCGCACCGTGGCGGGAGAGGACGCGGAGGTGATGCTCTCGTGCACGAACTCCGGCAGTGTCCCGCTCCTGGCCCCGCTGGTCGATGTCCCGGCCGGTACGGCGCGCCACCTGATCCGGCTGCGCACCCTGCGGCGCAAGCGGGTCGTGGAGGAGCGGGTCGGGCTCACCGGCCTCCGACGAGGCGTGATCCCGGTCGGCCCGGTGACCGCGCGGCGGACGGACCCGCTGGGCCTGCTCCGGTGGACCGAGCGCTGGTCGACCGCCTCCGAGCTGTTGGTGCTGCCCCGGATGGTGGTCGTCGAGGCGTTGGGAGGCGGCGTCATCCGCGACCAGGAGGGCGTGCCCAGCGACGAGATCTCGATGAGCGACCTGGCCTTCCACGCGCTGCGCGAGTACGTCCCCGGCGACGAGCTCCGGCACGTGCACTGGAGGTCCTCGGCCAAGGCCAACAAGCTCCAGATCCGGCAGTACCACGACACCCGCCGCAGCCACCTCACCGTCGTCGTCGACGACGACCGGCACTCCTACGCCGATCCCGAGGACTTCGAGACCGCGGTCTCGGTGGCGGCCTCGATCGCGGCACGGGCCGACCGCGACGGGATCGACCTCTCGATGCTGTGCGGGGAGCACGCTGTCACCGGCCGAGGCCTCGACGGGGTGCTGGACGCCTGCTGCCGCATCGAGCTCGGGTCCTCGGACCCCGCGCAGAGCACGCGCAACGCGCTTCGCCTCGCTCCTCAGACGAGCTGGCTGGTGGTGATCACGGGCGGAGCCGCCGACCCCGCCCTGCCAGGGGTGCTGCGCTCGGGTCTGCCCCCGGACGTGACCCTGCTGCTGGTGCGCGCCGACGGCGCGTCCGCCACCTCGTTGAGCAGGGCCAGGGGAGTGCGCATGCTGGACCTCCGCGCGCTCGAGGAGCTGCCGTCCGCGCTGGAGGCAGCGATGAGCGGGGCCCAGGGATGAGCCCCGAAACGCCCCCAGGAGCGAGCACACCGCCGGAGCGGCACCCCGTCTGGCCGGTGGTCGACGTGCTCGCCGTGCTGGTGCTGGTCGGGCTGGCCGTCCTCGGGCTCGCCTCCACCTTCGTCGGGTGGGGCTTCATGGCCGTGGCCGGTGTCGCCGCCGCCCTGGGGATCCTGGTCGTGGTGCTGACCCTCCGGTTGCCGGGCCTGTCGCTGGTCGTCTCGGGGCCGCTGGTCGGAATCCTGGTCGCCGGGCCGGTGGCCCTGCGCGCAGGCGGGATCTGGGGCGGCATTCCCGACGGCCAGACGCTGGCCGACGTGATGCAGGGGAGCGTGACCGGGTGGGGCGAGATGCTGACGACCCTGCCGAGGGTCGACCTCAGCGGGGCGCCGACGATGGTCCCGTTCCTGCTGGGCTACGTCGGTGGCCTGGTGGGCTGTGCGCTCGCCCTTCGCTCCCGGAGCCCGGGCGCTCCCTTGCTACCACTGCTCGGGGTGCTGACCGGGGTGCTGCTCGTGCGTCGCCCGGCCACCGGGCTCCTCGAGTGGCACCTGCTCGCGTTCGCCGTCGTCGCCCTCTGCTGGATCGCCTTCCGTGGCCTCGGATTCCTCCCCGAGCGCAGGTCGGAGGTTCGCGGCCGCACCCGAGGTCGGCTGTTCCGCGGGCTCGCGGCGGTGCTGGTCGTGGCCACGGCACTCCTGGTCGCGGTTCCGCTCACCTCCGGAGGGGCGACGGACAGAGGGGAGTCGTTGCGCGGCAAGATCGGCTCTCTCCCGGACGTGACCGGCCTCGACTCACCGCTGCGCAGCTTCCGTTCCTACACCAAGCAGCCGGCCGGAACGCTGGACAACCTGAACGCGAAGACTCTCCTGGAGGTCACCGGTGCCCCGGAGGGCAGCCGGGTGCGTTTCCTGA
This sequence comes from uncultured Actinomycetota bacterium, assembly GCA_963843775.1. Lineage (GTDB taxonomy): Bacteria > Actinomycetota > Actinomycetes > Propionibacteriales > Nocardioidaceae > Marmoricola. The sequence continues at coordinate 14,570 of CAWJLT010000007.1, forward strand.
CGCTGGACAGGTATGACGGGAAGCAGTGGTTCCCGGACAACGACACGATGGCCGGCACCCTCGACGACCGGTTCCAGCGCATGGACACCCTGGTCGAGAACCTCACCCCGGGCACCCCGGTGCGGGTGAGGATCACGGTGCGGAAGTCCTATCGCAGTGCGTGGGTGCCCACCGTCGGTTCCCTGACGGCGCTCCGCTTCCTCTACGCCGACCCCAACTCACGCCGCGACGAGATCAGGTACGACGCGGCCACCTCGACGGCCGTACTCCCGCTCGGCGTCAAGCCCGGCAACGACTACGAGTTCACCGCGATCCTGCCCGACGACCGGCTCACCCCGGACATGCGCGCCTGGCCGGTGCCGGTGCTCTCCGTCGCGGACCTCGACCGCGCCGACCCCCTGATCGCACGGGTCCTGGCCAGCCCGGCAGCACCGATGGGCAAGGTGTTCGCGCTGGCCGACTACCTCAAGGAGGTCGGCTACTACAGCGACGGCGCCGGCCCGGCCGAGGAGCGCTTCCGGGCCGGGCACGGTGCCGAGCGCCTGTTCAAGGGGTTCCTGCTCGCACGACGCGCTGTCGGGGACGACGAGCAGTACGCCGCCGCGATGGCAGTGCTGGCCAACAGGGTCGGCGTGCCGGCCCGGGTGGTGGTGGGCGCGGTCGTGCCCCGCAGCGGTCGGGTGCGCGGCTCCGACGTGGAGGCGTGGGTGGAGCTGCGCGTGGAGGACGGGTCGTGGCGCACCCTGCCGACCGAGCGGTTCATGGGCAACCGGCCGCCCTCCCGGCTGCTGCCCCCTCCGGCTCCACCCGCGATGCCGAGCGCGGAGACCCAGCGGCCCGAGCAGCCGAAGTCGCAGCAGGAGAAGAAGAAGGAGGAGCAGGCGGCCGACCAGGCCGGGGCGACGTGGCGCACGGTCCTCGTCCGCGTGCTGCCGGGCCTGCTCCTGCTGCTGCTGGCGTTGGCGGTGCCCCTGGCCAAGCGGGTCAGGCGCCGGGCCCGACGTACTCGCGGTCGACCCTCGGACCGGATGGCCGGTGCCTGGGTCGAGCTGGTGGACCACGCCCGTGACCTCGGGATCCCCGTGCGGCCGCACGCCTCGCGACCTGCGCAGGCGCGGGTCCTCGCCAGCGGGGGAGCGCTCTCCCGGGAGGGGGACGCGGGGGTGTTCGCGGCGCAGGAGCCCGACGAGGAGGCCGTGCGCGCCTACTGGAAGCAGGTGCTGCGCGAGCGTCGTCGACTCGATCGGGGACGTCCGCTCCTGCGGCGGCTGTGGGCCCCGTTCAACCCGGTCTCGCTCCTCGGCCGACGCCGGGGCGATTAACGTTTGTCCCCGGCTATCGCCTAGACTGAGTGGTCGGCCCAACGTGGGCCCGTTCTGTGGCGCCTCGCGGCTGCCGGGACAACCGCTGACTCGCTCGTAGGAGTGGGTCGCGCGCGCCCGGGGATGAGGTCTCCCAGGCGGTCCACGAGGTCCACTGTCCTGACCGGCTCGTCCGGCCCTGACAGGCGGTTCCCGGGCCAACGGTAGGCAAACCAGATCAGGACTAGCGAACAAGATTGTGGAGGACATGCCGAAGAAGGAAGGCGTGATCGAGATGGAGGGCTCCGTCGTGGAGGCCCTTCCCAATGCCATGTTCCGGGTCGAGCTGACCAACGGACACAAGGTGCTCGCCCACATCAGCGGCAAGATGCGCCAGCACTACATCCGGATCCTCCCTGAGGACCGCGTGGTGGTGGAGCTGTCCCCCTACGACCTGACTCGCGGTCGGATCGTCTACCGGTACAAGTAGCTCACCACCAGCCGATCTATGAGAAAGGGCTGACATGAAGGTCAACCCGAGCGTCAAGCCGATCTGTGACAAGTGCAAGGTGATCCGTCGCCACGGACGCGTCATGGTGATCTGCGAGAACCCGCGCCACAAGCAGCGCCAGGGCTGAGTCCCACGCTGTTGCTCCACCCGCAGAACAACTGAAGACATCCACTACGTGTTCGCTAGGCCCTGAGGGCCGACCCACCTCCGGAACGGATGGCCGGAGCTCCCGCTGCGAGGCAGGAGGCGCGACACGACCAGACCACCGTGAAGTACCAAAGGGCCGAAGCAGCCCTTGAAAGGAAGAGCCATCAATGGCACGCCTCGTTGGTGTTGACCTCCCGCGCGACAAGCGCATCGAGATCGCACTCACCTACATCTACGGCATCGGCCGTACCCGCTCCCAGAAGATCCTCGCTGCCACCGGGGTGGACCCGAACGCTCGTGTCCACACCCTCGGTGACGAGGAGCTGGTCAAGCTCCGCGACCAGATCGAGGCCGACTACAAGATCGAGGGTGACCTCCGTCGCGAGGTCCAGGCCGACATCCGTCGCAAGATCGAGATCGGTAGCTACCAAGGCCGCCGGCACCGCCAGGGACTGCCCGTTCGCGGACAGCGCACCAAGACCAACGCGCGCACCCGCAAGGGCCCCAAGCGCACCGTCGCCGGCAAGAAGAAGGCCAAGTGACGGCCTCGCGCCTGCGCGCGCCTTCCCGACTCGTTCACAGCTTTCAGACCGCAACATCAGGAGACTCTGCCTAATGCCCCCCAAGAGCCGCAGCGCGGCCGGCACCAAGAAGGTGCGCCGCAAGGAGAAGAAGAACATCGCTCAGGGCGAAGCCCACATCAAGAGCACGTTCAACAACACCATCGTCACGATCACCGACCCCACCGGGGCGGTCATCTCGTGGGCCTCAGCCGGAACCGTCGGCTTCAAGGGCTCGCGCAAGTCCACCCCGTTCGCCGCGCAGATGGCAGCCGAGGCTGCCGGTCGTCGTGCGATGGACCACGGCATGAAGAAGATCGACGTCTTCGTCAAGGGCCCCGGCTCCGGCCGTGAGACCGCGATCCGTTCGCTCGGTGCGATCGGCCTCGAGGTCGGCACGATCCAGGACGTCACGCCCACCCCCCACAACGGTTGCCGCCCGCCCAAGCGCCGGCGCGTCTGACCCGAGACTGAACAGGAGACTTAGGAACCATGGCTCGTTACATCGGCCCCATGACCAAGAAGTCGCGCCGTCTCGGTGTCGACCTCGTCGGTGAGGACAAGGCGTTCGAGAAGCGCCCCTACGCTCCCGGCCAGCACGGCCGTACTCGCATCAAGGAAAGCGAGTACCGCAACCAGCTCCAGGAGAAGCAGAAGGCCCGCTTCACCTACGGCGTGATGGAGAAGCAGTTCCACAACTACTACGACGAGGCCAGCCGTCGTCCCGGCAAGACCGGTGACAACCTGCTGCAGCTCCTCGAGTGCCGCCTCGACAACGTGGTCTACCGCGCCGGCTTCGCGCGTACCCGTCGTCACTCCCGCCAGCTGGTCGTTCACGGCCACTTCCGGGTGAACGGCAAGAAGGTCGACATCCCGTCGTACCAGGTCGCAGCGCACGACATCATCGACGTGCGTGAGAAGAGCCTGGAGATGACCCCGTTCATCGTGGCTCGCGAGACCCACGGCGACCGGATCGTCCCGGCCTGGCTGGAGTCGATCCCGACCCGCATGCGTGTGCTCGTGCACTCGCTGCCCCTGCGGGCCCAGATCGAGCTCCCGGTCCAGGAGCAGCTCATCGTCGAGTACTACTCGAAGAAGTAACCAACTCCAACCCCACCCCGTGTGAGTTCGAGCCCGTCAAATAGCGGATGTGCTCGGAAAGGAAGAAATAGTGCTCATCGCTCAGCGCCCGACACTGTCGGAAGAGGTCGTGGACGAGTTCCGTTCGCGGTTCGTCATCGAACCGTTGGAGCCCGGCTTCGGCTACACGCTCGGCAACTCGCTCCGCCGTACGCTCCTGTCCTCGATTCCTGGTGCCTCTGTCACCAGCATCAAGGTGGACACGGCTCTGCACGAGTTCTCCACCATCGATGGCGTCAAGGAAGACGTCACCGAGATCATCCTCAACCTCAAGGGTCTCGTCGTCTCCAGCGAGCACGACGAGCCGGTCGCCATGGTGCTCCGCAAGTCGGGCGCCGGCGTGGTGACCGCTGCTGACATCGAGGCGTCCGCGGGCGTCGAGGTGCACAACCCCGACCTGAAGATCGCCACCCTGAACGCCAAGGGCAAGATCGAGATGGAGCTCATCGTCGAGCGCGGTCGTGGCTACGTCAGCTCGGTCCAGAACAAGGGTGCGGACAACGAGATCGGCCGGCTTCCCGTCGACTCGATCTACAGCCCCGTGCTCAAGGTGACCTACAAGGTCGAGGCCACCCGTGTGGAGCAGCGCACGGACTTCGACAAGCTGGTCATCGACGTCGAGTGCAAGCCGTCGATCACGCCCCGTGACGCCATCGCGTCCGCCGGCAAGACGCTGGTCGAGCTGTTCGGGCTGGCCCGTGAGCTCAACGTCGAGGCCGAGGGCATCGACATCGGTCCCTCGCCCGTCGACGAGCAGCTGGCCCAGGACCTCGCCCTTCCGGTCGAGGACCTGAACCTGACGGTCCGCTCCTACAACTGCCTCAAGCGCGAGGGCATCCACACCGTGGGTGAGCTCATCTCGCGCTCGGAGCAGGACCTGCTCGACATCCGCAACTTCGGTGCGAAGTCGATCGACGAGGTCAAGGCCAAGCTGGTCGAGATGGGCCTGTCCCTCAAGGACAGCGCACCCGGCTTCGACCCGGCGACCGCCCTGGCGGCGTACGACGACGACGACGACAGCTTCGTCGAAGACGAGCAGTACTGAGCCACCGGGCTCATCTGAATCCATCTACTCCGGTACCTGACACGGCCGGGGAGAATCGAGACAAGCAATGCCTACTCCTAAGAAGGGCGCCCGCCTCGGCGGTAGCCCGGCCCACCAGCGGCTGATCCTCGCGAACCTCGCCACGGCGCTGTTCGAGCACGGCCGGATCACGACCACCGAGGCCAAGGCGCGCATGCTGCGTCCGTTCGCGGAGAAGCTGGTCACCAAGGCCAGGAAGGGTGATCTGCACAACCGGCGCGAGGTCCTCAAGACCATCCGCGACAAGTCGGTCGTGCACACGCTCTTCACCGAGATCGGTCCTACGTTCGCGGAGCGTCCCGGCGGTTACACCCGGATCACCAAGATCGGTCCGCGCAAGGGCGACAACGCCCCGATGGCGGTCATCGAGCTGGTGACCGACGCCTACACGCCGACCGCACCGAAGGAGAAGGCCGCAGCGACTGCTCCGGCTGCCGCCCCGGTCGAGGTCGTCGAGCCGGCCACCGAGGATGCCCCCGCCGAGGTGGAGGCCACCGGAGTGGACGGCGAGACCGAGGTCGTCGAGACCGAGGCTGCCGACGTCGAGACCGCGGAGGCGCAGTCCGAGGCCGAGCCGAAGGACGAGAAGGCCTGAGGGCTTTCTGAACCCGTAGCAACACGAGAGGGCCCGTCACCACACACGTGGTGACGGGCCCTTCGCGGTTGGGCGCCCGGGAGACGTCATACGAAAGGGTTGTTCTGGCGACCCGTTCGTATGACCTCTGGGGGGACGTCATACGAAGTGGTGGCCCTGGCGACCCGTGCGGATGACGTCCGGGCTCAGGAGGGGGTGGAGTCGACCAGGTGCGCGTGGACCAGGGGTACGACGCTGGCCCCCTCACCGGAGGCCGCGGCGACGCGCTTCATCGATCCCGCACGAATGTCGCCGGCCGCGAAGAGGCCCGGGACCGAGGTGGCCAGGTTGGCCGGCGGCAGACCGTCGAGCCAGAAGTCCTTCGGCACGTCGCGACCGGTGAGCACGAAGCCGCGCTCGTCACGGCAGATGCCGGGCGGCAACCAGTCGCAGTGCGGCTCGGCGCCCAGCAGCAGGAACAGGCCGCCGGCCGGCGCGCGGGTCACCTCGTCGGTGTCGAGGTCGCGGATCGCCAACCACTCCAGGCGGCCCTCGCCGCCGCCGTCGACGACCTGTGCGCAGGCGCGGACCGAGATCGAGGGCACGTAGCGGATCTCGCGGATGAGGTAGTCCGACATGGTCTCGGCGATCTCGGGGCGCCTGATCAGGATCGTCACCGAGCGGGCGTACTTCGCAAGGTGGAGCGCGGCCTGACCGGCGGAGTTCCCACCGCCCACCACGAAGACGTCTCGGTCCTGCATCTCCGGAGCGGCGCTGACCGCCGCGCCGTAGTGCACACCGAGCCCGACGAGCTCCTCGACGGAGTCGACGCCCAGCCGCCGGTAGTCGACCCCGGTGGCGATCACCACCGCGCGGGTCCGCACCTCGCCGCCCCCGGTCATGATCCGGTGCGGCCGGCCGTTCTCCCCGAGGACCAGCTCCTCGACCGGCCAGCCGGTGAAGAACCGGGTCCCGAAGCGGACCGCCTGACCGCGAGCCCGCTGGGACAGGCGCATGCCGGAGATGCCACGAGGGAACCCCAGGTAGTTGCGGATCATCGAGCTCGTGCCGGCCTGACCGCCGACGGCGTCCGACTCGAGGACGACGGTGGTCAGGCCCTCCGAGGAGCCGTAGACGGCGGCGGCGAGACCGGCGGGGCCGGCGCCCACGACCACGAGGTCGACGACCTTGTCCACGTCGATGTCGTCCGGGGCGCCGTAGATGGTGGCAGCGACGTCGCGCACCGACGACGGTTCCGTGGTGATCCCGCCCAGCGCCGAGACGACCGGGAACCGGCCGACCTCGCCGTGCCGCGCCAGCACCCCTTGCCCGGTCTCCGACTCAGGGGTGACGACCTCGGCCGGCATCCCCATCTGGTAGGCGAAGTCCCGGATGGCCGCGGTGAGCGCGTCGAGCCGGGGCGAGACGATCTGCATGGTGGCGACGACCGGCGCGGTGGAGCCCCAGTCGGAGAGCATCTCGGTGACGGTGCTGTGGAACTCCTCGTCGCGGATGCCCCGCGGCATCAGCAGGTAGGCGTCGTACTTGCCGGTGGCCAGACCGGGGCGGAGCTCCTCGGCCCGGTCCCGGAAGTGGTCCCAGTGGGCGGTGACGATGCGTCGCGCCCGCGGCGTCAGGCCGCGCCACGCGTGGAAGGCCCGCAGCACGTGGTCGTCGGGAATCTCGGACTCGGCGACGAGCAGCGCCACCTGCTGGTCGTCGCCGAGGCCCTCCAACAGCTCGAGCGTCTCGGTGGAGCTCGTGGTGGTCCGGACGTCGTAGTCCCGGACGTAGCGGACGAACTGACGCTCCAGGATCTCCGCATGGTTCGGGGCGCACAGGATGATCAGCGGGTTGCGAGGGGTGGTCCGGGGTGGGGGGACTGCGGACGGGCCGTCGGTCATGGCTTCATCATGGTCCAGGACCGGCGTGAGCGGCACCCTGTCAGACGCGGTCCTGGCGTACGTCGAGCCTGAGCACGCGGCTGGCCACGTCGACAGCGGGGCCGAGCAGCAGGATCACGGCCACGGTGCCGGGACCGATCGTCGCCCCGAGCAGCCACCCGACGACCGCCCCGAGACCCTGGACGGCGCTGTAGCTCCAGCGGAAGGGGACCGGGGGATCCCAGGCCAGCGCCGCAGCCTCGGCCGGCCCGGCTCCCAGGTGGGTCCCGAGGTACGCCGCGATCCCGACTGCCAGCACCGGGAACGCCGCCGCCAGCAGCAGAGCCTGACCGAGCACACCGCCGGGGGTGTCCAGGACCGGCAGCAACCAGGACACCGTGAGACCCACCACCACGACCTGGACGATCGTGCCGAGACCCGGCACCAGGCCGCGAGCGGCGGCCAGGACCAGGAACGCGACGCTGATGGCGACGTTGGAGACCAGGAACGCGATGTCGGCGCCGATCGAGACCCCGTTGACCAACGTGGAGTAGCCGTCGGAGCCGAGGTCCGCGGTCAGCAGCATCGCGACCCCGACGCCCAGCACGACGCAGCCGCCGAACAGCCGCACGAGTCGTCCTGGTCTGATCGTCACGGCAGCGAGCATCTCAGACCGGTTCGCGTGGCGCGCGACCCTGGGGAAGGATGCCTGCGTGCGCCTTCGTATCGACCTCTCCTACGACGGGTCCCGCTTTCACGGCTGGGCCAAGCAACCGGGTCTGCGCACGGTGCAGGAGGAGCTCGAGACCGCGCTCGACACCGTGCTGCGGACCACCGGCAGCTCGCTGACCGTCGCGGGTCGCACGGACACCGGTGTCCACGCCCGGGGCCAGGTCGCCCACGTGGACGTCGACCCCGACCAGGTGCTCGGCGCGGCGGGACGGTCCCGCCAGACGCCACCGGAGGCGCTCGCGCGGCGGCTCAACGGGGTCGTGCACACGGACCTCCGCATCCGGGGCATCAGCGAGGCTCCGCCGGGCTTCGATGCCAGGTTCTCGGCCATCTGGCGCCGTTACGCCTACCGGGTCGCCGACCGGCCGGGGCTCGTTGACCCCCTGACGCGCGGGCACGTGCTCGTCTGGCCCAACGAGCTCGACCTGGGCGCGATGAACGAGGCCGCCCTCCGACTGCTCGGCGAGCAGGACTTCGCGGCCTTCTGCCGCAGGCGGACCGGTGCCACGACGATCCGCTCGCTCCTGGACCTGCACTGGGAGCGCGACGGGACCGGGGTGGCCGTGGCGAACGTGCGGGCCGACGCGTTCTGCCACCACATGGTGCGCTCACTGGTGGGCTGCCTCATCGCGGTCGGCGAGGGGCGACAACCCGGCGGCTGGCCCCTGGAGGTGCTCATCGCGCGCCAGCGGATCTCCTCGGTCAAGGTCTCCCGGGCCCACGGCCTGACGCTGGAGGAGGTGCGCTACCCCCCGGACGCCGAGCTGGCCACCCGCGCCACCGAGTCGCGCGTGCTGCGCACCCTCACCGTTCAGGCGGGCCGGCCAACCGGCTGACCCGGACCAGCCGGGTGGCCTCCACCTCGTAGCGGCTCGCGCGACCGCCACCGGCAGCGAAGAACCGGCGCCGGAGCGCCCCCTCGACCCGGACACCGTCGTCGGCGACCAGGCTTCCTGCGGTGCGTTGGGTGCGCCTGCTCCAGCAGGCCACGTCGATCACGTCCACGGACCGCTTGGTGACGCCCCTCTGGGGCGGACGGTCGACGACCACCCGGAGTGTCACCAGCGCGTCACCGCTGGGCAGGTCGCGCCGTTCGGGAACGGCACTCACCCGGCCGACCAGGACGACCTCGTTGCAGGTCGGCGTCGGGCTCGGGCCGGACGGCCCGGGACTGGCTCCGGGACTGGCTCGGGGACTGGGGAGGTGACGGCGTCATGGGCCCAGCACAGCGTCATCGACCCTCCCCGGACAGCCGCACCTCGCGGCCTGTGGAAAGGTTGGCGCCGGAGCGCGCATGTGGACGTGGAACGGTCGAGGGGAGCAGTCGTGGAGGAGCATTACTTCACCGCCGACCCGACGACACCGTTCAAGCGGATCCCGGTGCGTACCAACGTCTGGGGACACTGGCTGGAGCTGACCTCGGGCTCGGGAGTGTTCGCCCAGGGACGGCTCGACACCGGGACCGGTGTGCTCCTGCGGGAGGAGCCGCCCCCCGTCGACGCCCGGGAGGTGCTGGACCTCGGCTGCGGGTACGGCGTGATCGGGCTCGCCGTCGCCGTCGCCGTTCCGGAGTCCCAGGTCACTGCCGTCGACGTCAACGAGCGGGCCCTGCTGCTGGCCCGGGAGAACGCCGAGCGGCTGGGGGTGACCGACCGGTTCCGGGCGGTCACCCCCGACGAGGTCGACCCCGGTGCGACGTACGACGAGATCTGGTCGAACCCGCCGATCAGGGTCGGCAAGGAGGCCCTGCACGACCTGCTGCTGCAGTGGCTGCCCCGGCTGCGACCGGGAGGGCGAGCCGTCATGGTCGTCGGCAAGAACCTCGGCTCGGACTCGCTGGCGAAGTGGCTGGGGGAGCAGGGCTACCCCACCGAGAAGCAGGCCAGCGCCAAGGGCTTCCGGGTGCTCGAGTCCCGCCGGTCCTGACCCGCCTCACTTGACGAGGCGCAACGCCTGCAGCGGGCACGCCTTCACCGCACGACGAGCGTGCTGATGCAGGCGGGTCGGGACGTCGGGGTCACGCTGGCCGCCGGTGGCAAGGGGGAACCCCCACTCGTCGGTGGTGAGCAGCTCCGGCAACAGCTCGGCGCAGGCGCCGTGGCCGTCGCACCTGGTCCAGTCAACGTGGACGCGCATGGCATTCTCCTCTCAGGTGGTCCTCGACGTGATCGGCGAAGACCCGCATGGTGCTGGCGATGAAGCGGGCCGTCCCGTCCGGGTGGGCGCAGGCGCCGCGGCCGTTGACGAGCTGTCGAAGGCGCGCGACGTCCGCGACCAGGCTCTCCGGGTGGGTACCCGGTGCCGCCAGCCGATGGAGGGTCGCGGCCAGCCGGGGCAGGCCGTTGACGCACGGGCCACACTGGCGGGCGCTCTGGTCGGCCAGGTAGCCGGCGACCGAGGCCGCCATCACGAGGGGGCACGTGTCCCGGTCCAGGACGTGCAGGACACCTGCGCCCGGGCTGGCCCCGAAGCGACTGAGGTCGGCGGAGGTGAGCAGTGTCTCGAGGGCGGAGCCGGGCACCCAGGCGCCGTGGTAGCCGCCGACGAGCACGGCGCGGACGCGAGTGAGGTCCGTCCCGGCGGCGATCAGCACGCTGCGCAACGGCGTCCCGCGCGCCACCTCGAGGACCCCTGGGTGGTTCAGGACGGAGGGGTCCGAGGAGGTGATCGAGGCGAGGAACGTGCCGGGGTCCGCGGGCGTGCCGCGGCTGCGGAACCAGTCGGGGCCGTAGCGGGCGAGCAGGGCGACCTGGGCCAGGGTCTCGGCGTTCATGACCAGGGTGGGCCGTCCGTCGACACCGCGGCGGAAGACCGGGACGAGCGGGTCGCTGGGCACGCCGCGGTGGCCGTTGATCTGGTTGACCAGCGCGGACTCCTGGCCGGCAACGAAGCCGCCGGTCAGGGCCAGCACCTCCACACGGGAGCGTCGTGCGGCCTGCCGCGCAGGACCGGAGGGGACCTCGGGGCCGACCGCCAGGACCACCCGCTTGGCCCTGAGGGCGGAGGCGACCAGGGAGAGCCCGTCGATCACCAGGCTCGGTGAGTGGGTGAGGAGAACAGCGTCCTTGTGGCTCAGCGGCTCACCCTCCATGGCGTTCCCGACCACGACCGGTGAGTGTCCCGCGACCGAGTGGAGCTTGCGGGCGGTCGGGAAGCCCGCCCCGCCGCGGCCCGTGAGGCCGGCGCCCTCGACGAGCGCGATCAGCCGCTCGGCGTCGAGGTGGGGCATCGGGAGGTCGGGGGCGGGGCCGAGCAGACGGTTGGTGCCGGTGGGGGACTGCACGAGAAGCTCGGTCATCGGGCCACCACCCTTGCGGCGCGCACGCGCCCTCGTTCGGCGTACGACGGGAGGAGGCGCCAGGCCAGGGCCGAGGCGACGGCGACCGAACAGGTCACGGCCACGGCATCCATCCACAGCGAGCCGGCATCGGTGCCCGTGCCGAGACCGTGGACGAGGGCGACCGGCCACAGCACGTAGGTGAGCCAGTGCACCGCCTTGAAGACGCGTGGGCCGACGGCGTTGCGCAACAGGCTGACGCCCGTGATCACCAGGAGGAGGTCGACGGCCACGGTGCCGAGCCCGAGGAAGAGCGGCCGGTAGGTGCCCACGAAGGGCACCAGGAAGTCGACCAGCCTCAGCTGGGCGTAGGGGTCGAAGAACAGCGAGCCCAGGTGGACCGCGATCAGGCCGACCCCGGTCAGGGCGGCGGTGCGGTGGAGCTCGGCCAGCCCGAACCGGCCGAGCCCGGCCACGGGGCGACCGGAGCGGGACACGATGCCCAGGACGACGGTCACGGTGAACATCACCAGGGCGACGACGCCGGTGCCTCGGCCGAGCGCCCACAGGGCCTCGGTCATGCCGCCACCGCCCGGGGCCAGCCGCCGAGGGTGACCCTGCCGCGGGCGGAGACGAGGCGAGCGGGAAGGCCGGTGCTGCGCAGCCAGGCCAGCGCGCCGTCCCCCTTCACCATGGCTGCCGTCGTGGCGGTGTTCGCCCGAAGGCAGGTCGGCGCCACCACGCTGATGCTGCTCCATGGCCCGGTGGCCGGGAGGCTGGTGAGGGGGTCGACCAGGTGGTGACGCGGCTCTCCGCCCTGGACCCAGGTGCGTCGCACCCTGCTGGAGGTGGCGATCGCTGCCCCCGCGTGCAGGGTGATCTGTTGGGGGACGTCGGAGGGCAGGTCCTGGACCGTCACCTGCCAGCCCCCGGCGGGGCCGGCGCCGGCCGTGGCGATGTCACCCCCGAGGCTGACCAGGACGTCTGTCCCGAGTGCTTCGTGGACCAGTCGGGCGCAGCGGTCAGCCGCGACTGCCTTCGCCGTGGCACCCAGGTCGAGCTGCGTGCCGGGAGGCATCGTCAGCAGGTGCCCGTCGAGCCGCAACGAGCGCCAGCCGACGTGAGGTCGCAGGACGACGACCGGGCCGCTGCGGCCGGCCCGCACCGCAGCGATGTCCCTGTCGTAGCCCAGGCCGGCCATGACCGACCCCAGGGTCGGGTCGACGGCACCGTCGCTCTCGCGGGCCGCCAGGAGGGCGGCGGCCATCAGCTCGGCCAGCAGGGGGCTGAGCTCCGCTGCGCCCTGGCCGTCCCGGGTGAGGGTCATCAGCTCGCTGTCGGGCCGGAAGCGGGAGCATGCCTGCTCGATGTGGGCCAGCTCGTCCTCGACGAGCGCGATCGCCTCCGCGAGCATGCTCGCGTCGGTGACGACGAGCCTGCCGGTGGTGCTCCAGAGCTGCCAGTCGTGGGCCGCGAGCTCGCCGGTGCCCATCACGAACCGCCGGACGTGGCGTTGCTGGAGCCGCCGTGGCCGGACGAGGCCAACGCGGAGGTCGTGCTCGAGCCGTTGGCGCTGCTCGTGGACCCGCTGCTGGCGGATCCCGAGGTCCCGGAAGCGGTGGCGGCGCTGCCGCTGTCGGCCGCCACCACCACGATGGCGCCCGTGGCGGCCAGAGAGGTGGCCACGGCGCCGCCGACGAGCAGCGCGCGGACGCGTGCGACCCTGCGGGTGGTGCGCGCCCGGTCACCGAGGCGGGCAGCCCGGGTGGTGTCCTCGATCATGGTGATGTCCTCTCGTGTCGGTGGAACATGGGGTCAGGAGCCGCCGGAACCGGCGTGGGCCGGTCCGGCCCCACCGGGTGCGGCCAGCTGGTTCTGGGGGGCGCTCTGCTGGGGGAGGTGGCGCTGGCGGGTCACGCCGTCGTCCCGGCCCTCGCCCTCGTCGTCGCGGGCACGTGAGGTCGTCGCGGTGGTTCCCTGCTGGGCGAGGTTGGCCCGGTCGCCCTGCTCGCCGGCGCTGGTGCCGCCCGTCTGGGTGCCGACACCGATCGCCACGGCGGCGCCCAGGGCGCCGACGGCGCCCGTTGCGACCACGGCTCGACGGGCGGAGGTCGTACGACGCACCTGGCGCTCGCGGTCTCCGGGCTGCTGAGAATCGGTCATGCGTTCACTCTGGAGGCGGCTCCTGTGGGTGGGCTGTGAGCCGACTGATGGGTCCGTGTGGCCACCTGAGAGGACCATGACCGGAGGAACGGGACAGGAAACGATTGGCGGGTTGGGCCCCGAGTCCGGAGAATGCGGGCATGGGCCACGTCGAGGTAGCCGGAGTGCGCTACGAGCTGCCGGACGGTCGCGTCCTGCTCGACGACGTCTCGTTCCGGGTGGGCGAGGGGGCCAAGGTCGCGCTCGTCGGCGCGAACGGTGCCGGCAAGACCACGCTCCTGCGCATCATCACCGGCGACCTGGTGCCGCACGAAGGGGCGGTGACGCGCTCGGGCGGGCTCGGGGTGATGCGCCAGATGGTGGGTCTCGGCTCCACGTCGGTCGCCGAGCTCCTGATGTCGGTCTCCCCTCCGCGCGTCCGTGCGGCGGCGGTCGAGGTCGAGCGGCTCGAGCTGAAGCTGATGGACGTCGACGACGAGCGCACGCAGATGGCCTACGCCACGGCGCTGTCCGAGTTCGCGGACGCGGGCGGCTACGAGATCGAGGTGGTGTGGGACACCTGCTGCACCTCGGCGCTCGGAGTGCCCTTCGAGAAGGTGAAGTACCGCGACCTCGCGACCCTCAGTGGCGGCGAGCAGAAGCGGCTGGTGCTGGAGTACCTCCTCGCCGGTCCCGACCAGGTGCTGCTGCTCGACGAGCCGGACAACTTCCTCGACGTACCCGGCAAGATCTGGCTCGAGGGCCGGATCCGTGAGTCCCAGAAGACGATCCTGTTCATCAGCCACGACCGCGAGCTGCTCGACCACACGGCCACCCGTGTGGTCACCGTCGAGCTGGCCAGCGGAGGGCAGGGGGTGGGGAACTCCGTGTGGACGCACCCGGGTGGCTTCTCGTCGTACCACCAGGCGCGGCGTGACCGGTTCACCCGCTTCGAGGAGCTGCGCCGCCGCTGGGACGAGGAGCACGCCAAGCTCAAGGCCCTCGTGCTGCGCTACAAGATCAAGGCGGAGTTCAACGACGGGCTCGCCTCGCAGTACAAGGCCGCGCAGACCCGGCTGCGCAAGTTCGAGGAGGCCGGACCGCCGGTCGCCCAACCACGTGAGCAGTCAGTGACGATGCGGCTCAAGGGCGGCCGGACCGGCAAGCGCGCCGTCGTGTGCGAGGGCCTCGAGATGGTCGGCCTGATGAAGCCCTTCGACCTCGAGGTCTGGTACGGCGAGCGCGTGGCCGTCCTCGGCTCCAACGGCTCGGGGAAGTCGCACTTCCTGCGGTTGCTGGCGGCCGGTGGCACCGATCCCGATGTCGAGCACCGGCCGGTCGGTGACACCCCGGTGGTGCCGGTGCGGCACAACGGCCGGGCCAAGCTCGGTGCGCGGGTGCGGCCGGGCTGGTTCGTGCAGACACATGCGCACCCGGAGCTGATGGGTCGCACGCTGCTGGAGGTCCTGCACCGGGGCGACGAGCACCGGGCCGGAATGCCGCGCGAACCCGCTTCGCGCGCTCTGGACCGCTACGAGCTCGCGCATGCTGCGGACCAGAGGTTCGAGTCGCTCTCCGGAGGCCAGCAGGCACGCTTCCAGATCCTGATGCTCGAGCTCTCCGGGGCGACGCTGCTGCTCCTCGACGAGCCCACCGACAACCTCGACGTCGAGTCCGCAGAGGCCCTGGAGGAGGGGCTCGAGCGGTTCGAGGGAACGGTGCTCGCGGTGACCCACGACCGTTGGTTCGCCCGCGACTTCGACCGTTACCTGGTCTACGGGGCCGATGGTTCGGTCTATGAGTCCGATGGCCCCGTGTGGGACGAGGGGCGCGTCCAGCGAGCCCGGTAGCCAGGGGGCCGAGCCTGGTCGGCGTCGTACGGTCTCCGGTCGCCTGAGGGCTACTGCGATCTCGTTCGTGCCGATTTGCCCACATCGGGTCGACCTCCGGAGTACTGTCTGCTCCAGCCGGACCACGTGACCCAGGTGACGCCAGCCATCGCGGTCGCTGCTCCCGGTCAGCCGCTCGTCCAAGCGGCAACTCATCGCGCTACTGATGCCAGGGGGCAGCATGCCGTCACGAACTCGACGGACCGCGTCCATGCTGCTCTGCCTCGCAGTGGGGCTCGCTTCCGTGCTGGTGCTGTCCGCGCCCGCGCAGGCGGTGCGGCAGAAGGGTTCGCTCGCGGTCTCTCCGGGAGTCGCAATCCTCGGCGAACAGGTCTCGTTCACGGGTGCTGTTCCCTCCAAGCGGCGCATCCGTCCCGTCCGTCTCCAGAGGAAGGTGGGTCGCAAGTGGGTCAGCGTCGCCTCGGCGAGCACCACCTCGAGCGGTGTGTTCCGTCTGGTCTCCAGAGCGCCGGGCAGCGCCGGACGCTTCAGCTACCGAGTGCTCGCCCCACGCGCGCGGATCTCCAAGAAGCGCTTGCGTCCGGTACGCACCCCGACCCGCGTGCTGTCGGTGGTGCGACAGAGCGGGGTCCTGACGACGCCGACGACCGGAGTCGTCCAGACACCGTTCCCGGTCTCCGCCAGGTTCGCACCGGCCAGGTCGGGGCGTCGGGTGGACTTCCAGCACTGGGTCGGCGGAGCATGGAAGACCCTCGCGACCGGTAGCCAGGACAATGCCGGCGTGGCGCGTGCCTCGGTGTCCGTGGCCAGCCCGGTGGGAGGGGTCGGCTCGTTCCGGGCGGTCGCAGCGTCCAGCGCCGGCGCAGGGGCGGTTGCCACGCAGACACGCCTGGTCAGTCTCGACGGCGATCCGGCAGGCCTGCCGCAGCTCGATGCCGTGGACACGACCCCGCGGGTCGTCGATGACGGCGTCGTGAGCGAGGCCGGTGTCCGCGAGCTGCGACAGGTCGGCTCCACGATGTACGCCGGCGGCGAGTTCAACAAGGTCATCGACGCGGCCGGCACCACGGCGTACACGCGGACGAACCTGTTCTCCTTCGACGCGACCAGCGGCGCGGTGACCAGCTGGGCTCCCGTGGTCGACGGCCCGGTGTACACGATGGAGGCCAGCTCCGACGGTCGCTATCTCTACGTCGGCGGTGACTTCACCACCTTCGACGGCGCGGCTGTGAACCGGCTGGTGAGGTACGACCTGCAGCTCCACGCCGTGGACACGTCCTTCGTCTCCCCCCTGACCACGGCGGACCGCGTCAGTGACGTCCGGGTCGTCGGCGCGCGTCTGTTCGTGGCCGGCACGTTCCCGGGAGGGATCGTCGCCCTGGACCCGGCGACGGGCGCCAGGACCTCCTACTTCGACCCGGTGCAGGTCACCGGTTCGGAGTCGGGCTACAGCACGCGCGTCTACCGGTTCGCGGTGAATCCCGCGGCGACGCGCCTGGTCGTCATCGGCTCGTTCACCGCCGTGGGTGGAGCACCTCGCCAGCAGGTGGCGATGATCCGGCTCGCCAGTGCGACCACCGGCGTGTCGCCGTGGGCCTCGACCCGGTGGGATGAGGACTGCGCGCCTGTCGTCCAGTGGTACACCCGCGACGTCGCGTGGTCACCCGACGGCAGCTACTTCGCGATCGGAACCACCGGGGCCGGCTTTCCAGGGACCGCCAAGCTCTGCGACACGGTGTCCCGGTGGAACCCGGTGGAAGCCGCCGACCAGCAGCCCGCGTGGATCAACTACACGGGTGGCGACACCATCCACTCCCTGGTCGTCAACGACAGGGCGGTGTTCGTCGGGGGGCATTTCCGCTGGCTCGACAACCCGCTCGGGCGGGACTTCAAGGGGGCGGGTGCGGTGGACCGTGTCGGCTTGGCCGCCCTGTCGCCGCTGACAGGCAAGGCGTTCCTGTGGAACCCGACCAAGAGCCTCGAGGGGGGCATGGGCGCCTTCGACCTCTACTTCACGGGCCGCGGGCTCTGGGTGGCGCACTTCGAGCGCAACCTCGGTACGGGGGCGAACGGCAAGGAGCTCCACGAGGGACTAGGGCTCCTGCCCTTCTAGTCACAGCGATGACCTTCCACACGGTCTGACCGTTTGATCGACGTCGGCGCCACTCCGGGCCCGAGCCGAGCACAGGCATCCCTCTAGGGTGACCTGCGTGGTTCGTCGCCCCCTCTCCGCCTCCTCGGTTCCCGCGCCCGTGCTCGTGCTCGGCGGAGTGGTCTCCGTGCAGTTCGGCGGGGCCCTCGCGGCGACCCTGGTGCCGGAGATCGGCGCGGGTGGCTCGGTGCTGCTGCGCATCGGGATGGCGGCCGTCATCCTGGCCGCGGTGGTCCGTCCGCGACTCCGCGGTCACGACCGCAGGGGATGGTTGACGGTGGTGGCGTTCGGGGTCGCCCTGGGGCTGATGAACTGGAGCTTCTACGGCTCGCTGGCGCACCTGCCGCTGGGTGTCGCCGTCACCGTCGAGTTCCTCGGGCCACTCGTCCTGACCACGGTCCTGTCCCGGCGCCCGCTCGACCTCCTGGCGGTGCTGGCTGCGGCCGGCGGGGTCCTGCTGATCTCCGAGGCGCTGACCGTGCCGTTGGAGGACCTGAGCCTGATCGGCCTGTGCCTGGCCGCGACCGCCGGCGTCTGCTGGGCGGCGTACATCCTGCTCAGCAGTCGGACCGGTGCCGCCTTCGACAACCTCGACGGGCTGGCGATCGCCCTGGTCGTGTCCACGGTCGTGGTGCTCCCGGTGGGCCTGACCAGCAGCGACCTGTGGACGACCGAGCACCTGCTCAAGGGCTTCGGGCTGGCCATCTTGTCCTCGCTCCTGCCCTACTCCCTGGAGCTGCTCGCACTGCGCCGGCTGGCGGCGTCGGTGTTCGGCATCCTGCTCTCGCTCGAACCCGCTGTCGCCGCCCTGGCCGGGCTCATCGTGCTGGGTCAGCGTCTCGCTCCGCTGCAGATCGTCGGGCTCGCACTGGTCGTTCTCGCCAGCGTCACCGTGATGGGTCTCAGCAAGGGCCCGGACCAGTGGGTCCGGAGACCCGGGTCGGATCGAGTCGACCTAGTCCGCAGCCAGGGGGACCTCCGGTCCGTTGCCGGGCGTTGTGGCCTGTGTCACGCTCTGCGCACCGCCCTTGGCCCGAGGAGACCCCATGACCACGCACTCTGCCGAGCTCACCGCACCGGTGTTCCTGGACGACCGGCTGGCCCACTGGGCCACGGTCAACCCCGACGGGGAGGCGTGCAGCTACCTGGGACGCACCTGGACCTGGGCCCAGTGGGACGAGCGCAAGCGTCGCCTCGCCGGGGCCCTGCGGTCCCTCGGCATCGGACGTGGGGACACCGTCTCCTTCCTGGACAAGAACCACCCCTCCTGCGTGGAGCTCACGCTTGCGGCCGCGAGCCTGGGCGCGGCCAACGCCATCATCAACTTCCGCCTCGCCGGGGCGGAGGTCGACTACGCGGTCAACGACTCGGGCGCGAAGGTGCTGCTCGTGGGATCCGAGCTGATGCCGCTCGTCGAGAAGATCCGCGAGAGGCTGACCACGGTGGAGCACATCATCGAGGTCACCCCGCACGGTGCCGAGGGTGACGAGTACGAAGCCCTCCTCGCGGCCGCGGAGCCCCTCGACCGTGACCCCGAGGTCGTGTCGAGCGACGTCTGCCTGGTGATGTACTCCTCCGGCACCACGGGACGACCCAAGGGGGTCAGCCTGACCCAGGACAACATGCTCGCCCACACCGTCAACGCCCATGAGGGCTGGGCCTTCGACGACGGTGACAAGAACATGGTGTCGATGCCGCTGTTCCACGTCGGCGGCTCGTCGTACGTCCTGTTCGGCATCAACGACGGCGTGCCGAGCGTGATGACCCGTGACCCTGACGGGGCCTCGCTGGCCGGAGCGATCATGCAGGGCGCCAACCGCACGTTCCTGGTCCCGGCGGTCCTGGCGCAGGTGCTGCAGTCGGGGGACGACGCCATCAAGCTGTTCGGCCGCCTCAAGACCTACTGCTACGGCGCCGCACCGATGCCACTTCCGCTGCTGCGGGCCGCCATCAAGGCGTGGCCCGACACCGACTTCATCCAGGTCTACGGCCTGACCGAGGTCTGCGGCGTGATCACCCACCTGATGCCGGAGGCGCACCGCGACGAGGAGCACCCCGAGCGGCTGATCAGCGCCGGGCAGTGCATCCCGGAGTGCGAGGTCAAGGTGGTCGACCCCGACTCCCTGGAAGAGGTTCCGACCGGCGAGCACGGCGAGCTCTGGTTCCGTACGCCCCAGCTGATGAAGGGCTACCTGAACCGCCCCGAGGACACTGCCCAGGTGATCACCGAGGACGGATGGTTCCGCACCGGGGACATGGGAAAGGTCGACGCTGACGGCTTCGTCTACGTGGAGGACCGGCTCAAGGACATGATCATCTCCGGCGGCGAGAACATCTACTCACCCGAGATCGAGCGGGTCCTGGCCGAACACCCGTCCGTGATGGAGGTCGCGATCATCGGCATCCCGGACGAGCGCTGGGGCGAGACGGTCAAGGCGGTGGTCGCGCTCCAGCCGGGCACTGAGGCTACCGAGACCGAGCTGATCGCCTGGTGCCGCGAGCAGCTCGCGAGCTTCAAGTGCCCCACGTCGGTCGACATCCTCGAGGCGCTTCCGCGCAACCCCACCGGGAAGATCCTCAAGCGCGACCTGCGCCAGCCCTACTGGGAGGGCAGAGGTCGGGCCACGGTCTGACCTGTCTTTCAGTCACGCCCGCGTCGGAAGACACCTGCGTGCTTCTGGAACGTGTTGAGGTACTCGTAGTCGAAGTCGGGCAGCATGGCTCGCCACGACTGGACGACCTCGCGGTCCTCGGGCCGGATCAGGTCATCGACCACGATGACGGCCTGGGACGACATCCGGGGGAGCAGCAGTGGTGCGGCCGGGTAGCGGGGACGTCTCCCCGTCGTCGAGGGTGGGCCGTCCACCACGAGGAGGCCGATGTCGTGCAGATCTCCCCACTGCAGCTCGCTGTACCAGGGTGTCTGGTGGCCGGGGACCTGGACCGGGACGAGGGGCGCAAGCCGCACCTCGGCGAAGTCAGCGACCCCGTGCTGCTCCAGCGTTCGTTGGGTGGACGCCCTGAACTGTTCGAGATGCTCGAGCGCGATCACCTTGGTGGGCAGCTCGTACTGCCGGACCGCCAGGGCGAGCAGCAACGTCGATGTCCCGCTTCCGCACTCGACCACCGTGCGCGGCCGCAGGTCGATCAGCTCCTGGAGCACCAGCAGGTTGAAGTCGGCGGAAGCCGCCCACCCGCCCATGGGGGGTAGCCGTCTGCGGACCTCGATCATCTGGTTCAGGTTCAGCATCGCCTGCACCTGGCGTTGGGTCGCGAGGTGTGACTCGGAGTTCCCGGACTCCAGGGACTTGAGGTCGTCCATCAGGCGGGTCGCAGAGGAGGAACCCGCTGCCGCCATCGCCTCGAGGTAGTCGCTCATGAAGGGAAGCCGGGCCTGACCGTCCGCCACAGCGTGCACCTGGTGCTCGAACCTCTTGGAATGCTGCTGCTCGATGTCCCTGCTGCGCAGGACCATGCGTTCGAGTCGACCCGTCTGGGCATGCACTTGGCGGGCCAGGAGAAGTACTGCGACCACCAGTGCGCCGATGGCCCCGACCACCACGAGGAACTGCAGCGAGACCAGGGTCGCGACCACTCGTTCCGACGTACCGCTGAGAAGGATCGCGAACAACAGGAGCGCGACCAGGGCTGCCAACGCGACGAGGAGCGCGGCCTGTCGCCGACGGCCGGTGCGGAGCTCGTCCACGATGGTGAGGGCGCGGAGGAGACGGGGCTGTGGTCGCCGCTGCCGTTTCTCTCGGGCCTGGCCGGGAGGCCGTGACGGCGCGGGAGGGACGCCTGCCGCCGCAACGACGCCCGACTCCGGCGCGCGGTCGGTGCTCGACGCGTGCGCGCGTGCGGAGGCGGTCGCGAGCGCTCCTGAGGCCGTCTCCAAGGCCCTGACCAGCAGCTCCGTGGATGCGTCCGCCCCCGGGCTCTCCGACACGCCGATGACGAGAACCAGGGTGCCGTCGTGATCCTGGAAGTCGGTGATCGTTGCCGTGTTCTCGGTCAAGGTCTCCACGAGCGCGGCGGAGCTGCCGGGGAGGTGCTGCAGGCGGAGCGAGAGCCCGGCATGCCGGTGCAATTGTCGACAGGCCGCCCCCAGGGCGGCGTACTGCCCGTCTCCGGCGGCCAGGTCCAACGAGCCCACCTCTCCCAGATCGACTTCCTGGGCGAGGTCGGCGTAGCTCGAGAGGAAGAGGTCGTCGTGCTCGCTGCCGAACGCCACAGCCGCCGCTTCGCGAGTCGGCCCGACCGCCACGTGCCGGGTCACAGAGCTTGCATCACTTATCCTCATGGCGGCTCCTCTGGACAGGACAGCAATCTTCTATGGCAGAACCCCGTATGGCAGCAGGCGTCCGCCCGAGCGGAACGGTGCGTGGTGAGGATGACGACCGCTCTCCGAGCGTCAGCGTACTCGTCACCACCTACCGTGGCGCCCAACATCTCGGGGGGTGTCTGGAGTCCCTGGCCGCGCAGACGTTGTCACCGCACATGTTCGAGATCGTGGTGGTCAGCAACGGCCCGGCCGACAGCACCCCGGCGTTGGTCGACGCCTTTCGGGCCAGCCATCCCGCACTGCAGGTGCGGCTCCTGACGTTGCGCGAGGCGGGAGCCGGACGTGCCCGCAACGTGGGGCTGGCGTCGGTTCGTGGGGACTACGTCACGTTCGTGGACGACGACGACCGAGTCACCCCGACGTTTCTCGAGGCCTTGCGCGAAGCGGCGCGGCCCGACGTCGTCGCCGTGGCGATGGTGCGAGACGTCCACCCGGATCTTCCGGGCGAGGGCGACCACGGGACCAGCACCTACATCAGCCGAGGGCTGACCCCACGAGCTGGGCAGATCGTCGAGGCCCAGGATCTGGTGACCGCGTTCTCCTACAACGCGGCGAAGCTGGTGTGGACGGATCTGGCGCGCAGCGTGAGCTATGACGTGAGGCTGCGCAGCGGGGAGGACCACGTGTACTGGCTCGAGCTCTTCACCCGGGAGCAGTTCCGCTTCCGGGTGTTGGCCGCCGAGGCAGGTGCGTTCTACCTCCGCACCGTCAGGCGTGGCGGCGTCGGCAGCCAGGAGTCCAGCTACGACTTCAACGTTCGGCAGCGGCTCGAGTGCCTCGCGGCGATCGAGACCGTCGACCGTTCTCAGCCTGCGGTCTCGCGGGTGGCAGCGGGTCTCATGCTGGGGCAGTCCTCCTGGCTCAACCACTACCTGCTGCAGCACCCCGACGAGCACCGGAGAGTCGTCGCAGACGCGCGGAACCTGGGACTTCGAGAGGTTCCCTGGGCCGCCGTCAATCGGGGCCTGTCCCGCGACCTGGCGCTCTGCTACTGCTTTCCGCCAGATCTCGACACCAGTGGCATGGTGGCCGCCCGGCGCCTCCGGGAAAGAGGTGTGGTGACTGACGTCATCTCCCACGATCTCTCACGCCTGCGCACCGTGGATCTCGCATCGCTGCGCGTGCCCGCCGAGGTCATCGACCGGACCCATGTCTTCCGTGGTCCCGCAGGCTTCGTCAGGTGGGAGGCGATGACCGCCTTCGCCGAGGACGCGTGGACCGTGGTCGAGCGCTGGGAGTCCCAGGGTGCCTACCGGTCGGTGTACAGCCGGGCGATGGCGCCGAACTCCCATTTTGCCGCAGCACTGGTCAAGGTGCGTCGCCCCGACATCGAGTGGGTGGCGGAGTTCTCCGATCCGCTCAGGATCAATGCCGACGGCCGGGAGCGTGAGGGCGCGGTGGGGGACGACTGGCTCAGCAGGGACCTTCGCGCCGCGTCCGCTCGGGCGGGGTTCCCGCTCCCGGACGGGCTGCCGGTCTTCGATCTCGCGGAGCGCCTCACCTACGCCCTGGCCGATCGCATCGTCTTCACCAACCAGAACCAGATGGACTACATGCTCGGCTACTGCGAGGACCCCGAGCTGGTGCAGCGGGTGCGGGCGATCTCGGAGGTCGAGCACCACCCGACGCTCCCCGAGGAGTTCTACGAAGCTGCCCCGACTGCTCCCGGTCTCGACCCCACGGTGACGCACGTCGCCTACTTCGGGGTGTTCTACCCCACCCGGAGCCTGGCCGAGGTGCTCGAGGCCCTGGGTCGCCTCGACCACCTCGAACGCGAACGGATCTGCCTGCACGTCTTCACCACGAAGCCTGACGCGCTGGCTCTCGAGATCGTCCGCGCCGGGCTGGCGGGCCTCGTCAGGGTTCGGCCGTTCGTGCCGTTCCTGGAGTTCTTGAACCTGACGACGAAGTTCGACGTTCTCCTGGTCAGTGACGCCGCGACCCGTGGACACGCCAGCCGGAATCCGTATCTCCCCTCGAAGGTCTCTGACTACCTCGGCAGCGGCACCCCGGTCTGGGCCGTCTACGAAGAGGGAAGCGTCTTGAGCACCCTGGCCATGAAGTACAGATCTGCCCTCGGCGACGCAGACGCGGCGCTGCAGATCCTTCGTCAGCTGACCGGGTAGCCTCCAGCAGAGCACTGACAGGTTGCCCGACTCTGGAGGAGAGACGCGATGAGGTCTCGGTTCTTCATCGGGTTGACGGTTCTCGCCGTGGCAGTCGCGGGTGCGGTGGTGTTCGTCGTCTCCAGGTCCTCAGCGCCGGAGGCGCGGGTCTCGGTCCGACTCTCGCGCGTCCACCCACTGGTCGGGGAGGACGTCCTGATCACCGGTAGGGCGGATCCGGCCAGCCGCCCGGTCGAGCTCCAGCGCTACGAGCAGGACGCCTGGAAGCGGGTGGAGTCCTCGCGCAGCTCGAGCGGCGGCAGCTTCGAGTTCACAGTGACCGCGTCGAGCAGCCCCGGTGCCTATCGGGTGGCCGCACCGGAGGCGCGCGTCGGCGACCAGGAGTACGCCTACGGGAGCTCCCGGCGGGTCCAGGTCGCGGGCGTGACGCCCACGGCCGGGTTGACGATCATCGGGGCGGGCGTCGGCCAGACACGTGCGGGTGAGCGGGATCTCATGCCCGCCGAGGCGGTGTTCTGGCCGGCTCGACCGGGGGCCCCGGTGACGGTCCAGCAACGGGTGGACGGCGCCTGGCGCACGGTCGCCGCCGACGCCGTACAGGGCAAGGGGGGCAAGGCCACCTTCCAGCTCGCCCCGGGCGCCGACGGCAGGACACAGCAGTTCCGGGCGGTGTCGCTCCCAGGTCCCGGCCTGTCGGCGATCCGGTCCGGGGCGGTGCGTCCCAGCACGTGGCGCAACGTGTGGCGTGACGAGTTCGACGGCACGACGCTGGACCCTGACAAGTGGCAGACGCGGGTCCAGAGCCCGGGGGGACGTCGGCTCTGCGCCACACCCGACGACAGCCGCGTCACCGTCAGGGACGGAGTCGCAGAGCTGAGCATCAAGAAGGTGGGTCAGAGCGCAGCCTGCCCCTACGGGATCTTCCAGAACGCCATGATCGGAACCGCAGGAGCCACGCCGGACACCGGCTTCTGGGCCAAGTACGGCATCTTCGCGGCGAGGGTCAAGTTCCAGAGCGGCCAGGGGCAGCACGGCTCCTTCTGGATGCAGGGCCCCCACGTCACGGGTGCGGAGATCGACGTGGCCGAGTACTTCGGTGACGGCCGAGCCGACGGCGGGCTCAGCAGCTTCGTCCACTACAACGATGCCGACGGGGAGCTCCTGAGCGCGGGGGGAAACCAGTCGAAGGCCCGCGGCATCATCGGCCGGGGAAGCTCGCCCGCCGACGACTGGCACGTCTACTCCGTCGAGTGGTCGCCGGAGGGCTACGTGTTCCGTCTGGACGGCGTACCAACCCTGCGGACCAGCAAGCCGCACGTCGCGAGCGCAGCCGAGATCATGGTGCTGAGCCTGTTGACCTCGGACTGGGAGCTCCCCAACCTGAAGTCCACCCGCTCGACCATGCAGGTCGACTGGGTGCGGGTGTGGCAGGAGTGACGCCGTGCCCGTCGTGTGACCAGATCTGCCCTTAGTGCCCAGTCAGGCGTGCACGCAGGTTACTGTTCCACCGCCCGGATTTCCGGTTCCGTATCTGGAGAGGTTGCACCTGCATGAGGAAAAAGCTCGGGAGTCTTCTGGTCCTGGCCCTGGTCAGCACGGCGACTCTTGCCTTCGGCGACACCGCGGCCTCGGCCGCGCCGGCCTTCTCGGCACGTCCCTCCACCAACTATCCCCTCAACGGTGAGCGCATCCGCATCTCGGGGTCGGTCCCGCCCGCCAAGCGTCCGGTCACCCTCCAACGGTTCAACCGCGGTTCGTGGATCACGGTGAGCTCGACCCGTACTGCTGCCGGCGGTGCCTATGCGTTCACGGTCCGGGCCTCCAGCACCGCCTTCCTCTACCGGGCCTTCGCGCCGAAGAAGAAGGTGAAGGGCAAGAAGCGCCCAGCGCGCTACTCCAACAACGTGCGCGTCGCGGCTGTGCGCCCGACCTTCTCCATGAGTGTCGCGGGTGCCCCCGTCGGCCAGACGCAGGGTGGCGCAGTCGACACCACCCCCGGTCTGGCCGTGTTCAAGCCCTCACGTCCCGGTGCCGCGGTCGCTGTCCAACAGCTGGTCGGAGGCGTGTGGAAGACCGTGATGACCGGTGCCCGCCAGGACAGCACCGGCGTGGCCAGGTTCCAGCTGCGCGCAGGCTCGGCCGCGAGCCCGGCCACCTTCCGGGCGATCACCGCGCCCGCAGCAGGCGTGGCCCAGGCCATCTCGGCGGCGGTGACCCCGGTCTATCTCCGACAGGTCTGGGGCGACGACTTCAGCGGTGACACTCTCGACCCGGCCAACTGGCGCACCCGGGAGCAGGCCCCCTTCGGTCGTCGTCTGTGTTCCGCCCCCAGCCCGAGCCGCGTCGTGGTCGGGAACGGCATGGCGACCCTCAGCATCGCGAAGAAGCCCAACAGCACGACCTCGACGTGTCCCTACGGTCAGTTCGAGAACGCCATGATCGGCACCTCCGGCGCCGCACCGGGGTTCACTGCCGCCTACGGCACCTTCGCCGCTCGGGTCAAGTTCCAGAGCGGGCAGGGTCAGCACGGTTCCTTCTGGCTCCAGGGTCCCAGGAGCACCGGCGCCGAGATCGACGTCGCCGAGTACTTCGGTGACGGACGTCCCGACGGCGGCCTGAGCAACTTCGTCCACTACAACGACCAGAACGACAAGCTCGTGAGTGCGGGGGGCATCCATCCCGTGCAGAGCGTCCTCGGTAGCGGACGGACACCCTCCAACGGGTGGCACGTCTACTCCGTCGACTGGAACCCGTCCGGCTACATCTTCCGCTTGGACGGAACGCCGGTCTACTCGACCAGCAAGCCGTTCGTCGCGACCGCCAACGAGGGGATGATCCTGAGCCTGCTGACGTCGGACTACGAGCTCCCGCGCCTCACGTCGACAGCGTCGACCATGCACGTCGACTGGGTGCGCGCCTGGCAGCGCTGAGCCGCATCCAGCCTGGTCGGGTGGGTCCTGGTGGCGCCCGCTTCTCGATCTCGGCCGGGTGGTTTCACAGGCGCTGGTGCCCTTGTGCGGGTCAGCAATCAAGTACTGTCTCTTTCGCGGCACGGCGCACTCCCGGCCGTGCGGAATCTCTGGGGAAACAGATGTGCAGTGAATCAGTCGGACTCCCGACCACGCTCGACCTCCCGAGTCCGGACACACCGACAACCAGGTCGTGGGGCACCGACCCCGCCTGGGAAGCCGCCTCTTGAGCGCCCGGGTGGCCGGGTCGTCCCTGCCCGTCGCGACCATCAAGATCGGGGAAGCCGCCTACGACGTGGTGGTCCCGCACGCGCAGACCGACTACGTCCAGAGGCTCATCTACACGACCGGACTTCCCTACGAGAGCCACATGCTCAGGGCCATGTCGAAGCTGGTCGGGCCTGGCGATCTCGTCCTCGACGTCGGAGCGCACGTCGGGAACCACACGATGTATCTCGCTGCCGTCTGTGGTTGTGACGTCGTGGCCTACGAGCCGAACCTCGAGCTCACCGACGCGTTGTGCCAGAGCATCCGGCTCAACCGGCTCGAGCACCTGGTGAAGGTACGTCGTGCGGCCGTCGGGCGGACGGCCTCCTGGGGCGTCTTCGCGGAGTCTCTGCCGGAGAACATCGGCGCACAGCGCGTCGAAGTCACCGGCGACGTCGGAGACTTCGAGGTGGCCGTCCTCGACAAGGAGGTCCTCGAGGAGAGGGTCGCCCTGATCAAGATCGATGTCGAGGGGATGGAGCTGCAGGTCCTCGAGGGGGCCGAGCTCCTGATCGACCGGGATCGTCCCCATCTCTTCGTCGAGTGCATCGATCTGGCAGCCTTCGAGATGCTGGCCAGCTGGATGACGACGCACGGGTACGTCTATGGCGCCACCTTCAACGCCACCCCGACGCACCTCTTCCACCCCGAGGAGGTCGAGATTCTTGGTGATGATGGCGCTCTCGCCCTGGTGAAGGACTCCTACCGGCTGCAGACGCAGCTGAATGAGGCCCGGAAGGCCCATCGCGACGCGACCCTGAAGTACCGAGCTCTCAGCGCCGCCCACGCTGCCCTCAAGGTGGAACGCGAGGAGCCGCCCGCGGAGAGCGCGGTAGAGAGTCGTGCGTTGCTCAACGCCCGATCTGCCTACGATCGCGTGCGACTCGAGGCCCTGCAGTACCGCGAGGAGCGCGACGCCCAGAAGGCGCAGGTGGCCGAGCTCCGGCGACAGATCGGCGAGGTGCGCCGTGCCAGGACCGACCTCGAGCGAAGGCTGGCGGTCGCAAAACGTCAGACGATCATGATGCGCAAGCGGTTCCGGAAGCTGCGACAACGCCATCGGGCCCTGCGCCGTCGCAAGGTCGTGCGAGCCCTGCACCGGATGGACCGGATGCGGGGGCGCTCGCGCACGCTGTTGCGTCGCGGCCGACGTCCGGCCCCCCGGAGGGTCACGTCGGCCGCCCCGGTGGACAGGGTCAGCCCGGAACCGGAACCGGAGTCGGAGGTCTTGATCCGACCGATCCGCTTCTCCAGCTCGCGAGTCCATGACCGTGAGCAGCTCGATCAGCGCGAGGTGGAGGCCGCAGCATCGTCGGCCAACCTGCGAGGGGTCGTCGGCGGGACCGAGCCGTTGCGGGTGGCAGCGATCGTCGACGACTTCACCGGTCGGTCGTTGCGTTTCGAGTGCGATCTCCTCGACGTGGTCCCCGAGGACTGGCAGGTTCAGCTGGAGACGTTCCGGCCTCACCTGTTGTTCGTCGAGTCGGCGTGGCGCGGAAAGTCAGCCACCTGGCACAACACCGTCCCCGGACTGCCGGCCGAGCTGGTCGGCATCCTGGAATGGTGTCGCGAGCACCGGGTTCCGACGGTCTTCTGGAACAAGGAGGACCCGGTCCACTTCCACACGTTCCTGCGCGTCGCGGCTGAGTTCGACCACGTGTTCACCACCGATGTCGACCTGGTGCCCCGTTACGTCGCGGCCCTGGGGCACGCCCGGGTCGGATTCTTGCCGTTCGCCTGTCAGCCGCGCCTCCAGACGCCGGTCGAGACTCACGAGCGCAAGGATGCGCTTGTCTTCGCCGGGGGGTACTACCGTCGCTACCCGGAGCGGATGCGTGACCTCGAGGCGCTCGTCCACGGTGCGGCAGAGGTGATGCCGGTCGAGATCTTCGACCGCATGCTGGGGACGACGCACGACGACTACACCTTCCCCGATGAGTACGCCCCCTTCATCATCGGCACGCTCGCGCCTGACGAGATCGAGGTCGCGTACAAGGGATATCGCTTCGCGCTCAACTTGAACTCCGTCAAGGACTCGCAGAGCATGTTCGCGCGTCGCGCGTTCGAGCTCCTCGCCTCCAACACCCTGACGATCTCCAACTACGCGCGCGGGCTGCGCATCATGTTCGGCGACCTGGTGCCGATGTCCGACGACCGCGAGCAGACCCGACGGACGTTGAGCGAGCTGGTCGACGACCCGGACAAGGCGGACAAGATCCGTGCGATGGGCCTGAGGAAGGTGCTCTCCGAGCACACCTGGGAGGACCGGCTGCGCCATCTGCTCGCACGAGTCACCGGTGCTCCCGAGACCGCCACCCGCCCCGTCGTCACCGTCGTCACCGCAGTGGCGGACCTGGACCAATGTCATCGGGCCCTCGAGTCGGGCCAACGCCAGCTCGGCGTCGAGGTGCGTCCACACTTCGTCACCTCCGACCCGGACTGCCACGCCTGGTTCACCGAACGCGGACTCGTCGTGCACACCCCGGCCGAGCTTCAGGAAACATCGCTCGCCGACCTCGTCGACCCCGAGGCATGCGGTGTGGCCGTCCTTCACATCGAGGACTGGCACGGATCGCACTATCTGCTCGACCTCGCCTTGGCCAGGTCCTACTCCCAGGCCGACGTGATCGGGAAGGGCGCCCATGCCGAGGCAGCACCCGACCTCTCCGTTCGTCCGGTGCCCGGCGAGGAGTACCAGCTCACCGAGATGCTCAGCCTGCGCAGTGCCCTGTTGTCCCCCCACTTCGCGGGTCAGATCGCAGCGCGCGACCTGATCCTCGCCGATGCGTTCACTGCCCCCGCCGGCGTCACCCAGTTCGTCATCCACCGGTTCGACTACTGCTACCAGGGCGCCGCGCTCGCGCCTGACGCCACCGTGCACCTCGAAGCCTCCCTGCCACTGGACACCGGGACGCCGCTGGGCGAGATCTACCGACGCCTCGAGGCGCACCCCACGGATCCTCAGCTCGACTGGCCGGTCGTCAACGCCGAGGCAATGCCGACGTACGCCAGTGGCCGACTCTCCGTCGGTGTGGACGGTCCCGGCGTGCGAGTCACTTCCCAGATGGACGAGGGGGAGACCTCCCTGGTGTGGTGCAAGCACCGCCTGGACGTGGCCGCCACGTGGCCCGACGGGATCGCCCGCTTCGCCTTCCTGAAGCGGGGCCCGTTGCGTATCGACCTGGCCCTTCGGTTCTTCGACGACCAGGACAATCTGCTCGTCTCAGTGACGCGTGGGCACGACACCAACCATGAGTTCGTCATCCCGTCAGGGGCTGCGCGCGCGGCCGTCGGATTCACCATCCGGGGGAATGGGTGGGGCGTGGTGCACAGCGTGCTGCTCGACGCAGGGCCGTTCGACCCTCCCGCGCGCCTGATGAGCAACGACGTCCTCCTCCTGGCCGACCACTACCCGTCGTACGCCGACATCTACCGCAACGGATTCGTGCACGCCCGGGTCCGTGGCTACCGCGACGCTGGCCTCGGGGTGGACGTGTTCCGGTTCCGCGTGGACGGCACGCGAGGCCACCACGAGTACCAAGGGGTCGAGGTGACCACCGGCTCGGCTGAGGCGCTCCGGGCCACCCTGGCCACCGGACAGCACCACACGGTGCTCGTGCACTTCCTCTCACAGGCCATGTGGAACGTGCTGCGCGACTTCCAGGATCGTCTCCGCATCGTCGTGTGGGTGCACGGAGCCGAGGTGCAGCCCTGGCACCGACGCACCTTCAACTACCGTTCGGAGCAGGAGCTCGCGCTCGCCAAGGTCACCAGCGACACGACCATCGCCTTCTGGCAGCAGCTGATCGACACGCAGGTCCCGGACCTGCATGTCGTGTTCGTCTCGCAGTACCTCTCCGAGGAGGTCATGGGGGATCTCGGTCGCACCCTGGAGCCGAGCCGTTACAGCGTCGTGCACAACCCGGTCGACACGGACACCTTCAGGTACGTCGAGAAGGACGTCTCCCAGCGACACAAGATCTTGTCGATCAGACCCTATGCCTCGCGGAAGTACGCCAACGACCTGTCGGTGAGTGCCGTCCTCGAGCTGGCCAAGGAGCCGTGGTTCGACGAGCTCGAGTTCCGCTTCATCGGTGACGGGGCCATGTTCGAGGAGATCCTGGCTCCGCTCATGGGAATGCCCAACGTCACGATCGAGCGCGGCTACCTCAGCCACGAGCAGATGGCTGCGCTGTACGCGGAGTACGGCGTGGTGCTCGTCCCGACGAGGTGGGACTCACAAGGGGTCTCGCGCGACGAGGCGATGGCCTCCGGTCTGGTGCCGGTGACGAGTGCTGTGTCGGCAGTGCCTGAGTTCCTCAGTGAGGAGGAGGGCATCCTGGCGCCGTACGACGACCATCACGCTCTCGCCGAGGGAATCGCGAAGCTGCACCACGACCCGGCCGCGTTCCTGCGGATGTCCGCGGCGGCGGCAGGCCGTGTGCGTCGGCAGACGGCCGCCTCCCTCGTGGTGCACCGTGAGATCACACTCATCCACCGCGATCTTCCATGAGGACGGCCATCCTCGGGAGCTGTGTCACCCGGGACGCGTTCGCCGCCCATGAGGAGGTGCTCGGGAAGCCAGACTGGTACTTCGCACGCAGCGGGCTTCCGAGTGCGATGAGCGAGCTCGTCTTCGATGGCGTCGACGTGTCCACGATCGAGTCTCCCTTTCAGCGTGCTGTGGTCAGCACCGATCTCGACGGGTCGTTCGCTCGGTTCCTTCCGAAGGGGGAGTACGACCTGCTGGTCTACGACCCCATCGACGAGCGCTTTCCCTTGTTCATCGCAGATTCCGGAGCCATCGCCACCCGCTCCAGCGAGTTCACGCGTGCGGAGGCCGATGTCGAGTCGTGTGCCCGTCTCGAGCCGCTCTCAGAGGGTTACTACGAGTTGTGGGAGCCCGCCTGGCAGCATCTGGTCGAGGTGATGACGCGATCCGGGAACCTCGACCGCCTTCGCGTCAACCAGGTCTACTGGGCGCACCTCATCGACGGGCCCGGCGAGTTCCCTGCGATCTACCCGGCAGAGAAGATCCGACGTGCCAACGACTTCCTGGAACGCCTCTACACGAGGATGCTCGAGGACCTGCCGCCTCATCGGTTCTTCCGCTACGCCGAGGAGGAGCTCGTCGCTGCCGGTGAGCACAAGTGGGGGATCGCCCCGTTCCACTACGTGCCCGCCTACTACCAGCGACTGTGCGACTACCTGGTCGCCTACCCCGACGACGAGGGGCGTGGCGAGGCGCCAGGGGATGTTGGAGGCCGGTTCGGACGGGTGCGGCGATGGCTGGTCTCGCGCGGATCGTCCGCGTCGCGCTGAGACTTTTCGCAGAGCCGGGATGGTCCGCCCCGCGTGGCATGTCGCCTGAGGGCGACCGTCCGATAGCGTGCCTCGCGGCTGGCGCGTCGTGGCGCCCGCCCATCTCTTGGGAGACCACCATGTCGCAACGCCGTCCATCGAACAGGACCCGCTCGATCCTCGCGCACGCATCGTGTGCGTGCCCGCCAGGTGCGGACGCATGAACCGGCGGGTGATGGTCGTCTACGGCACCCGGCCGGAGGCGATCAAGCTCGCGCCCGTGGTCCAGGCACTCGAAGGCGCCGAAGGGTTCTCCCCGCACGTGGTCGTCACGGGTCAGCACCGGGAGATGCTGGACCAGGTCAACACGTTCTTCGGCATCACTCCTGACGTCGACCTCGACCTGATGAGTCACGGGTCCACCATCAACGCGATCGCCCGGCGTGTGCTGCGATCCATGGAGACTCTCTTCGAGGAGTCCCTTCCGGACGCGGTGGTGGTCCAGGGCGACACGACGAGCGCGTTCGCCGCCTCTCTGGCAGGCTTCCTCGCCGGTGTCCCCGTGGTGCACGTGGAGGCCGGCCTGCGGACCGGGGACCTCCAGTCCCCGTTCCCCGAGGAGGCCAACCGTCGACTGACCGCAGTGGTCACCAGACTCCACCTGGCGCCCACCGCCACGGCACGGGCGAACCTCGAACGCGAGGGGACCGACCCTGATGCCGTGGTGGTCACCGGCAACACCGTCGTGGATGCCCTGCGCTGGGCGGTTCAGCAGCCCGTCACCTTCAGCGACCCACGCGTCGCGGCCCTCGGTGGTGACCGTGGGCTCGTGCTGGTCACGACGCACCGCCGCGAGTCGTGGGGAGAGCGGATGGAAGACGCGATGGCAGGTCTCGGGGACGTCGCGCGCAACCACCCGGAGCTCGACTTCCTGCTGCCCCTGCACCGCAACCAGATCGTGCGCGACGCCGTCGTGGGCGTGCTCGGATCCGTCGACAACGTGACGCTCACCGAACCCCTGGCCTACGCGGAGTTCGCCCACGTGATGAAGAAGTCCCACCTGATCGTCACCGACTCCGGTGGAGTACAGGAAGAGGCGCCGAGCCTGGGTATACCGGTCCTGGTGCTGCGCGACACCACCGAGCGGCCCGAAGGCGTGGACGCTGGAACCGTCCGGCTCGTCGGGACCGACCGGGACGTCGTCCGGACCGAGATCGAGCGGTTGCTCACCGACACGAATGCCTACGACCAGATGGCGCACGCGGTGAACCCCTACGGCGACGGCTCCGCCGCGGCGCGCTCGGTGGCGGCCATCAGGGCGGTCTTCGACGGCACGCCGATGCCGGCAGATTTTCTGACCGCGCGGGCGGGCGTGACTCCTCAGGGCTCTCTCAGCAACTAGCATCGTCCCACTCGGGAGCAAGGAGGCAACGCGTGTTCGAACGTGGAGTGTGTGTGATCGGGCTGGGATACATCGGCCTTCCGACCAGCGCTGTACTCGCCAACCACGGCATCGTGGTCAAGGGCGTGGACGTCAACGAGAAGACCGTGGCCTCGATCAATGCGGGCGAGGTGCCGATCGTGGAGCCCGACCTGGACGCGGCCGTGGCCGGCGCGGTGGCGCGCGGGACCTTGACCGCCCAGGTCGGGGTGCCTGAGGCAGACGTGTTCATGGTGGCGGTGCCGACGCCGTTCAGGGACGGTCACCAACCTGACCTCAGCTATGTCGAGCAGGCCACTCGGTCCCTGGCACAGGTGCTGCGTGGTGGCGAGCTCGTCATCCTCGAGTCCACCTCCCCGCCCGGGACCACCGAGCAGATGAGTGTCTGGCTCGCCGAGGAACGTCCCGACCTGCGCTTCCCGCACGCGCACCCGGAGGATCCGGACGTCTTCGTCGCGCACTGCCCGGAACGGGTCCTGCCCGGTCAGATCATGCTCGAGCTGGTCACCAACGACAGGCTCGTCGGTGGCCTGACCCCCGAGTGCGCGCGTCGCGCGTCCCAGCTCTACCGGATCTTCTGCCGTGGCGAGGTCATCGTCACCGACGCCTCCAGCGCCGAGATGGCCAAGCTGGTCGAGAACTCCTTCCGCGACGTCAACATCGCGTTCGCCAACGAGCTGGCTGCGGTGTGCGAGCAGATGAACCTCGACGTGTGGGAAGTGATCGCGTTGGCCAACAAGCATCCACGGGTCAACGTGCTCAACCCGGGTCCCGGGGTGGGCGGCCACTGCATCGCGGTGGATCCCTGGTTCATCGTCGCGGCTGCTCCGGAGCACAGCCGGCTGATCAGGACCGCGCGAGAGGTGAACGACGCACGCCCGGCCGACGTGGCCCGACGGGTCTCGGACATTGTCGAGCAGGGGGCAGTGGTCGCCTGCCTGGGGCTCGCCTTCAAGGCCGACATCGATGACCTGCGTGAGAGCCCCTCGGTCGAGGTCGTGAAACTTCTGGGACAGTCCCGACCCGACCTGACCATCCTCGCTGTCGAGCCGCACGTCGAGCGGCTCCCAGAGCCACTGGAGAGCCAGCCGGGAGTCAGCCTCGTCAGCATGGAGACGGCGCTGGACAAGAGCGAGTGTGTCGTCCTCCTGGTGGACCATGCTGAGTTCCGCGCCCTCGATCCCAGCACCCTCGCGGGCCAAGCGATCGTCGACACACGTGGCCTGTGGCGGCACCTGACCTGATCGCGTCCTGGCGTCACGTACGGGGAGTGCAGGAGACCTCTCGCTGACTGGCGTAGAGGCGGTAGAGGCAGTACGCCGCCACGGCTCCCAGCAGGTGCCACACCGCATGGCCCTGCAGCAGAGAGGTGGGGTGGCAGAACGGGGTGCCGTCCTTGGCGCCGTTCCAGATGACGAAGGCCACGACCATCGCCGCCAACCCGGCCAAGCCCCAGCGCAGGTCGATGCTGCGGTCGGGCCACCGGCTCTGTCTCGTCTCGAGCACCAGCGCGGTGGCCAGCAGCACCCCGAAGACGAGGTTGCCGGCGGACATCACGACGGGCACCCGCCACCCCGCCAGGTCGACCAGCTCGCAGACCAGCAGGAGCGCGCCGAACAACCAGGCGAAGGCGGCGCCGCCGAGCTCCTGGTGGCGTACGACGGCGTAGGCGGCCGCGAACGACGCCAGGAGATACATGCTCGTGGTGTCGAGGTGCCCGCCGACTGCGGTCTGGGAGGCGTGCATGGCGGCGCTGCCCGGGCCCAGCAGGACCACCAGGACGGCGTACGCCGTGCCGCGGAAGCGGGTCAGGACCGCCCCGGGGTCCTTCCTCCGGCCGACGTGCCAGGCGATCACCAGCCCGGCGAGGACGAAACCCGAGTTGCTGAACGTGTTCGCGGGCTGACGCACCAGCTGGTCCCTGGCGACCTCGCAGAAGGCGTTGCCGCGTCCGACGTCGGCGCCGAGCCACCCCTGGCCCAGGGCCACCCAGAGCAGCCCGACGGAGGTGAGCGCCACCGTCCCGGTGAGGACGAGCGGCCCGTGACCTGCCCTCTTCACGGGCAGGTCACGGCAGGGTCACTTCCAGCGCTCGGAGGACGGGACGAAGTCCAGGGTCCGGTCACCGGTGTAGATCTGCTTGGGACGGGCGATCTTCTGGTCCTTGTCCTGCACCAGCTCGAGCCACTGCGCCAACCAGCCCGGGGTGCGGCCGATGGCGAAGAGCACGGTGAACATCTCCGGCGGGAACTGGAAGGCCTCGTAGATGAGGCCGGAGTAGAAGTCGACGTTGGGATAGAGCTTGCGCTTGACGAAGTACTCGTCCTCGAGGGCGATCTTCTCCAGCTCCTGGGCGATCTCGAGGAGCGGGTTGACCCCGGTCACCTCGAAGACGTCGTCGCAGGCCTTCTTGATGATCGTGGCGCGCGGGTCGTAGTTCTTGTAGACCCGGTGACCGAAGCCCATCAGCTTCTCGTTGCCGTCCTTCACGCCCTTGATGAAGTCGGGGATGTTCTCCTTGCCCCCGATGCGGCGCAGCATCCGCAGGACCGCCTCGTTGGCACCACCGTGGAGCGGGCCGTAGAGCGCGCCGACGCCGGAGGCCACGGCGGAGTAGGGGTCGACCTGCGAGGAGCCGACGGAGCGGACCGCGTTGGTCGAGCAGTTCTGCTCGTGGTCGGCGTGCAGGATGAACAGCACGTCGAGCGCCTTGACCAGTCGCGGGTCCGCGTCGAACTTCTGCTCGCTCATCTTGAACAGCATCGCCAGGAAGTTCTCGGTGTAGCTGAGCTCGTTGTCGGGGTAGACGTAGGGCTTGCCCTGCGCGTGCCGGAAGGCCCAGGCGCCGAGGGTCGGCATCTTGGCGATCATCCGCACGATCTGCATGTGCCGGTTGTCGGGGTCCTGGATGTTGTTGGACTCGGGGTAGAACGTCGACAGTGCACCGACGGAGGCCATCAGCATGCCCATCGGGTGGGCGTCGTAGCGGAAGCCCTGCATGAACGTCTTCACGTTCTCGTGGAGGAACGTGTGGTGGGTGATCTCGTGCACCCAGGTGTCGTACTGCTCCTTGGTGGGCAGCACGCCGTAGATCAGGAGGTAGGAGACCTCGAGGAAGTTGGACTTCTCCGCGAGCTGCTCGATGGGGTAGCCGCGGTACTCCAGGATCCCCTTCTCGCCGTCGATGAAGGTCACTGCGCTCTTGCACGACGCGGTGTTGGTGAACCCCGGGTCGTAGGTGGCCAGACCGGGCAGGTCGTCGTCGGTCTTGATCTGACCCAGGTCAGCGGCACGGATGGTGCCGTCGCTGATCGGGATCTGGTAGTCCTTGCCGGTCCTGTTGTCACGGACGGTGAGAGTGTTGTTGTCACCGGTGTCGGTCACGTCGGCTCCTCGTAGTGGGTGCTCGTGTCGGGGGGCGGTGGCCCCGATGGCGTCATGATCTGGTGCTGCCGAGGATGCCCAGCACACACCGTGTCCAACCTATGCCCATCTGTGTGGAGGTCACCAACCGGTCCCGTTTTGACGCTGGGCGGGCACGCCCGGTAATCTCGAGGGTCGCGCCTCCTGCCGCGTTCGGGTCCCTTCGTTGTGACCGGTTCGCAGTCTCCTGGCCAGTCCCTCGGGACGGGTCGGCGAGCAGTGTTCGTCAGAAGGCGTGTCTCCATCACCGACCGGGAATCAGCCCGGCTCGGTCACGAACGAGTAGAAGGCCTACAACGTTGCGTACGTACAGCCCCAAGCCCGGCGACATCCAGCGCGAGTGGCACGTCATCGACGCCACCGACGTCCGGATGGGTCGCCTCGCCGTTCAGGTCGCAGGCCTGCTCCGCGGCAAGCACAAGACCATGTTCGCCCCCCACGTCGACACGGGTGACTTCGTCATCGTCATCAACGCCTCGAAGGTCTCCCTCTCCGGGGACAAGGCGACCAAGAAGATGTCCTACCGACACTCGGGCTACCCGGGCGGTCTCTCCTCGACCCCCATGGGTGAGCTGCTGGAGAAGGACGCCCGCAGGGCCATCGAGAACGCCGTCTGGGGCATGCTTCCCAAGAACCGCCTCGGTCGCCAGATCCTCAAGAAGCTCAAGGTGTACGCCGGTCCCGAGCACCCGCACACCGCCCAGAAGGCCAAGGCCTTCGAGATCAAGCAGATCTCCCAGTGACGACATCTTCATCTTCCGAGACGAACACGCAAAGGAACACCGTGGCTGACGTAGACACCGAGACCAGCGAGGAGACCTTCGAGGTCAACGAGCAGGGCGTCGCATACTCCTCCGAGAGCTCGCCCAGCGCCGACGCTCCCCTCAAGCCCGCGACGATCATCCCCGCCGCAGCGACCGGTCGTCGCAAGGAGGCCGTCGCCCGCGTGCGCATCGTGCCCGGCACCGGCAAGTGGACCGTCAACGGCCGCGAGCTCGACAACTACTTCCCGAACAAGCTGCACCAGCAGGTCGTGAACGAGCCGTTCGCCACCACCCAGCTGGAGGGCCGCTTCGACGTCATCGCCCGCATCCACGGTGGTGGCATCACCGGCCAGGCCGGCGCCCTGCGCCTCGGCGTGGCCCGCTGCCTCAACTGGATCGACGAGGAGGCCAACCGTCCGGGTCTGAAGAAGGCCGGTCTGCTGACTCGTGACGCCCGCGTCATCGAGCGCAAGAAGGCTGGTCTCAAGAAGGCCCGTAAGGCTCCTCAGTTCAGCAAGCGCTGAGCCAGCGCCTTTCATGGCTCGCCTTTTCGGCACGGACGGGGTCCGGGGTCTAGCGAACGGTCATCTGACCGCGGAGCTGGCCCTGGACCTCTCCGTTTCCGCTGCGCACGTCCTGGCCGAGCGCGGCATCTTCGAGGGGCACCGTCCCGTCGCGGTGGTCGGCCGGGACACCCGCATCTCGGGTCAGTTCCTCGAGGCCGCTGTCGTCGCGGGCCTGGCCTCGGCCGGCGTGGACGTCCTCATGCTCGGCGAGCTGCCCACCCCTGGTGTGGCCTGGCTGACCGCCGAGCTCGGCGCCGACCTCGGTGTCATGCTCTCCGCCTCCCACAACGCCATGCCGGACAACGGCATCAAGTTCCTCGCCCGTGGCGGGGTGAAGCTCGACGATGCCATCGAGGTGGCGATCGAGAAGCGGCTGCGCGAGCCGTGGCACCGCCCGACCGGTGGCGACGTCGGCCGCGTCAAGCAGCACCCCACCGCGGTGTCGGAGTACGCCGCCCACCTGGTCTCCACCATCACGCACCCCCTCGAAGGCCTCAAGGTCGTCGTCGACTGCGCCCACGGCGCCGCCTTCGAGGCTGGTCCGCGCGCGCTTCGCGACGCCGGGGCCGACGTGATCGCGATCTGTGCGGAGCCCGACGGGCTGAACATCAACGAGGGCTGCGGCTCGACCCACCTCGAGGTGCTCCAGAACGCCGTCCTGGAGCACGGTGCCGACGTCGGGTTCGCCCTCGACGGTGACGCCGACCGCTGTCTCGCCGTTGACGCGTCCGGTGAGATCGTCGACGGTGACCAGATCCTCGCCGTCCTCGCGCTGGCGATGCGCGAAGCCGGTGAGCTGAAGGACGACACCGTCGTGGCCACCGTCATGAGCAACCTCGGCTTCGTCCAGGCGATGAAGGCCGCCGGGCTCGGCGTACGCCAGACCAAGGTGGGTGACCGCTACGTGCTCGAGGCGATGAAGCTCTCCGGCTTCACCCTCGGTGGCGAGCAGTCGGGCCACGTCATCATGAGCCGCTACGCCACCACCGGTGACGGCCTCCTCACCGCCCTGCACGTGCTCGACCGGATGGCCGCGACCGGCTCGTCGCTGGCCGAGCTGGCGGGTGTGGTCACCCGGCTTCCGCAGGTGCTCGTCAACGTGCCCAACGTCGACAAGGCCCGCGCCGACGAGGACTTCGTCCTGGCCGCCGCCGTGGCCGAGGCCGAGGCCGAGCTCGGTGACTCCGGCCGCGTCCTCCTCCGCCCCTCCGGCACCGAGCCGCTCGTGCGGGTGATGGTGGAGGCCGGCACCTCCGAGCAGGCCCAGCAGATCGCCGACCGCCTCGCTGTCGTCGTCGACCAGCAGCTCGCCCTGACCTGACCCCGCTGACGCCGCTGACCGGGCAGTTCTGTCACGTCGTGGTGCGCCGAGCGGGCAGTCCTGTCACGTCGTGGTGCGCCGAGCGGGCAGTCGCGTCACGTCGTGGTGTGCTGACCGGGCAGTCCTGTCACGTCGTACGACGGTGAGCGGGCAAATCTGTCACGTCGTGGGGTCGAACCGGCTGCGCCGAGCTGGCGTCTGAGCATCTCGACCGCGGGTACAAGTCCCTCATGAAACTTCTACGAGGTGCAGCCGCGTTCACCGTCGCCAAGAAGGTGTACGACGAGGCCCGGAAACCGCAGAACCAGGCCCGGATCAAGTCCGCCGTCGACCGATTGCGGTCGAAGCGGCCGTCGCAGCGTCGCTGATCCCGACCCCACCGAGTCGGCACCCACACGGGGGTTCGCCTGCTCCAGTCAGCAGGACCACGGCGTAGGCGGACTGCTCCGCCTGCCTCCCCGCAGGGTGGATTCAGGCCAGTTCGGCGTGCCACGGCGTGACCCGAGTGCCCGGTCGGCGTGCCACGGCGTGACCCGAGTGCCCGGTCGGCGCGCCACGGCGTGACCCGAGTGCCCGGTCGGCGTGCCACGGCGTGACCCGAGTGCCCGGTCGGCGCGCCACGGCGTGACGCGAGTGCCCGGTCGGCGTCAGCCCCAGACCTCCTGGGCCACCTCGACGACGAGGCGCAGCTTGGCGATCTCCTCCTCCTGCGTGAGGTTGTTGCCCTCCACGGTGGAGGAGAAGCCGCACTGGGGGGAGAGGCACAGCTGCTCCAGGGGGACGTACTGCGCGGCCTCGTCGATGCGTCGCTTGAGGTCGTCCTTGCTCTCCAGCACCGGACTCTTGGTCGTCACCAGCCCGAGCACGACCTGCTTCCCCTCGGGCACGAAGCGCAGCGGCTCGAAGCCGCCGGAGCGGTCGTCGTCGTACTCCAGGAAGAAGCCGTCGACGTCCAGCTCGCTGAACAGCGCCTCGGCGACGAAGTCGTAGCTGCCGGACGCCGCCCACGAGGACCGGTAGTTGCCGCGGCACATGTGCGTGGTCACGGCGAGGCCCTCGGGCCGGTCGGAGATCGCGGCGTTGATCTGGCGGATGTAGCGCTCGTGCTGGTGCTCGGCGTCGCGCCCCTGCGCCGCCACGTTGGCCCGTTGCTCGGGGTCGTTGAGGTAGGCGAGGCTGGTGTCGTCGAGCTGGAGGTAGCGGCAGCCGCGTTCGGCGATCATCCGCACCTGGTTGGCGTACGCCGCGGACAGGTCGTCCCAGAACTGGTCCTCGTCAGGGTAGATCGACGGATCGATCGCCGCGGTGCCGCCGCGGTAGTGGACCATGCTGGGGGACGGGATGGTCAGCTTCGCCGTCATGTCCTCAGGGGCCACGGAGGCGAGGAAGTCGAAGGCCTCGCCGAAGATGGGCTTCTGGATGCGGATCGGTCCGTCCACCACGAGCCCGGCCGAGGTGAAGTCGAGATCGCCACCGGCGTTGTGGAAGTGCACCTCCAGCTGTTCGTCGGTGCGGTGCACACCCTCGAGCTGGTAGATGAAGTCCATGTGCCACGACGTACGACGGAACTCGCCGTCGGTGACCGTCTGCAGCCCGGCCTCCCGCTGGAGGTCGACGACGTCGATGATCGCCACGTCCTCGGCTGCCGCGAGCTGCTCGTCGCTGACACGACCGGCCGCATGACCCTCGCGGGCCTCGAGCAGCTCGCGGGGTCGCAGCAGGCTCCCGACGTGGTCAGCGCGGAACGGGGGGTGGAAGCGTGACGACACAGGGTCCTCCTGGGGGCGGGTGGTGGCTCAACCCTTCCACGCCGGGGCAACCCGCTTCCGGTAGCCACGGCCGAACAGCGCGACCAGAACGGTCAGCACCGGGCCGGGAACGGTCGCGCCGATGGCGGCCCTCTCCTGGGGAGAGGCGCCGTCGGTGACCCACGCGAAGAACTGCCCGCCCTTCGCCGGGCTCACCTTCGCGAACCTGCGACCCATCTCCTTCACGGCGGGGGAGTCCTCGTGCTCGAGGTAGATCGACTCGATCTCCCGCTCCTCGTGGTCGAGGTGCCGCAGGGTGACGTCCTTGAGTCGGCGCATCGCAGCGAGGGCGGCCACGGCCTCCCCGGGCCCCGGGCCGCCGTGCAGCGCCGACATCGCCGCCCGGGCCTCTCCGAGCGCCTGGGCCATGACCTCGTGCTCGGCGTCCATCTCCGCGATGGTCTCGGCACTGACACCCACCTGCGCCAGCGCCGGCCAGGCGATCTCGTGCTCGCCCTCGTGGTGGTCGGTCAGCTGCCGGTCGAAGTTCTGCCACGCGGCGGCCAGCTGGTCGGCCCTGACCCGGTCGCCGGGCTCGAAGGAGTCGAGCGCCGCCTCGAACCGGTCGAGATCGCGTCGGAAGGCGCCGTGGATGACCTTGTTCATGCTCATCTCTGCCATGCGTACCGAGGCTAGTGTCAGCCTTCGTGGTTGGCGCGTGGCCAGCGGAAGTGGTTCAGACCAGTCAGGCCGTTCGCCGGCGCCGCAGGAACGGGTCCGTCAGCGAGGGAGGCTGGTAGCCGGCATCCGCGCGTGCGAGCGTCACGCCGGGCGGGACGATCTCGTCGATCCGGTCGAGGACGTCGCTGCTCAGGGTGACGTCGGTGGCGGCGAGCTGGGACTCGAGCTGCTCCATCGTGCGCGGGCCGATGATGGGTGCCGTGACCGCGGGGTGCTGGAGCACGAACGCCAGCGCGAGGTGAACCAGCGAGATCCCGCTCTCCTCGGCCAGCACGGCCAGGGCGTCGGCGGCCTCGAGCTTGGCCCGGTTGCCCGGGTCCTCGAGGTCGTAGCGGGCCGGCATCCGCTTCGCGCGGTTGGTCTCCGGTGCTGGCTGGCCCTTGCGGTAGCGGCCGGTCAGCCACCCGCCGGCGAGGGGGCTCCAGGGCAGGACACCCATGCCGAACTGTTCGGCGACCGGCAGCAGGTCGGTCTCGATGCCACGCACCAGGATCGAGTACGGCGGCTGCTCGGTGACGAACCGCCCGAGGCCCCGCCTCTCGGAGACCCACTGGGCCTCGACGACCTGGTGGGCCGGGAAGGTCGAGGAACCGAAGGCGCGGATCTTGCCCTGGTGCTGGAGGTCGGTGAGCGCGGAGAGCGTCTCCTCGACGTCGGTGTCCCGCTCGGGGCGGTGCACCTGGTAGAGGTCGATCCAGTCGGTGCCCAACCGGCGCAGGCTGTTCTCGACCTCCTGGATGATCCACCGGCGCGAGTTCCCGCGGTGGTTGGGATCGCCGCCCGCATCGCCCATGGCGACGTCCATCGGGCCGTGGAACTTGGTGGCGAGGATGACGTCGTCGCGACGACCCTTGAGCGCCTTGCCGACGATCTCCTCCGACTCGCCCTGCGAGTAGACGTCGGCGGTGTCGACGAAGTTGATGCCGGCATCGAGCGCCCGGTGGATGATCCCGACCGAGGTGTCGTGGTCGGCCTCCCCCCACTGGCCGAACATCATCGCCCCGAGACAGAGGGGGCTGACCTGCATGCCGGTACGTCCTAGTCCGCGATAGTCCATGCGTTCCACCGTAGGACGTGCCCCAAGTGGGCGACGAGCGGCCTCAGCCCGTCGTGGGCTTGACGGCCAGGACGGGACAGGCCGCGTCGAGGATGACCCTCTGGGCCACGCTGCCCATCAGCATCTTGCCGACCGGGGTGCGGTGCCGGATCCCCACGACGACGAGGGTCCCGCCCTCTTCGCCGGCGACGTCCAGCACGGCGTCGGCGATGTCGGGTACGACGTCCCGGCGCACCTTCACCTCGACGCCCTCGGACTCCAGGCGGGCCAACACCTCCTGCATCTCGTCCTCGTGGGCGTAGTGCGTGTCGACCAGGCTGTCGCCGCGCGTCGCGTTCACCACCACCAGCCGGGTCTGTCGGAGTGCCGCCTCGGAGACACCGTGCTCGAGGGCCGCTCGGCCGTACACGTCCGGGCTGTAGGCCACGATGATGCTCATGCGTCGACGCTCTCTTTCTGCTCGGAGGGAGTGACTGGGTCGCGACGGGCGCGGAGGCTGTTCGCGACCAGCCCGACCACAAGGACGGCCATCACGACGTAGACCACGACGGCCACGGGCTCGCTCCACAGGGTGGAGACGTCGCCCGAGGAGATCGCGAGCGCCTCGGTGAGCTTCTGCTCGAGGCGCGGGCCCAGGATCACGCTGATGATCAACGGCAGCACCGGCAGGGCGAACCGGCGCATCGCCAGGCCGAGCATCCCGAGCGCGAGCAGCAGTCCCAGGTCGAAGGCCTGGAAGTTGACGCTGTAGGCGCCGAGCGAGGCGAAGAAAAGGATGCCGGCGTACAGGTAGGGACGGGGGATCTGCAGCAGCTTGGCCCACACCGGGGCGAGCGGCAGGTTCAGGATCAGCAGCAGCGTGTTGGCCA
Organism: uncultured Actinomycetota bacterium; assembly: GCA_963843775.1. Taxonomy (GTDB): domain Bacteria; phylum Actinomycetota; class Actinomycetes; order Propionibacteriales; family Nocardioidaceae; genus Marmoricola. The sequence goes on from CAWJLT010000007.1 coordinate 58,858, forward strand.
CGAAGAGGCTGGCGAGCAGGCCCCAGACGAGCGCGGGCTCAGAGTCCATCAGCTGCGGTCCAGGCTGGATGCCGTAGCTCTGGAAGGCGACCAGGATGACCGCTGCCGTGGCGGTGGTCGGGATGCCGATCGCGAGCAGCGGCACCAGGGTGCCGGCGGCCGAGGCGTTGTTCGCGGCCTCCGGTCCGGCGACGCCCTCGATGGCACCCTTGCCGAACTCCTCAGGGTGCTTGGAGAGCTTGCGCTCGGTGATGTAGGACAGGAACGTCGGCACCTCGGCGCCACCCGCGGGCAGTGCCCCGAAGGGGAAGCCGAACGCGGTGCCGCGCAGCCACGGCTTCCAGGACCTGCTCCAGTCGCTGCGGTCCATCCACGGCTGTCCGACGGGAATGATCTCCAACGGCTTGCGACGCAGGTGGGCGGCGACCCACAGGGCCTCCCCGATAGCGAAGACGGCGACCGCCACCACGACGATGTCGATCCCGTCGGCGAGCAGCGGGTTTCCGAAGGTGAGCCGCGGCTGTCCGGTCTCGGTGCCGACGAGCCCGATGCCGAGACCGATGAACAGGGAGATGAACCCGCGCACCTTGGAGGTCCCGAGCACCGTCGTGACGGCGAACAGTGAGAGCACCATGATCGCGAAGTACGACGGGGCCCCGAGCTTGACGACGAGGTCGGCCACGTTGGGGGCCAGCAGCACCAGGAGGACGGTGCCGATGGTGCCGGCCACGAAGGACCCGATCGCCGAGGTGGCCAGGGCCTGGGAGGCTCGACCCGCCTTGGCCATCTTGTTGCCCTCGATCGCCGTGACCACCGATGACGACTCGCCGGGGGTGTTCAGCAGGATCGAGGTGGTGGAGCCGCCGTACATGCCGCCGTAGTAGATGCCGGCGAACATGATCAGGGCACTGCTCGGGTTGACGCTGTAGGTGATCGGGAGCAGCAGGGCCACCGTCATCGCCGGGCCGATGCCGGGGAGCACCCCGACGGCGGTGCCCAGCATCACGCCGACCACGGCGAAGAACAGGTTGGTCGGGGTCAGGGCGCTCTGGAAGCCGTCCAGCAGAAGGTTGAGGTCCATCAGAGCACTCCGTCCAGGATGCCGGCGGGGATCGGGATCCCTAGTCCGACGTAGAAGGCGTAGAAGGTCCCGAGCGAGAGCGCGGCGCCGATGGCGACGTCACGCACCCAGGTCCGGCTGCCGAGGACCCAGGCCGAGGCCGCGAACAGGAAGGCGCCGGTGATCGCCCAGCCGAGCCAGTCGATCAGCAGGATGTTGACGAGGAAGACACCGGCGAGCAGCGCCACCGTGCGGGTGTCGGCCTTCTCCGAGAGGTCGACGTCCTCGCCCTCGTCAGCCTCCGGGCGGTCCCCGCGTGCCGTGAGGACGGCGAGCGTGATGCCGAGGACGACCAGTCCGCCCCCCACGAGGTAGGGCAGGGCGTAGGGCTGCACAGGCTGGTCGGCGAAGGCCCGGCCGAGCCCGGTGGCGTCGTAGACCACGTACGTGCCGACGACGACGAGGAGGGCGGCGAGGCCGTACTGCGCCCGGTCGACCACCGCCGCCCGGTGGGACGGCTCGTCGCTGGGGGTCGGTGTGGTGGGTTCGGTCAGGGTGCTCATGCCAGTCCCAGCTCCTCGAGGGTCGTGGCGACGCGGTCGTCCTGTTCCTTGAGGAACGCGGCGAACTCGTCGCCGGTGGCGAAGTTGTCGCTCCAGCCGTTGCGTGTGAGGGCGGCCCGCCACTCCGGGGTGTCGTGCATCTGGGTGAAGAGGTCGGTCAGGTAGGCGCGCTGCTCCTCGGAGATCCCGGGGGGAGCGAGCACGCCGCGCCAGTTGGTGAAGACCATGTCGACACCGGACTCGGTGAGGGTGGGGGCATCGACCGTGTCGAGCCGCTTCGCACCGGAGACGGCGAGGACCCGCAGGGAACCGTCCTTGATCTGTCCCTCGAACTCGCCGAGGCCGGTCATGCCGACGTCGATCTTGGAACCGAGCAGGGCCGTGGTCAGGGGGCCGCCGCCGTCGTAGGCGATGTACTTCACCTCGCGCGGCTCGATCCCCACCTCCTTGGCCAGCTGCATCGGGAAGAGGTGGTCAGGCCCACCGGGGGACGAGCCGCCCCCCACGGTGAGGCCCTGGGGGTCGTCCTTCCAGGCCTTGACCAGGTCGTCGACCGTCTCGAGGGGGGAGTCCTCGGGGACCAGGATCCCCTCCTGCTCCTCGACGAGCCGGGCGATGGGAGTCGCCCGGGACACGACCGCCTTGGACTTGTTCGTGTAGACCGCGCCGACCACGCCCAGACCCATCGTCATCACCAGGTCGTTGGCGCCCTCCTCGTTGATCAGACGCTGCATGGCGACGGTGCCGCTGGCGCCGAGCACGTTGGTGATCTCGAAGCGTCCGGTCAGGTCGTCGTCCTCCATCACCTTGGCGCCGGCGCGACCTGTGAGGTCGTAGCCACCGCCCGGGCTGTTCGGGATCATCATCCGCAGGCGGCGGTTCGACGGGTCGTCCGCGCCTCCAGTGACGCCGCACGCCGAACCCGTGGCCACCAGGCCCAGGACGATGGTGGCTGTGGCGAGAGCGCGCGCCAGGTGGCGTGCGCTGGGACGTCCGCGGCGGCGTACGTCGCGCTGTGTCTGCATCGGTGGGAACCTCCTCGTGTGGTGCCTGTCAGGACCACTCGTGCGAGCATGACCAAGCCTGTGGCGCGCGTCACCGTTGCGGAGGCAAAGGAGGTTCTGGTCGTTGTGGTCACCGGATTCGCTCCGCTGAGGGCACTGCGCTCGCGACGACGGCGCGAGCTGACGCTCGCCGGCCAGTTCCTCGTCCTCCAGCTCGCCGTGGTGCTGCTGCTGCTCGGCATCGTGGCGCTGATCTCGCTGCGCCAGTCGACCGCCTCGTTCACCGTCGAGCGTGGCTCGCAGATGCGCTCGGTCGCGGAGTACGTCGCCAACCAGGGCGCGGTGCGCGAGCAGCTCCGGATGGCGGCCGAGGGGGAGACGAACATGATCGGCGCCCGGCAGGCGCTGACTCCGCCGGTCGACCGCGCCCTCAACCTCTCCGGCGCCACCGAGGTCGTGATCGCCACCCCCGAGGGAACCGTCATCGCCGCTGCCTCGGACCCCGACGCGCCAGGCGGCACGGTCGCCCTCGGCGAGAGCGAGGTCCAGCAGGGCCGGGGGTGGACCGGTGACCTGGACGTCGACGGGGAGCGCGCCGTGGTGGGTCACGCGCCGATCCTGGCCGACGACGGCAGCCTGATCGGTCTCGCGATCGCCGAGCAGACGTATCCCTCGGTCTGGGACCGGCTGACCGGGGCCGCCGGCAACCTGGCGCTGTTCCTCGGCCTCGGGGCCGTGCTCGGGGGACTCGGGACCTTCGTCGTGTCGCGGGTGCTGAAGCGACGTTCCCGCGGGCTCGCCCCCACCGAGATCGCGATGCTCGCGGACCACCGAGAGGCGTTGCTGCACAGCATCCGCGAAGGGGTGGTGGCAGTCGGCACCGACCGGCGCGTGACGATGATGAACGACGCAGCCAGGCTCACCCTCGGTCTCGACGGCGACCCCGTCGGCCGTCTCGTCGACACCCTCGGCCTCGAGACGCACGTCATCGACCTCCTCACCGGGGAGGGGCCGGACGGGTCAGACGTGGAGGACGCCCAGGACGCGGTGGCCCTGGTCGGCACCCGGGTGGTCGTGTTCAACCGGAGGGCGGCCTCCAGCCACGGGGAGGGGATCGGGACCGTGACCACGATGCGGGACCGCACCGAGCTGGTCTCGCTGCAGAGCCAGCTCAGCTCCAACCTCTCGATCACCGACACCCTGCGCGCCCAGACCCACGAGTTCAGCAACCAGCTGCACACGATCTCGGGGCTGGTGCAGCTCGAGGAGTACGCCGAGGTCACCTCGCTCGTGGGCACCCTCACCCGCCGTCGGGCCGAGATCAGCGACTTCGTCACCGACCGCATCGACGACCTCGCCGTGGCGGCCCTTCTGATCGCGAAGTCCAGCGTGGCCGCCGAGCGCGGCGTACGCCTGGACCTGACGGAGGACTCCGACCTGCCTGGCCTGGCTCCGGGCGACTCCGCCGATCTCACCACCGTGCTCGGCAACCTCGTCGACAACGCCCTGGACGCCTGCAGCGGCGGACTGGGCCCGGCGGTGACGGTCTCGCTGCAGGCGGGGAGCTCCTTCCTCCACGTCGAGGTGGGCGACAACGGTCCGGGGGTGCCCGAGGAGCTGCGCGAGGCGATCTTCGTCCGAGGGTTCTCGACCAAGCCCGAGGTGCTCGGTGGCCGTGGCATCGGGCTGCCGCTCGTGCAGCTGATCTGCACCCAGCGCGGCGGCAGCATCGAGGTGCACCACGACGAACGCACGGTGTTCTCGGTGCGGCTGCCCTACTCGTCGCCGGTGGGGACGCTGTGATCACCGTCCTCGTCGTAGACGACGACTTCATGGTGGCCAGGATCCACACGCGTTTCGTGGAACGCACCGACGGCTTCGAGGTGGTCGGCACCGCGAGCACCGGGGCCGAGGCACTCTCGCTGGTCGCCGCCGAGGCCCCCGACCTGGTGCTGCTCGACGTGCACCTGCCCGACATGAGCGGCCTCGACGTGCTGGCCACGCTGCGTTCCGTGGGCAACGAGGCCGGAGTGATCATGGTGACCGCCGAGCGCAGCGCCGACGCGGTACGGACCGCCCTGCACGGTGGCGCGATGCAGTACCTCGTGAAGCCCTTCGAGTACGCCGACTTCGCCGCTCGTCTGCACCAGGTGGCTGCCGCCCTCGGCATGCTCGGCACCGGGGAGGCCGACCAGCAGCTCATCGACCAGGTCTTCGGCACCAGTCCCGGGGTGGGCGTGCCGAACGCCCTGCCCGAAGGGGCTGAGCCCTGAGACGGCAGGACTGGTCCTGGCGGCGCTCAGGTCCGGGGAGGAGCTGTCGGCGGCCGAGGCCGCGGAGCAGGTGGGGCTGTCCCGGGTCAGTGCCCGTCGCTACCTGGAGCACTTCGTCGGCACGGGCGCCGCGGAGGTCAGGTTGCAGTACGGCAGCGCCGGGCGGCCGGAGCGGCGCTACCGGGCGTCGTCCGGAGCAGCCCGCAGCACGGCCACCACGTAGTCGTCGGCCAGGGGTTGGAGGTCGTAGGTGCCGAACAGCTGCTCGACCTCCAGGCCTGCCCCCTCTGCGTGCTCGGTGAGCTCCGCGACGGAGTAGTCCCGGCTGCCCCGGGGTCCCTCCTGCGAGTGGAAGCCCACGAGCATGCGGCCTCCCGGGGCCAGGAGCTGCCCCAGCGTCCACAGCGCCCGGGTCTCGGTGCCCTCGCCCAGGTAGACCATCACGTTCCCCACGACCACCACCACGTCGTACGCCGTGGGTCGGCCGGCCGCCTCGAGCAGGGCGGTCGAGAGGCCGAGGATGTCGGTCTCGAGGACCTCCACCCCGGGGAAGAGCCGGTGGGAGCGCTCGACCAGGAACGGGTCCTTCTCGACAGCGGTGACGTCGTGGCCGCGGGCGGCGAGAGCGGCCGACACCCGCCCCATGCCGGACCCCGCGTCGAGGACCCGGGCGTTTCGCGGAGCCAGCACGTCGGCCAGCCGCGCCTCCCCGTCGATGTCCTGACCCTGCTCGATCAGGCTCTCGAAGGTCTGGGCGTAGGGCGAGTCGGGCCCGGTCTCGGCCAGCTCCCAGCGGGTCGGGGGGATCGTCTCGGTGGGCTCGCTCATGGGGTCAGTCCTCTCAGGCGGCCTCGGGTGGCGATGCGTCGCCAGACCTGTCGCTGGATGGCAAGTGTCAACGTGCCGGCCACCATCATGCCGAGGAGGTTGATGCCGAGCTGGGCCAGGGCCGAGCCGACCTCTCCCCAGACGCCGCCGGCCAGGCAGACGGCGACGGTCCCGACCGCGGGGATCGTGGTGACCGAGATGAAGACGCCCACCAGCGGACCCGACTTGGCGGTCGTCAGCGACAGGGTGCCGGCGATCCCGGCCAGGCACGCGACCGCGAAGGACCAGCCGTCGGGCCGGACGATGAAGTCGGTGAGGGTTCCCGTGGACGCCTGCCGTTGGGTGAACGCCCCCAGCTGGTAGCCGACCGTCCAGAAGACCGTGGCGATCGCCGTGGCCACCGCGAAGCCGGTGGCCAGCGAACGAACCGCCTGCGGCAGCATCCCGAGCCGCGGATGTGCCAGTGCGAAGCAGATCGCGGCGATCGGGGAGAACTCCGGTCCGACGACCATCGCCCCGACGATGAGGATCGGCTGGTCGGTGATCCGCCCGGCACCCGCGATGAGAGCCGCCAGGGTCATGAACGCGACGAAGGCCCAGGACAGGCGTGAGTCCTCGCGCAGCCGCTGCTCCACCGAGACCCACACGACGCCGTCGTCCGGGGCGCCGGGAGCGATGCGTTCGACCCGTTCCGCCGCGTCCGAGAGGATCGTGCCGATCTCGTCGATGCTGATCGACCCGCTGTGCTGGAGGTCGAGGTCGCGCAGCTGCTTGATCACCCCGGTGGCGTTCTCGCGGGCGACGTCGGCCAGCACGAGGCACCCCACCGGCTTGCGGAACCCACCCGGGACGACCGCGACGTTGGTCACCGTCTCGTCACCCTCGAGGACCGCGAGCACCTCGTCGATGAGGTCGTCGGGGACGCGTAGACGCAGATGCAGCACGCGGACATCATGACCCGGGTGTCGGCGACTCGGCACGCCGTACCGTCCCGGCGTCGCGTCTGGTGCCCGACCCAGCGCCGCCCCCGAGGGCGTCCGCGCAGAAATGGGACGGGGTTCCCAGGCAGTCCATGACGTTCCTGGGTGTTGCTTCGCCCGTTGACGTCAGGAATCCCCGGGTACCCGGCGAATCCTGCAGGTTTCCCGGCTCAGAGCTTCCGGAGCCTGACCCATCGCACCGAGTGGTCGTGGTCCTTGCGGAGCACCAGGGTGGCGCGGGAGCGGGTGGGCTGCACGTTCTGCTTCAGGTTGGGGCCGTTGATCTCGTCCCAGATGCGGCTGGCCTCGGAGACCGCCTCGTCGTGGGACAGCGAGGCGTAGCGGGCGAAGTACGACGCGGGGTCGCGGAAGGCGGTCTCGCGCAGCCGCAGGAACCGGTCGGTGTACCAGCGCCTGATGTCGGCCGTGGCAGCGTCGACGTAGACGGAGAAGTCGAAGAAGTCGCTGACCGCCAGCCCGACCCGTCCGTCGTCGCGCACGGACGCCGACTGGAGCACGTTGAGGCCCTCGATGACGACGATGTCGGGGCTCGAGACGACGATCTTCTCGTCCGGGACGACGTCGTAGACGAGGTGGGAGTAGGTCGGGGCCTCGACCTCGTCCTTGCCCGACTTGATGTCGATGACGAACTTCAGCAGCGCCTTGCGGTCATAGGACTCCGGGAACCCCTTGCGGCGCAGCAGTCCCCGCTTGCGGAGCTCGGCGTTGGGCAGCAGGAACCCGTCGGTGGTGACCAGGGCGACCCGAGGGTGCTCGGGCCAGTGGGCCAGCATCTGCTGGAGCACGCGCGCGGTGGTCGACTTGCCGACCGCGACCGAGCCGGCCAACCCGATCACGAACGGTGTGCGCGGTGGCTGCGGCTGGTGGAGGAACTCCTCCTGGCTGTGGTGCAGCATGGTCGCGGCCTTCACCCGCAGGCTCAGCAGCCGGGAGAGCGGCAGGTAGACCTGCTGCACCTCCCGGAGGTCGAGCTCGTCCCCCAGACCACGGACGCGGTCGATCTCCTCGGGGGAGAGCGGCTGCTCGGTGGCCCGGCCCAGGGCGGCCCAGGCGTCCCGGTCCAGCTCGACGTACGGCGAGCTCTCGCCCGGGTGCGCGCCGTTCGACATGCCCGTCACCCTAGTGCTGCACGTCCGGCCGAGCCGCGCGCCCCGGGTCGCGGCAGCCTGCGCGGATCCCCCCGGTCCCAGACCTAGACTGACCGGCATGTGTGGAATCGTGGGGTACGTCGGCGACAAGCAGGCCCAGGGTGTGGTGATCCAGGGGCTGCGGCGCCTGGAGTACCGCGGCTACGACTCCGCCGGGATCGCCCTGGTCGACGACGGCAGGATCGTCTCGGACAAGCGCGCCGGCAAGCTGGCCAACCTCGAGAGGGCCATCGAGGAGAGCCCGCTCCCACCGTCGACGACCGGGATCGGGCACACCCGCTGGGCCACCCACGGTGCTCCCAACGACGTGAACGCGCATCCGCACCTCGGCCAGACGGGCCGGGTGGCCGTCGTGCACAACGGGATCATCGAGAACTTCGCCCAGCTGCGCGACGAGCTCGAGCGCCACGGTCACGACCTCCGTTCCGAGACCGACACCGAGGTCGCGGCCCACCTCCTCGAGGCCGCCCTCGAGGAGACCGGCGACCTGACCAGCGCGATGCAGGTGGCCTGCCAGCAGCTCGAGGGTGCGTTCACCCTGGTCGCCATCGACGGCCAGGACCCCGACCGGGTCGTCGCCGCGCGTCGCAACTCGCCCCTGGTCGTCGGCCTGGGGGAGGGAGAGAACTTCCTGGGCTCCGACGTCGCCGCCTTCATCGAGCACACGCGCGAGGCGCTCGAGCTGGGCCAGGACCAGGTCGTGACCATCACCCGGGACGACGTGCAGGTGACGGACTTCGCCGGCAACCCCGCCGAGGGCACGCAGTACCACGTCGACTGGGACCTCTCGGCGGCTGAGAAGGACGGTTTCGACTGGTTCATGCGCAAGGAGATCTTCGAGCAGCCACGCGCCGTGGCCGACGCCCTCCTGGGGCGTCACGACGGTGCCGGTCTGCTGCAGCTCGACGAGGTGCGCATCACCGAGGACGAGCTGCGCGACGTCGACCGGATCGTCATCATCGGCTGCGGTACGGCGAACTACGCCGGCCTGGTCGCGAAGTACGCCATCGAGCACTGGACCCGCATCCCGTGCGAGGTCGAGCTGGCCCACGAGTTCCGCTACCGCGACCCGATCCTGACCCGCAACACGCTCGTCATCGCGATCAGCCAGTCGGGGGAGACCGCCGACACGCTGATGGCGATCCGCTACGCGCGCCAGCAACGGGCCAAGGTGCTCGCCATCTGCAACACGAACGGCTCGACGATCCCGCGTGAGTCCGACGCGGTCATCTACACCCACGCCGGCCCCGAGATCGGCGTCGCCTCGACCAAGGGCTTCCTGACCCAGCTGATGGCCTGCTACGTGCTCGGCCTCTACCTCGCGCAGGTGCGTGGCACGAAGTACGGCGACGAGATCGCAGCCGTCGTGCACGAGCTGGAGAAGATGCCCGCCCACGTGCAGCGGATCCTCGACGACGCCGAGTCGGTCTACAAGGTCGCGCGCGACCTGGCCGGTGCCCGGTCGGTGCTGTTCCTCGGGCGGCACGCGGGGTTCCCGGTGGCGCTGGAGGGAGCCCTGAAGCTCAAGGAGCTCGCCTACATCCACGCCGAGGGGTTCGCTGCGGGCGAGCTCAAGCACGGTCCGATCGCCCTGATCGAGGAGGGGCTGCCGGTGTTCTGCGTCGTACCTCCCCGCGGGCGCGACCAGCTCCACGCCAAGATGATCAGCGCCATCCAGGAGATCCGGGCCCGCGGGGCGCGCACGCTCGTGCTCGCCGAGGAGGGCGACGAGGACGTCGCGCCGTACGCCGACGTGATGATCACCCTGCCTGTCGTGCCGACCCTGCTGCAGCCGATCGTGGCCACCGTCCCGCTCCAGCTCTTCGCCTGCGAGCTGGCGACCAACATGGGTCACGACGTCGACCAGCCGCGCAACCTGGCCAAGTCGGTCACGGTCGAGTGACTGCGCTGTCGTGATTGCCGGCGTGGGCACCGACCTCGTCGACGTCGCGCGCCTGGGCCGGTCGCTGGAGCGCACGCCCACCCTGCGTCAGCGACTCTTCACCCCGGCCGAGGCGGTTCTGCCGCTCGCGTCGCTGGCGGCCCGGTTCGCGGCCAAGGAGGCCCTCGCCAAGGCGCTGGGCGCTCCTTCCGGGCTGTCGTGGCAGGACGCCGAGGTGGTCACCGACGAGGACGGCCGGCCGCGCTTCGAGCTGACCGGGGCGGTGGCGGAGAGGGCGGCCGGGCTCGACGTACACCTGAGCCTCGCCCATGACGGTGGGTTGGCCTCCGCCTTCGTCATCCTCGAGTCGTGTGCCTGAGGACGCGCCATGGCGCGTCCTCAGGCACACGACCGGGGGAGGCCGAGGGCTGCCAGGTCGGCTGCCACCGTCTCCCCCTCGTCGCGCAGCTCCCGGGCGGTGCAGCGGACCACCACCCGTCCCGGGCTGACCAGGCGTCGCTGGCGGGCGAGATCGTCCTCCCAGTGCTCCACCTCCATGTGGAAGCCTCCGTCGATCTCCAGCACCAGGACCACCCCGTTCGGCAGCAGCCACTCGCAGTCGGTGAACCGCACCCGGCCCGCGCTGTCCCGGCGTCGTACCTGCCGTCGTGGTGGCGCGAAGCCGAACCTCCTGCAGAGACGACCGACGTCGATCTCGGCCATCGAGTGTGCCCCACCCTCGATCTCGGCCAGGGCGGTGCGGAAGACCTTGGCGCGCCGAAGTGGGCGCATCATGTCGAGCTCGCGGCGGAGAGCTTCAGGAGTGGTGAGTCGCTGCTGGACGAGTGCGGCCAGAAGTCCCTGGGCCGTGCGCGCCGACCTCTCGTAGCCGGCGAAGAGCAGAGCGGCCGGCTCGACACGGCAGACGGGGAGCTCCCTGGTCCGGTCACGCATCCTCGCCAGGGGGCGACGAGTGCGCACGAACGAGATCCCGTCGACCGGGTCGAGGACGAGCTCGTCGTCGACCAGCACGGTGACCGCGTCCCGGTGCCAGTTCTTCAGGCCATGCCACTCGAGAGCGGTGAGGCCGCCGACCAGGGCAGTGCCGCCGGCGTGCAGCACGCCCAGCCACACGTGCTCCCGCCAGCCGAGTGCCCCGGTGAACACGCTCACCACGCAGCTCGACCGAGCAGCCCACCGGCCGGCAGCGATCTGGTTGCGCACCCGGTCCGCGTCGAACGCCATCTCGGTGAGCTGGCGGCGCGCCACCATGCCCCCTTGGAGGGCCGCCAACGTGGAGATGTCGCTGAGATCCATCGGGGAAGAGTGCACGGACAGGGCGGTGCCGTGCAGGCGTGATCCACAGCCCCCCAGTCGTGTGTGCCAGGACGCGCCCTGGCGCGTCCTGGCACACACGACCGATAACTTGGGGACATGCGCAGTGCACACACGGTCGAACAGGTTCGGGCGTCCGAGGGTGAGCTGATGGCCCGGGTCCCGGACGGCGCCCTGATGCAACGGGCTGCCGCCGGGCTGGCGGTGGCGATCACGGACCTCCTCGGATCGGCGTACGCCGCTCGGGTGCTCCTGCTCGTCGGAGCCGGGGACAACGGCGGGGACGCCCTGTGGGCCGGGGCGATGCTGGCGCGCCGGGGTGTCGCGGTCGAGGCGGTGCTGCTCTCGGAGACGGTGCGCAGCGACGGGCTCGAGGCGCTGCGCTCCGCGGGCGGTCGCACCGTGACCGTCGCCGAGGCGCACCCGCCCGACGTCGTGGTCGACGGGATCGTCGGCATCGGCGGTCACCCCGGCCTGCGCCGCGAGGCCGAGGAGGCGCTGGCCGCGTTCGCCTCGGTGCCGGTCGTCGCCGTCGACGTCCCCTCCGGTGTGGAGGTCGACACCGGGCACCTCGACGGGTCGCACGTCCGGGCCGACCTGACGGTCACCTTCGGCACCCACAAGATCGCCCACCTCGTCGACCCGGCCGCCTCCGCGTGTGGGGTCGTCCACCTCGTCGACCTCGGTCTCGAGCTCCCGACGGCACCGGTCGAGGCCCTGCAGCCGGTCGACGTCGCGGCGATGCTCCCGGTGCCCGACGGCTTCGACCACAAGTACACCCGTGGGGTCGTCGGCGTCCGTGCCGGTTCCGAGGCCTACCCCGGCGCAGCGGTGCTGTGCACGTCCGGGGCGGCGACCGGCCTGGTGGGGATGGTGCGCTACCTCGGCTCCGCCGCCGACGCGGTACGCGCCCGGCACCCGGAGATCGTCGCCTCCGGCGGCCGCGTGCAGGCGTGGGTGGTCGGCTCGGGCGGCGACGCCGACGCTGAGCAGGCCCTCACGGAGGCGCTGGCCGACGGCGTGCCGACCGTGGTGGACGCCGACGCCCTCGTCCACGTCGAGAAGGGCGACGGGACCGTCGTCCTCACGCCCCACGCCGGCGAGCTCGCTCGCATGCTCGGCGTCGAACGTGCGGAGGTCGAGGCCGACCAGCTCGGCTTCGCGCGACGCGCCGCGGTGGAGTACGACGCCGTGGTGCTGCTCAAGGGACGGCGCACGCTCGTCGCCCGACCCGACGGACGGGTGCGCGTCACGACGAGCGGCGTGCCGTGGCTGGCCGTCGCCGGAGCCGGGGACGTGCTCGCAGGACTCGTCGGATCGCTGCTCGCCGCCGGGCTCGACCCCTGGGACGCCGCCTCGGTGGGGTCATGGCTGCACGGGGCCGCGGCCGCGCTGGCCAGCGCCGGTGGACCCCTGAGCGCGAGCGGCGTGGCCGACGCGGTGCCCGCGGTGGTACGGAACCTGCTCGCCTGAATGGGAAGATGGGTGGCAATGCCTTCCCCATCGAGCCCGCAGGCCCAGGTCGTCGTCGACCTCGGTGCGATCCGGCACAACGTGGGGAGGCTCCGCGAGCTCGTCTCCGAGGGGCCCTCCCGGCCGCAGCTCATGGTCGTGGTCAAGGCCGATGCCTACGGCCACGGCATGCTGCCCGTCGCCCGTGCCGCCCGCGCCGCGGGGGCCGACTGGCTCGGGGTGGCGACCGGCGACGAGGCACTGGCCCTGCGCGAGGGCGGCGACGCCGGACGGGTGCTCTGCTGGCTCGCTGCCCCCGGGGCCGGGTTCACGGGTCTCCTCGAGGCTGACGTCGACGTCACGGCCTACTCGGTCGCGCAGCTCGAGGAGATCCTCGCGGCGGCGCGCGAGACCGGGCGGATCGCCCGGGTGCAGCTGAAGTTCGACACCGGGCTCTCGCGCGGGGGTGCTCCCCGCAGCCAGTGGTCCCGGCTGGTCGAGGCCGCCCGTGCGGCCGAGGTCGGCGGAGACATCCGGGTGACCGGAGCGTGGTCGCACCTGGCCTGCTCCGACGAGCCCGACCACCCGGCCAACCAGGCGCAGGTCGCGGCCTTCGACGAGGCGCTCGGGCTGGTCGCGGACGCCGGGCTCGAGCCGGAGGTGCGTCACCTGGCCAACTCGGCCGGGGCGCTGCTGCTGCCGCAGACCCGCTACGACCTCGTTCGACTCGGCATCGCCGCCTACGGCCTCAGCCCGGCCCCCGACGCGCGGACCTCGGAGGAGCTCGGGCTGGTGCCGGCGATGACGGTGCGCGGGTCCGTCGTACTCACCAAGGAGCTGGGCGCCGGCGACGGGGTCTCCTACGGGCACACCTTCGTGGCACCCGGACCGATGCGGGTGGCGCTGGTCCCGATGGGGTACGGCGACGGCATCCCGCGCTCGGCCTCCTCGACCGCCGAGGTGCTCGTCGGTGGCGCGCGCGGGCGGGTGCTCGGCCGGATCTGCATGGACCAGTTCGTCGTGGAGGCGGCCGCCGGGGAGGCCGGTGAGGACGTCGTGCTCTTCGGTCCCGGCACGCAGGGGGAGCCCACTGCCACCGACTGGGCCCGTTGGTGCGGGACCATCAACTACGAGATCGTCACCCGCGTGGGTGGCCGACAGACCCGGGTCTGGGTCGGGGACGAGGAGCAGTGAGCAAGCGACGCTCCCTCGCCTACGCCGCCGGCGGTCTCGGCGCCGCCGCCATGGCCGCGCTCGCGACCGGGCTGGTGGTCGAGCGCCGGGTCGTGAAGGACCGGCACATCGGCTCGGCCGCGGCCGACCGTCTCGGCGCGATCCGCTCCGACGCCGTCGAGGTGGCCTGCGACGACGGTGTCGTGCTGCACGCGGAGGTCGACGAGGTGGCACCGTACGCCGTGGGGAAGCGCCGCCGCCGAGACGACGTGACGCTGGTCTTCGTGCACGGCTTCGCCCTCAACCTCGACTGCTGGCACTTCCAGCGGGAGGCGTTCCGCGGCAAGCACCGCATGGTGTTCTACGACCAGCGCTCCCACGGCCGGTCGGAGCGCAGTGACCGCCAGCACGCCAACATCGAGCAGCTCGGCGACGACCTGGCCCGCGTGATCACCGAGCTGGCCCCCAAGGGCGACGTCGTGCTGGTCGGACACTCCATGGGTGGGATGTCGATCATCGCGTTCGCCGAGCGACACCCGAAGCTGTTCGCCAAGCGGGTCAAGGGAGTTGCCCTGATCTCCACGACCGCGGGCAACCTCAAGGTGCACCACACGGTCGGGCGCTGGATCCCCGACCGGGTCGGCCAGATCGTGGCACCGCGGCTGATCGCCGCCCTGGCCAAGGCGCCCGAGCTGGTGGACTCGGCCCGGCGACCAGGCTCCAACATCGGCTTCATGGTGGCGGACCTGTTCGCCTTCGGGACCAAGAACGTCACCGCCGCGGAGGTCGAGTTCCTCGACGAGATGCTGGCCGGCACCTCCTTCGACGTGCTCGCCGAGTTCTTCCCCAACTTCTCCACCCTCGACAAGTTCGAGCAGCTCTTCGCCTTCGCCACGGTGCCGACGACCATCATCTGCGGCACCAAGGACAGGCTCACCTCGATCGGGCACAGCCGCAAGATGGCCGCGAGGATGCCACAGGCGACGCTCGTGGAGTGCGAGGGCGCCGGGCACATGGCGATCTTCGAGTCGCGCGTCCAGGTGAACGCGGCGCTCGAGGATCTCGTGACGGCGGCGTCCTCATGAACGACGAGACCTCGATCGAGACCGTCGGCGGTTCCCGCGCCGACGACGTCCTGCGCGTCATCCACGAGGCCTTCCGGAACCGAGCGGTGCTCGACCCTCCGGCGACCGCGTTGCAGGAGACCGTCGAGACGATCCGCGAGGCTCTCGAGGCGCACGGTGGACTGCTCGTCGAGCACGAGGGTTCACCGGTGGGAGCCCTGCTCTTCGAGCCCCGGGGACGGTTGCTGGGGCTGCGCCGCGTCGGCGTCCTCTCGGCCGTGCGAGGCCTCGGCGTGGCCGCCCAGATGGCCTCGCGGGCCAGGGAGATCGCGCAGGAGCTGGGGTTCACCGGGCTGGAGCTCGAGGCGCGGGTCGAGCTGCCGGGGACCATCAACTTCTGGCGCAACCTCGGCTACGTCGAGTCCGAGCGCAACGGCAACCGCCTGACCATGCTGCGGATGCTCCCCCTCACGCAGGACCTGGCCACGCCCGAGGAGACGCGCGACTTCGGCGAGCACCTCGCAGAGCGCCTCCGCCCGGGGGACCTCGTGATCCTCACCGGTGACCTCGGCGCCGGGAAGACGACGCTGACACAGGGGATCGGGACGGGCCTCGGCGTCCGCGGGGCCATCACCTCCCCGACCTTCGTCATCGCGCGCGTGCACCCGTCCCTCTCCGGCGGCCCCGAGCTGGTGCACGTCGACGCCTACCGCCTCGGCGGCGCCGCCGAGCTCGACGACCTCGACCTCGACACCGACCTGGACGAGGCCGTGACGGTCGTCGAGTGGGGAGAGGGCCTGGCCGAGTCCCTCTCCGTCGACCGGCTCGAGCTCAGCCTCCGGCGCACCGACGACGACCAGCGCACGATCACCCTCACACCGGTCGGACCCAGGTGGCGGGAGTTCGACCTCGGCAGCGTCGGCTCCCTCACCGCCGGCTGAACCGAGGCGGCGGGCCGAAGGACTATCAGCTCGTCGACCCGGCGGCCCTGCGCAGGCTGCGCGCTGCCGAGAGAGCCGCGACGTGGTAGTCCTTCCGCCCGCGGCAACCGGTTCCCGACCCCGAGAGCCGCAGGCTTAGGCTCGGCACGTGCTGCTCGCCTTCGACACCGCCACCCCCCACGTCACGGTCGCCCTGCACGACGGGGACGCGGTGGTGGCGTCGTTCGGGTCGGAGGAGCCGATGCGGCACGGCGAGATGCTGGCGCCCGGGATCGAGCAGGTGCTCGCCGCCGCGGGCGTCCGGCCCCGGGACCTGACCGCGATCGCCGTCGGCGTCGGGCCCGGTCCGTTCACGGGTCTGCGGGTCGGTCTGGTCACGGCACGGACGATGGCCTTCGTCCTGGAGATCCCGGTGAGCGGCGTCTGCTCGCTCGACATCCTCGCCGCCGCGGCCATCGACTCCGGGCTGGACGAGTTCGTGGTGGCCACGGACGCGCGCCGCAAGGAGGTCTACCTGGCGTCGTACGCCGCCGGCCGGCGGGTGTCCGGACCGGAGGTCGTGAAGCCCGCGGACGCCCGGCACGACCTGCCGGTGATCGGCCGGGGCGGCGCGCTCTACCCCGAGCACTTCCCCGACGTCACGGGGCCAGAGCACCCGGACGCGGTGTTGCTCTGCGACATCGTGGTCCACGAGCGGTTCGAGGTGCTCGAGCCGGACCCGCTCTACCTGCGCCGTCCGGACGCCGTGGAGCCGGGCAAGCCCAAACGCGTCAGCTGACCCGCTTCTTCGGGGGCAACGGGAAGAACATCGAGGTGCGCTCGGCGTACTCCGGGTAGCCGTCGCGCTTCATCATGGTGCTCTCCAGCAGCCGCGCGCCGGAGGCGAAGACGAGGAAGTAGGCCATCACGGCGGGGGAGAAGATCGTCAGCGCCGGCAGCAGCCCTCCGGCGAGGCCGCCGACGATCCAGATGCCCCACCACACGCTGAAGTCGCCGAAGTAGTTCGGGTGCCGGGTCCAGGCCCACAGGCCCTGGTCCATGACCGGCTTGCGGTCCTTCTCCTGCTTGTACGCCGACAGCTGGGCGTCGCCGATGGCCTCGAAGGCCAGCCCGATCGCCCACACGACGACACCGACGTAGAGCAGCCACGACCACGTGGTGCCGGTGGTCGCCCCGACCTGCACGGGCAGCGACACGAACCACATCGCCAGCCCCTGGACCACGAAGACGCGCTTGACGGCGGCGGCGAACCCGCCGTCGCCGAGCATCTTGGCGTAGCGCGGGTCCTCCTCGGGGTGCGCGAGCTGGCGCTTGCCGATGTGCCAGGCGAGGCGCAGGCCCCACACGGCGACCATCGGCAGCAGCAGCCAGCGGACCGGCTCGTCGCCGAGCGCGGCGCTGACCAGGGCGATCAGCACGAAACCGAGACCCCAGGTGACGTCGACGACGGCGACGCGGCCCACCTTGCGGGAGACGAGCGCCGTCGCGGTCATCAGGATCACGATGGCGACCAGCGACGCCGCGAGCACGGTCAGCAGGGTCACTCGGAGATCACGAAGTTCCTCACAGCAGGAAGTGTATGGGCACCGCCGGGGCGCACCATCAGGATCTGGTCGACGCCCATGCGGCCGTCACGGAACGCCATCGAGCCGCCGACGAGGTAGAGCCGCCACACGCGCACGACCTCCTCGCCCACCAGCTCGGTGAGCCGCTCGAGGTTGGCCCTGAAGTTCTCCAGCCAGCCGTCGACGGTGCGGACGTAGTGCTCGCGCATCATGTGCACGTCGCGAACCTCGAGCCCCCCGCGCTCCAGGTACGCCACGGTCTCGCCGACAGGCCGCATGTGCATGTCGGGCGCGATGAACGACTCGATGAACGGTCCGCCGCCGGGGTGGCCGTCGCGACCACCGGAGCGGGACATCTGCTGGATCAGCACCCGCCCGCCTGGTTTCACCGCGTCGTGGAGGACCTGGGCGTACGTGCCGTAGTTCTGCTCACCGACGTGCTCGCCCATCTCGAGGGAGCCCACGGCGTCGAACGGGTAGCCCGCCGTCACCTCGGGGATCTCCCGGTAGTCCTGCAGCCGGATGTCGACCCGGTCCTCGAGCCCCCGTTCACGGATGCGGGCGTCGATGAACTTCTTCTGCTCGGCGGCGATGGTCACGCCGGTCACCTGGGCGCCGAAGTGCTCGGCCGCGTGCAGCGAGAGGGAACCCCAGCCACAACCGATGTCCAGGAAGCGCATCCCCTCGCGCAGGCCGAGCTTCTGGCAGACCAGGTCGAGCTTGTCGCGCTGCGCGTCCTCGAGGGTGTACGACGGGTCCTCGGAACGCCAGTAGCCCGAGGAGTAGGCCATCTGCGGCTCGAGGATCAAGGAGTAGAACTCGTTGGACAGGTCGTAGTGGTGGCTGATCGCACGGCGGTCGCGGAGCTTGCTGTGCAGCCGCCCCTTCACCCGCGCCTGCGATCCCGGGGGGCGCGGTGGCTTGCCGATGGCGCCGACGTCGACGGCCGTGCGCAGCGCCCGGACGAACGCGGACGGGGTGGGCCGGATGCCGCGGAGACCACGCTCCCGGGCGACCGACCACACGCGGGTCAGCGCGTCGTCGAGGTCGTGGTGGACCTCGATCTCGCCGGTGACGTAGGCCTGTGCGGCCCCCAGCTCACCGGGGTGGCGCAGCAGGCGGCGTACGGCGTCCTGCGAGCGCAGCTCGACCAGGGGCGCGTCCGACGGGCCGGCCTCCGAGCCGTCCCAGGCGCGCAGCCGCACCGGCAGGTCACCGCCGACGAAGGGTCGCAGGGCCGACTCGAGGCGGTCGGCCACGCCGGAGGCGCGGTCGGGAACCAGCCTCGGACGCGACGGGCTGCGCGACTCCGGTCCAGACTCCGGGCCGGACTCTGGGCCGGAATCTGGGCCGGAATCTGGGCCCGACTCTGCGGTGCTCACGCCTCACCTCGGTCGAAGGTCAGCTGCTGCACGTCGAGGTAGCCCGAGGCGAAGCCGGCGCGGGAGTACTCGAGGTAGAAGTGCCACATCCGCTGGAAGGTCCGGTCGAAGCCGAGGGCGCGGACCTCGTCGCTCTCGGCCCGGAAGGCCTGGTCCCAGCGCTCGAGGGTCTCGGCGTAGTGATGGCCGAACGACAACCGGTCGCTGATCCGCAGGGTCGTGTCCCTGCGGGTGATCTCGTCGATCGCGGTGACCGAGGGCAGGAACCCGCCGGGGAAGATGTACTTGTTGATCCAGGTCCACGTGCTCCGGGTGGCCAGCATCCGGTCGTGGGGCATGGTGATCGCCTGGATCCCGACCTTCCCGCCGGGGGCGAGCACCCGGTCGATCGTCTCGAAGTACGTCGTCCAGAACTCGTGCCCGACCGCCTCGATCATCTCGACCGAGACGATGGCGTCATAGCTGCCCTGGACGTCGCGGTAGTCGCACAGCTCGATGCTGACCAGGTCGGAGAACCCGGCCTCGGCCACGCGCTCCTCGGCCAGCGCCAGCTGCTCGCTGGACAGCGTGACGGAGTGGACCGTCGCGCCGCGGCGGGCGGCGCGAACGGCCAGCTCCCCCCACCCGGTGCCGATCTCCAGCACACGGGAGCCCCGGGTGACACCCGTCTGGTCGAGCAGTCGCTCGATCTTGCGCACCTGGGCGTCCGTGAGCGACTCGCTCGCGTGGCCCTCCGGCGGCGCCGCCTGGTGGTGGTCGCCACGGTCGACGAACGAGGTGTCGAAGAGCGCGGAGGAGTAGCTCAGCGTCTCGTCGAGGAACACCTTGAACAGGTCGTTGGACAGGTCGTAGTGGTGCGAGATGTTGTCGCGGGTGTTGTCCTGGGTGTTCTTCTGGGCGCGCGGCGGGCGGCGTACGTAGGCGGCCCGCAGGGTCTGCAGCGGCGCCGGGATCAGCGTCGGCAGGTCTGCGGCCAGCACGGTCAGGAAGCCGCCGAGGTCCTCGGCGTCCCAGGCTCCGGTGAGGTAGGCCTCGCCGAAGCCGATCAGCCCGTCGCGGCCGAGCCGGAGGTAGAACTCCGTCGGGCGCTGGATCCGCATCTCGGGACCGCCGGTGCCCCACGTCCTCGTCGCGCCGCTGCCTTCGCGCACCGTCACCGGGAGGCGCTTGACCGCGGCCCGGAACAGGGAGCGGGCGATCCGTGAGGACACCTCGGCCTTGAGGCCGGCGGGCACGTTGTCGAGCTCCGCCCAGGGGTTGGCGGGGCGGGTGGGAGTCGTCGTCATCTCAGACGCCTTCCTGTCGTGGGTGGTCAGGACGCTTTCGGATCCCGAGT
The DNA here is from genome assembly GCA_963843775.1 of uncultured Actinomycetota bacterium. Lineage (GTDB taxonomy): Bacteria > Actinomycetota > Actinomycetes > Propionibacteriales > Nocardioidaceae > Marmoricola. The sequence continues at coordinate 78,865 of CAWJLT010000007.1, forward strand.
CGGCGTGCCCAGAGCCAGAGGCCGTGGGCGTGGATCAGGACGGTGCCGCGGAGGGCGGCTGGTGCGGAGCGGAGGAACGAGACGTCGGTGGCCGCGCCGTCGAGCGAGGCCGTGAAGACGGCTCCGTCGTCGCTGTGCAGGGTGACCACGACGTTCAGGCGCTCGCCGGGCCGGGGCACGGCGATCTCGTAGTAGCCGTCGGTGCCGTGGAACGGCGAGACGTACATCTGCTTCTCGGTGCGGGCCCGACCCTGCTCGTCGGGGTGGACCAGGTAGGCGTGCCGGTCGCCGTAGGTGTTGTGCACCTCGACGACCACGCCGGCCAGCTCGCCACTGCGACGGTGGCACCAGAACACGCTGATCGGGTTGAAGCAGTAGCCGAGCGCGCGGGCGTTGGCGGCCATCACGATGCGGCCGCCGTCGGGCTCCACGCCGTTGAGGGAGAGGAAGGCTCGACGTTGGCCCTGATGGACCGGTCGGCCTCACCGAGGTGGTCGCGCGCCTCGAAGGTGCCCAGCACCCCGTGGTCGGGCAGGTGGTCGAGGTCGACCAGCCAGGTGCTCGAGCTGTGCGTGAAGGTGCGCTCGATGGGCCGGCGCCGGATGTGGGTGATGGTGGTGGCGTACGACGTGGCCTCGACCGGCAGTGGACTCGTCTCACCCCACTGGATGCCGAGCCTCGAGGCGGCCTCGACTCCGGAGCGTGCGCCGTCCTCGTGGAAGCCCCAGCCGTGCCAGGCGCCGGCGAACACGACGCGGTCGGTGTCGCACTCCGGGAGGCGGCGCTGGGCCGCGACGGAGGCGGGGGTGTAGATCGGGTGCTCGTACTCCATCGTCTCGATGACCTGGGCCTGGTCGACCAGGTCCTGCCCGCCGAGGGTCACGATGAACCGGCGCCCGTCCGCGTCGACCGGCAGCCGCATCAGCCGGGTCATGTCGTAGCTGACCGTCACGGTGCGGTCGTCGGCCGAGGGGCGGCGCAGGTAGTTCCACGAGGCGCGGGCCCGGTGGTGGCGGGGAAGGACGCTCTGGTCGGTGTGCAGCTGCGCCGTGTTGGGCGAGTAGGGCATCGCCGTGAGCAGGTCGCGCTGGACGGCGGTCGGCTCGGCCAGCATGGCCAGCGCCTGGCCGGGGTGGGTGGCGACGACGACCGCGTCGAAGGTGTCGACCTGGCCGTTGCCGTCGGTGATCTCCACGCCGTGGGGCGTCTCGAGCACCGAGGTCACCTTGGTGCTGGTGCGCACGTCCGGCAGCCGGGCGGCGACCCGGTCGACGTACTCCCTGGAGCCGCCGGTGACGGTGCGCCACTGGGGCGAGCCGAAGATCTGCAGCATGCCGTGGTGCTGCAGGAAGCTGAAGAGGTAGCGCGCCGGGTAGTCCAGGGCGACCGCGGGGTCGCAGGACCACACGCAGGCGACCAGCGACTCCATGAAGTGGGTGCGGAAGAGCGACGAGAACGAGCCGCGGTCCAGGAAGGACCCCAACGTCTCGTCCGCCCCGTCGTCGGAGGTGGCCAGGACTGACCTCGCCATCCGGTGGAAGCGGGGGATCTCGACCAGCATCCGGAGGTACGACGGGCGCAGCGCGTTGCGCCAGGTGGGGAAGAGACCCGCGAACCCGAGGGCACCGGCCCACTCGAGGTGGTGGTCGTCGGAGCGCACCGACATCGACATGTCGGACTCCTGCGTCTGGACGCCGAGCTCGTCGAAGAGGCGGAGCAGGTTCGGGTAGGTCCGCTCGTTGTGCACGATGAAGCCGGTGTCGATGGCCCATGTCTGGCCGGTCCGGTCGGGGCCGACGACGTGGGTGTCGGCGTGCCCGCCCAGTCGGGAGTCGGCTTCGTAGAGGGTCACCCGGGTCTGGCGCGCGAGCACGTGCGCGGCCGTCAGCCCGGCGACTCCGCTGCCGATGACGGCTACGTGTCGCGGTGTCGTCTGGTTCATGCAGAGGCCTTGCCGAGCTCGAACATCGCGATGGGCGCGCTGGACGGGGTGTCGGAGCCGGACTTCGGCTCGACGGTGATCCCGACGCCGGTGGCCGAGGCCGAGTCACCCTTGAGCAGCAGCTTGTTGTCGCCACCGGAGGTCATCATCCCGGCCGGCTTCATCACGCCGTCCTTGTTGCGCAGCCACAGCTCGAAGGCCTTGCCCGAGGGCGGGGACGCCATGCCGCGGGTCAGCAGGACGGCCTTGCCCTCGCTGGCCGAGCGCACCACGGACGCGCTGGAGCCGTCGTCGAAGTTGATCGAGTAGTGCTGGGCGTCGGAGGCGGCCAGGACCTGGTCCTCGGCGCTGAGCTGGCCCGCAGCAGGAGGGTTGCTGTTGTCGTTCCAGACGGGGTAGGTCGCCCCACCCACGACCGCGACGACGACCGCGGCAGCGGCCACCAGACGACCGACGTGGAACTGACGCCGGCGCAGGGGCACGACGGTGCCGTCCCCAGAGGTCTTCTCGGGAGGCCCGGCGGTGATCGGTGCCACCTCCTCGCGCTCCGCCCCGGGACGAGCGGTCTCGGGGGCGAGCGGGCGGATGTTCTTGATGCCGGCCAGCACCGAGGAGCGGAGTGAGGCAGGGGGAGTGGTCGCCGCGTCGTCGGCCATCAGCGCGGTGGCCTCACGAAGGCTCGCCACCTCCTGCTGGCAGTCGAGGCACCCCGGGAGGTGTCGCTCGAAGGTCGCTCGCTCGATGTCGTCGAGTGCGTCGACGACATAGGCGCCGGACAGTGCGTGCAGTGACTCGTTCACTGTCCCACTCCCATCGTGTCGCGGAGACGGATGAGTCCGTCTCGGATTCTTGTCTTGGCTGTTCCCACCGGCAGGTCGAGCATGGCGGCGACCTCCGTATGCGTGTAGCCCTTGAAGTAGGCGAGCTCCAGCGCTTCTCGCTGGACCTCGGTCAACGAGTCCATGGCTTGCCGGACCCTTCGTGCCTCCATCGAGGCCTGGGCGGCCTCTGCGGTCGAGTCGTGCTCCACCGCCTGGCTGCCCTGGTGGTACGTCGTGTCGCGTCTGGTGCTCGCCTCCGCGGACCTGACCCGGTCGACCGCCTTGCGGTGGACGAGCGTGAGGATCCAGGAGACGGCGCTCCCCTTGGCCTGGTCGAACCGGCTCGCGGTCCGCCACACCTCGAGGAAGGCCTCCTGCGCGACCTCTTCGGCCTGGCTCGGGTCACGGACGACCCGCACGGCCAGTCCGTAGGCACGGGACGAGGTCGCGTCGTACAGCTGCGCGAAGGCCGCCTCGTCACCGCGACCCGAGAGCTTCAGCAGCTCGGCGAGGTCACCGGTGGTCGGGGGCACGCTGTAGACCCCCTCTCGAGGGACTTCAGCGCTGTCAGAACTGATCGGGGTCACAGGGAAACTTTCTCAGATCCACGTTTCGGGGCGTCTTCGTGACAGTGATTCGGAGTCCTGCCGACGTCGGATTGGCGGGGGTGGCGAATTTGAGACGATCTTCGCCGTCCACGACTTGATCCTCGGTCAAGTACCCATGCCGGGGCAGGATAGGCAGGTGGCCACCGACTCCGTGAACCCCGACGCCGGCGCTCACGACGGGCAGCTGCTCGACCGGACCAGCGCATGACCCACGGGGCGTACCGGGTGCGAGCGGCCGGGTCCGGCGACCTGGACGCCGTGGCCCGGCTGGAGGCGGAGTGTCTGGGGGCGGACGCCTGGAGCGCGGGGCTGGTCCGTGAGGGGATCCTGGGGACCCTTCCCACCGTGACCTACCTGGTGGCGGAGACCGGAGGCGCCGTCGTGGGTCACGCGGTCACCTCCGTGGCCGGCGACATCGCGGAGCTCCAGCGGATCGCGGTCGCCGAGGACCATCGACGTGGCGGCGTCGCCTCGGCCCTGCTGGCCGGGGTGGTCGACGCTGCCTCGACGACGGAGGCCGACCGGTTGCTGCTCGAGGTGCGGGAGGACAACCGGGGGGCGATCGCGTTCTACGCCCGCCTCGGTTTCGTGGAGATCGACCGGCGGGCGCGCTACTACGCCGACGGCACGACCGCGGTCGTGCTGCGGCTGCCGCTCGGGCGTGGCTCGGGTTCCTCAGCCTGCTGAGCTCAGGGCCTCCAGCTTGCGGACGGCCAGCTCGGCGTAGACCGCGGCCGCGTCGGGCAGCACGGCCGGGTCGAAGTCGGCCCGTGGGCTGTGGTTCGAGGGGGCCGTCTCGGGGTCGTGGCCGGGGAGCGTGGCCCCGATGAAGACGAAGGCTCCAGGGACGGAGGCCAGGACCCGGGAGAAGTCCTCGGAGCCGGTGATCGGGTCGGCGAGGTCGTCGTAGCGGTCGGTGCCCAGCACCTCGCGGACCACGCCCGCGGCGAACTCGACCTCGGCGGCGTCGTTCACGGTGAGCGGATACTCGCTCTCGTACTCGATCTCGACCTCGACGCCGTGGGCCCGTGCCACCCCACGCAGGGTGTCGTGGATCCCCTCCTGCAGCCGGACGGCGCTGGCCTCGGAGAAGCGCCGGACGGTGGCCTCGAAGCGCGCGGTGTCCGGGATGATGTTGCGCCGGGTGCCCCCCTCGACCACGCCGACGGTCACCACGACCGGGTCGAAGACGTCGAACCTCCGGGTGACCATGGTCTGCAGGGCGGTGATCATCTCTGCCATCGCCGCGATCGGGTCGCGCCCCCGGTGCGGGGTGGACCCGTGGCCGCCGCGCCCGCGGACGGTCACGAACAGTCCGTGCGAGGCCGCCATCAGCGGGCCCGGCCGGCTGGCGAACTGGAAGGCCGGGAAGGTGTTGGAGAAGACGTGGGTGCCGTAGGCCGCGTCCACCCGTGGCCCGGCCGCGTCGAGCACGCCTTCCGCGAGCATCACCCCGGCACCGTCCCAGCCCTCCTCACCCGGCTGGAACATGAGCACGACGTCGCCACGCAGCCGGTCGCGGTGCTGCGCGAGCAACCTGGCCCCGCCGATCAGGGAGGCGGTGTGCAGATCGTGCCCGCAGGCGTGCATGGCACCGTTGGTGGAGGCGAACTCGAGCCCGGTCTCCTCATCGACCGGCAGGGCGTCCATGTCGGCCCGGAGCAGCACGGTCCTCGGGGTGGCCGCGTCCCGGCCCCCGCCGCGGAGCACGGCGGTCACCGAGGTGGTGCCGGTCCCGGTCGAGATCTCCAGGCCCAGGCCGTCGAGCTCACGCAGCACCCGGTCCTGGGTGCGCGGCAGGTCGAGCCCGATCTCCGGGGTGCGGTGCAGCTCCTTGCGGAGCTCCGTCAGGTCGCCGGCCATGCTGCGTGCGTCGTCGTGCAGGTCCATGGGTCTCCTTGGCTGTGGGTCGCTCAGCACTCGTGGTGAGGTCGTTTCGGCAGTCCCGGCACGCTACCTCCGGACGGTGCCGGGGGGTTGCGGCACCGGTGTCCGGGCACAATGGCGCCGTGACCTCCTCCCCAGGCCCCCTCGTGCTCGGCATCGAGACGTCGTGCGACGAGACCGGCGTCGGGATCGTGAGCGGCCACACCCTGCTCGCCGATGCGGTGGCGTCCTCGGTCGAGGAGCACGCCCGGTTCGGGGGCGTCGTACCCGAGGTGGCCTCACGGGCCCACCTCGAGGCGATGGTGCCCACGATCGAGCGGGCCTGCCGGACCGCGGGCATCTCGCTGAGGGACGTCGACGCGATCGCTGTCACGGCCGGCCCCGGCCTGGCCGGCGCCCTCCTCGTCGGCGTGGCCGCGGCGAAGTCCCTGGCGCTGACGCTGGAGAAGCCGTTGTACGGCGTGAACCACCTCGCCGCCCACGTCGCCGTCGACCAGCTCGAGCACGGTGCCCTGCCCGACCCGTGCCTGGCGATGCTCGTCTCGGGCGGGCACTCGTCCCTGCTGCGGGTCAGCGACGTGACCTCGTCGGTGGTCCCGCTGGGGGCCACCATCGACGACGCGGCGGGGGAGGCCTTCGACAAGGTCGCCCGCCTGCTCGGCCTGCCCTTCCCCGGTGGCCCGCACATCGACAACGCCGCCCGTTCCGGCTCCTCGGTCGCCATCGACTTCCCGCGCGGCCTCTCCTCGCGGCGCGACCTCGAGCGGCACCGTTTCGACTTCTCGTTCTCCGGCCTGAAGACCGCGGTCGCCCGCTGGGTCCAGGCGCGGGAGGCCTCTGGTGACCCGGTGCCGGTCGCCGACGTCGCCGCGTCGTTCCAGGAGGCGGTCTGCGACGTGCTGACGCGCAAGGCCGTCGACGCCGCCCTCTCCGAGGGGATCGACCACATCCTCATCGGCGGCGGAGTCGCCGCCAACTCCCGGCTCCGGGTGCTGGCCGAGGAACGGGCCCGGGCCAACGGCATCCGGGTCCGCGTGCCCCGGCCCGGCCTGTGCACCGACAACGGCGCGATGGTCGCCGCCCTCGGTTCCGAGATGGTGGCCCGCGGTCGGACCCCCTCCGCCCTGGACCTGCCCGCCGACTCCTCGATGCCGGTGGAGGTCGTGCTCGTCTGAGGTGGATACCGTGACTCTCGTCGAGTCCGCACCATCCAGGGGAGAAGCACATGCAGCAGGTCAAGGCAGTCGTCGCGCGCGCCAAGGGCGAGCCGGTCTCCATCGAGACGATCAACGTCCCGGACCCCGGCCCGGGCGAGGCGGTGGTCAAGATCCAGGCGTGCGGGGTGTGCCACACGGACCTGCACTACCGCGAGGGCGGAATCAACGACGAGTTCCCGTTCCTGCTGGGCCACGAGGCCGCCGGCATCGTCGAGTCGGTCGGTGAGGGGGTCACCGAGGTCGCGCCCGGCGACTTCGTCGTACTCAACTGGCGAGCGGTGTGTGGTGAGTGCCGTGCCTGCAAGCGGGGCGAGCCGTGGTACTGCTTCGACACCCACAACGCCACCCAGAAGATGACCCTGGCCGAGGGGGAGGGGGCCGGCACCGAGCTCTCGGCGGCGCTGGGCATCGGCGCCTTCGCGGAGAAGACGCTGGTCGCAGCCGGACAGTGCACCAAGGTCGACGAGAGCGCGCGCCCCGCGGCCGTGGGTCTCCTCGGTTGCGGCGTGATGGCCGGCATCGGTGCGGCCATCAACACCGGCAACGTCGGGCGTGGGAAGAGCGTGGCCGTCATCGGCTGCGGGGGCGTCGGCGTCGCCGCCATCGCCGGATCTGCCCTGGCCGGCGCCGGCACGATCATCGCCGTCGACATCGACGACAAGAAGCTGGCCGCCGCGACGCGGATGGGCGCCACGCACACCGTGAACAGCAAGGACGACGACGCGGTCGAGGCCATCCAGGCCCTGACAGGCGGCCACGGCGCCGACGTCGTCATCGACGCTGTGGGTCGCCCCGAGACCTGGAAGCAGGCCTTCTACGCCCGCGACCTGGCTGGCACCGTCGTCCTGGTCGGGGTCCCGACCCCGGACATGAAGATCCCCGACCTCCCGCTCATCGACGTCTTCGGTCGCGGTGGCTCGCTCAAGTCCAGCTGGTACGGCGACTGCCTGCCCAGTCGCGACTTCCCGCTGCTCGTTGATCTCTACCAGCAGGGCCGCCTCGACCTCGACGCGTTCGTCTCCGAGGAGATCGCCCTCGACGGTGTCGAGGCAGCGTTCGAGAAGATGCACGGTGGTGAGGTGCTGCGCTCCGTCGTCATCCTGTGACCGGCCGCCAGGTCGGGCGGGCCGCCTTCGCGACGGTCGTCGTGCTCAGCCTGGTGGTGCTGTTCACCCCGGGCTCGGGGGTGCCGACCGACGTCCCGGTGAGCGACAAGCTGATCCACTTCCTGCTGTTCGCCGCGCTGGCGTTGAGCGGACGCTGGGCCGGCCTCCGCGTCGTACCCCTGCTCATCGGGCTGGTGGCCTATGCCGGGTCCTCGGAGGTGCTGCAGTCCATCCTGCCCATCCAGCGCGACGGTGACGTGCGGGACGCGCTGGCCGACTCGGCGGGTGTGCTCACCGGCCTGCTGGTGGTCTTCCTGTCCCGCCGCGCCGGGTAGTCCGAGACGAAAACGTCGTTCATCGAGCCTGAGAGCGACGGAAACGTCTCGGACTATCCCCTCCCTGGGGCGGACCGGGAGCACCCGCTCCCTCTAGGGTCGGCGCATGAGCTCCGTACGCATCGACCACGCCGTCTCCAGCGGCACCTTCTCCCTGGACGGCGAGACCTTCGACGTCGACAACAACCTCTGGGTGATCGGCGACGACGACGAGTGCATCGTGATCGACGCCCCGCACAGCGTCGAGGACATCCTCACCCTCGTGGCCGGCCGCCAGGTCAAGGCGATCATCTGCACCCATGCCCACGACGACCACGTGCGGGTGGCACCCGAGCTGCGGGAGCGGGTGTCCGCGCCGATCCTGCTCCACCCTGCGGACAAGCCGGTCTGGGAGCTGACCCACACCGACCACCTCTGGGACGTCGACCTCGAGGACGGCCAGACCATCAAGGTCGGTGGCGCTGCCCTGAAGGTGCTGCACACCCCGGGCCACGCACCCGGGGCGATCTGTCTCTACGTCCACGACCTCGGCTGCGTCTTCACCGGTGACACCCTCTTCCAGGGGGGACCCGGTGCCACCGGCCGGTCGTTCAGCGACGAGGACCTGATCAAGGAGTCGATCCGCGCCAAGCTGTTCGCGTTGCCCGACGAGACGGTCGTCCACACCGGGCACGGCGAGGACACCACGATCGCTGCCGAGCGTGAACGACTCGCCTGAGCGCCGACGGCTGTCCGCACGGACGTTCCTGACCCGACCCGGGGCCTGGCTCGCGGCCGCCCTGGTGGTGGGGACGCTGGTCCGGGTGCCCCAGCTCTTCTACCCGGCCACCGGCCCCTACGCGTTCCGGCTGGCCCAGACGGCGATGGGGGTGCGCGAGTTCGCCCGCAACGGCGTCGACCTCCTGGCCTCACCGCTCCCGGTCTTCGGGGTGGCCGACGACGTGCCGTTCGAGCTCCCGCTCTTCCAGGCGATCGCCCGGGAGGTCATGCGGCTCGGACCCGATGCCACCGAGGCCTCCCGGCTCGCCGGTCTGGTGAGCTTCCAGGTGGCGGCGGTCCTCTGGTTCGTGCTGCTCCGCCGGTGGGTGGGCCCGTGGGTGGCGGTGGGGACCGTCGTACCTCTCCAGCTGCTGCCGTTCGGCCTGCTCTGGGGTGGGGCTCCGCTCATCGACTTCTTCAGCGTCGCGCTCGGGCTGGGGATGGTGCTGGCTCTCGAGACCTGGCTCCGCGGGCGTCCCTGGCCGTACCTCGTCGTGGGCGCCCTGCTCGCCTACCTGCTGTTCCTGGTGAAGGTCACCACGGTCCCGGCCGCCGGTGTCCTGCTCCTCACCTCGGTCGCCCTGGTCGTCGGGGAACGCGGCTGGCACACCTCGTGGCGTCGCGTCCTCACCGCGCTGGCCGTGGGGCCCGGCCTGGCGCTGGTGCCCCTGCTGCTGTGGACGCGCCACACCGACGCCGTGAAGGCCGTCTCCACGGCGACGCGCTTCCTCACGACCGGAGAGCTCACCGGGTGGACCTTCGGCACCTGGGAGCAGCGCACGAGCTCAGTGATCTGGGGCGACCTGGCACGGCGGGTCTCCGAGGAGATCGTCGGCTTCGCCCTTCTCTCGCTCGCGCTCGCGATCCTCCTGGGCGCAGTGTTCGGCAACGCCCGTCAGCGGGTGGTGCTCACCGGACTCGTGCTGGGGACGCTGGCGCCGGTGCTCATCTTCTTCAACCTCTACGCGGTGCACACCTACTACCTCACGGCCGTCTACCCGCTGCTGTGTGCGCTCCCCGCCCTCGGGGTGGCGTCACTGGCCACGCGCTTCGGCGGCCGTGGCCTCGCGCTGCCTGCGGCGGCCACCATGGCCGTCCTGCTGCTCACCACGTGGGTGCTGCCGCTGGGCCGCAGCGACCTCGGCAACCTGGGGCAGCAGACCCCGATCCAACCGCTCTCTGCGCACCTGCAGCAGGTCACTCCAGCGGGTTCCGAGATCGTCCTGGTCGGCTGCGACTGGAACCCGCAGTACTTCTACGAGGCCGACCGCACCGGCCTGATGTTCCGCGACCAGACGCCGGCGCAGGCGTGGTCCGAGAACGACATCGGCGACTACGGGTACATCGCGACCTGCGACACCGCCCTCAGCCCGGTGGGCTTCCTGCCGGTCGGCTACGGAGTGGGTCCCACGGCCGCGCCCGACGTGTTCCGCATCGTTCAGCCCACGAGGTCCTGAGCCTCTCGACCGGTCCGTCGGGCGCGGATGATCTCCCACGTGCCGACGCTCGTGGCAGCGGCGACGAAGACGAGCGCCACGATCACCGCCGTCCCCAGCGCGCCGGCGTACGACGCCGGGCCGGGGCCCGAGAGCGCCGAGAAGAACACCGCTCCGATGACGGCCTGACCGATCGCCAGCCCGACCCGCTGTGCCGTCTGCAGCACGCCTCCTGCGGTGCCGCCCACGACCGGGTCGACGTCCATCAGGGTCAGGGCCTGGTTCGGGGTGATGACCGTGCCGTTGCCGAAGCCCATCACGAACAGCGGTCCCGCCAGGGCGAGGACGGCGTGCTCGGTCGGGGCGGAGCTGGCGACGGTGCCCATGGCGACCGCACCCGCGCCGAAGGTCAGGGTGCCGGCGACGACCAGCGGACGGCCGATCCGGGTGACGAACCGACCGGCCGTCTGGGCGGCAACGGCACTGCCCACCGCGAACGCCGTCACGCCGAGCGCCGAGTGCAGGGCGCTGTAGCCCAGCCCCCGCTGGAAGTAGAGCGCGAGCACGAGGGGTAGCCCGGCCTGGGCCGGGAAGTAGAGCAGGGCGAGCACCACGCCCGAGGTGTACGACGGCCGCCGGAACAGCCGCAGGTCGACCAGGGGGTCGAGCAGTGAACGGGTGAGCCGTCGCTCGCGACGCCAGAACCCCAGCAGCAGCACGAGGGCAGGCACCATCAGCAGCAGGACCGCCCGGCCGACCTGCTCGAACTCGACGGCCGCGTAGAGGAAGCAGAAGGTCGCTGCTCCCAGCAGGAGCGAGCCGAGCACGTCGAGCCGGTGACGACCGGTGGCGGGCGTGTCCGGCAGGTAGCGGCGGGCCAGGGCGACGACGAGGATCCCGACCGGCACGTTGACGAAGAAGACCAGCCGCCAGCCGAACTCGGGTCCGCCCAGAGCGATGAGCACCCCGCCCACGAGGGGGCCGAGCGCGGTGCTCACACCGACCGTGGTGCCGAGCGCGCCGAAGGCCCGTCCGCGCTCGTCGCCGCGGAACATCTGCTGGACCAGACCCACCACCTGGGGATTGATGAGACCTCCGAAGACCCCCTGCAGCACGCGCGCGGCGATCAGCAGCTCGGCGGTCGGTGCGAAGCCGGCCAACGCGCTGGTCACCGAGAACCCGAGCACCCCGATCTGGAACATCCGCCGCCGGCCGTGGTCGTCGCCGAGCCGCCCGGCGAGCACCGGCACGAGTCCGAAGGTGAGCGTGTAGCCACCGACGATCCACTGCAGCTGGGAAGAGCCGGCGCCGGTCGAGTCGCTGATCGAGGGGAGGGCGACGTTGGTGATGCTGACGTCGAGCAGGGTCATGAACAGCGCGCTGCAGCAGACCATCAGGGCGATCCACCGGCTCCGGTCGGCCCCGGGGTCGAGTCCGGGGGGTACGGCGTCCGCCGCTGCGTGCTGCTCGCCGGGGAACTCACTCATCGACGGGGGTCACCGGGTCGGCTCGACCAGCAGGGCGGTGCCCTTGCCCGCCACACGTGTCAGCACCAGCGTCGACTCCTCGTCGCCGCGCAGCGACAGGCGCTTGCGCAGCTCGTCGGGGACGACGGAGACCCCGCGCTTCTTGATCGTCAGCCGGCCGATCCCGCGTTCGCGCAGCGCCGCCTTGAGCGGCTTCTCGCGGAACGGCAGCTCCTCGAGCACCCGGTAGCCGCGGGCGAAGGGGGTCTGGACGGCGCGGGCGGAGGTGACGTAGGCGATGTGCTCGTCCAGCAGGTGCCCACCGACCCCGTCGGCCACCGCAGTCACCAGGCCGGCCCGGATGACGGCACCGTCGGGCTCGTAGAGGAAGTCGCCCACCGGCCCGGTCCCGGCTCCGGGATCGTCCTCGTCGGTGAGTGTGGCCAGGCCGCCGTCGCCGATGACGGTCGCCCGGCGGCGCGTGGTGGCGAGCCGCCCGGACCAGAGCACGGCCTCCTTCACCTCCCGGTGGTCACTGACCCACTCGGCCTCGACGCCCTCGGGGATGAGGTGGTGGGGGAGACCGGGGGCGAGCTTCACGCACGAGTCGCGGGTGAACAGCCCCTGCACGAAGGACCACGGCGGGGTCCACGCGTCGACGTGGAAGCTGCGGCCCCGGCCCGACCGGCGTGCCGGGTCGGCGAAGGCCAGGTCGAAGGGGGTGGTGTCGATCGCCGTGGCGTCGGCGACGGTGACAGCGCCCCCGAGACCGAGCGAGTGCAGGTTGGCCTCGGCGACCGCCACCCGGACCGGGTCGAGGTCCACGCCGGCGCAGGTGAGCCCGGCCCGCGCGAAGGCGACGAGGTCGCCGCCGATGCCGCAGCCGAGGTCGACCAGGGTGTCGCCCCCGGCGTGCGCACGGGCCGCGCGGTGGGTCGCGACCGGCAGGCGGGTGGCCTGCTCGAGCCCCTCGGGGGTGAAGTACATCCGCCCCGCCAGGACGCCGAACTTCGGTTCCGCCCGGCGTCGGAGCTGCACCTGGGTGACGGCGGCGGCGACGTGCTCCGCGTCCGCCGTACGACGAAGGGCCGCCTGGACCGCCAGCGGGTCGTCCCCGGCTCCGGCCGAGGCGTCGGCCGCCGAGACGAGGAGACGCTGCCCCTCCTCGGTCAGCAGCCAGCGGAAGGCGTCGAGGTCCACCGCGCCATCCTCGCGCACGGTGCAGAACTCGATGTATCAGCCCGCGTCCGGCGTGCTCCTACCCCCTGGCCAGCAAGGGCCACCAGAAACCGGGAGGCCCGCGAGCAGCGGGCGCGTGGGGTCTCGGACCACGCCGCACCGGACGACCATCTGAGAGGAACCACCATGAGATCCGACACCGTCGACGCCCCGACCACCGCCGCAGTCACCGTCCCGCGTCAGGCCCGCCCCGTGATCGACGAGCTGCGCGCCGCCGTCGGCGGTCCTGTCCGTGTGCCCGGGGACCGGGGCTGGGACGCCGCCCGGTCCGCCTGGGCCGTCCTGGTGGCCCAGCAGCCGCTGGCCGTCGTCGAGGTCGCCGACGCGGAGGACGTCGTGCGCAGCGTGCAGTGGGCCGTGCGCCACGGCTACCAGGTGACCGCCCAGCCCGTCGGCCACGGTGCGACCCGGGCCCTTGCGTCCGACCGGATGGAGCGGGTGCTGCTGCTGCGCACCCGTGCCCTGGACCAGATCAGGGTCGACCTGCGCAAGGGGACGGTGACCGTCGGCGCCGGTGTGAAGGTGGGCGAGCTGCTCACTGCTCTGGAGGGCACCGGGCTGACCTTCCTCGCCGGCAGCAGCCCGGACCCGACGGTGGTCGGCATGACCCTGACGGGCGGGATGAGCTGGTTCGGCCGCGCTCACGGGTTCGCCTCGAACGCCGTGGAGTCCTTCGAGCTGGTCGACGCCCACGGTGTCCAGCGCACGGTGACCGGCACCAGCGATCCGGAGCTCTTCTGGGCCCTGCGCGGGGGCGGCGGTGACTTCGGGATCGTGACCGCGATGGAGATCCGGCTGCTCCCGGGGTCCGACCTCTACGGTGGTCGGCTGCTGTGGGCGATCGAGAAGATGCCCGAGGTGCTGCGCGCGTTCCGTGCGGTCACCGCCTCGGCACCTGACCGGCTCACGGCCTGGTACCAGACCTACCAGTTCCCGCCCGTTCCCGAGGTGCCCGAGGAGATTCGCGGGAGGTCGTTCGCCTCGGTCGCGGTCGCCCACCTGGGTTCGGCGACGGAGGCGGAGCAGCTCCTGGCGCCGCTCCGGGCCGTCGACGGTCTGGCGATGGACCTGATGGGCCCGGTGCGGATGGCCGACCTCGGCCGGATCGCCGACGAGCCGACCGACCCGATGCCGACGATGGAGCACTCGATGCTGCTCGACGACCTCAGCGACGAGCTCGTCGACCGGCTCATCGAAGTGGTCGGGCCCGACAGCGGCTCGCCCCTGGCGGTGCTGCAGCTCCGGCACCTCGGCGGCGCCTTCCTCCGGCACCGCGACACCCACGGTGTCTGCGACACGGTCGAACAGCCCTACCTGCTCTTCGCCCTCGGGGTCCCGATGGTGCCGGAGCTGGTCGGTGCGATCGCGGAATGCTTCGAGCGGCTCGACGTGGCGGCCCAGGGGCACACCGACCGCCGCACGGTGCCGAACTTCCTCGGCTCCGACGGCGACCTCGACCGGGTCTGGGGGCCTGCGACCCGGGCTCGTCTCGCCGCGATCAAGTCTGCTGTCGACCCACGGCACACCTTCCGGAGCAACCGGCCGGTGCTGGTCTGAGGGCCGCTCTGGCACTCGTCAGGTCAGAGTGCTAGTTTTTCCACTGGCACTCTCCCGGTGAGTGTGCCAGCGCTTGTGCCGACGTACGACCCCCGCGACGGCGTACCGACACACAGGCAGCAAACTTCGAAACATCCCAACGATTGTGTGGAAAGTGGAGGTCGGCAACGTGTCGGTCAACATCAAGCCCCTCGAAGACCGGATCGTCGTGAAGGCCCTTGAGGCCGAGCAGACCACGGCGTCCGGCCTGGTCATCCCTGACACCGCGAAGGAGAAGCCCCAGGAGGGCGAGGTCCTGAGCATCGGTCCGGGTCGCATCGACGACAACGGCAACCGCGTCCCGCTCGACGTCAGCGTCGGGGACAAGGTCATCTACAGCAAGTACGGCGGCACCGAGGTCAAGTACGCCGGCGAGGAGTACCTCATCCTCTCCGCGCGCGACGTGCTCGCTGTCGTTTCCTGATCCAACCCCCAGTCCGAGACGGATGGACCCCTCCTCGAACGAGAACAGGGTCCCTCTGTCTCGGACTGTCCATTTCTGACGAAAGGAGCATCCAAGGATGCCCAAGATTCTGGAGTTCGACGAGGACGCACGCCGCTCACTCGAGCGTGGCGTCGACAAGCTCGCCAACGCCGTCAAGGTGACGCTCGGCCCGCGTGGTCGCTACGTCGTGCTGGACAAGAAGTGGGGCGCCCCCACGATCACCAACGACGGTGTCACCGTCGCTCGCGAGATCGAGCTCGACGACCCGTTCGAGAACCTCGGTGCCCAGCTCACCAAGGAGGTCGCGACCAAGACCAACGACGTCGCCGGTGACGGCACGACGACCGCGACCGTCCTGGCCCAGGCGATGGTCCACGAGGGCCTTCGCTTCGTGGCCGCGGGCATCAACCCGATGGGCATCAAGCGCGGCATGGACAAGGCCACCGAGGCCGTCAACCAGGCGCTCAGCGACGCCGCCCGCGACGTCGACGACCGCAAGGACATGGCGGCTGTCGCCACCGTGTCCAGCCGCGACGAGATCATCGGCGAGCTGCTCGCCGAGGCCTTCGACAAGGTCGGCAAGGACGGCGTGATCACCGTCGAGGAGTCCAACACCATGGGCACCGAGCTGGAGTTCACCGAGGGCATGCAGTTCGACAAGGGCTACCTGTCGCCGTACTTCGTGACCGACCAGGAGTCGATGGAGGCCGTCCTCGACGACCCCTACATCCTGCTGCACCAGGGCAAGATCTCCGCGATCTCCGAGATGCTGCCCCTGCTGGAGAAGGTCATCGCCGCCGGCAAGCCGCTCTTCATCCTCGCCGAGGACGTCGAGGGCGAGGCGCTCTCCACCCTGGTCGTGAACAAGATCCGCGGCACGTTCAACGCCGTCGCGGTGAAGGCCCCGGCCTTCGGTGACCGTCGCAAGTCGATGATGCAGGACATCGCCACCCTCACCGGTGGTCAGGTCATCGCTCCCGAGGTCGGCCTCAAGCTCGACCAGGTCGGTCTCGACGTGCTCGGCACCGCCCGCCGCATCGTCGTCACCAAGGACAACACCACGATCGTCGAGGGTGGCGGAGACGCCGCCGAGGTCAACGGTCGCGTGAACCAGATCAAGGCCGAGATCGAGGCCAGCGACTCCGACTGGGACCGCGAGAAGCTCCAGGAGCGTCTCGCGAAGCTGGCCGGCGGCGTATGTGTCGTCAAGGTCGGCGCTGCCACCGAGGTGGAGCTCAAGGAGAAGAAGCACCGCATCGAGGACGCCGTCTCCGCGACGCGCGCCGCGATCGAGGAGGGCATCGTCCCCGGCGGTGGCTCCGCCCTGATCCACGCGGTCGCCGTCCTCGACGACGACCTCGGCCTCACCGGCGACGAGGCGTTCGGCGTGCGGATCGTGCGCAAGGCCGTTGACGAGCCGCTGCGCTGGATCGCCGAGAACGGTGGCCAGGAGGGCTACGTCGTGGTCGCCAAGGTCCGCGAGCTCGGTGTCGGCAACGGCTACAACGCCGCGACCCGCGAGTACGGCGACCTGGTCGCCCAGGGCGTGCTCGACCCGGTCAAGGTGACCAAGTCCGCGCTGACCAACGCCTCGTCGATCGCGGGCATGCTGCTCACGACCGAGACGCTGATCGTGGACAAGCCTGCCGAGGAGGAGCCCGACGCCGGTGGCCACGGCCACGGGCACGGCCACTGATCGGTTCGGCGGTTTCCCCGGTCAACCAGAAAAACAGCCACTTCCCCCACGTTGCAACGTGGGGGAGGTGGCTGTTTTCGTGGGGGAGTGGCCGTCGACCGGCATGAGCACACCTGCGGCCGAGAACGTGACGGTCACCACAGATAGCATTCCCACTCAGCCCACGAGCCCCCTCAGGAGCCCACGTGCCCGAACCTGCCCCTCTCGTCGTCGCCATGGGTGTCTCCGGATCCGGGAAGTCGACCGTCGGCGCCGCGCTCGCGCAACGCCTGCGGGTGCCGTTCGCCGACGCCGACGACTTCCACCCGCCGGCCAACATCGCCAAGATGACGGCCGGCCACGCGCTCGACGACCATGACCGGCACCCCTGGCTTGAGTCGATCGGGGAGTGGCTGCACGAGCACGCCGGGAGCGGCGGCGTGATGAGCTGTTCGGCGCTCAAGCGCAAGTACCGTGACCAGCTCCGCCACCACGCCCCCACCACCGAGTTCCTGCACCTGCACGGCACCCACGAGGTGATCACCAGGCGTCAGTCCAGCCGCCCCGGTCACTTCATGCCTGCCTCGCTGCTGACCTCGCAGTTCGCCACCCTGGAGCCGCTGGCCCCGGACGAGAACGGCGTCGTGATCGACGTCGACCAGGGCATCGACGCCATCGTCGCCGCCTACGTCACCGCCCACCCTGGGCCCAGCTGACCGCTCCACCCTCGGCCACGCCTGCCTCGATCAAGGCCGGCGCCCGACATTTGTTGACATGCCCGCAACACGGGCGCGACGAACGCGCAACACGCCGAGGTCACAGTGGCCCCATGTTCTTCCGCGTGCGCGCCTCGCTGACCGAACGGCCCGGAGCGCTGGCGCTCCTCGCCACGCGCTGCGGCGAGGCAGGTCTCAACATCCTCGGCCTGCAGATCTTCCCTGACCTGGGTCGTGTCACCGACGAGATGGTGATCAGCACGCCCGACACCTGGACCGCGGGAGCGGTCGCCGAGCTCGTGAGTGGTGCAGGCGGGGACGAGGTGAGCGTCGAACCCTGCACCACTCACGACCTGATCGACCAGCCGACGCGGTGGCTCACCGCCGCGCACGACGTCGTGGCGGAACCGGCCCTGCTGCCGGCGCTGCTGGAGAAGCTGCTGGGACGCCACCCGGAGAAGTGGAGCGCCAGCGAGCACTCACGCGCTGCGGCGCTCACCGCCCTCGCCGAGTCCGTGGGCGACGGGTCGACGCAGTCGGCCTCCGCCCCGGTGGAGTACGACACGACACCGAACGGCATGGTCGCCCGGATCGGCGGCCACGTGGTCGGCGTGGCCGCGACCACCCTGACGGAGGGGCGCGAGCTGACCATCGAGGTGGCGCCGGCCTGGCGACGACTCGGCATCGGCACCCAGCTGCTGACCCGGTCGGCCTCGGCGGCGGCCGCCGAGGGGGCCGCCGAGATCGTGGTGCTGGCGCCGGCCGACGACGAGGGGTTCCTCACCATGGTGAGCAACGCCGGCCTGCGGGCCCGGATCCGGGTGAGTGAAGGACTGCTGAGGGCGACGATCGTGGTGACCGGCATCCACCGGTCCACGACGCCCATGCCTGTCCCGCGGGAAGATCGCAGCGCCTTCGGCCGTTAGACTCAGGGACCCGTTCCACCACCCGGAAGGCCCCCGGCTCCCATGACCGAAGGTGTCCCCTCAGAAGTCCCCGGCAAGTTCGCACCCCTGGGCCTGACCTACGACGACGTCCTGCTCCTGCCGGGTGAGACCGACGTCATTCCCAGTGAGGTCGACACCTCCACCCGGCTGACGCGCGGCATCACCCTGCGCACCCCGTTGATCTCCAGCGCCATGGACACCGTCACCGAGTCGCGGATGGCGATCGCGATGGCCCGCCAGGGCGGCATCGGCATCCTGCACCGCAACCTCTCGATCGAGGACCAGGCCTACCAGGTCGACCTCGTCAAGCGGACCCAGACCGGCATGATCTCCAACCCGGTCACGATCACGCCGGACCGGACCCTCGAGGAGCTCGACGCGATCTGTGGCGAGTACCGCGTCTCCGGCCTGCCCGTCGTGGACGTCGACGACCGGCTGCTCGGCATCATCACCAACCGCGACCTGCGCTTCACCCCCGTCGCGGAGTGGGCCACGACCAAGGTCGACGAGGTGATGACCCCGATGCCGCTGATCACCGCACCGGTCGGGATCAGCCGCGAGGACGCCACCGCCCTGCTGCGTCAGCACAAGCGCGAGCGGCTGCCCATCGTCGACGAGCAGGGTCGCCTGGCCGGGCTCATCACCGTCAAGGACTTCGTGAAGTCCGAGCAGTTCCCCAACGCCTCCAACGACGCTGACGGACGGCTGCTCGTCGGCGCCGCCGTCGGCTACTTCGGCGAGGCCTGGACCCGGGCCACGACGCTGATCGAGGCCGGGGTCGACGTGCTGGTCGTCGACACCGCCCACGGCCACGCCCGCCTGCTGCTCGACATGATCCGCCGACTCAAGAGCGACCCGGCCACCCGGTCCGTCCAGATCGTCGGTGGCAACGTCGCCACGCGTGACGGCGCCCAGGCGCTCATCGACGCCGGCGTCGACGCGGTCAAGGTCGGGGTCGGCCCAGGTTCGATCTGTACGACGCGCGTGGTCGCCGGGGTCGGCGTACCCCAGGTCACCGCTGTCTACGAGTCCTCGCTGGCCTGCGGTCCGGCCGGCGTGCCGCTCATCGCGGACGGCGGTCTGCAGTACTCCGGCGACATCGCCAAGGCGCTCGTCGCCGGGGCCGAGTCGGTCATGTTCGGCTCGCTGCTCGCCGGGTGCGAGGAGAGCCCTGGTGAGCTCGTGTTCGTCAACGGCAAGCAGTACAAGTCCTACCGCGGCATGGGCTCGCTCGCCGCGATGTCGAGCCGGGGCAAGAAGTCCTACTCCAAGGACCGCTACTTCCAGGCCGACGTGACCAGCGACGACAAGATCGTGCCGGAGGGCATCGAGGGTCAGGTCGCCTATCGCGGCCCGCTCTCGGCCGTGGCCCACCAGCTGCTCGGAGGGCTGCACCAGTCGATGTTCTACGTCGGTGCGCGCAGCATCCCCGAGCTCCGCGAGAAGGGCCGCTTCGTGCGGATCACCTCGGCGGGGCTCAAGGAGAGCCACCCCCACGACGTCCAGATCACCGCCGAGGCGCCGAACTACTCGTGGCGCTGAGCACGACCCCGGGCACGCGTCCGGGCTCGATCGCGGGTCGTCCGCGGCTGGTGGCCACCGACCTGGACGGGACCATCGTCCGCTCCGACGGGACCGTCTCGCCGCGCACCCGCGAGGTGATGCTCGAGCTCGACGGCCGCGGAGTTCCGGTCGTGTTCGTGACCGGGCGGCCGTTGCGGTGGATGGAGGAGCTGTGGAGCGCCGTCGGGGCCCACGGGCTCGCGATCGTGGCCAACGGCGCCGTGGTGTACGACGTCACCACCCACCGGGTGCGTGACGTCAGCGGCATCACCCGCGACGCCGGGCTCGAGCTGGCCGAGGTCCTCTCCGCCGGGATCCCGGGCGTCGTGTTCGCGATCGAGACCGTCGACGGCATCCGGCTCGGCGACGGCTTCACGGGACGCCACGACCTGCCGAAGGAGACTCCGCGCGGCCCCCTGGCCGAGGTGTGGGACCAGGACGCGCTCAAGGTCCTGGTCCGGCACCCGTCGGTGCCCTTCGAGGACCTGCGCGAGGCCGTCGTGTCCGCCGTGGGTGACCGGGCCACACCGTCATGGTCGATGGAGGGGCTGGTCGAGATCAGCGCCGCCGGGGTCACCAAGGCAGCGACGCTGGCCCGGGTCAGTGCCGAGCTCGGCGTCGGGGCGTCCGACGTGGTCGCCTTCGGGGACATGCCCAACGACCTGGCCATGCTCACGTGGGCCGGCACGGCGTACGCCATGGGCAACGCGCACGCCAGCGTCCTCGAGGTCGCCGACCACGTGGCACC
This sequence comes from uncultured Actinomycetota bacterium, assembly GCA_963843775.1. GTDB lineage: Bacteria > Actinomycetota > Actinomycetes > Propionibacteriales > Nocardioidaceae > Marmoricola. The sequence continues at coordinate 99,371 of CAWJLT010000007.1, forward strand.
GACCAACGACGAGGACGGCGTCGCCGCCGTGCTGACCGAGCTCTTCGGCCTCTGAAGCGTCTCCACGGGGGGAGTGAGCCTCGCACGTCGTCTCTGTGAGACTGGTGACGTGAGCCGAACCGTCGTCGAGATCCGTCGTTACCCGGTCAAGGCGATGGGCGGTGAGTCCCTGGAGTCGGTGGACCTGGACGCCCGTGGGCTCGCCATGGACCGTTGGTTCGCCGTCGTCGACGGGGACGGCAGGCTCGCGACCGGCAAGAGCTCGGGCCGTTTCCGTCGCTTCGACGAGGTGTTCGAGTATGCCGCCCGGGTCGTCGACGACGAGGTCGTGGTCTCCGCCCGCCCCGGGGCCCGCTCCGGGGCCTGGCCCGTGGGTGCGGAGCTCGACCGGGTCCTGAGCGAGCATCTGGGAGCCGACGTGACCGTCCGGCCCGAGCACGAGGTCTCCCACCAGGACGACGGCCAGGTCTCGCTCGTGGGCACGGCCTCGCTCGACTGGTGCCGGGAGCACCTGGGGGTGGACGCCGACCCTCGCCGCATCCGGCCCAACCTCGTCGTGGAGACGACGGAACCGTTCGTCGAGGAGACCTGGGGTGGTGCCACGATCCGCGTCGGTGGCGCGGAGCTGAGGGTCCTCGAGCGCATCGAGCGCTGCCGCATGATCGACATCGCCCAGGAGGGGCTGGGGCCGGAGGGTGGCTGGCTCAAGGGGCTCGGTCGCACGCGCGACCTGTCCCTGGGGATGTACGCCGAGGTGGTCCAGCCGGGACGCGTCACCGTCGGTGACCCGGTCGGCCCCCTGCCCGTGAAAGACTCCGCCGGTGACTGAGATCGAGATCGGGCGGGCCAAGCGCGGGCGCCGGGCCTACGCCTTCGACGACATCGCCATCGTGCCGAGCCGACGCACCCGCGACCCCGAAGAGGTGTCCACCGCCTGGCAGATCGACGCCTACCGGTTCGAGCTGCCCATCATGGCCGCCCCGATGGACTCGGTGATGTCGCCGGCGACGGCCATCGCGTTCGGTGAGTTCGGCGGGCTGGGCGTGCTCAACCTCGAGGGCCTCTGGACGCGGTACGACGACCCGACCGACCTGCTCGAGGAGGTCGCCGGCCTGACCGGCCCCGATGCCGTACGCCGCATGCAGGAGATCTACACCGAGCCGATCAGGGCCGAGCTGATCACCGAGCGGATCCGCCAGGTGCGCGACGCGGGGGTCACCGTGGCCGGCAGCCTGAGCCCCCAGCGGACCAAGGAGTTCGCCAAGACCGTCGTCGACGCGGGCGTCGACATGTTCGTCATCCGCGGGACCACGGTCAGTGCCGAGCACGTCAGCGCGCAGGCCGAACCGCTGAACCTCAAGGAGTTCATCTACGAGCTCGACGTGCCCGTGATCGTCGGAGGGTGCGCGACCTACCAGGCGGCGCTGCACCTGATGCGCACCGGCGCGGCCGGCGTGCTCGTCGGCTTCGGCGGGGGAGCGGCCCACACCACGCGCACCGTGCTCGGGGTCGCCGTACCCATGGCCAGCGCGGTGGCCGACGTGGCCGCGGCCCGCCGTGACTACATGGACGAGTCCGGTGGTCGCTACGTGCACGTCATCGCCGACGGCTCCATCGGCCGCAGCGGTGACATCGCCAAGGCCGTGGCCTGCGGTGCCGACGCAGTGATGATCGGCTCGCCGCTGGCCCGCGCGACCGATGCCCCCGGCCGCGGCTTCCACTGGGGTGCCGAGGCGCACCACGCGGACCTCCCCCGAGGGGAACGGGTCGAGTTCGGGACGGTCGGCTCGCTCCAGGAGATCCTCTTCGGCCCCTCCCGCGTCGCGGACGGCACCATGAACCTGATGGGTGCCCTCCGTCGCGCGATGGCGACGACCGGCTACACCGAGCTCAAGGAGTTCCAGCGCATCGAGGTCGTCGTCAGCTGAGCACGGGCGTGGTCGACAGGTTGGTCTGCCCGCGGAGAGGTGGTGCCCGGGCTGCTCGTGCTGGGAGGATGCGTCCACCCGGCCGCGTACTTCCGCGGCAGGCCGGAGTCCGAGCGGCCCGCCGTCAACCGAGGGAGATCTGACATGCACGTGACCATCGCCATCGACGGGTCGCGACAGTCGCCGAGCGCGGCTCGCAAGCGGAAGGCCTGAGTGACCATGACCTCCTTCATCTCGCACACGACGATCGACTGCCGCAACGCCTTCGAGCTCTCCCAGTGGTGGAAGCAGGTGCTCGAGTACGTCGACCGCCCCGACGACCCGAACGAGGCCGGCCACGAGGAGTGCTGGATCCAGCGTCCTGACGGCGGCCATCCGTTGCTGTTCATCGAGGTGCCGGAGGAGAGGCGGGGCAAGAACCGCATCCACCTCGACCTTCGCCCCAGCGCGACCACCCGGGACGAGGAGCTCGAGCGTCTCCGCGGCCTGGGCGCCCGCGAGCTGGACGACCAGCGCCACGACGACGGCACCGGCTGGGTCGTCCTGGCGGACCCCGAGGGGAACGAGTTCTGCATCTTGCGTGGTGAGGCGGACGACCTCTGACGCGCGGCGTGCGCAAGGACTATCAGTTCGCTCCCACCGAACGCCCTCCAGGCACGAGAGGACGAAGACACCCGCGAACTGATAGTCCTCCGGCCCGTCCCCCTCGGGCAGTCAGCGGCCCGCCCGGCGACCTGCGCGCCAGGCGGCGTACGGCGTGATCAGGGCGAGGGCGACGATGAGGGTGGACAGGGCCAGCAGCTCTCCGGTCCAGATGGGGTCCAGGTCGCGGTCCCTGACCTCGCCGACCTCACCGACCGTGAACGCGCCCCCGAACAGCAGCAACGGGATCGACGCGACGAGCAGCACCAGGCCACGCAGCCACCGGTCCAGCGGGAGCACGGCTGCGATCCCCGCCCCGGCCCCGGAGACCGCGAACAGGGAGACGACGCCGATCGACGCCGCGGTGTGGAACTCGGGCTCGATCGTCATCCCGATCGCGACGAGCCGCATCAGGCCGCGCGCCACCGCGCCGAGGACCACGCCGACGCCGGCCCCGGCCAGCACCGCACGCAGAAGCTGCACCATCGGGCCAGCATCCCCGGTCACAGGGCTGCTGAACAGCCCCGGAACAGGTGCGGCAGGGGGTGTCGTCCCGACCTCGTAGACTGGAGCCAACCCCCTGTCCGCACTGGCGGGGGGTCCTCGTGCGTGCCCACCACCCTGGACCGCGCGGTTGGTCGCACCACCGAGGAGTCACCGTGTCCGTCACTTCCCTGGCCGATCTGGTCCTGCGCGAACCCGCCCTCGCGGAGTCGATGAAGGACGCCAGGGCAGGGGTCACGACGCTCGACCTCACCGGTCCCGCTGCGCTGCGCCCGTTCGTGGTCAAGGGCCTGGTCGACGCCGGCCGCACGGTGCTGGTCGTGGCCGCCACGGTGCGCGAGGCGGAGGACCTCACCGAGGAGCTCCAGGACGTGCTCGACCCGACCACGGTCGCGCTCTACCCCGCCTGGGAGACGCTCCCGCACGAGCGGCTCAGCCCTCGCAGCGACACCGTCGGCCGCCGGCTGGCCGTCCTGCGCCGCATCAAGCACCCCGGCACCGAGGCGAACAACGGTCCGCTCAAGGTCATCGTCGCGCCGGTCCGCTCCGTGCTCCAGCCCCAGGTCAAGGGCCTCGCGGACCTCGAGCCGGTCGAGCTCGCTCCCGGCCAGGAGGTCGAGCTCGAGGATGTCGTACGACGGCTCGCCGGCGCGGCGTACTCCCGCGTCGACCTCGTCGAGAAGCGCGGCGAGTTCGCCGTCCGTGGCGGCATCGTCGACGTCTTCCCGCCCACCGAGGAGCACCCCGTCCGCGTGGAGTTCTTCGGCGACGAGATCGACGAGATCCGCGCCTTCGCGGTCGCCGACCAGCGCACCCTCGAGCCGGTCGAGCGTCTGTGGGCACCGCCCTGCCGCGAGCTCCTGCTGAGCGACGACGTACGCCGTCGCGCGGCGGAGCTCGGAGCGAAGTACCCCCAGCTCGCCGAGCTGACCGACAAGCTCGCGCAGGGCATGGCGGTCGAGGGCATGGAGTCGCTCTCCCCGGCCCTCGTCGACGAGATGGAGATGCTCGTCGAGCTGCTCCCGCCGGAGACCCACGTGCTCGTGCTCGACCCCGAGCGTGTCCGCACCCGGGCCCACGACCTCGTCGCCACCAGCGAGGAGTTCCTCGACGCGAGCTGGGCGGCAGCCGCGTCGGGCGGAACCGCGCCGATCGACCTCGGAGCCGCGTCGCTCCGCAGCATCGGGGAGGTCCGCAGCCAGGTCCTCGAGCAGGGGCAGGGCTGGTGGGGGATCAGCCCCTTCGGGCTCGACACCGACGAGGAGACGCGCGAGGTCGCGGCCCAGCCGGCGGAGGCCTACCGCGGGGACATCGAGGCCGTGGTCACCGACGTCCGCGCCCACCTCGCTGCGGGCAGGCGGGTCGTCACGATCCACCAGGGTCACGGTCCGGCGCAGCGCATGGTCGAGGTGCTCGGTGAGCACGACGTACCGGCCCGGTTGGTCGAGGAGATGGAGGCAGGCGAGTCCGACGGCGTCGTCCTGGTCACCACCGGCTGCCTCAACCACGGGCTGCTGATCGAGCAGCCCGGTCTCGTCATCCTCACCGGTGAGGACATCGCCGGCCAGAAGGCCACGACGCGCGACATGCGCAAGATGCCTGCGCGGCGCAAGAAGCAGATCGATCCGCTCGAGCTCAAGGCCGGCGACTTCGTCGTCCACGAGCAGCACGGCGTGGGGCGCTTCGTGGAGATGAAGCAGCGCGAGGTCCAGGGCGCGGTCCGCGAGTACCTCGTCCTGGAGTACGGCTCCTCCAAGCGCGGTCACCCACCCGACCGGCTCTACGTCCCGGCGGACGCGCTCGACCAGGTGACCCGCTACGTCGGTGGCGAGGCACCCAGCCTCGACCGTCTCGGCGGCGGCGACTGGGCCAAGCGCAAGGGTCGCGCCCGCAAGGCGGTGCGGCAGATCGCCGCCGAGCTGATCAAGCTGTACGCCGCCCGCCAGGCCACCAAGGGGTTCGCCTTCGGCCCCGACACCCCGTGGCAGACCGAGCTCGAGGACGCCTTCCCGTTCCACGAGACGCCCGACCAGCTGAGCACGGTCGAGGAGGTCAAGGCCGACATGCGCCGCGTCGTACCCATGGACCGGCTCGTCTGCGGCGACGTCGGCTACGGCAAGACCGAGATCGCCGTCCGTGCCGCGTTCAAGGCCGTGCAGGAGGGCAAGCAGGTCGCCGTGCTCGTCCCGACGACCCTGCTCGTCACGCAGCACTTCGCCACCTTCGCCGAGCGCATGAGCGGGTTCCCGGTCACCCTGAAGCCGCTGAGCCGGTTCCAGACCGACAAGGAGGCCCGCGAGATCATCGAGGGGCTCAGCGAAGGCAGCGTCGACATCGTCATCGGCACCCACCGGCTGCTGAACCCCGACATCAAGATGAAGGACCTCGGGCTGATCATCGTCGACGAGGAGCAGCGCTTCGGCGTCGAGCACAAGGAGCAGATGAAGCGCCTCCGCACGAGCGTCGACGTGCTCTCGATGTCCGCGACCCCGATCCCGCGCACCCTCGAGATGGCCATCACCGGCATCCGCGAGATGTCGACCATCGCCACCCCGCCGGAGGAGCGCCACCCGGTGCTCACCTACGTGGGCGCCTACGAGGACCGTCAGGTGACCGCCGCCGTACGCCGTGAGCTGCTCCGCGACGGCCAGGTGTTCTACATCCACAACCGGGTGCAGTCCATCGAGAAGGCCGCGATGAAGATCAAGGAGCTCGTCCCCGAGGCCCGGGTGGCCACCGCCCACGGCCAGATGGGGGAGCACCAGCTCGAGCAGGTGATGCTCGACTTCTGGGAGAAGCGCTTCGACGTCCTCGTGTGCACCACGATCGTGGAGTCCGGGCTCGACGTCTCCAACGCCAACACCATGATCATCGAGCGCTCCGACACCCTGGGCCTCTCGCAGCTGCACCAGCTGCGGGGTCGGGTGGGTCGCAGCCGCGAGCGGGCCTACGCCTACTTCCTCTACCCGCCGGACAAGCCGCTGACCGAGACCGCCCACGAGCGCCTCGCGACGCTGGCCCAGCACTCCGACCTCGGGGGCGGCATGGCGATCGCCATGAAGGACCTCGAGATCCGGGGCGCGGGCAACCTGCTCGGCGGCGAGCAGTCGGGACACATCGCCGACGTCGGGTTCGACCTCTACGTGCGCCTCGTCGGGGAGGCCGTCAACGAGTTCCGCCAGGACGGTCCGTCGGCCGAGCAGGCGGTGGAGGTCAAGATCGAGATGCCGATCGACGCCCACCTGCCGCACGACTACATCCAGAGCGAGCGGTTGCGGCTCGAGATCTACAAGCGGATGGCAGAGGTGCGCTCCGACGAGGACGTCACGCTCCTGCGCGACGAGCTGGTCGACCGCTACGGCACCCCGCCCGACCCCGTCTCGCGGCTGCTCTCGGTGGCCAGCTTCCGGGCCCGCTGCCGCGACGCCGGGATCTCGGAGGTCACGGCGCAGGGCAAGTACATCCGCTTCCATCCCGTCGACCTGCCCGAGTCCCGGGTCATCCGCCTGAACCGGCTGCACCCGAAAAGCCTCTACAAGGAGCCCGTGCGTACGATGCTGGTGCCACGACCTCAGCCGGTCGGCTTCGGAGCCGAGGGACCTCGGGACGAGGAGCTCCTCGACTGGGCGCGGTTGGTGATCGACAGCGTGATCGAACCAGACAGCCAGAAGAACGGTGTCGCCAAGGGCGGCAGTGAGGAGACCGGAACGTGAAGCTCCGAGGTGGGACCCGGGTCTGGGCAGCCCCAGCATCCGTCCTGGCGCTACTCCTGCTCAGCGGCTGCGGCGCGCTGACCCCTGGCGCCGCCTCGGTGGTCAACGGCACCAAGATCACCGACGACCAGGTCAACGCCCTCTCCGAGGCGCAGTGCGTCCTGCGAGGCACCCTGACCAAGGCCGGATCGGCCCCCGCCACCTCCGCGGCCCGCGTCCGTCAGGAGTCCCTCGGGCTGCTCATGGACGCCGAGCTGAGCCAGCAGTTCGGCGAGTCCGAGAAGGTCACCGCCGACAAGGTGCTCGCCGCCGGGTTCCTCGGTCAGGTCGAGCCGGTCTTCAAGCCGCTGCCCCGCAAGGCGCGTGAGGAGTTCACCGACGTCTTCAAGGAGTGGTCCAAGGGCCGCGCGATCCTCGTCCAGGTGGGCAGCAAGTCCACCGGGACACAGCCCGACGCGCAGAACCTCGACCAGCTCCTGAACGCGGGCCTGCAGGCCAGGGACGCCTTCTTGAGGAAGTCCGACATCGACACCGACCCGCGCTACGCCCCCGACAAGAACGGCTTCCCGGGCGGTGGCGGCGACGGCTCCGTCTCCCGGGCCAGCTCGACCTTCGCCAAGGGCGGCAGCGCCGCCGAGCTCGACGCGAAGTGGGTCACGGGTCTCCCGGCCAGCCAGAAGTGCGGCTGACCGGTGAACGAGCCGGTCTCTGGGCCGGTGCCTGGGCCGGTTCCTGGGCCGGCTGCTGAGGAGTCCGCGCTCGTCGAGCTCGTCGAGATGATGGCGCGGCTGCGCGCGGAGTGTGGCTGGAAGGCCGCCCAGACCCACCGCACGTTGGCGAAGCATCTCCTCGAGGAGACCTACGAGACGATCGAGGCCATCGAGGCGCTCGAGCACGGCGGCAGCCCCGAGCACCTGTGCGAGGAGCTCGGCGACGTCCTGCTGCAGGTCTACCTGCACGCCGCGATCGCTGCCCAGGCAGGCGAGTTCGACATCGAGGACGTGGCCCGCGGTCTGCAGGAGAAGATGCTGCGCCGCAACCCGCACGTCTTCGCAGACGTGACCGAGACCGACCCGGCCCGGATCAACGAGACCTGGGAGGCCGTCAAGGCCACCGAGAAGAAGCGCTCCGGAGTGCTCGAGGGCATCCCGCTCGAGCTCCCCGCCCTGAGCCGGGCGGCCAAGGTGCTGGACCGGCTCGAGCGCGCGGGAACCCCGCTGCCCCCCAGCGATCCGAACGATCTGGGCGACCGGCTGCTCCTCCTCGTCAGCGAGGCGCGCGAGTCGGGGGTCGACCCCGAGCAGGCCCTGCGTGACGCCGTACGACGGGTCAGCGGGTGACCCCGCGAACACTCCAGGGCCTCGCGGGCCTGGTCGTCGTGCTCGTGCTCGCGAGCGGGTGCAGGACGGGCCAGGACGACGAGATGGTGCAGCCGTCCGAGACCATCACCGCCGCGCCCTCGGCGGCTCCCACCGCACCGCCCGCGACCGTTCCGGTCGGGGAGGGGCCGGTCTCGCCCGACGACGTGGTCTGGGCGCAGGGCAGCGTGCTGCACGTCGGCCGCCGGACCGTGGACCTCGCGCCCACCACCATCGAGTCCTTCGTCGTGGTCCCCGGCGGTGTCTTCGTCCTGGCCAGCGGCGAGCTCTGGCTCACCGACCTCACCCGGCTCCGCGGCACCGGCCTGACCGACGTCACCGCCCTCGGGGTCACGGCCGACGCGAGCCGGCTCCTCGTGACGGGCGCCGGTTCGGCGTACGCCTACGACACGGGCAGCGGCCGCGCCGTCAGTCCCCGTGGCCTCGAGCCGCTCTCGGCCCAGCAGCGACTCGACGGGCCGAGTCGCGCCGGGGTCACCACCCCGGCGGGCTTCGAGGTCGCGGGATGGGCCGGGCAGACGACGTTCTACGGGCCCGTCATCGCGGGCGGCCGACCCACCGCGGTGGTCAGCTGCAACCTCGAGAGCCGGACCTGCGCCCGCCTGGGTGCGACCGACGGGACCGACCCGGTCGTCTTCGGCACCGGGAAGTAGGCCACCGCGCCCGCCGGGTGCTACGCGTGATCGCCGCTCAGCCCGGTTAGGGTGAAAGGCACGAGGCCCAGGAACAGGCACCCGAACCGGCCCCCGGGCCGGACCTGTGACTGGCCGGGCCGAAACCTTCGACGCAGGAGCGACTCTCTTGGCTTCCATCGACACCGTCATCGCCCGGGAGATCCTCGATTCCCGTGGAAACCCCACGGTCGAGGTCGAGGTGCTCCTCGACGACGACTCGCTCGGCCGCGCGGCCGTCCCCTCCGGAGCCTCCACCGGCGCCTTCGAGGCCGTCGAGCTCCGCGACGGGGGCAAGCGCTACGGCGGCAAGGGCACCGAGAAGGCAGTCAGTGCCGTGCAGGACCAGATCGAGCCCGAGATCATCGGTCTCGACGCCAGCGACCAGCGGCTGGTCGACCAGGCGATGCTCGACCTGGACGGCACCCCCAACAAGGCCAACCTCGGCGCCAACGCGATCCTCGGGGTCTCGCTGGCCGTGGCTCGCGCCGCCTCGGTGAGCGCCGGTCTGCCGTTGTTCCGCTACGTCGGCGGCCCCAACGCCCACCTGCTGCCCGTGCCGATGATGAACATCCTCAACGGTGGTGCGCACGCCGACACCAACGTCGACGTCCAGGAGTTCATGATCGCTCCGATCGGCGCCGCGTCCTTCCGCGAGGCACTCCAGCAGGGGGCCGAGGTCTACCACGCCCTCAAGGCCGTGCTGAAGAAGAAGGGCCTCGCGACCGGCGTCGGTGACGAGGGTGGCTTCGCCCCGGAGCTGCCCAGCAACCGCGCCGCGCTCGACCTGATCGCCGAGGCCGTGAAATCGGCCGGGTTCACGCTCGGCACCGACTTCGGTCTGGCGCTCGACGTGGCGGCCAGCGAGTTCCACGACAAGAAGAAGTACGCCTTCGAGGGCGAGAAGAAGACGTCGGAGGAGATGGTCGCCTACTACGCCGACCTGGTCGACTCCTACCCCATCGTCTCCATCGAGGACCCGCTCGACGAGGAGGACTGGGACGGTTGGAAGGCCATGACCGACATGCTCGGCGACAAGACCCAGATCGTCGGTGACGACCTCTTCGTCACCAACGTGGAGCGTCTGGCCCGCGGCATCGCCGGTGGCCAGGCCAACTCGCTGCTGGTGAAGGTCAACCAGATCGGCTCCCTGACCGAGACCCTCGACTCCGTCGAGATGGCCCACCGCGCGGGCTTCCGCTGCATGATGAGCCACCGTTCGGGTGAGACCGAGGACACCACCATCGCCGACCTCGCGGTGGCCACCAACTGCGGCCAGATCAAGACCGGCGCCCCGGCCCGCTCGGAGCGGGTGGCGAAGTACAACCAGCTGCTGCGCATCGAGGAGGAGCTCGACGACGCCGCGCGCTACGCCGGTCGCGGCGCCTTCCCGCGCTACCACGGCTGAGACGGGCTGAGCTGAGAAGATGGCCACACGTCGTACGCCGAACGGTGCCCGCAAGGGCGCCCGTCCCGGCCGGATCCCGGGCAACAACCGCCCGGGCTCCCGGGGGAGCGAGCGCGCACGCGCGACGGCCGTCGACCAACCACGTCCCCGGTTCACCAACCGGATGGCGATCCTGGTCGTGGTGCTCGCCGTGCTGGTCGTCTCCTACGCCTCCTCGATGCGCGCCTACCTCCAGCAGCGCTCGCACATCAACGACCTCAACTCCCAGATCGCCAGCTCCGAGAAGGACATCTCGGCCCTGGAGCGCGAGAAGCGTCGTTGGACCGACGACGCCTACGTCGAGACCCAGGCCCGCGAGCGCTTCGGGTGGGTGCTGCCCGGCGAGACGAGCTACCAGGTGATCGACCGCAACGGCAAGCCGCTGGAGCGCAGCGACAAGCTCACGGACCCCGACTCGGTCGCGCGCCAGGTGCCGACCCCGTGGTGGGGCAAGGTCAACGACACCCTCCAGGCGGCCGACCACCCGAAGAAGGCGCCTACCCCGAAGGACAGCATCACCGCTCCGCCGACGCCCACCCCCGACCAGTGACCGCCGAGCGGGACATCGCCACGGTCCGCGCCCAGCTCGGCCGGCCACCTCGTTCGATCCACGCGGTCGGGCACCGGTGCCCGTGCGGCAACCCCGACGTGGTCGCCACCGAGCCCAGGCTCGACGACGGCACCCCGTTCCCGACGACCTTCTACCTGACCTGCCCGCGCGCGGCCTCGATGATCGGCACCCTCGAGGCGTCGGGGCTGATGCGCGAGATGACCGAGCGCCTCGGCCAGGACGAGGAGCTCGCCGCTGCCTACCGCTCCGCCCACGAGGCCTACCTCTCCGCCCGGGCCGAGATCGGCGACGTGCCGGAGATCGCGGGCGTCTCCGCCGGTGGCATGCCCGACCGGGTCAAGTGCCTGCACGTGCTTGCCGGCCAGTCCCTCGCCCAGGGGCGCGGGGTCAACCCGCTGGGCGACGAGGTGCTCGACGAGCTGGGGGAGTGGTGGGCGCAGGGGCCCTGTGTCTCCCCGGAGGACCTCCCGTGACGCGTGTCGCCGCCTTCGACTGTGGCACCAACTCGCTGCGCCTGCTGGTGGCCGACATCGACACCACCGCCGGGACCAGCGAGGAGCTGGTGCGCGAGATGCGCGTCGTACGACTCGGGCAGGGGGTCGACCGCACGGGGCGGATCGCCGAGGCCTCGCTCCAGCGCGTGTTCGGCGCCCTCGAGGAGTTCATGGAGCTGGTGCTCGCGCACGACGTGAAGAGGATGCGGTTCTGCGCCACCTCGGCGGCTCGTGACGCCGCGAACGCCCAGGAGTTCCTGGACGGTGTCAGGGAGCGCATCGGCATCGACGCCGAGGTGCTCGACGGCGACCAGGAGGCGGCGCTCAGCTTCGCCGGAGCGATCCGGACGCTGCCCCCGCTGCCCGAGCCGCTGCTGGTGCTCGATGTCGGTGGTGGCTCCACGGAGCTGATCCTCGGCAACGGCGACGGGACCGTCCTGGCGGCCGAGTCGCTCGACATCGGGTCAGTGCGGCTCAACGAGCGCCACCTGCCGAGCGACCCGCCCTCCCCGGAGGAGGTCAAGGCCGCGGTGGCCGACATCGACCGGGTGCTCGACGCCTGCTCCGTGGACCCGTCCGCTGCCGGCGCGGTGATCGGCGTCGCCGGAACGGTGACCACGCTGGCGGCCGCCGTGCTCGACCTCGATGCCTACGACCGCACCGTGATCCACCACAGCGTGCTGCGCCCCGACGCCGTGCAGGGGGCCGTGGCCACGCTGCTGAGCATGCTCATCGAGCAGCGCCGGGCGCTGCCCTACATGCATCCCGGCCGGGCCGACGTGATCGGTGCCGGCGGGCTCATCCTGGACCGCATCCTGCGGCGTACGACGGTCAACTCGATGTTGGTCTCGGAGCACGACATCCTCGACGGGATCGCCTGGTCGATCGCAGCCTCGCCCGCCCCGTCGACCACAGAGGGGAAGCACTGAGATGTTCACGCGCAAGAAGAAGGAAGCCCCGGTAGCGAAGCCGGTCGAGCCCGCCGAGCCCGCCGAGCCTGGCCCGCCCGAGCAGCACCGGTCCGAGATCGGCTTCGAGCACCGGGAGGACTACAAGCCCGGCCCGAGGAGATCCGCCTTCTTCGTGCTCAGGCGGACCTTCCGCGAGTTCGGCGACGACGGCGCCACCGACCTCGCAGGGGCGCTGACCTACTACTCGGTGCTCGCCATCTTCCCCGGCCTGATCGCGCTGCTCTCGCTGGTGGGACTCTTCGGCCAGGCCCAGGAGTCGATCAACACGATCCTCGACATCCTGCGGCCCCTGGTCTCCGCCGACACGATCGACAGCACCATCCGGCCACGGCTCGAGGAGCTGGCCGGGTCGCAGGGGGCCGGGATCACGCTCGTGATCGGTCTGCTGGGCGCACTCTTCTCGGCCTCGGGGTACGTCGGCGCCTTCAGCCGGGCGATGAACAAGATCTACGAGGTCGAGGAGGGCCGGCCGTTCTGGCGGATGCGCCCGATGCAGCTCATCGTCACCGTCACCACGGTCGTGCTGTGCGCGCTGTCCCTGGTGATCCTGATCGTCTCCGGCCCGGTGGCGAAGTCGATCGGCGACACCATCGGGGTAGGCAACGACCTGGTGACGGTCTGGGGCATCGCGAAGTGGCCGGTGCTCGCGCTCGTGGTGATGGTCATCGTGGCGATCCTCTACTACGCCACCCCGAACGTCGCGTTCACCAAGTTCCGCGTGATCTCGGCCGGTGCCTTCGTGGCCATCCTGATCTGGCTGGTCGCCAGCATCGGCTTCGCCTACTACGTCGCGAACTTCTCCTCCTACAACAAGACCTACGGCGCCGTCGCCGGCGTCGTGGTCGCTCTGCTGTGGCTGTGGATCACCAACCTGGCCCTCCTCTTCGGCGCCGAGCTCGACGCCGAGCTCGAGCGCGGTCGCCAGCTGCAGCTCGGCATCGCCTCGGAGGAGGCCCTCCAGCTTCCCGTCCGGGACACCCGCGGGGTGCAGAAGGCCGCGTCCCGGCGCGCCGAGGACATGCACAAGATGCGGGAGATCCGGCTCGCGGCCTCCGGGACGGGTGACCCGGCGGACCGCCCGTTCGGTCGTCGCTGAGACGCCGTGACGTCCTCGTCGCCCGGCCGGGACTTCCCCAGCCCCGTCCCCCCGGGGACGGGGTGGCCCGAGGATCCCGTGCGACCCGGCGACCCCGTGCCGACGGTCGCCCGATCGGCCGCGGGGGTGAGCCGGCTTGCCGCCCGCGCGACGTTGCCGCTGCTGGACGCGCGGATCTCGGTCTGCTCCGCCTGTCCCCGGCTCGTCAGCTGGCGCGAGCAGGTGGCCCGCGAGAAGCGGGCGGCGTACGCGGGGGAGAGCTACTGGGGCCGCCCGATCGCCGGCTGGGGTGATCCAGCGCCCTCGATCCTGGTCGTGGGCCTCGCGCCGGCCGCCCACGGCGGCAACCGCACCGGTCGGGTCTTCACCGGCGACCGTTCCGGCGACTGGCTGTTCGCCTCGCTGCACCGCGTCGGGCTGGCCAACCAGCCGACCTCGACCCGTGCCGGGGACGGGCTGCAGCTGACCCGGGCGCGACTGGTCGCCGCCGTACGCTGCGCCCCGCCGCAGAACCAGCCCACGACCGAGGAGAAGGAGACCTGCGCTCCGTGGATCGAGCGTGAGGTGAGGCTGCTGCTGCCCGGCGTGCGGGCCGTGGTCTGTCTCGGGGGCATCGGATGGGACGCCGCGCTACGGGCGCTGTCGGCCGCAGGCGTGCCGATCCCGCGTCCCCGCCCGAAGTTCGGGCACGCGGTCGAGGTCGAGCTCGCCGGCCCGCATCCCCTGACGCTGCTGGGGTGCTACCACCCCTCCCAGCAGAACACCTTCACCGGTCGCCTCACCGAACCGATGATCGACGCCGTCCTGGGGCGCGCCGCCTCCCTATGATCAGGACCCCGCCCCGGTATCCCAATGGCAGAGGAAGCGGTCTTAAACACCGCACAGTGTGGGTTCGACCCCCACCCGGGGCACCAGCGTGAGCTAGCCGTGGGCTGGGGTCACGTCCGGACACGGACGGGAACACTGGCACCGCCTGGATCGTTTGCACAGTGACGCCCCGGTAGGATCCGGGGCGTCTCGCGAACACCAGAGTAGGTGGTTCGCATAGGCATCCACAGGAGGACGCCATGCAGAGCAAGAACCCGATCTTCACGCGGGCCGAAGGATTCAACGGCCGCGCCACCAGCAACGCGACAACGTCCTACCCCGGCAACGGCCGGCAGCAGGCCGGCTACGGCAACGACCCCTCGCAGTGGGGGACCGGGACGCCGGGCCAGGTGGGGACGGTCGACCAGGGCCGGATGACCATCGACTCGGTGGTCCAGAAGACTGCCATCACCCTCGCCGTCGTGGTCGTCGTCGCCGCAGCCACCTGGGTCATGACCCCCGACATCACCGGTCAGGCAGCCCTCGGCAGCCTCTACAGCCTGGTGCTCGTCGGCGCCCTCGGTGGCTTCGCCCTCGCGATGGTCAACTCCTTCAAGAAGGTCGTCAGCCCGCCGCTCGTGCTCGCGTACGCCGCGATGCAGGGCATCTTCGTCGGAGCGTTCAGCAAGGTCCTCGAGGCGACCTTCGTCGACCCCAACGGCTCACAGGGCGGCCTGGTCATCGGCGCCGTGGTCGGCACGATGGCCGCGGTCGCGGGCACGCTGGCGGCCTACAAGTTCTTCAACATCAAGGTCGGCGCCAAGTTCCGCACGTGGGTGATCGGGGCGATGTTCGGCTTCGTCGCCCTGAGCCTGCTCGATATGGTGCTCGGCTTCTTCAACAGCAGCTTCGGCTTCAACGGCTTCGGTGGCATGGGCCTGATCACGAGCGTCGTGGGCCTCGGCCTCGGCGTCCTGATGCTCATCCTCGACTTCGACTTCGTCGAGCGTGGCATCGCGGCCGGCCTGCCGGAGCGCGAGTCGTGGCGGGCGGCCTTCGGGCTCACGGTCACCATCGTGTGGATCTACATCGAGATCATCAGGATCCTGGCGATCCTGCGCGGCAACTGACCTCGCAGCACCACCGCTAGGCGGACGCCTCGGCCGACTCGTCGGTCGGGGCGTCCTCGCTGTCCGGACCCTCGTGGCCCTCGTGGCCCTCGTGGGGAGTCTCGGCCTCGCCGGTGGGCAGCAGACGACGGCGCATGAGCGTGACCCAGCGGCCGCCGACGCCGCGCTTGGCGCCGCCGACCTCGGTGCCGTCGATCTCGGTGCCGGGGTTCTGGCTGGCCTTGACGGCGGCGTACCCGATCGGCAGGACCGCCTCTCCGCGACCCACGCGCGGGATGTCCTCCTCGGCCTCGCCCAGACCGAGGGCGGAGAGCACGGAGGGGACGAGCAGGCGGGCCAGGGACTCATAGCCCGCGGCCGAGGGGTGGAAGCGGTCGGGTCCGAAGAGCAGGGCGGGGGCGGCGGCGAACTCGGGCCCCAGGATCGAGCTCAGGGACACCGTTCGCCCACCGGCCTCGACGACCGCGATGGTCTGGGCGGCGGCGAGTCGCCGGGACCAGGTGCGTGCGACCTGGCGCAGGGGCGGCGGGAGTGGGGAGATGGTGCCGAGATCGGGACAGGTGCCCACGACGACCGCCACCCCGGCCTCCTGCAGACGGCGTACGGCCTCGGAGAGGAAGCGGACCGACGCCGAGGGCAGCACCGTGTGCGTGACGTCGTTGGCGCCGATCAGGATGACGGCGACGTCGGGACCGATGGGCAGGGTCAGGTCGACCTGCACGACGAGGTCGCTCGACTGGGCGCCCACCTTGGCGAACTCCCGCAGGTGCACCCGTCGGTCGGCCCGCTCGGCCACGCCGGAGCCCAGCCAGGCGCCGGGGGTCTGCTCGATCCGGTCGACGCCGTAGCCGGCGGCGCTGGAGTCACCCAGCAGGGCGATCTTGATCGCCGGTCCCGGCCGACCGCGGCCGTACCACCCGGTCGCGTCGGGGACCCGGTTGTGGGCGTCGCCGATGGTGCGTCGAGCGACCTTGGCCTCGGCCCGGAGCACCCCGTAGAGGGAGGCGCCGAGGACGGAGAGACCGCCACCGCCGTAGGCGGCAGCCGAGGCCAGTCTGCGTGCTGCGGCGGCTCGACTCACGGACAGATCCTACGGACTGGCCCCACTAGTTCTGCAGGTGCGCCCGGGCGATGACGATCGGGTGGTCGCTGATCTTCGCAGCCTGCGACGAGGTGTCACGCAGGAAGTAGGAGAAGCGCGTCTGCCCGGCAGCGAAGATCCAGTCGATCGAGCTCTGCTTGGGGTAGAGGCAGGTGGTGCTGCTCGGGATGCTGTTCGGCGAGATCGTGAGCTTCCCGGCCGTCAGCGGGCAGAAGGCGTTCTGGCGGTCGTTGAAGTCGCCGGTGAGGAACACCGGACGACCGGTCGCCCGCAGCTCGATGATCTTGGCGCGCTCGATCGCGATCGCCTTCGCCCGCCAGCCGGCGGCGTTGCCCTTCACGTCGGCGGGGTTGTGCACGTTGAGGAAGTACGCCGTCCGGCCGCTGGACTTCTGGCGAAGGAGCACGACCGGGACGTGGCGGATGTTGCCGCCGAAGTAGGGGATGTCGTAGGTCGAGCCGGACACGAACTCCATCGTCGACTTGCGCCAGATGACGGCGTTCTCGGTGTCGCGACGCTTGCCCGCAGGGTCCCAGTAGTGGGCGCCCCAGGTGTCGCCGTACCCCTTGTTCATGAAGTAGTCGAACTGCACCTCCTGGAACTCCTGGGTGCCGATCACGTCGAGACCTCGGGTGTTGAACAGGTCGACCGCCCGGTCCATGCGCGAGGGGTAGGTCGAGTAGCGCCCGCCACCCGAGGTGTGGCTGGCGCCGAGGACGTTGAAGGAGGCGAGCTGGATCGCCTGGGTGTTGAACATGCCGGACACGGGCGGGGTGTTGCCCACCATGGCGTTGAGCCAGGTCGTCGGGTTCACCGGCTTGCCGCGGCCAGACACCGTGAAGTAGAGCGCGCAGGCCTTCGTCGACGGGTTGGAGGCGAGAGTGCCGAGCGCCTGCCCGGACTGGATCAGCTGGCCGTTGGCCACGCTGGAGCGGGCCAGGAAGGCGTACTGCGAGACAAGGCCGTCGCGGCCGCTGACGACGCGGATGACGTAGCGCCCGGAGTTCACGCTCACCTGGGCGACGCCCGGGTGGCTGGCCCAGACAGTGGCGCCGCACCTGGCACGGATGTCGGTGCCGCCGCGCTTCTTGCCGTAGGTACGCAGGTCCTTGACGCTCTTGGTGCCCGTCAGGGGGAAGAACACGTTGGGCGCCGAGACCTTGCGCAGCTTGGGATCCCGAGTCTTGGCACCCTCGGCCCCGGCCATCAGTGACGGTGCGAACACCGCGCCGATCGCGAGGAGGCCGACCAGGGCCCGAACCACGGTCTGTGGACGCTGTGTACTCATCTCGGCGTGTCTCCCTTGCAAAACGAACCCGGTGGTGTAGCGAATCTTGGGAAGTATGCACCATTTTTTGGGTCGGGTGGGGCCGATGTGAAGATTTGTTGCGGTCGTGGTGCGTGTCGGTGCTTGCATTCGTGGCCCTGCATCGCCGGTAGGTTTGGCGCATGAAGTATGTGAACTCACTCCTGGAGCTGATCGGCAACACCCCTCTGGTGAAGCTCAACCGCACCGTGGGCACCACCTCCTCACTGGTGCTCGCCAAGGTCGAGTACCTCAACCCGGGGGGTTCGGTGAAGGACCGGATCGCGGTCCGGATGATCGACGCCGCCGAGGCGAGCGGGGAGCTCGAGCCGGGCGGCACGATCGTCGAGCCCACCTCGGGCAACACCGGCGTCGGCCTGGCGCTGGTCGCCCAGCAGCGCGGCTACTCGTGCATCTTCGTGTGCCCCGACAAGGTCAGCGAGGACAAGCGCAACGTGCTCAAGGCCTACGGCGCCGAGGTCGTCGTGTGCCCGACCGCGGTCGCTCCCGACCACCCGGACAGCTACTACAGCACCTCCGACCGGCTGATGCGCGAGACCCCGGGGGCCTGGAAGCCGAACCAGTACGCCAACGTGAACAACCCGCTCTCCCACTACGAGCAGACCGGTCCGGAGATCTGGGAGCAGACCGAGGGCCGCATCACGCACTTCGTCACCGGCATGGGCACCGGTGGCACGATCAGTGGCGTCGGCCGCTACCTCAAGGAGCGCAGCGCCGAACGCGGCGGGCCGGAGGTCCAGGTCATCGGGGCGGACCCTGCGGGCTCGGTGTACTCCGGGGGCTCGGGCCGGCCCTATCTCGTCGAGGGCGTGGGGGAGGACTTCTGGCCCGACACCTACGACCGGGACATCGCCGACCGTGTCATCGAGGTCTCCGACGCCGACTCGTTCTCGATGACCCGCCGACTCGCCCGCGAGGAGGGGCTGCTCGTCGGTGGCTCCTCCGGCATGGCCGCCTTCGCCGCGATCCAGCTGGCCCAGGAGCTCGACGACCCCGACGCCGTCATCGTGGTGCTGCTGCCGGACAGCGGGCGCGGCTACCTGACGAAGATCTTCGACGACCAGTGGCTGGCCCGGTTCGGGTTCGGGGGCGGAGCCCAGAGCGGGATGACGATCGGGGAGGTGCTGCACGCCAAGAAGGGGGACATCCCCGCGCTGGTGCACACCCACCCCAACGAGACGATCGCCGACGCCGTCGCCATCCTCCAGGAGTACGGCGTCTCGCAGATGCCCGTGGTTCTCGCCGAGCCACCGATCATGGCTGCCGAGGTGGCCGGATCGGTCTCCGAGCGACGGCTGCTGGACGCGCTCTACACCGGTCGGGCGCGCCTCGCGGACCCGGTCGAGCTGCACATGGACGAGCCCCTGACGACGGTGGGCGCGGGGGTCGGGGTCTCCGAGGCGGTCGACGCCCTCAGGGACGCGGACGCGCTCCTGGTGCAGGAGGACGGCCGCCCGGTCGGCGTGCTCACGCGACAGGACCTGCTGAGCTTCGTCGCGCGCGACTGAGCGGCCGGGACGCTCGCAGCGATAGTGTCCGAAATGTATGGCTTTCGGGGGTCGGACTGCTTACTCTGGAAGATGCGACATCGGGCCTGTGGTACCCGCCTGAGGGTCTGATGCTGCGGTTCCGGGCCAGCATGGATGTGCTCGCGCGAGCGAGCCCCTCCACTTCCATCACGCGCGGACACCGGGTGGTGGGGTCGACTCTTCCGAGGACGCCCCACCACTTACCCGTCGGGCGCTCTCGGCCAGCGGGGCCGGTCCGGTCGGGTCGAGGATCCGCGCGAGGCTCTCGACACCGTCGACGAGCCGAGGGCCCGGCCGGGCGAAGGAGGCGTTGGCGTCGACCGCCCAGACCGGTACGTGGCTCGGCAGCACCCCCGAGTCGACGACCGCGCGGGCCAGCTCGACCGCGCCGTCCAGGTCGAAGCCGCAGGGAGCACAGACGACGACCTCGGGCTTCCCGGCAAGGGCCTGCTCCCACGAGACCCGCACCGACTTCTCGCCGGCGGTGCCGACCGTGGGCACGCCGCCTGCGGTCGTGACCATCTCGGGGACCCAGTGACCGGGTGCGAACGGCGGGTCGGTCCACTCCAGCAGGAGCACGCGTGGGGCGGAGCCGGCGGGGCGGGCCTCGACCTGCGAGCGGACGACCTCGAGCCTCCGCTGCAGCGAGGCGACCAGGGCCTCCGACTCCTCGCGGTGCCCGGTCGCGGTGCCGAGGGTGAGGATCGAGTCCAGGACCTCCGCGAGCGTGTGCGGGTCGATCGTGAGCACCTCTGCGGCGCACCCGAGATGGGCCAGGGCGTCGTCGACGACCGACACGTCGACGGCGCACACGGCGCACAGGTCCTGCGTCACGACCAGGTCGGCGTCCAGGTCGGCGAGGGCGCCCTCGTCGAGGTGGTAGAGGTCCTCACCGGCGTGCATCGCGGCGGTCACGAAGCTGTCGATCTCCGCCGGACCGAGTCCCTCGGGGAGCGCACTGGTCGAGACGATCCTCCGTCGGCGCGCCTCGACGGGGTGGTCGCACTCGAAGGTCACGCCGACCACGTCCTCACCGGCCCCGATGGCGAAGAGGATCTCGGTGGTGGACGGGAGGAGTGAGACGATACGCATGCACTGATCGTGCCAAAGCCAACAGGATGGGTGACTCCGGGCCGTGTCTGCCACGACTTACCTCACCATCGCCGGCGATGGGGAAGCAGAGATCGAGGAGAGCCGGTCCCGGTTCCGCTGCACCGTGGCGCGGGTGAGCGACGAGGAGGGTGCCCGCGCCGTCGTCGACCAGGTGCGCAAGCAGTACTGGGACGCCCGGCACCACTGCACCGCCTTCGTCGTCGGTCCGGAGCGCACGATCGAGGGCAGCAGCGACGCGGGGGAACCGGCAGGCACCGGTGGGGCGCCCATGCTGGAGATCCTGCGGGGTCGCGGGCTCACCGACGTCGTGGCGGTCACCTCCCGCTGGTTCGGGGGGACCCTCCTCGGAACCGGCGGGCTCGCCCGGGCGTACGCCGGCGCGACCCGGGCTGCGCTCGACGAGGTCGGCGTCGTCGAACGGGTCCTGCAGGAGCTGTGCGAGGTCGAGGTCGACATCGCCGCGGTGGGTCAGCTCGAGCACGCCCTGCGCTCCCGCGGGGCCAAGGTCCTGGGAGTGGAGTACACCGGCGAGGCCTCGCTGCGTTTCGCCGTCCCGCCGATGGCGAGGGCCGCGGCCGAGGAGATCGTCGCCGAGCTCACAGCGGGCACGGCCTCCCTGAAGGTCATCGGTCAGCGTTGGGTCGACTCGGGCCTCTGAGTCCTTTCGGTTCGGAGCGCAGGCCTGCCGTCACGCGTCGTACGACGTCGGGGTCGAGCTTGAGGACCTCGCGGTCCCAGGTGAGCAGGCCGTTGAGCTCGTCCTCCACGTCGCTGAGCTGGGTGTAGACGGTGGCGCCGAGCCCCTGGGCCACGGCGTCGACCAAGGGGCGGTGCAGCGCGAGGAAACCCGCCTCGAGCTCGGCGGGTCCCGCGGCGTGGTGGTAGCCGAACTCCCGAGGGCTCCAGTCGTGGCCCTCGACGCGCATGCTGTGGCCGCCGTACTCGGCCAGGGCGACGACACGTCGGGGCCGCCGCCTCCACCACCACCGCCGGGGCATCCGGAACGGCCGGACGTAGCGGTGGAAGCTCGCGATGTCGCCGCCACCCTGGTCCACCCAGCCGCTGGTGTGGTTCACCTGACGGGTGGGGTCGAGGTCGGTGACGTCACGCGCGACGGCGTTGGCGTCGAACTGGCCCCAGCCCTCGTTGAAGGGGACCCAGACCGCGAGCGAGGTGACGTTGCGCAACAGCTCGACGGTTGCGCGGACCTCGCGACGGAACTCGTCCCGTCCCTCGACGTCCTGACGGTGGAAGAGGGAGTACCAGCGGTCGCTCACCCGCACGGGCCGGGTGGCGGGGAGCGTGGTCACCAGGTGCCGGTAGCGGCCGCCACCGTTGACCATGTCCTGCCAGACCAGCATCCCGAGTCGGTCACAGTGGGCGTACCAGCGCAGGGACTCGACCTTGGCGTGCTTGCGCAGCATCGTGAAGCCGAGCGACTTCATGGTCTCGATGTCGTGCACCAGCGCCGCGTCGCTCGGCGGCGTCATCAGCCCGTCCGGCCAGTAGCCCTGGTCGAGCACCCCGACATGGACCACCGGATCACCGTTGAGCAGCAGGCGGGGGTGGCCGTCCTCGTCGCGGCCGACGCCGAAGGAACGCATCCCGGCGTACGACGTCACGTGGTCCTCGCCGAAGCTCACCTCGATGTCGTGGAGGTGCGGGTCGTCGGGGGTCCACAGGTGCACGTCGGTGAGCGGAATGAGGGTCGGCTGCCCGAGGAGGACCCGGACGGCCGCCTGCGACGAGACGGTGACGTCGGCCGTGGTGGTGGTGGAGGAGCGGGCGCCAGCGGACGGCTCGAGACCCGTGACGTGCACCGTCACCTCCAGCGCGGAGGCCGCCAGCCTCGGCACCAGCGTCAGCCTCTCGACGTACGCCGCCGGAACCGGCTCGAGCCACACGGTCTGCCAGATGCCCGACTGGGCGGTGTACCAGATCGTGCCGCGATCGAGGCGCTGCTTGCCCCGTGCGTGCACCGCCGTCTCGGAGAGGTCCCGCACGCGCACCTCGAGGAGCTCGGCACCGCCCTCGAGGGCATCGGTGATGTCGAGGGTGAAGGGCAGGTAGCCGCCGGTGTGCGAGCCCACCTCGTGCCCGTTGACCCAGACGGTGCAGGACTGGTCGACGGCGCCGAAGTGCAGCAGCACCCGACCCTCGACCGGGGGCTCGGGGGCGACGAAGGGGCGGCGGTACCAGAGCCACTCGTCAGGCTGCAGCTGCCGGCCCACGCCCGAGAGTGGCGCCTCCGGGGAGAACGGGACGACGATCGGTCCGTCCCAGGCCGCCGGTCGCTGGGGGGTCGGGGTGAAGGCGTGCTCCCACACCCCGTTCAGGTTGACCCAGCGCTCGCGGACGAGCTGGGGGCGTGGGTGTTCAGGAAGGGGCCGGTCAGGATCGAGCGTGCGTCCCCATCGGGTCAGCACGGCGACCTGCCGGCCCCTGCCTGGCTGTTCGCGTCTACTACTCGGTCTTCTCGACGTCCGAGCGCAGGTCGATCAGGATCTTGGAGAGCTGCTTGGCGTCGTAGCCCGGGACGGTGGGGATGAGCTCGCCCATGGAGTCCGTCGTCGCCCAGGCACAGATGGCCACCTTCTGGCCGGTCGCCTGGTAGGCGCACACGGCCTTGCCGCCGCCCTCGCCGGCGGCGATCTTGTCGATCTTGAACCCGTTGGTGGTGGCCTGCTTGCTGAAGGAGGTGACGAACGCTGTCGGGCTCTGGACCTTCTTGAGCTTGGCGCCGAGGAAGACCAGTGCGCCCGCGGGGCCACGCTTGCTGTCCTCTTGGTTGAAGACGCCGGACTTGACGTAGCTGACGTTCTTGGCCTGGGTCTTGAACTGCTCCTCGGCGGCGTCGAGCTGCTGCTTGAGCTCGGTCTCCTTGCCGGTGTCGCGCTTCATGCCGCCTGCGGTCGAGGGGATCGCGATGGAGTGCGTGTCCTCGCCCTTGTTGACCACGAGCACGATGGCGAGCACGGCCACGATGGCCAGCACCACGAGACCGGCGATGATCCCGACGATGAGGCCGGTCCGCGACTTCTTGGCGGGTGTGGGAGGAGGCGGGGGCACCGAGCCGTAGTCGGCCCCGGCGGGCGGGGGCGGGGGAGGGGGAGGCGTGACACCCTCGTCGGCGCCGTCACCGACCCCGGCCGAGGTCGGGGTCGGTGCGGGCTGGTCGGGAGGTGGAGTCTGGTCACTCATGCGCCCAGTGTGCCGACAACAGGGTGCAACTCAAACTCCGCTGACCCGAGTGAGACCTACCGCACTCAGGTCAGCGCGGGACCGGCACGCCGGTCGCCGAGTGGCAGCGGTAGCCGAAGGGGTTCTTCAGCAGGTACTGCTGGTGCGGGTCCTCGGCGTAGTAGTACGGCTGCTCGGGCTTGATCTCCGTGGTGATCGCGTCGTAGCCGCGTCTGGTGAGCTCGACCTGGTAGCGCTCGGTGACGAGGCGGGCGGCCATCTCCTGCTCGGGCGAGGTGTAGTAGATCGCGGAGCGGTACTGCGTGCCCCGGTCGTTGCCCTGGCGCATGCCCTGCGTGGGGTCGTGCACCTCGTAGAAGGTCGCGACGAGGTCGGCGAAGGAGACCTTCTCGGGGTCGTAGACGACGCGAACGGCCTCGGTGTGGCCGGTGCGGCCGCTGCAGACCTCCTCGTAGGACGGGTTCGGGGTGCTGCCGCCGGCGTAGCCGACGGAGGTCGACCAGACCCCTGGGACCTGCCAGAAGATCTCCTCGGCGCCCCAGAAGCAGCCGAGGCCGAAGACGGCGACCTCGTAGCCCTCGGGGACCTCGTCGGTGACCAGGGGTGCGTCGAGGGCCTTGTGGCGCTCGGAGAGGCTGAAGGGACGCTCGGGGCGGCCGGCGAGAGCCTCGCTGGCCGCAGGGACGGTGGACTTGGTTCGCTGGAACATCTGTCGCCTTTCGTGGGGTGCACCTCTCCCAACAAGAAGAGTGCCCGCGTGCTTCCCGGACCCCTCTCAGTCTGACGCGCGGGTGGGCAGGGGTGGGAACGGCCCGGCATCGCTTCCCGGCTCGGTGTCGCCGACGAGTAGCCTCGGCGGGTGACTCAAGAACACCGCCACAAGTCAGGCTTCGAGACCCGCGCCATCCACGCCGGCTACGAACCGGATCCGATGACCGGCTCGGTGATCCCGCCGATCTATGCGACGTCGACCTACAAGCAGGACGGCGTCGGTGGTCTGCGGGGCGGCTACGAGTACAGCCGGTCCGGCAACCCCACCCGTACGGCGCTCGAGGGCAACATCGCGGCGCTGGAGGAGGGCGAACGCGGCTTCGCCTTCGCCTCCGGTCTGGCCGCCGAGGACACACTGCTGCGCACGATCTGCAACCCCGGTGACCACGTCGTCATCCCCGACGACGCCTACGGCGGCACGTTCCGCCTCATCGACAAGGTGGCGACGAGGTGGGGCCTGGAGCACAGCCCCGCCCCGGTGAGCGACCTCGACGCCGTCAGCGCCGCGATCGTCCCGGGCCGCACCAAGGCGGTCTGGATCGAGACGCCGACCAACCCCCTGCTCAACATCGGGGACATCGAGGCGTTGGCCGCCGTCGCGCACGACGCCGGTGCGCTCCTCGTCGTCGACAACACCTTCGCCTCGCCGTACCTCCAGCAGCCGCTGGTGCTCGGCGCCGACGTGGTCCTGCACTCGACCACGAAGTACTGCGGTGGCCACTCCGACGTCGTCGGCGGCGCCCTCGTCGTACGCGACCTCGAGCTGGCCGAGTGGATCGCCTTCCACCACAACTCGATGGGTGCCGTGGCCGGGCCGTTCGACGCGTGGCTGGTGCTGCGCGGGCTCAAGACGCTGGGCGTCCGGATGGACCGCCACTGCGACAACGCCGAGAAGGTCGTGGACTTCCTGGTCGGGCACGAGGCCGTCACGCAGGTCTTCTACCCCGGCCTCGAGGAGCACCCGGGTCACGACATCGCCGGCCGCCAGATGAAGAGGTACGGCGGCATCGTGTCCTTCCGCGTCACCGGCGGCGAGGAACGTGCCCTCGACGTCTGCGACAAGGCCGAGGTGTTCACGTTGGGGGAGTCGCTCGGCGGCGTCGAGTCGCTGATCGAGCACCCCGGCCGGATGACCCACGCGAGCGTCGCCGGCACAGACCTCGAGGTGCCCTCCGACCTGATCCGGCTCAGCGTCGGCATCGAGACCGCAGACGACCTGCTCGCCGACCTCGATCGGGCCCTGGGTTGATCCTCTGTGTCGACTTCGGCTCCACGTTCACCAAGGCGGCGCTGGTCGACGAGCTCAGCGGCGAGCTGATCGCCGCGACGAGCCACCGCACGACGCTTCCCGACTCCGAGGGAGTGGGAGACGTCCTCGACGGGCTGGTCGCCTGCCGGGCCGACCTGGCCCGCGAGCACCCCGGGGTCGAGGACGCCGAGGTGCTCGCCTGCTCCTCGGCCGGGGGAGGCCTGCGGATCGCGGTCGTGGGCAACGAGGAGCTCGTCACCGCCGAGGCCGGCCGACGGGTCGCCCTGTCCAGCGGCGGCAAGGTGGTCGCCGTGCTCAGTCGTGTGTCCGACGACGCGCTCTACCGCGACCTGGGACACACGACCCGGCCTGACGTGGTGCTCCTCACCGGTGGGACCGACTTCGGCGACCCGGAGGGCCTGCTTCTCGGCGCCCGCCGGATCGCCTCGAGCGGCTGGCGCGGACCCGTGGTGGTGGCCGGGAACGTGGCCGCCCGCGCCGAGGTCGTGTCCCTGCTCGAGGGGCTGCCGGTCATCGTGACCGACAACGTGGTGCCCCGCATCGGCGTCCTGACGCCCGAGCCGGCTCGTCGTGCCATCCGCGAGATGTTCCTGGCCCACGTGATCGGTGGCAAGCACCTCAGCCGGCGGGCCGACTTCAGGGCCATGGTCCGCGGCGCCACCCCGGACCTGGTGCTCACCGGCGTCGAGGTCCTGGCCGCGGAGACCGGTGGCAGCGGGGTGGTCGTCGTGGACGTCGGCGGCGCCACCACCGACGTCCACTCCGTGGTGAGGCTCGATCCCGAGGACGCCGGCCTGTCCCGCGAGGTCGTCGCCAGCACGCCCGTCACCCGCACCGTCGAGGGCGACCTCGGGATGCGCTGGAGCGCGCTGAGCACCTGGGAGGCCGGGCTGGCCGCAGGCCTGGTCGAGGAGACCCTCCACGCCGCCGTGGTACGTCGGACCGAGGAGCCGTCCTTCCTCCCGGAGACCGACGAGGAGCGCCTCGAGGACGAGCAGGTCGCCGCGACCGCTGCCACGCTCGCGCTGCGTCGCCACGTCGGCCGGTCGCGGGTCGTGGTCGGGCCGGACGGTCGAGTCGTCGAACGGAGCGGCAAGGACCTGCGCGAGGTCGACCTGCTCGTCGGGTCGGGCGGCGTCCTGCGTCACGCCCACCCCGACGGGATCCAGCGCATGCTGTCCGGACTGACCGGGGTCTCCCCGGAGGGGTGGCAGCAACCGGAGCACCCGCGGGTCGTGGTCGACCGCGACTACGTGCTCGCCGCCGTCGGACTGCTCGCGGGGAGTCGCCCGGCCGCGTCGGCCGCACTGGCCCGTAGCCTGTCCTCGTGCCGAGAAACCCCCGCCAGCTGATCCGCGACTTCCGGAACCGTGCACGCTCCCGGGAGAAGGAGTGGGCCGAGCAGGCCGAGTCCGAGAGCATCGAGCTCCGCGAGCGCATCGCCGCCCAGTGGGCCGAGGTGCGGGCCGCCCGTCGGGCCATGGAGGCCCAGCCGGTCATCGTCGGAGGAACCTCCAACTTCACGCCCGCGCAGGTGCCCTACGGCATGGACCTCGCGGCGGCGTGGGCCTGGCGGTTCGTGATCATCGCCGTGGCCGGCGGAGCCATCCTGTGGCTGCTCAACCTGTTCCTCGTCGTCGTGCTCCCTGTGGTCATCGCCCTGTTCGTCGCTGCGCTGGTGGCGCCGGTGGTGCACTGGCTCCAGCGCCTGGGCCTGCCACGCAAGGCCGCCGCGCTGCTCGTGGTCCTGGTCGGGATCGGCTTCATCGCGCTGCTGGGGACCTTCGTCGGCAGCCAGGTCTCGCAAGGGGTCGGGGACCTCTCCGGCCAGGTGTCGGACGGTCTCGAGCAGATCCGTGACTGGCTGCGCACCGGTCCGCTGCACGTCACCGACAAGCAGCTCAACACCCTGCTCGAGGACGCCCAGAACCAGCTGTCCCAGCGCAGCAAGGACCTGCCCAAGCAGCTGACCGAGGTCGGCACCACCTTGGGCCACGTGGTGGCCGGCATCTTCATCGTGCTGTTCTCGACCTACTTCTTCCTGGCCGACGGCCCCCTCATCTGGGCCTGGCTCGTCCGCATCTTCCCGCGCGCCGGCCGACTGCGTGCCGACTCCTCCGGCCGGGTCGCCTGGCGTTCGTTGACCCAGTTCGTGCGGGCGACCGTCCTCGTGGCCGGCACCGACGCGATCGGCGTGATGGTCGGAGCGCTCGTCCTCGGGGTGCCCTTCGTCAGTGCGATCGGCGTGCTGGTCTTCATCGGTGCCTTCATCCCCCTGATCGGTGCCTTCGTCTCCGGCGGCGTGGCAGTCCTGGTGGCCCTCGTCGCGCAGGGGCCGTTCACCGCCCTGCTGATGTTCGGCGTGATCGTCGCGGTCCAGCAGCTCGAGGCGCACGTCCTGCAGCCGTTCCTGATGGGCCGCTTCGTCTCGGTGCACCCGCTCGGGGTGATCATCGCGATCGCCCTGGGCGTCATCGTCGCGGGCATCCCGGGTGCGCTGATCGCCGTACCGCTGGCGGCGTCGCTGAACGCGGTCGTGCAGCACCTCGCGAGCGGCGCCGAGGTCGGGGAGGATCCGGAGGAGGCGTCGAAGGCCGATCCCGACACCCTCCCGGTCGGTGCCCGGGCAGGCGAGACGGCAGACGTCTCGGGGGACGCGGTCGCGGACATGCACGACGACGACCCGTCCGTCCCGTAGCCGGCGCAGGCTGGATTCCAGCGACCCCTAGGGTGGGGTCCATGACCGTCTCACTGGCTGACATCGAGGCCGTCGCAGACCTCGTGGGCGAGGTTGCGATCACGACTCCCATGGAGGAGTCCCGCTGGCTGCAGGCTCTCGTGGGCGGGAAGGTGCTGCTGAAGTTCGAGAACCTCCAGCGCACCGGCTCGTTCAAGATCCGGGGCGCCTACGTCCGGCTCTCCCGCCTCACGGCGGAGGAGCGCGCACGTGGAGTGGTGGCGGCCTCGGCCGGGAACCACGCCCAGGGCGTGGCGCTCGCCGCGAAGCTGCTCGGCATCAAGGCCACCGTCTTCATGCCGGAGGGGGCTCCGATCCCCAAGGCCAACGCCACCCGCGGGTACG
Organism: uncultured Actinomycetota bacterium; assembly: GCA_963843775.1. GTDB lineage: Bacteria > Actinomycetota > Actinomycetes > Propionibacteriales > Nocardioidaceae > Marmoricola. The sequence goes on from CAWJLT010000007.1 coordinate 128,119, forward strand.
GCGCCGAGGTGCTCTTCCACGGCGAGTACCTCACCCACGCCCTCGTCGCTGCGCAGGAGTTCGCCGACCGGACCGGCGCCGTCTTCATCCATCCCTTCGACCACACCGACATCGTGTCGGGGCAGGGGACCGCGGGGCTCGAGATCGTCCGACAGGCGCCCGAGGCCGCGACGGTCCTCGTGCCCACGGGCGGTGGTGGCTTCATCGCCGGCATCGCGATCGCCATCAAGGGTCTGCGACCCGACGTACGCGTGGTCGGTGTGCAGGCAGAGGAGGCCGCGGCCTTCCCCGAGTCACTGCGCCAGGGGGCACCGGTCGCGCTGGAGCGGATGACCACCATGGCCGACGGCATCGCGGTGGCCAGGCCCGGCGACGTCCCGTTCGGGGCCATCCAGCGCTACGTCGACGACGTGGTCACCGTCTCGGAGGACTCGCTCTCCCGCGCGCTGGTGATGCTGCTCGAACGCACCAAGACGGTCGTGGAGCCCTCCGGGGCCGCCGCCGTGGCCGCGTTGATGGACCAGCCCCAGGCGTTCGGCACGCCGGTGGTCGCGGTGCTCTCGGGCGGGAACGTCGACCCGCTGCTGCTGGGCAAGCTGATCCAGCACGGTCTGGCCTCGGGCGGGCGCTACATGAACCTGCAGGTGCACATCCCGGACAGCCCGGGGGGACTGGCGCGGCTGCTGGCCGAGCTGGCGGAGGCCGGCGCCAACGTCCTCGAGGTCGAGCACGACCGCACCACGAACTCGCTGCACATCGGCGAGGTCGAGGTGCGCCTGCAGCTCGAGACCCGGGGCGTAGCGCACGCCGAGACGGTCCTGGTCCGCCTCCGCGAGCGCGGCTACCACGTCATCGAGTAGGCCGACCGGGCAGTTGCGTCACGTCGTACGACGGTGAGCGGGCAGTTGCGTCACGTCGTACGACGGTGAGCGGGCAGTCTGCGGACCGGGAATGCCCGCTCGGCGTTCCCTCGCGGACCGGGAATGCCCGCTCGGCGTCCCCACGCGGACACAGAATGCCCGCTCGGCGGGGGAGAGGTCAGCCGGTGTAGGGGACGGCCTCGAGGATCTCGGCCTTCTGGTCCTTGCCGTTCGGCAGGGTGTAGGTCACGGTCTCGCCGCGACGGGCGCCCTGGATGGCCTGGCCCAGCGGCGACTGCGGCGAGTAGACGGTGATGTCGTCACCGGCCATCTCGCGGGCACCGAAGAGGAACTCCTGGGTCAGGTCGGCACCGAGGAGCTTGACGGTCACCTTCATGCCGGGCTCGACGACGCCGTCGTCGGCGGGGGTCTCGCCGACCTTGGCGCGGCGCAGCATGTCGACCAGCTGCTGGACGCGACCGTCCACCTTGCCGAGCTCCTCACGAGCGGCGTGGTAGCCGCTGTTCTCCTTGAGGTCGCCCTCGTCACGGGCCTCGCTGACCTTCTTCACGATCTCGGCACGGCCGGGGCCGCGCAGACGCTCGAGCTCGGCCTGCAGCTCGTCGAACTTCGTCTGGGTCAGCCAGACGACATCGCCTTCGGTCGGCTCGGTCATGGGGGTCTCTCCTGTACATCGTTGTCCATCAGGGCAAGTAAACGATGCTACCAACGTGCGGTCCGAGGGCAGAATCGTCGGTTCACGGCCCGGGACGGGAGGGGACGGGACGCCTCAGCGAGGCGCCAGTCGGCCGAGAGGTTCAGCGTGGCCGGGACTGGCCCGCGGCCGTGCAGCCGACCAGCTCGACCGAGGTGGCTTCGCGCTCGGTGCGCAGCTGCACCGCTCGCAGCGTGCTCGTGTCCTCGCCCGTCACCTTGAAGTTGAGCTCGCCCACGACCGAGTGGTCCACCGCGAAGGCGCGCAGCAGGCAGCTGGCCTCGACGTCCTTGGAGCGTGGCTTCACCACCACCTCGGCGTCGACGGTGTGGCTGTCGACGACGTCGAAGGAGCGGATGGAGGACTGCACGTCGGGGGTGCTCTGGAACCACGCGGCCCAGGCCAGCCAGACCAGCGCCACGACACCGACCACCCCGGAGGCGATGATGATCGTGCGACGGCGCGCGGGACTCGCGGTCCCGTAGCGGTCCGCCAGTGCGTCGGTGCTCACGTCCCTCACGGAACGAATTCTCTCATCCCTAGGATGGAGACCATGCTGCGCCTGATGCACGTGCACGCCCACCCGGACGATGAGTCCAGCAAGGGCGCTGCCTCGACCGCCAAGTACGTCGCCGAAGGGGTCGACGTCCACGTCGTCACCTGCACCGGTGGTGAGCGTGGCTCGATCCTGAACCCCAAGATGGACCGCCCCGACGTCCTCGAGAACATGACCGAGATCCGCCGCCAGGAGATGGAGGCGGCCCGCGAGATCCTGGGCGTCCGGCAGGACTGGCTCGGCTTCGTGGACTCCGGCTGGCCCGAGGGTGACCCCAAGCCGCCGCTGCCCGAGGGCTGCTTCGGCCTGATGGACCCGCAGGTGGCGGCCGAGCCGCTCGTGCGGCTCATCCGCAGCTTCCGGCCGCACGTCCTCACGACGTACGACGAGAACGGTGGCTACCCGCACCCCGACCACATCATGTGCCACAACATCTCGATGGTGGCGCTCGAGGCTGCGGCGGACCCGGAGCGGTTTCCCGACGCCGGTGAGCCGTGGCAGGTCATCAAGGTGTACTACCAGCACGGGTTCAACCGCCCCCGGATGTCGGCGCTGCACGAGGCGATGCTGGAGGCCGGCCTCGAGTCGGGGTTCGGCGAGCGACTCGAGCAGTGGAAGCCCGACCCGGCCCACGACGCCCGGATCACCACGCGAGTGCCGTGCGGCGACTACTTCGAGGTGCGGGACCGGGCGCTGATCGCCCACGCGACCCAGATCGATCCCGACGGCTTCTTCTTCAACGCGCCCCTGGAGCTGCAGCGCCGGGTCTGGCCGACCGAGGAGTTCGAGCTCGTCTCCTCCCAGGTGGAGACCGAGCTCCCGGAGGACGACCTGTTCGCCGGGATCCGCGACCGCCCTGACTTGACCACCTGAGAGACTGGTGCCATGAACCCGTTCATCGTCCTCCTCCCGTACCTCGTGTCCGGTGCCGACAAGGTGCCTGCCCCCGAGGACGTGAAGGCCGGCTGGGGAGCGTTCGCGATCTTCGTCCTGATGGCCGTGGCGGTCGGGCTGCTGGGCTGGAGCATGACCCGACACCTGCGCAAGGCCAAGGCCAACGCGGACCTCGGCCACTTCGACCCCAGCGACGGGCCGCGCACCCGCGCCTCCTGACCGGACCCCGGCCACGACGAAGCCCGCCGGCACCACGCCGCGCGCTCGGGCGGACTTTTGACGTGCGCAATTGACCGAGTTCAGCAACCCCTTAACTCGCTGTTGACGGGTGCCTGCGCTGGGCAGATAGTCGTGTGACCCATCCCACACGGAGGCTCCAGTGCAGGTTCCAGCGCCCTTCGACTACGAACGTGCCACCAGCGTCGACCACGCGATCAGCCTGCTCGAGCGGCTGGGCGACGAGGCACGCCTGGTGGCAGGGGGACACAGCCTGCTGCCGATGATGAAGCTGCGGCTCACCGATCTGGAATACCTCATCGACATCAACGACCTGCACGACGAGCTCGGCTACGTGCGTGTCGGTGTCGACGAGGTCCGGATCGGGGCCATGACCCGGCACCGGGAGCTCCTCGAGTCGGCCGAGCTCCTGGCGGTGTTCCCGATCTTCGCCGACGCCGAGGCCGTCATCGCCGACCCGATCGTGCGCAACCGTGGCACGATCGGCGGCTCGCTGTGCCAGGCCGACCCGTCCGAGGACCTCACCGCGGTGTGCACGGCCCTGGACGCGAGCTGCCTGATCCGCAGCTCGTCCGGGGAGCGGGTGGTCTCCATGGAGGAGTTCCACCGCGGCCCCTACGAGACCGCCGTGGAACAGGGGGAGATGCTTCTCGAGGTCCGGCTGCCGGTGCGGCCGGGCGGGTCGAGTGCCTACGCCAAGGTGGAGCGGCGGGCCGGGGACTGGGCCGTCACCTCGGTGGGTGCCGCAGTGTGGATGACCGACGGGGTGATCACCAACGCGCGGGTAGGGCTGGCGGCCGTCGGCCCGAACACGACCGGCATCCCGGCGATCTCCGAGGCCCTGCAGGGGCAGCGGCCCAGCGAGGAGCTGTTCGCACAGGCAGGCGCGATCGCGGCCGAGAGCTGCTCGCCCACGACCGACAACCGCGGGACGGCTGACTACAAGCGCCACCTCGCCGACGAGCTGACCCGCCGGACGCTGCGCACCGCCGTGCAGCGCATCGAGGCCGGCCTCGCCGGCGACCAGGCCCAGGACGAGCGCGGCAACCAAGGAGGAGCGAGCTGATGCAGGTCACCATGACGGTCAACGGCGAGAGCGTGACCCGCGAGATCGAGGGCCGGATGCTGCTGGTGCACTTCCTCCGCGACGAGCTCGAGCTCACCGGCACGCACTGGGGGTGCGACACCAGCAACTGCGGCACCTGCGTCGCCTGGATGGACGGCGAGCCGGTCAAGACCTGCACGGTCCTCGCCGCCATGGCGGGCGGGCGTGAGGTGCGCACGGTCGAGGACCTCGAGGTGGACGGCGTGCTCGACCCCGTCCAGGAGGGCTTCATGCGCTGCCACGGGCTGCAGTGCGGCTTCTGCACGCCGGGGATGATGATGACCGCCCGGGCGCTGCTCGATCGCGAGCCCCATCCCGACGAGCAGCGCATCCGCGAGGCGATCTCCGGTCAGATCTGCCGGTGCACGGGCTACACCACGATCGTGCGGTCGATCCAGTGGGCCGCCGAGCATCCCCACGGGGTCGGCGACGAGGTCGCTGTCGGCGCCCAGGGTGCGCCGGGTTCCACCGGGAGCGAGTCATGACCGCCCTCGACCAGTCGGTCCAGGAGGCCGCCGCCGAGCGCGAGGACCTCGACCCTTCCTCCAACGACCGGGCGGACAACGACAAGACCCCCATGGGACACGGGCGGATGCTCCGCAAGGAGGACCCGCGCTTCATCCGCGGCATGGGCAAGTACGTCGACGACATCCAGCTCAAGGGGATGCTCCACCTCGCCATCCTGCGGTCACCGGTCGCCCACGCGAACATCGTCAGCATCGACACCAGTGCCGCGACCGCGCACCCCAAGGTGAGGGCCGTGATCACCGGCGCCGACCTGGCCGAGAAGGGCCTCGCCTGGATGCCGACGCTGTCCAACGACGTCCAGGCCGTGCTGGCGACCGACAAGGTGCGCTTCCAGGGGCAGGAGGTCGCGTTCGTCGTGGCCGAGGACCGCTACTCCGCCCGTGACGCCCTCGAGCTGATCGACGTGGAGTACGACATCCTCGAGCCGGTCATCGACGTACGCCGGGCGCTGGCCGAGGACGCCCCGGTCATCCGGACCGATCTCGAGGGCAAGACCGACAACCACTGCTTCGACTGGGAGACCGGCAACGCGGCGGAGACCGACGCGGTGTTCGCCAAGGCGGACGTGATCGTCACCGAGGACATCGTCTACCCCCGCGTGCACCCGGCTCCCATGGAGACCTGTGGGGTCGTGGCCGACTACGAGCGGGTCAGCGGCCAGCTGACGCTGTGGAGCACGACCCAGGCGCCGCACGCGCACCGCACGATCTATGCGCTGGTCTCCGGGCTGCCCGAGCACAAGATCCGGGTCATCGCCCCCGACATCGGCGGCGGCTTCGGCAACAAGGTGCCGATCTACCCCGGCTACGTCTGCGCGATCGTGGCCTCCCTCGTGCTCGGCAAGCCGGTCAAGTGGATGGAGGACCGCACCGAGAACCTGGTGAGCACAGGCTTCGCCCGTGACTACGTGATGCGCGGTGAGATCGCGGCGACCAAGGAAGGCAAGATCCTGGCGATCCGCACCCACGTGCTGGCCGACCACGGGGCCTTCAACGGGGTGGCGGCGCCGATCAAGTACCCCGCCGGGTTCTTCGGTGTCTTCACCGGGCAGCTACGACCTGGAGGCGGCGTACTGCTCGATGACGGCCGTCTACACCAACAAGGCGCCCGGGGGCGTGGCCTACGCCTGCTCCTTCCGGATCACCGAGGCGGTCTACCTCGTGGAGCGCCTGGTCGACTGCCTGGCCTACGACATGGAGATCGACCCCGTGCAGCTGCGGCGTCAGAACTTCATCCAGCCCGAGCAGTTCCCCTACACCACCAAGACCGGCTGGGTCTACGACTCCGGGGAGTACGAGAGGGCCCTCGACCTCGCGCTCGAGATGGCGGGGTACGACGACCTTCGCCGCGAGCAGGAGGAGAAGCGGGCCAAGGGCGAGCTGATGGGCATCGGGGTCGCGTTCTTCACCGAGGCCGTCGGCGCCGGACCACGCAAGGACATGGACATCCTCGGGCTGGGCATGGCCGACGGCTGCGAGCTGCGGGTGCACCCCACCGGCAAGGCCGTCGTACGCGTCTCCTGCATGAGCCAGGGGCAGGGACACGAGACCACGTTCGCGCAGATCGTCGCCGAGGAGATCGGCATCGCGCCCGCCGACATCCAGGTCGTCAACGGCGACACCGACCAGACGCCGTTCGGCCTCGGCACCTACGGCAGCAGGTCGACGCCGGTCTCGGGGGCCGCGGCCGCGCTGGTGGCGCGCAAGGTCCGCGACAAGGCGCAGATCATCGCCTCGGGGATGCTCGAGGTCTCGGTCGTCGACCTGGAGTGGACCAAGGGCGCCTTCCAGGTGAAGGGCGACCCCGGGAGGTCGGTGACCATCCAGGAGATCGCGATGAGGGCGCACGGCGCCGGCGACCTCCCTGAGGGTCTGGAGGGCGGGCTCGAGGCGCAGATCTGCTACAACCCCGAGAACCTGACCTACCCCTTCGGCGCCTACATCTGCGTGGTCGACGTCGACCCGGGCACGGCCCAGGTCAAGGTGCGCCGGTTCGTCGCCGTCGACGACTGCGGGACCCGGATCAACCCGATGATCATCGAGGGCCAGGTGCACGGCGGCCTGACCGACGGCGTCGGCATGGCCCTGATGGAGATGATCGCGTTCGACGAGGACGGCAACTGCCTCGGCGGCTCGCTGATGGACTACCTGATCCCGACCGCCCTCGAGGTGCCGCACTGGGAGACCGGGCACACCGTCACCCCGTCACCGCACCACCCGATCGGTGCCAAGGGTGTAGGGGAGTCGGCCACGGTGGGCTCGCCCCCGGCGGTGGTCAACGCCGTCGTCGACGCGCTGAAGCCCTTCGGGATCCGGCACGCCGACATGCCCCTGACGCCCTCGCGGGTCTGGGACGCCATGCAGGGCCACCCGACCCCGCCGATCTAGACCCGAGAGGCAGCCGTGACGACCCAGCTCTCCGAGCGGATCGACCAGCTCACACGTTCGCGCGTGCCGTTCGTCCAGGCGACGGTCGTGCGGGCCCAGGAACCGAGCTCGGCGCACGCGGGCGACCGCGCCATCGTGCTGGCCGACGGGTCCATCGAGGGGTTCGTGGGCGGACAGTGCGCCGCCGGCTCGGTGCGGACGGCCGCCCTCGGTGCCCTGGAGTCGGGCGTGGGGGTGCTCCTCCGGGTGCTGCCCGGAAGCACCGACACCTTCCCCCAGACGCCGGGCGCGAGCATCGTGGTCAACCCGTGCCTGTCAGGAGGTGCCTTGGAGATCTACCTCGAGCCACTGCTGCCCTCACCGACCCTCTACCTCGTCGGGTCCTCCCCGACGGCCGAGGCGGTCGCGACGCTCGCCCCCACCCTCGGCTTCGTCGTCGACCGGGCCGGCGAGGACACCCGGCCCGATGGCGCGATCGCCGCGATCGTGTCCAGCCACGGCGGCGAGGAACCTGCCGCGATCCGTTCCGCTCTCGACGCCGGGGTCGGGTTCGTGGGGCTGGTCTGCAGCCACACCCGCGGCCAGGCGCTGCTCGCCGAGCTCGACCTGCCCGAGCAGGAACGGGCGCGCGTGCACAGCCACGTCGGCGTGGACATCGGTGCCCGCACCGCCCCGGAGATCGCGCTGTCGATCCTGGCCGAGATCGTGCGATGCATCCGGCTCGAGGGACTCACGGCCACACCGGCCCAGCACGCAGCACCGCGACCGCGTCAGGCCGTCGACCCGGTCTGCGGCATGACCGTCACGGTCGCGTCCGACACCCCGCACCTGGTGGTCGACGGTGTCGACCACTGGTTCTGCATGCCGGGCTGCCGCGACAGCTTCGCTGCGGACCACGCTTCGTGAGCGCGCTGTCCTCCGCTGCCGACGTGCGCGCCCGGTTCGACGAGCGCGACTACCTCGCCGACGAGGGCCTCTCGACGGCGATGTTCCTCGCCCTCCGGCTCGGGATGCCGCTGCTGCTCGAGGGCGAGCCCGGGGTGGGGAAGACGGCGGCGGCCCGGGTGCTGGCGGACTGCCTCGGCGTACCCCTGGTGAGGCTGCAGTGCTACGAGGGCCTCAGTGCCGCAGAGGCGCTCTACGACTGGAACTACCAGCGGCAGCTGCTCGCGATCCGGCTCGCGGAGTCGCAGGGCGAGGCCCTCACCGAGGCTGACCTGTTCAGCGAGGAGTACCTCGTGGAGCGGCCCGTGCTCCGCTGCGTGCGGTACGCCGGGCCGACGCCGCCGGTGCTCCTCGTGGACGAGATCGACCGTGCCGACGACGAGTTCGAGGCGCTGCTGCTCGAGGTGCTGGGGGAGGGCTCGGTCACGGTGCCCGAGATCGGCACCTTCACGGCGGCCCAGCCACCGATCGTGGTGCTCACCTCCAACCGCAGCCGGGACCTCCACGACGCGCTCCGTCGACGCTGCCTCTACCACTGGCTGGAGTACCCCGATCCGGCCCGCGTCTGCGCGATCCTGCGTCGCACGGTGCCCGCCGCCAACGAGGACCTGATCACCTCGGCCGCCCAGTTCGTCGGGCGGGTGCGCGACCTGGAGGTCGACAAGCCGCCGGGGATGGCCGAGGCGATCAACTGGGTCGCGGCCCTGTCCGTCCTCGGCGCGACCGAGCTGATGCGCGACACGGTCGTCGCCACGCTCGGAGCCGTCGTGAAGACCGTCGACGACCGCGACACCGTCCTGGGAAGCCTGGACTCCGTGCTCCATGGCTGACCACCCCACCCTGCTTCGGGGCGTCGACCGCGCCGCCCTGGCGGCTGCCTTCGGCGATCGCCTGAGGCGGGCCGGGGCCACGGTCCCGACGACCGCGATGGCGGACCTGTGCGAGTCGCTCGGGGTGGCGCCGCCCGCGCGGGTCGAGGAGCTCTACTGGGCCATGCGGGTCACCCTGGTCCGCCGGCAGCCTGACCTCGAGACCTTCGACCGGGTCTTCGACGCGGCGTTCCGTCAGGCCGGCACCGGGACCGACCCGCACGCCCGACGCCAGGGCGAGCTGCCCGACCGGGCGCAGGTCCCCGCGGGCACCCTCGCCTCGGTCCCGGGGCACCAGCGGCAGCCGGAGGACCCGGAGGAGACCGGCCTGCCGTGGAAGACCCTGCCGCGCAGCACCTCGGGCGAGGAGTCGTTCGACGACGAGGTGCTCCTGCCCGAGCTGCGGCCGAGTGCGTTGGCCGGGCTGGACGACACCCCCTTCGACGAGTTCGACGAGCTGCAGCTGGCCGAGCTCGGTCGTTGGCTCGAGCGGGTCTCCCCGCAGTGGCCGGTGCGGCGCAGCAGGAGGCTCCGGGCCGGACGACGCGGGGACCGGATCTCGCTGCGGCACTCGATGGCCGCCTCCCGGCGTACGGGCTGGGAGCCGCTGCTCGACCTCCGGCGCCACCACCGGGTCGAGCGGCCCCGTTCCCTGACCCTGGTCACCGACGTCAGCGGGTCGATGCAGTCCTACTCCTCGGCGTACCTCCACCTGATGAGGGCCTTCGCTCGCACCGGTCGGGCCGAGACGTTCGCCTTCTCCACCGCCCTGACCCGACTGACACCGGCGCTCGTGCACCGTTCGGCGGCCAGGGCCCTGGAGCTGGCCGAGGAACGGGTCGGCGACCGGTACGGCGGCACCCACCTCGCCGGCTCGTTGCGTCAGCTGATCACCTCCCGGCACGGGTCGACCCTGCGAGGCGGCGTGCTGATCATCGCCTCCGACGGCTGGGACAGCGACACCCCCGAGGAGCTGCAGGCCGTGATGGCCCGGCTCCGGCGGCGGGTGCGGCGCATCGTCTGGCTCAACCCGCGGGCAGGCTACGCGGGCTTCGAGCCGCTCGTCGGCTCGATGGCGGCGGCGCTGCCCTACTGCGACGCCTTCCTGCCGGCCCACACCGTGTCGGCCCTGCCCGACGTCTTCGCGGCGGTCAGCTCCAGAGGGTGACGTGCACGGCCGGGCGGAACCGCCCCACTCCGGCGGCCTCGCCACGGACCATCGCCTGGGTCGCCCGCGGGGTGGAGACGAACCGGATCAGCTCCGCACCGGCCGACTGCTGCTGCTCCCCGGCGAGCGCCCACGTCGCCCAGGTGCCGTGGCTCGACAGGTGCGGTGCGGGGATGCGCACGAGTCTCCCGGCGCGCAGGTCGTCGCGGATGGTGAACCCGACCGCGATGGCCAGGCCCATCCCACGGCGGGTCTCGGCCAGGGCAGCGGCGTCGCTCTGGAAGATGCGTTGCCGCCTCTCCGGCACCGACAGCCTGGCCAGGACCTCGGAGGACTCCCCACCCGCACCGACGGTTCCTGGTCCGAGGTGCCAGACCTGGGTGGGCAGCTGGTCGACCCCCACCTGGCCGGTCGCGACGGGATGCTCCGGTGCGGCGACCACCAGGACCTCGTAGCCCAGGAACGGGTGCAGCACCAGGCCGGCCCCCGGGCGCTTGGTCGCCGGTCCGAGCGCGAGGTCCACCGCCCGTGAGGCCAGCAGCGCCGGGAAGCTCGCGACCGGGTGCACGCTCAGCTCGACGTCCAGGTCCCGCGCCCGGTTGGTGAACAGGCTGATCAGTCCCGGGGCCGAGTGCTCCGCGAACAGCCCGGACGAGGCGATCCGCAGCATCCGCCGACCGTTGCCGGCCTCGTTGACCTCGAGCACGGTGCGGCTCTGCAGGTCCAGGATCTCCCTGGCCCGGCTGGCCAGCCGCAGGCCCCCCGGCGTGAACGCGAGACCGGAGGGGGTGCGGGCGAACAACGGGTCGTCGAGCTCGGTGCGCAGCTGCTTGAGGTTCATCGACACCGCGGACTCGGTGATGCCGAGCTCCTCGGCAGCGCCCTTGACCGACCCGTGACGCACCACGCAGGCGAAGGCGCGCAGCTGGGTGGGGGTCACGTGGCCACGGTACTCAGGCCTCGTGCTGGGCCCGGGCTGGTCCCCGGGTCGGTGGCCGGGCCTTGTGCCGGGCCCTCCGCTCGGCCTTCAAACGGGCCTTCAACTGGGCCTACTACTGGGCCTTCTGCTGGGCCTTCTGCTGGGCTTCTGCCTGACGACGGACGTCGTCCATGTCGAGCGCCCGGACCGCGGTGATCAGCTCGTCGAGCGCCGGGGGCGGAAGGGCGCCGGGCTGGGAGAAGACCAGGATCCCTTCGCGGAACACCATCAACGTCGGGATGGAGCTGACCTGCGCCGCGCTCGCGAGTGCGTGCTGCTCCTCGGTGTTGACCGACCCGAAGGTCAGGTCGGGGTTCGCCTCGGAGGCCGCCTCGTAGGTGGGCGCGAACTGTCGGCACGGACCGCACCAGCTCGCCCAGAAGTCGACGAAGAGGGTGTCGTTCTCCGCCACGCTCGACTCGAAGTTCTCACCTGTCAGCTCGATGGTGGTCATGGGTCACATCTCCTCGTGGGTGTCCGGGTCGCCGCCGAAGAGGCGCCCGTCGGGGTCGGCCAGGGCGGAGACGGCAGCGACCTCGTCGTCGCCGAGCTCGAAGCCGAAGACGTCGAGGTTCTGGCGCTGACGCTCGGGGTCGCTGGACTTGGGGATCGGCAGCGAACCGAGCTGCACGTGCCAGCGCAGGATCACCTGGCCGGGTGTCACTCCCAGCCGCTCGGCGGCCTGGATCACGGCCGGCTCCTCCAGGGGCGCGTTCCGCTTGCCCATCGGGCTCCACGCCTCGGTCCGGATGCCGAGCCGCTCGTGCACGGCGCGCATCTCGGCCTGCGGGAAGCGCGGGTGCAGCTCGACCTGGTTGACGACCGGGGTGACGCCTGTGGCGTCGATGATCTCGGTCAGGTGGGCCTCGGTGAAGTTGGAGACGCCGATCGACCTGACCAACCCCTGCTCCCGGAGGTCGACGAGTGCTCGCCAGGCCTCGGCGTACTTGCCGACGCTCGGGTTCGGCCAGTGGATGAGGTGCAGGTCGAGGTAGTCGAGCCCGAGCCGCTGGAGCGAGCCCTTCACCGAGGCGACGGCATCGTCGTACGCATGATGGCGGCCGGGCAGCTTGCTGGCCACCTGGACCTGGTCGCGAGGCAGACCGGACCGGCGCAGGGCCTCGCCCACCTCCGCCTCGTTCTCGTAGTTGACGGCCGTGTCGAGGAGGCGGTAGCCGACCTCGAGCGCGCTGAGCAGGGACCGGATGCCGTCCTCGCCCTTCAGCGGGTAGGTGCCGAAGCCCACGGCGGGCAGGGTGTTGCCGTCGTTGAGCGTGTACGTCGGGACGTTGTTCTCAGCCATGCGTTTCACTGTGTCAGGTCGGTGGTGGGCGAGGGAAATGTGGGCCGGAGAGGCTTCCGCCCGGGTGTGATCGAGGAGAGGATGACCTCATGCGGACCGCCGGCGACGTGACGTGACGGCTGCTCCGGACGCGTCGACCCACGAGCCTCTGGAGTGGGGGAGCGTCCGCGCGCGCTGGGTGCTCTCGGCGACCGTCCTCGGGGCGGCCATGACGTTCATCGACGGCACGGTCGTGAACATCGCCCTGCCCCACGTGGGGCGGGACCTGGGTGCCGGGTCGGAGGCGCTGACCTGGGTCGTCAACGGCTACACCCTGACGTTGGCCGCGCTGGTCCTCCTGGGTGGAGCGCTGGGTGACCGCTTCGGCCGCAAGCGGGTCTACCTGGTCGGGATCGTCGGTTTCGCACTGGCCTCGGCGGCCTGTGGGCTCGCGCCCGACGTGGGCACCCTGATCGTGGCGCGCGCGGTCCAGGGTGTCGGCGCGGCGCTGCTGACCCCGGGCAGCCTCGCCCTCCTGCAGGCGACGTTCGCGACCAAGGACCGGCCGCGGGCGATCGGTGCGTGGTCCGGACTCACCGGTGTGGCCGGGGCCATCGGACCGTTCTTCGGAGGTTGGATCATCGAGGTCGCCGACTGGCGCTGGGCCTTCCTGGTCAACCTCCCGATCGCGGCGGTGGTGGTGGTGATCGCGCGACGACACGTGCCGGAGTCACGCCCGCCGCCCACCGGTGACCGGCTCGACTGGACCGGTGCCGGCCTCCTGGCCGGTGCTCTCGCGACCCTGACCTTCGCCCTCACCGCCTGGTCGAACGCCCCCTTCCTGAGCTCTCGCGTCGCCGGGGCGCTCGTCCTCAGCCTCGTCGTCGGCGCGGTGTTCGGCTTCTGGGAGCACCACTCCGCGGCACCGCTGGTGCCGGTGAAGCTCTTCGCGTCGCGGGTGTTCGTGGTGGCCAACGTCGTGACCTTCGTGGTGTACGCCGCGCTGGGGGTGGTCTTCTTCTCGCTGGGGATCGTGCTGCAGGTCGGAGCCGGCCGTTCCCCGATCCAGGCGGGCCTCGCGCTGCTGCCGGTCACCGTGCTGATGCTGCTCTTCTCGAGCCGGGCCGGGGCCTTGATGGACCGGGTCGGAGCCCGGTTGCCGATGAGCCTCGGACCGTTGGTCTCGGCGGTCGGGATCGCGTTGCTGACCCGGATCGACGGACAGGTGAACTACCTGCTCGACGTGATCGTCCCGACGACGGTGTTCGGCGTCGGACTGACGCTGATGGTCACCCCCCTCACGGCCACCGTGCTGGCGGCCGTGCCGGACGAGGTGGTGGGGCTCGCGAGCGGGGTCAACAACGCGGTCGCCCGCACCGCCGGGCTGCTCGCGGTGGCCGCCGTGCCGCTCGTCGGTGGTCTCGGCGGGACGGGCCTGACCGACCCCGTCGTGGTGGTGGCCGGGTTCGGGACCCTGATGTGGACCTGCGTGGCGCTCCTCGTCGCCGGAGGGACGCTGGCGTGGTTCGGCGTACCAGCCAAGCGGGACCAGGACCTGACGGCACGCCCGCCGGAGTACCACTGCTCCACCTCCGCCCCCCCGGTCTCGGCCGCGGCCACCGGGGAGCCTGGGGTCGCTGGTTGACGGGGGCGTACGCCGCCCCGGGTCTCCGCTCACTCCCCGGCCACCTGTGTGACACCGGTCAGGACCGCTCGATCGGCTGGTGGTGGGGGAGGGCGGGCCGAAGGACTATCAGCTCGCAGGCGCGTTGCCCGGGCCACGCCTGGAGCGGCACCAGGTCCGCGCGAACTGGTCGTCCTTGCGCACGGCAGGCGGTACGCCACCTAGAACCAGTCGGGATCGAGGTCCAGCGTCGTGCGGTCCAGAGACTCCAGCAGGTCGAGCTTCGGCCCGATCGTGGGCAGCTCGAAGCGGAAGAAGTACTGCGCGGCCGCTCGCTTCCCGTCGTAGAACCCGCCCGTCGACCCGCCCGTCGCCAGGAGCTGCTCGAGCCAGAGCCACGCCACGACGAGGTGTCCGGCCGCCTCGAGGTAGAGGGAGGCGTTGGCCAGCGCCAGCTCCGGGTCGCCCTGTCCCCACAGGGCGGCGGTCACCCGGAGCAGGTCGTCGATGCGCGTGTCCAGCTCCGCGGCGTACGCCGCGGCGTCGCCACCGGCCTGGGTGGCGCGCGCGGTCGTGGCCCGCATCCGGTCGGTCAGGAGCGCGAGCCCCCGGCCGCCGTCCATCACCACCTTGCGCCCGAGCAGGTCGAGCGCCTGGATGCCGTGGGTGCCCTCGTGGATCGGGTTCAGCCGGTTGTCACGGTAGAACTGCTCGACCGCGTAGTCGCGGGTGTAGCCGTAGCCGCCGTGCACCTGGATGGCGAGGTCGTTGGCCGCCAGGCACCACTGCGAGGGCCACGACTTGGCGATCGGGGTGAGCATCCCGAGGAGCGCGTCCGCGGTCGCGCGGTCCTCCTCGGCGTCGGCCGTGGCCACCTCGTCGACGAGACGCCCGCAGTAGAGCACCAGTGCCAGGGCCCCCTCGACGTAGGACTTCTGGGCCAGCAGCATCCGGCGTACGTCGGCGTGCTCGACCAGCCGCACCGGGGGAGAGGCCGGGTCCTTGTCGGCCAGGGAACGGCCCTGCGTGCGCTCTCCGGCGTACTGCACCGCGTGCAGGTAGCCGGTGTAGCCGAGGGCCATCGCGCCGGCGCCGACACTGACGCGCGCCTCGTTCATCATGTGGAACATCGCGTTCAGGCCCTTGCCCTCCTCCCCGACCAGGTGTCCGACGGCTCCCGCCTGACCGCCGGGCGTGAAGGTGCCCTCCCCGAAGTTGAGCAGCGTGTTCGTGGTGCCGCGGTAGCCCATCTTGTGGTTGAGACCGACCAGCGCGACGTCGTTGCGCTCCCCGAGCGAGCCGTCGTCGGCGACGAGGTGCTTGGGCACGATGAACAGCGAGATGCCCTTGGTGCCCGCGGGTGCGTCGGGCGTGCGCGCGAGCACCAGGTGCACGATGTTCTCGCCCAGCTCGTGGTCGCCGCCGCTGATCCACATCTTGGTGCCGGTCAGGCGGTAGCTCCCGTCGTCCTGGCGTACGGCGCGGGTCGTGATGTCCCCGAGGGAGGAGCCGGCCTGCGGCTCGGAGAGCGCCATCGTGCCGTACCAGCGGCCCTCGATCACCGGGGCGGCGTACGTGCTCACCTGCTCCGGGGAACCGTGCGCGACGAGCAGGCTGGCGTTGCCCTCGGCGAGGAAGGGGTAGGCGAAGGTGCCGATGCACGCGGCCTGGAACCAGGTCGAGCACGCGGAGTGCACCACGAACGGCAGCTGCATGCCGCCGAGCTCGGCGTCGAAGACACTCGTGGGGAGCCCGGACTCGGTGTAGGCCGCCAGTGCCTTCGCCACCTCGGCCGGCATGACCACCTTGCCGTCGTCGCCGATCCGTGGCTCGTCGGTGTCGACCAGCCGGTTGAGCGGGGCGAACACGTCGGTGGCCAGCCGCTCGGAGAGGTCGAGCAGCGCCTCGTAGGTCTCACGGTCGTGATCGGCATACCTCGTGCGCGCGGACAGCGACTCGGTGTCCAGCCACTCGAAGAGCAGGAACTCCAGGTCCCTGCGCGACATGATCAACGACCGCTTCATCAAGCGTCCTCTTCCTCCGGTGCGACGTGTTGTCGCCACTTTCACACACCGCCGGTGGGTGGTGGGCGGCGAGTAGGGTCGTCGAGGTGAGCAGCTCGCAGGGCAGTCCAGAGCGCGTCACGGTGGAGCCACGCCTGCAGCAGGAGTTCTTCGAGATCACCGAGGAGCTGAACGGGTTCCTCATGCTCTACGGCTTCGGGCTCGAGGAGATGCTCACCAAGATCAACATCCTCAAGCAGGAGCTGACCCACACCGGCGCCTCCGGCTCCCCGATCGAGCACGTCAGCCATCGGCTCAAGCGCCCCTCGAGCATCGCCGAGAAGGCCCGCCGCCTCGGCTGCAGCTCGGACTTCGAGGACGTCCGGGCCAAGGTCTGGGACATCGCCGGCATCCGGGTGGTGTGCAGCTTCGTCAGCGACGCCTACGTCGTCCTCGACATGCTGCAGCGGCAGCCGGACGTGGTCGTCGTGCAGGTCAAGGACTACATCGCCCACCCGAAGCCGAGCGGCTACAAGAGCCTGCACCTGATCGTCGACATCCCGGTCTTCCTCTCCGAGCGGACCGAGCTGGTGCGGGTCGAGATCCAGATCCGCACCGTCGCGATGGACTTCTGGGCCAGCCTCGAGCACAAGATCCACTACAAGTACCACCGCGACGTGCCCCAGAGCCTGCGCGACGAGCTGGTCAGCGTGGCCGCCGCCACGGACCGGCTGGACCAGCAGATGGAGCAGCTCCACCGCGAGTCACGGCGTCCCTCTCCCGCGGCTGAGTGAGGGCCCGGCCTCCGAAGAGCCGAACCTTCCGGCCGGGCCTACCGGAGCTGGTAGGTCGCGATGCTGGCCGCCACGTAGTGGCAGATGAACGCCGCGATCGTGAAGGTGTGAAAGACCTCGTGGAAGCCGAACCACGTGGGGAACGGGTTGGGACGACGCAGGCCGTAGACGAGTCCGCCGAGGGTGTAGAGCCCGCCGCCGACCGCGATCAGCGTGATGACCGCCGTGCCGGCGTCGGCGAAGTCCTTGGCGTAGAAGATCGCGACCCAGCCCAGGGCGAAGTAGATCGGCGTGTAGACCCATCGTGGGGCGTCGGTCCAGAAGATGCGGAACGCGACCCCCAGAGCGGCGCCGGTCCAGACGATGACCAGCAGGCCGATCCGGGCGGAGCCCTCCAGCAGGATCAACGTGAAGGGCGTGTAGGAGCCTGCGATCAGCAGGTAGATGTTGGAGTGGTCGAAGCGACGCAGGAAGGCCCATGCCTTCGGCGACCAGTTGCCGCGGTGGTAGATCGCCGAGACCGTGAACAGCAGCAGGGCGGTGAAGGCGAAGATGGCCGAGCCGATGCGCGTGGTCAGCGTCGGCGACAGCGCGATGAGCACGATGCCCGCGGCCAGGGCCAGCGGCGCGGTGCTCGCGTGCAGCCAGCCACGCAGCTTGGGCTTGACCTCGTCCTTGACGTGGCGGACCTTCCGGCGCACATCGACGGTCGCGTCGTGAGCCGTCTCAGCGATGCGCTCGGGGAGGGGGTGCTCGGGATCCACGCCCACAAACTACCGGTCAGACCTGTGAGTGGATGCACTCGCGGGTTCGAAGGAGTGCGGGATCACACGGGCGCCCGCGAGTACAGTGACGCGAGTGGCGGACTGGAAACGAGGACTGCGCCGGGTGCTCTATCCGGCGTACGAGGCGAGGGTCGTTCGCCGCCTCCCCACAGGACGCCTCCCGAAGCATGTCGGTGTCATGCTCGACGGCAACCGACGCTGGGCCCGGGCGGTCGGGGCCGACACGGCGCAGGGCCACCGAGCGGGCGCGGCCAACATCGAGCCGCTGCTCGGGTGGTGCGAGGAGATCGGCGTCGAGGTGGTCACCCTCTGGCTGCTCTCCACCGACAACCTGAACCGTCCCCCGGCCGAGCTCGGGCCGCTCCTGGGCATCATCGGAGACGCCGTCGAGGCGCTCGCCGAGCAGCGCCGCTGGCGCCTGCACCCCGTCGGCTCGCTCGACCTGCTGCCTGCCGAGGTCGCCGAGCGGCTCAAGGAGGCGGCCGAGTCGACGCGCGACGTGGACGGGCTGCTGGTCAACATCGCCGTCGGGTACGGCGGCCGCCGCGAGATCGCCGACGCCGTGCGGTCCCTGCTCAACGAGCACGCCGGCAAGGGCACCACCCTCGAGGAGCTCGCTGAGTTCATCGACGTCGAGCACATCGCCGAGCACCTCTACACCAAGGGCCAGCCGGACCCCGACCTCGTGATCCGCACCAGCGGCGAGCAGCGGCTGGGTGGCTTCCTCCTCTGGCAGAGCGCCCAGAGCGAGTTCTACTTCTGCGAGGCCTACTGGCCCGACTTCCGGCGCGTGGACTTCCTCCGCGCCGTCCGGGCCTACGCCGAGCGCGAGCGTCGCTACGGATCCTGAGGGGGCCTGGACCTCGCGGGCCATCAGGCCCGGGCGAGTGCATCCGGCGTGCACCAGGTGCGTTACGTGCGTGTGTCGTTCACCTGACGTTCCCGCGTGTCGGCTCGGAAGCGTCGACGAGCAGACGTACTTTTCAGACATCGGCCTGCGGGGAAGCAGGCCGTACCAGGAGGGCGAAGTTCGTGAGAGATCACGGCCACAGCACCACCGGAGGTCACCACTCGGACCCCCGGCGCCTCACCCGGTCCGTGCACACCTGCTAACGGACCGGGCGCGGGAGTGCGCGCGCGGTCACAAGGGGAACCAGTGGCAACAGCGAAGCGCGCACCCGCCCAGAAGTCGGCCGAGAACCGGGCCCATCCCGGCGCGCAGACGCCCGTGACGCCCGGCCGGCGCACCTATGTCGTCGACACCTCCGTGCTGCTGGCCGACCCCGGTGCGCTCAAGAGGTTCCAGGAGCACGAGGTCGTGCTGCCCGTCGTGGTGATCACCGAGCTGGAGGGCAAGCGGCACCACCCCGAGCTCGGCTACTTCGCCCGCTCGGCGCTGCGCATGCTGGACGAGCTGCGGGTCGAGAACGGCCGTCTCGACGAGCCGGTGCCCGTGGGGGAGATGGGTGGCACCATCCGGGTCGAGCTGAACCACACCGACCCCGCGTCGCTGCCCTCCGGCTTCCGCCTCGGCGACAACGACACCCGCATCCTCGCCGTGGCGTGCAACCTCGCCAACGAGGGGCACGACGTCACGCTGATCTCCAAGGACCTGCCGTTGCGCATCAAGGCCTCAGCGGTCGGCCTCGACGCCGCGGAGTACCGCGGGGAGCAGATCAACGAGTCCGACGCGGGCTGGACGGGCATGGCCGAGGTCGACGTCGCCGGGGCCGACCTCGACGAGCTGTACGACGACCAGGTGATCGACCTCGACGCCGCCCGTGACCTGCCCTGCCACACCGGCCTGGTGCTGATGTCGGACCGGGGGAGCGCGCTCGGCCGGGTCAAGGCCGACAAGCGGGTCCACCTCGTGCGCGGTGACCGGGAGGCCTTCGGCATCCACGGCCGCTCGGCCGAGCAGCGGATCGCCCTGGACCTCCTGCTGGACCCCGAGATCGGCATCGTGTCGTTGGGTGGTCGCGCTGGCACCGGCAAGTCGGCCCTGGCCCTGTGCGCCGGTCTGGAGACCGTGCTGGAGCGGCGTACGCACAAGAAGGTCGTGGTCTTCCGGCCACTGTTCGCCGTCGGGGGCCAGGAGCTCGGCTACCTGCCCGGCAACGAGTCCGAGAAGATGTCGCCCTGGGGCCAGGCCGTCTTCGACACCCTGGGCGCGATCACCACTCCCGACGTCGTGGAGGAGGTGCTCGACCGCGGCATGCTCGAGGTCCTTCCGCTGACCCACATCCGCGGCCGTTCGCTGCACGACGCCTTCGTGATCGTCGACGAGGCGCAGTCGCTCGAGCGCAACGTCCTGCTGACCGTGCTGTCGCGGATCGGTGCCAACTCCAAGGTGGTCCTGACCCACGACGTGGCCCAGCGCGACAACCTGCGGGTGGGTCGGCACGACGGCGTCGTGGCCGTGGTCGACCGGCTCAAGGGGCATCCGCTGTTCGCCCACGTGACGCTCACCCGCAGCGAGCGTTCCCCGATCGCGGCCCTGGTGACCGAGATGCTGGAGCACATGACGGGCCTGTAGGGCACCCGCCCGGGACAAGCGTGACCTCGCCAGCCGTGAACGAGGTCACGCTTGTTACCGGGTGGTTCAACTTGCAACTGTCCGGGGTCATGAGCGAGGGTGGTGGTTCTTCCCGCCCGCTCCGCGCTTCCCCCCAGCACGTCGAGCGGCGCATGACGTCCATGTCGTCAACGCTAGGGCCCACCTTGTCCGAGAAGCATGCCGCCAAGCACCGCAGCGCGCCCTCAGCGCCGTTGCACTCCCGCCTCGCCCGCCGTTTCCGTGGTGTGGCCCTGTTCTCCGGGGTCGCGGTCGTCGCGACCGGGCTCGCCGTCTCCACCGGCGTGCTGGCCGGGCCGACGCCGCTCGACGGCGCTGCGGCCGCCCTGTCCGCCTCGAGCCCGGCCCAGGGCATGACGCAGTCCGAGCTGGCTGAGCGCGAGGAGCGCTCCTCGCGCTCGACCGGTGACCGGCGACCCGCGGCCGACCGGACCAAGGTCCGCGCCCTGTCCACCGCGTCCGGCGCAGCGGTGACCAAGACCGAGGACCTCAGCACCGCCGACCCCAAGGCCCTCGCCCGCGCCCTGATGCCGCAGTACGGCATCTCCTCCTCCGAGTTCGGCTGCCTGGACAACATCTGGTCGCAGGAGTCCGGTTGGAACGTGCACGCCGACAACCCCAGCTCCTCTGCCTACGGCATCCCCCAGGCCCTGCCCGGCTCCAAGATGTCCTCGGCCGGCCCCAACTGGGCCAACAGCGCCGAGACCCAGATCCGATGGGGCCTGGGCTACATCAAGGGCCGCTACGGCTCCGCCTGCTCCGCGTGGTCCTTCAAGCAGGGCGCCGGCTGGTACTGAGTCATCCCGGAGCCTGGTCGCGGGAGACCTTGCGACTTCCGGGCCGAGGCACCCCCACTAGGCTCGGAGGATGAGGTCCCGGTCGCTCCCCGTCTCCGTGAGGGCCGGGGTCTGGGCCTCCTTCCTCGTCCTGGCCGGGCTGCTGCTGATGCACGGCATCGGGTCGCACGGAACCATGGGCGACGACCACGACGGCATGGCGCCGGCGGCGATGGGGTCCTCCGTCGCGGCCGCTCCCGCAGGGCTCGTGACGACGCTGCAGCCGGGGACGCCGCCGGGCGGCGGCGAGATGGCCTCGATGTGCGTCGTGGTGCTCACACTCGCCCTGGTGGTCGGCCTGTGGCTGTCAGCGTTGCTCCACGTCCCCCGCGACCCCGCCGCCCTGCGAGGCCCGCGCCCGTTGGCCAGACGTGCCCGCGCCCCTGACCCTCCCTGCCTCGTGAAGCTGTCGGTCTGTCGCTGCTGACAGGTCGGCGCGCTGCTGCGCGCCTTCCTCCAGCACGCCCACACCTGGACACTCACAAGGAGAATCACATGTTTCGCATCGCACGAACGGCTGTCGCCACTCTCGCTCTCGTCCTCTTGACCGCCTGTGGCGGTGGCGACGGGGGGACCAGCTCCGCAGACCACGACCGGGCGGACGTCACCTTCGCCCAGCAGATGATCCCGCACCACCAGCAGGCGGTGATGATGGCGAAACTCGCGGAGACGAATGACGCCGGTCCCGAGGTGACCGACCTCGCCCGGCGCATCTCCTCTGCGCAGGAGCCTGAGATCGAGACGATGACCGGTTGGCTGAAGGACTGGGACGAGCAGGTCATGGGCTCCGGCGACATGGGCGACGGGTCCGGCGCGATGACCGGGATGATGGACGCCGGCCAGATGAGCGATCTCGCCGCCGCGCGCGGTGCCGCCTTCGACCGGCTGTTCCTGAACCAGATGATCGAGCACCACACGGGCGCGATCGAGATGGCCCGGAAGGAGCAGTCCGAGGGCAGCAGCAAGGACGCCATCGCCCTCGCCCGGGCGATCGAGGAGGCCCAGACCTCGGAGATCGCCGAGATGAGGAAGCTGCTCGCCGGGTAGCGATGAATCCGCCGGACCAGGGAGGTCTCACCCCCCATGACTGTCTCCCTGGTCCCGGCCGGCGCGGCGCACCTCTGCGTGCAGACCTTCGGGCGCCACAGCGACCCGGCCGTGCTGCTGATCGGAGGCGCTACCTCCTCGATGGACTGGTGGGAGCCCGACTTCTGCCGTCGGCTCGCTGACGCCGGCAGGTTCGTGGTCCGCTACGACCACCGGGACACGGGGCAGTCGAGCAGCTCACCGCTGGGAAGCCCGGCGTACTCCGGTGACGACCTCACGACGGACGCGCTGCGCGTGCTCGACGGCCTGGGGGTCCAGGCGGCGCACCTGGTCGGGGTGTCCATGGGGGGCGGCATGGCCCAGGACCTTGCGGTCCGGTTCCCGCGCCGGGTGCTCAGCCTGACACTGGTGGCGACGAGCGCCGCCTTCGAGCGTGCCGACCCCACGAACCTGCCGCCCCCGGAGCCACGCCTGCGGGCGAGCTTCGAGAACCCGCCCGCCGATCCCGACTGGTCCGACCAGGAAGCCGTGGTGGACCGCATGGTGGCGGTCCACCGGGAGTACGCCGGGTCAGTCGGGTTCGACGAGGACCGCGTGCGCGAGATCTCTCGTGAGGTCGTGGCGCGTACGACGGACGTGGCCGCGAGCGTGAGCAACCACTGGCTGGTGGTCGGCGGTGGGGACGGAGGACCCCACGACATGTCCGAGATCGAGCAGCCGACCCTGGTGCTGCACGGGACCGAGGATCCTCTCTTCCCGCTCGCTCACGGCGAGGCCCTGGCGAACGAGATTCCCGGCGCGACGCTGGTCCGGCTCCACGGGATGGGCCACGAGGTCCCGCCGCGTGCGTTCTGGGACGTCGTGGTGCCGGTCCTCCTGGCGCACACCAGCCCCTAGTCGGACCGGGTCATCGTGCGCACGTCGAGCGCCTCGTCCATCTGCTCCTCGGTGAGGTCACCGCGGTCGACGTACCCCATCTCGAGGACCTGCTCACGGATGGTCCGGCCCTGCTTGAGCGCCGCCTTGGCGACCTTGGAGGCTTCCTCGTAGCCGATGTACTCGTTCAGCGGCGTGACCACCGACGGCGAGGACTCGGCGTAGGTGCGCATGCGCTCCACGTCGGGCTCGATCCCGTCGATGCACCGGTGCGCGAGCAGCGGGGTGACGCGAGCGAGGAGCCGGATCGACTCGAGCAGGTTGCGAGCCATGACCGGCATCATCACGTTCAGCTCGAAGCTGCCGCTGGCCCCGCCCACGGCCACGGTGGCGTCGTTGCCGATCACCTGCGCGCACACCATCAAGGTGGCCTCGGGCAGGACCGGGTTGACCTTGCCGGGCATGATGCTCGATCCGGGCTGGAGGTCGGGCAGGTGGATCTCGGCCAGCCCGGTCGTCGGACCGGAGGACATCCAGCGCAGGTCGTTGCAGATCTTGGTCAGGCCGACGGCGATGGTGCGCAGCTGGCCCGACAGCTCGACCAGCGCGTCCTGCCCACCCTGGGCCTCGAAGTGGTTGCGTGCCTCCGTGAACGGCAGCCCGGTCTCCGCGGCGAGGTCGGCGATGACGCGTCCGGCGAAGCCCTCGGGGGTGTTGATGCCGGTGCCGACGGCGGTGCCGCCGAGCGGCAGCTCGGCCACCCGGGGCAGGGTCGAGGAGAGCCGCTCGACACCCATCCGGATGATCGCGGCGTACCCCCCGAACTCCTGGCCGAGCATCACCGGCGTCGCGTCCATCAGGTGGGTGCGTCCCGACTTCACGACGTCCTTGAACTCGGTGGCCTTCGCCTCGAGCGAGGTGGCCAGCACCTCGAGGGCGGGCACGAGCTCGGAGGTCGTTGCCTCCACGGCAGCGACGTGGATCGAGGTCGGGAAGGTGTCGTTGCTCGACTGGCTGGCGTTGACGTGGTCGTTGGGGTGGGCGTCGGTGCCGGCCCGGCTCGCGAGGGAGGCCAGCACCTCGTTCATGTTCATGTTGGAGCTGGTGCCCGAACCGGTCTGGAAGACGTCGATGGGGAACTCGTCGTGGTGGGCGCCGCCGATGATCTCGTCGGCCCCGGCGGCGATGGCCTCCGCCTGCTCCTCGGCGATGATGCCGAGCTGGGCGTTGATCCTGGCGGCCGACTTCTTCACACGGGCCATGGCCACGATGTGGGCGGGTTCGAGCGTCGTACCGCTGATCGGGAAGTTCTCCACCGCGCGCTGCGTCTGGGCACGCCACAGGGCGTCCTGGGGGACCTCGACGTCGCCCATGCTGTCGTGCTCGGTGCGGGTCCTGATGGTGTCGTCGGAGCTCATGCGGTCGACGCTACCGGGGTCGACGTCTGTCGTTTCCGGGCCCCGCCACCTTCCGGGCGTCAGCTGACGCGGGAGAGGTAGAGCAGGTACTGCTCGGACCGCTCCTGCAGGAGCACGTCGTAGCGGTGCTCGGTGCAGTTGCCGAACACCTCCGCCATCGCGGCCTCGAGGTCGGGTGCGGGGTTCGCCGACCAGATGACGAGGGCTCCACCGGGGTTGAGGATCCGCCTGGTGGCGGTGAGGAAGTCGCGCTCGTAGATGGCGGCGTTGGTGTCGTGCACGAGGTAACCGGGTCCGTTGTCGACGTCCAGCAGGATCAGGTCGTAGGTGGAGGTGGCCTCGTCGACGGCCATCACGATGCCGGCGCTGACGACGTTCACCCGCTTGTCGGCCAGGATGGCGGGACCGTGCGGGATGGTGCCGTCGCGCATCCACCCCACGAGCGCCTCCTCGATCTCGACGATCCGAACCTGCTCGACCCGGGGGTCGGCCAGCACCCGCTGGGCGGTGAAGCCGAGCCCCAGGCCCCCGACCACGACGTCGCGCGGGTCCGTGACCAGGCGCAGGGCCGCAGCGGCCAGCTCGATCTCCGAGCTCGTCTCCCGGGTGTCCATCACGAAGATCCCGTTCACACGCAGCTCGAGAGCATCGGCGGCGTGCTCCTCGAGGCGGCGGCGGAGCACCACGTCGCCGCGTTCGGACTCGGCGCGTGCGACGTCGACGTACTCGGTCATGCCGGCGCTGCCCAGCGTGGCGCGTCATACGAAGTGGCTGTCATGGCGACCCCACCGTATGACGTCCCCCGGGACGTCATACGAGCTGGTGGCCCGGGCGACCGGCAGGTATGACGTCTTGGTGCCACCGACGGCGTGGATGTGCTCCCGGTGGGTACCGTCGGAGCGAGGCGCCACGACGTGGTCGACCTCCTCATCTCCCAGGCAGAAGGACGACACGTGCCCGACAACGAAGGCCAGGTCTCCGAGGCGTCCAGCCTCGAGAACGCCGGCGAGCCGATCCAGCCCGACCAGGCCGTGGCCGGCGCCCCCGACGCCGAGAGCGGCGAGGTGCAGGAGGGCAGGACCGGCCCCAACGCCCGCACCGGGGACGAGACGTCGGAGACCACCGACGACGACGGCGACGACGAGGCCGCCACGCACCGCTGAGCGTCCCGGCCTCCCTGGGCTCTCTGGGCCCTCTCGTGTCTCCCGGGGGCCTCCGGCTGGTGCTGGGTGCGCTGGTCGCCCCCTGCGTCATACGAGCTGGCGCCTATGGGCACCTGTCTGGATGACCTCACGTGGGACGTCATACCTCCCGGCGGCCCCGGCGACCACTTCGTATGACGTCGTGAGGCGCGCGGCAGAGCCAGTTGGCGCGCACAGGCCGAGCAGATCGCACGGTGATCCACGGGATCGGGTCATCCACTGGGGGGTGGTGGCCCATCGGAGCACCGTGGCGGGGTGGAACCTCCCGCCTCCGACCCCGCAACCAGTCCCGCCGTACGACGGGCCAGTCGCCGTGCCGAAGTGAGTGCCCTCGCCGCTCCTCAGGCGGGGGTGCTCTCCCGCGCCCAGCTCTACGCGTCCGGTTTCAGCCGGGGCGAGATCCGGGCCGGCGTCCGCGCGGGTCGTTGGCAACGGCTCGGGAGCCACTGCGTCTGCGTGCACACGGGGCCACTGAGTCGGGACGCGCAGCTGTGGTCGGCGGTGCTCGAGGGAGGGCCGCGCGCGTTCCTCGACGGTGACTCGGCCCTGGTGGCGGCAGGTCTCGAGCACTACGTCCCCGCCCGGATCCGGGTCTCGGTGCCGCGCGGCGCCCGCGTCCGGCACCGGGGGAAGGGGGTGGACATCCGGCAGACGCGCCGTTGGCATCCCGACGACCTGGACTCCGGTCCCTTCCCGCGGACCCGGACCCCCGTCGCCGCGGTTCGCGCGGCGCTCTGGGCCGGTTCCGAGCGGCAGGCGACGCTGCTGCTGACGATGGTCGTCCAACAACGTCTGACCACGACCGAGCAGCTGGCGGTCGAGCTGCTGCGGATCCGGCGGGACAAGCGCCGCTCACTGGTGCAGGGAGTCGTCCTCGAGCTCATCGGTGGTGTCCGCTCCCTCGGAGAGCTCGACGTGCTCCGGGGTTGTCGGGAGCGAGGGATCCCGGAGCCGGACCTGCAGGTGCTGCGACGCACCAGGTCCGGCACCTACTACCTGGACCTGCGTTGGAACAGCTGGTGCGTGGTCGTCGAGGTGGACGGGATCCAGCACACCTGGGTCGAGAACGTCGTCGCGGAGGCCCTGCGCCAGAACACGGTCGCCCTCGCCGGCGACACGGTGCTTCGACTCCCCGTGCTGGGGCTGAGGTTGTGCCCCGGCGAGTTCTTCGCCCAGGTCGCCGAGGCCCTGCGCAACGCGGGCTGCCCTCTTCCCGACACGATCTGAGGCCGCGCGGCCCCGGGCGGCATACGTCCTGGTCGGGCCTCTCGGACGTCATACGGCCTGGTCGCCCGGACCACCACTTCGGATGACCTCCCGGTGGACGTCATACGGGCCGGCACCGATAGCAACCGAGACGTATGACGCGCGGCGCACCCCTGGCGGCGCGCCCCCTCGCCGCCCCCGGTCCGCTACCGACGGGGACGAACCCCGACCCCCGGTCGCCCTACTCCTCGGCCGAGCGCACCCGGATCCCGGTGATCGGGACCGTGACGGCACCGGAGGGGTCGGTGAAGAAGTCGTTGCCCTTGTCGTCGACCACGATGAACGCGGGGAAGTCCTCGACCTCGATCTTCCAGACGGCCTCCATCCCGAGCTCGGCATACTCCACCACCTCGACGGACTTGATGCAGTCCTGGGCGAGCCGGGCGGCCGGGCCACCGATCGAGCCGAGGTAGAAGCCGCCGTGGTCGTGGCAGGCCTCGGTGACGACCTTGGAGCGGTTGCCCTTGGCCAGCATCACCTTCGAGCCACCGGCGGCCTGGAACTGCGCGACGTAGGAGTCCATCCGGCCGGCCGTGGTCGGCCCGAAGGATCCGGAGGCGTAGCCCGCAGGGGTCTTGGCCGGGCCGGCGTAGTAGACCGCGTGGTCGCGCAGGTACGACGGCATCTCCTCGCCCGCGTCGAGCCGCTCCTTGATCTTGGCGTGTGCGATGTCGCGGGCGACGACGAGCGGGCCGGTCAGCGAGAGCCGCGTCTTCACGGGGTGCTTCGTGAGCTCGGCCAGGATGTCGTCCATCGGCTGGTTGAGATCGACACGGACGACGTCACCCGCCTCGAGCTCGGTCTCGGGGAGGTACGACGCAGGGTCGGTCTCCAGCTGCTCGAGGAAGACGCCGTCGGCCGTGATCTTGCCCAGGGCCTGGCGGTCGGCCGAGCACGACACGGCGATCGCCACCGGGCAGCTGGCGCCGTGGCGGGGGAGGCGTACGACGCGCACGTCGTGGCAGAAGTACTTCCCGCCGAACTGGGCCCCGATCCCGAAGGACTGGGTCAGCTTGAAGACCTCCTCCTCGAGCTCGACGTCACGGAACCCGTGCGCGCTCATCGACCCGGAGGTGGGAAGGGTGTCGAGGTAGTGCGCGCTGGCGTACTTCGCGGTCTTGAGCGCGAACTCCGCGCTCGTGCCGCCGATCACGATCGCCAGGTGGTACGGCGGGCACGCGGCGGTCCCCAGCGAGCGGATCTTCTCGTCGAGGAACTCCAGCATCCGCTTCGGGTTGAGGACGGCCTTCGTCTCCTGGAACAGGAACGACTTGTTGGCCGAGCCGCCGCCCTTGGCCATGAACAGGAACTTGTAGGACGGGCTCTGCCCACCGTCGGGGGCATCGGCGTCGGGGGTCGAGTAGAGCTCGATCTGAGCCGGCAGGTTGGTGCCGGTGTTCTGCTCCTCCCAGGTGGTCAGCGGGGCGAGCTGGGAGTAGCGCAGGTTGAGCCTGGTGTAGGCGTCGTAGACCCCGCGGCTGATCGCCTCGCCGTCGTCGGCCCCGGTGAGCACGCCCTCGGACTTCTTGCCCATCACGATCGCGGTGCCGGTGTCCTGACACATCGGCAGCACACCACCGGCGGAGATGTTGACGTTCTTCAGCAGGTCCGTGGCCACGAAGCGGTCGTTGCCCGAGGACTCCGGGTCGTCGATGATCCGGCGCAGCTGGGCGAGGTGGGCCGGGCGCAGGTAGTGCGCGATGTCGTGCATCGCCTCGGAGGTCAGCCGCTGGATCGCCTCCGGCGAGACCCGCAGGAAGGTCTGGCCCTCGGCCTCGAAGGTGGAGACGCCCTCGGTGGTCAGCAGACGGTAGGGCGTCTCGTCGGGCCCGAGGGGCAGCAGGTCTGAATAGCGGAACTCAGGCTGGTTCGTCACGCAAGGATTATCGACCATCCGTCTAATGTGTCGCACATGGCGGGTGATCTCGAGGGGTGGAGCGAGCAGTCGAGACTGCGCGTCTCCGACGCGGACCGGCACCGGGTGGCCGAGCTGCTGCGGCAGGCCGCCGGTGAGGGGCGGCTCGACCTGGAGGAGCTCGACCAGCGGTTGGAGGCGGCCTACGTCGCCAAGACCTACGGTGACCTGGTCCCTCTCACCGCGGACCTGCCGATCGACTCACAGCTCCGTCAGCCGGCTCCCCACCCGGCGGTCGGCGCACCTCTCCCGACCGCCCACCGCTTCGACACCTCCGTCGCGATCCTGGGCGCGATCACCCGCAAGGGCGTGTGGGAGGTGGGCCAGTCGCACACGGCGTTCGCCGTGATGGGCGGGGTGGAGATCGACCTCCGCGAGGCGCGGTTCACCAGCCGGGAGACCGTCATCCACGCCTACGGCATCTGGTCGGGCATCGACATCTACGTCAACGCGCACACCCGCGTCATCGTCGACGGCTTCGGCATCATGGGCGCCTTCGACCAGGGGCGCGACAAGGTGGAGCCCGACCTCGGCCCTGACTCGCCGGTGGTGCGGGTCAACGGGTTCGCGCTGATGGCGGGCGTCACCGTGCAGCGCCGGCCGATGCCCGGCGATGGCAGGAGACGTCGCCTGCTCGGCCGCTGACGCAGGCCACCGACCCGGCCACCGACCCGGCCACCGACCCGGCCACTGACCTGGGCCGTGGAACCCGCTGGGATCGAGTGGTCAGCGACGGGTGAGGTGCATCAGGGTCACCGTCTCGGGTCGCCGTCTCGGCAGCCACAGCCCCCGGTCGGACAGGGCGCGACCGGTCACGGTGGCGCCGTCGGTCGGGCCGTCCGCCGGCAGCGGCGAGGACATGCTGACGTGGACGAGGTCGACCGGGCCCTCCCAGCGCACGTCGTAGGAAGCGGCCGGGTCGAGGCCGGGCACGCGGACGACGACCCCCCGGTTGTGCGAGGGCTCGTCGAGCTGGACGTGCGCGATGAGCGCCTCCGACCGGTCGGCCGCGACCACGCCGTGGAGCAGCACGGTCGGGTCGGGCGACTCGGGGCGTACGACGCGGCCCGAGTGCAGCAACGGCCGGAACCGCCGGTAGCGCTGCACCCACTCCGAGAGCCGGTCGAGGTCGTCGTCGGTGGCGTCGGTGAGGTCCCACTCGATGCCGAAGGAGCCGAAGAGGGCGGTGGCCGCCCGGAAGTCCAGGGAGAGGGTGCGACCGGTGGTGTGCGAGGTCGGTGAGGAGATGTGGGCGCCGACGTACTCCGGGGCCACGAGCTGGGTGGTCCACCGCTGGATCTGCTGGCGGGCCACCGCATCGGTCATGTCGGAGGTCCAGATGCGCTGCACCCGGTCCAGGACCCCCAGGTCCACGCGGCCGCCACCCGAGGCGCAGGACTCCCACTCGATGGCGGGGTGCGCCTCGCGCAGCGCGTCGAGCAGCGCGTAGAAGCCGAGCGTCTGTCGGTGGACCACCGGCGCCCCGCCGAGCAGCGCGCTGCCGGCCTCGAGCAGGTCGCGGTTGTGGTCCCACTTCACCGCGTCGACGGGGTACGCCGAGAGCACGGCGCTGATCTGCTCGAAGACGTGCTCGCGCACCTCGGTGCGGGAGAGGTCGAGCACGAGCTGGTGACGGTGGAGCAGGGGCACCCGGTCGCCGGCGGAGAGGATCCAGTCGGGGTGCTCGCGGTAGAGGTCGGAGTCGGGGTTGACCATCTCCGGCTCGATCCAGAGCCCGAACTGCATGCCGTGGGCGTGCACGTGCTCGACCAGGGGAGTGAGTCCGTCGGGCCACACGTCCGGGTCGACCCACCAGTCGCCGAGGCCGAGCGTGTCGTCGCGACGGCCGGCGAACCAACCGTCGTCGAGCACGAACCGTTCCACGCCGATGCGGGCGGCGCGGTCGGCGATGGCCCTGAGACGGGGGAGGTCGTGGTCGAAGTAGACCGCCTCCCACACGTTGAGAACGACCGGCTGGTGGGAGGGGTGCGCGGGCAGGCTGCGCTGGTGGGCGTGCCAGACCGCGGCCAGGCCGTCCAGTCCGTCGCGGGCGGCCGCGAGGTGGACCCATGGCGTGGCGTAGCTCTCGCCGGCAGCAAGGCGCACCTCGCCGGGCAGCAACAGCTCGCCGCCGCCGATCGTGGTGCCGGTCGCAGGGTCGCGCTCGACGCGCAGCACGGAGTTGCCGCTCCAGGCCACGTGCACGCCGAGGACCTCGCCGTACGTCGTGGAGAAGCCGGGGGTCCCGAGCACCGTCATCGTGGCGGCGCCGAGCCCCGGTCGTCCCGCCCGCGACTCGCGCAGCCAGAGGCCGTCGGTGACCTCGTGGCGCTGGGGGTTGCGCTCCCGCTCGTGGCGGCCGGTGAAGTCCAGGACCTCGGTCAGGTGGTCAGCGGCGGGGAGCACGACCTCGAGGCCCTCGAGGGCGTAGTCGTCCGGGCCGTGGTTGGTCAGGGTGTGCCGCAGTCGCAGGGCTCCACCAGGAACCGTCTCGACCTCGCACACCAGCCCGAGGCCGGCCGCCGGGTCGACGAGCTCGATGCGCAGACAGGTCTCGCCCTCGTCGATCGCGACGCAGTCGAACCTGGTCGACCAGTCGCGGCCGCCGTCGCGGTGACCGCGCAGGTGCGGGCGGGTGAAGCGGCCGCGGGCGTGCTCGCCGAGGAGAGGCAGGCCGGGACCGTTGGGCAGGAGGGGGAGTCCCGAGGGGGCGGCAGAGATCGCACCGGCCGCGACCACGACGGGGAACCCGTCGTGGTCGCGTACCAGCTCGATGCCTGTCGTCCCCGCCCGATCACCCTGTGGGTCACGAGGGAAGAGCATGGACCTCAGGTCATCCCTTGACCGCGCCGGCGGTCATGCCTCGGACGAAGTAGCGCTGCAGCACCAGGAAGACCGTGATCGGCACGATGATCGTCAAGATGCCACCGGCGGTGGTGAGGTTCCACCCCTGCCCCAGCTGGCCGCGCAGGCCGGTGAGCGCGATGGTCATCGGCGCGTTCTCGCCAGGCCCGATGAACACCAGGGCCACCAGCAGGTCGTTCCACACCCAGAGGAACTGGAAGATCGCGAACGACGCCAGGGCCGGGACCGACATGGGCAGCACCAGCCGGTAGAAGGTCTGGAAGTGGCTGGCACCATCGATCTTGGCCGACTCGATGATCGTCTTGGGCAGCGTCGCCATGTAGTTGCGCAGGATGTAGATCGCCAGCGACATCCCGAAGCCGATGTGGGCGAGCCACACGGCCGGGAAGGTTCCGTTCATCCCGAGGGCGCCGTAGATCTTCAGCATCGGGACCAGGGCGACGTAGTTCGGCACGACCAGCATGGCCACGATGCTCAGGAACAGCACGTCGCGGCCCCAGAACTCCATGAAGGTGAAGGCGTACGCCGCGAAGGCCGCCACCAGCACCGGGATGAACGTGGCCGGCAGGGCGATCGAGAGGCTGTTCAGGAACGCCGTGCCCATGTTGGCCTGGTCGATCGCCTCGTTGTAGTTCTTGGTCGTGAGGTTGCCCAGACCGCCGAGGACGGTCCACCAGCCCGTCGACTGCGCGTCCGTGACGGGACGGAACGAGGTGATCAACGTGCCGATGAGCGGGACCATCCAGATCAGGCAGATGAAGGCGAGGACCGCCTTCACCAGCCAACCGGCCTTCGCCGGGTTCGGGTCGAAGCTCGATGCCTTCTTCCGCTTCGCGGCTGTGGGTGTAGCTGCCGCCATCGGGGTGACTGCCTGGCTCATGCTGCCGCCTCCTCACGCTTGAAGTGACGTACTTGGTAGATCATCACCGGGACGACGGCGATCATCAGCAGGACCACGATCGCCGCGGCCGCACCGTTGTTGAAGTTGGTGTTGAGCTGGTTGAAGAACTCGTTGCCGAGCACGTTGGTGTTGAAACCACCGTTGGTCAGCACGTAGACGATGTCGAAGATCTTCATCACTGCGATGGTCACCGTGATGAACACGGTGATCAAGGTGCCCTTGATCTGCGGGACCACCACCTTGAAGAAGGTCTGGCGCTCGTTGGCGCCGTCGATGCGGGCGGCCTCCAGGGTGTCGCCCGGCACGCCCTTGACGGCCGCGGAGAGCAGCACCATCGCGAACCCGACCTGGGCCCAGAGCAGCACCACCATCAGCAGGATGCTGTTGAAGTGCAGGGTGCTGGTCTGCAGCCACGCCACCGGGTCGAACCCGAGCTTGGTCCAGACGGCGTTCAGGACCCCGATCTGGGTGCGGCCCTTGGGCTCGGCGGAGTACATGAACCGCCACACGGTGGCCGCGCCGACGGCGCTGATCGCCATCGGCATGAAGATGATCGTCTTGGTCAGCTTCTCGCCCGCGGGCTTGAGCCGGTCCGAGAGCACCGCGACGGCCAGCCCGAGGACCACCGTGACGGCGGGCACGATGATGATCCACAGCAACGTGTTGAACAGGGTCTGCCGGAACCCGCTGTTGGAGAGCAGGTTGGTGTAGTTGTCCAGGCCCACGAACGTGGACGAGGAGGCGTCCTGGAAGCTCGCGATCGTGGACTGGATCGCGGGGTAGATCAGATAGACCGCGACGGCGAGGTACGCGGGCAGGATGTAGAAGAACGGCTTGAGTCGGGCCTCCCACGTAGGCGGTAGGAGCTCGGCCGCCTTGTTGAGCAGCCAGAACAACGCGAGGGCCGCGCTGACGCCCGCGAGGACGGTCAACAGGGCTGTGAGCACCTTCATGCCAGATCACACCTTCCTGGCCCGGTCACCGGGCGGGCTGTGGAGCGGAGAGGGTGCCGGGAGTGCGGGGCGCTGGGCCTCGCACCCCCGGCGGTTGCCATCAGGGCCGGACCTAGCTCGCCGGCCAGGCCGAGTCGATGTTCTTCAGCGCGGTGCTGAGGTCCTCCTGGCCGCTGATCCAGGCGGTCATGTCCTTCCAGAACGCTCCGGAGCCGACCTCGCCGGGCATCTGGTCGGAACCGTCGAAGAGCAGCACCGACGCGTCGGTACCGACCTTGGCGACCTGACGGGTCACGTCGTTGGCGTAGTTCGCGCCGTCGAAGTCCGTGTGCGGCGAGAGGAAGGAGCTGTTCTTGGCCGCTTCGTTGCCCAGGTCGGTCTCCGCCATCATCTTGATGACGTCCTTGCTGGCCTGGTTGTCGGTGAGCAGCATGGCCATGTCACCGCCGCCGAGGACAGGGTTCTCGCCACCGGCGTCCTTGGGCGGGAAGCCGAAGACACCCACGTTGGCGTCGAGGTCGGCCTTGATGGCGTCCGGGAAGAAGCCGGTGATGAAGCTGCCCTGCTTGTACATCATGCAGCCGGGCTTGGCGTCGAACATCGGGTTGCCGGCGGTGCCGAAGTTGGTGCTGGCGATCGCCTTGCGGCCACCGAGCACGTTGCCGTCGGTGAACATCAGCTTCTCGAACTCACCGGCGGCCTCCTTGACCAGCGGGGAGTCGAACTTGACCTCGTTCTTGACCCACTTGTTGTACTCGTCCGGACCGCCGTACCTCATCACGAGGTCTTCCATCCAGTCGGTGGCGGGCCAGCCGGTCGCGGTGTCGGACTCGATGCCCATGCACCACGGGGTGACGCCGTCGGACTTGATCTTGTCGGTGAGCGTGTTCAGCTCGTCGATGGACGTCGGTGCCTGGTAGCCGGCCTTGTCCCAGGCCTTCTTGGGGTAGAACACCAGGCTCTTCACGTTGGCGCTGACGAGCAGGCCGTAGAGCTTGCCGTCCACGGTGCCCGAGTCGAGGGTGCCGGGGATCATGTTGCCCTTCAGGGCCGTCATGTCCACGACGTCGTCGAGGGCGACGGGCTTGCCGCGCTTGACGATGTCGCCCACCACGCCGGGCTGCGGGATCAGCGCGATGTCAGGCGTGTCGTTGGCCTGGATCTTCTGCATGATGAGCTGGTTGATGTTGGTGACGGTCTGCCACTTGACCGTGTAGCCCTTCGCCTTCGCCTTCTCGACGAGCACCTTCTCCAGGCCCTCCTTGACCGGCTTGTCGAGGCTGCTCCACACCGTCACGGTCTTGGAGTCGGCGCTGCTGCCGCCGCCGCTGCCACAACCGGTGACCGCGGCCGCGGCCGCGAGTGCGGTGATCGCGGCGATCGAGGCCTTGCGTGGCCTGGGGATTCGCATCATGTTCTCCTCGGAGATCGGAACTTGGACATCTGAGCGATTCGGGCCGTAATGTGACGCGCACCACATGCTGAATCGAATCAGCAGCCTAGGGGATCGAGGCTGAGGGTTGTCAAGCAACGATCTGGTCACGGACCAGCGGAACCTGGAGGGGTGCCCGAGATGGTGAGGTTGAAGAAGCCCACACTGACCGACGTCGCCCGACGTGCAGGGGTCTCGGTGACCACCGCGTCCTACATCCTCAACGGACGCTCGTCCCAGATGCGCATCTCCGGGGAGACCGAGCGCAAGGTGCAGGCCGCCATGCGGGACCTCGAGTACCGCCCGAACCTCAACGCCCGGAGCCTGCGCAGCTCCCGCACCCGCACGATCGGTGTGCTCTCGGACTTCGTCGCCAGCGGCTCCTTCTCCAGCCAGCTGCTGACCGGGGCGAGCGCAGCGGCCCGCGCGTGCGACCACCTGCTCGTGATCGGCGAGTCCCTGGGTGACCCGGACGCGGAGCGGCTGCTGCTGGAGGACATGATCGACCGTCAGGTGGACGGGCTCATCTACGCCACCCGCTCAGCCTCGCGGGTGCGGCTACCGGCCGGGATGAGCGGGGTCGACGTGGTCCTGCTGAACTGCCTCGACCCGGACGCGGACCTGCCCGCCGTCCTGCCCGACGACGTCGCCGGCGGCCGGATGGCGGTCGGGCAGCTGGTCTCGGCCGGTCTCACCAGTGAGGTCTACGTCGTCGGGGAGGACCCGACGCCCGAGGCGACCGCCGGCCGTGACCGCCTGAGCGGCATCCAGGCGGCCCTCAGGGAGGCGGGTCGGCCGCTCGCAGGGGTCGTCCGGTGTCCGTGGGACGTCGCTCCGGCCCATGACGCGGTGGCGTCCTGGCTGAGCGCCGGCGCCCGGCCAGACGCGCTCATCTGCCTCAACGACCGCATCGCCATGGGCGTCTACCAGGCACTGTCCGAGCACGACCTCCGGGTGGCCGAGGACGTCTCGGTGATCTCGTTCGACGGCTCGGACCTGGCGGGCTGGCTGCGGCCCCGCCTGACCACCCTGGCGCTGCCCTTCACCGAGATGGGGACCAGGGCCGTGCAGATCCTGATGGAGCCCGCCCGGCACCCCGAGCGGATCTCGCTGCTGCCCCTCGTGGTGGAGCACGGGTCGTCGGTGCGGTCCACCGTCTCGTCGAGTGCCGGACCCCGCGGCGCATGACGTTCACGGTCGAGGGGGAGTTCGTCTGGGACTTCTGGACTGCCTACGACGAGGCACGCCGGCGCCATCACCTGTTCTACCTGCACGCCCCCGCGTCCTTGGGCGACCCGGAGCTGCGGCACCGCAACGCACGGGTCGGGCACGCGGTCTCCGCCGACCTGGCCCACTGGACCGGTTGCCCCGACCCCCTGCCCGAACCGGTCACGCCGTCCTTCGACGACCTCGCCTCGTGGACCGGCTGCACCGTGCGCGGGGAGGACGGCTGGTGGATGTTCACCACCGGTCTCTCCGGTGTCGACGACGGCCGGGTCCAGCGGATCGGCTCGGCGGTCTCCGGCGACCTGTCGAGCTGGCAGCGCACGGACCTGCTGGTCACGGCCGACCACGAGCACTACCAGGTGACCAGCGACGAGTGGCCCGAGGAGGCCTGGCGGGACCCCTGGGTGGTGCGCGGCCACGACGGCCGGTGGCACATGTACGTCACCGCCCGGGCGGCGATCGGCACGCCGGGGTGCGGTGTCGTCGGCCATGCCGTCTCCGAGGATCTCGTCAGCTGGCAGGTCCTGGAGCCGCTGAGCGCGCCCACCGGCATCTACGAGTGGCTCGAGGTGATCCAGCTCGAGCGGGTCGAGGGTCGATGGGTGCTGGTGTTCTCCTGCCTGTCCGACCAGATGCCCGACACTCCTGCTGGTGGGGGTGGGGTCTGGTCGGTGGCCGTCGAGGGGCCCGGTTCGCCGGTCGACGTGGCGAGCGCGGTCCGCCTCACCGATGAGTCGCTCTACGTCGGCAAAGTGGTCCACGACCGCGGGGCGGCGTACCTCATGGCCTTCCGCAACCAGGGACCCGACGGTGCCTTCGTCGGCGGCCTCATCGACCCCGTGCCAGTGACCTGGCGCGCAGACGGACGGGGTCTGGCTCTGGTCGCGGGCGGCCTCAGACCGTAGTGTGACCTGGGTCACGCACCACACACCCTTACAACGGATCGTCCGGCACGTACCGCCGGTGAGGAGAGAATCATGGCAACCGTCACGTTCAAGAAGGCCCAGCGCTGGTATCCCGGAATGGACAAGCCCGCTGTGCCGGGCATCGACCTGGAGATCAAGGACGGCGAGTTCATGGTCCTGGTCGGCCCCTCGGGGTGCGGCAAGTCGACCACCCTGCGCATGCTCGCCGGCCTCGAGGAGGTCAACGACGGGCAGATCTTCATCGGCGACAAGGACATCACCAAGCTGCCGCCGAAGGACCGGGACATCGCGATGGTGTTCCAGAACTACGCGCTCTACCCGCACATGACCGTGGCGGAGAACATGGCGTTCTCGCTGAAGATGGCGAAGATGCCGGCCGACGAGCGCAAGAAGGCGGTCGACGAGGCCGCGCGGATCCTGAACCTCACCGAGTACCTCGACCGCAAGCCGAAGGCACTCTCCGGTGGTCAGCGGCAGCGTGTCGCCATGGGCCGCGCGATCGTCCGCAAGCCCCAGGTCTTCTGCATGGACGAGCCGCTGTCGAACCTCGACGCCAAGATGCGCGTGCAGACCCGCACCGACATCGCCAAGCTCCAGGCCGACCTCGGCGTCACCACGGTCTACGTCACCCACGACCAGGTCGAGGCCATGACGCTCGGTGACCGGGTCGCGGTGATGAAGGACGGCTACCTCCAGCAGGTCGACACCCCGCTGAACCTCTACGACCGCCCGGTGAACCTGTTCGTGGCCGGCTTCATCGGCTCCCCGCAGATGAACCTGATCCCGGCGGTCGCGGAGAACGGCGTGGCCAAGATCGGCCAGTACCACGTGCCCGTCGACGAGGCGGCGTCGAAGAAGATGAAGGGCGACATCGTCGTCGGCGTACGCCCCGAGTCCTGGCGGCTGGTCTCCGAGCAGGAAGGTCTCCCGGTCACCATCACGGTCGTGGAGGAGCTCGGCTCCGATGCCTTCGTCTACGGCACCACCGGCATCGAGGGCACGCCCAACAACGTGATCGTGCGGGTGAACGGCCGCGACACCGTGCGCCGGGGAGACGTGATCCACGTGACCACGGACCCCGCCAGCGTGCACGTCTTCGACGCCGACTCGGGTGACCGCCTCAGCGCCTGATGCCGACCTGATCCGGACCTGGTCCGGGCACCACGACGTCCGCCGACCCACCAGGGCCGGCGGACGTCGTGCGCCCGGGGCTGACACCCTCAGGCAACCATCAGGTGCACGGTCCATGCTGGGCCGGTGGCTGACCTACGTCATGGGCTGAACCCCTCCAGAGCGTGGCTGATCGGCGTTCTCGCCCTCGTGGTGGCCCTGCCACTGGGGATCTGGGGCGTGCACCTGCTGGACGGACCGCCGGGACGGCTCAGCACCGTCGCTCCCCGGGTCGATCCGAGGCCGAGCATCGTCATGGTGCTGATGGACGACGCGTCCTACGAGCTCCTCGCGACGATGCCGCAGGCCCAGAGGATGCGGGCACAGGGGGCGACGTACCTCAACGCGCACGTGGTCGACTCGCTCTGCTGTCCCTCACGTGCCGCGATCTTCACCGGCCGCCCACCCCACCAGACCGGCGTCCTGACCAACACCGCGAACGACCCCCGGCACCCGACCGGTGGCTACGCGGCGTACGTCGCCCACGACGACTCGCCCCGGGCGTTCAACGTGGCGCTGCACGCCGGCGGCTACACGACGGGGTTCGTGGGCAAGTACCTCAACGGCTACGAGCTCGGGACGGTCCACGGCACCAACCACCCGCCACCGGTGGTGCCGGGCTGGGACCACTTCGATGCGATCCTGGCCGGCGGCTACCCGGAGTGGGGCTTCTGGAGCACCAGGTCCCGTCCCGACGGCTCCCTGCGCCTGGTCCACGACCCCAAGCCGCCGCGCAGCGCCCCGGTCCCGGTGCTCGACCAGCACTACGCCACCAACGCCGCCTCCCGTGACGCCGTGGCGTTCGTGCGCGACCACCGTGACGACACCCGGCCCTACTTCCTCGAGGTCGCGACCTACGCCCCGCACGCCCAGCTGGAGAAGGCCTACCGCGACGACCCGCCCTTCCCGTCGGCCTTCGCCGACCGGCCGCCGCCGGGGGACCCGACCGGGGGCAACTGCGGTCTCAAGGCCTGCTCCCGCCTCTCGCTGCGCGACCTGCCGGGGTACGGCGACCCACGCCGCGACAACCGGCCGACCTACCTGCACGGCGACGGCACGACCTCGCCTGCTCCCGCCTGGAACACCAACCCCGTGACCCTGACCGCCCGCCACGCGCTGGACCTCTACCGCGACCGGGCGCGGATGGTGCAGTCGGTCGACCGGATGGTCGGCCGGATCCGGGCCGCGGTCGGGCCGGACACCTACGTGATGCTGACCAGCGACAACGGCTACCACCTCGGCCAGCTGCGGCTCAACGGGGGCAAGGGCACGCCGTACGACTTCGACACGCACGTGCCGCTGGTCGTCGACGGCCCCGGTGTCGTGCCCGGGCCGCGGCGTCAGTTCGTGAGCAACATCGACCTCGCGCCGACGTTCGAGACGCTGGCGGGGATGACTCCGCCCGGTTCGGTCTCGGGGCGGTCCTTCGCCACGAGCCTGCACCGGCCCCGCGTCCGTGGCGCGCGCTACGTCTTCTACGACCACACCTATGACCTGTCTCGTCCGGGCGAGGTCGACAACGACACCGCTACCGGGGGTGACCTGGCCCAGATCCCGTCCTACATCGGGGTGCGTGGTCGTCAGGGTCTGCTGGTCCGACTCGACCTCGACGACTCGTGGACCAGGCACCGCTACGCCTGGGAGCTGTACCGCTACGACCTTCCGTGGGAAGCGCGCAACGTCTTCGCCCGGGACCACGCCGAGCCGTGGGCCCGCACGCTCATGAAGCACCTGAGGACGTGGGACCACTGTGCCCCGGCCCGCTGCCGGGCGGCGTCGCGCTGACCTCCCCTCGGGATGGATAGTCCGAGACGATTCCGTTGTCCGCAGCGCGAATTGACGACGGTTGCGTCTCGGACTATCCAGACCTGACGTCGACGGGGGTCAGGCGGTGCGGTCGCTCCGGGTGGCGAAACCGGCCCGGTCCGCCGTACGCCGGATGACGCCGGTGAGGGTCTCGAACAGCTCGCCCGGCATGTCGTGGCCCATCCCGTCGATGACGAGGAGCTCCGCGCCGGGGATGGCACGGGCCGTGGCCAGGCCGCCGGAGACGTGCACCATCTTGTCCGAGGAGCCGTGCACCACGGCCGCCGGGACGCGGAGCGCCGCCAGCGCACGCGATCGGTTGGGCTGGTTGAGGATCGCGACCATCTGGCGCAGCACGCCGTTGGCGGAGACCCCACGGTCGAAGGTCTCCTCCGCGCGGGCGCGGCCCTTCACCTCGTCGAGCGGGAAACCCGGGGAGCCGATCACCTGCCACATCTTCGCCGAGCTGGCGACGTAGGCCTCCCGGCCGGCGCCGCGGTTGGCGAGCAGCATCGGCAGCAACGAGGGGTGCTGCCAGCCCACGGTCTTCTTGCCCAGCGTGGACATGATCGAGGTCAGCGACCGCACCCGGGACGGCCGGTCGATCGCCATGGTCTGCACGATCATCCCGCCCATCGACACCCCGGCGATGTGGGCGCTGTCCCAGCCGAGGTGATCCATCAGGCCGAACGCGTCCTGCGCCATGTCGCTGAGGGTGTACGGGGCGCGGCCACCCCGCCCGAGGAAGGCCCGCACCAGCTGGCGGCGGGTGACGCGACCCTCGACCCGGCTGGAGCGGCCGGTGTCGCGGTTGTCGAAGCGGACCACGTAGAAGCCGGCCTCGGCGAGCATCGTGCACAGCTCGGGATCCCACCAGGTCATCGGGCCACCGAGGCCCATCACCAGCAGGAGCGGGTCCGCCTCCGGGTCGCCGAAGGTCTGGTAGCACAGCTCGACGCCCGGCGAGACGGGCGCGAACAGCTCTTGCGAGACGGGAACAGACATTGATGATCCTTAAATGACCAAAGACGAGAACAATGGGGAAATCCGGCTCAGGGCGGTGTCATAACGCTACCGTCAACAGGTGAACTCACCGCTCGGTTCCTTCCTGCTGCCCGCAGGATTCGACGGCCCCACCGGGGTCCGGGCGCTGTCGCGCGAGGCCAGCAGCCTGGTCGAGGGAGCGCGGCTGTTCCAGCGGTCCAGGGCGGACCGT
This sequence comes from uncultured Actinomycetota bacterium, assembly GCA_963843775.1. Classification (GTDB taxonomy): domain Bacteria; phylum Actinomycetota; class Actinomycetes; order Propionibacteriales; family Nocardioidaceae; genus Marmoricola. Next base: position 169,481 of record CAWJLT010000007.1, read on the forward strand.
CGCGCCCGCGCCCTGCTGCCGTACGCCGGCAGCCACCGTGTCCCCGCGCACGACCCGGTGCTGCTCGTGCCCGGCTTCATGGCCGGCGACACGACGCTCAAGGCGATGTCGGTCTTCCTGCGTCACCAGGGCTTCCGCACCTACCGCGCCCAGATCCACGTGAACGTCGGCTGCACCCGGCAGGCGGCCGACAGGCTCGAGCGTCGGGCGGAGTCCATCGCGATCAGGCGCAACCGCAAGGTCACGATCGTGGGGCACAGCCTCGGCGGCATGCTCGCCCGCGGCCTGGCCGCCCGACGGCCCGACCTCATCGAGGGGATCGTCAGCCTGGGCAGCCCGGTGCTCGCCCCGGGCGCCGTCCACCGGGTGCTCGCCTGGGACGCCCAGATGCTCTCCAAGCTCACCCGGGCCGGCTTCCGCGGGATGATGAGCGAGGACTGTTTCGGCGGCGAGTGTGCGCGCCTGTCCTTCGAGGAGAGCCACGCGCCGATCGACGCCGGTCTCGCCTTCACCGCGATCTACAGCAAGCGCGACGGCATCGTCGACTGGCGTGCGTGCCTGGACCCCTCTGCCGACCAGGTCGAGGTGCGGACCAGCCACTGCGGCATGGCCGTGGACCCGATCGTGATGGACCACGTGCTGGTCGCCCTGCGGGCGCAGCAGCTCAGGCGGGCCACCCAGGAGGAAGGTCCCGCCGGCGAGGTGGGTTCGCTCCACGCCGCTCACACGTGATCGCGGCCACCTCCATGGCGCCTCGCACGAGGCGTGCGACGTCGGCCTCGGCCAGCGGGAGGCCTGGGCCCGACCGGCTGAGGGCATCGAGGTCCCAGAGCTGGGCCAGGGTCGCGGCCATGAAGGCGTCACCGGCGCCGACCGTGTCCACGACCTCGATCTGACGCGTACTGGCGTGGATCTCACCAGTCGCGGTGAAGGCCGTCGCGCCGTCAGGCCCCTGCGTGAGGATCACGATGCTGGTCCGCTCACCCTGCAGCAGGGTGCGCGCGACGTCCTCGGGGTCGGAGTCGGGCGCGAGCAGCTCGGCATCCTCGTCACTCAGCTTGACCAGTGAGCACCTCGCACCGAGCTCGACCACCTGAGCGCGCACCCGGTCCCGGTCGTCGACGAAGGACTCGCGCAGGTTGGCGTCGTAGCTCACGAAGGTGTCCCGCGCGCAGGCCTGCTCGACCAGGTCGAGCACGCTCTCGCGGCCCGGTTCGAGCAACGTGCCGAGCGAACCGACGTGCAGCGCAAGGCAGGGGGGCAGCTCCTGGCGCGGCAGGCTCCACTCCAGGTCGAAGTCGTAGCGCGCGGCGCCGCTCGCGTCGAGGTGGGCGGTGGCCACCGACGTGCGGCCGCTGGTGGTCGGCAGGGCCACGATCTCCGACCCGCTGCCGGTGACGTGCTGGACGACCAGTCCCCCGCGCTCGTCGTGGCCGACCTGGCTGACCAGGGTGGTGGGCACGTCGAGCCGGGCCAGGCCCACGGCCACGTTCAGCGGCGAGCCCCCAGGGGTCTCGCTCGAGTCCCCGTCATGGTCCACCACGACGTCGATGAGTGCCTCGCCGGCGACGATGATCACGGCTGCTCCTCAGTGCTCGTAGTCGACGTCGGCGTACGCCTTGAGCTTGCTCAGCTTGTGCTCGGAGTGGATCGACCGGATGGTGCCGCTGCGCGAGCGCATCACCAGCGAGTGGGTGGAGGCGCCGCCCGCCTTGTAGCGGACCCCCTGCATCAGCTCGCCGTCGGTGATGCCGGTGGCCACGAAGAAGCAGTCGTCCCCGGAGACCAGGTCCTCGGTGTAGAGGACGCGGTCGAGGTCGTGGCCCGCGTCGATCGCGCGCTGCTTCTCCGCGTCGTCGACCGGCCAGAGCCGGCCCTGGATCACGCCGTCGAGGCACTTCATCGCACAGGCGGAGATGATCCCCTCCGGGGTGCCGCCGATACCCAGCAGAAGGTCGATGCCGGTGCCCTCCCTGGCGGCCATGATCGCGCCGGCGACGTCTCCGTCGGTGATGAACTTGATGCGCGCTCCCGCCGCCCGGATCTCCTCGGCCAGGGAGTCGTGGCGCGGGCGGTCGAGCAGGACCACCGTCACGTCCTCGGGCTTGCTGCCCTTGGCCTTGGCGACCTGGTGGATGTTCTCCGCGACCGGGTAGCGGATGTCGACCACGTCGGCGGCCTCGGGGCCGGTCACCAGCTTCTCCATGTAGAACACGGCCGAGGGGTCGTACATCGAGCCCCGCGGGGAGACCGCGAGCACCGCGATGGCATTGGCCATCCCCTTGGCGGCCAGGGTCGTGCCGTCGATCGGGTCCACGGCCACGTCACACTCGGGCCCCTCGCCGTCACCGACCTCCTCGCCGTTGAACAGCATCGGGGCGTTGTCCTTCTCGCCCTCGCCGATCACGACCGTGCCGCGCATGCCGACGGTCGAGATCAGCGTGCGCATGGCGTTCACGGCGACCCCGTCGGCGCCGTTCTTGTCGCCCTTGCCGACCCACCGGCCCGCGGCCATGGCGGCGGCCTCGGTGACACGCACCAGCTCGAGAGCCAGGTTGCGGTCGGGGTAGGTGGGGTCGACGGTGAGGGAGTCGGGGATGTGGCTCTCAGACATGGCAGTGATCGTAGCCTTCCCCGAGGTTGGCAGGATGGGCTCATGAGCGAGTCGGAGCAGCCTGCACCCAGTGGCGGTACGCCGGGGCGCTACTCGCGCTCGTCCGGTGGCCTCGTGGGCGCCATGATCGTCACGGTGCTCGCCGTCCTGGCCTTCGTGGCCTTCCGCGCGGTGACCACCGACAACCAGCCGACGCCGGTCCGCACCGTGGACTACGCCAAGTCGGTGGAGCTGGCGCGGGCCGACAAGCGGCTCTCGATCGTGGCTCCCGGCGCCCTGCCGGCCGGCTGGAAGGCGACCAGCGTGGGGTACACGAACGGCGCCTCGCCGACCTGGCACCTGGGTTTCCTCACCGGCGAGGACAACTACGTCGGGATCGAGGAGGCGCGCTCGAGCATCGAGGACCTCGCCCAGGAGCACGTCGACGCGAACGCCGAGCGCGGCAAGGACGTCACCATCGACGGTGAGACCTGGCAGACCTGGACCGATGCCGGCGGCGACTACGCCGTGGCTCGTTCCCTCGGGTCCGGCGCCGCCGCGACGGAGTCCTGGCTGGTGGTCGGGACGGCGCCCGAGAAGGAGATCCGCGACTTCGCCGCCACCCTCGAGAGCGGACCCCCGCCTCCTGCAGGGTGACTCCCGCCCGACCCGGAGGTCAGCCCTCGTCGGCACCCAGTGCGTCGTCGAGGCGGGCGCGCGCCCCCTCGAGGGCACGCTGACACACCTTCGCCAGCTCCTCGCCCTGCTCCCACAGCCCCAGTGACTCGGCCAGGCTGGTGCCACCCTGCTCGAGGGTGCGCACCACCTCGATGAGCTGGTCGCGAGCCTCCTCGTAGGAGAGCTCGGAGGTGTCGGTCTGCTGCTCAGTCACGGTCGTCCTCTTCGTCGCTGGCGTCGGACATCAGGTCGATCCGGTCGACCGACGTGGTGGTGGCTCCGATGCGGCCGTCGGCCACCCGGATGTGGAGGTCATGTCCCGGTTCGAGGGTGGCCACGCTGGAGAGAGCATGGCCGTCCGCGTCGGAGAGGACCGCATAGCCACGCCGCAGGGTCGCCAGCGGGGAGAGCGCCCGGATGCGCGCGATCTGGTGCACGAGGTCGTCCTCGCCGCGGTCGATCCGGTGCCGGAACGTGCGCCGTGCGCGCTCGCGGTAGCCCTCCACCTCCAGCAGACGCTCGACCAAACCGCTGCGGGGGTCGGCCAGTGCCGGTCGGGAGCGGAGCGCCGCCAGCTGGTGCAGCTCGCGGTCGACCAGGCTGCGGATGCTCCGGCGTCCCCGCTCGCGCATCACCAGCACCCGCTGCGCCTCCTCGGCCACGTCGGGGACCACGCGCTTCGCGGCGTCGGTGGGTGTCGAGGCCCGGAGGTCACTGACCAGGTCGAGGATCGGGGAGTCGGGCTCGTGCCCGATCGCCGAGACGACCGGGGTGGTGGCCAGGAAGACCGCCCGGATCAGGGCCTCGTCGGAGAACGGCAGCAGGTCCTCGACCGACCCGCCCCCACGGGCGATGACGATCACGTCGACCCCCGGGTCGCGGTCGAGCAGCTGCAGCGCCTCGATCACCTCGCGCGCGGAGTGCACGCCCTGCATGGCGGCGTACTTCACGGTGAAGCGGACACCGGGCCAGCGTCGTCGACCGTTCTCCAGCACGTCGCGCTCGGCGGCCGAGCCCTCACCGGTGACGAGGCCGACATTGCGCGGCAGGAAGGGCAGCCGGCGCTTGAGCTCCGGGGCGAAGAGGCCCTCGGCGGCCAACAGCTGGCGGCGCCGCTCGAGCCGGGCCAGCAGCTCGCCCTCGCCGACCAGCCGGATCTCACGGACGTTGAGCGACAGGGTGCCGCGCGTGGCGTAGAAGGACGGTTTGGCGTGGCAGACGATCTGCGCGCCCTCGACCAGGGGCGTGGGCAGCGCGTCGATGACGCCCCGGTTGCAGGTGACCGCCACCGAGATGTCCGCGAGCTTGTCCCGCAGCGTCAGGAAGACGGTGTTCATCCCCCCGCGGCGGGAGATCTGGGTCACCTGACCTTCGACCCAGATCGGGCCGAGCCGGTCGATCCACTGGCTGATGGCCTGGCTGATCTGGCGCACGGGAGCCGGATGCTCGGGGGAGGTCTCCAAGGCCATTGGGTGACCCTAAGGCCCGGCACCTACGATTGGGGGCATGACTGACCTGGGTACGCCGAGCGTCCTTTCGCCCGACGAGGCCGACCGCGCCGTGCGCCTGGCCGCGCCGCGCGGCTACTGCGCGGGCGTCGACCGCGCCGTGATCACCGTGGAGAAGGCCCTCGACCTCTACGGCTCGCCGGTCTACGTGCGCAAGCAGATCGTCCACAACAAGCACGTGGTGGCCAACCTCGAGTCGCGCGGCGCCATCTTCGTGGAGGAGCTCGACGAGGTCCCCGAGGGCAAGACGGTCGTGTTCTCGGCCCACGGGGTCTCCCCGATGGTGCACGAGCAGGCGGCCGAGCGTGGGCTGAAGACGATCGATGCGACCTGCCCGCTGGTCACCAAGGTCCACCACGAGGCGAAGCGCTTCGCCTCCGACGACTACGACATCCTGCTGATCGGGCACGAGGGCCACGAGGAGGTCGAGGGCACCGCCGGTGAGGCCCCCGACCACATCCAGCTCGTGCAGAGCCCCGACGACGTCGACGGCATCGTCGTACGCGACCCGTCGAAGGTGGCCTGGCTCTCCCAGACCACGCTGTCGGTCGACGAGACGATGGCCACCGTCGACGCGATCCGCCGCCGCTTCCCGCAGCTGCTGGACCCGCCGAGCGACGACATCTGCTACGCCACCCAGAACCGCCAGCTCGCCGTCAAGGAGATCAGTCCCGGCGCCGACCTGGTGATCGTCGTCGGCTCGGCCAACTCCTCGAACTCGGTCCGGCTGGCCGAGGTCGCGCTCGAGGCCGGCGCCAGGTCGGCCTACCGGGTCGACGACGCCAGCGAGATCGAGGAGGCGTGGCTCGACGGCGTCGTGAGCGTCAGCGTGACCTCAGGAGCCTCGGTGCCCGACGACCTCGTCACGGGCGTGCTCGAGTTCCTGACCGAGCGTGGCTTCCCCGACGCCCAGGCGGTGCACACCGCCGAGGAGTCGCTCATCTTCGCCCTCCCTCCCGAGCTGCGTCGCGACCTGCGCCAGGCGGCGGCAGCCTCGGCCAACGGCTCCTGAGCCCATGAACCAGGACAGCTAGCCGTGGCTCGCTACTACGACGTGCACCCGGTCGATCCGCAGCCACGTGCCATCAGCCAGGTGGTGGAGCTCCTGCGTGAGGACGGGCTCGTCGCCTACCCCACCGACTCCTGCTACGCCCTCGGCATCCGGCTCGGCAACCGTGACGGGCTGGAGCGCATCAAGAAGCTGCGGCAGCTCGACGACAAGCACCACTTCACGCTCGTCTGCCATGACTTCGCCCAGCTCGGTCAGCTGGTGCACCTGAACAACGCGGCCTTCCGCGCGGTGAAGGCCGCGACGCCCGGTCCCTACACGTTCATCCTGCCGGCCACCAGCGAGGTCCCGAAACGGCTGATGCACCCCAAGAAGCGGACCGTCGGCGTCCGGATCCCCGACCACCCGGTGGTGAAGGCGCTGCTGGAGGAGCTCGGGGAGCCGTTGCTGTCCAGCACGCTGCTGATGCCGGACCACGACGTGCCGATGACCGACGGCTGGCAGATCAAGGACGAGCTCGATCAGTGGTTGGACGCGGTGATCGACTCGGGTGAGTGCGGCTCGGAGCCCACCACCGTGGTCGACTTCTCCTCCGATGGTCCGCCTGTGGTGGCCAGGGTCGGCGCGGGGGATCCTTCGCGCTTCGAGTGAAGGCGCTTCACGCTCATCCGCTGGCGCAGGGCAAGGACCGCGAGGGCCAGCAGGTAGCCGGTCAGCAGGGCGCTCGCCCGGTGGGCCAGCCCCGAGACGACCGCCTGCACCAGGCCGTCGCCTGCGTCCGCGATCCACTCACGGTGGACCAGCGCGACCAGCGTGATGAACCCGAGCAGGAGCAGTGGGGGGAGCACGCCGACCCGGAAGAAGTCGCGGGGGTGGACCGCCAGCGCCGAGCCGACACAGACCAGCACGAAGCCGATGTCGAAGACGAGGGTGAGCCGGCCGAAGACGGCCAGGTCCAGGGCGAGGACCACGAGGCCGCCCAGGACCGCCAACCGCGTGATGCGGTTGCCTGCCATCTGGCCCTCTTCCCACAGGGTGGGTGCGCTCACAGGCCCAACGTAGGCCGCGTCAGGCGCTCGACCTGCGCGACTCGCCGGAGGACGGGTCCGTAGCGGGAGGTGCCGCCGGGGGCAGCTCGGGGCGCTCGAGGGCCACCGAGTCGAGCAGCTCGGCCGCCGTCAGGGGCCGGGGGACCTGCGTGACGGGGTGTACCCGGGGCATCTGCTCACGGGTGACACCGATGTCCTCGAACTGGCGTGCGGTCACCAGCACCCGGCTCTCGATCGACCCGACCGCGCTGTTGAAGGCCTCGACCGCACCCTTGAGCGAGCGACCCACCTTGTCGAGGTGACCGCCCATCACGCCGATGCGGGTGTGCAGCTCGCGACCGAGCTCGTGGATCTCGCGCGTGCGCTGGGCGAGGGCCTCGGTGGTCCAGCCGTGCGCGATCGTGCGCAGCAGCGCGATCAGCGTCGTCGGCGTGGCGATCACGACGTCCTTGGTCGCGGCGTACGTCAACAGGGAGGGGTCGGCCTCCAGGGCGGCCGCCAGGAAGGACTCGGCCGGCACGAACATCACCACGAACTCCGGCGCGCCCGGCATCGAGCGCCAGTAGGCCTTGCCCGAGAGCGCGTCCACGTGGGTCCGCACCTGACGCACGTGGCGACGCAGGTGGGCGAGCGCCTCCTCGGGGTCGTCGGCCGAGAGAGCATCGAGGTGGGCGTCGAGCGGCACCTTGGCATCGACGACCACGGACCGGCCCCCGGCCAGCCGGACCACGAGGTCCGGGCGGTGGTGACCGTCCTCGTGGGTGAGGTGCACCTGCTCCTGGAAGTCGCAGTGCTCGACCATCCCGGCCAGCTCGACCGCCTTGCGCAGGTGGAGCTCACCCCACTGCCCGCGCACGTGGGGCTTGCGCAGCGCCGTGGAGAGCGCGCCGGTCTCACGCCGCAGCAGGTCGGTGCTGTGCCGCATGTCGTCGACCTGCTGACGCAGCTGCCCCTGCCACGAGGCCCGCTGCCGCTCGACGTCCATCAGTCGCTCGTGCAGCCGGTCGAGGCCGTCGCGCAGCACCGCCTGGTCGTCACCGCGGGCGGAGAGCGCCCGGAGCACGTCAGGATCACCGGCGCGACGGGACCACAGCAGCACGGCGACCGCGCCCAGCAGCACACCGATCACCAGGGTCAGGAGGGGAAGCGCGAAGGTCATGTCCCCGAGGGTGACAGGGAGCACCGACACAGACCGTCAGGACGCTCAGTCCAGGTCGACGATGACCGGGGCGTGGTCGCTGGCGCCCTTGCCGGCGCGCTCCTCCCGGTCGATGAAGGCGCCGGTGACGCGGGCCGCCAGGGACGGGTTGCCGAGGACGAAGTCGATCCGCATGCCGCGGTTGCGCTCGTAGCGCTGGCGGTAGTAGTCCCAGTAGGTGTAGACGTCGGGGCCCGGCGTGTGGGGGCGTACGACGTCGACGTACCCGTCGGCGAGGAAGCCCTCGAAGGCGGCGCGCTCGGGAGGAGTGACGTGGGTGCTCCTGGCGAACTGGGCGATGTCGAAGACGTCGTCGTCCTGCGGGGCGATGTTCCAGTCGCCGACCAGGGCGACGTCTCCGCTCATCGATCCGGCCGCGGCCCGCAACCGGGTGAGCCACTCCAGCTTGTAGACGTAGTGCGGGTCGTCGACCTTGCGGCCGTTGGGGACGTAGAGCGACCACATCCGCACACCGCCGCAGGTGGCCCCCATCGCACGGGCCTCGGCGACCGCCGGATCACCCCAGCTCGGCATGTCGGGGAACCCGACCTCGACGTCGGAGATGCCCACGCGGCTGACGAGCGCGACGCCGTTCCACTGGTCGTGCCCGACGGCCGCGACGTCGTAGCCGAGGACCGTCAGACCCATCAGCGGCAGCTGGTCCTCGCGCGCCTTGGTCTCCTGCAGGGCCAGCACGTCGACGTCGTGGCGCTGCAGGAAGGCCTCGACCCGGTCGATGCGGCTGCGGAGTGAATTCACGTTCCAGGTGGCGATGCGCATCCGGCGAGCCTATGTGCACCACGACCCCCTCCCGACCCCTACACTTTTCCGTGTGATGCCGCTGGGCCAGCACCCACTTCCTCGCCATGTCGTCGCTCATGTGAGCGACCCGCACCTGCTTGCCGAACGCCGTCTCTACGACGCGATCGACACCCACGAGAACCTCCGAAGAGCCATGGGGAAGCTGGGCCGTCTCGAGATGCCGCCCCACGCGATCGTCTTCACCGGGGACCTCGCCGACCGGGCCGAGCCCAAGGCCTACACCCGGCTGCGCGAGATCGTGGAGCCCGCGGCGGCGGAGCTCGGGGCCGAGGTGATCTGGGTGATGGGCAACCACGACGAGCGCGAGCACTACGCCCGCGAGCTCTTCGGCGAGGAGATCACCGAGGAGGTGACCCAGGACCGGGTCCACCTCGTCGACGGCCTCCGGGTGGTCGCGCTCGACACCAGCGTGCCCGGCTACCACCACGGCGAGCTCTCGGCCGACCAGCTCACCTGGCTCGGCGACGTGCTGGCCGAGCCGGCCGAGCACGGCACCCTGATCGCGCTGCACCACCCACCGATCCCGGTCCCGATGACGCGGGCCGCCGAGCTGATCGAGCTGCACGACCAGCACCTGCTGGCCGAGGTCATCACGGGCACCGACGTCCGTGGCGTGATCGGTGGCCACTTCCACTTCTCGTCGTACTCCACCTTCGCCGGTGTCCCGGTCTCCGTGGCCTCCGCCACCTGCTACATGGCCGACCCGGCCCCGGTCGACCGGCTGCTGTCGGCGGTCGACGGGCACCAGGCGATCACGATGATGCACCTCTACGACGACCGCATCGTCCACTCCGTCGTACCAGTGCCGGACGCGGGTGAGGTCGCGGGCTATCCGTTCGCGCTCGCCGCCCAGATCGAGGCGATGGAGCCGGCCGAGCGGCACGAGCTCCTGTCGGCGAAGAACTCCCCGGTCTGGGCGCACGAGAACCCGTTGGACTGAGGGCGCGACCCTCCGGCAGGCATGCTGGGGGGATGGATGACCCCCGTACCGCCCTCAACGAGAAGCTGGCCGAGATCGACGACCAGATGACCACCATGGAGAGGAAGCCGGCCGACCAGGGCTCGATCTCCTTCGGCAAGCGCATCGGGGAAGGTACGTCGATGGCGGTCGACCGGCTCACCCAGGTCGCCGTGCACGACAAGCTCCAGGTCATCCGCGGGGACGTCGTCCGGGCCTTCGCGAAGCTCGACGAGGGGACCTACGGGACGTGCGACGCGTGCGGGAAGCCGATCCCGGAGGCCCGTCTGGAGGCGCTCCCGTGGGCCGTGTTCTGCGTCGAGGATGCAGCGACCCGCTGAGGAGGAGCGGCCCGGAGGACACGGGCGCGGTGGTCCGCGCCCGTAACAACGACGCAACGCGCCTCTCCCCGGCCTGAAACACAGAGGTGGTTGCGTGGGCAATCAACACTCCACGAGCCCAGGAGACCCCCTTGTCGCACTCGACGTCGCCCGAACTCGACCATCAGGACTCCGCCGACGACGTGAGTGGGCGGCTCGGTCGACGAGCGCTCCTCGGCGCGGCCGCAGCCGGGGCGCTGGGCTCGACCGCGCTGATCCCCAGCGGCCCGGCCCAGGCCGCTCCCCGTCCCCGCTCCGGGCGGGTCCGGGTCCTGCAGCCCGGCGTCGGCCGGACCCGGGGCCGCTACGTGCGGGCCCTCCCTGACGAGGTCTACTGGGGCAAGCTGCCCAACCGCGACAGCGAGCCCGTCGCGGTCGTGCACTCGGGGGCGGTGGTCACGATGGACACGATCTCCCACGAGGGCGTCCTCGAGGACCAGGGCCAGGACCCTCGGGCGTTCTTCGAGTCCTACGGCGTCAAGGAGCGCGACGTCCTGCACGACGCGGTGGCGGTCGCTGCCCGGTCGACCCACGACGGGCCCGGTCCGCACGTCGTCACCGGTCCGATCGCCGTACGCGGCGCGCAACCGGGCGACGTGCTCAAGATCGAGGTGCTCGACCTCCCACTGCGCGTCCCCTACGGCGTGATCTCCAACCGGCACGGCAAGGGGGCGCTGCCGGGGGAGTACCCCGAGCAGTTCGAGGGAGTGCCGGCGTTCTCGCCGTACTTCAACCAGGGCGGGAACGTCAGCGTCTTCACCTCCGTCGAGCGCAGCCGGAGCGGCTGGCGCGGGCGGCTGCCCGGCGAGGTGCCGGTCGGCTTCGACCTGCACCCCTTCATGGGGCTCATGGGCGTGGCCCGGGACACCTCGGCGCTGGTCGACTCGGTGCCGCCCACCGACGCCGGCGGCAACATCGACATCAACGACCTCACGGTGGGATCGACGCTCTACCTGCCGGTGCAGGTGCCCGGGGCGCTCTTCTTCGCCGGCGACCCGCACATGGCGCAGGGGGACGGCGAGGTCGCCCTCACCGCGATGGAAGGGTCGTTGCGACCGACGTTCCGGCTCACCGTCGTCAAGAAGGGGCAACGCGGTGCACCGAAGTCGGCCTTCGACTACCCGTTCGCCGAGAACCCCGACTTCTGGATCCCGATCGGTCTCAGTGACCCGGACGGGCCCGAGAACGGTGGCAACGCGACCAGCCTCGACCTCGCCATGAAGACGGCGGTGCGACACGCCCTCGACTTCCTGGTCGACGACGTGGGGATGGCCGGGCCGGTCGCCTACGCCTACCTCTCGGCGGCCTCCGACTTCCAGTGCTCCCAGGTGGTGGACCGTACGACGGGCATCCACGCCCTCATCCGCAAGGCGGACTTCGGGCGCTCCCGCCGACGGTGAGGGCCAGCGCGTCTCGCCGGTGATTGGGTGAACGCACCCACGTCGGGGACGATGGCGGAGCCATGCCACTCCTCGACCGACTCCCCGCAGCGTCGGGCTCCCCGGAACCCGACGCCCTCTTCGACCTCTTCGAGACCTGGGTCGGCGAGCAGGGCCTGACGCTCTACCCGGCGCAGGAGGAGGCGCTGATCGAGATCGTCAGCGGCAACAACGTCATCCTCTCCACGCCCACCGGGACCGGGAAGAGCCTGGTCGCCACCGGCGCCCACTTCGCGGCCATGGCCGACGGCAGGCGGACCTTCTACACCGCTCCCATCAAGGCGCTGGTCTCGGAGAAGTTCTTCGCGCTGATCGACGTCTTCGGCGCGGACAACGTCGGCATGCTGACCGGCGACGCTGCGGTGAACGCGCAGGCGCCGATCGTCTGCTGCACCGCTGAGGTGCTGGCCAACATCGCGCTGCGCGAGGGGGCGAGCCGCCGACGTCGGGCAGGTCGTGATGGACGAGTTCCACTTCTACTCCGAGCCCGACCGGGGGTGGGCCTGGCAGGTGCCGCTGCTGGAGCTGCCGCACGCGCAGTTCCTGCTGATGTCCGCGACCCTCGGCGACGTGACCCCGTTCGTCGACGACCTGACCCGGCGTACCGGACGTGAGACCTCGGTCGTCACCAGCGCCACGCGGCCGGTGCCGCTCTCCTACGAGTGGGCGGTGACGCCGCTGCACGAGACGCTCGAGGACCTGCTCACCACCCACCAGTCGCCGGTCTACGTCGTGCACTTCACGCAGGTCGCCGCGCTGGAGCGTGCGCAGGCACTCACCAGCATCAACGTCTGCACCCGCGAGGAGAAGGACCGGATCGCCGAGCTGATCGGCGGCTTCCGGTTCAGCCCGGGCTTCGGGAAGACCTTGTCCAGGCTGGTGAAGCACGGCATCGGCGTGCACCACGCGGGCCTGCTGCCGAAGTACCGACGGCTCGTCGAGCAGCTCGCGCAGGCGGGTCTGCTCAAGGTCATCTGCGGCACGGACACCCTCGGTGTCGGGATCAACGTGCCCATCCGCACGGTCGTGTTCACCGGCCTCTCGAAGTACGACGGACGCCGGCAGCGGCTGCTCAAGGCGCGCGAGTTCCACCAGATCGCCGGGCGAGCGGGACGAGCCGGCTACGACACCGCCGGCACCGTCGTCGTCCAGGCACCCGATCACGTCGTGGAGAACCACCGGCTGGTGAAGAAGGCCGGTGACGACCCCAAGAAGCTGAAGCGGGTGCAGCGGAAGAAGCCGCCCGAGGGACAGGTCAACTGGACCGAGGAGACCTTCGACCGGCTCGTCGCCGCCGAGCCGGAGGCGCTCGTCTCCCGGATGCGCGTCAGCCACGCGATGCTGCTCAACGTGATCGCCCGACCCGGCGACCCGGCGGCCGCGATGCGGCACCTGTTGCGCGAGAACCACGAGGACCCGCGGTCACAGCTGCGGCTGATGCGTCTGGCCGCCGCGCAGCACCGCGCCCTGCTCGCAGCCGGGGTGGTCGAGCTCGTCAAGCCTCCGGAGCCGGACGGTCGCCGGGTCCGGCTCATCGAGGGGCTGCAGCTCAACTTCGCGCTCAACCAGCCGCTGTCGGCCTACGCCCTCGCGGTCTTCGACACCCTGGACCCTGAGGCACCGACGTACGCCCTGGACGTCGTCTCGGTCGTCGAGGCGACCCTGGAGAACCCCCGACCGGTGCTGGGTGCGCAGGAGCACCGCGCGCGCGGCGAGGCCATCGGCGAGATGAAGGCCGACGGGATCGAGTACGACGAGCGGATGGAGCTGCTCGACGAGGTCACCTGGCCCAAGCCGCTCCAGGAGCTGCTCGAGCACACCTACGAGCTCTACCGGCTTCGTCACCCGTGGGTGGGCGAGGACGCGCTGCAGCCCAAGTCGGTGGTGCGCGACATGTACGAGCGCGCGATGACCTTCGGGGAGTACGTCGCGTTCTACGGGCTCACCCGCTCGGAGGGACTCGTGCTGCGCTACCTCGGCGACGCCTACCGGGCGTTGCGCCAGACCGTCCCGGACAGCGTCCGCACCGACGACCTGGAGGACATCGTGGAGTGGCTCGGCGCCGTCGTACGGCAGACCGACTCGAGCCTGCTCGACGAGTGGGAGCGGCTCAGCGACCCGAACCGTCTGGACGGTCCGACGGACCCTGACATCCTGCCGCCGGTGCCCGAGCGGATCACCGCCAACGAGCGCGCTTTCACGGTGCTGGTGCGCAACGCGATGTTCCGCCGGGTCGAGCTCGCGGCCTTCCGCCGTTGGGAGCAGCTCGGCGAGCTGGAGAGCGAAGCCGGCTCGAGCATGGCGGCCGACGACTGGCGCGATGCGCTCGAGGACTACTTCACCGAGCACGACAGCATCGACACCGGCCAGGACGCCCGCGGGCCGAGGATGCTGATGGTCGAGAAGGGCGAGCTGAGCTGGGAGGTCCAGCAGATCATCGGTGACCCGGCCGGCGACCACGACTGGCGGATCACCGCGACCGTGGACCTCGCCGCCTCTGACGACGAGGGCGAGCTGGTCCTGGACGTCACGGGGTTCGTGCAGCTGTGAGCGACCGGGGGTCCTAGGGTCGGACGCATGACCGTGACTCCGGACGACGTGGCCCGAGCGGCGACCGTCGTACCCCTCATCGCCGTCCCGACCGCGATGAACCGCTCCGCCAGGCTCTCCCAGCGCCACGGCGTCGAGGTGCTGCTCAAGCGCGAGGACCAGCAGGTGGGCCGCTCCTACAAGGTGCGCGGCGCCTTCAACCTGATGGCCTCGCTGACTCCCGACGAGCTCGGTCGAGGGGTGGTCTGTGCGAGCGCCGGCAACCACGCGCAGGGTCTGGCGCTGAGCTGCTCGCGCCTGCAGACGGACGGCCACATCTTCCTGCCGACCAACACGCCCCGGCAGAAACGCGACCGCATCCGTGAGCTGGGTGGGTCGCGCGTGCAGATGACCATGCAGGGCAGGACGTACGACGACGCCTCCGCGGCGGCGCACCGGTTCGCGGCGGTGCACGGCAGCACCTACGTGCATCCCTTCGACGACGAGCGCACCATCGCCGGCCAGGGCACGGTCGCGGTCGGCCTGGTCCGCGACGCCGACCGACCGCTCGACGTCGTCGTCATCCCCGTGGGCGGCGGTGGACTGCTCGCCGGGATGGCCGTCTGGCTACGTGAGACCTGGCCCGACATCCGCATCATCGGGGTCGAGCCCTCGGGTGCCGCGAGCATGACGGCCGCGCTGGCCGCTGGACGCCCGGTGCCGGTGCCCGACCTCGACACCTTCGTCGACGGCGCCTCGGTCGGCACCGTCGGTCAGCTCACGTTCCCGTTGGCCCGCGACCTGGTCGACGAGGTCGTGACCGTCGAGCCGGGCGCGATCTGCACCGAGATGCTCGCGCTCTACCAGAGTGACGGGATCATCGCCGAGCCCGCGGGAGCGATGGCCTCCGCGGCGCTGGACCTGCTGGAGCTGGAGCCCGGCTCCCGGGTGGGCTGCGTGGTCTCGGGAGGCAACAACGACGTCAGCCGCTATGCCGACGTCATCGAGCGCTCGCTGGTGCACGAGGGCCTCCGCCACTACTTCCTGGTCGGGTTCCCGCAGGAGCCCGGCGCCCTGCGCGGCTTCCTGGACCACGTCCTGGCCGACGGGGAGGACATCGTCGTCTTCGAGTACGTCAAGAAGTCCAACCGCGAGACCGGTCCGGCGCTGATCGGCATCGATCTCGACTCGGCGGCCGGCCTGCCCGCCCTGATGGACCGGATGCACGCCAGCAACCTGACCATCGAGAAGGTGGCCTCGGGCTCACCGCTCTTCGAGTTCGTCACCTAGGAACGCCGTCTCGGGGTGCCTCGGGAGGGTGGGCCTCACGCCCGGCCCGGGCCCGGGTCAGACGAACGCGGCCTCACCCGTGATCGCGCGACCGACGATCAGGGTGTTGATCTCGCGGGTGCCCTCGTAGGAGTAGATCGCCTCGGCGTCGGCGACGAACCGGCCGACGTGGTGCTCGAGCAGGATGCCGTTGCCGCCGAGCACCTCTCGGGCCCAGCCGACGGCCTCACGCATCCGGACGGTCGAGTGCGCCTTGCACAGCGACGCGTGCTCGTCCTTGAGGAGCCCGGCGTCCTGCAGCTGCGAGGCGCGGGCGTTCATCGCGGTGGAGGCGGTCACGTTGCTGAGCATCTTCACGAGCAGGTCCTGCACCATCTGGAAGGACGCGATCGGTCGGCCGAACTGCTCGCGCGCCTTGGTGTAGCGCAGCGCGTGCTCGAAGGCGCCGCGTGCACATCCAGCTGCCTGCCACGCCACGCTCATCCGCGTCACGCGCAGCACGTCGGCGGTGGAGCGGAAGCTCTCGGCCTTCTGGAGGCGGTTGGCCTCGGGGACGCGTACGTCGTGCAGGTGGACCTCGGCGTTCTGCACGACGCGCAGGGCGATCTTGTCCTCCTGCTTGTCGAAGGTCATGCCGTCGGTGCCCTTCTCGACGACGAATCCCTTGACCTGCTTGTCGTCCTCGTCGCGTGCCCAGATGACGACGAGGTCGGCGAACGCGGCGTTGCCGATCCACTTCTTCTCGCCGTTCAGGACCCACTCGTCACCGTCACGTCGGGCGCTCGTGGCGAGCCCCTCGGAGATGGCCGACCCGGTGTCGGGCTCCGTCAGGCCGAAGGCGCCGATCAGCTCCATCCGCGCCATCGCCGGGAGCCACCGCTCACGCTGCTCCTCGGAGCCGCAGATGTTGATCGAACCCATCGCGAGACCGCCGTGCACACCCATGAACGTCGCGATCGAGGGGTCGACCCGACCCAGCTCCATCGCGACCATGCCGTCCACGAGGGCACCGCGGTCGGGGCAACCCGGGCCGTCGTAGACGAGGCCGGCGATGCCGAGCGCGGCGATCCCCGGCAGCAGCTCGTGGGGGAACTCCGCCCTCGTCCAGTAGTCGTTGATGACCGGCTCGACCTCACGGGTCATGAACGCCCGCACGCTGCTCAGCAGCTCGCGGTCCTGCTCCTCGAGCAACAGCTCGAAGCCCAGGAAGTCGGAGAAGGGGGAGTCCTCGAGGCCGAGGTCGTCGAGCTCAGTCACGGGTGGTCTCCTGCGGGTTTCTTCTCATCGAGGAACGTGTCGATCAGGGGGGCCAGCTCGTGCGCCTCGGTCAGGATCCCCAGGTGTCCGCCGTGGTAGACGTGCAAGGTGGAGTGCGGGATGAGCTTGGCCTGCATCCGCGGGTTGGCCACCGGGATGATCGGGTCGTCGTCGCCGCCCATCACCAGGGTCGGCTGCCGGATCAGACCCAGGAACGGCAGGCTGCTCCAGCCCACCATCGCGCCCAGCTGGTAGTAGTAGCCGCGCTTGGGGCCGGCGCGGGTCGCCGCGTGCAGCAGGTCAGCGCCGAGGTTCGGCGCGGAACGCATGCTTCCGCCGTAGATCTCGGGGGCGATCGCGGCGGCGTACCCCGAGTCACGGTGGCGCCGCGGCGTCAGCATCCTGCCGAGGACCCGCGGGTGCGCGGGAACCATCAGGCAGCCGGTCCCGGTGGCACAGAGGACGACGCGGCGTACACGTCGGTGGGACTGCACCGCGAGCTGCTGAGCGAGTCCGCCGCCCCAGGACAGGCCGAACACGTCGAACCGCTGGTGTCCCAGCTTGGCCATCAGGGCCGTCACCCACGACGACAGCGCCGCGATCGGGTAGGGAAAGGGCGGCAGGGCGCTGCCGCCGACACCTGGCACGTCGAACCGCACCACGCCCCGGTCGGGGTCGAGCGCGTCGACCAGCGGCTGCAGGGCCTCCAGGCTGACGCCGATCCCGTTGCAGAGCAGCAGCGGGGGTTCGTCGACCAACCGGCCTCGAGCAGGCCGCACCGAGACCCGTGCGGAGATGCTCCGAACGGTGACGTTGCGCACCCGGTCGCGGTTGCGGGCGCGGCGGTCCCGGTCCGTGGGATCAGCGGTCATGTACATAGGTCCCCGGAGCATCGCAGATGGTCTCGTAGGCGGCGGACCCGAGCTTGCGTGGCTTGTTGCGCTCCGGGCCGGTGCGCTCGGCCAGCCAGTCGACGTAGTCGTCCCACCAGCTGCCCTTGACCTTGCTGGCCGTGGACAGCCACTCCTGGGCGTCGGCCGGGTTCTGCGCAGCGGTCTGGAAGCTCGCCTTCGGGTTGCCGGGCGGGTTCACCATCGCGGCGATGTGGCCGCTGGTGGACAGCACGAACTTGGAGTCACCACCGAACAGCTGGGTGGTCTGGTAGCAGGACTCCCACTTGCACAGGTGGTCGGCGATGCCGGCGACGATGTAGGAGTCGACGTCGACCTGGCCGAGGTCGATGTCCGAGCCCAGCATCTTGGCGGCGCCGGGCTTGGTCAGGCTGTTGGTGATCGCGAGCTCCATGAAGTCGCGGTGCATCGCCGCGGACATCCGGACCGGGTCGGCGTTCCAGAACAGGATGTCGAAGGCCTTGGGCGGATAGCCGAGGAGGTAGTTGTTGACCCAGTAGTTCCAGATCAGGTCATTCGGCCGGAGCCAGGCGAAGACCTCGGCGAGGACCCGGCCGTCGAGGTAGCCCTTCTCCCGCGACGCTCTCGTGGAGGACGCGGCCGACTCCTCGGACAGGAGCGCGCTGGGAAGCCCGGCCTTGTGCTGGTCCAGCACGGTGACCGCGAGGCTGAACGCCGCCACGCGGTCCAGGTCCCCGGTTGCTGCGAGGTGGCCCAGCACCATCGAGGCGAGCATCCCGCCCGAGCAGATGCCGAAGATGGCGACCTGGTCCTGCCGGGAGATCTTCTGGCAGGCGTCCATCGCCTCGATGATCGCCTGGCCGTAGGTGTCCACGCCCCAGTCTGCGTGCCGGGCGTCGGGGTTGCGCCAGGAGATGCAGTAGACCTGCTGACCGCTGGCGACCAGGTGCTCGACCAGGCTGCGGTGCTCGGCGAGGTCGATCACGTAGTACTTGTTGATCGTGGGCGGCACGATCAGCAGCGGAACCGATCGCACCTTCGGGGTCTGCGGGGTGTACTGGATCAGCTCGAAGACGTCCGTGCGGAGCACCACCTCGCCCGGGGTGATGGCGAGGTCGACGCCGACCTCGAACGCGTCCGGCTCGACCATCGAGGGGACGCGCGGGGGAGTCGCGAAGTCACGTACCAACCGGCGACCACCCTGGACGAGGTTGCCCCCGCCGGTGTCGATCACCCGCTTCAGGACCTTGGGGTTGATGAACGGGTTGTTGCTGGGGGCCGAGGCCTCGACGAGGTTGTCGACGATGAAGCCCATCCGCTGGTCGTCGCCCCAGTCGAGACCCGCGTCGTCCACCAGGCCGCGTGCGGCAGCACCGAGCGCGAGGTAGCCCTGGAGGGTCCGCTTGAGCAGCGGATTCTTGACCCAGCCCTCGTCGGTGAAGCGTCGGTCCTTCTCGTGGGCCGCGAGCTCGGAACGACCGAGTCCCACCTTCGCGAGCTCGCCGAGGAGCCCCGCGCCACGTCGTACGACGCGACCGGGACGGCGCACGAGGTGGGTGGTGAACCGGACCCCGGACATGCCCGGCATGAACCTTCTGAGGGGACTGCGGGCGGCGTCGCTGAGCAGCAGGTCGAACGGTGCCGCGGAGCCGCTGCCGTCCCCGTCGGCATCGGCGTCGTGCATGCGCTTCTCAGCGGCCTCGACCTTGGTGGCGGCGCTCACTTGCTCGTCTCCTCCGGGGCCTGGACCTCGCGGCGCAGGATCTTGCCGGTCGGGCCCTTGGGGAGCTCGGTGACGATCCACACGGCGCGGGGGTACTTGTACGCCGCGAGGCGCTCCTTCGCGAACGCCTGCAGCTCCTCGCCGTCGACGTCGAAGCCGTCCTTGAGCGCGACCGCGGCGCCGACCTCTTCGCCGAGGCTGTCGTCCTTGATGCCGATGACGGCGACCTCGGCGACCGCCTCGTGCTCGTAGAGGGCCTCCTCGACCTCGCGCGGGTAGACGTTGTAGCCGCCGCGGATGATCAGGTCCTTCTTGCGGTCGACGATGAAGAAGTAGCCGTCCTCGTCCACCTTGGCCATGTCGCCGGTGAGGAACCAGCCGTCCTCGATGGCCTCGGCGGTGTCCTCGTCGCGGCCCCAGTAGCCCTTCATGATGTTCTCGCCCTTGATGGCGATCTCGCCGATCTCGCCCTGCTCGACGTCCTGGCGCTCGTCGTCGACGACCTTCATCTCGACGCCGCGCACGGGGGTGCCGATCGAGCCTGGCTTGCGCTCCTGCCCGGGCTGGTTGAACGAGGCGACCGGCGAGGTCTCGGAGAGGCCGTAGCCCTCGAGCACGATGCAGTCGAAGGCCTTCTCGAAGTTCTTCATCACCTCGACCGGCATCGCCGAGCCGCCGGAGATGCAGGTGCGGAGGCTCGACATGTCGGCGTCGTCGGCACCGTCGGCGTGCAGCATTCCGGCGTACATCGTCGGGACGCCCTCGAAGACGGTGACCTGGTCTCGGCCGATCACCTCGAGCGCCTTGGCGGCGTCGAAGCGGGGGATCAGGGTCAGGCAGGCGCCCTTGAGGACCGCGGCGTTGAGGCCGCAGGTGAGGCCGAAGACGTGGAACAGGGGCAAGCAGCCCATGATCACGTCGTCCTCGGTGATCTCGATCAGCGTCTCTGCGCTGGTGGCGGCGTTGGTGATCATGTTGTGGTGGGTCAGCTCGGCGCCCTTCGGCTGTCCGGTGGTGCCGGAGGTGTAGAGCAGCACCACGTTGTCGTCGTCGGCGCGGTCCACCACCTCCTCGTCCGGCTCGTGCTGTGCGAGCAGCTCGAGGAAGCCGACCGGCTCGACGCTGACGCACTCGATGCCGACCGCGTCCGCGCCCTTGCCGGCCTCCTCGGCCATGTCCTTCCACGCGAAGACGATCTTGGCGCCGGAGTCCTCGAGGTAGTACTTCACCTCACGCCCCTTGAGCAGCGGGTTCATCGGTACGACGACCGCCCCGACGGCGAGCGCTCCGTAGAAGAGCACCGGGAAGTGCGGCACGTTGGGCAGAACGAGCCCGACCCGGTCGCCGGGGCCGACTCCCTTGCCCTTCAACATCGTGGCCACACGGCGCGCGCCGTCCTGGAGCTCGGCGTAGCTGATCACGGTGTCGTCGAGGCGCATCGCGGGACGGTCCCCGTGCTTCGCGGCGGTATGGGTCAGGTTGTCGGCCAGGTTGGTCACGTGCGCCTCCAGGGCGGGGTGGCGGTGCGGGTGGGCGTGTCGTGCGGGAGGGGCCGCAGTCGTCACGGCGACCTCGTCGGGGTCGCTGATGCTACCTAGATCACTACCCACTGTGGCGCGTGCCACACCCCGACACAAACGCTCAGTACATTCCCGGCTTCGGGACCGCCGTGCCATGGATCCGACGGGTGTACCTCCGAAACGCCCGTCGTGCGAGGAGGGGGAACATCGGGCGGACGAGCCAGGGCGGCTTCGCGATCTCCTGGGCCTGGTTGTCCCTCAGCGAGAAGACCGCCGAGTCGCACCTGTCCAAGGCGTTCTCGAAGCTCGGGGTGACCTCGCGGGCGGCCCTGGCCGTTCAGGTTTCCGTCAGCTCCTGAGCGTGCGCGGCTGGCGTGGGGTGCTGTGCCCGACGGAGTACGACGGTGTGGTCGACCTCTGGTGGCGTGGGGCCGTCGCCGATTCGTCCGGCCGTCCCGATCGCCCGTAGACTTCCCGCCCGTGGCACTCACCATCGGCATCGTCGGTCTCCCCAACGCGGGCAAGTCGACCCTCTTCAACGCCCTGACCAAGAACAACGTCCTCGCAGCGAACTACCCCTTCGCCACGATCGAGCCCAACGTGGGAGTCGTCGCCGTCCCGGACGAACGCCTCGGCCACCTCGCGGGCATCTTCGGTTCCGCCAAGCTGCTGCCCGCGACCGTCGAGTTCGTCGACATCGCCGGCATCGTCAAGGGCGCCTCCGAGGGAGAGGGGCTGGGCAACAAGTTCCTCTCCCACATCCGTGAGGCCGCCGCGATCTGCCAGGTGACCCGGGTCTTCCGCGACGAGGACGTCACCCACGTCGACGGCGAGGTGAACCCCGAGTCGGACATCTCCACGATCCAGACGGAGATGATCCTGGCCGACCTGCAGACCGTGGAGCGTGCGATCCCGCGGCTGGAGAAGGAGGCACGCGGCAACAAGGCCGTCGCAGCCAACCTCGCCGCCGCGCAGGAGGCCAAGGAGCACCTCGAGGCCGGCACCCCGATCATCTCGACCAAGATCGACCGCGATCTCGTCCGCGAGCTGTCGCTGCTGACCTCGAAGCCCTACATCTACGTCTTCAACTGTGACGCTGACGAGCTCGGCGACGACGACCTGAAGCAGAGGATGCGCGACATCATCGCGCCGGCCGAGGCGATCTTCCTGGACGCGAAGTTCGAGTCCGAGCTGGTCGAGCTCGGGGACGACGACGAGGCCCGCGAGATGCTCGCCGAGATGGGCGTCGAGGAGCCCGGGCTCGACGTACTCGCCCGCGTCGGCTTCGACACCCTCGGCCTGCAGACCTACCTCACCGCCGGCCCCAAGGAGTCGCGCGCCTGGACCATCAAGAAGGGCGCCACCGCCCCCGAGGCGGCCGGTGTGATCCACACCGACTTCCAGAAGGGCTTCATCAAGGCCGAGATCGTGTCGTACGACGACCTCGTCGCGGCCGGCTCGATGGCCTCGGCGAAGTCAGCCGGCAAGGTCCGCATGGAGGGCAAGGACTACGTCATGGCCGACGGGGACGTGGTGGAGTTCCGCTTCAACGTGTAGGCCCGTACGCGTCGGCCAGGGTCCCCTCGTCACCTGGTCAGGGGATCTGCCGTCCTCGTGCCGACCCTGCTGGCCGTCCCCGCCATACTCTGCGGCATGGACCTGGACGTCGTGCTCGAGGAGATCAGGGCCGAGGTCGCGCCGTCGGTGGGTGTGGGAGATGTCGCCGGCTACATCCCTGAGCTGGCCTGCGTGGACCCGCAGCAGTTCGGGATGGCGGTGGTGATGAACACCGGCGAGGTCCATGTCACCGGGGACAGCGACACGTGCTTCTCGGTCCAGAGCATCTCGAAGGTGTTCAGCCTCGGGCTGGTGATGACCCACGACAACAACCGCATCTGGGAGCGCATCTCTCGCGAGCCGTCGGGCAACCCGTTCAACTCCTTGCTCCAGCTCGACCAGGAGTGGGGCAAGCCCCGCAACCCGTTCATCAACGCCGGCGCCCTCGTCGTGACCGACCGCTTGCACAGAGCCACCGGGGACGCCCGGTCCGTGATCCGCGAGCTGGTCCGCCGGGAGAGCGGCAACCCGCTGGTCGACGGTGACCCCCTGATCGCGCAGTCCGAGCACGACAGCGGGCACCGGATCGCCGCGATGGCCCACCTGCTGGCCAGCTACGACAACCTCGAGTGTCCGGTCGAGGAGGTGCTGGAGCAGTACTTCTGGCAGTGCTCCCTCTCGATGAGCTGCCGGGAGCTCGCCCTGGCCAGCGGCTGGCTGTCTCGGCACGGCGTACGCGCGGACGGCACCCGGATGCTCTCGCTGCAGCAGACCAAGAGGATCAACGCGGTGATGCTCACCTGTGGGACCTACGACGCCGCGGGCGAGTTCGCCTACCGGGTGGGGGTTCCCTGCAAGAGCGGAGTCGGTGGCGGCATCCTCGCGGTGATCCCGGACAGGTGCACGATCGCCGTGTGGAGCCCGGCCCTGGACCCTTCCGGCAACTCGACGGCCGGTCTGGCCGCCCTCGACCTGTTCACGACCCGCACCGGTTGGTCGGTCTTCTAGGTCGCGGAGTCGGAGTCCTCGTGACGCCGACGGCACCCTGCCCTGGACTCCGGCGCTGCTGCCGGCACCAGGTGCCTCGCAGATGTGGTCGAATCGGCAGCATGCCCGGACCGCCACCCCCGGTGTCCCGGGGTCGCGTGCTCCAGGCCACCGTGACGCCGCTCGCGTCCATCCTGGGGTCGGGCCTGCTGATCATCGTGCCGGTGCTCGAGACGACGCTCGGCGGAGCGGCGGTGCTCGGAGCGGTAGGGGTGACCCTGCTGGCCTGGGTGGTCGGCAGCGCGATCCGGCACAACGTCGCGACGGTGGAACCGCGAGCCAGGCGGGGACAGCTAGACCCGGTCACGGCGCGACTGGACCGGATCAGCGACGGCGTCATCGTGGTGGCCTACGTGATCTCGGTAGCGCTGTACCTGCGCATCATGGCGCAGTACGTGATCGGCTACGTCACCCCGGAGTCCCACCCGCTCGGGGAACGCATGATCGCGGTGACGGCCGTGCTGGTCATCGTCGCGGTCGGGATCGCACGAGGCTTCGCTGGCCTGGACCGGCTCGACATGGTCAGCCTGATCGCAGTTCTGGTCCTGACCACCGTCCTGGGCGGCGCCCTGGTCGTGCACGACTCGGTCGAGGTCGTGACCGGTCGGGGCCTCTCGCTTCCTCCGGTGCCGAGCCAGAGCGTGTTCACCACCTTGCTGGTGCTCGGCGGCATCGTCATCACGGTGCAGGGCTTCGAGACTGTCCGCTTCCTGGGCGACGCCTTCGACGGCCCGACCCGCATCTGGGCCTCGAGAGTCGCGCAGCTGGTCGCGGGCTCGATCTACATCGGCTTCGTCGCGGCGGCGACCCCGAACATGGGTCTCGGAACCCCTGCGGGTGGCGACCGCACCCTGCTCGACATCACCGACCGGGTAGCCCCGGTCCTGGCGCTCCCGCTGGCCCTGTCCGCGGTGCTGAGCCAGTTCAGCGCCGCGGTCGCCGACACCGCGGCTGCCGACGGCAACCTGCGCGGCCTGTCCGCTCGGATGCAGGGAGCCGGGGCCTATCTGGTCAGTGGGGCGGCCGCCGCCGCACTGGCCGCGACGGTGCCGACCTACACCATTGTCGCGATCGCGTCTCGCGCCTTCGCCGCCTACTACGCCTGTCAGGCCGTCGTAGCGCTTCGCACCTGTCACGGCGTCCGCCGCAAGGTCGGGTACGGCGCCCTCGCCGCGCTCATGGCGGCCATCACCCTGTTCGCCCTGCCGGCAGGGTAGGCGCTCACCCAGCCGGCTGCGCGAAGCGGCTGCTCGCCGTTTCGTCGACGCCGACCCACCTCTGCTCGGTCAGGGGAGGACGACCAGCTTTCCCACGTGCTGCCGCAGTGCCAGCTGTCGCTGAGCGTCCGGGAGCTCGTCGAGCGAGAACGTGGCGGCGACCACCGGGCGTACGACGCCTCGCCGCGCGTAGTCGACGAGCTGATCGAAGATGCGCGGGGTGTGCATCGTCGATCCCACCAGGGCGAGGTTCGCCAGGTACAGCCGCCGGAGATCGAGCTCGACGGCCCACCCGTCGAGGGCGCCGGCCACGACCCAACGCCCGCCCCCGCGCAGCAGACCCAGGCCCGCACCCACCAGGGGGCCCGCGACCACGTCGATGACGGCGTCGTAGCCCTGAGGAGCAGCCCTGCCGGCGTCGGCGACGATCTCCCCACGCTGACGGTCCACGATCGCGTCGGCCCCGGCGTCGCGCACCGCCGCCCCCTTGTCGCCACTGCACACAGCCACGACCCGTGCGCCAAGGGCATGTGCCAGCTGCACCACGGCCAGACCGACACTGCCGGAGGCCCCCGTGACCAGCACCGTGTGGTCGGCGGTCACGGCGCCGCGCTCGAGCATTCCCAGGGCGGTGCCGTAGGCGATGGGAAGGGCGGCCAGCTCCGCATCGCTCAGGGGCGACTCGTCGACCCGGTGCGCACGCGCGGCCGGTATGACGACGTACTCGGCGAACCCGCCGTCGCGCTCGCTGCCCAACACGTCAACGGGTTGAGCGTCCTCTCCCGAATCGCCGTAGTTGGCCGGGTCCACCAGCACCCGAGCCCCGACGATCTCTTCCCGGACGGCCTCACCGCGGGCCACGACGGTGCCGGCGACGTCACCTCCCTGGACGCGTGGAAAGTCCAGGGGCCCGAGCCACCCGCCTCGCTGGTTCGGGTCCTCAGCCGAACCGTATGACCCTTCCCGGGTCCACAGATCGGTGTTGTTGCACCCCGCGGCACTGACGCGCACCAGAACCTCGTCCGGTCCCGGACGCGGCACCGGAAGGCTACGCACCTCGATGACCTCCGGCCCACCGTGACGCGTGATGACGGCTGCGCGCATCGTGGCGGGAAGAGCCGGCGTCGGCCGCGAGTCAGGAGATGCAGGGGATGACGGCATGGTCGCAGCATGGCACGCAGTCGCGTTCGGCTCCTCGGCGTCGGAGAGCGTGAGTCACGGCTTCTGGGAATGTGCGCGCGCAGGAGGAACAACTGGGTCACACTGGCGCCCCATCGGTCTCGAGGAAACGGATCACACATGTCTTTGGCGTTGCAGAGGGTGGCGAGCGCGACCGCGGTGATGCTCGTGGCGGGGCTGGGGGCGTTCGGGTCCGCCGGCGCCGCCCACGCTGACGACGACAGCTTCTGTGAAGGGATGTCGGCTCCTCGGAACACGGCCGAGGGCAACCACGCTCCCGTGCTGCGTGATGACACCGCCAGGGTCGCCGCCGGGCAGTCGGCCGTGATCAAGGTGCTGACCAACGACACCGACCCCGACGAGACAAGCTCTACGTGGTGAGCGTCTCGGTTCCGTCCAAGGGCGAGGCCTGCATCGACGGCGACGGTGACCTGGAGTACTTCTCGCGCTCCAGTGCCACGAACTACACCCAGCAGCTCACCTACGGCGTCACCGACGGCGATCTCTACCGCACCGCGACGGTCACCGTGAGCGTCGAGGGGATCAAGCCCATCCGGGCCCAGCTGGCTCAGAAGAAGAAGGGGCACAGGAAGGCCAAGGTCACCTTCACCAACCCCAACACGCGCAACCTCGCGGTCTTCGCGGGCAGCCCGAAGAAGTCGAGGCCGACCTTCCGGCGCACGGTTCCCGCGGGAAAGACCGTCGTCTTCGCCACCCGGCTGCGACGCGTGGACTTCGTCGTCGCACTGCGCGGTTCAGACGGGGACTTCAGCCTCGTGAACGTCGGCCGCATCAACACCGAGAACGGCCGCAGCCTCGTCGCGAGCCCCGACGGCGCCCGGGTGGCCCCGGGGGCACGGGCACGGGCCATCCGCTGGATCTCCTAGCCGGTTCGCCGTAAGGACTATCAGTTCGAGGCCTCCATCGGTGTCTCACGCCGGGCTTCCGCCCACCCGCGGGTGAACTGATAGTCCTTCGGGCCTGACAGCGCGTTGCCCCGGCTTCCGTAGACTGGGCGAAGCCCGTCGCCCCTCGGGCGTTCCGTCGACGATGCAGGACCTTGTGACTTCCACGCCCACCCCCACGCCCACTGACACCAAGGACGCCTCGGGCCAGGCTCGCGCCAGGCAGACCGACGAGGTGACCCGCGAGGCGGCGCGGCGTCGTACCTTCGCCGTCATCAGCCACCCCGACGCCGGAAAGTCGACCCTGACCGAGGCGTTGGCGCTGCACGCCCGGGTGATCACCGAGGCCGGCGCCATCCACGGCAAGTCCGGTCGTCGCTCGACGGTGTCGGACTGGATGGAGATGGAGAAGGCGCGAGGGATCTCCATCACCTCCGCCGCGCTCCAGTTCGCCTACGACGACCACGTCGTCAACCTCGTCGACACCCCCGGTCACTCGGACTTCTCGGAGGACACCTATCGCGTGCTCTCGGCCGTGGACGCAGCGGTGATGCTCGTCGACGCGGCCAAGGGGCTCGAGCCGCAGACGCTGAAGCTGTTCCGGGTCTGCAAGGCACGCGGCATCCCCGTCATCACGGTCATCAACAAGTGGGACCGGCCCGGTCTCGACGCGTTGACGCTGATGGAGGAGATCCAGAACGAGATCAAGCTCGTGCCCACGCCGCTCACCTGGCCCGTGGGCATCGCCGGTGACTTCCACGGCGTGCTCGAGCGACGGACGGGTGACTACGTCGCCTACACCCGCACCGCTGGCGGGGCCACCCGCGCACCCGAGGAGCGGATGGGGCCGGACGCGGCCGCTGCCCGCGCCGGCATGGACTGGACGACCGCGGTCGAGGAGTCCGAGCTGCTCTCGGCCGACGGCGCCGACCACGACCAGGAGCTCTTCCTCAGCGGGTTCACGACGCCGGTCCTGTTCGCTTCCGCGATCTCGAACTTCGGGTGGCGATGATCCTGGACACCCTGGTGGAGCTGGCGCCGCCCGCCGCGGCCTTCGGCTACGGCGAGCCCGACGGCGACGGGCGTCCCACCGAGGTCCGTGACGTGGCCGCCCCCTTCAGTGCGTTCGTGTTCAAGGTGCAGGCCGCATGAACACCCAGCACCGCGACCGGGTGGCCTTCGCCCGGGTCTGCTCGGGGGTCTTCGAGCGCGGGATGGTGGCGACCCACGCCCAGACCGGGCGGCCGTTCGCCACGAAGTACGCGCAGGCCATCTTCGGCCGCGAGCGCGCCGTCATCGACACCGCGTATCCCGGCGACATCATCGGACTGGTCAACGCACTGTCCCTCAAGATCGGGGACACCATCTATCTCGACGAGCCGGTCAGCTTCCCGCCCATCGCGACGTTCGCGCCCGAGCACTTCGCGGTGGCCACGGCCAAGGACAGTGGCCGCTTCAAGCAGTTCCGCCGCGGCATCGACCAGCTCGACGGCGAGGGCGTGGTCCAGGTGCTCCGCTCGGACCTGCGCGGCCACCAGTCGCCGGTGCTGGCGGCGGTGGGACCCATGCAGTTCGAGGTGGCGGTGGCCCGGATGGAGACCGAGTTCGGCGCCCCGATCCGGCTCGAGACGCTCGGCTACACCCAGGCCCGGCTGACCGACGCCGCGTCCGCGCCCGAGCTGGATGCCGTCCGCGGCATCGAGGTGATGTCGCGCAACGACGGGTCACTCCTGGTGCTGGCACCCGACAAGTGGCGCATCAGCGTCATCGAGCGCGACCACCCGGAGCTCACCCTCGAGCCACTGTGGCCGGCGACCGCTAGAGCAGTCGCAGTCCGTCACCGGGGGCTCACTCCTTCGCACAGTGCACCGAACGTGAGCCATCGGGCGGAGGAGGTGCCCGCGCGACTCGCCGGTGTGTCTCGCGCCGAGCTTCTCAGGAGTGCGTCGGCTTAACCCGCGCAGCCGCAGGCTGTTGCCGACCACGAAGACCGAGGAGAAGGCCATGGCGGCCCCGGCCAGCATCGGGTTGAGCAGCCCGGCGGCCGCCAGGGGGATCGCCGCGACGTTGTAGCCGAAGGCCCAGAAGAGGTTGCCCTTGATCGTCGCCAGCGTCCGACGGGACAACCGGACCGCGTCGGCGGCCACCCGGAGATCACCGCGCACGAGGGTCAGGTCGCTGGCCTCGATCGCCACGTCGGTCCCCGTACCCATCGCCAGTCCCAGGTCGGCCTGGGCGAGCGCAGCGGCGTCGTTGACACCGTCACCGACCATGGCGACCACGCGCCCCTCTGCCTGCAGCCGCTTGACCACCTCGACCTTCTCGGCCGGCATCACCTCGGCGATCACGTCCTCGAGCGCGATGCCGACCTGGGTGGCGACGCTCTCGGCGACGGAGCGGTGGTCCCCGGTGAGCAGGATGGGACGCAGGCCCAGGTCGCGCAGGCGCGTGATCGCCTCGGCCGAGGTCGCCTTGACGGCGTCGGCCACGACGACGAAACCGCGTGCCCGTCCGTCCCAGCCGACTGCGACGGCGGTGCCACCGCCACCCTGCGCCTCGGTCAGCGCCTGCGCGACCGCGGGGGAGAGCCGCTGTGACCACTCCTCCAGCAGCCGTGGCCGGCCGACGAGGACGGCGTGGCCGTCGACCACGCCCTGGACGCCGAGACCTTCGAGGCTGGCGAAGTCGTCGACCGGTGCCAGGGGGCCGCCGGTTGCTGGCGCCGGTCGCGATGGCGCGCGCGATCGGGTGCTCCGAGGCGTCCTCCAGGGCTCCTGCGAGCCGGAGCACCTCCTCGACCTCCTCACCCGGCTCGGCCACGACGTCGACCAGGGTCATCTGGCCGGTGGTGACGGTGCCGGTCTTGTCGAGGACGACGGTGTCGACCGCTCGCGTCTGCTCCAGGGCCTCAGGTCCCTTGATCAGGATGCCCAGCTGGGCGCCGCGGCCGGTGCCGACCATGAGGGCCGTCGGCGTGGCCAGTCCCAGCGCGCACGGGCAGGCGATGATCAGCACCGCCACCGCGGCGGTGAACGCAGCCGTCCACCCCACCCGTGCCAGCCAGAAGCCGAGCGTGGCGACCGCGAGGACGATGACGACCGGCACGAAGACGCCGGAGATCCGGTCGGCCAGGCGCTGTGCGGCGGCCTTGCCGTTCTGGGCGTCCTCCACCAGCCGCGCCATCTGGGCGAGCTGGGTGTCGGTGCCGACCCGTGGCGCGTACGACGAGCCGCCCGCCGGCGTTGACGGTCGCCCCGACGACGGGTCGCCGACCCCGACCTCGACCGGCACGGACTCCCCGGTCAGCATCGAGGCGTCGACCGCCGAGGAGCCCTGCTCGACGACGCCGTCGGTGGCGACCTTCTCCCCGGGGCGTACGACGAACCGGTCGCCCACGGCGAGCTGCTCGACCGGCACGCGGGTCTCGACCTCGCCCCGGAGCAGGGCGACGTCGCGTGAGCCCATCTCGATCAGGGCCCGGAGCGCCGCCCCGGCCTGTCGCTTGGACCGGGCCTCGAAGTAGCGGCCGGCCAGGATGAACGTCGTCACCCCGGCGGCCGCCTCGAGGTAGATGTTGCCGGCCCCGTCGGTGCGCTGGACGGTCAGCTCGAACGGGTGCGTCATCCCCGGGGTGCCCGCCGTCCCGAGGAAGAGGGCGTAGAGCGACCAGCCGAAGGCGGCCAGCGTGCCCATCGAGACGAGCGTGTCCATCGTCGTGCTGCCGTGGCGCAGGTTGGTCCAGGCCGCGCGGTGGAACGGGAGCGCACCCCACACCACCACCGGGGCGGCCAGCACCAGGGAGAGCCACTGCCAGTTGGTGAACTGCAGCGCGGGAACCATCGCCATCGCCACGACCGGCACGGTCAGCACCGCGGAGACCACCAGCCGCTGTCGCAGGGCGGCGACCGGACCGACGGGTCGCCGTCTCGCCCGGTGCGGCGGCGGGGCGCGGGCAGGGTCGCGCCGTACCCGGCGGCCTCGACCGCCCGAGCAGGTCGTCGGTGCCACGTCGTCCGGATAGCTGACCTTCGCCTTCTCGGTCGCGTAGTTCACGGTCGCGTGACCCCCGGCACCTTGTTGAGCTTGCGCTCGATCCGGTTCGCGCAGGAGGCGCAGGTCATGCCGGTGAGATCGAGCTCGTGGTCGAGGTGGCTCACGGGTACCTCGGTCGGCGCGTTCATGCGAGCTGGTAGCCGGCCTCTTCGACGGCGGCACTGGACGTGGCGGTCGAGATCGGCTGGGCGCTGGTGACAGAACAGCGCCCGAGGCGAGGTCGACGACGACGTCGGTGACGCCGTCGATCTCCTGGACCTCCTCGGTGACCGAGGCGACGCAGTGCGCGCAGGTCATGCCGGTGACGGTGTACTCGGGGTGTAGGTCATGAGGGATCCTTCGGGGGTCGGTGGGGTCGGTGCGGTCGGTGGGTCGGGGGAGCGAGGGAAGGGTCACGAACGGACGAGCCGGGCGATCGCCTCCGAGGCCTCGCGCAGCTTGGCGTCGGCGTCGGGGGAGTCGGCCCGCGCGGCATCGAGGACGCAGTGGGACAGGTGCTCGTCGAGCAGCCCGAGGGAGACCGCCTGCAGCGCCTTGGTGACCGCGGAGACCTGGGTGAGGATGTCGATGCAGTAGGTCTCGTCGGAGATCATCCGCTCGATGCCGCGCACCTGTCCTCGATGCGCTTCATCCGCCGCAGGTAGTCGTCCTTGCGGTGCATGTAGCCGGGGTGGGCGTGGGTCTCGCCGCCGGTGGACGTCTCGACGTGTCATGTCTGGCACCATACCCCCCTAGGGTATTCCAGGAACACGCGGAGCCGCTGTTCTGTTCGGAGCCCCCTGCCGCCGCTAGCATCGGCGGCAATGCTGACGCGCGGGCTCCCGATGACGCTGGTCGTGCTCCTGCTCGTTGCGGGTGGGTGCGCGGTGCACCCGGACGCGGACGCACAGCCGGTGGGCGCCGGGTCGGCCGCGGCAGTGGCGGCCCAGGTGAAAGCGCGGGCGAGCGTCGCGTGCAAGGGGCTCGTGCGCAAGGGCGTGCACGGCGACGAGCCGACGTACACGAAGAAGAAGCTGGCGAAGTTCCGCAACCACGAGCGTCTGTGTGCCGGCATCTGGCTGCCCAGTCCTCGGCGCTACTTCGTCCCGCAGGGACTGGTCATCACGGGACGCACCGCCTGGATCAGCGGCTTCCGCTACCGCAAGGGCTACGGAGAGAGACCCTGCCAGCTGATGAAGGTCGACATCGTCACGGGGAAGCGTCTGGCCTTCCACAGTGCGATCTTCGGCCGCGTGGGCCAGCGCCCCCGCACCTATTGCCGGCACGGTGGCGGGATCATCCAGGCGCCCGGAGGTCGACTCTGGCTGGTCGAGAAGAACAAGCTGTGGCTCGTGGATCCCTCCAGGGCGGGAGATCTTGAACGCCGAACGGGTGTGGCGGATCAAGTCCCCGGTCAGGGGATCATCCGTGGTGGCCAACTCCGAGCGCATCGGGCTGGTGCCCTACGCGAAGAGTGGCGTCGCCCGCATCTACTGGTTCACCTCCAAGCGGCTGCCAAGACCGGCGTCCTCGACCTCGGAGTGACCCACCGCGGCACCCGCCAGCTAGGACCGGTCACGAGCACACGCATCCCGCGCTACGTGCAGGGCGCGACGCTGGACCGCGGTGGTCGCCTCTTCCTCTGCCCTTCCAACCTGGCATGCGGTGGCCGTCCCGCCACGGACGGCGGGTCACGTCAGTCCCGGGGGCGAGGGCATCCAGGTCGCTTCGCGAGGCCTGCGG
>CAWJLT010000008.1:0-844876 GCA_963843775.1 uncultured Actinomycetota bacterium
CCTGACGGGAGTCGGCGGTGCAGAGCTCGAGGAGCTCGGCGGCCATCTCCTGCGGGGACCAGGTGCGGACCCCGGCCGCGGTGACGGCGTCGACCAGCGGGTCGTTGTGACCCATCAGGCCGGTGCCGCGGACCCAGCCGATGTGGGCGTGGGCCAGGGAGACCCGCTGCGCCCAGTCCTTCTCGGCCCGCCAGCGGGTGACGAAGGCGTCGAAGGCGGCCTTGGCCTCGCCGTAGGCGCCGTCGCCACCGAAGGTGCCACGGTTCGGCGACCCGGGGAGCACGACGTGCACGCGCTGGCCGATCTTGTGGTCGGCCCCCTGGGCGGCCAGACCGGTGACCAGGCGCTCGACGCCCCAGAGCAGGACGCGGAACTCGACCTCGGCCCGCGGGCCGGCGTCGGCCGCGCTGCCCTGCACCGACGGAGCGGCGAAGGGGAAGACCAGCGTCGGGGAGAGCGCGGGCCGCAGCTCGGTGCGCTGACCGCCGGCGGACTCCACGACCGGGGAGGTGATCCACTCCACGAGCGCGTCGACGTCGCCGTAGGAGGCCAGGTTGGCCGGCAGCACCCACAGGGCGGCGCCGTTCGAGGCGTGGTCGCGGTAGAGGCCGCGGAAGAACGCGAGGCGCCCGGCGTCCAGGCGCGACGTGGTCGCCACCACGGTGGCACCGCCACGCAGCAGGTCGGCCACGACGGCACCGGCGATCGAGCCCGGCGCAGCACCGGTCACCACGGCGACCTCACCGGACCACTCACGTACGTCGTCGCCGGCGGAGACCGCGGCGTCGTAGAAGGACACCAGGTCGGTGCGCTTCTCGCGACGGGCGCGGTCCAGCCACCAGCCGGCCTGGGCCTTGGCGTTGGCGTCGAGACCGGCGAAGCTGCGCTCACGGGCGGAGTCGTCGCCGACCCACACGCGGGCGAGGTCCTCGCGGACCGAGGCCCAACGGTCGTCGAGCAGCACCGCCCGGCGCGCGTCGAAGGTCGGGGAGACCTTGCGAGCCCAGTCGGAGCCGAGCTCGGCCTCGACGAGCTTGACCAGCTCGGCGTCCAGGTCCTCCTCGGCAGCAGCCACACCGGGGTCGGCGAGGCCGAGCTGGCCCAGCAGGTGGCGTGCCGTCGAGGCGAGCAGACCCGTGGGGCCGGTGATGGTGTCGCTGAGCTCGTCGAGCGCAGCGGAGTCGACCGAGCCACCCCCGCCGCCGGCAGCGGCGGGCATGCTCACCGAGACGCCCTGGGCGGAGCCGACGGCCTGGACGGCGTGGTCGACGACCGAGTTCAGGTCGCTCAGATCGATGTCGAAGCCCAGCGAGCCGCCGCGCGTCGAGGCTCCGTCGCGCAGGCCGGCAGCCAGCGTGGCGGAGACGTGGGTGACCCAGCCGGGGCCGAGCTGCCAGGTGTCGCGCACCCGGTCGGCGATGGCAGCAGGCTTGCTACCGGCCGCACCGGCGAACTTGCGCAGCTGCTCGCTCACGGCCTCGGTCAGCACCGGTCCGAAGGCGGAGTAGGTGCGGGCCAGCTTGGTGACGGTGGCCGCGAGGCCCTTCCAGTCGGCTTCGGCCGCGCCGTCGATCGCGCCGAGACCGAGCTCGGCACCGAGGTCGACGAGCAGCTGGTTGCGCCGCGAGGAGACACCGTCGCACAGCGCCTCGATCGTGTCGGCCTGACCGATCTGGTCGGGGCGCACCTTGGTGCGCAGGGCGGCCAGGGTCGTGGTCGCGTCCGCGGCGGTGTAGCTGAGGTCCGCGGGGCGATCGGCGCCGGCAGCGGCCACGGGGGCGGCAGGGGCTGCCGGGGCGGCGGCCTTCTCGGCAGCCGGGGCTGCCTCGGCGGTCTCCGTCTCGGGCGTGTCGTCCTCGGGCTCGTCGTCGGGCAGGGGGGTGTCGGTGGCGAAGACGACCGCTGCGTCACGCGAGGAGTTCACGATCCTCGGCGCGACCCCGTCGTACGACGGGAGCTTGGTCGTCTGCGCAGCCAGGTTGGCCAGGGTCGGGGCGTTGGCCACTCCGACCTCGACGAACTGCTCCATCCCGAGGCCACCCTGCTCGGGGGCGCCGAAGAGGAGGTCCTGGGTCTCGATCCAGCGCACGGGGCTGGCGAACTGCCACGCGAGCAGCTCGGTCAGCAGGGCACGGCCGAGGCGGGCCGGGTCGGCCTCCCACGTCGCCCAGTCGGCGAGGACGGGCTTGAGGAGAGGGGAGTCGACGAGGTCGGACACCTCCTGGACGAAGGCCCTGTCCAGGGTGAACAGGCGCGGCACCAGGTTGGGGATGTAGCGGCCGATGAGGACCGAGATGTCGATCGTCTCGGGCAGCAGGTCGTCGAGGCGCTGACGGAAGTCGTCGACGCCGGCGTGCAGCTCCGAGGAGTGGAACGGCACGTCGATGCCCGGCACGAGGATGAAGGCCGGCTTGCCGCCCACACGGGCCCGGCGCTCCTCGATCGCGTCCTCGAGGGCCTCGAGGGCGGCGATGGTGCCGGCGATGGCGTACTGCGAGCCGCGCAGGTTGTAGTTGACGATCTGGATGAACTCGCCGGTGCTCTCGGCGAGCCCGGCCACGAAGTCGGCGACGTCGTCGTCGGCCAGACCAGCCTGCGAGGGGCGGATCGCGGCGAGCCGGTAGTTGCTCCGGCCCTTGGCGTCGCGGGCGACCAGGTGGTGCATGGCCATGCCGCGGCGGAACACGATCTCCAGCAGCGCCTCGAGGGGCAGGATGCCGGTGACGGCAGCCAGGGCGTTGTACTCGCCGACCGAGTGACCACAGGTCAGGGCGTCCTCGACGAAGACGCCTTCCTCGCGCATCTCGGCGACCTGGGCCACCGCGAGGGTCGCCATCGCGACCTGGGTGAACTGGGTCAGGAAGAGCACGCCGTCGGGGTGGCGGTGGAGCTCACCGTCAGCCCACAGCTCGGTCGGGTTGTCGCGCACGACAGCGAGGATCGAGAAGCCGAGCGCCTCACGGGTGTGGGCGTCCGCGCGGTCCCAGACCTTGCGGGCGGCGGCCGAGCGGGTGCGGGCCTCGAGACCCATGCCCTGGCTCTGGATGCCCTGGCCGGGGAAGGCGTACGTCGTGCGGGGGGCCGCCACGACGGCCTCGGCGACCATGGCCAGCTCCCCGTCGGCG
The DNA here is from genome assembly GCA_963843775.1 of uncultured Actinomycetota bacterium. Lineage (GTDB taxonomy): Bacteria > Actinomycetota > Actinomycetes > Propionibacteriales > Nocardioidaceae > Marmoricola. Next base: position 3,126 of record CAWJLT010000008.1, read on the forward strand.
CGGGCGGTGACCTCGACGACCGTGTCGCCACCGAGCACACCGGTGCGCTCGACGGTGATCTCGACCTCGGAGCTGGGCAGCAGCGGGGAGACCCAGCGGGTCAGCCAGCTGCGGATCGGGCGCGGGTGGTGCGTCGCGCCCACCGAGGCAGCCGCGCGCTGTGCGACCGCGGAGAGCCACATGCCGTGCACGATCGGCCCGTCGAAGCCCGCGAGGCGGGCGGCGGGGACGTCGGTGTGCAGCGGGTTGTGGTCGCCACTGACGGCCGCGAACGCACCCATGTGATGGGGTGCCGCGACGGTGAAGCGGTCCATCCGGGCGCGGGGCTTCTCGTGGGCGTCGGGGGCCAGCGGGGCGGGGGCGACGAACTCGTCCTTGCCGATGCGGCCACGCACCATGAAGCGCTCGTGCAGGGTGGCGACCAGGGTCTCACCGGCCTCGACCGTGACGCCGACCGCGATGACCTGACCGGCGGTGGTGTCCGACACGGACTCGCGGGTGGAGGTGATCGTCAGCGGGGTTCCGGCAGTGATGCTGTCGATGCCGCCGGACATCTCGATGCGGTGGTCGAGGTGGACGAGGTCGAGAAGTCCCTCGACGGGGCCGATGCTGGCGAAGACGGCCGGCCAGGCGAGGCCCACGAGGGTGTCGGGGACGGCCTGCTCCTGCGGGTCGGCCACGGCGTCCCCGCGACGGGTCCGGGCGGGGCTGGTGACGCCGATGTGGTCGGCGACCAGGTCGGGTGACCACGTGGTCCTGACGACCGCGGAGCCGTCGACGAGCTCGGGCAGCGTGCCGCCGGCGGTGAGACCCAGCAGGGCCCCCATCGCCTCGGCGGCCGCGTCCTCGGAGATCACCGGGAGGTGACCGCTCGCGACACCGGAGAGGTCGACGCGCAGCTCGAGCGAACCGTGGGTGAGGGGCACCCGCAGCACGGCGTCGTCCCCGTCGGCGACGAGCTCGGCGGCGGTGCCGTCGAGGCGGTGCAGCGGGTTGGCCACGACGCGGCCGGCCCACACCACGTCGGCGGAGGCCAGGGCGGCGTCGAGGGCGGTGGTGCCCTCGCCGACGGTGGTGCGGCTGGCGGCGGCGAGCGGCGTGGTGTCACCGAGCTCGGCCACGATCGCGGCCTCGAAGCGGTCCAGCAGGTCGGCGACCGGCTCGTCGACGACGGTGATCCCACCCACGGCCACCGGGCCGGGGATGATGATGACCTGGTGGGCGTCGTACGACTCGTCGTGGGCCTGCCACAGCGAGTCCGAGCGCCACCAGCGGCGTACGTCGGCGTCGATCACGGGCACGAAGCTGACCGGCTTGCCCGGGCGGCGACAGATCTCGAGGAAGTAGAAGACGTCGGCAGGGTGGAGCAGGCAGCTGGTGCCCTCGGGGTAGGCGGCGACGAGGTCGTCGATCGCAGCCGTGGGCTCGTCCAGGTCCGAGTCCAGCCGGTCGATGGTGCCGGAGGTCTCGGGGTGCACCCGGGCCAGGGCGCGGTCGAGCATCGCCTCGAAGCGGTCCCGGAAGGTGACGTCGAGCCAGGCGGGGGTGCCGTTGCCGGTCAGGGAGTGGGTCGTCGCCTCGGGACCGGCGAGCTCGACGTAGCGACGTAGCCACTGCTCGTAGGTCATCTCGGCGACGTCGCCGAAGTAGGGCTTGCAGGTGTCGGCCATGGCGGCGACGAGCTCGTCCTTGCGGGCGGCGGCCGCCTCCGCGTCACCGGCGACCTCGTCGAGGACACGACCGCAGCGCGAGGCGGCGTTGTCGATCTCGTGGATGTCGGCGCCGAGCTGGCTGCGGCCGGAGGTGACGTTGCCGTCGCTGCGGCCCGCGCCGACCCAGCCGCCGTTGACGTCAGGGGTGATCCCGGGCGTCTCGACCAGGAGCTGCTTGACGGCGGCGGAGGTGGTGGCCTCCTTGGTCGCCATGGCGGCGGTGCCGATCAGCACGCCGTCGACGGGCATGGCCGCCTCACCGTGGGCGGTGGCCCAGGTGCCGGTGAGGTAGTCGACCGCGCGGTCCGGTGTGCCGATGCCGCCGCCGACGCAGACGACGAGGTTCTCGACCGAGCGCAGGTCGGGGTACGTCGCGAGCAGCAGCTCGTCGAGGTCCTCCCACGAGTGGTGTCCCCCCGCGACACCGCCCTCGATGTGCGCGATGACGGTGGTCTCGACCTCACGTGCGATGGCGAGCACCATGCGGATCTGCTTCACGGTGCCGGGCTTGAACACGACGTGGCTGATGCCGGACTCGTGCAGGTCCTCGATGATCGCGACGGCGTCCTCGAGCTCGGGGATGCCGGCGCTGATCACGACGCCGTCGAGCGGCGCGCCGGCGAGGCGGGCCTTCTGCACGAGCCGCTGGCCGCCCAGCTGGAGCTTCCACAGGTAGGGGTCGAGGAACAGCGCGTTGAACTGCGCGGTGGCACCCTCGTCGAGGAGGTCGGAGAGCGTGGCCATGTTGGCCGCGAAGATCTCCTCGGTCACCTGGCCGCCACCGGCGAGCTCGGCCCAGTGGCCGCGGTTGGCTGCCGCCGCGACGATCTCGGGGTCGACGGTGGTCGGCGTCATGCCCGCGAGCAGGATCGGGGACTTGCCGGTGAGGCGGGTGAAGGCGGTGTCGACGACGGGCTTGCCGTCGCCACGGTCGATCAGCCGGGGGGCGTACGCCGACCAGTCGGCCGCCCGGGGCACGGTGGCGCCGGGGGTGAAGAGCAGGTCGCGGCCCTTGGTCGTCGCGGCGGGGATGACGGTCACGCCGCGGCCACGCAGGGCGCGACCGGTCATGTTGGCCGACAGCTCGGCCGGACCGAGGTCGACGACCCAGTGGGTGCCGGGGCCGACGGCGTCGGTGAGCTCACGGGGCCAGTCGACGGTCTCGAGGCAGATGGCGGTGGCGAGGTGCGCGGTCAGGGCGGCGTCGAGGCCGCAGGCCTCGGCCCAGTCGCGCGCCATGTCGACGGCCGGTGCGAGGGCGGGGTGGTGGAACCCGAGCGCGACCGGGATCGACTCGACGGTCGGGTTGAAGGCGCGCCCACCGCGCACCTTCGACTCGATCTCGGCCGCCTCGGTGGCGCTGCGCTTCTCGATCGCCGTGCGGAGGCGGCGCAGGGCGTCCTTGGTGCCGCTCACGACGACGCGGCGGGGACCGTTGATGGCCGAGACGGTGGCGGCGTCGCCGGACTCGGAGACCTCGGCCACGAGGGCCTCGACCTCGGCCAGACCGGCACCGCTGACGGCCAGCATGGGGGAGTCCTCGCCGTGGGCGACGAGGCCGGCGCGGCGACCGACGATCGAGGCGGCGGCACCGATGAGACGGGCGATCGCCATCAGCTGGACGTCGCTGTCCTTGCTGTTCTCCCGGCGGCCGGCGAAGGCGGCCACGCCGAGGATGCCCTGGGAGTGACCGACCGAGGCGACGGGGGAGACCCGGGTCAGGTCGAGGCCCTCGTCGGCGAGCAGGTCGAGGGTGGCGAGCTGGGCGAGCAGGACGCCGGGAAGTGCGAGCGCGGCGCTGGCGGTCTCTGCTGCGCGCGGGGCGACCTCGTCCGTGAGCCACACCTGGGGCTCGAACGGGCGGGGGAGGGCGGCCACGAGCTGGCCGGCGACCGGCTGCACGAGGCGGGCGGACTCCTCGACCAGGTACGCGACCCGGGAGGTGTCGGTGTGCTCGTCGGCCAGCTCGGTCAGGGTGCCGAACCAGTCCGCGCCCTGGCCGCCGAAGGTCACGGCGAACTCGTCGCCGTCGGTCAGGCGGTCGGCGAGGCTGAGGCCCCGCTCGGGGGTCGCGGGGTCGTGGGTCAGCGTGGTGGGGGGTTGCTGAGTCATATGAGGAGTACATCATGTTCTTCCCAGGAACCCGAAATTCTCCTCACGTTCTTCACGTGGTTTTCATCACCCCGAAATCTACTCGCCGGTACGCGGTCGTGATCCCTCCTCCGAGGTCGGTGACCGGTCCGTGGGCGCTGGGTGCGTCATACGAAGTGGCTCCGATCGCGACCCTGTCGGATGACCTCCCGCGGGACGTCATCCGAAGCGGCACCCATCACAGCCAGGACGTATGACGTCCGGGCGCGACCGGCGCGACGAGAGGGGAAGGGGCCCGGGGGGATCTACTCGGCAGCGTCCTTGATCTCGCAGATGACCTCGCCGTTGGTGACGCCGGTGCCGATCTCGGCCTTGAGTCCGGTGACGGTGCCGGACTTGTGGGCCTTGAGGGGCTGCTCCATCTTCATCGCCTCGAGCACGACGATGACGTCGCCCTCGGCGACCGTCGCACCCTCCTCGACGGCGACCTTGACGATGGTGCCCTGCATCGGCGAGGCGACCGAGTCGCCCGAGGCGGCCGCGCCGGCCTTCTTGCCGGTCGAGCGCTTGGGCTTCTTCGCCCCGCCACCGCCGCCAGCACCACCGACAGCGGCGAGACCGGCCGGGAGCACGACCTCGAGGCGGCGGCCGCCGACCTCGACGGTCACCTTGGTGCGCTCGCCAGAACCGGCAGCCTCGGGGTCGGATGTCGCTCCGGCGTACGGCGTGATCTGGTTGTCGAAATCGGTCTCGATCCACTGCGTGTAGACCGAGAACGTCTCCGGGGCCTCGGCCGGGGAGCCGATGAACGCCGGATCGGAGACGACCGCCGCGTGGAACGGGATCACCGTCGGCATGCCGTCGACGCGGAACTCCGACAGTGCGCGGCGCGAGCGCTCGAGCGCCTGGGTGCGGTCACGACCGGTGACGATCAGCTTGGCGATCAGCGAGTCGAAGGCGCCGGGGATGGTCTCGCCCTGCTCGTAGCCGCCGTCGACGCGCACACCGGGACCCGAGGGCGGGGCCCACGTGGTCAGGGTGCCGGGAGCGGGCATGAAGTTGGCCCCTCCGTCCTCGGCGTTGATCCTGAACTCGATGGAGTGGCCACTGACCTCGGGGTCGTCGTACCCGAGCTCCTCTCCGGCGGCGATGCGGAACATCTCCCGGACCAGGTCGAGGCCGGTGACCTCCTCGGAGACGCAGTGCTCCACCTGGAGGCGGGTGTTGACCTCGAGGAAGGAGATGGTGCCGTCCTCGGCGATCAGGAACTCGCAGGTGCCGGCGCCGACGTACTTCGCCTCGCGCAGGATCGCCTTGGAGCTCTCGTAGAGGGTCGCGACCTGGTCCTCGGTGAGGAACGGGGCGGGGGCCTCCTCGACCAGCTTCTGGTTGCGGCGCTGCAGCGAGCAGTCGCGGGTCGAGATCACCACGACGTTGCCGTGCTGGTCGGCCAGGCACTGGGTCTCGACGTGACGCGGCTTGTCGAGGAACTTCTCGACCAGGCACTCGCCACGGCCGAAGGCGCTGACGGCCTCGCGCACGGCGGACTCGAAGGCGTCGGGGATCTCCTCGATCGTCCGAGCGACCTTGAGGCCACGACCACCGCCACCGAAGACTGCCTTGATCGCGACCGGCAGGCCGTTCTCCTCCGCGAACGCGACGATCTCGTCGGCGTCCTTGGCCGGGTCCTTGGTGCCGGGGGCCAGCGGGGCGTTCGCCTTCTCCGCGATGTGCTTGGCCTTGGCCTTGTCGCCGAGGTTCTCGATCGCCTCGGGCGGCGGGCCGATCCAGACCAGCCCGGCGTCGATCACCGCCTGGGCGAAGTCGCGGTTCTCGGCCAGGAAGCCGTAGCCCGGGTGCACCGAGTCGGCCCCGGACTTCTGGGCCAGCGCGACGATCTTGCCGATGTCGAGGTAGGACTCGGCCGGGGTCGCGCCGTCGAGGGAGTGCGCCTCGTCGGCCAGGCGCACGAACAGGGCGTCCCGGTCGGGCTCGGCGTAGACCGCGACACTGCCGATGCCGGCGTCCTTGCACGCCCGGATCACGCGGACCGCGATCTCGCCCCGGTTCGCGACCAGGACCTTCTGCAGGGGCTTGACGTCGGCGTTCTTCGCAGGCACGGCTCTCCTCGAGGCTTCGGGTTGGCTCCCGGGGGAGACTACTGCGCCGCGTCCGCGAGCCTCGACCGGTCCCACCGGGTCGCCCGACGCTGGGTAGGGTGCGGCGCATGGCGACGCCCGGACGTGCTGAGGCGGGTGTGCCGTTCGACCCGATCGACGAGGCGGCCCGGCAGTGGGCCGCGCACTGGGACGGTGTCGCGCAGATGCACGCGGTGACCTCGCTGATGCGGGTGCAGCAGCTGGTCATCGCGCGGTTGGACGGACTGCTCAAGCCGCTGGGGCTGACCTTCGCCCGCTACGAGGCGCTGGTCCTGCTCACCTTCTCCTCGCGGGGCTCGCTGCCGCTGGGGAAGATGGGGGAGCGCCTCCAGGTGCACCCGACGTCGGTCACCTCGATCGTCGACCGGCTCGAGGGAGCCGGCCACGTCGTACGCCGTCGGCACCCGGAGGACGGTCGCGGGGTGCTGGCCGAGATCACCGACAGCGGACGGGCGCTGGTCGAACGCGCCACCGCCGAGCTGGTCGGCGCGGACTTCGGGCTCGGCTCGCTGGACGACGCCCGGCTCGGCGAGCTGTCCGCGCTCCTGCGCCCCATCCGGGAGTCGGCCGGCGACTTCTGAGGCTGTCCCGTTGACGGCACGCTAGGCGAAACTAGTAGGACGTCCTACTATCTTGGGTATGAACGCACGCGAGCGCTGGCAGGACCGATACGCCAAGTCCCGGGTCCGGGAGGCGGACTTCACGACCCTGTCGCAGATGGAGGTCGAGCCGGCCTACGGCACCGACGACTCCGAGTGGCCCGGCGAGTTCCCGTACACACGCGGGCTCTACGCCACGGGCTACCGCGGCCGGTCCTGGACCATCCGCCAGTTCGCCGGCTTCGGCAACGCACAGCAGACCAACGAGCGCTACAAGATGATCCTCGGCCGCGGGGGCGGCGGCCTGTCCGTGGCCTTCGACATGCCCACGCTGATGGGGCTCGACTCCGACGAGCCCCGCAGCCTCGGCGAGGTCGGCCACTGCGGGGTGGCGATCGACTCCGCCGCCGACATGGACGTCCTCTTCGACGAGATCTCTCTGGACGAGGTCACCACGTCGATGACGATCAGCGGCCCCGCGGTCCCCATCTTCTGCATGTACCTCGTGGCCGCCGAGCGTCAGGGCGCCGACACGGGCAAGCTCAACGGCACCCTGCAGACCGACATCTTCAAGGAGTACATCGCCCAGAAGGAGTGGCTCTTCGGCCCCGAGCCCCACCTCAGGCTGATCGGCGACCTGATGGAGTACTGCGCCGAGAACATCCCGGCGTACAAGCCGTTGAGCGTCTCCGGCTACCACATCCGTGAGGCCGGTTCGACGGCCGCGCAGGAGCTGGCCTTCACCCTCGCCGACGGCTTCGGCTACATCGAGCTCGGGCTCTCGCGCGGGCTGGACATCGACGCCTTCGCCCCGGGCCTGAGCTTCTTCTTCGACAGCCACCTCGACTTCTTCGAGGAGATCGCCAAGTTCCGCGCCGCTCGCCGCATCTGGGCGCGCTGGGTGCGCGACGTCTACGGCGCGAAGACCGAGAAGGCGCAGTGGATGCGGTTCCACACGCAGACCGCGGGCGTCTCGCTGACCGCGCAACAGCCCTACAACAACGTGGTGCGCACCAGCGTCGAGGCGCTGGCCGCAGTGCTCGGCGGCACCAACTCGCTGCACACCAACGCCCTCGACGAGACGCTGGCGCTGCCGAGCGAGCAGGCCGCCGAGATCGCGCTGCGCACCCAGCAGGTGATCATGGAGGAGACGGGCGTGGTCAACGTCGCCGACCCGCTCGGCGGCAGCTACTACGTCGAGGCGCTCACCGACAAGCTCGAGGCCGAGGCCAACGCGATCTTCGACAAGATCCTGGAGATGGGTGGGTCCCCCCTCCGTCACGACCACACCGAGAAGCTCGCCGAGTCGGCGCGTGACGGGCACAACCCGGTGACCCAGGGGCTGCTGCGCGGCATCGAGGACGGCTGGTTCATGTCGGAGATCGCCGAGGCCGCGTTCGCCTACCAGGTGGCGCTGGAGAAGGGTGAGAAGAAGGTCGTCGGCGTGAACGTGCTGCCGGAGTCGGTCACCAGCGAGCTCGAGATCATGCGTGTCTCCCACGAGGTCGAGACCGAGCAGGTCCGCATCCTCGGCGAGCGTCGTGCGGGCCGGGACGAGCCGGCCATCGCTGCCGCGATCGAGGAGATGCTGACCGCTGCCCGCGAGGACCGCAACATGATCCCGTCGATGCTCGACGCCTGCCGGGCCGAGGCGACGCTGGGCGAGATCTGCAACGCCCTGCGCGACGAGTGGGGCATCTACCGGGAGCCCGCCCGCTTCTGAGTCCCGACGACGCCTCAGCCCAGCGCGTGCTGCAGGGCCTGGGCCATCCGGCCCATCTCGCTGCGTGCGTTGTCCGGGGACAGGAAGTAGTGGTCGGCTCCGGGGACGACGCGGTGCCGGACCGCCACGCCGTCCACCTGGAGTCGCCGCGCGTAGGCGTCCCCCTCACGGCGCAGGAGGTCTCGCTCGCCGGTGACGACCATCGTGGCTGGCAGCCCGGCCAGGCTCCCGGCCCGGAGCGGGGAGGCGTAGGGCTCGTGGCGACGGGCCGGGTCCTTGAAGTAGGTCGCCCGCACGAGGTCGAGGACACCCTTGCTGAGCATGGGGGATCCCACCGGCCGCTTGTCGGCGTACTCCTCGGCGACGTCGAGAGAGGCCACTGCGAGCAGCTGGAACCTCGCCTCGAACGTGCCGCGGTCGCGGGCCTGGAGGCACGCCGAGGCCGCGAGGTTCCCACCCGCGCTGAAGCCGCCGATGGCCAGTCGGCTGCCGTCGACGCCGATCTCGTGCCCGTGCGCTGCGACATGGGCGGCCACGTCGTGGGCCTGCTCCTGGGCGACCGGGTAGCGCACCTGCGGGGCCGCGTCGTAGTCGACCGACAGGACCGCGATCCCGGTCTCGGCGACCACGAAGCGCGCGAAGAACTCGTCCATCCGGGGGTGTCGCACGATGAAGGCGCCACCGTGGAGGTGGACGTAGACCGGTGGGGACTCGGCGCCCGGTGGCCGGTGGAGGTGGCACCGGACCGGTCCGTGCCTGGTGGGGAGGCGCACCGGTCGTGGCCACCGCAGCTCGTGGCCCTCGAGCTGCAGCGAGCGGCCGTAGTGCACGGTCAGCGGCGCGCTCTTCTGCATCAGCCAGGCTCGGGCGTCAGGGAGGCTCACCCCGGTGGTTCGGCGCGGTCCCGGCCGTGGATGGGTCGGGAGGCCGTGCAGGCACACGGGAGCCTCCAGTTCTCGCCTCCCTGCGAAAGTCAGTATCGTCACTCGCGACCTCGTGTGTGAACGACTTCGATCAGTTGGAACGATGGAGACATGACCCAACAGCCTTTTTCTCGCCCCGGCGCCATCGATCTCTCCGGCTTGCAGGGAGCTGCCGCGCCTGCGCCTCCCGGCGGCGCTCCGCAGCCGAGCGCCGCCTACACGTTGCAGATCACGGAGCAGAACTTCCAGGAGGTGCTCGAGGCCTCGCGCGCGGCCCCGGTCCTGCTGTCCTTCGAGAGCCCCGGTCGCTCGCCCGAGAGCGTCCAGCTCGCCGACGCGATGCAGACGCTCTCGGTGGAGTTCGAGGGCCGCTTCCTGCTCGGACGTGTCGACATCGACGCCGTGCCCCAGATCGCCCAGGCGATGCAGATCCCGTCCGTGCCGCTCGTGGTCCTCGTGGCCCAGAGCCGACCGATGCCCCTGCTCCAGAACCTCGCACCGATCGAGGAGCTGCGCCAGGCCATCACCCAGGTCCTCCAGCAGCTGACCGCCAGCGGCTTCACGGGTCGCCACCAGCCGCGCTCGGGCACCGGCGTGGTCGACGAGGAGACCGGTGAGGAGCAGCTCGACCCGCGCTACCTGCCGGCGCAGGAGGCGCTCGAGCGGGGCGACGTCGACGGTGCCGTCGCGGAGTACCAGAAGCTGGTCACGGCCAACCCGGCCGACACAGAGGCGGCGGCCGGCCTGGCGATGGCCAACCTGCTCAAGCGCACCGAGGGCGTCGACCTCAACGAGGCGCGGGCCGCTGCTGCCGCGTCCCCGGACGACGTGGAGGCGCAGACCCTGGTGGCCGACCTCGACCTGCTCGGCGGGCACGTCGACGACGCCTTCGACCGGCTCGTCGGTCTGGTGCGGCGTACGTCGGACAAGGAGCGCGACGCCGCCCGGACCCACCTGATCGGGCTCTTCGGGGCGGTCGGCAACGACGACCCCCGCGTGATGCGAGCGCGCCGGGACCTGGCCTCGGCCCTGTTCTGAGGCAGCACCGGAAGATCGGCGCGGTCTAGTTCAGCAGGACCTTGACGGTTCACCCCCCGACGAGATCGACATATCTTCGCTCTTCATGAGGTTGAGGGGACGTGTCGCCGATGGGACACCGCCGATCGACGCGGGTCCCGGCTGCTGCTGGCAGCCCGGGGGATCGAGTGGGCGTTCCTGCTTGTCGGCCTCATGGCTGCAGCGGCGGTCAACGCCGCCCAGACACCAGGCACCTCGTGGAGCCGGGGGGAGAACACCCACGGGGAGCCTGGTGCTGCTACGACGACGACCTGCGTCTCGGGGGGCCCGGTCAACGGGCTCAGCGTGGTCGACCTGCACGGGGGGCGGGAGTACGTCGTGGCGGTCGGGCCGGAGGGCACGGTCTGGGTGAGCCGCAGCACATCAGGGGGCAGCTCGGGCTGAGAGCCACGGCCGACGTGGTGACGCCCGCACGGGTTCCGGGCACCAGCGGGGTGGGGGCGGTCATGACCGGCCACCACACGCTGGCGCTGAGGAGTGACGGGACCGTGTGGGCGTCGGGGCTCTGGGACCAGATCATCCTCGGTCGTGGCACCACGACGGCCTCGACCCGATGAGGTGCCGTCCGGCCGCCGCCCGCGCCGGACAGCGACGGACCCGGTGAGAGGATGCTGCCCATGACAGACCTGCCCGGAGCGACGCTGCCGATGGCCCGGTTGTCCGGGGTCGGCCAGCTCTACGTCACGACGGTCGGAGCCGTGGCCGTGATGACCGCCGTGCAGGGGTCGCAGGCGTGGTACGTCGCGCTGGTCGTGCTGGCCCTGCCGCTCAGCCTGCTGGCGCTCTGGGTCGGCTTCTACGCCGGGATGGCGGTCGGGTTCGCCCTCGGGGCCGGGTCCTCCGACCTGTCGTGGCCGGCCGCGGTGGTGTGGGTCGTGGTCTGGACGATGACCGCGTGGATCAACGCACAGGTCGCCCAGAAGGTGCGACGTCGTGGGTGGGCCGCGGTGGCGCCGCGACCGATGCCACCCGTCAAGGACGACGACTTCTACTAGGGCCTCGAGAGTGCGGGCTCACGCACCGTCGGGCAGGCCACGGCCGCTCTCGGTGTACGCCGGCCCCGGTCGCTCCGAGAGGTTGCGCAGCGCCGCCTCGATGCGTCGAGCGGTGAAGTCGGCGCACCTCTCGCGGACCTCGGCGATCGTGAAGAAGCCGGCGGAGCGGATCTCGCGCTCCTGGCGGACGATCGTGTCCACGATGGCGGCGTCGGTCTCGCCCCCGTCGAAGACCAGGCAGACGGCGTCGTCCCAGCCACCCCACGGGGGCAGCCAGTCGGTGAGCAGCAGGGGACCGGCCTCGATGGTGAGCCCGAGCTCCTCCTCCACCTCGCGGGCCACCGCCAGCTGGGGTGACTCGCTGACCTCGACGACACCGCCGGGCAGGTCGAAGTCACGCTTGTAGGTCAGCTGGCACAGCAGCACCCGACCGTCGGTCGAGCGGATCAGCAGCTGGCTGATGGCACGCTTGCGCGGCAGGAACGAGTTCAGCAGCGAGCGGAAGCCCTTCGGGTCCTCGAGCGGGGTGTCGTCGACGAGTCGTGCGTAGACGATCCGGTCCGACTCCTCCGCGACCCCGCGGGCGACGCCCTCGCGCATCAGGCCGGCGAAGGTGGCCACCCTCTGGGCCGTCTCGTCGTTCGGGTCGACGTGGGTCTCCACGCGGGTGCTGCCACCCTTGAAGGCCGACTCGACCACGCGGCGTACCTCGTCGGCCGAGGCGCGGAGTCCCTGGTCCTGCAGATCGGTGGACCAGGACACGCGGACTACGCCAGGGGCGACGGGCGAGAGATCGGCAGGCACCCGGCCAGCCTAGGTGAGCCACACAGCCAGGACCCCGGCGGCGACGGCCAGTGGTACGACGAGCAGGCCCTCCAGCCCGAAGCGGACCATCGAGACGGGCAGACCGCGGGTGCGGCAGGCACGCAGCCAGAGCAGGTTGGCCAGCGATCCCCAGGCCAGCAGCATCGGGCCGACGTTGACCGCGACCAGCGTCGTGACCAGCCGCGCGGAGACGCCGGAGAAGGGCTCGGCGACCAGGTAGGCCGGCAGGTTGTTGACGAGGTTGGCCAACCCGGTGGCCACCAGTGCGAGCCGTAGGAGATCGGCCAGTGAGGTGCCGGTGCCGAACATGGACGACAGCACGTCCGAGCTGTGCTCGACCAGGAGGTCGACGACGACGAAGAGCACGATCGCGAGGAGCAGCACGGACCAGGGGACGAGCCGGAGCAGCCGGGACGGTCGCACGACCCGCGGGCGGCGTACGACGAACCCGGCCACCAGTGCGACCGAGGCTCCCAGCGCGACCACCCAGGCTGGCACCCCCAGGACGATCGCCGGTCCGATGAGGACGACCACGGCGACGGCCAGCCACAGCAGCACCGGGTCGTACGCCGGCAGCTCGCCCGGCACCGGGTAGGAACCGCGCAGCTCGCGACGGTGGCGGACCAGGAGCACCGCGACGACGACCACGAGCACTGCGAGCTGGGGCGCCCAGGTCGCGCGCACGAAGCCGACGGCCCCGAGACCGAGCCGTTCCTGGGCCAGCAGGTTGGTCAGGTTGGAGACGGGCAGCAGCAGCGAGGCGGAGTTGGCCAGCCAGATCGACGCGAACGCGAACGGCAGCGCACTCAGCCCGAGCTCCGCTGCCAAGGTGAGACCGATCGGCGCGAGCAGCACCGCGGTGGTGTCGATGCTGAGCACCCACGTCGAGACGGTGGCGAGACCAGTGAACAGCAGGAACAGGGCGATCCGGCTGCCTCCTGCGAGCCGCGCGGCGACGTGGGCACTCACCTCGAAGAGGCCCGCGTCGTCGCACAGGTCGGCCACGACCTGGATCAGCACCAGGAAGAGGAGGACCGGCCAGACGCGGTCGGCCACGTCGAGAAGGCCGCCGGTCATCCCCCGACGCTAGCGGCGCCGGCTGGTCAGCCAGAGCGTGCCCAGGGGAGGCACGCGCACGCGGGCGGAGGCGGGCTGACCGCCGTGCGGGCTGTCGTGCGCGGTCACGGTCCCGAGGTTGCCGACACCGGAGCCGCCGTAGATCTCAGCGTCGGTGTTGATGACCTCGCTCCACTCACCGGCGAACGGCAGGCCCAGCTCGTAGCCCTCGTGCGGGATGGCCGAGAAGTTCGTGACGCAGACCAGCGGGCTGCCGTCCAGCCCCCAGCGCAGGAACGCCACGGTGTTGCGTGCAGCGTCGTCGGCCTCGATCCACTGGAAGCCCTCGGGGGCGGTGTCCTGCGACCACAGGGCCGAGGTGTCGGCGTAGACGCTGTTCAGGTCGGCGACCAGCCGGCGGACGCCGCTGTGACCGGGGTTGTCGAGCAGTCCCCAGTCGAGCTGTCGCTGCTCGGCCCACTCCTGGTCCTGGGCGAACTCGGTGCCCATGAACAGCAGCTGCTTGCCCGGGTGGGCCCACTGCCAGGACAGGAACGCCCGCACGTTGGCCAGCTGCTGCCAGCGGTCACCGGGCATCTTGCGGAGCAGCGAGCCCTTGCCGTGCACGACCTCGTCGTGGCTGATGGGCAGGACGTAGTTCTCCGAGAACGCGTAGACCATGCTGAACGTCAGCTGGTTGTGGTGGTAGCCGCGGTGGATGGGGTCGCGGGCGATGTAGTCGAGGCTGTCGTGCATCCAGCCCATGTTCCACTTCAGGCCGAACCCGAGTCCGCCCGAGCTGGTCGGCTGGGTGACACCGGGCCAGGACGTCGACTCCTCGGCGATGGTGATCGCACCGGGCACCCGCTTGTAGATGGTGCCGTTGAGCTCCTTGAGGAACTCCTCGGCCTCGAGGTTCTCGCGCCCACCGCGCACGTTGGGCTGCCACTCGCCTGCCTCACGGGAGTAGTCGAGGTAGAGCATCGAGGCGACCGCGTCGACGCGGATCCCGTCGACGTGGAACTCCTCGAGCCAGTAGAGCGCGTTCGCGACCAGGAAGTTGCGCACCTCCTTGCGGCCGAAGTTGAAGACGTAGGTGCCCCAGTCGGGGTGCTCCCCGCGGCTCGGGTTGGGGTCCTCGTAGAGCGGTGTCCCGTCGAAGCGGGCGAGCGCGAACTCGTCCTTGGGGAAGTGCGCGGGCACCCAGTCGACGATGACCCCGACGCCCGCGTTGTGCAGCGCCTGCACGAGCCGACGGAAGCCGTCGGGGTCGCCGAAGCGGGAGGTGGGGGCGTAGTACGAGGTGACCTGGTAGCCCCACGAGCCACCGAACGGGTGCTCCATCACGGGCAGCAGCTCGACGTGGGTGAAGCCCATCTCCACGACGTACGCCGTGAGCTGCTCCGCCATCTCGTCATAGCTCAGCGGACCACCGCTCTCGTGCTTGCGCCACGAGCCGAGGTGCACCTCGTAGACCGACATCGGCTCCTGGTCGGGGCGGACGGTGGCGGCGCGATCGGCCATCCACCCGTCGTCGTTCCAGACGTGCGTGCTCTCGAAGACACGGGAGGCTGTAGCCGGTGGCACCTCGGCGAAGTAGGCCATCGGGTCGGCCTTGTCGCGCCACTCGCCGTCGGCGCCGCGGACGTGGAACTTGTAGCTCTCACCGGAGCCGATGCCGGGGACGAACGACTCCCACACACCCGACGAGCCCACCTGGGTCATCGGGTTGCGGCTGCCGTCCCAGCTGTTGAAGTCGCCGCGGACCTGCACCTCGAGGGCCTGGGGGGCCCAGACCCGGAAGACGGTGCCGCCGGGTCCGACGTGGGCGCCGAGGGCGTCCCAGAGACGCTCGTGGCGCCCTTCGTTGATGAGGTGGATGTCCAGCTCGCCGATCGTGGGCTCGCTCACTTTTCAGCTCCGATCCGGTCGATTGCCTGGAGGGGGATGTCCAGCCAGGTGGGGCGGTTGCGTGCTTCGTAGATGACTTCGTAGACGGCCTTGTCGGCCTCGTAGGCGTTGATGACGGACTCCTCGGTCAGGGGCGGTGAGGTCTCGCCGCGCGGTGTCCAGCCCTCGGCGTACCCCTCGAGGAAGGCGGCTCTGTTGCGGGCCAGCCACTCCTGCGCCCGGACCGCGGTCGCCGGGTCCGGGGGTCGGCTCTTGGTGGTGGAGAGAGCGGCGTAGTCGAAGGAGCGCAGCATGCCGGCGACGTCGCGCCACCGGGAGTCGGGCAGGCGGCGCTCGTCCAGCTGCTTGGCCGGCTCACCCTCGAAGTCGACCAGCTTCCAGCCCTCGGTGGTGCGCAGGGTCTGGCCGAGGTGCAGGTCCCCGTGGACGCGCTGCACGTCGCCGGTGGCGTGGCCGAGCCGGGAGAAGACCTCCTCGAGCGCGGCGCGGTGGGTGGCGAGCTCGGGAACCACTCCGATCGCTGCCTCGAGCCGTTGGGCCATCACCGCAGCGGTGGCGGGGCCGTCCAGCGGGAGCACCCCGAACTGCTGGCGCAGCAGCTCGTGGACCTCGCCGACGGCGACTCCGAGGCGACGGGCCTCGTCGGTGAAGTCCGCCGCGGCACCGCCGGTCTCGTCGATGGCGGCTGCGGCGCTGGCCAGCGCGAGGTCCCAGCCGTCGGTGGCGCCGCTGAGGAACTGCTGCAGCATGGCCAGCTGCATCGGCGGCTCGTCGGGCGAGGCGAGCTCCACCCAGCCGTAGAGCTCGGCGATGCTGTCCGTGCCGCCCCGGGTGAGGGCGTCGTGGATCTCGATGTCGGGGTTGACGCCGGGCGTGACCCTCCGGAACACCTTCATCAGGGCCTCGTCGCCGAAGGCCACCGAGGAGTTGCTCTGCTCGCCGCTGAACAGCTTCGAGGCGACCGGGAGGTCGAGGTCGTGCGTGCCGCTGCGGTGGAACACCAGTCCGTTCCCCGGCTTGTCCACCGGGTTCTCGTCGGCCTCACCCTGGAAGGCCTCGAGCCAGGCGTGGGTCGCGGTCGGGTCGTGCAGGGCGTCGTAGACGTGCCGACCGTCGAGCTCGGTGAGGAGGGCGTGGGCGAGATGGCCCTGCGGCTCGGCGTACGACGCCATCGGGACCTGGTAGAGGTCGGTGCCGCCGTCCTCGAAGGACACGGTCACCAGCGCGATGGTCACCTCAGGCTCGCCTGCCCGCAGGGGCAGGACGCGCACGTCGGTCACCGTGAAGGGCCGGCCCTTGCCTCCGAACCAGCGGGCACGGCCGATCAGGTCCTCGAGCGCGGTGCCGAGCGGCCCGGCTCCGGGAGACGCGGTGGTGCTCATGCGCCCCTCCCTTCGGCTGGTCCGGCGACGGGAGCCTCGTACCCGAAAACGACGTCTTGCCTCAACCGCCTCACCCGGGGCGCCTCACCGAGAGGATGTGGGCGGGCTCCAGGTAGGGGTCGAGGTGCACGTAGTTGTGTGCACCCCACTGCCAGTCCTGGCCGGTGATCTCGTCGTGCACCGCGAAGGAGTCCTCCCAGTCCAGCCCGAGCGCCGGCAGGTTGAGGTGCACGGTCGTGGTGTGGGGGGAGTGCGGGTCGACGTTGACCACGACGATGAGGGTGTCGGAGCCCAGCTGCTTGCTGAAGACGAGCACCGCGTCGTCGTCGCTGGAGTGCACGACGACGTTGCGCAGCTGCTGCAGCGCCGGGTGCGCGCGACGGATCTCGTTGAGCCGGGTGAGGTACGGCGCGAGCGTCTGCCCGCTGCGCTCGGCGCCCTCCCAGTCGCGGATCCGGATCTGGAACTTCTCCGAGTCGAGGTAGTCCTCGGTGCCCGGTCGCAGGGCCAGGTGCTCGTAGAGCTCGAAGCCGGCGTAGACCCCCCAGCTGGGTGATCCGGTCGCCGCGACGACCGCCCGGATCTTGAAGGCCGGCGGTCCGCCGTACTGCAGGAAGGCGGGCAGGATGTCGGGGGTGTTGACGAAGAAGTTCGGGCGCAGCACCGCGGAGGTCTCGCGCGAGACCTCGTGCAGGTAGGTCTCGATCTCGCTACGGGTGTTGCGCCAGGTGAAGTAGGTGTAGCTCTGGTGGAAGCCGACCGTGGCCAGCGCCTGCATCATCGGCGGCTTGGTGAACGCCTCGGAGAGGAACAGCACGTCGGGGTCGGTGGCCCGGATGCGATCGAGGAGCCACTCCCAGAACGCGACCGGCTTGGTGTGCGGGTTGTCGACACGGAAGACCCGGACCCCGTGTGCCATCCAGTGGCGCAGGAGGCGCTCCGACTCGGCGTAGATCCCCTCGGGATCGTTGTCGAAGTTGATCGGGTAGATGTCCTGGTACTTCTTCGGCGGGTTCTCCGCGTAGGCGATGGTGCCGTCCGCGCGCGTGGTGAACCACTCCGGGTGCTCGGTGGCCCAGGGGTGGTCGGGGGCCGCCTGGAGCGCGAAGTCGAGGGCCACCTCCAGGCCGACCGCGTGGGCCGCGGCGACGAAGGCGTCGAAGTCCTCGATCGTGCCGAGGTCGGGATGGACCGCGTCGTGGCCGCCGTCCTTGCTGCCGATGGCCCACGGGGAGCCGACGTCGTCCGGGGTGGGCGTCAGGGTGTTGTTGGACCCCTTGCGGTTCACCTCGCCGATCGGGTGGATCGGGGGCAGGTAGATCACGTCGAAGCCCATCGCCGCCACGGCCGGCAGCCGCTCGGCCGCGGTGCGTAAGGTCCCGGGGACGGTCCTGCCCGTCGCTGGGTCGAGGCGGGCGCCCTCGGAGCGCGGGAAGAACTCGTACCAGCTGGAGAACAGCGCCCGCGCGCGGTCGGCGAAGAACGCGTAGGGGCCCTCGACGGTGAGCAGGTCACGCAGCGGGTGGGCGGCGAAGACCTGCGCGATGGCCTCGGACTCGGCCGCGGCCAGCCGGGCCTCGACCGGGCGTGCGGTGTCGCCGAGCGCCTTGATGGCGTCCTTGAGCACGGCCTGGTCCGCCTTGACGCCGACCGGGGTGCTCGAGGTCGCGGAGACCCCGTCGGAGACCCGCTGGAGCACGCGCACGCCCTCGGTGAACATCAGCTCGACGTCGACCCCGGCGCGGATCTTGATGCCGGCGTCGTGCAGCCAGGTGGCGATCGGGTCGCTCCACGACTGGACCTCGAAGGTCCAGGCCCCCTCGACGTCGGGGGAGACCGTCGCGGCCATCCGGGAGACCTCGTCGCCCACCACGTCGTGCATCCGGAGCGGCGGCCGGCGTACGCCACTGGGGTCGGTGAGCACCACCTCGGCGCCGAGCTGGTCGTGCCCCTCACGGAAGACGAGCGCGGTCACGGCGAAGAACTCGCCGACCGACGCCTTGGCGGGGTGACGTCCGAGGTTGACGACGGGTGTCACGTCCATGACAGGGATACGTCCGACCATGATCCCCACACTTTCGAAGTCCGGCCGTTGACGCAAACGGCCGCCCTCGCGACCCGGCTCGTCGGGCAGGCTGGTGGAGTCCTGGTGGACCATCGGGAGTCGGTGACACACGTGCCCACCGCTGGTCCGTCGTGGTTGCGTTGGATCGTTCCAACGTTTGTGGGTTAGCGTTCTCCCGTGCGAGCCATTCGACGATTCACAGTCCGTCCGGTGCTGCCGGAGCCGTTGCGTGCCCTGGGCGACCTGGCCACGAACCTGAGGTGGTCCTGGAGCCCCGAGACGCAGGACGTCTTCGCGGCGATGGACCCCGAGATCTGGAGCGACAGCGGCCACGACCCGGTGAAGACCCTCGGCGCCGTCTCCACGGCCCGGCTCGAGGAGCTGGCGGCCGACGAGGGCTTCCTGTCGATGCTGGCCACGGCCGACGCCGACCTCCAGCACTACCTGACCGACGACCGGTGGTTCCAGAAGGCTGCGGCGAAGGAGGGTGCCGCGCTGCCGAAGGCGATCGCCTACTTCTCCCCGGAGTACGGCATCACCTCGGTGCTGCCGCAGTACTCCGGCGGCCTCGGCATCCTCGCCGGTGACCACCTCAAGACGGCCAGCGACCTCGGCGTCCCGCTGATCGGCGTGGGCCTGCTCTACCAGTACGGCTACTTCCGCCAGCAGTTCTCGCGCGAGGGCTGGCAGCTCGAGAGCTACCCCGTGCTCGACCCCGACGGGCTCCCGATCACGCTGCTGCGCGAGGCCGACGGCACTCCTGCGCACGTCCGTGTCTCCGTCCCCGGCGACCACGAGCTCGCCGCGCGCATCTTCGTCGCGCAGGTCGGCCGCGTGCCGCTGCTGCTCCTCGACACCGACATCGAGGAGAACCCCGGGCCGCTCCGCGAGGTCACCGACCGTCTCTACGGCGGCACCACCGAGCACCGTCTCCTCCAGGAGCTGCTGCTCGGCGTCGGCGGCGTCCGCGCGCTGCGCACGTTCTCCCGGCTCACCGGTGCCGAGGACCCCGAGGTCTTCCACACCAACGAGGGCCACGCCGGCTTCCTCGGCCTCGAGCGCATCCGTGAGCTCACCGTGGCCGACGGCGGCCCCGGCCTGGACTTCGACACGGCCGTCGAGGTCACCCGTGCCGGCACCGTGTTCACCACCCACACCCCCGTCCCGGCGGGGATCGACCGCTTCCCGCGCGAGCTGATGGAGCAGTACTTCGGCTCGCAGAGCCCCGTGGCCGGCGTACCGACCGACCGGATCCTGCGCCTCGGCGCCGAGGACTTCAAGGGCGGCGACAGCGGCGTGTTCAACATGGCCGTGATGGGCTTCCGGCTCGCGCAGCGCGCCAACGGCGTCTCCCAGCTCCACGGCGAGGTCAGCCGCGGCATGTTCAACGGCCTGTGGCCAGCCTTCGACGAGGCCGAGGTCCCGATCACCTCGATCACCAACGGCGTGCACGCCCCCACGTGGGTGGCCCGTGAGGTCTTCGAGCTGGCCAGGAAGCAGGGGGCCGACACCGACTCCGACGCGGCCGAGGTCTGGAACGTCGTCGACGAGATCCCCTCCGCCGACCTGTGGTCGACCAAGCGCGACCTGCGCGAGCGACTGGTCAAGGACGCCCGTGGCCGGCTCCGCAAGTCCTGCCTCAAGCGCGGCTCCTCGCCGGCCGAGCTGGGCTGGATCGAGACGGCCCTGGACCCCGACGTGCTGACGATCGGCTTCGCGCGGCGCGCGGCGTCGTACAAGCGGCTCACGCTGATGCTCAGCGACCCCGAGCGCCTCAAGAAGCTGCTGCTGCACCCGGAGCGCCCGATCCAGCTGATCATGGCCGGCAAGGCGCACCCCGCCGACGACGGTGGCAAGAAGCTCATCCAGGCCATCGTGCAGCTGGCCGACGACCCGGAGCTCCGCCACCGCGTCGCCTACCTGCCCAACTACGACATCGCGATGGCGCAGCCGCTCTACCCCGGCTGTGACGTCTGGCTGAACAACCCGCTGCGTCCCTACGAGGCGTGCGGCACCTCCGGGATGAAGGCCGCGCTCAACGGTGGGCTCAACCTGTCCATCCTCGACGGCTGGTGGGACGAGTGGTACGACGGCAACAACGGCTGGGCGATCCCGTCGGCCGACGGGATCGAGGACCCCGACAAGCGTGACGACATCGAGGCGGGTGCGCTCTACGACCTGATCGAGAACGAGGTCGCCCCTCGCTTCTACGACCTCGACGAGGCCGGTGTCCCCACGCGCTGGATCGAGATGGTCCGCCACACGCTGAAGTCGCTCGGCCCCAAGGTGCTCTCGACGCGGATGCTGCGCGAGTACGTCAACCGGCTCTACGCCCCGGCGGCGGTCTCGTCCAGGGCGATGAACCACTCCTACGCCGGAGCGACCGACCTCGCCGCGTGGAAGCACCGCGTGGTGGCCGGCTGGTCCGAGGTCCACATCGACCACGTCGAGACCGAGGGTCTCTCCGACAGCCCCGAGATCGGCGGTGGCATGGACCTGCACGCCTTCGTCTCCCTCGGTGCCCTCTCCCCGGACGACGTCGACGTCGAGGTCGTGCACGGGCGGGTCAAGGGTGAGGACCAGCTGGTCGACACCACCACCACCTCACTGTCCCTGGGCGAGACCTACGAGGGCGGCCGCCACCGTTTCGAGGGCCACCTGAAGCTCTCCCGAGCCGGGTCCTTCGGCTACACCGTCCGGATCCTGCCCAAGAACGCTGCTCTCGCCAGCCCCGCGGAGCTGGGGTTGGTGGTCCTGGCGTAGGGGCTGCAGGTTTCCCCGGTCGGCCGGGGAAACCGGGCCCTGTCGACCGATACTTCACCCCACCAGGTCAGGCAATGACCGACGACCCCGCCCGTTATGTACGCCGACCGGCGGTCCTTGCGGTGATCGGCTCGCCGATCGTCAGGTTCACGATCCATCCCAGCCACTGGCCGAAGGGGATGCTCGCCGTCACCGCGGCCTGGACGTCGCCCCCGTACCGGCTCTGCATCACCGGCACCTGCACCAGGAGCAGCAGCGGGGTCACCATCCGGGCGGTGATCGCGAAGAAGGTGACGGCGTAGAGCCGCATCATCCACTCGCGATTGTCGTACGACGCCCCGCCGGCGGATCGCACTCCAGGCGATGACGGCCAGCACCGGCCAGGCCAGGGCAGGGAGGAGCACGCCGAACCGGGTCACGTTCCCGTCGGGAGTGGTGAGGGCCAGCGGGACCGCGGGCACGACGAAGGCCAGGGTGCCGACGCCGAGGACGTCCGGCGGATCAGGCGGTGCGTCGGGGGTCGCGCCCTGATGCGCGGGACGAACTGGAGCGCGCCGAGGATCATCGCGAGCGCGGCCGACGGCACGTGGACCACCAGCACCACCCAGGCGAGGTCGGTCTGGACGTCGATGCGGCTCGCGTCGCGGCCGTGTGCGCCCGAGGGACGTGCTGCTCATGGGACCACCATCGCCCGGGTCGGCGTACGTCCACATCGGGGATGACCCGGTCCCGCCCCCGGTGCGCGAAGGCCCTTCCGTAGGCTCGCTGTCGTGATCGAGCTACGCAGTCCCGCCGAGATCGAGCAGATGAGGCCCGCCGGGCGCTTCGTCGCCGAGGTGCTCACGGCACTCGAAGAGGCCGCGGACGTCGGCGTCAACCTGCTCGAGCTCGACGCCCTGGCCCACCGGATGATCCGTGAGCGCGGCGCGGAGTCCTGCTACATCGACTACCACCCTTCCTTCGGGGCGATGCCGTTCGGCAAGGTGCTGTGCACCTCGGTCAACGACGCGGTCCTCCACGGACTGCCGCACGACTACGCCTTGCGTGACGGGGACCTGCTCAGCGTCGACTTCGCCTGCTCGGTCGACGGCTGGGTCTCGGACTCGGCGCTCAGCGTCGTCGTGGGTACGCCGGACCAGCGCGACCTCGTCCTCATCGAGACCACCCGCCGCGCGCTCGACGCCGGGATCGCGGCGGCTCGAGCCGGGTCCAGGCTCGGTGACGTCTCGGCGGCGATCGGCGACGTGGCCCGCGCCCAGGGGCTGAGCGTCAACCTCGACTTCGGGGGGCACGGAGTCGGTCGGACCATGCACGGCGACCCCCACATCCCCAACGACGGCAGACCGGGTCGCGGCTACCCGTTGCGCCCCGGGTTGGTGATCGCCATCGAGCCGTGGTTCCTGCACACGACCGATCGCATCTACACGGACCGGGACGGATGGACCATCCGCAGCGTCGACGGCTCGCGGGGTGCGCACTCGGAGCACACGATCGCCATCACGGATGGCGACCCGATCGTGTTCACCGCTCGCGGCTGACCACGCCAGCGGGGTTTCGGCGTACAAAAAGGGTGGGGTGGGTGGCCTATCCAGGTCGTTGTCGGGCGATAGATCGGTGCACAAGGACCGGTTTCCCCGGCCGGCCGGGGAAACCAGCACCCCCTCACACCTGCTGCAGCAGCACCAGGCTCCGGGCAGCGAGCATGATCGTGCCCCCGGCCTCGACGTGGACCCCGATCGGGTTGTCGGGGTCGGTGGAGAGGGCTACGGCGCCGTGCTGGACCCACTCGTTGGGCGGGAAGGTGACCTTGCACGCCGTGGCCGAGCCGTTGAGCCAGAGCATGAAGCTGCTGTCGCGCTGCTGCTCGCCGCGGGGGCCGGGGGAGCGGAGGGGGTTGCCGGAGACGAACATCCCGACCACGCGCAGGTCGCCGTCCTGCCAGTCGTCGCCGGTCATCTCGCGTCCGGACGGGTGCACCCAGGCGAGGTCCTTGGGGCCGCCGACGATCGCGGGTCGGCCCTCGAACCAGTGGCGCTGCCGCAGGGCCGGGTGCTCCCGCCGGATCTGAAGGGCGACGCGGGTGATCTCGAAGGTGCCCAGCCAGGCGTCGTCGGGGCCCCAGTCGATCCAGGAGATCTCGTTGTCCTGGCTGTAGGGGTTGTTGTTGCCCCGTTGCGTCCGGCCGCGTTCGTCGCCCGCGGTGATCATCGGCACCCCGTTGGACAGGCACAGCGTGGCGATCAGGTTCGCCGCCTGCCGGTGCCGCAGCGCGATCACGTCCTCGTCGTCGGTCTCGCCCTCCACGCCGCAGTTCCACGACCGGTTGTTGTCGGTGCCGTCGCGGTTCTTCTCGCCGTTGGCCTCGTTGTGCTTGCGGTCGTAGGACACGAGGTCGCGCAGGGTGAACCCGTCGTGGGCGGTGATGAAGTTGATCGAGGCGTACGGCGAGCGCCCGTCGTCGAGATAGAGGTCCGAGGAGCCGGCCAGCCGGGTCGCGACGGTGCGCACCCCGTCGCTCTGCCCGCGCCAGAAGTCACGCATGGTGTCGCGGTACTGGTCGTTCCACTCCACCCACGGCGGTGGGAACTCGCCCACCCGGTAGCCGTCCATCGAGATGTCCCACGGCTCGGCGATCAGCTTCGCGTGCCGCAGGACCGGGTCCTGGCCGATCGTGGTCAGGAAGTGACACGCCATGTCGATCTCGTGCTGCGTGCGGGCCAGCGCTGACGCGAGGTCGAACCGGAAGCCGTCGACGTGCATCTCGTTGACCCAGTAGCGCAGCGAGTCGAGGATCAGCCGCAGCGCCGCCGGGTTGTCCGCGTCGACGGTGTTTCCGCACCCGGTGATGTCCCAGTAGGTGTCGGGCTGGTGGGTGTCGCGCGGGTCGCGGAAGACGCGCTCGTAGAAGCCGAGGTCGTCGAACCCGCGGAAGCTCAGCATCGGTCCGTCGGCCCCCGCTTCCGCGGTGTGGTTGTAGACCACGTCGAGGATCACCTCGATACCCGCCGCGTGCAGGTCCTTGACCATCTGCTTGAACTCGGTGACCTGCTGGCCGCGGTCCCCGGAGGAGGAGTACGCCGCGTGCGGGGCGAAGTAGCCGATGGAGTTGTAGCCCCAGTAGTTGGTCAGCCCGTGCTCGGCGAGGTGCGGCTCCGAGACGAACTCGTGGATCGGCAACAGCTCCACCGCCGTGACTCCGAGGTCCCGCAGGTAGTCGGTGACGGTCGGGTGACCCAGCCCGGCGTACGTCCCGCGCAGCTCCTCGGGAATCCGGTCGTGCAGCTGGGTGAAGCCCTTGACGTGCAGCTCGTAGATGACGGTGTCACGCCAGCGCCGCTGCATCGGGCGCTCACCGCCCCAGTCGAAGTCGTCGTGGACCACGACGCCCCGGCCGACGTATGCCGCGGAGTCGCGGTCGTCGCGCACCAGCAACCTGTCCCGGGCCGCGCCGTCCTGGGTCGAGCCATCCTGGGTCGACCCGTCCTGGCCGGCGTCGCTGCGCACGTGGCCGAACACCGGCGGCTCGGTGGTGAAGTCGCCGCACACGGCGCGCGCGTAGGGGTCCAGCAGCAGCTTGGCGGGGTTGAACCGCAGACCCGATGCGGGGTCCCAGGTGCCGTCGACGCGGAAGCCGTACCGCTGGCCGCGGGGGACCCCGGGCAGCGCGCCGTGCCAGATGCCGAGGGTCTGCTCGGTGAGCTCGTAGCGGGTCTCGACCTCCTGCCCCGACGTGTCGTCGAACAGGCACACCCACAGGGTCGAGGCCGCTGGGGCGAAGACGGCGAAGTTGGTCGACTCCTCGCCCCACGTCGCACCGAGCGGCCAGGCGCGGCCCGGCCACACCGCCACACGCTCGTCGGTCGCCGACCAGGTCCCTGGGGTCACCCGGCCGATTATGTCTGCAGCGCCACCCGACGTCCGGCGTACCCCTGACTCCGTGGGTAGGTTGTCCCCGATCGCAACCCCTCTCACCTCAGGAGCAGACATGGCTGATCTCGACCCGGCTCGATCCGCTGAGCACGTCCGTCTCGAGGTCGCCGACGGTGTCGGCACGATCCGGCTCGACCGGCCCAAGATGAACGCGATCAACATCCAGATCCAGGAGGAGCTGCGGGCCGCGGCCGCCGAGGCGACCGACCGCGACGACGTCAAGGCCGTGGTGGTCTACGGCGGCGAGCGCGTCTTCGCCGCCGGCAACGACGTCAAGGAGATGGCCCAGATGTCCTACACGGACATGATCAAGCGTTCGGGCCCGCTGCAGTCCGCGGTCACCGCGATCGCGCGGATCCCCAAGCCCGTCGTCGCAGCGGTCACCGGCTACGCGCTCGGTGGCGGCTGCGAGCTCGCGCTCGCCGCTGATTTCCGGATCGCCGCCGACAACGCCGTCTTCGGCCAGCCCGAGGTCCTCCTCGGCATCATCCCCGGCGCCGGCGGCACCCAGCGGCTCAGCCGCCTCGTCGGGCCGAGCAGGGCGAAGGACATCATCTTCACCGGTCGGTTCGTGAAGGCCGACGAGGCGCTGCGGATCGGTCTGGCCGACAAGGTGGTCCCCGCGGACCAGGTGTACGACGAGGCCGTGGCCTGGGCGGGACAGTTCAGCCAGGCTGCGACGTACGCCGTCCGGGCGGCCAAGGAGTCGATCGACCGCGGACTCGAGGTCGACCTCGAGTCGGGGTTGGAGATCGAGCGCCAGCAGTTCGCTGCTCTTTTTGCGACGCGGGACCGTAGCGTCGGCATGGACTCGTTCGTTGAGAACGGACCGGGCAAGGCCCAGTTCGAGGGTCGCTGACCACCTTCATCCCCGATCGACCACCAGGAGCCCACTGTGTCGCCGAAAGTCTCCACCGACGATTCGACCGGGAAGAGCAAGGCCCGGTTCAACGCGGGCCAGGCCGCCGTACGCACCAAGGCGGCCCGCGTCGTGCGGATCGTCTTCGGCGTGCTGGCCACGGTCCTGGCGCTCGGCGCCGTCCTCGTCGTCCTCCGGGACAACATCAACGAGCAGAACTCGATCGTCGAGCTGATCACCAGCACCGCGGACGCGGTCGCGGGTCCGTTCAGCCGTGACGACGGCATCTTCTCCTTCACCGGCAAGAACGCGGAGTCCAAGAACGCCCTGCTCAACTGGGGGATCGCGGCCGTCGTCTACCTGCTTCTAGGACGCCTGCTGGCCAACGCGATCACGCCCAAGACCTCGCGCTGACGCGCAGCTCCTCAGGTCGAGGGTGGGGCCCAGTGTCGGGCCCAGTGTCAGGCCCAGGGTCAGGCCCGTGTCAGGCCCCTGTGACTGAACCCACCCGAGCCCACTATTTCTGAGCGCCCAACTCGGCGGTAACCTCGACAGCGGGGTCACCGCCAAGGGGGCCAGCCACGCTGGGCCTCCCCGGGGTCTCATCCCATCCGTCCCTAGTTCAGGAGGGGCCCGACCAGGGCCGTGTGAGTCATGAACATTGTCGTCTGTGTGAAGTACGTTCCCGATGCCACCGCCGACCGGCACTTCGAGTCGGACCACACCGTGGACCGTGTCGGCGTCCCCGGTCTGCTCTCCGAGCTCGATGAGTACGCCGTCGAGCAGGCGCTCCAGATCAAGGAGAAGTCCGAGGACGACGTGGTGGTCACCGCGTTGACGGTCGGCCCGGACGAGGCCACCGACGCGATCAAGAAGGCGCTGCAGATGGGCGTCGACAAGGGCGTCCACGTGGTCGACGACGCGATCGCCGGCTCGGACTACCTGGCCACCTCGCAGGTGCTGGCCGCCGCGATCGAGAAGATCGGTGACGTGGACCTGGTGATGTGCGGCATGGCCTCGACCGACGCTTCGGGCTCGGTGGTGCCGGCGATGCTCGCCGAGCGCCTGGACCTGCCGCAGGTGACGTTGGGCTCGGTGATCGAGTTCCAGGGGAAGGAGTTCCGGATCAAGCGTGACGGCGACACCTCCACCGAGGTCATCGGCGCCACCGCCCCCCTGGTGCTCTCGGTGACCGACCAGTCCGGCGAGGCCCGCTACCCCTCCTTCAAGGGCATCATGGCCGCGAAGAAGAAGCCGCTGGAGACCTGGTCGCTGTCCGACATCGGCGTCGATGCCGCCGAGGTCGGCCTCGACGCTGCATGGACCGCGGTCGAGGGCACCGAGCAGCGCCCGCCGCGCACCGCAGGCGAGGTCGTCACCGACGAGGACGGCTCGGGCGCCACTGCGCTGGTCGAGTTCCTCGCGTCCAAGAAGTTCATCTGAGTCCGGAGGATCTGAAGAGATGTCTGAAGTTCTGGTGCTGGTCGACCACGTCGACGGCAAGGTCCGCAAGCCCACCTACGAGCTGCTCACGATCGCCAAGCGCCTCGGTGAGCCCTCCGCGGTGTTCATCGGTCCCGCGCAGGCGGCCGACGCCGTGGTCGAGGCTGTGAAGAAGTACGGCGCGGAGAAGGTCTACGTCATCGACGACGCCCAGATCAAGGGCTACCTCGTGGCTCCCAAGGCCGAGGCTCTCCAGCAGCTGGCCGAGAAGACGAGCCCGTCCGCGATCCTGATCCCGTCCTCGGCCGAGGGCAAGGAGGTCGGCGCCCGCCTCGCGGTCAAGCTCGGTTCTGGTCTGATCACCGACGCCGTCGACGTCCAGGCCGGAGATGGGCAGGGTCCGGTGACCACGCAGTCGGTGTTCGCGGGCAACTACACCGTCCAGGCCAAGGTCACCACCGGCACCCCGATCATCACGGTCAAGCCCAACGCGGCTCCTCCCGAGGAGTCCGCCGGTGCCGGGGCCAAGGAGGACTTCGCGGTGACGATCTCCGATGCGGCGAAGAAGGCGAAGATCATCGCCTCGCAGCCCCGTGCCGCCTCGGGTCGCCCCGAGCTCACCGAGGCCGCGATCGTGGTCTCGGGTGGTCGTGGCACCGGCGGCAAGTTCGAGCCGGTCGAGGACTTCGCCGACTCGCTCGGTGCCGCTGTGGGCGCCTCGCGCGCCGCGGTCGACTCCGGCTGGAAGCCGCACGCCTTCCAGGTCGGCCAGACCGGCAAGGTCGTCTCGCCCCAGCTCTACGTCGCCAACGGCATCTCCGGTGCGATCCAGCACCGCGCCGGCATGCAGACCTCGAAGACCATCGTGGCGGTCAACAAGGACGAAGAGGCCCCGATCTTCGAGCTCGTCGACTTCGGCGTCGTGGGGGACCTGCACACGGTCCTGCCCGCCGCCACCGAGGAGATCACCAAGCGCAAGGGCTGATCCGGCCCCCGTCCGGGCATGACGTCCGACACGGCCAGGGTGCCGTGATCGGTGGGGTCGGTCGGGGTCGGTCGTCGGCGCCAGTTCAGGCCGACGTGGGCAGCCACTGCAGGCGGTTGGCTGCCGCGACCGCCTGCAGCTGGGAGGTGACGCCGAGCTTGGAGAGGATGGCGCGGACCTGACTGCGCACGGTGGTCTCCGAGACCACCCAGGCGGTCGCGATCGCGCTCACGCTGTGGCCGTTCGCGAGCCACCGCAGGACCTCGCCCTCGCGGGCCGACAGCCGGTCGAAGGCGACGAGCGCCTCAGCCCTGCTGGTACGCCGGACACGAGCCTCCTCGAGCATCTGACGGCGAACGACGGGCGCCATCACCTCCTCGCCTCGCGTCGCGGCCAGGGCGGTCTCCAGCAGTGCGGTGAAGGGGACGTCCTTGCGGACCACGCCGACGGCGCCGCGCTCGAGGGCACGGCAGACCTGGTCGTCGTCGGTGGAGGCCGAGACGACGAGGACCCGGCACCCGGCCTCCACGAAAGCGGTGACCAGACCGGAGCCGTCGCCGATCGCGCCGCCGAGGTCCAGGTCGAGCAGCACGAGCTCCGGGGGGTCGGCCAGGACCTCCCGCAGGAGCGAGTCCCGGTCGGTCAGCTCCGGCACGGTGCAGCTGACACCCTCGAGGCCCAGCGCGAGGGCGAGCGACTGGGCGAGCAGCCGGTGGTCGTCGACCAGCACGACGCGGAGGGTGCGGGACGAGGTGTCGGTGTGGTTCATCAGTTCCTCTCCGAGAGGACGGGGGTGCGCGGGGGCAGTGACGACGCGAAGACGGGGAACGAGGTCGGCGCGGCCGACCGAGCCACTCCGGACCGGTCCGGCAGCTCCCGGGCGACCTCCGCAGCCGGCAGGGTGAGGAGGAAGGTGGCGCCTCGGCGAGAGGGGCCGAGCTCGAGCTCGCCCCCCTGCTCGCGCATGAGCTCGCGGGCGGCGTACAGGCCCAGTCCGGAGCCGCGGCTGCTGGGCCCCCGGTAGCCGCGCTCGAAGACCCTGCCGGGATCGGTCCCACGCAGTCCCGGGCCGTCGTCGGAACAGGTGATCGTGATGAGGCCCTCAGCCGCCAGGACCCGGAGGTGGACCTGGCTTCCCGGAGCATGCGTGCGGGCGTTGACGAGGAGGCCCTTGAGGACGGCGGTGAGGTCCTCGGTGCGACCGAGCCCATGGACGTGCTCACCTCCGGCGGTCACCGGTTCGCCCATCGTGCGGGCCGCCCTGGCGACGTCGCGGACGACGCGGCTGACGTCGAACGGCTCGCAGGGCTGGGTGGGCGTGCGGAACAGCAGGTGCTCGAGGTGCCCGATCTCCTGGCTGGCGGCCCAGCGGAGGCGCTCGGTGGTGCCGGCGTCGATGCGCCCGTCGTACCGCTCCATCACCTCCATGGCCGCACGCAGGCCTGCGACGGCGTTGCGGGCGTCGTGGGCGAGCTGCTCGCGCCACTCGACCAGCTCGCCTGCCTCGCTGGCGGCCCGGCTGAGGGCGATCGAGAGGTCGCTCCGCTGGTGCTGGTCCGCGCGCACGGCGCCGTCGAGGTCCAACAGGGAGGAACGGGTCGCGAGGGCGGCCATCGAGGCGCAGACCAGCACCCCGCTGAGGGTCCAGCTGTCCACACGGCCGGCGTCCAGGGCGCGCAACAGCTCGGCGATCCCCATGCCCAGGAACAGCGGCGCCGCACGCCGGGCCCAGGGGAGCACCCGACTGCTCAGGGCCACCCGGACGGCGATCGAGAACCAGGCTGCGGCCAGGGCCGCCGAGAGGATGATCGGCGGCACGGCGTTGCCGGTGAAGCTCTCGGGGACGAGATGCTCGCCCTGGAGCATCAGCAGGAAGACGAGCGCCACGGTCGCCACGACCTGGAGCAACAGGTACTTCGGGCGAGCCACCCGGTGGATCCGTAGAGCACGAAGGACCAGCGCCATCGCGAGGTACGACGCGACGCAGCGGATCGCGAGGCCGACGACCTGCGTGCTCTCCTCCGCCACGAACAGGCGCGCCAGCCCACCCAGCGGCAGGCACAGCCCACCCATGACGACCAGGGCGGTCCCGACCAGGGCGCTGTGGGCGTCACGCACGAGCCGCCACTTGGCCAGCCGCAGCACCCCGGCGGCCAGGAACAACCCCGACGCCATCGCCACCACGATCGCCGTCCACCGTCCCAGACCCGCGTCCGTCACCGGTCCGAAGCGCCCGACGGCATGGGCGAGCGCCGTGGTGACGACCCCGAGAGCCGCGACGCCACAGGAGGCCCCGAGCACGAGTCGGAGGGACGCCCGAGCGTCCGGTGAGTGAGGCACCCGCCGATAGTGCGGTCTGCGAGAAGCGGTGGCGAGGGTCCTTTCTCGGGTCTGGTCTAGTCACAAATGACTAGTCAGGACTCCGATCGTCGCCATTCCCCGCTCAGGTCGGTCACTGCTGACACGACCTGTCTCAGGTGCTGGAACGAAAATTCCGTCAGGTTCGTCACGGATGGGGGTGATGTGGTCTAGACCCACGATTGGGGGGAATTGCTTCAGTCGAAGCCCCGTCGTACCAGCGTGAGCGCCTCGTCCTGCCCGAGTCCCAGCGTGCGGATCCGGGCCACGAACTCGTGGGCCGCCTCACGGGCCGCTCGCTCGACGCCGTCGCCGCTCACCACGCTCCCGGCCCGTCCGCGGGTCTCGATCACGCCGAGGGCCTCCAGCTCCCGGTAGGCCCGTGCGACGGTGTTGGTGGCGAGTCCCAGCTCGCCGGCCAGCCGTCGTACCGGCGGCAGCTTGGTGCCGGGTGCCAGCTCGCCCGTGTCCACCTGGGCCCGGATCTGCTCGCGCACCTGCTCGTACGGCGCCTCGGCGGCGTCTGGGTCGACCGTGATCATGGACCCGATCCTCATTCGTACCAAGCATTGTGTCAATGTGGGCCGCACGAGCGCAACGGCCGCGCGGAACGGGCGACCGGGGACGCCGTACCCTTGGCAGGCCATGACCGTCTACCTCGACCACGCGGCGACGACGCCGATACTCCCCGAAGCCGTAGCGGCGATGACCGCACAGCTGGGTCGGGTCGGGAACGCGTCCTCGCTGCACGCCTCGGGCCGTGACGCCCGCCGCCTGGTCGAGGAGTCCCGCGAGTCGATCGCGCGGGCCATGAGCTGTCGCCCTGGGGAGGTGGTCTTCACCTCGGGCGGGACCGAGTCCGACAACCTCGCGATCAAGGGCCTGTTCTGGTCGCGTCGTGCCGAGGACCCTCGCCGCGTGCGCATCCTGAGCACCCCGGTCGAGCACCACGCCGTCCTCGACCCGCTCATGTGGCTGGCCACCGAGGGCGCCAAGGTCGAGCTCGTCGACGTGGACCGGCTCGGTCGGCTCGACGTCGACGCTTTCCGCCTGGCCGTCGAGTCCGACCCCGAGAGCGTCGCCCTGGTGACGGTGATGTGGGCCAACAACGAGGTCGGCACCGTGCAGCCGGTCCGCGAGGTCGTCGAGATCGCCCACGCGCACGGCATCCCCGTGCACACCGACGCCGTGCAGGCGCTCGGCCAGCTGCCCCTCGACTTCGCGGCCTCCGGTGTCGACGCCATGACCGTGACCGGACACAAGGTCGGTGGTCCCTACGGGATCGGCGCCCTGCTCGTGCGGCGCGAGCTCCAGCCGACCGCGCTGCTGCACGGCGGCGGGCAGGAGCGCGACATCCGGTCCGGCACCATCGACCCCCCGGCGATCGCCGGCTTCGCCGTGGCCTGCGCGACGGCGGTGGCCCGACAGGGTGAGCTCTTCGAGCGGCTGGTCGCGTTGCGCGAGGCCCTCGTCACCGGCGTGCTGCGCGAGGTGCCCGACGCCCTCTACAACGGTGACCCGGAGACCGGTCCCGAGCACCGGCTGCCCGGCAACGCCCACCTCGAGTTCCCCGGCTGCGAGGGCGACTCCCTGCTGATGCTGCTCGACGCCCGGGGCATCGAGTGCTCCACGGGCTCGGCCTGCGACGCCGGGGTGCCGCAGGCCTCGCACGTCCTGCTCGCCATGGGCTCCTCGGAGGAGTTCGCACGGTCGTCACTGAGGTTCTCCCTGGGGCACACCTCGACCCAGGACGACGTGGACGCGCTGGTCGGGGCCATCCGTCCCGTGGTGGACCGCGCCCGCAACGCTGCGCTCTCCACGAGATCGCGCTGATGAAGGTCCTGGCAGCGATGTCGGGCGGCGTCGACTCGGCCGTGGCCGCGGCGCGCGCGGCCGAGCAGGGGCACGACGTCACCGGCATCCACCTCGCCCTCTCGCGCAACCCGAAGTCCTACCGGACGGGGGCGCGCGGCTGCTGCACGATCGAGGACGCGAACGACGCCCGTCGTGCGGCCGACGTGATCGGGATCCCGTTCTACGTCTGGGACCTCAGCGAGCGCTTCCACGAGGACGTGGTCGAGGACTTCCTGAGCGAGTACGCCGAGGGCCGCACTCCGAACCCCTGCCTGCGCTGCAACGAGAAGATCAAGTTCGCCGCCGTGCTCGACCGGGCCATCGGCCTGGGCTTCGACGCAGTGGTCACCGGTCACTACGCGCAGCTGGTCACCGGCCCTGACGGGCTGATCGAGATGCACCGTGCGGAGGACATGTCGAAGGACCAGTCCTACGTCCTCGGCGTGCTGTCCCAGGACCAGCTCGCCCACTCGCTGTTCCCGCTGGGGGACACCCCCAAGTCCGTCATCCGCGAGGAGGCGTCGCGTCGCGGGCTGGCCGTGGCGGCGAAGCCGGACAGCCACGACATCTGCTTCATCAGCGACGGTGACACCGGTGGGTGGCTCGCCGACAAGCTCGACGACGTCAACCGTGGCGGCCCGATCGTGACCGCCGAGGGTGAGCAGCTCGGCGAGCACGAGGGGTCGTGGCGCTACACGATCGGCCAGCGGAAGGGGCTTCGCATCGGCACGCCCGCCGCGGACGGCCAGCCGCGCTACGTCCTCGACATCGAGCCGGTCTCGGGCACCGTGACCGTCGGCCCGCGCGAGGCGCTGACCGTGGACGGGCTCGACGCGATCCGCCCGCGCTGGTGCGGCACGCCGTTGTCGCCCGGCACCGACCTGGAGTGCACGGTGCAGCTGCGCGCCCACGGTGCCGAGCACCGTGCGATCGTGACGACCGACGGCGAGGCCCTCGGGGTGGCCCTGCTCGACCCCGCGTCCGGGATCGCGCCCGGGCAGGCCGTCGTGGTCTACGACGGTTCGCGGGTCGTGGGGTCGGCCACCATCTCCTCCACCCGCCGCGCCATCCGTCGAGTCCCTCGCCGAGGCCCGCGGATGAGTGCTGCCACCGGCATCGGCTCGATGCCCGGTGTGGACTTCGCCGAGGCGGTCCGGGTCGTCTCCGGGTCGTTGCCCGAGTTCCCCCACCTGCCCGAGCTCCCCGCGCGCGGGCCGATCGCGGACCTGACCGGGCGTGCGCTCGCGGTCGTGGCCGAGCTCGGCTTCGACCTGCAGCCTGCCGGCTGGCGGCTCACCGACGCCGCGGGCGTCGACCATCGCCGTGCGCGCTCGCTGCTGGCCCAGGACCTCGACGTGCTCGAGGAGCACCTCGTGGACTACTCCGGACGGCTCAAGGTGCAGGTCGCCGGACCGTGGACCCTCGCGGCCACGGTGGAGAAGCCCCGTGGTGACAAGCTGCTCTCCGACCTCGGCGCGCGCCGCGAGCTGGCTCAGGCGTTGGCCGAAGGGGTGCGGGTGCATCTCGAGGACGTGCAGCGCCGGGTGCCGGGGGCCGAGCTGGTTCTCCAGGTCGACGAACCCGCACTGCCGTTCGTGCTCGGGGGACAGGTGCCCACGGCGTCCGGTTTCAGCCGGCACCGCTCGGTGAAGCCGCCCGAGGCCCAGGAGGCACTGGAGTGGGTGCTCGGCGCGGCGGGTGGATCGGCCACCGTCGTGCACTGCTGTGCCGCCGACGTACCCCTCGCGCTGCTGCGCCGGTCCGGCGCCCAGGGCGTCTCGGTCGACCTCTCCGCGCTGGTCGCGGGGGCCTACGAGGAGCTGGCGACGGCACTCGACGAGGGCGCCCAGGTCCATCTGGGTGTCGTGGCGTCGACCGGCGAGAATCCGCCGTCCACCAAGGGTCTCCTCGAGCGCGTGCTCCGGCTGCTGGACATGCTCGGGTTCGACCCCGAGGAGGTCTCCGGCCAGCTGGTGCTCACGCCCGCCTGCGGGTTGGCGGGTGCGACGTCGTCGTACGCCAAGGGAGCGCTGCGCGCGGTGCAGGAAGCCGCCTCCGAGCTCGGCTGACCCGTCTGTTCTCCCGGTCAGTGGGTACCCCTGGGGGGCACCCACGACGTGAAGGAGACCCACGATGAACCTGTCCGGCAAGAAGATCGCCATCATCGCCACCGACCAGTTCGAGGAGGCCGAGCTCGTGACGCCGCGGGACGAGCTGACCGGGGCCGGCGCCGAGGTGAAGGTGTACTCCGCCAGCGGCGACCCGATCCAGGCGGTCGAGGGCGACACCGACCCGACGCAGAAGGTGGAGGTCGACGGGGTCTTCGGTGACCTCGACGTCTCGAGCGTGGACGCGGTCGTGGTGCCCGGCGGCACCATCAACGCCGACACCATCCGGCTCGACGAGGACGCGCAGCGCATCGTCCAGGAGGCGTACGCCGCGGGCAAGGTGCTCGCGGTCATCTGTCACGGCCCCTGGCTGCTCGTGAACGCCGGACTGGCGGACGGTCGGAGGCTGACCAGCTACCCCAGCCTGGCGCAGGACCTGAAGAACGCGGGTGCGACCTGGGTGGATGAGGAGGTCGTCGTCGACGGCCACCTGATCACCAGCCGCAACCCCGACGACCTGCCCGCCTTCGTCGAGGCGATCAGCGCCGCCCTGGTCGGCTGAGCGCTGGCTTGGCCCAAAGAAACAGCCACTTCCCCCACGTTGCAACGCGGGGGAAGTGGCTGTTTTTCTGGTTAACCAGAAAAACCGCGTCAGACGACGGGCGGGCCGTCGGTGGCGAGCTCCTCGTGCTTGACGTCGAGGAAGACCCAGACCACCACTGAGGCGACGAGCATCATGCCGGTGCCGAAGAGGAACGCGGTGGTGGCGCCGTCGGTGAACACCTGGTGCTGGGCGACCGTGGCCATGGCCTTCATCTGCTCGGCCGACGGTGCTGGCGCACCCCCCGGGACGAGCGCTGCTGCCTTGTCCGCTGCCGCCGTGAGGCGGGCGCCGGTGCCCGACCACACGTGGGTGGCCACGGTGGCCAGGGTCGCGAGACCCAGAGCGCCACCGACCTGCTGCATGGTGTTCAGCACGCCCGACCCGATGCCCGAGTCCTCGGCCCGCACGTGGTGCACGGCGGTCAGGGTGAGCGGGACGAACGTCATGCCCATGCCCAGCGACATCAAGACGATGAACGGCAAGATGTCCGTGGCGTAGTTGGCGGTCACGTCGGTCGTCGGGAACTGGGTGTCGTAGGGCAGCCGCGAGAAGCCGAACAGCGCGGCCCCGGCCATCAGCGTGCCGACCCCGGCCAGGAACCGTGGGTCGATCCGGTTGATGAGGTTGGACGACAGGCCAGCCGCCACGATGATGCCGGCCGAGAACGGCAGGAACGCGAAGCCGGCCTTGAGGGGGCTGTAGCCCATGACGTTCTGGATGTAGAGGCTCAGGTAGAAGAACATCGAGAACATCGCGGCGGGCATCAGCATCATCGCCACGAAGCTGGCTGCACGGGTCCGGTTCTGGAAGATCCGGATCGGCAGCAAGGGGTGCTCGGCGCGGCTCTCGACGAAGGCGAAGGAGATCAGCAGCGCGACGCCGGCGACCAGGCTCCCGATCGTGATCGCGTCACTCCAGCCGTCCTGCGCAGCCCGCGAGAGGCCGTAGACGACCCCGAGAAGACCGAACGTGGCGGTCAGCGCGCCCGGGATGTCGAGCCCGCCGCCGTGGGACCTGGACTCGGCCAGCACGCGTGGCGCGACGGCCGCGGCGATCAGGCCGATCGGGACGTTGATGAGGAAGGTCATCCGCCAACCGTCGAGGGTGATGCCGAACAGGTCGAGGCTCGAGCCGGTGAGCCAGCCACCGAGGATCAGACCGACCGCCGCACCAGCGCCCGACATGGCGGCGTACACCGCGAACGCGCGGTTGCGGGCCGGTCCGGCCGGGAAGGTGGTGGTGATCAGGGCCAGGGCGGCGGGCGAGGCGAGCGCCGCGCCGAAGCCCTGGAGGCCGCGAGCGCCCAGGAGAAGCGCCTCGTTGGCGGCGATGCCGCCGAGCAAGGACGCGACGGCGAACACGACGAGGCCGGTCATGAAGATCCGGCGTCGGCCGTAGAGGTCACCGAGTCGGCCACCCAGC
This sequence comes from uncultured Actinomycetota bacterium, assembly GCA_963843775.1. GTDB lineage: Bacteria > Actinomycetota > Actinomycetes > Propionibacteriales > Nocardioidaceae > Marmoricola. The sequence continues at coordinate 39,970 of CAWJLT010000008.1, forward strand.
AGCAGCAGGCCGCCGAAGGCGAGGGCGTAGCCGGTGACGACCCAGGTCAGGGAGGAGTCGGTGAAGCCGAGGTCGGCCTTGATGTAGGGGAGCGCGATGTTGGCGATGGTGCTGTCGAGCACCACCATCAGCTGCGCGATGGAGATGAGGACCAGGGCCCAGCCGAGACGGGTGCTTCCGTCGGTCTCGGGGGGCTCCACCGCCTCGGGGGTGGGTCGGGTCTGCGTGGTGTCTGTCATGACGTCCTGGCTTTCTTTCGAGCCGTGCTGGAGGGGTGTACGGCGGTGGCCGGATGGCCCACCGCCGGGAGGATCACGTGGTCGATGACGCGCTCGACGTCGGCGTCGTCGAGGACGAGGCCGAGCACGAAGGAACGGTGGAGGAGGATGCCGGCGAGGGCCGGGGCGATGATGTCGATGTCGAGGTCGGACGGGATCTCCCCGCGCTCGACGGCGCGGGCGTAGATGGCCTGGGAAACGACCACCTTGGGCTCGATGAACGCCTCACGGAACCGCTGGGCGAACTCCGGGTCACTGGTCAGGGCGGTGATGACCGATCCGAGCAGCGCGGTGGCGTCGCTGTGCGCCAGGCCGTGCGAGCCGCAGAAGGTGCTGACCAGGTCGCCCCGGAGCGACCCGGTGTCGTGCTCGGAGACGCTCGGCGCCTGCTTGGCGCGCACCATCGCATCGACGACAAGGCTCGGCTTGCTCTCCCAGCGACGGTAGAGCGTGGCCTTGCTGGCTCGCGCGCGGCGGGCCACGGCGTCCATCGTCAGCCGGTCGTAACCGACCTCGAGCAGCAGGTGCAGGGTGGCGTCGAGGATCTCGTCCTCGCGGTCGCCCTCGACACGGGGGCGGGGAGTCGTCTTCTTGCGCACGGTTTCCCACCTCCAGTCACGTCACACCGATGAAACGAAACGGTTCCGTTTCATCGTGGTCGTAGAGCGGAACCGGGAGGCGAGCCGATCCATTCCCACTGGTCCAGAAAATTCTGGCCCAGTGGGCGCGAGCGCCCGAAGGCCCCCGTGGACTCACTCCGGGGCGGGGGCCGGCAGTGTGGAGGGGTTCGCGGGCGGTGCGCCCTGGGGCGCGCTGTCGGGGGACGTCGAGGGGTCGGCCGGGAGGCTGGGCTCGGGAGTGGGTGTGACCGAGGTGTCAGGTGCCGGTGCCTGGGTGGTGCCGGTGTCCGGAGCGGGTGCCTGGGAGGCGTCGTCGGTGCTCGGCACCGGTTCGGTCGGCTGCTTCTCGTCCTTGGAGGACGTGCTCCGGTCGGTTCCGACCAGGTGGCCCACGCTCGTGCCCTGGGAGTCGCCGCCGCCCACGAGCGAGGAGACGGTCTGCCCGGTGATCACCTCGAAGGTGGTGATGCCACCGAGGACGACGGCGGTCACCCCCACGCTGGCCAGCGCGACCTTCGCCCAGGGGACGGAGCGACCGAGGGAGGCCTCGTTCTCGGTGGCGGCGTCGGCAGCGGCGATCTCGGCCGCGGTCTCGGCCGGGGTCGGCGGCTCGTTCCCGGTGGCCCTGCCGTGCCCGGACCGCAGGGGTCCTTGGGCGACCGTTCGCGGGAGCTGTCCGGTCAGGAGCGAGGTCTGGCGCACCTGGGCCGCGGTGCGGCGTACGGCGGCGCTGGTACGCCGCAGCGACCAGGTGTAGATCGCTGCTGCCACGGTATAGACCACGCTGCCCATCGCCGTACCGATGATGGTGCCGGTCGTGCCCGCGAACGACGCGAGGAGCGCGCCGGAGACGGCGGCGAACATGCTGCCGGTCACCTGCGCCGCGGACAGGCCGAGCACGCGATCGTTCTTCTTGTCCTCAGCCATGTTTCCCGTGGGGTTCGAAGGTGTGTCCTGTAGTACGACGAAACCACGGCCCCGAATGTTTCGCCATTCGTGGTGACCTCGGACACCTCCCGGGCGGCGAGCGGCCGGGGCGGGTGTCTCAGTCGACGACGTCGACGGCCGCGACCCGGTTCCACTGGGGGATCAGGGCACCGATGCCGACCAGGGGCAGGACCGAGAGCAGCAGCAGCGCGAAGGGCATGCCCAGCACCTCGCCCAGCCCGCCGACGACGGCCGAGCCGACGCCGCCCCCGACGAGGAAGAACAGGGTGGCCACACCGAGGGCGACCCCGCGTACGTCGTCGCTCACCGCGTCCCCCACTGCCTCCATCAGCGCCGGCTGACCCAGACCGAAGGCGAGGGTCACACCCACCACCGCAGCGACGAGCAGGGTCGCCGAGCCGGCGTGGGCACCCAGCGAGGACACGGCCAGCGCGACGGCGGCGATGAGCGCTGCCAGCGCCAGCGACCTGGTGGCGCCGATGCGATGGATCAGGGGGCCGGCGACGCGGGGCGCCATCAAGCCTGTGACGGCACTCGGCAGGAGGGCGACGCCGACCTGCCACAGCTCCCAGCCCTGCGCGACCAGGACCGCGGGGACGGCGATCAGGAGGGCGAACCAGGCAGCCGGGACCGCGGCGGCCGCGGCGGCGCTGCGGACCACGGCGGGATTGCGGATCACCGCGATCGGGAGGAAGCCGTGGGGGCGACGACGTACCCAGGCGGCCACGGCCGGCACGCCCAGGACCGCCAGCAACCCACCCACGACGGCCACGACGGGTCCGGTCGAGGGTGACTGGACGAGCAGCACCACGCCGGCGGCAGTGGCGGCCACGAGGGCGGCGCCGAAGAGGTCGAGGCGGGCGCCACTACCGGTCGAGGGGACCGAGCGCCAGAGCACCGGCAGCAGGAGGACGCCGAGCATCGGGAGCGCGATCACCGCGCGCCAGCCGAACAGGCCCTCGACCACACCGCCGGCCAGCGGTCCCAGGCAGCTCACGGCGGCGGCCATGCCCGCGACGCGTCCGAGCGCGGCACCCTTGGCCTGGCCCGAGAAGAGCTCGCTGACCATGGCCACCCCGAGGGTCGGCACGGCGGCCGCTCCGGCGCCCTGGAGGACGCGGGCCACGAGCAGCACCCCGAAGTTGGGGGCCAGCGCACCAGCCAGCGCGCCCAGGGTCATCAGCGTGACACCTACGAGAAGGGGCAGCCGGATGCCGACCAGGTCGGAGACGCGGCCGTAGACCGCGGTGGTCACCGCGAGCATCAGCACGTAGAGGCTGACCGCCCATGCCCCCACACCGGTGCTCACGTCGAGGTCCGCACCGATCACCGGCAGCGCGATCGCGGCCGAGGAGCTGCCCAGTCCCGCCAGGCCGAAGAGCAGGCCGACGAGGAGCGGGACGCGCCGGACACCGGCGGGCACGGTAGCGGTGGAAGACATCGACTTCGTCAACCCCTCAGCACGGCCGGGCATTCCGACGGCCGGTGTGGTCCCTGGTGTGGTCCCTGGTGTGGTCCCTGGTGTGGTCCCGGTCGTGGCCACGACCTCGGGGAGCCTTCACTCCGGCTGAGTCCGGCCTGCGCAGGTCCACTCCGAGCCGGCGTCGTGCCGAGCGCGGTCGAAGATCCCCATGGTCGCGCGGAGGGCGAAACGGTTCCAGCTCTCCGGCTTGGCCAGCATGTAGTGGCCCAGACGACCCATGTCGGTGAACTCGGCCGACGCTGCGACGGACCGGGCCTGGTCGACGTAGGACCGCGTCATCCGGGCCGACGTGATCTTGTCGCGGCTGCCGTGTCCTGCGACGAGGTGCCGTCCGGCGAGCGTGCTGACCGGGTCGGAGGGCTCGAGCCAGGGAGCCAGGCCGACCACGCCGACGACGTTGGGGTGGTCGGCGACGTGCACGGCGGTGCGGGCGCCCATCGAGTGCCCGAGGAGCACCACCGGCACGCCGGGTCGCTCCACCGCGGCCCGGTCCAGTGCCCACCGTGCGTCGGGCACGGGGGAGGGCTCGGGTCCGACCCCCTCGTTCCAGCCCCGGACCCCGAAGCGCAGCAGCCACAGGGACATGCCCTGGCTGAGCACGCGCGGCTCGAGGACGTCACGCATCGACGTCGTACGCCGCAGCGAGGCGCTGCGTCCACCGACCGGCTTCAGCCCGGTCTTGGCGCCGCCGTGCAGCATCAGCACGATGCCGCGGGTCTGGTGCAGCACGGGGTCCACACGGGTGAGTCCGGGGGAGGGCATGAGTGACTCCAATCGTCCGGCGGTGGTTCGGAGCCACCCGTGGATCGGATGGGTCACCCTTCCCGCTCACAGGCATGGTTCCCACCCGGCTGGCCGGACATGCGGGCGGCACCTGTCACAGCCACCCGGCAAGATGGACCCCGTGACGGAACCGACGACCGACAACACCGCCGCGAAGGACCCGCTCGCCGACCGGCGGCAGGAACACCGTGCCCTGGCCGAGGAGGTCGAGGACGCCCGCTGGCGCTACTACGTCAAGGACGACCCGACCCTCTCGGACGCCGACTTCGACACGAGGATGCGCCGGCTCGAGGAGCTCGAGGAGGAGGTCCCCGACCTGCGCACGCCCGACTCCCCGACCCAGAAGGTCGGTGGCTCGGTCTCCACCGAGTTCACCGCCGTGGACCACCTCGAGCCGATGGAGAGCCTGGACAACGCCTTCTCCTACGAGGAGCTCGAGACCTGGTCCGCGCGGCTGGCCCGGGACGGCATCACCGACCCGGCCTTCCTCTGCGAGCTCAAGGTCGACGGACTCGCGATCAACCTGCTCTACGAGAAGGGTCGCCTGGTGCGGGCGCTGACCCGTGGCGACGGCCGCACCGGCGAGGACGTCACCCCCAACGTCAAGACCATCGACCCGATCCCGCACCGGCTCGAGGCCAGCGAGCAGTTCCCGGTGCCCGACCTGCTCGAGGTGCGTGGCGAGATCTTCCTGCCGGTCGAGGCCTTCGACCGGCTCAACGAGGCGATGGTCGACGCCGGGCGGCCGATGTTCGCCAACCCGCGCAACGCGGCCGCGGGCTCGCTGCGCCAGAAGGACCCCAAGGTCACCGCGACCCGCGCGCTCGGGATGGTCTGCCACGGCATCGGTGCCCGCCGGGGGTTCGTGCCGAAGACCCAGTCACAGGCGTACGCCGCCCTGGCGGCCTGGGGCCTGCCGACCAGCGACCGGGTGCGGGTCGTCCAGGGGCTGAAGGCGGTCGAGGAGTTCGTCGAGCACTACGGCGAGCACCGCCACGACGTCGAGCACGAGATCGACGGCGTCGTGGTCAAGGTCGACGACGTCAGCCTCCAGCGGCGACTGGGCTCGACGAGCCGGGCCCCCCGCTGGGCGATCGCCTACAAGTACCCGCCCGAGGAGGTCAACGCCGAGCTCCTGGCCATCGAGGTCAACACCGGCCGCACCGGCCGGGTGACGCCGTTCGGGCGGATGCGGCCGACCAAGGTCGCCGGTTCCACCGTCGAGATGGCCACCCTGCACAACTCCCACGAGGTCAGGCGCAAGGACGTCCGCCCCGGTGACACCGTGATCCTGCGCAAGGCAGGCGACGTGATCCCCGAGATCCTCGGTCCGGTGCTCGGGCTGCGACCCGACGGCCTGGCCGAGTGGGTGATGCCGACCGAGTGCCCCACGTGCGGGACGACCTTGGTCCAGGAGAAGGAGGGCGACAAGGACCTCCGCTGTCCCAACCACCAGTTCTGCCCGGCGCAGGTGAGGGAGCGGGTCTTCCACGTGGCCGGTCGTGGGGCGTTCGACATCGAGGGCCTGGGCTACGAGGCCGCGGTGGCCCTGCTCGAGGCGAAGGTGATCGACAACGAGGGCGACGTCTTCGACCTCGACGCCGACAAGCTCCGCCGCGCCCCCCTGTTCACGCGGGCGCCCAAGAAGGGCGAGGGTGAGGACCCCGTGCTCTCCGCCAACGGGCAACGGCTCCTCGACAACCTCGGGAAGGCCAAGCAGGCGGCGTTGTGGCGCGTCCTCGTGGCGCTCTCGATCCGCCACGTGGGACCGACCGCGGCCCGCGCCCTGGCGACGGAGTTCGGGTCGATGGAGGCCGTCCGCGCGGCCACCGAGCCCGAGCTGGCCGCGACCGAGGGCGTCGGACCCACGATCGCCGAGGCGGTCGTGGCCTGGTTCGCCGTCGACTGGCACTGCGCCATCGTCGACACGTGGGCGGCGGCCGAGGTCACCATGGCCGACGAGCGCGACGAGTCCACCCCCCGAACGCTCGAGGGCAAGACGGTGGTGGTGACGGGCTCGCTCGTCGACTTCAGCCGTGACGGTGCCAAGGAGGCGATCCTCTCCCGCGGCGGGAAGGCGTCCTCCAGCGTGTCGAAGAAGACCGACTACGTCGTGGTGGGGGAGAGCCCGGGCTCGAAGGCCGAGAAGGCCGAGCAGCTCGGCGTGCCCGTGCTCGACGAGGACGCCTTCAAGCACCTGCTCGAGCACGGGTCGGTCTGAGCGCGCTCAGCCCTGGGCGGCGGCCGCGACGAGCCCGGCCACGACGGCCTGCTCCACGGCGAAGGGGTGGTAGGCCGCAGCGCGCTTCTGGTCGGTCGCCGAGCCGTTGATCCACGGGTCGTCCGAGCACACGTCGTGGCCCTTGCTCGAGTCGTAGACGTCGACGTAGGTCGCGCCGCTGGCAGCAGCCGCGGTCCTGAGGGCCGTGTTCAGCGCGACGTTGACCTTCGCTGCCCAGGGGTAGTCGCGCGCAGCGAGTGGCAGCTCGTCGCACGCGTCCTTCCCGGAGACGATCTGGGGATAACCGACGACCAGCACCTTGGCCCGCGGGGCACGTGCCTTGATCTCCTCGAGCGCGCTGGCGAGCCCCTTGCCCGTCTTCGCGAGGGTGGTGAGGAGCGTGTTCCTGCCGCCGGAGGTCGTGGCCGCCTTGCAGGGGGCGCCGCTGGGGTCGGTCGGGGCCAGGCTGGGACAGCGGTTGGTGAGCTGCTGGAAGACGCCACCGTCGTTGCCGCCGATCCCGATGGTGACGAGGTCGGTGTCAGCCGTCAGCGCGGTCAGCTGGGGAGGTACGTCGGGGTACTGGCTCTTGACGAGGCTGGCGCGCACGGCGCCGCCACAGCTGCGGTCCTCGAGGTCGGCCCCGAGCTCCTTCGCCACCAGCGACGGGTAGTTCGCCGAGGACCGGAAGCAACCGTTGGCCACATCGGTGACGGGCACGAGCGGGGCGGAGGTGTAGGAGTCACCCAGGGCGACGTACTTCAGCGGGGTCGGCGTCTTGCCGGGCCCGCTGGCGGGCTCGTTGCCGGGGGACGACGGGTTGCGCTGGGCGCTCGACGTCGCGCAGGCCGTCACGGCGCACAACAGCGCCGTGATCACCGCGGCGAGGCGCAGGAACGACGTGGGTGGTGACGAGCGGTCGTGCAGGTTCATGAGCCTCCCCGGTGATGTCACCGACGGTAGCCGGAGCGTGGGAACCGTCGGCGCGAGGCCGGGGTCGCGCCCACCACGCGACGAGCAGGACCACGAGGGCCAGGAAGGCGAGCAGCAGCCCGCCGCCGACGACCGCGACGGCCACCGGTGCGACCAGGGAGCCGACGAGGGCCGCCGCGATGATCACCGTGTCGTTGAGTCCGAGGATGCTGGCCCGGACCTCGTCGCCGACGTGCTCCTGGAGCAGGGCGGTCGCCCCGGCCTCGATGCTGACCGTCGCGGCTCCGGCCAGGGAGAGGGGCGCCAGGGACCACCCGAGCGAAGGTGCCGGGATGACGAGGAGCAGGCCGAGCGCGAGCAGGAGCAGGCCCCAGCGGATGGAGTCCTCGGCCGACCGCCCGAGCCGCCGAAGCAGCGGGGCGCCGAAGGCCGCGAACCCGAGGACCCCGGTGGCGAGCCCGTAGCCGGCCGCGTCCGAGGACCACGTGTCCAGGGCCATCGGGAGCAGCGCGATCGCGACGAGGGCGATGACGAGGTTGATCGCGGCCATCACCGCGATGGCCCGCATGGCGGCAGGAGCGGCGCGCAGGGCGTCGTACGGCGAGGGTCTGGCCCCGCCCCCGGACATCCGGAGCGGCGCTGGCATCGAGACGCGCAGGATCAGCAGCAGCGCGGCGAGGGTCATCACTGCCGGGACCCAGGGCAGCAGGCCGCGGGTGGCGGGGTGGAGCAGGAGTCCACCGACCGCGGCACCGACCACGAAAGCGGCCACTTCGATGGTGACGAGCAGGTCGGTCGCCCGCAGGCGCTGCACCCCGGCGATCCCGGGCATCGCGGCCACCTGGGCGGGGTAGGCAGGAGTGCCGACGGCCACCGTGAGCGTGCAGGCAGCCACCGCGACCCAGACGTGGTCCACCGTCACCGCCACTGCGGCCCCGGTGAGCAGGGCGGCACGCAGGACCAGGGTGACCCGGACGATGAGGTCTCGGCGCATGGCGTCGGCCAGCCTCGCTGTCGCCCAGGAGAAGAGCACGTAGGGCAGCATCCGGGCGGCGCCCACCAGGCCCAGCAGGAGCGGGTCGTTGCTGCGCTCGTCGACGAGCACCAGCAGCAGCGGCCACGGGAGTGCCACCGCCAGGGCGGCGAGGGCGTGCGAGGCGATGACTCGTCGGGTCAGGGGGCTCAGGTGCTCCACGTCAGGCCAGCCAGGTCGGCAGTGGTGCGAACCCGTTGAACCCGACGCTGGAGTAGCAGCTCGTGTAGGCGCCGGCGGAGAGCAGCCGGACCTCGTCGCCCTCCGCGAGATCGACCGGGAGGTGGACCATGCGCTGCTCGTAGAGCACGTCGGCGCTGTCGCACGTCGGTCCGGCGAGCACGCACGGACCCGTCTCGCCGCCGTCGGCCGAGGTCTGCACGCGGTAGCGGATCGCCTCGTCGAGCGTCTCGACCAGACCGGTGAACACGCCCGCGTCGAGGAAGACCCAGCGCACACCGCCGCGGTGGACGACGGCGACCACGGTGGAGACCAGCGTTCCCGCGTCCCCGACGATGCCGCGGCCGGGCTCGACGATCGTCTCCGGCCGGTCGGCGCCGAAGGCCTCGGTGAGCTGGCGTTCGATGGCCTCGCCGTACGCCGACACGGGGCGACAACCGTCGGCGTACGCCGCCGGGAAGCCCCCGCCGAGGTCGAGCAGCCGGGGGGCCAGACCCTGTCGGCGCAGGAGGTCGAAGACGTGGGCGGCAGCCGTGATCGGGCTCGCCCAGGCCTCGGGGTCGCGCTGCTGGGAGCCCACGTGGAAGCAGACACCGGCCGCCTCCAGGCCGAGCTCGGCGGCCGCCGACAGGGTCTCGACGGCCTCGTAGGTGGAGCAGCCGTACTTGCGTGACAGCGGCCAGTCGGAGCCCTCCCCCGAGGTCACCAGCCGGCACAGCACCTCGCTGCCAGGGGCGGCCTGCGCGACCTTGACGGTCTCGGGCAGCGAGTCCACGACGAACAGCCGCACCCCGAGGGCGAACGCCTCGGCCACGTGGTCGCGCCGCTTGACCGGGTTGGAGTAGACGAGGTCCTCGGGCGCCGCCCCTGCGCGCAGAGCGGCGCGGACCTCTGCAGGGCTGGCCACGTCGAAGCGGCAACCGGCGACCGCGAGCCCGGCGAGCAGCCGGGGATGCGGGTTCGCCTTGACGGCGTAGTGGACGGCCGTCCCCGGCAGCGCCGAGGCGAGCCGTTGGAAACGGTCGACGGCCGCGTGGACGTCGAGCTCGAGGTAGGGGGTGCTCAGGGTGGGGGTGACCGAACGGGTGCGCTGCCGCTGGGCGGGCAGGGTGCTGGTCATCGTTCCTCCTGATGCCTCGGTGCAAGTCAGGAGGGGTGGGGGCGGCCGTGGATACCGGTGGACCTGGGGTGGTCCAGTTCCGGGGTGGCCAAGGCCTGACAAATGTGTCGCACCGCCGCCACTAGGATGGTCCGCATGCCTGAGACTGCTGGGTCTGCCCATGCCTGAGATCAGCCGCGAGGAAGTGCGCCACCTCGCCGACCTCGCGCGCATCGACCTCGACGACGCGGAGCTCGACCACCTGGCGCCGCAGCTGTCGGTGATCCTCGAGTCGGTGGCCTCCATCAGCGAGGTCGCGGCCGACGAGATCCCGCCGACGTCGCATCCGCTGCCGGTGGTGAACGTCTTCCGCGAGGACGTCGTACGCCCCTCGCTGAGCGCCGAGCAGTCGCTCTCGGGCGCCCCTGCCGTCGAGGGCCAGCGCTTCCTCGTCCCGCGCATCCTGGGGGACGAGCAGTGAGCCTTCCCCTCCTCCAGCGCAGCGGCGCCGGGCTCGCGGAGGCGCTCGCCTCCGGTGAGACCACGAGCGTCGAGCTGACCCAGCTGTTCCTCGACCGCATCGCGGCCGTCGACCCCTCCGTCCACGCCTTCCTGCACGTCGACGCCGAAGGTGCGCTGGCCGCGGCCACCGCCTCCGACCGGCGTCGGGCCGCAGGCGAGCTCGCCTCGTCGCTCGACGGCGTCCCCGTCGCCGTCAAGGACGTCCTGGCCACCGAGGGCCTGCCCACCACGTGCGGCTCCAAGATCCTCGAGGGCTGGGTCCCGCCGTACGACGCCACGGTGGTCGCCCGCCTCCGCGCCGCCGGCCTGCCGATCCTCGGCAAGACCAACATGGACGAGTTCGCGATGGGCTCCTCCACCGAGCACTCGGCCTACGGCCCGACGCACAACCCGTGGGACCTCGAGCGCATCCCGGGCGGGTCCGGCGGAGGCTCTGCCGCTGCGGTGGCCGCGTTCATGGCGCCGCTCGCGATCGGCACCGACACCGGTGGCTCCATCCGCCAGCCGGGCGCGGTCACCGGCACGGTCGGCGTGAAGCCGACCTACGGCGGCGTCTCGCGCTACGGCCTGGTGGCGATGGCCAACTCGCTCGACCAGGCCGGCCCGGTGACCCGCACCGTGCTCGACGCCGCCCTGCTCCACCAGATCATCGGTGGCCACGACCCGATGGACTCCACGAGCATCGACCAGCCCGTCCCGCTCGTCGAGGAGTCCGCGCGTGCCGGCGCGATGGGCGACCTGACCGGTCTCCGCGTGGGGGTCGTCGCCGAGCTGGGTGGCGAGGGCTACCAGGCCGGCGTGCAGCAGCGCTTCGACCAGGCCGTCGAGCTGCTCGTCCAGGCCGGGGCCGAGATCGTGCAGGTCTCCTGCCCCCACTTCGTGCACGCGCTCGCGGCGTACTACCTGGTGATGCCGAGCGAGGCGTCCTCCAACCTGGCCCGCTTCGACGCGATGCGCTACGGCCTGCGGGTCATGCCCGAGGGCGTGGACGCGCCCAGCGCCGAGGAGGTCATGCGTGCGACGCGCGACGCCGGCTTCGGCGACGAGGTCAAGCGGCGCATCATCATCGGCACCTACGCGCTCTCCAGCGGCTACTACGAGGCCTACTACGGCCAGGCCCAGAAGGTGCGCACCCTGATCAGCCGTGACTTCGAGAGCGCCTTCGAGCAGGTCGACGTGCTGGTCTCGCCCACGGCGCCGACCACGGCCTTCAGGCTGGGCGAGAAGCTCGACGACCCGCTGTCGATGTACCTCAACGACGTCGCCACCATCCCGGCCAACCTCGCCGGCATCCCGGGCATCTCGGTGCCGGCCGGGCTCGCCGAGGAGGACGGGCTCCCCGTCGGTCTCCAGATCCTGGCTCCGGCCCTGGCCGACGACCGGCTCTACCGCGTGGGCGCAGCACTCGAGGCGATGCTCGAACGCCAGTGGGGCGGTCCGATGATCGATCCCGAGAAGCTCGACAAGGAGCTCGCGCGATGAGCACTCACACCGCACCGGAGCTGATGTCCTTCGAGGACGCGCTCGCGAAGTTCGACCCGGCGATGGGCCTCGAGGTCCACGTGGAGCTGAACACCAACACCAAGATGTTCTGCGGCTGCCCCGCCACCTTCGGCGGCGAGCCCAACACCCAGACCTGCCCGACCTGCCTGGGTCTGCCGGGCTCGATGCCGGTCGTGAACGGCAAGGCGGTCGAGTCGGCCATCCGGATCGGCCTGGCCCTGAACTGCTCGATCGCGGAGTGGTGCCGGTTCGCACGGAAGAACTACTTCTACCCGGACATGCCGAAGAACTTCCAGACCTCGCAGTACGACGAGCCCATCGCCTTCGACGGCTACACCGACGTCGAGATCCCCGGCGAGGACGGACCCGAGACCTTCCGCGTGGAGATCGAGCGCGCCCACATGGAGGAGGACACCGGGAAGTCCCTGCACGTCGGTGGCGCGACCGGTCGCATCCACGGTGCCGACTACTCGCTCGTCGACTACAACCGCGCCGGCATCCCGCTCATCGAGATCGTCACCCGCCCGATCATGGGTGCCCGCGAGAAGGCGCCGGCCGTGGCCCGTGCCTATGTCGCCCACCTTCGTGAGCTGCTGCTGGGGCTGGGGGTCTCCGACGTACGCATGGAGCAGGGTTCGCTGCGCTGCGACGTCAACCTGTCCCTCGCCCCTGCCGGCGACGGCTCCCTGGGCACCCGCACCGAGACCAAGAACGTGAACTCGCTGCGTTCGGTCGAGCGGGCGGCTCGCTACGAGATCGGCCGCCAGGCGGCGCTTCTCGACGCCGGCAGCTCGATCCTGCAGGAGACCCGCCACTGGCACGAGGACACCGGCGTCACGACGTCCGGGCGCGAGAAGTCCGACGCCGAGGACTACCGCTACTTCCCCGAGCCCGACCTCGTGCCGGTGGCGCCGTCGCGGGAGTGGGTCGAGGAGCTGCGGGTCGCCCTGCCCGAGCCGCCGCGTGAACGTCGGGCGCGGCTCCAGGCCGACTGGGGATTCTCCGACCTCGAGATGCGCGACACGGTCGGTGCGGGCGCGCTCCCGCTGGTGGCCGAGACCATCGCCGCCGGTGCCGCTCCGCAGGCGGCCCGCAAGTGGTGGCTCTCCGAGCTGGCGCGGCGCGCCAACGAGCTCGGCACCGAGCTCTCCGCGCTGCCGATCACCCCGGCCGGCGTCGCCCGCATCCAGGCGCTCGTCGAGGAGGGCGCGATCAACGACAAGCTCGCGCGCCAGGTCTTCGACGGGGTGCTGGCCGGTGAGGGGACTCCCGACGAGGTCGTCGCCGCCCGTGGGCTCGCCGTCGTCTCCGACGAGGGGGCGCTCGGCGACGCCGTCGACCGCGCCATCGGGGCCAACCCCGACGTGGCGGCGAAGATCCGCGACGGCAAGGTAGCCGCCGCCGGAGCGCTCATCGGCGCGGTGATGAAGGAGATGCGGGGCCAGGCCGACGCCGGCCGGGTCCGCGAGCTCATCCTCGAACGCCTCTCCTGAGCCGCCGACCGGGCAGTCCGGTCACGCTGTAGTCCGCCGACCGGGCAGTCCGGTCACGCTGTAGTCCGCCGACCGGGCAGTCCGGTCACGCTGTGGAGCGGTGACCGGGCACTCCCGTCACGTCGTACGACGTGGTCCGCAGGCGAACGCTCGGCTTCGTGCCGCGGCAGCGGACCTGAAGTGCCCGCTCGACGTGCTCAGGCGTGTGCGGACTGCCCGCTCGACGTGCTCAGGCGTGTGCGGACTGCCCGCTCGACGTGCTCAGGCGTGTGCGGACTGCCCGCTCGGCCGGCTGGAGGTGAGGCTGGGCGGTGTTAATCTTCTGCTGCCCCGTCGGGGCGCCCTCCACACCCATCACGTCCGTGGTCGGGGAAAGCCGGTCCAAGTCCGGCGCTGACCCGCAACCGTAGGTCGCCATCGTCGATGGCGGCGAGCCGGAGCACCCGCTGCGAGACGTCCTTGACCACACGCTGTCGTGGAAATGCAGCGGGTAGGCGACGAGCCCTCCCGTTGGTGCAGCGGGAAGGAACCATCATGCGTGGCAACGCGCGCAGGACCACCCGACTCGGGGCGTACGCCGCCTCCGGTGCCCTGGCACTCTCCGGTGCCGTCCTGGCCGTCACTCCGGCCGGAGCCGCTCCTGTCCAGCAGCCAGCCGGCCAGGCTGCTGACTGGCTCACGGCGCAGCTCGACAACGGAATCGTCCACAACGGCCAGTACGACTTCGACGACATCGCCCTCACCGGTGACGTCGCCCTCGCCCTGGACGCGCTCCCCGGCAACGGTGGCACGGTCGCCGAGATCATGACCGCGATCGAGCCCCGGGCGGAGGGGGAGTGGTACACGAACACCTACAACAACGTCACCACGACCTACGCCGGTTCGCTCGCCAAGCTCCTGGTCCTCGTCCAGGAGACCGGCGGCGACGGCTCCGACTTCGGTGGCAACAACCTGGTCAACCTGCTGGCGGACCAGACGTCCGGCACGGCCCCGATCGCGGGCCGCATCGAGGACGACAACAACAGCTACGGCGACGCCAACGTGATCGGTCAGGCGTTCGCCGCCCACGCTCTGACGGAGGCCAACAACGCCGAAGCGGCGAACGCCACCTCCTTCCTGCTCGAGCAGCAGTGCTCGAGCGGCTACTTCCGGCTGGCCCTCACCACCAGCAAGACCGCGGCCGACCAGGGCTGTGTCGACGGCACCGACGCCCCTGACACCGATGCCACCGCGATCGCCCTGCTGCAGCTCCAGTCGCAGTCCACGAACACCGACGTCGCGGCCGCCATCGCCAAGGCGAAGACCTGGCTGCTCGCCCAGCAGCGCTGCGACGGCTCCTTCGGTGGCGGCACCAGCACCGAAGGCTCCAACGCCAACAGCACCGGCCTGGTCGCCTGGGCCCTGGGTGACACCCCGGCCTCGCGCCAGGGAGCCACGTGGCTGCGCGCCCACCAGGCCACGTCGGCCGACTCCGGCAACGAGCTCGCGACCCAGACCGGAGCGATCGCCTACGACAACCCGGGTCTCGCGGAAGGCCGGGCGAACGGCATCACCGACGCCAACGCCGACCAGTTCCGTCGCGCCACCGCCCAGGCTGCGCCCGGGATCGCGTGGTACTCCTCCGACCCCACCCCGGCCATCGCGCTGACCGGACCCACGGGCTTCGCGAAGGCCGGCACCCGTGCCGTCCTCACCACCCGGGGAGCAGACCAGGGCACGGTCCTGTGCCTGAGCGGGCCGGGTGCCTCGGCGCGCGGGATCGCCGGCTCGACGGGCTACAGCGCGGCCGTCACCCTTCCGGCCGGGACCCGGACCCGGGTCTACACGGTCAAGGACCCCTTCGGCCACGTCGGCGCCCACGCCGTCAAGGTGCTCGGGAAGGCGAACCTGTCCGTCCTGCGCGGGAAGTACAAGGTCAAGCGCTCGCGCACCGTGACCGCCACCGTGCGCTACCTCGCTCCCGGCGAGTGGACCCGCGTCTTCTACAAGGGCCGGTTCGTCCGCAGCGGCAAGGCCAGCGCGACCGGCACGTTCTCGGCCAGCTTCAAGGTGGGCCGGGCCAAGGGCAGGAAGACCATCTCCGCCACCGGGCTGTTCACCGACATCCGTCGTGGGACGGCGGTCATCAAGGTCGTGCGATGACCACTCCACACCGGTCACGTCTCGCCGGCCTGGTCGCCGCGACCCTCGTCGCGGCGGCCGGGCTGGTCGGCCTGACGTCAGGACCGGCGGCCGCAGCCCTCTGCCCGGGCGGTGGGGTCAACGTGGTCGTCGACTTCGGCGCGCTGGGTGGGGGCGTGCAGAAGTCCTGTGACCCCAACGGTGCCGGCAAGTCGGGCCAGCAGGTCTTCCCCGCGGCGGGCTTCAACCTCGACTACCTCCAGCCCGGTTACGTCTGCCAGGTCTCGAACAAGCCGGCGACCGGGCAGCCGTGCCAGGCGACCGACGCCTACTGGGGGCTGTTCTGGTCGGACGGCAAGTCCGGCACGTGGAGCTACGCCACCCGGGGCGTCGGGGGCCAGAGCGCCCCCGAGGGTGGGTTCCTGGCCTTCGCCTGGCAGGGCTCGGCCACCAGGCGCCAGCCGGGGACCTCGCCGAGGAACACCGCGGCCACACCGACGAAGACGCCCACCCCGGCACCGGTCCCGCCCCCCACCAAGAAGCCCACCGAGCCGAGCACGCCCAAGCCGACCAAGACCGCGAAGCCCACCAGGGCGGCCACGTCGAAGGCCCCCGTCCCGGCCAGGACCGCCACTCCGAGGCCCACGCCCACCCCGTCGCGAAGGCCGACGGCCGCAGCGACGGCCACGGCGGGCGCATCCGCAGCGACGGGCACGACTCCGAACCCGAGTGGCAGCGCCGAGGCCACACCCGGGACGACGGAGTCGGGCCCGGAGGTCGCGAGCGCCCAGAACGCGAGCAGTGACTTCACCCCCGACGACGAGCAGAGCGGCCTGCCCCCGTGGATCCCGGTCACCGTGGTCCTGGCGCTCGCGCTCGCCGCCTTCGGTGGCCTGTGGTGGAGAAACCGGTCCGGCACGTCGTGAGCGCGCCGCGGCCGTCCCGGGACCTTCACCCCGGAGCCTGGTGGCTCTGGGCGATGGGTCTGGCCGCCGCTGCGACCGTCACCACCAACCCGTTGCTCCTGCTGATGATCATCGGCATCGCGGCGGTCACGGTGTCGCTCCGACGCTCGGACCACCCGTGGTCGCGGTCGTTCCGGCTCTACCTGGCGTTCGGCCTGCTCATCGTCGTCATCCGGGTGCTCTTCCGGGTGCTCCTGGGCGGCGGCTACGGGACCGTCGTACTCCTGGACCTGCCGGAGATCCCGCTGCCGGCCTGGGTGGCGGGCATCCGGCTGCTGGGTCCGGTCACCCTGGAGTCGGTCCTCGCGGGGCTCTACGACGGCCTCCGGCTGGCCACGATCGTGATCTGCGTCGGGGCGGCCAATGCCCTGGCCAACCCGAAACGGCTGCTCAAGTCGATGCCGCCGGCGCTCTACGAGATCGGCACCGCGATCGTCGTGGCCGTCGCGCTGCTGCCCCAGCTGGCCGACAGCCTGCGGCGGGTCCGTGCGGCCCGCCAGCTGCGCGGGGTCCCGGGTAGCCGGATCGGCCGGTTGCGAGGCATCGTCGTACCCGTGATGGAGGACGCGCTCGAGCGCTCCATGTCGCTGGCCGCCGGCATGGACGCACGCGGCTACGGACGGGCCGGTGACCTGACCGCGTCGCAGCGGCGTACGACGGGAGCGCTCATGCTCACCGGGCTCGTCGGCATCTGCGTCGGCACCTACGCGCTGCTCGACCAGACCGCACCGCGGTGGCTGGTCCTGCCCGGCCTCGTGGGCGGGGTCGCCCTGGCCGCGGGTGGGTTCTGGTCGGCCGGTCGACGCGTCGAGCGGACCCGCTACCGGCCCGACCACTGGCGCACGGAGGAGATCCTGGTCGCCCTCAGCGGGGCCGCGGTCGCGGCCGGAATGCTCGGCCCCCTCCGGGGCGAACCGTTGCTGCGTCCCGCCCTCGACGTCTTCCCGACCGTGACGACGGCCTCCCTGGTGGTGGTCCTGGTCGGGATGCTGGCCGCCCTCGTCTCGCCCCCACCGGAGCTGACCGAGGACACGAGGACGCCCGTGCTGGAGGTGACCGATGCTCGAGCTGCGTGACATCACCTTCAGCTACACGGGCCGCTCCGACGACGGATCGACGCCGGTGCTGGACCACGTCGACCTCACTCTCGAGGAGGGAGAGCTCGTCGTGGTGGCCGGCCGCACGGGCGTCGGCAAGTCCACCCTGCTCGGCGTCTTCAACGGCCTGGTCCCGACCTTCACCGGCGGACGTCTCTCGGGCGACGTGCTCCTCGACGGCGTCAGCATCCTGCACCTCGCGCCCCGCGACCGCGCCCACGTCGTGGGGTACGTCGGGCAGGACCCGACCGCCGGCTTCGTCACCGACACGGTCGAGGAGGAGCTCGCCTACGGGATGGAGCAGCTCGGGCTCGACGGTCCGACCATGCGCCGCCGGGTGGAGGAGACCCTCGACCTGCTCGGCATCGCGAACCTGCGCAACCGCGACTTGCGCGCCCTCTCCGGCGGGCAGCAGCAGCGGGTGGCCATCGGGTCGGTGCTCACCATGCACCCGCGGGTGCTCGTGCTCGACGAGCCCACCTCCGCCCTTGACCCGACCGCAGCCGAGGATGTGCTGGCGACGCTGACCCGCCTGGTCCATGACCTCGGCGTGACCGTCGTCATCGCCGAGCACCGGCTGGAGCGGGTGGTGCCGTTCGCGGACCGCATCGTGCTCGTCGAGGCCGGCGGTCGGGTGCGGGTCGGCGACCCTGCGGCGATGCTGCTGCACTCCCCGGTCGCGCCGCCGATCGTCGAGCTCGGCCGTTGGGCCGGGTGGTCGCCCCTGCCGCTCAGCGTGCGGGACGCCCGTCGTCACGCCTCCCACCTCGCTCTGGTCCCGCGTCCGCGTCCGGCCTCGGACCCCACGGGCGAGGCCGTGCTGAGCTGCCGCGCCGTGACCGTGACCTACGGTCGCCACCTCGCCGTCCGCGACGTCGGGATGACCCTCGAAGCCGGGCAGGTGACGGCCCTGATGGGACGCAACGGCTCGGGGAAGTCCACGCTGATGTGGGCCCTGCAGGGCACCCGCAAGCGCGTGCGCGGCACGGTCCGGGTCGCCGGGAAGGACCCCGCCGACCTCGGCGCCGAGGCCCGTCGTCGCCTGGTCGGACTGGTGCCCCAGACCGCCGCGGACCTGCTCTACCTCGAGACGGTCACCGACGAGTGCGCGGCCGCCGACCGCGAAGCCGGTGTGGGCCGGGGCTCGGCGCGCGCCCTGCTGGAGCGTCTCGCACCCGGCATCGATCCCGGAGCACATCCCCGCGACCTGTCGGAGGGCCAGCGTCTCGCCCTCGTGCTCGCTGTCGTGCTCACCTCGCAGCCCGCGGTCATCTGCCTCGACGAGCCGACCCGGGGCCTCGACTACCCCGGCAAGGCGGCGCTCGCCGAGATCCTCGGCTCGCTCAAGGCCGAGGGCTGTGCCGTCCTCGTGGCCACCCACGACGTGGAGTTCGTCGCGCAGGTGGCCGACCGGGTCGTCGTGCTCGCAGACGGGGAGGTGGTCTCCGAGGGACCCACGGCCCGGGTCGTGGCCGAGTCGCCCGCCTTCGCACCACAGGTGCACAAGATCCTGGGCGAGCCCTGGCTGACGGTCGAGCAGGTCGTCGCGGGAGCCGGCGGATGACGATGACCTCAGGGCCGCGCGTGCGCGCCGTTCCCGGCGGGGGGCCGGGGCGCGCCGCCGTGCCGCTGCGAGTGCGCTCGGCCGCTGTGCTGCTGCTGGCCTCGCTCGCAGGCCTGCTGATGTTCCTGTGGCCGCTGCTGGTGAGGGTCCGGGTGGAGGGCCAGGCGGTCCAGCCGCCGTTCGTCTTCGTGCTGCTGCTCCCGGTGGTGATCCTGGTGTGCCTCGCAGAGTTCACCGAGGGCGGGATGGACTCCAAGGTGCTCGCCATGCTCGGGGTGCTGACCGCGATCAACGCGGTGATGCGCGGCCTCAGCGCGGGAATGGCCGGCATCGAGCTCGTCTTCTTCCTGCTGATCCTGGGTGGCCGGGTGTTCGGTGCGGGCTTCGGGTTCGTCCTCGGCTGCACCTCGCTGTTCGCCTCGGCCCTGCTCACGGCCGGCGTCGGCCCGTGGCTGCCGTTCCAGATGCTCGCCTCGGCCTGGGTGGGGATGGGTGCAGGGCTGCTGCCGCGCCGGGTGACCGGCAGGCGTGAGATCGCGATGCTCGTGGTCTACGGCATCGTGGCGGCCTACGCCTTCGGCCTCGTGATGAACATGTCGAGCTGGCCGTTCACGCTCGGCATCGAGGTGCAGGGCCACACAGGTGGACTGTCCTTCGTGCCCGGGGCGCCACTGCTGGAGAACCTCCACCGCTTCGGTGTCTACACGCTTCTCACCTCCACCGGCAGCTGGGACACCGGACGCGCGATCACCAACACCCTCGCGCTCGTGATCCTCGGGCCGGCGGTGCTGACCACGCTGCGTCGCGCCGTACGCCGGGCGACCGTCGTGCGTCCCTGAGGGACCAGGCTGGTCAGGGCCGGACGAGCAGGATCCGGTCGTCCTCGGCCGAGGGGTCGCCTCGACCGTCGCGGTTCGACGTGGTGACCCAGAGGTTGCCGTCCGGCGCCGCGACCACCGTGCGCACGCGGCCGTAGTCGCCGACCAGGAAGCCCTTCTCGTCGCTCGCCCGCCGGCCGTTGACGTCCACCCGCCAGAGCCGCTCGCCCTTCAGCGCGCCGAGCCAGAGCCGACCGTCGAGGAAGGCCAGCCCCGAAGGGGAGGCGTCGTCGGTCGCCCAGGTCACCTGGGGGTCCTGGAGCCCCGGCTCGTCGCCCTTGCCCTCGACCTGGGGCCAGCCGTAGTTGCGGCCCTTCTCGATCAGGTTCAGCTCGTCGAAGGTGTTCTGGCCGAACTCCGAGGCCCACAGGTTGCCGCCGTCGTCGAAGGCCAGTCCCTGCACGTTGCGGTGGCCCCAGGTCCAGACCGGGGAGCTGCGCTCCGGGTTGCCCGCCGCGGGCTTGCCGTCGGGGGTGATCCGCAGGATCTTGCCGCCGAGGGAGCCGCGGTCCTGCGCGAGTTCAGGCTGGCCCGCCTCGCCGGTCGAGACGTAGAGCATCTTGTCAGGGCCGAAGATCATCCGACCGCCGTCGTGGTTGCTGCCGAGGGGGATGCCGGTGAGGATCGGGGTCAGCACACCGAGCCTGCCGTCGCTCAGGGTCGTGCGCAGCACCCGGTTGTCCTCGTCGGTGCTGGCGTAGAAGTACACCTGACGGTCGGTGGCAAAGGACGGGGAGACCGCCACCCCGAGCAGCCCGGCCTCGTTGTTGGGCCTGGCCTCCTCGACCCTCCCGACCTCGCGCACCGACTTGCCGGTGATCTGCAGCACCCGTCCACTGTCGCGCTCGGTCACCAGCGCCGACCTGTCGGGCAGGAAGGCGATGCCCCACGGCACCTCGAGGCCGCTGGCGATGGTGTCGATGACCTCGGGACGAGCCGAGGGCGTGGACCCGCTGGCCCCGGTCGACCCGCCGGTCGAGGGCGTCGGCTCCGCCGGGGCGGTGGTCTCGGGGGAGGGCGACTCGTTGCCGGCGGTCTTGCTGTCGGCCGACGGGTCGACCTTCCCGCAGGCACCCACCAGGAGAAGCGAAACGACGATCAGCGTGGCCAGCCTCAGCATCTGGCGAGCCTAGCGAGCCGGACCTACGCTCTCGCGCGGTCGAGGAGGTCGAGCAGGGCCTCGTGCACCTCGGCAGGCTTCTCCATGGGGAGGAAGTGGGTCGCGCGCAGCTCCTGATGGACCGCGCCGGGAATCCGCAAGGACGCGGTCAGCATGTCGAACGAGGAGGCCAGCACGTCGTACTTGCCCGCGACGAAGCTGGTCGGCACCGTGATGGAGCGGAGGGAGACCCGTAGGTGCAGCGAGGAGTGCAGGGCGAGGTGCATGTACCACTCCGTCGGCGTGGCGAGGAACTCCTTGACGGCGCGACGTCCCAGGTCGGGGTCGGCCAGCGGCAGCATGAAGCCGCTGTGCGAGAGCAGGTCGATGGTGAGCGGCCCCACGGTCAGCCGCTTGGTGACCTCGCTCACCGGCTTGCCCACCAGCTTCAGCGCGCGGGCGATGTTGACTGTCAGCGGCTTGCGGAACGGCCTCGGGAGGAAGATCGGAGCGCCCATCGAGGTGAAGGTGTCACCCGGGACGCCGCCCACGGCGAAGAGCCCGTTCACCCGGTCGGGATGGTTCACCGCCAGCTCGAACATCGTGTTCACGCCCATGGACCACCCCATCAGCACGCAGGCCTCGATCCCGGCGTCGTCCATCACCGCGAGGGCGTCCTGGCAGAAGGCGTCGATGCCGACGTGCTCGGAGTTGCCCGGTCGGGCCGAGCCACCCGTCCCGCGGTGGTTCCACGAGATCACCCTGACGCCGCACTCCGGGTCCAGCAGAGCCGGCCAGGCGTAGGGGCTGGTGCCGAGCCCGTTGCACAGCAGCACCGTGGGGCCGACGACGTCGTTGGTCCACGCCTGCAGCTCGGTGCCGTCGGCACTGGTGACGGTGTAGTAGCGCAGGGCGAGGCCGTCGTCGACCGAGGGCGCGACATGCAGGGAGACAGCAGCGTGGGCCATCCCCGGATCATGCCCCAGGCAGGGCGTCGCGGACCGGAGGGGTGGCCGAGATCACCGAGGAAGAACGGTCAGCCGAGCCGGGCCGCTGGGATTCTGGGAGGCGCGGCACCGGCTCGGGGCATGCGACGGGCCAGCACGGACTCGACGTACTGCTGGACCTCGTCCCGCTCGCGGCGCCCCTCGCTGATGGCGGTGGATGCCACCATCGCGTTGCGGCAGGCCCGCTGCTGGCTCTGCTCCGCCCACTTCGCCAGTGGGCGCAACATCGGCTCGATGAGCTGGTTCATGGTCTCTCCCCAAGTACGCCAGGTGCTCGACGCTTCGTCTGGCACAACCTAGGCAGACAGGGAGTCTGGAGCGTCACGCCGATGTGACGTGTGTGTGAACAACGAGACCGTGGCGTGAGCCCTCTCCCGGCCGGCCCCGGAGCTGCGTCAGGTGCCCGTCTCGATGCGAGTCAGCAGGTCCTCGATGATCGTGCGCTCGTGGTCGAAGTAGGACAACCCCCAGTCGGCCACGAGCGCCGGGTAGCGGAAGGCCTCCCCGCTCCGGTCGACGCCCTCGAGGGACACGCGCACCTTCTCCAGGTCGACCCGCTCCTCCTCGAGCCGGACCAGGTGGTCGCGGAGCATCCCGGTGATCGCCTCGGGGTCCACGATGGCCCCGAGCAGCAGGCGCAGCGCCACCGGGTGCTTGAGCACCGGGAAGCCGACGGGGGTCTCGCGCATCCAGCGTGTGAGCACGCTCCGGCCCTGACGGGTCAGCGAGTACGACGTGGTCCGGTCGACCCCGTGTCGGCTGACGAGCTGCCGCTCGTGCAGCCGCTCGAGCTCGGAGTAGACCTGGCTCATCGCCGGTGAGACCCAGTAGAAGCGCAGGGTGCGGTCGGCCCGCTGCTTGAGCTCGTAGCCGGTGAGCGCGTCACCGAACGACAGCAGGCCGAGCAGGGCGTACGCCGTCATCGGCAGGTCGCGCGAAGGCGCGGTGGATTCGTCGCTCGAGAGGTCTTGACCCATGGTGGGTTCAGGTTAGTGTTCCTATTAGGAATACGCGAGGAGGCACGCGATGGGCAAGCAGACGGTGCTGATGGTGGGGACGCGGAAGGGTCTGTGGATCGGGCGTTCCGACGAGGCACGCGAGGACTGGACCTGGACGGGACCGCACTTCGACATGGAGGAGGTCTACTCGTGCATGGTCGACACCCGCACGGAGACACCGCGCCTGCTGGCGGGCGCCTCCTCGAGCTGGCTGGGTCCACGTGTCCGCCGCTCCGACGACCTCGGTGTGACCTGGGAGGAGTCGCCCCACGGTGGCGTGCGCTTCCCGGAGGGCACCGACGCGAGCGTGGAGCGCATCTGGCAGCTCACGCCAGGCGCACGCGACGAGGTCGTGTACGCCGGCTCGGAGCCGGGCGCGGTCTGGCGCTCGACCGACCGGGGCGAGACGTTCGCGCTGGAGCAGGGGCTCTGGGACCACCCGCACCGACCGCAGTGGGGCGCAGGTTTCGGGGGCCAGGCCTTCCACACGATCCTGCCGCACCCGGAGAACCCTGACTCGGTGACGGTCGCGCTGTCGACGGGCGGGGTCTACCGGACCACCGACGGTGGCTCCTCGTGGTCGCCCCGCAACCAGGGCATCAAGGCGGAGTTCATGCCCGAGGGGGAGCAGTACCCCGAGTTCGGCCAGTGCGTGCACAAGGTCACCCGCCACCCGTCGCGTCCCGAGCGGATGTTCCTGCAGAACCACGGCGGCGTCTACCGCTCCGACGACGAGGGCGGCTCGTGGAGCTCCATCGCCGAGGGGCTCCCCGCCGACTTCGGCTTCCCCATCGTGGTGCACCCCGACGAGCCGGACACGGTCTTCGTGTTCCCGATCAACGGCGGCGACAAGCGCTACCCGCCCCTGGCCAGGGCGCGGGTCTGGCGCTCGCGCGACGCGGGGGAGACGTGGCACGAGCTCGGCGACGGCCTCCCGGACGCGTTCTACGTCGCGGTGATGCGCGACGCGATGTGCGTCGACCAGCACGACACCCCTGGCCTCTACTTCGGCGCCCGCAACGGTGCGGTCTGGGCGAGCAGCGACACCGGTGAGTCGTGGGCACAGATCGTGGCCGACCTGCCCGACGTCATGTCGGTGCGTGCAGCGGCGCTCTGAGCCGTCAGCTCTGCGTCTCCTGTGGTCCGGTGCTCGACGTGTCCGGGAACTCCATCTCGGTGGTGCCCAGCTCCTCGAAGGCGATCGGCTCGGGGACCCCGGCGGTGATCCTGGTGCCGTCGGCCCTGGTGCCACCGAGGATGGGCTTGTCGCCGAGCAGCCCGTCGATCCGTTCACCCTGGTGGGCGAGTCGGACCCGCAACGGTGAGTCGAGGCTCACGACGTGCTCCTCGCCGCGGACCTTGAGCCGGACCTGCTCGGGGCCGGCCCGCTCGACCGTGATCGCGAGCTCGTCCTGGCGGAGCTCGACGCGCAGCTGCGTCCCGCGCCACTTGAGCGGGAACCGCATCGAGGGCCAGGCGGCGGGCAGGCGCGGGTCGAAGGTGAGCTGGCCACCGCGGTCGCGCATCCCGGCGAAGCCGAACACGAGCGCGCTCCAGACGCCACCCGTCGAGGCGACGTGCAGGCCGTCGACGGTGTTGCCGTGCAGGTTGACCAGGTCGACGTACAGCGCCTGGATGAAGTAGTCCATGGCGACGTCGTGGTACCCGACCTCGGCGGCGATGACGGACTGCACCACGGCCGACAGGGTCGAGTCCCCGGTGGTGATCGGGTCGTAGTACTCGAAGTCGGCGCGCTTCTCCTCCTCGGTGAAGCGGTCGCCCTGCAGGAAAAGGGCCAGGACCACGTCGGCCTGCTTGAGCACCTGGAAGCGGTAGATCACCAGCGGGTGGTAGTGCAGCAGCAGGGGCCGGAGCTCGTCGGGCGTCTGGGAGAGGTCCCAGACCTCCCGGTCGAGGAAGAAGTCGTCCTGAGGGTGGATGCCCAGCCCCGAGTCGAACGGGATGGTCATCCCCTTCGCGCAGGCGCGCCACTCCTCGATCTCCTCCTCCTTGAGGTGCAGCCGGGTGACGAGCTGGGCGTACTCCGCCGGGTGCTCGGCACGGATCCGCTCGATCGCCTCGACCGCCTGCTCGAGGTTGAAGCGGGCCATCACGTTGGTGAACAGGTTGTTGTTCACGACGGTGGTGTACTCGTCGGGCCCGGTCACGCCGTGGATGTGGAAGGACGGTGTGCCGTTGCTGCGCCAGAAGCCGAGCTCGGCCCACAGCCGCGAGGTCTCCACCAGGATGTCGATGCCGTCGCGGACCAGGAAGCCCCAGTCCCCGGTGGCGGCGACGTACTGCACCAGCGCGTAGGCGACGTCGGCGTCGATGTGCACCTGCGCCGTTCCGGCGGCGTAGTAGGCCGAGGCCTCCTCGCCGCTGATCGTGCGCCAGGGGAACAGGGCACCGCTCTGGGTCATCTCACGGGCACGGCGCCGGGCGGCGGGCAGCATCCGGGTGCGGAAGTGCAGCAGGTTGCGGGCCACGTCGGGCTGGGTGTAGCTCAGGAACGGGGCGACGTAGATCTCCGCGTCCCAGAAGTAGTGCCCCTCGTAGCCGGAGCCGGTGACGCCCTTGGCCGGGACGCCCTGCTGGTCGGCGCGGGCGCTGGCCTGGGCGAGCGAGAAGAGGTTGAACCGGATCGCCTGCTGGAGGACCTCGTCCTCGATCTCGACGTCGGTGGCGGCCCAGAACCGCGAGTACCAGTCCTGCTGCTCGTGCAGGTAGTGCGCGACCCCGTGCCGGGCGGCCCGGTCGAGGGTGCGGTCACAGCGGTCGGCCAGCTCACGCGCGGGTACGCCGCGTGAGGTGTGGTAGGCCACCGTCTTCTCGATGCGGAGCGTGTTGCCCTCCCGGGCGTCGATCCGGAAGGCCATCTTGGTGAGGTCCTGGTCGTCGACCAGGAACGTCTCCAGCTCGTCGGGCGTCTCGACGTGGTGGTCCGCCCCGATGGCGATGGTCATCCTCGAGTTGGCGCACCGGTAGCCCAGCATCATCCGGTCCTCGTGGGCGAAGTGCAGCTGGGGCACCAGCACCCGGTCGTCGAAGCCGGTCGCCTTGCGGGGGTCGAGGTGCTCGCCCATCGACTGCGTGCTGTCGTGGTACTCGTCCTTGCCGTCCTGGCGGTTCAACAGCTGCGAGGAGACGACGATGGGCGCGTCCCCGGAGAGCATGGTGACCTCCAGCGTGAGCACGGCGAGGTGCCGCTGGGTCATCGACACCATCCGGGTGGAGTCGACGCGGACCCGCTTGCCCGAGGGGGTGCGCCAGACCAGGCTGCGGCGCAGCACGCCGTCACGGAAGTCGATCGAGCGCTCGTAGTGCTCGAGGTCGGCGGTGCCGATCGTGAGTGGCTCGTCGTCCACGTAGACCTTGAGCAGCTTGGCGTCGGGCACGTTGACGATGGTCTGCCCGGTGCGGGCGAAGCCGACGGCGGCCTCCGCGTGCCGGATCTCCCACGTCTCGTGGAAGCCGTTGATGAACGTGCCGTGGGCGAAGGCGGTCCGACCCTCCTCCGGGTTGCCACGCATCCCGAGGTAGCCGTTGGCGACGGCGAACAGCGTCTCGGTGACGCCGAGGTCCTCGGGATCGTGGCCGCGCTCGACCAGACGCCACGGGTCGACCGGGAACCGTCCCCGGTCCAGGGGGTCGGAGGTGATCCGTCGGCTCTTCACGCGCTGGCCCCGCTCACGTGACCGGGCAGGGTGTCGGCCAGGTCGGGGACGACCACGTGGGCCCCCGCCTCGGTGAGGGTGTCGCTGCCGGCGCCCCGGTCGACACCGACCACCAGCACGAAGTCACCGGCGCGACCGGCCCGGACCCCGGACACGGCGTCCTCGAGGACGACCGAGGTGGCCGCGGTCGCGTCGAGCTCGGCGGCGGCGTGCAGGAACGTGTCGGGCGCGGGCTTGCCGGGCAGGCCCAGCTCAGCGGCGACACGGCCGTCCACCACGGTCTCGAACCGGTCCGCCAGGCCGGCCGCCTCGAGCACGGACGGGGCGTTGGCCGAGCTCGACACCACGGCCAGGCGCGTGCCGAGGTCGCGCAGGTGGTCGAGGAGGGCGACCGAGCCCGGGTAGGCCGTCACCCCGTCCCTCTCCAGGACGTGGTTGAAGGCGTCGTTCTTGCGGTCGCCCAGGCTGCGCACGGTCGGCGGCTCGGTGGTGCCCTGATCGCCCTCGGGCAGGTCGATGCCTCGCGACGAGAGGAAGTCCCGGACCCCGTCGTACCGCGGCTTGCCGTCGACGTGGGCGAAGTAGTCGTCGTCGGCGTACGGCGCGGTGTCGGCGCCGCTGCCGGGGTGCTGCTCGGCGTACTCGCTGAGGAAGACGTTGAACATCTCCGCCCAGGCGCGCATGTGGACCTCGGCGGTGGGGGTGATCACGCCGTCGAGATCGAAGAGGACCGCGTCGTACTGGGACCAGTCGATGGTGTGCCGCGCGCTGCTCGACGGCTCGTTGTGGGGGGACGTCACCACCGAAGTTTAGGGTCCGCAGCCGTTCGGCGCAGCGAGAGACGTGACTGGGGCGCGGTGCCGTAGGTCGCTGCACGAACCGCCTCACCCATCCGACGGGGCGTGGACGTAGTCTCGGCCCATGAGTGAGTCGGATCCCGGGGCGACCCCTGCCCCCGACATCAAGCCCCGTTCGCGCGACGTCACCGACGGTCTGGAGAAGGCCGCGGCGCGAGGGATGCTGCGCGCCGTGGGCATGGGGGACGACGACTGGGTGAAGCCGCAGATCGGGGTCGCGTCGAGCTGGAACGAGATCACCCCGTGCAACCTGTCCCTGGACCGCCTGGCGAAGGCCGTCAAGAACGGTGTGCACGCGGCCGGTGGATACCCCTTGGAGTTCGGGACGATCTCGGTCTCCGACGGCATCTCCATGGGCCACGAGGGCATGCACTTCTCGCTGGTCTCGCGTGAGGTCATCGCCGACTCGGTGGAGACCGTGATGATGGCCGAGCGTCTGGACGGCTCGGTCCTGCTCGCGGGCTGCGACAAGTCCCTGCCCGGCATGCTGATGGCGGCCGCGCGGCTGGACCTCGCCAGTGTCTTCCTCTACGCCGGCTCGACCATGCCCGGCCAGGTCGACGGCCAGGACGTGACGATCATCGACGCCTTCGAGGCGGTCGGTGCCTGCCTCGCCGGGAAGATCACCCGCGAGGAGGTCGACCGCGTCGAGCGGGCGATCTGTCCCGGGGAAGGCGCCTGCGGCGGCATGTACACCGCGAACACGATGGCCGCCGTCGCCGAGGCGCTGGGGATGAGCCTTCCCGGCTCCGCCGCCCCGCCCGCCGTCGACCGTCGTCGTGACGGGTTCGCCCACCGGTCCGGTGAGGCCGTCGTGGCGATGCTCAGGAAGGGCATCACCGCCCGCCAGATCCTGACCATGGAGGCGTTCGAGAACGCGATCGCCGTGGTGATGGCGCTCGGTGGCTCCACCAACGCGGTGCTCCACCTGCTCGCGATCGCCCGCGAGGCCGAGGTCGAGCTCACCATCGACGACTTCAACCGCATCGGCGACAAGGTGCCGCACCTCGGCGACCTCAAGCCGTTCGGCCGATTCGTGATGACCGACGTCGACCGCATCGGCGGCATCCCCGTCGTGATGAAGGCGCTGCTCGACGCCGGCCTGATGCACGGCGACTGCCTGACGGTGACGGGTCGGACGATGCGCGAGAACCTCGAGGCCCTGGCGCCCGCAGGTCTCGACGGCGAGGTGCTGCGCACCCTGGACAAGCCGATCCACGCGACCGGTGGCCTGACCATCCTGCGCGGCTCGCTGTCCCCGGAGGGCGCAGTCGTGAAGTCGGCCGGCTTCGACGACTCGACCTTCACCGGCACCGCCCGCGTCTTCGACGGCGAGCGCGCCGCCATGGACGCCCTGGAGCAGGGGCAGATCACGGCCGGCGACGTGGTGGTCATCCGCTACGAGGGCCCCAAGGGCGGACCCGGCATGCGCGAGATGCTCGCGATCACCGGCGCCATCAAGGGCGCCGGCCTCGGCAAGGACGTCCTGCTCATCACCGACGGTCGCTTCTCCGGCGGCACGACCGGTCTCTGCGTGGGTCACATCGCTCCCGAGGCCGTCGACGGGGGACCGATCGCCTTCGTCCGCGACGGCGACCAGATCACCCTCGACGTCTCCGGCAAGACCCTCGACGTCGCCATCGACGAGGCCGAGCTCGCCTCCCGCAAGGACGGCTGGACCCCCAACGCCCCGAAGTACACCAAGGGCGTCCTCGGGAAGTACGCCAAGCTCGTGCAGTCGGCCACGCACGGGGCGATCACGGGGTGAGGGCTGGCGGTTTTTCTGGTTAACCAGAAAAACCGCCACTTCCCCCACGTTGCAACGTGGGGAAACGAGAATTCTTTGGGGTCAGTACGCCGCTCCAGCGCACCCGACCACCTTCCACAACCAAATGGTTGACAACTTCCTCCAGCGCTGGCAGGCTCGTCTTCAACCAATCGGTTGAGGAGTGAGATGCCCGATCAGCTGTCCCAGGTCTTCGCAGCGCTGGCCGACCCGACCCGCCGCGACATGGTGGCCCGGCTCTGTGCCGGCGACGCCACGGTCGGCGACCTGGCCGCGCCGTACGACGTGAGCGTCCAGGCGGTCTCCAAGCACCTCAAGGTGCTCGAGGGTGCTGGCCTGGTGAGCCGCGGCCGCGACGCCCAACGGCGTCCGGTGCATCTCGAGGCGGAGGTGTTCGACCTGATGACCAGGTGGATCGAGCGCTATCGGCAGCAGGCCGAGGAGCGTTACAGGCGCCTCGACGCCGTGCTGGCGGCCATGGACGAGACCGAGGAGAACCCCACCACGAGAGGACAGGCGTCATGAGCACGATCACCACCACCACGGACGGCACCACCACGATCGAGGCGGTCCAGGACATGCCCTCGATCAGGATGAGCCGCGACTTCGCCGCCACTCCCGCGCAGCTGGTCCGCGCCCACACCGACTCCGAGGTCTTCGCGCTGTGGGTGGGGCCGGACGGCATGAACCTCGAGATCGACTACTGGGACGCGCGCACCGGCGGCAGCTGGCGCTACGTCGACCACGAGGACGGCGAGGAGTACGCCTTCCACGGCTGCTTCCACACCGTGCGCGAGGACCGCCTCGTGCAGACCTTCACCTTCGAGGGCTTCCCGGACAGCGTGTCGCTGGAGACGATGTGGTTCGAGGATCTGGGTGAGGGGCGCACGCGCCTGCACATCCACTCCCTCTTCGACAGCTACGAGGCCCGTGACGGCATGCTCTCGAGCGGGATGGACGTCGGCGTCAACGACGGTTACGCCAAGCTCGACGCCTTGCTGGCCAGCGGCCGGCTCTGAATCCGCCCGATCCCAGGAGAGGAAACTCGCATGGACATGAAGCTGGAGCTCGTCCCGCTGCCCACCAAGGACGTCGACCGGGCCAAGGCGTTCTACGTCGACCGCGTGGGCTTCGGCCTCGACCACGACGTCGAGCCCGGCAACGGCATGAGAGTCGTCCAGCTCACGCCGCCGGGCTCGTCCTGCTCCATCGTGGTGGGGGTGGGGATGGTCGACCCCGAGGACCCGCCCGTCCGCGGTCTGCACCTCGTCGTCGCTGACATCGTGGCCGTCCGCGCCGAGCTGGTCGGACGTGGGGTCGAGGTCAGTGACGTCAACGACATGGGCGGCGTCAAGTACGCCTACTTCGCCGACCCCGACGGGAACTCGTGGGCCCTGCAGGAGATCCCGGCACGCCACTAGCGTGGGGGGATGGACCAACGCGTCAGCTTCATCACCCTCGCCGTCGCCGACCTCGACCGCACCCGGGCGTTCTACGTCGGCGGGCTCGGCTGGACCCCGGAGCTCTTCGTCCCGGGCGAGGTGCTGATGATCCGAGCCGGAGACAAGCTCATCCTCTCGCTCTGGTCCGAGGAGGGCTTCGAGGCAGAGGTCGGCCCGATCCGCCGCGGGGAGGGGGTGGTCCCGATCACGCTCGCGCACAACGTCGCGACCGAGGCGGAGGTCGATGAGATCCTCGCCCTCGCCTCGTCGATCGGTGCCGAGGGGAGTGGGCGGGCCGCGCATCGAGCATGGGGCGGCTACACCGGCTACTTCGCCGATCCCGACGGGTTCCGCTGGGAGATCGCCACGAACCCCGCGATGCCCGACCTCGCCGAACGCTGACCGGAGCCACTCTCAGTTGGTGGGGCGCACGTCCATGACCACCTCGAACTCGAGCAGGTGTGCGCCCGAGGACACCGGCTGAGCACGCTCGCCGGAGTGCGCAGCGATCGCGGGACCGTCGCGCCACGCGGCGAAGGACTCCTCGTCCTCCCACTGGGTGACCACGAAGTAGCGGTCCTCGCCCATGACCGGGCGCAGCAGCTGGAAGCCGAGGAAGCCGGGGGTGCCGTCGACGCTGTGGGCGCGGTTGGAGAAGCGTTTCTCCAGCTCTTCGCGGGCCTGCGGTGGGACGGAGATGGCGTTGATCTTCACGACGGACATGTCCTCGAGGCTAACCAGTGCCCCGGCCACCGGGTCAGGGGGTGACGGCGCTCGCAGGCAGGTCGAACCAGCGGAGGTGCTCGAAGTCCTCGCTGACCTCGGGCGGAGGCGCCAGGTCGGGCTCCCGGGCCTCGGCCAGGACCTTGGCGCCGTCCTCGAGATGCTGCTGGAGCACCGACTCGTCGGCGGCCTGCTGTGAGCTGGGCGCGTGCATCCCGTGCTCGTCGTAGGTGATGGCGCCGAGACGGAGCGGCGGCTCGACGACGCCGTCCTGGTGCGTCCAGATGCCGGAGGCGGTGTCGAACCGGTAGTCGCCCAGCAGCCGCCAGCCGTCCCGGGCGACCAGCCGGACCGCCTCGACGATGTAGTCGGCGACCGTGTCGGAGAGGAAGTAGTTGAAGTTCACGCGCACCCATCCCGGCTTGATGCCCTCGCAGCCGCCGGTGATCTCGCGCTCGAACTCGTGGCTGCGGTCGAGATCGATGCCCAGCAGGCGGTGGCCGTAGGGCCCGGCGCACGAGCACCCTCCCCGCGACTGGATGCCGAACAGGTCGTTGAGCACCGCGACGACGAAGTTGTGGTGCAGGTAGCGGCCCGACGGTGCGCGTACGACGAACGACACGATCGAGAGCCGGTCGGCCTCGAGGTTGCCCAGGATCTCGATCGAGGGCTCCTCGCGCCAGGTGGCGACGGCGCGGCTCAGGAAGCGCTCCTCGGCCGCCCGGATCGTGTCGACGCCCACTGCCTCCTTGAGCTGGAAGACCAGTCCGGCACGCACCGACTCGATGATCGCGGGGGTGCCGCCCTCCTCGCGGTGCTCCGCGTCGGGCAGGTAGGCATGGTCGGCGTCGTTGACGTAGGCGACCGTTCCGCCGCCAGGAACGTCCGGGACGCGGTTCGAGAACAGCTCACGGCGGGCGATGAGCACACCGGGCGTCGAGGGCCCCCCGATGAACTTGTGCGGCGAGAGGAAGACCGCGTCCTTGTACGCCGTGGGGTGGGCCTCGTGGTCGGGGTACATCTCGATCTCGATGTAGGGGGCGGCCGCCGCGAAGTCCCAGAAGGAGAGAGCGTCCTGCTCGTGCAGGATCTCGGCGATCGCGATGGTGTTGGACACGATGCCGGTCACGTTGGAGGCGGCCGAGAACGAACCGATCTTGAGCGGCCGGTCGGCGTACCGCAGCAGTGCGGCCCGCAGGGCGTCGAGGTCGATGTGGCCGTCGGGGTCCTGGGGGATGACCACGACGTCGGCGATCGACTCGCGCCAGGGGATCTCGTTGGAGTGGTGCTCGTAGGGACCGATGAAGACGACCGGCCGCTCGTTCGGCGCGATGTGCTGGAGCAGCGAGTGGCGGTCCTCGAGCGCGGAGGGGATCCGCAGGCCGAGGACCCCGATCAGCTTGGAGATCGTGCCGGTCGTGCCGGATCCCGCGAAGATCACAGCGGTCTCGTCGTCACCCCCGACCGCGTCGTGGATGATCCGCCGCGCGTCCTCACGGAGCCGGGTGGTCTGCAGGCCGGTGCCACTCGACTCGGTGTGGGTGTTGGCGTAGCTCGGCAGCACCTCGTCGCGGATGAAGTCCTCGATGAAGGACAGCGCCCGGCCCGAGGCGGTGTAGTCGGCGTAGGTGACCCGCCGCTCGCCGTACGGCGTGCGCATGACGTGGTCCTCCCCGATCACGGAGTCGCGGATCAACCGCAGGAGGCCTGTCATCACCTCAGTCTAGAGTCGCGGCATGCCGCTCGACGACCACGGACAGCCCGTCGGTGAACCGGTCACCTGGAGCCCTGGTGCCGCCTTGGTCCCCGTCACCCTCACCGGACGCACCTGTCGGTTGGAGCCGCTGGGGGAGGAGCACGTCGACGGGCTCTACTCCGCCCTCTGCCTCGACTCCCCGGCGAGCACCTGGACCTACATGCCGAGCGGGCCGTACGCCGACCGTGACGCGTTCGCGGCCTCCCTGGCCCACCTGCACACGATCCCGGCCATGGTGCCGCTGGCCGTCGTGCTCCCGGAGGGGACGCCAGTCGGGATCGCGACCTTCCTCCGCATCGACCACGCCAACGGCACAGCCGAGGTCGGCTACATCAGCTACGGCTCGGCGCTGCAGCGGACCACCGCTGCCACCGAGGCCATGTTCTTGATGATGAGCCACGCGTTCGACGTTGTCGGTCTTCGGCGGTACGAATGGAAGTGTGACTCCCTCAACGAGCCCTCGCGTCGGGCCGCGGTCCGACTCGGGTTCACGTTCGAGGGCGTCTTCCGGCACGCCGTGGTCTACAAGGGCCGCAACCGCGACACCGCCTGGTTCGCGATCACCGACGCCGAGTGGCCGGGCATCAAGGAGGCCTTCCGGCGCTGGTTGGACCCAGGGAACTTCGACGAGCACGGACAACAGCGCGCACCACTGACCACGAAGGAGTGAACGATGACCGACGACACGGCACCCGATGACAAGCGGGCACTGAAGGGCACCGAGATCGCCGAGGCCGGCCTCGACGGCTGGCGCAAGGTGCTCGACCGACTGATCGTGCGCTACGAGACCGGCAACTTCAACGCGGGCACGGCCCTGGTCACGAAGATCGCGAAGGTGGCCGACGCGGCCAACCACCACCCCGACGTCGACCTGCGCTACCCGCACGTGACCGTCTCCCTGAAGAGCCACGACGTCAACGCCATCACCGCCCGGGACATCCGGCTGGCGCGCCAGATCAGCGACCTCGCCGACGCCGCGGGTGTCACCACCGCAGAGCACGCTCCCGACGTCATCGAGCTGGCCCTCGACACCCCCGACCACACCAGGATCTCGCCGTTCTGGGCCGCGATCCTCGGCTACGAGGCCCAGGGCGACCAGGTGACCGACGGGGCCGACCGCACGCCCAGCGTCTGGTTCCAGGAGAGCGACTCGCGCGAGCCCGACCGTCAGCGCTGGCACCTCGACGTGAGCGTGCCCCACGACGTCGCCCAGGCACGCATCGAGGCCGCCGTCGCCGCTGGCGGCACCCTGGTCAGCGACGAACGCGCGCCGGCCTTCTGGGTGCTCGCCGACCCCGAAGGCAACCAGGCCTGCATCTGCACCTGGCAGAGCCGCGACTGACGCCTCGAGGGGGTCGTTCGAGGACTCCAGAATGCGGGCACCCGTCCCATGATCTGGGACGGGTGGCACACTGGGTTGAGCCGCGAAGGGTGCGGGGGCATTCTTGTGTCCATGCGTTTTGAACTTCTTGTACGCACGCGACGCGTGAGCTGAGGGCCTTGGCCCCCGCCCCACGCGTCCACCCCTCGTTCGCCGAAAGGCTCGAGGGGTTTTTTGTTGGCCGAAACACGACAGAGAAGATGAGCAGATGTCCGAGCAGGGAACCGGCGAGCAGGTCACTGGTGCGCAGAGCCTGATCAAGTCCCTCGAGAGTGCGGGTGCCGAGAACATCTTCGGCATCCCGGGCGGAGCGATCCTCCCGGCGTACGACCCTCTCTACGACTCCAGGATCCGGCACATCCTCGTGCGCCACGAGCAGGGCGCCGGTCACGCGGCGCAGGGGTACGCCACCGCCACCGGCAAGGTCGGTGTCTGCATGGCGACCAGCGGACCCGGCGCCACCAACCTGGTGACGCCGATCGCGGACGCCTACATGGACTCGGTGCCGATGGTGGCCGTGACGGGGCAGGTCAGCGCCAGCATGATCGGCACCGACGCCTTCCAGGAGGCCGACATCCGCGGCATCACGATGCCGATCACCAAGCACAACTTCCTGGTCACCAACCCCGACGACATCCCGCGTGTGGTGGCCGAGGCGTTCTACCTCGCCTCCACCGGGCGGCCCGGGCCGGTCCTCGTCGACGTGGCGAAGTCGGCCCTGCAGGGGCAGACCACCTACCGCTGGCCGACCGAGCTCAACCTCCCCGGCTACCGCCCGGTGACCCGTCCGCACTCCAAGCAGATCCGTGAGGCCACCCGCCTCATCCTCGAGGCGCGCCGTCCGGTGCTCTACGTCGGCGGCGGCGTGATCCGCGCCCGGGCGAGCAAGGAGCTCAAGACGCTGGCGGAGCTCACCGGCATGCCGGTCGTCACGACGCTGATGGCGCGCGGCGCGTTCCCCGACAGCCACCCCCAGCACCTCGGCATGCCGGGCATGCACGGCACCGTCGCCGCGGTCGCCGGGCTTCAGAAGAGCGACCTGATCATCAGCCTCGGGGCGCGCTTCGACGACCGGGTCACCGGCAACCTGGACTCCTTCGCGCCCGGCGCCAAGGTCATCCACGCCGACATCGACCCGGCCGAGATCGGCAAGAACCGCGTGGCCGACGTCCCGATCGTGGGGGACGCCCGCGAGGTCATCGCCGACCTGGTGGTCGCGCTGCAGGCCGAGCAGGACCAGGGCAACACCGGCGACTACGAGGGCTGGGTGAAGTTCCTGGCCGGGGTGAAGACGCAGTACCCGCTCGGGTACGACGCCCCGGCCGAGGGCCTCGCTCCCCAGCTGGTCATCGAGCGACTGAGCGCGATCGCAGGCCCTGAGGCGATCTACGTCTCCGGGGTCGGGCAGCACCAGATGTGGGCCACGCACTACGTGCAGTTCGAGCGCCCCAACACCTGGATCAACTCCGGCGGCCTCGGCACGATGGGCTTCGCCGTACCCGCTGCGATGGGTGCCAAGGTCGGCCGCCCCGACACCACGGTGTGGGCGATCGACGGTGACGGCTGCTTCCAGATGACCAACCAGGAGCTCGCGACCTGCACGATCGAGGGCATCCCCATCAAGGTCGCGATCATCAACAACGAGTCGCTCGGCATGGTGCGGCAGTGGCAGACCCTGTTCTACGAGGGTCGCTACTCCAACACCGACCTGCAGTCCAAGCGGGTGCCGGACTTCGTGAAGCTGGCCGAGGCGTACGGCGCGGTCGGCCTCTCCTGCGACCACCCCTCCGACCTGGACGCCACCATCAACAAGGCGATGGAGATCAACGACGTGCCCGTGGTCGTCGACTTCCGCGTCGAGCGGGACGCGATGGTGTGGCCGATGGTCGCCGCCGGCACGTCCAACGACGAGATCAAGTACGCCCGCGATCTCGCCCCCGAGTTCGAGGAGGACGATCTCTGATGTCCACGCACACGCTTTCGGTGCTCGTCGAGAACAAGCCCGGTGTGCTCGCGCGCATCGCCGGTCTGTTCAGCCGTCGTGGCTTCAACATCGACTCCCTCGCCGTCGGCCCGACCGAGCACCCTGAGGTCTCCCGCATGACGATCG
Organism: uncultured Actinomycetota bacterium; assembly: GCA_963843775.1. GTDB lineage: Bacteria > Actinomycetota > Actinomycetes > Propionibacteriales > Nocardioidaceae > Marmoricola. The sequence continues at coordinate 76,527 of CAWJLT010000008.1, forward strand.
TGGTCAGCGTCGAGCGCTCCCCGCTCGAGCAGGTCACCAAGCAGCTCAACAAGCTGGTCGAGGTGATCAAGATCGTCGAGCTCGAGGACCGCGAGTCCATCGAGCGAGAGCTCCTGCTCATCAAGGTGAGGGCCGACGCCGAGACCCGTGGCCAGGTGATCGACGCGGTACAGCTCTTCCGGGCCAAGGTCGTCGACGTCGCCCCCGACGCCATCACGATCGAGGTGACCGGCAACGCCGGCAAGCTCAAGGACTTCCTCGCCGTGCTCGAGCCCTTCGGCATCCGTGAGCTCGTCCAGTCCGGCATGGTCGCGATCGGTCGGGGCAGCCGCTCCATCACCGAGCGCAACTTGCGGCCGGTGCCTGTCCCCGTTCCTGCGGCTCACGCGATTCCGGGCTGAGCGGGCTGCAGGATTCCCCGGGTACCCGGGGAATCCTGCGCTTCTCGGCCGTTGCAACACCCGAGAACGTCAGGGATCACCCGAGAACCCCGACCGATTTGTTCATCACGTCCAACAAGAAGGAGCCTTCCAGTGGCTGAAATGTTCTACGACGACGACGCCGACCTGTCCCTGATCCAGGGCAAGAACGTGGCTGTGATCGGCTACGGCTCGCAGGGGCACGCCCACGCGCTGTCACTGCGCGACTCCGGTGTCGACGTCCGGGTCGGTCTGCAGCCCGGCTCCAAGAGCCGCGCCAAGGCGGAGGCCGAGGGCCTGCGCGTCCTCACCCCGGCCGAGGCAGTCGAGGAGGCCGACGTCGTCGTCATCCTCGCTCCCGACCAGCACCAGCGGAAGCTGTACGCCGAGGAGATCGAGCCCCACCTCGCTCCTGGCGACACGCTCGTCTTCGGCCACGGTTTCAACATCCGCTTCGGCTACATCACCCCGCCCGAGGGCGTCGACGTGTTCATGGTCGCCCCGAAGGGCCCCGGCCACCTCGTGCGCCGTGAGTACGTCGACGGGCGCGGCGTACCCGTCCTCGTCGCGGTCGAGAAGGACTACTCCGGCAAGACCTGGGACCTCGCGCTGTCCTACGCCAAGGCCATCGGCGGCCTGCGCGCCGGCGGTATCAAGACCACCTTCACCGAGGAGACCGAGACCGACCTGTTCGGCGAGCAGGCCGTCCTGTGCGGCGGCGCGAGCCAGCTGGTGCAGTACGGGTTCGAGGTCCTCACCGAGGCCGGATACCAGCCCGAGGTGGCCTACTTCGAGTGCCTGCACGAGCTGAAGCTCATCGTCGACCTGATGTACGAGGGCGGCATCGCCAAGCAGCGCTGGTCGGTCTCCGACACCGCCGAGTTCGGTGACTACGTCTCGGGCCCGCGCGTGATCACGCCGGACGTGAAGGCCCACATGGTCGACGTCCTCGAGGACATCAAGAACGGCAAGTTCGCTGAGCGGTTCATCACCGACATGGACAACGGCTCCCCGGAGTTCACCGAGTTCCGCAAGTTGGGTGAGGCGCACCCGATCGAGTCCACCGGCCGCGAGCTGCGCAAGCTGATGGCCTGGGTCAAGAGCCACGACTCGGACTACGTCGAGGGCTCCTCGGCCCGCTGAGGCCGCTGACGGTTTTCCAGTGACGCGTCACTGGGGACCCAGTGAAACAGCCACTTCCCCCGCGTTGCGACGCGAGGGAAGTGGCTGTTCTGCGTGGTGGGTCAGACTCGTCCTCGTGACTGACCACCCGGTGTTCGTGCTGCACGAGCATGATGTGCCTCGCCACCACTTCGACCTCCGGCTCGAGGAGGGCGGCGTCCTCCGCTCCTGGGCGGTTCCCAAGGGAATGCCGGACGACACCGGTCACGACCGGCTCGCCATCGCCGTGCCGGACCATGACCTGGCGCACGCGTCGTACGTCGACGAGAACAAGCGGATCGCGGACGATGGCTGGTGGGAGCTGGAGGACCGCAACGAGCGTCGTTTCGTCTTCGTGCTCCACGGCCAGCAGCTGACACGCCGCTACGCGCTGATCGACACCGGCCGGGACTGGCTGCTGCACCTGACCCGCGAGCAGCCGTGACAGTTTTTCTGGTTAACCAGAAAAACGGCCACTTCCCCCACGTTGCAACATGGGGGAAGTGGCCGACTTTCTGGTTAACCAGAAAAACTGCGCCCTACTTGACCTCCGACCGCAGCACCAGCCACACCCCGACGCTCAGCGGGGCGACCAGCCAGATCAGGCCGGAGACCGCGAGGTGCTGCCACTGGGTGCTGTCGAGCGTGCCGTCGAACAGGGCCGACTGGGCGAAGTTGAAGTCGACCCAGCCCTGCAGGTCGGCGAACCAGCCCTGGAAGGCGGCGAGCATCCCGAAGACGGTCGGCAGCAGGAGCGAGTAGATGAAGTAGGCCACGATCGCACCCGCCGAGTTCCGGATGAGTACGCCGAGCATGAAGCCGATCAGCAGCCCCAGGACGTTGGCCAGGATGATCAGGGAGAAGCTGCCGACCGAGACGTTCCAGATGGTCTCGGTCCCGGTGATGGCCGTCCCGATGACGTTCCCGAGGGCACCGACGACGAGCGCGATCCCCATCGAGGCCACTCCGATCATCACCGAGCAGATCGCCTTGGCCCAGATGACCAGGCCGCGGTGGGGGACCAGGGTGAAGGTGGTGAGGCCGCTGCGCTGGCTCCACTCGCTGGTGACCGACAGGATCGCGATCATGGGCAGGATGACGGCCATCGGGAAGCCGATCGCCGTCGCGAACGTCTCGAAGGTGAGCTCGGCGTCGGGGGCGAACAAGATGACCGCCGTCGTGGCCAGCAACGAGGCGATGCCGATGCTGGTCATCAGCCAGAAGCCGGACCTGGTGTCGAACATCTTGCGGAACTCCACGCCGACGACCCGCGTGAGGGGGATCGGGCTCGGCGGGGCGCTGCTCGCGACGCTGCGGTCGGCCTCGCGCTCGGCTGTGAGGGTGCTCATGCTGCTGCTCCTTCTCGTTGTGACTCTGCGGTGAGCTCGAGGAACATCTCCTCGAGCCCGGCTCCGTCGGCGGACTTGAGCTCGGTCAGGGCGATCCCCGCCCCGAGGGCGATCTGGCCCACGCGCGCCGGGTCGGCGGCCGTGTGCACCGACCCGTCGGGGGCCAGGGTGACGGCGACGCCACCGGCCTCGAGGGCCTGCGCGAGCAGCTTCGCCGACGCACTGCGTACGACGGTCCCGGCGGCGTGGAGGAGCTCGGCCTTCGTGCCCTGCGCGACGATGCGGCCGTTGCCGATGAGGACGAGGTCGTCGGCGATGACCTCGATCTCGTGGAGCAGGTGCGAGGAGAGCAGCACGGTGCCGCCCTGGTCGGCGTAGGACCTCAACAGGTCGCGCATCCAGCGGATGCCGGCCGGGTCGAGACCGTTGGCGGGCTCGTCGAGGATCAGCACCTCGGGCTCGCCGATCAGCGCGGTGGCGATGCCGAGCCGCTGCCGCATGCCGAGCGAGTAGTTCCGCACGCGGCGGTCGGCCTCGTTCGTGGTCAGGCTGACCCGGTCGAGCATCTCCTCGACGCGCCGCTTGGGCAATCCCATGGTGCGCTGGGCGATGGTGAGGATCTCGCGGCCGGTGCGGCCGGCGTGCTGGGCCGACGCGTCGAGGAGCACGCCGACCTCGAGACCGGGGTTGGGCAGGTCGGCGAACCGCCTGCCGTTGATGGTGACCCCGCCGGAGGTGGCGGGGGTGAGCCCCACCATCACCCGCATGGTCGTGGACTTGCCGGCCCCGTTGGGGCCGAGGAAGCCGGTCACCCGCCCCGGGCTGGCGGTGAAGGTGACGTCGTCAACGGCGATGAACTGGCCGTACCTCTTCGTGAGGGAATCGATCGTGATCATGGCCCAGAGCCTCGCCGTGCCCCGGGGTCGAGCACATCAGGGAGGTTGCTGGACCCACCCCTGACTGACCCCCTAGGTGTCTCGGGGTCCACCTCGGCCCACCGGCCGGCGGACCCTGAAGAGCATCGACGGTTCGTCGTACCACTGGTCGGTCTCGCCGAGCTCCTCCATGCCGAGCCGGCGGGCCAGGTCCTGCGAGGGGTAGTTGTCGAGGTGCGTCAGCGCGAGGACCTGGGGAAGACCCTGCGCGAGGCCGTACTCGAGCACGGCGGCCGCCGCCTCCGTGGCGTAGCCGTGGCCCCACGAGTCCGGGTGGAGGTGCCACCCGATCTGGACCTCGTCGTTCTCCGCGTTCGGCACGGCCAGGAGCAGCACCGAGCCGACCACCACGCCCGTCGCGCGCACCTCGATGGCCCAGAAGCCGCGCGGGGGATCGGCTCAGCGCGCCGTAGCCGGCGATGCGCTGCTCGGCCTCGTGGAGGTCCTTCATCAGCACTGGCTCACCGTCCGAGAGCCACCGCACCACCTCGACCCGGCTGAGGATGTCGAGCAGCCGGGGAGCCTCCTCGAGACGCCACGGGCGGATGACCAGACGTCGCGTCTCGGCGATGGTCGCGTGGTGGAGAGCCATGGCCCCAGCCTTGCAGCCACGGCGGCGTGGTGCCGGGAACAGGTGACCGCGCGAGATGGTTGAAGGGTGCATGAGAATCGAGATCTGGTCCGACGTCGTCTGCCCCTGGTGCTACATCGGCAAGCGCCGCCTCGAGACCGCCCTCGACCGCACCGGGCACCGTGAGGACATCGAGGTCGTCCACCGCTCCTTCCAGCTCGACCCGGCCGCTCCTCAGGTCCCCGAGCAGACGGTCGCGGAGTCCCTCGGCGAGAAGTACGGCGGCGGCCCCGAGGCCGGCCAGCAGATGGTCGAGCGGGTCGAGGCGGTCGCGGCCGAGGAGGGGCTGCTCTTCCGCCTCGGTGAGGCCCAGCGGGTCAACACCGTCGACGCCCACCGGGTGCTCCACCTCGCTCTCGCGCAGGGCGGGCCGGCGCTGCAGTACACCTTGAGCGAGGAGCTGCTCGCGGCGTACTTCCTGCGTGCGGAGAACGTCGCCGACCACGACCTGCTGCGTCGTACGGCGGAGAAGGTCGGCCTGGACCCGGTTCGTGTCGACCAGGTCCTCGGCAGCGAGGAGTACGCCGACGCCGTCGAGACCGACATCCGCGAGGCCGCCGCCCTCGGCGCCAACGGGGTGCCGTTCTTCGTCATCGACCGCAAGTACGCCGTCTCCGGCGCCCAGCCGGCCGACACCTTCGTCCAGGTCATCGAGCGAGCCTGGTCCGAGTCACACCCGCAGCTCGAGCACGTCGGCCAGCAGGAGAACGGGCAGGAGAACGGGCAGCGCGACGGCGAGATCTGCGGACCCGACGGCTGTCCCGTCTGACCCGTGACCGTGCACTGAATCGGGTCGCCGCAATCCACAGGAAGCGTCAACCATCTGTGGAAACAGCGTCGCTTCTGTGGACGGTGACCGGTGTTCTGTGGAGGACACGCCGAGCGCGGAGAATTCCCCGAAACAGTGGATGAACATCCCTTGCGCGGGGGGATCGGGCGGGCGTAGACATCTCTCAACGCCCTCCCTTCGGGGAGAGCGGGATCGCCAGGAGAGAAGGTCCACACAGCGGGGAGACCCGTTGCGGCCGGCAGGTGACTGCCAACCGGGACCGGATCAGATCGGCGGTAGGTCGGAAGGTCACCGTTTCCGGTCAACCAGAAGGGCCCAGCAACTCATACTTGCTGGGCCCTTCGCCTATGTCCGGCTCGTCCGGACGGGTGCACGACGGCTCCCGGCGGGTGCGAGGACCGGTGTCGCGAGTGTGGGGTCGGTTACGCTGGCCAGCGCACAGCGTCGTGCGGACCATCGCCCTTACTCACGTCAGGACCGTTGTGACGCTCACCCCCTCCGAGACAGCAGCGCGGCGAGTCGTCCTCATCGCCGAAGAGCTCAGCCCTGCGACTGTGGAGGCTCTGGGGCCGGACTTCGAGATCCGCCGGTGCAACGGGGCCGACCGGTCCGAGCTGCTGGCGGCCATCGTCGATGTCGACGCGATCCTGATCCGCTCCGCCACCTCGGTCGACGAGCAGGCGCTGCTGGCCGCGAAGAGGCTCAAGGTCATCGCGCGCGCCGGGGTCGGGCTCGACAACGTCGACGTGAGGGCCGCCACCCAGAACGGCGTGATGGTCGTGAACGCGCCGACCTCCAACATCACCAGCGCCGCCGAGCTCGCCGTGGCCCTGATGCTGGCCGCGGCCCGGCACATCAGCCCGGCCCATGCCGCCCTCACCCGTGGGGAGTGGAAGCGCAGCAAGTACTCCGGGACCGAGCTGTTCGAGAAGACGCTCGGCATCGTCGGGCTGGGTCGCATCGGCGTGCTCGTCGCCAACCGGCTCACCGCCTTCGGCATGGACGTCATCGCCTACGACCCCTACGTCCAGGCCGGTCGGGCCGCGCAGATGGGCGTGCGGATGGTCAGCCTCGACGAGCTGATGACGGAGTCGGACTTCATCAGCGTGCATCTCCCCAGGACCCCCGAGACGATCGGGCTCATCGGCGCCGACCAGTTCGCGCTCGCGCGGCCCGGGCTGGTCCTCGTCAACGCCGCCCGTGGCGGCATCGTGGAGGAGAAGTCGCTGTACGACGCCCTGAAGACCGGCCGCATCGCCGCCGCCGGTCTCGACGTCTTCACGCACGAACCCTGCACGGACTCGCCGCTCTTCGAGCTCGAGAACGTGGTCGCCACCCCGCACCTCGGTGCCTCGACCGACGAGGCCCAGGAGAAGGCCGGTGTCGCCGTCGCCCGCTCGGTACGCCTCGCGCTCTCGGGCGAGCTCGTGCCCGACGCGGTCAACGTGCAGGGTGGGGTGATCGCCGAGAGCGTCCGTCCCGGGATCCCGCTCGTGGAGAAGCTGGGCCGGATCTTCACGGCTCTCGCCGGCGAGGTCGCCCAACAGATCGACGTCGAGGTCCGCGGCGAGATCACGGAGTACGACGTCAAGGTGTTCGAGCTAGCCGCCCTCAAGGGGGTCTTCGCCGACGTGGTCGAGGACCAGGTCTCCTACGTCAACGCGCCCCTGCTGGCCGCCGAACGCGGCACCGCCGTGCGCCTGGTCATCGAGTCCGAGAGCCCGGACCACCGCAACCTGATCACCATCCGAGGCACCCTGGCCGACGGCTCGCAGGTCTCGGTGTCGGGCACCCTGATCGGCATCAACCAGAGGGAGCGGCTCGTCGAGGTCAACGACTTCGTGGTCGACCTCGAGCCCACCGAGCACCTGGCGTTCATCACCTACGAGGACCGCCCCGGCATGGTCGGCACCGTCGGTCGGATCCTCGGTGACGCCGGGGTGAACATCGCCGGGATGCAGGTCTCGCGCGACAGCAAGGGCGGACGGGCGCTCGTGGCGCTGTCCGTGGACTCCGCCGTGCCCGTGGACGTGCTCGAGGACATCCGGGGCTCGATCGATGCCGACATCGTCCGGGGCGTCGACCTCTCGGACTGACCTGCCCGGGGACCCGACAACGGCTCCGGCGCCTGCCTCCGGCGGCCTCAGTGCGACTCCGTCTCGAGGGTGTTCCGGATCTTCTCGGCGTCGCTGCGTGGCGCTTCGAGGGGCGCCCGTGCTGAACGACTATCAGCTCACCAGTCGCCGCACGCCTTCCCCGCCTGGGCGCGGACGTCGGGAGTCGAACTGATAGTTCTTCGGGCCATCAGGCCATTAGGCCACCAGGGTGGGGGCCTCGCGGGGGGTGAACCCCGGGTCGGCGATCGTCTCGCGCCACGCCTGCCCGAGTCGGCCGATCGCGTCGGTGAGGACGTGGGCCGGCTGGGTGTAGGGCAGCCGCACGAACCGGTCGAGGCCACCCTCGGGGGCGAAGCTCGGACCTGAGGCGAGGAGCACGTCGTGGCGTTCGGCTCGGGAGACCAGGGCGGTCGAGAGTGCCTCGGGGAGCTCGCACCACAGGTTGAGGCCACCGGTCGGGTGGGTCGGGCGCCAGTCGGGAAGGTGCTGGGCCACCGCGACCAGGGCTGCGTCGCGGGACGCGCGCAGCTGGTCGCGTCGGTGGGTGAGCAGGTCCTCCCCGTCACGCAGCAGGTCGGTCGCCACCAGCTGCTCGAGCAGCGGGGCGCCGAGGTCGAGGGTGAGGCGGGCCCGGAAGAACGCGTCCATCCGATCGCTCGGCACCCGGACCCAGCCGATCCTCAGACCGCCCCAGTAGGGCTTGCTGAGGCTGCCGACGCTGACCGCGTCGCGGGAGTAGGTCGCGAACGGGGACGGCAGCTCCTGCCCGTCGAGCGGCAGGGCCACCATCGACTCGTCGATGATCGCCGTGGTCCGTGTCCGGGTCAGGGCCCGAGCGACCTCGGCGCGGGCCGGGTCGAGCATCAGCGCACCGGTCGGGTTGTGGAAGTCCGGGATCAGGTAGGCCACCCGCGGCACCACCTGGCGCAGGGTGGTCACGAGGGGCTCGGTGTCGGCCTCGTCGCGGGGCACGTCGACCCCCACGATGCGCGCCCCCGAGTGCGTCAGCGTGGCGATCGCGTTGGGATAGGTCGGGCTCTCGGTCACGGCCCGGTCGCCGGGCCTCAACAGCGCCCGCGCCGAGACAGCCACCCCCGCCAGGGCGCCCGGCACGACCATGATCTGGTCCGGGCTGGTGGGCAGCCCGCGCGCGGCGTAGGAGTCGGCCACGGCCTCGCGCAGCGTCGGCAGCCCCGAGGGGTAGTAGCCGGTGCCGGCCAGGTAGGCGGGCAGCTCGGCGACCGCGCGCTCGTAGGCGGCGAGCACGCCCGGACCGGGCACGGGCGCGGCGCAGGTGAGGTCGATCTTGTCCTCGGGCAGGTCCCCGGGCGGCAGCAGGTGGTCGCCGCGGTGGCCGCGGCTCGAAGGGAGGCTGGCCACGCTGCCGGACCCCTGCCGTGAGACCAGGAAGCCGTGTTCGCGCAGCTGGGCGTAGGCGCGGGTGACCGTGGTCCGGCTCACCTCCAGGGCGTCGGTCAGCTCACGCTCGCTGGGCAGGCGTACGCCGACCGGCACGCGACCATCGGTGATCAGCACGCGGAGGCCCTCCGCCAATCCCCGGTAGGCCGGGGACCGGTCGAACTCGCCGAGGAGAGTGGATATGCGAGGAGCGGACATCAGTCGGGACATACAGACCAGTGGAACACGATTGGCTATTTGCGACCAGACCAGTTGATGGTGAAGTTGACCCATGACCAGTGACATCGGCCTCGAGATCCTCGGAGACACGGCGCCCCGCCGGGTGCGCCAGCTCGCACGTCTGGGCCCGGTCGCCCAGCTCAGGGCCGGTCGGCTCACGCGACGGCTCTCCCAGCTCACCGTCGGGCTGGTGCTCTACGGCATCACCCTGGCGATGATGATCCGGGCCACGCTCGGCAACGCCTCGTGGGACGTGCTGCACCAGGGGATGGCCTCGCACCTCCCGATCAGCATCGGCACGGCCGTCATCGTGATGAGCCTGGTCGTGCTGCTCTTCTGGATCCCGCTGCGAGAGATGCCAGGCTTCGGCACGATCGCCAACTCCTTCGCCGTCGGCCTGGTCGCCGACGCGGCGCTGCGCGTGATGGCCGCTCCCGACGTCATGTGGGAGCGGGCGCTGCTCATGGTGGCCGGGGTGGTGCTCAACGCGCTGGCGACGGCGCTCTACATCGGCTCGCAGTTCGGGCCCGGTCCCCGCGACGGCCTGATGACCGGCCTGCACCGGCGTACGGGCCTCTCGATCCGTGTCGTGCGCACCGCCCTCGAGGTCACCGTCGTCGTGGCCGGCTGGCTCCTCGGCGGCGTGGTCGGCGTCGGGACGGTGCTCTACGTGCTGGCGATCGGCCCGCTGGTGCAGCTGATGCTGCCCCGGTTCATCGTCGACCTTCCGCAGCGTGACACCTGAGTGCCCGCTCGGCGGCCTAGCGACGGGTCGCGATGAGGGCGGAGGCGTCGGGGGCCACCATCACCTCGACGGCGGTGAAGCGCTCGTCGGTGAGCCAGTTCTCGCGCAGCATGTCGACGCGGCCGGAGGTGATCGGCGGCCACATCTGGCACGGCGCGAAGTCGTCCATCACGACGATCCCGCCCGGCTCCACCAGGTCGGCCACCGCGTCGACGCTGGCGTCCTGCGGGACCGACGGATCCAGGAACAGCAGCGAGTAGGGGCCCTTGTTGCGCAGCGTCGACCAGTCGGCGGCGAGCACCTCCACCTGGGGGTCGTCGACGAAGATCTCCGCGGCGGCGGCGGCGAGCTTGTCGTCCAGCTCGGCGGAGATGATCTGCGTCCCGGGGCGTACGCCGGAGCGCAGCCACGCCGTACCGACTCCGCAGCCGGTGCCGAACTCCGCCATGGTCCCGCCGCGCGTCGCTGCGAGAGTGGCCAGCAGGCGGCCGGTCTCGTTGCGGCAGAAGGAGACGTAGCCGGCTCGTCGGGAGACGGCGAACGCCCGGGCCACGATCGGGGGTACCTCGGGCGGTGCGCTCATGCGGTGCAGTCTCGCAAACTCCCCGGACGAGGCCAGCACTGAGACAACCGTCTCAAACTGTGGGACACCTTGCCCGCAACCCTCCTGTGACGCAGGAGGTGGGCCTAGTCTCAACTCATCATGCGGAGGAACTTCGTACTTATTTGCCGCCGTGGCGGGGCCTCGATTCGATAGGCCACCTCGCCGCGGAGTTCGGCATACCCGCCGACAGGCCTCTCACACCCTCCGCGAGCGAGACTCAGAGAAGTCCCACCCCTGATTTTTCGCGAACGAGATCCGTCCTTGTGATCCAGGGCCGTCGACGCCGTTCATCTCCTCCCGGAGTGACCCTTTTCAGGCATCACTCACACCAGGAGAAGCATCATGTACGACATGTATCCCGAATGGGGCCCGGCCAAGAACAACCCGGACCACCCCGCGAGCAGCCAGGCCGTCCAGGCCGCGCTTGACCTGCGAGACGGTGGCGGCCAGCGCCCTGACGACAACTAGCATCGGCCCCATGCCTGAGTTCTCTGGATCGTTGAAGCTTGCCGTCATCCCGGGCGACGGGATCGGGACCGAAGTCACCGCCGAGGCCCTGAAAGTGCTCGAGAGCGTCACCCCCACAGGGGTGAAGTTCGAGCCGACCCGCTACGACCTGGGAGCCGAGCGCTACCTCGCCACCGGCGAGGTGCTCCCCGACTCGGTGCTCGAGGAGATCCGTCAGCACGACGTGATCCTGCTCGGCGCCGTGGGCGGCAAGCCTGGGGACCCGAACCTGCCTCCCGGTCTCCTCGAGCGCGGGCTGCTGCTCCGACTCCGCTTCGAGCTCGACCACTACGTCAACCTGCGGCCCAGCCGGATCTACCCCGGCGCTGCCTCGCCGCTCGCACCCCACGTGTTGGAAGGGGCGGGTGAGGTCGACTTCGTCGTCGTGCGCGAGGGCACCGAGGGGCCCTACACGGGCAACGGTGGAGCCCTGCGCGTCGGCACTCCCCACGAGATCGCCACCGAGGTCTCCGTGAACTCCGCCTTCGGTGTGGAGCGCGTCGTACGGGACGCCTTCCGCCGGGCCCAGAAGCGCAGCAACAGGTTGACCCTGGTCCACAAGACCAACGTGCTGGTCAACGCGGGCGCCGTGTGGTGGCGGCTGACCCAGGAGGTCGCCCGGGAGTTCCCGGAGGTCTCGGTCGACTACATGCACATCGACGCGGCCATGATCTACATGGTCACCGACCCGGGCCGCTTCGACGTGATCGTCACCGACAACCTCTTCGGCGACATCATCACCGACCTCGCTGCCGCCATCACGGGTGGCATCGGCCTGGCCGCCAGCGGCAACGTCAACCCCGACCGCACCGCGCCGTCGATGTTCGAGCCCGTCCACGGCTCGGCCCCGGACATCGCCGGCCAGCAGAAGGCCGACCCCACCGCAGCGATCCTCTCGGTCAGCCTGATGCTCGACCACCTCGGTCTCGAGGACGCCGCCAAGACGGTGGAGGACGCCGTCGTGGCCGACCTGGCCGCGCGTGCGGGCGGCGCCCGGGGGACGACCTCGGAGATCGGCGACTCGATCGCTGCCCGCGTGTCCGGCTGACCGACCAGCGCCGGAGCTCCGCGTGGCTGGCGGTGGTGGCGCGAGGCTCGCGGGAGCCCGCACCACGAGCACCGACGACTCCCTCGACCGACCAACGAGAGATAGCGTGGCCCCCATGACGCTCGACATCACGACCACGGCCTCGGACAGCACCCGCAGCGACGCCGAGGTGGCCGAGATCCTGGCCAACCCGGGGTTCGGCACCTACTTCACCGACCACATGTTCACCGTCGAGTGGACGCCCGAGCAGGGATGGCACGGGGCGCGGATCACCAAGTACGGGCCGCTCAGCATGGACCCGGCCTCCGCCGTGCTCCACTACGCCCAGGAGACCTTCGAGGGCATGAAGGCCTACCGGCACGAGGACGGGTCGATCTGGTCGTTCCGGCCCCAGGAGAACGCCAAGCGGATGGCGCGCTCCTCGCACCGGCTCGCGTTCCCGGTGCTGGAACCTGCGGAGTTCGTGCAGGCCGTCGACGCCCTCGTCGAGGCCGACCAACGCTGGGTGCCCGAAGGCGCGGGGGAGAAGAGCCTCTACCTGCGACCGTTCATGATCGCCTCCGAGGTGTTCCTCGGGGTGCGTCCGGCCCAGCACGTGACCTTCATGGTGATCGCCTCGCCCGCCGGGGCCTACTTCAAGGGCGGGATCCAGCCGCTGACGCTGTGGCTCACCGAGGAGTACACCCGCGCCGGCCGTGGCGGCATGGGGGCGGCCAAGACCGGCGGCAACTACGCGAGCTCGCTGGTGGCCCAGCAGGAGGCGATCGGCCACGGCTGCGACCAGGTGGTCTTCCTCGACGTGGCCGAGGGGAAGTACGTCGAGGAGCTCGGCGGGATGAACCTCTACTTCGTCTACGCCGACGGGCACGTCGTCACCCCCGAGACCGGCACGATCCTCGAGGGCATCACGCGCTCGGCGATCATCGACCTGGCCGAGAAGCTGGGCCACAAGGTCGAGGAGCGGAAGATCTCGATCGACGAGTGGCGCGAAGGCGTGGCCAGCGGTGACATCACCGAGGTCTTCGCCTGCGGCACGGCCGCGGTCGTGACCCCGGTCGGGACGCTGAAGTGGGACGGCGGAGAGGTCGCCGGCTCCACGGAGGCCGGTCCGCTGACGCTGGAGATCCGCCAGGAGCTGGTCGACATCCAGTACGGCCGCGCGGACGACTCCTTCGGCTGGATGCACCGGGTCGTCTAGCTGTGCAGTGGGGGAGGTCTCGAGAGGCTCGTTTCGCTCGCTCCTCGACCACCCGATGGGGCCCAGGGTCATTGCCTGCACTCGTTCAGCCGACGGCCCGGCTACCGTTGGACGGTGACCACCCGAGCCAGCGAGTCCCCTGAGGAGACGCGCGTCGGTACCTACCGGCTGCTTGCTCCGATCGGTGAGGGCGGCATGGGGGTGGTCCACCTGGCGCAAGGCCCCGACGGCAGGCGGGTAGCCCTGAAGGTGCTCCGCCAACACATCGTCGGTGACCGGGAGGCGCGCGAGCGGTTGGCCCGTGAGGTCGGCTCGTTGCGCCGGATCACCAGCCCGCGCATCGCCGAGATCCTCGATGCCGACCCGCACGGCCCGGTGCCGTTCGTGGTGACCCGCTACGTGCCGGGGCTCTCGCTCTACCACCACATCGCGGAGGAGGGGCCCATCAGGGGCGGCGACCTGCTCCACTTCGCCGACGCCCTGGCCGAGGCGCTCCAGGCGGTCCATGCCGTCGGCGTGCTGCATCGCGACATCAAGCCGACCAACGTGCTGATGGAGGGGCGCTCGCCGGTGCTCATCGACTTCGGGCTTGCCCGGGTGGCCGAGGACCCCCGGCTCACCCAGGCCGGCTGGCTGCTCGGGACTCCCGGCTACCTGGCGCCCGAGATCCTCTACGGGGACGACGCGACCGTGGCCTCCGACGTCCACTCGTGGGCGGCGACCGTCGCGTTCGCGGCGACCGGCCGGCCGCCGTACGGCACGGGGCCGGCGATGGCGATCATGGACCGCGTCCGTCGTGGTGAGCACGTCCTCGCAGGGGTGCCCGCGCCGCTGGAGCGTGTGCTGAGCGAGTGCCTGGCCCCCGAGCCGCTCGAGCGTCCTAGCCTGCACGAGCTCAGGTCGACGATCCACGGGATGCAGCAGACCGCACACCTCGCGCGTCAGGCGGAGCCCGCGGCCGGGAACGAGCCTGACCTCTGGACGATGCCCTTCAAGCCCGAGTCGGCGACGCCACGAGCAGACCAGACTCCCGCGACCGACCGGCTCCCGATCGAGGCGCCGGTCGATCCAGACACGCCTGCGCCCGTCACCCGGATCCTGCCGGACCGGCCCTCAACCGCGTCGCAGCGGGTTCCCCACCTCGCCCCCACACCGCGCGAGAGCAGCCGCGCCCAGCAGGTGCTGCAGCTCCTCGGGCTCGGCCTCTTCACGAGCGCGATCGTCGGTTACGCGCCCTACGCCGGAACCGCGTTCGTCGCCTTCCTGGTGCTGCTCCTGCGCACGGCCTCGGTCACACGCCAACGGCACGGGCGGCGCCTGCTGATCCGCGGTCGGGCGCGCTGGTACGACGTGCCGAAGACCACGCTGTCCCTGCCCGGCTATCTCCTGCTGGCGTTCTTCGGGGCCTTCGCGGACGTCGTCGTGGCCGGTGTCGCCGGGCTGGCGATGTTCTCCCTCGCCTACCTGCTGGGTCAGACCGTGGTCACCGGCATGGTGATGACCGGACTGGGCTTCACGTCCGCCCTGTGGTGGGGACCGGGGTCCGGACGCGTCCGCGAGATCACTCGGGGCCTGGTGACCCGGACGGCTCGTTCGGAGTTCGGCGGCTGGTTCGTGACGGCGATGTGCGTGCTGGGGGCCGTGGTCCTCCTCGGGCTGCTGCTCAACGGTGGCCCCACCTGGGCACCGGCGCTCAGCGCCCCTTGGAGATGACCGTCCCCCAGCGTCAGGGGTGCATCGTTGACGCAGCAAACCGTGGTTCTGACAGGCGACTGCCTAAATCCCTTGAAGTGGTCTAGATCGCATAAATCAGATTATTCTTCACGTACGTCGCAACACGCATGATGGGCCCATGGCCCTCTTCGCGTTCGCCACGAGACTCGTCACGACCGTTCTCGTGGTCGGTGCCGTCACGATGGGAACCCTGCCAGCGGACGCAGCCGTCGCGACTGCCAAGACGTCGCCGGTGGCCGCGGTCGCTCACGGGACCGTCCTCAGCCTGCAGGGTGACACGCAGATCTCGAACACTCGCTCTCGGCGTGGGGCGAACGCGTGGAAGGGTCGCAAGATCCTCTACACGGAGTCCCTTCCCGCCAAGTGGGACTGGAGCCTCTCCACGGCCCTGTCGAAGTGGAACACCGCTGGGGGCGGGATCCGCTTCGTCCGCACCACCAAGGTCCGCAAGGCCCGGCTGAACATCTCCTACGGGAACATCGGCGGCGCTGCCGGCATGGCGAGCGTCGGCAGGGCCCGCCACGCCTGGGTGAAGCTGAGCTCGACCTACAACGGCTACGACGCCCTGGACGCGCATTACCGGGTGGAGGTCATGGCAGTCCTGGCCCACGAGCTCGGACATGTCCTGGGTTTCGGGCACACCAGCACGAGCTGCTCGCTGATGTCGCCGTTGATGGACGTCGACGGCTGCGGCATGGTCCCCGACGAGAGGCCCGGCTACTACAAGTGCCGCATCATCGACACGTCCCTGGTGGCCCGCTTCGTCAGGATGTACGGCGGGCACGCCCGCCTGCCCGGCAGCTGGTGCGCCATCGAGGCGATCCCGTCGGCCCTGACCGGGGTGTCCATCGCTCGCGGGTCCGGCAGCTCGCTGAACGTCCGCTGGCGGGCTCCCGCTTCGGTCGCCTCCGGTTCCCGCGTGCAGATCGGGACGTGGCAGTCACCGCAGTGCGGGGCGACCCCCACCTGGGTCGGTTTCCGGTATGCCTCCGCCAGCGCTGGCCAGTGGCGCGACGACCAGGTCGAGCCCTCAGGCACGACGTGCGTCAGCGTGCGGATGGTGAACCGCTACGGAGCCGGGACGTCCCCGGCCGCCGCCTCCGTCGCTTTCTGAGCGCCCTTTCGCAGGGCCGTGGCGCCCCGGAACGGCGTACCGCCGGGGGCACCTGTGGCAGACTCGGAGCCGTGCAGCACTTCGGCATCATCATCGACTAGCGCGACGGACTCTGGACCACAGAGACCGCCGCGCTGACCTCTCGTCCTGACGGGGGGTTTTTTCTTTGTCCAGGCACCCTCGAACAAGGACGGGACCATGACCACCGCACCTTCAGGCGACCTGTTCCACGTCTACGACACCACCCTGCGCGACGGCGCGCAGCAGGAGGGGCTCAACCTCTCCGTCACCGACAAGCTGACGATCGCGCGTCAGATCGACGGCCTCGGGGTGGGCTTCATCGAGGGTGGCTGGCCGGGATCCAACCCGAAGGACACGGAGTTCTTCCGCCGCGCCCGGGAGGAGCTGAGCCTGGAGCACGCGCAGCTCGCGGCCTTCGGGGCGACCCGTCGTGCGGGGATGAAGGCTGCGGACGACCCGCTGATCGCCGCGCTGCGAGACTCGGGCGCCGGTGTCGTCACGCTCGTCGCGAAGTCCCACGACCGGCACGTCGAGCTGGCCCTGCGCACGACGCTCGAGGAGAACCTGGCGATGGTGCACGACACGGTCGCCCACCTGCGGGCCGAGGGGCAGCGCGTGTTCCTCGACGCGGAGCACTTCTTCGACGGCTACCGCGCCAACCGGGCCTACGCGCTCGAGGTGCTGCGCGTCGCGTTCGACGCCGGCGCCGACGTGGCGGCGCTGTGCGACACCAACGGCGGCATGCTGCCGGACTGGGTGGCTGACGTGGTCGGCGACGTCGTGGCGACGACCGGCGTACGCGTCGGGATCCACTGCCACAACGACACCGGCTGCGCGATCGCCAACACCCTCTCGGCCGTCGCCGCGGGCGCGACGCACGTCCAGGGCACGTTGAACGGGTACGGCGAGCGCACCGGCAACGCCGACCTCGTCAGCGTGGTGGCCAACCTCGAGCTCAAGCTGGACCGGCAGGTCCTTCCCGAGGGCCTCCTGCGCGAGGCGACCCGGGTCGCGCACGCGGTCGCGGACGTCACCAACTTCCCGCCTGCGTCGCGCCAGCCGTACGTCGGCACGTCGGCCTTCACGCACAAGGCCGGGCTGCACGCCAGCGCCATCAAGGTCGACCCGAGCCTCTACCAGCACATGGATCCCGAGGGCGTCGGGAACGACATGAGGCTGTTGGTCTCCGACATGGCCGGTCGCGCCTCGATCGAGCTCAAGGGCCGCGAGCTCGGCTTCGAGCTCGAGCCGGAGCTCGTCAAGCGGGTGACCCAGCGGGTGAAGGCGCTCGAGTCGAGGGGCTACACCTTCGAGGCGGCCGACGCGTCCTTCGAGCTGATGCTGCTCGAGGAGGTGGAGGGTGCGCGGCCGTCGTACTTCGACACCGAGTCCTGGCGCGTGATCACCGAGACCCGGCCGGGCGACGAGGCGGTGTCCGAGGCGACGGTGAAGCTGCGTGCGGGCGGGGCGCGGATCATCACGACCGGCGAGGGCAACGGCCCCGTCAACGCGCTGGACCATGCGCTGCGGCAGGCGATCCAGCAGCTCTACCCGGAGATCGTGAAGTTCGAGCTGATCGACTACAAGGTGCGCATCCTCGACCAGGGTCACGGCACCGACGCGATCACCCGCGTGCTGATCGAGACGACCGACGGCGAGAAGTCGTGGGTCACGGTCGGGGTCGGCCACAACGTGATCGAGGCGTCCTGGATGGCGCTGCTCGACAGCCTCACCTTCGGCCTGCGACGGCACGGGGCCTGAGGGCTCCCCCGGACGTCATACGACCTGGCTGTCCTGGCCACCAATTCGGATGACCTCCCGCGGGACGTCATGCAGCCCGGCAGCAACGGCGACCACTTCGTATGACGCCCGGTAGCGTCGCGCCCATGAGCGAGCTGCACGACCTCACCGCGCTGGAGCAGGGCAGGGCCGTCCGTGCCGGGGAGGTCTCGACCGGCGAGCTGGTGGAGCACTACCTCGCGCGGATCGACCGGCGGAGCGACGAGCTCGGAGCGTTCGTGACGGTGACCGGCGAGCAGGCCCGGGCCGACCGACCGTCGGGGGACGGCCCCCTGGCCGGCGTACCCACCGCCATCAAGGACCTCAACGCCACCCGCGGCGTGCGCACCAGCTTCGGCTCTCCGGTCTTCGCCGACTTCGTGCCGGAGGCCGATGACGAGGTCGTCCGGCGCATCACGAGCGCCGGGATGGTCAGCCTCGGCAAGACGAGCACACCGGAGTTCGGCTCGCCCTGCTACACCGAGCCCGAGGGGGCACCACCGGCCGTGACGCCGTGGGACACCAGCCGCATGGCAGGCGGCTCCAGCGGGGGCTCCGCCGCGGCGGTCTCAGCCGGGCTGGTTCCGCTCGCGCAGGGATCCGACGGGGGAGGGTCGATCCGGATCCCGGCGAGCTGCTGCGGGATCGTCGGGCTCAAGCCGAGCCGTGGCCGGATCTCCGGCGCCCCGATGTACGGCGACCCGGTCGGCCTTGCGACCAACGGCGCGCTGGCCCGGACCGTGCGGGACGCGGCGGCCTTCCTCGACGTGATGGCCGGCCGCGCGGTCGGCGACCCGTTCTGGGCGCCCGCCGACGCGCAGCCGTTCCTGGCCTCCTGCGACCGCGATCCCGGCCGGCTCCGGATCGCCCGCTTCAGCGAGCCGGTGATCGTCGAGACCACCGTGGACCCCCAGTGCCTGACCGCCTGGGAGGACGCGAGCCGGTTGCTCGAGTCGCTGGGGCACGAGGTCGTCGACATCGAGGTCCCCCTGCCGCGCGAGGCCGTTCCCGTCTTCGAGACCTGCTGGGCGGTCCTCACCTCGCTGTCGGTGGTGAACCTGCCCCAGGAGGCGCGCGGACTCCTTCGACCGCTGACCACCTGGCTCGCCGACCGCGGGATGGCGGTCAGCGGACCGGAGTTCGGTCTCGCGATCGGCGAGATCCGACGGGTGGCGGCGAGAACGCTGGCGGCGGTCTCGGCGTACGACGCGGTGCTGACCCCGACCCTGGCCGCACCACCCCTGCCGGTCGGCGCGATCCGTGACGACGCCGACCCGGGCGCGGACTTCGAGGCCCAGAAGCGGTTCACGCCGTACACCTCGATGTGGAACGTCACCGGCAGCCCTGCCATCTCGCTGCCGACCCACCTGACGCCCGCAGGACTCCCCGTCGGCGTGATGCTCGCGACGGCCCCCGGCGACGAAGGGCTGCTGCTCCCGCTGGC
This sequence comes from uncultured Actinomycetota bacterium, assembly GCA_963843775.1. GTDB lineage: Bacteria > Actinomycetota > Actinomycetes > Propionibacteriales > Nocardioidaceae > Marmoricola. The sequence goes on from CAWJLT010000008.1 coordinate 95,761, forward strand.
GGCACAGGTCGAGGCCGCGCACGTCGACGCCGGCACCTCGTGGTGCGAACGGGTCCCGCCGGGCTGGTGACCTGCGTTGGCGCCGGGAACTAAGCGCCGGCCCTCCCGCCGATGCGCCAGTAGACGCCGCCCTCGCGCATCATGAAGCCCTCGTCGACGAGGTAGCGGCGCAGGGCCGCGTAGTCGTCGTGGTAGCCACCGAGCACCTCGTTGACCTCGGCCTCCGGGTAGGTCCGGCCGGGCTCGAAGTCCTGGGCGATGTGGTCCAGCACCGATCGCAGCTTGCTCCGCTTGCTCGGCATGATCACCAGGCGGCCGTCCTGGATGAAGCGGCCCACGATCTCGTCCATGGGGTGAGGCTAGGACGGGCGCCGCCGGACATGCGAATGTGTTTCGCGTGGCTGGAGGGGTGCTCGTGCGCCCCTCAGGCCACATTCGCATGTCGGGTGAGGCGCTCGCACTCATCGATCAGCCGCTGGCGCAGTGGAGCGCCGCGCTCGGCGAAGGTGCGCTGGGCGGCGATGTAGGCCTGCTTGCCCTCGGGGGTCTCGATCCGCACGGGGTCCAGGCCCAGCCCGCTGAAGTCGTACGGCGAGGCCCGCATGTCCAGCTCACGGATGTCCCAGGCGAGCTCGAAGCAGTCGACCACCAGGTCCGAGGGGACCAGCGGCGTGAGCCGGAAGGCGTGCTTGTAGAGGTCCATGCCGGCGTGCAGGCAACCCGGCTGCTCGAACGCGTCGCGGTCGTCGCGGCCGGGCTGCAGGGTGTTCAGCGGCCGGGAGGTGTCGGTGAAGAAGCGGAAGGCGTCGAAGTGGGAGCAGGTGATCCGGTGGCCCTCGACGACCGCGTCGGTGCCGGGTCCGCCCAGCCGCAGCGGCCAGTCGTGACGGATCATCCCGTCGCGCTCCGAGCTCCGGTGCACCATCGCCCACTCGTGCAGCCCGAAGCAGCCCAGGGTCGGCGTACGCCCTGCCGTGGCCCTCAGCAGCCGGTGGATGGACTCGATCAGGGGGAGCTGGGTGCGCAGGTGATCGGGGGAGACGGATAGTCCGAGACGATTCCGTGGTGATTCCGTCGCGGGTACGACGGAATCGTCTCGGACTATCCGGCTGCGGTAGGCCCTCTGCCCGTCGTACTCCGGAGCATCAGCCAGTACGACGCCCCACCCCGGGTGCCACCGCCGCAGGGCAGCGGGACGCTGGGAGTAGTAGGTGAAGAGAAAGTCGTGGACGGGGTGCTTGAGGCCCGACGCCCGCCGCTCGAGGTGCGGCTGGACCCACACGTCGACCCGGGTCGCGTGCGCCGCGGCTCGTGCCTGCCAGGTCGGGCGGTCGAGCACGACCGCGGAGGTGGTTTCCACACCCGGAACGCTAATGCGTGCGTTGCGGGGTCCGGTCGATAGGCTCACGGAGTGCGTATTGCAAGGTTCACCACAGGCGACGACCCCCGTTTCGGCATCGTGACGGGAGACGTCGACGACTTCGGCATTCCGGACGAGGACTCTCTGATCACGACGCTGGTCGGCGACCCGCTCTACGTCGGGCTCCAGCCGACCGAGGAGGTGGTGCGCCTCGCCGACGCCCGCCTGCTGAGTCCGGTGCTGCCGCGGAGCAAGGTGGTCGGCATCGGTCGCAACTACGCGGCCCACGCCGCGGAGATGGGCCACGACCTGCCTGAGGAGCCGCTGATGTTCCTCAAGCCCAACACCTCGGTCATCGGCCCGGGCGACCCGATCTTCTACCCGCGTCAGAGCGAGAACGTGCACTTCGAGGGCGAGCTGGCGGTCGTGATCAGCCGCATCTGCCGCGACGTGCCGAAGGAGAAGTTCGCCGACGTCGTGCACGGCTACACCGTCGGCAACGACGTGACCGCCCGCGACCTGCAGAAGAAGGACGGCCAGTTCACGCGGGCCAAGGGGTTCGACTCGTTCTGCCCTCTGGGCCCGTGGATCGAGACCGAGCTCGACGTCAGCGACCTGCGGGTGCAGACGTTCCTCAACGGAGAGGTCAAGCAGGACGGACGCACCTCCGACCTGATCTTCGACGTCCCCACCCTGATCGCCTACGTCAGCAGCGTGATGACGCTGCTCCCCGGCGACGTGATCCTCACCGGCACCCCTGAGGGTGTCGGTCCCATGAACGCCGGTGACGAGGTCGAGATCTCGATCCAGGGCATCGGCAACCTGAGCAACAAGGTGGTCCTCCGTGGCTGATTCCAAAGACCCCGTCCTGGGCGACCTCGCCCCCGAGCAGGTCCGGGTCCGTTTCCCCCCGTCGCCGACGGGCAACCTGCACGTCGGAAACGTGCGCTCGGCGCTGTTCAACTGGGCCTTCGCCCGTCATCACGGCGGCACCCTCGTGCTGCGCATCGAGGACACCGACCTCGCCCGCAACACCCCAGAGGGCTACGCCTCCATCATCGACGCGCTCGAGTGGCTCGGCATCGACTACGACGAGGGCCCCGGCGTCGGCGGCGAGTTCGGCCCCTACAAGCAGTCCGAGCGGTTCGAGGTCTACCGCGGCATCGTCGCGCAGCTGCGTGAGGCCGGCTCGGCGTACGACTGCTACTGCACCAACGACGAGGTCGAGGCGCGTCGCAAGGCCTCGGGCTCCAAGATCCAGGGGTACGACGGCTTCTGCCGCGCCCTCACCGAGGAGCAGCGGGCCTCGTTCGAGGCGGAGGGCCGCACCCACGTCGTACGCATCCGCATCCCCGACCGCCCGATCACCTTCGACGACCTGGTCCGCGGCGAGGTCACCTTCCTGCCCGAGCACGTTCCCGACTTCGCGATCGTGCGGGCCAACGGCGACCCGCTCTACACGTTGGTGAACCCGGTCGACGACGCGCTGATGGGCATCACCCACGTGCTGCGCGGGGAGGACCTGCTCTCCTCGACGCCACGCCAGATCGCGCTCTACGAGGCGCTCGAGCCGCTCGGTGTCGGCACGGGTTCCCCACGCTTCGGCCACCTGCCGATCGTGATGGGGGAGGGCAACAAGCGGCTCTCCAAGCGCGACGCGGGTTCCGGTCTCGCGGAGTACGTCGAGCGTGGCTTCCTCCCCGCGGGCCTGCTCAACTACCTGGCCCTGCTCGGCTGGGGGATCGCGGAGGACCGCGACATCTTCACGATGGACGAGATGGCCGAGGCCTTCGACATCCGCCGCGTGAACCCCAACCCGGCGCGGTTCGACCTCAAGAAGCTCGAGTCGATCAACGCGGCCCACATGCGGTTGCTCAGCATCGAGGAGCTCGAGCAGCGGCTGGTGCCGTTCCTCCGTGAGGCCGACCTCATCGAGGACCCGCCCACCGCCGCGGAGACGCTGAAGATCACCGAGGGCAGCGTGCTCATCCACGAGCGCGTCGGCACCCTCGGTGAGGGCGCGGACATGCTGGCGTTCCTGTTCCTCGGCGACGTCGTCTACGACGAGACCGACGTGGCCAAGGTGCTCACCGACGACGGCCTCACGATCGTCGCCGCCGCCCGCGAGGCCCTGGGCGGGGTGGGTGAGTGGAAGACCGACGCCATCGACGAGGCCCTGCGCGCCAAGCTCGTCGAGGAGCTCGGACTCAAGCCGCGCAACGCCTTCGGCCCGGTCCGGGTGGCCGTGACCGGCCGCCGGATCTCGCCGCCGCTGTTCGAGTCCCTCGAGCTGCTCGGCCGCGACGAGTCGCTGGCCCGGCTGGACGCTGCCCCGGGCGAAGCAGCGAGGATCTCGGCCCGGAAGCCGGTCGAGTCCTGATGTCCTACCCACCACCGGGCCCACCACCGGGCCCACCACCGGGCCCACCACCGGGCCCACCCCCCGGTCCGCAACAGCCGGTCGCACCACCGTGGGGCGCGCAGGGTTCCCCCGAGTCATGGCCGCCAGCACCAGCACCGCCGTCCCGGTGGAACGAGCAGATGCGCGCGCATCCGCACCCCGAGCCGCGCTCCTACCCGTTGATGCTCCGCACCTGGGACTACGCCGCGTGGAAGCCAGTGGCCGGGATCGCGGTGCTGGTCGTGTCCATGTTCGTGATCGTCCCGATCCTGCTCATGCCGGTGCTGGCTGCCGCGGTCGCGGTGCAGGGTGGCTCCGGGACCTTCGGTGACCGGTTCGCGGCGTCGCTGGACCTCACGGCGGTCACACCCGCCTCGATGCTCTTCCTGAACCTCTCGCTGGCCGGTCTCACCCTGGTCGCCATGGGGATCGTCCGCTGGATCCACCGGTTGCGCCCGCGCTGGCTCTCCTCGGTCATGCCGGGGATGCGCTGGAAGTTCTTCTCCGCCTGCCTCGGCCTGTCGGTGGTGGCGCTGGTCCTCTCGCTGGTGATGAGCGCCGTACTTCCCCAGAACCCCACCGACGTCTCAGGGGAGCCGAACGAGTTCACCGGTCGGCTGATCGCCACCGCGATCGTGATTCTGCTGACCACACCCCTGCAGGCCCTGGGGGAGGAGTACGCCTTCCGCGGCTACCTGATGCAGGCCTTCGGCTCGCTGACCCACGGCGTCATGGAGAGCCTCGGGGTCGGCAAGCAGGGTGCCGTCCGGATCGCCCAGGGCTTCGCGCTGCTCGTCACCTCCGGGCTCTTCGCGCTGGCTCACGGCACCCAGAACGCGCCGCTGTTCTTCGACCGATTCTCCTTCGGGCTGATGGCGGGGCTGACCGTGATCCTGGTCGGTGGGCTGGAGGCAGGCATCGCCCTGCACATCTTGAACAACCTGGTGGCCTTCGGCTTCGCGATCGTCTTCGGCGACCTCCAGTCGGCCCTGACGGTCTCGGAGGTCTCCTGGTGGCAGCTGCCGGTGACCGTCGTGCAGAACGGCGCCTACCTGCTGCTGGTGCTGCTCGTGGCGCGGAGGATGGGGCTGCGCAGCACCACCGCCCCGCCGGTGCCCCAGGGCAGCGTCGCGCCGGCCGCTCAGTCCGTCGGTTGAGCGGCGCAGGTCACCTGCCCCCGATTGGTGGCGCGGGCGGCCTATGTGTATCTTTGACCCTCGGTTCGTCCAGTAGTTTCGGGGCGGACCGAACCCATGGGGTATGGGGTAATTGGCAGCCCGACTGGTTCTGGTCCAGTTAGTCTAGGTTCGAGTCCTAGTACCCCAGCGAGTACGACGATTTGGCTCTCTCGTTGCGTCAACGTTAGAGTTTCGCTGGCTCAGGCCCCCGTTGTGTAGTGGCCTAGCACGCCGCCCTCTCAAGGCGGTAGCGCGGGTTCGAATCCCGTCGGGGGTACAGGTGCGAAAAGCGGTCCTGACCAGCGGAAACGCTGGGAAGGACCGCTTCTGCAATTTCCGCGAAATCCGGCTCGGGCAACACTGGGGCAACACGGGACAACGCTCCCCGGCTCAGGCGCCGCTGTTGGGCCGCTGTGCGGGCGCGGTCCAGCGCGTCGCCGACCGTGTCGAGGCGGTCCTCGAAGAGGTGCCCCTCGCCCCTACCCGGTGGCGGACCTCAACTGGTGCGTCGCGTGCTCCCGTCGGCGAGGTGGCCGGTGTACGACCAAGTCGCGTCCGGATGGCCCGAGCTCGGCTCGTTGGACGGCCACCAGGCAGCGAACCGGTTGCCGGCGACCGAGGCCTCGATGTCGAGACCCGAGGGGGTGTGCACGGTGACGCCTGTGACGTCGCGGCCCACACAGCCCTGGGACCAGGTGAACCATCCCTCGTCGGTGCTGCCCTGCATGCTGGTGGTCTCGGCGAAGCGGTCGGGGTCGAGGGGCCGCGCCGCGATCATGTCCGTGTCGTAGCTGCCGAAGAAGTTCTCCCGGACGGGGCCGGACCGGCAGCGCACCGTTCGAACCGCACGCACCACCGCACGGAGGTCATCACCCGCAGTGGGGCGGACGACGCCGGCCTGGTCGCCTTCCTCACGTGTCCAGCAGGTCACAGCGGTGCACGGACATGGGGCGACCATCTCACCGAAGGCCGCCCCCTCAGGGGGAGCTCAGCCGGTTGACGACGTCGTCAGCCAGGTCGCGGGCGGTGCGACCCACGCCGAGCAGGGTCGCCGACGCGGGGCCGGTCCAGTCGCCGTACCCGACCAGGTGGACCCGGCCGTCGATCGCTGACCGGGTCCCACCGGAGGTGGGGATCTGTCCGGTGGCATCGCGGAGCCTCATCGGCGCGAGATGGCGAAGCGCAGGCCGGAAGCCGGTGCACCAGATCAAGACGTCGGCCGGCTCCTCGGTGCCGTCCTTCCACGCGATGCCGGTCTCGGTGAGCCGGGTGAACATCGGCCGCGCGGTCAGCGCGTCGCGCTCCCGGGCGTCCTTCACGCTGGACACCATGACGATGTCTCCCAGCCCACCCACCCCGGGATGCTCCCGACCCTCCTGCTGTGCGCGCACACGTTCGGTGGCGGCCGCGAACAGGGCACGCCCATCGACGTCATCTGGCAGGAAACGCGGTTCCCGAAGCGTCACCCAGACGGTGTCTGTCACCGCCGAGACCTCGGCCAAGATCTGGGCGGCGGAGTTCCCACCGCCCACGACGACGACACGCTTCCCGGTGAACTCGCCCGGATGGAAGTAGGCGGCGGTGTGCAGCTGCCGTCCGCGGAAGATCCCGGCGCCCGGGTAGACGGGCCAGAACGGCTGTTCCCAGGACCCGGTCGCGGAGACCACGACCCGCGCCGAGACGTCCAGCCGCCTAGCAGAGACGAGCAGTCGGCCCCGGGGGTCGTCATCGGCACGGCTCACGGAGTCCACGCGGTGCGGCCGCAGAGGTCGCAGGTCGTAGCGCTCCTCGTAGGCGCTGAGGTAGTCGACGACGTGCTGACGGGGTGGGAACCCGTGCTCGGCGTCGTTCCAGGGCGGCATCATCCAACCCGGCAGCGAGGAGAACGAGGACGGCGAGAAGAGCCGCAGCCCCTCCCACATCCGGGGCCATGCTCCTCCAGGCTCGTCAGCCGCGTCGAGGAGGACAAAGTCCTCGCCCGGGACCAGGCCCGCCCGGCGCAGGTAGTAGCCGGTCGCGAGGGCCGCCTGGCCGCCGCCGATCACCGCGACCGCCACCCGCCGCGCTCCCGGTGCGTGCGGGCTCAGTTGACTTCGCTCCGGCGCTCGAGCAGCACCGTGTCGCGCCACACTCCGTCGAGCTGGGCAATGCGGGTCCGCACGGCCAGGGTCTGGTAGCCGGCCGAGTGGTGCAGAGCCAGGCTGGCCCGGTTCTCCGGGAAGATCGAGGTCTGGAGGGTCCACATCCCAGCGCGGTCGGCCTCCGTCACCTGGGAGTACAGCAACGCCTTGCCGACACCCTGTCCACGGGCAGAGGCGGTGACATAGACCGAGGTCTCGCCCACCCCGGCGTAGCAGTCCCGCCCGGAGACGGGCATCACCGCGGTCCAGCCGACCACCTCACCGTCCAGCTCGGCGACCCATGCCATCCCTGGCATCCACCTGGCGCGCAACTGCCTGGCGGTCGGGACCTTCGTCTCGAAGGTCGCGTTGCGGGTCGCCAGCCCCTCCTCGTAGATGGCCAGCACCGAAGCCATGTCCTCGTCGGTGACAAGACGGGTGCTGACGTCAGCGGGGAGGTCCTCAGGGCAGCACGGAGGCGACGACAGGGTTCCCATGACGACGTCGGCGGCATGCGGGAGACCGGTGCAGCATGCGGTGTTGACCGACACCATGCTCGAGGTGCCGACCTTGTCGACCACGACGAAATCGACCTTGCGCAGGAGCTCGACATGGTGCGAGCACGTGGACTGGCTGATGCCCACCGCCTCGGCAAGATCGCCGACGCGCATCGCCCCGGTCCGTGAGCTGGAAAGTGCATGCAGCAGCCGGACTCGGGTCGCATCGGCCAGCACGGAGAACCACTCCGCGTAATTCGCTGCGTCCGCCTTGGTCAGGTGGGGTGCGACGCGCTGGGGGAGGGTTTCGACCAGCGGGAGCTCGGGCCGCCCTGCTGCGCGCGCAGACGCGGTGCTTGGAGCTCCAGCTGCCACCGGAGAGGTCGTCATGCGAAGCAGGGTACCTTGCCTTCATCGAGCGGGATCGATACTGTGGCTCGATCGACGCGTGTCGATGAAATGGACATCTGCTGAGGAGCCTCCCATGCAGCACCCCCTCGCCATCATCGGCGCCGGCCCCATCGGCCTGGCGGCCGCCGCGAACGCCGTCGAGCGTGGACTGGACTTCGTCGTCCTCGAGTCCGGTGACGACGCCGGCGCCGCCGTCGGCGACTGGGCGCACGTGCGGCTGTTCTCGCCGTGGCGGGAGCTGATCGACCCCGCTGCTCGTCGGCTGTTGGAGGACGCCGGCGGTTGGGCCGCACCCGATGAGGACGCCTACCCCACGGGGGCTGAGTGGCGGCAGGCCTACCTGCAGCCGCTCGCCGCACTCCTCGACGCCCACGACGCGGGCTCGGTGCGCTACGGGTTCCGTGTCACCGGCGTCAGTCGTGCGGGTCGTGACCTGCTCGTCGACTCCGGTCGCGAGCATGACCCGTTCGCTGTGCACGTGCTGACCCCGAGCGGCCGCGAGCGGTTGCTGGCCAGCGCCGTGATCGATGCCTCCGGCACCTGGACCCAGCCGAACCCGCTCGGTGCGGACGGCTACCCGGCCCTGGGTGAGCGGGAGAACGCCGAGCGGATCAGCTACGGCATCCCCGACTTCAGCGACCCGGCCGTCGCCGCCCGCTACACCGGCAAGCACGTCGCGGTCGCGGGGAAGGGCGCCTCCGCCCAAGGCGTCCTCATCGGGCTGGCCAAGCTCGCCAGCCGGGACGCCTCCACCAGGGTCTCCTGGCTGCTGCGTCGCCCCAGCGTCGGGGACGCGTTCGGAGGAGGCGACAACGACCAGCTCGAGGAACGCGGCAGGCTCGGCCAGCAGGCCAAGTCCGCCGCGGCCAGTGGTGTGGTCAGCAACCTCACCCAGTTCCGCACCGAGTCCGTCGCCACCGCGGGCGACGGCCGGCTCACCATCGACTCGGTCGACGGACAGCAGGTGACCGATGTGGACGAGGTCATCGTCGTGACCGGGTTCCGACCGGACTTCGGCTTCCTCTCCGAGGTCCGCCTCGACCTCGACCCCGCCCTGGGCGCCGTACGAGTGCTGGCCGAACAGGTCAGGCCGGATCTGCACTCGTGCGGAGACGTGAGCCCGCACGGTTACAAGGAGCTGACCCAGCCCGAGCAGAACCTCTTCCTGGTCGGGATGAAGTCCTACGGGCGGGCGCCGTCCTTCCTGGCGATGACCGGGTTCGAACAGGTCCGCTCGGTCGTCGCAGCGTTGGCCGGTGACCTCGAAGCGGCCGGTCGTGTCGACCTGGTTCTCCCGGACACCGGTGTGTGCGGGGGCGCGGGCGTGTTCGACGACCCTGACTCCGTCGCCGGTGGGGTTGCTGCGGCCCGGCCGCGGTCGAGCCGCAGCTGATCACCCTCGGCCTTCTCGGCCGGTGACTGGGGCTTCGACCCACCCCGACATGTCAGCCCTGCAGCCCGGCGCCCTCGACCGTGCCGGGCTGCGACGGGTGGTCACTGTGCTCAGCGTCGTGCAGATCACCTCGTGGGGGGTCCTGTACTACGCGTTCGCGGCGCTCCAGTCCTCGATCACCGCCGACACGGGCTGGTCGAGAGTCGCCGTCACCGGTGCGTTCTCGCTGGCGCAGTTCATCGCCGGCGGTGTCGGGATCTGGGTCGGGCGCCACATCGACGAGTTCGGCCCCCGCAAGGTCATGACCGTCGCCTCCCTGATCGCGATCCCGGGCGTGCTGGCCGTCGCCGGCGCACCGAACCTGGTCGTGTTCTACCTCGGGTGGTTGCTGGTCGGGGTCGCGATGGCCGGCACCCTGTACCCGCCCGCGTTCGCTGCCCTCACCCGGTGGGGCGGGGCCCACCGCGTCCGTGCGCTGACCACGCTCACCCTGGTCGCCGGCCTGGCCAGCACCGTGTTCGCACCTCTGGCCTCCGTGCTCGACGACTGGCTCGGGTGGCGCGCGGCCTACCTGGTGCTGCTCGCCGGACTCGTGGCCATCACCGTCCCGCTGCACTGGTGGGGGCTGAAGCACCCCTGGGGCAGCTCTCACCCGACGGGGGAAGCCACATCCCATGTCCGGGACCGCAGGGCCGAGGTAGCCACGGTCACCCACAGCGTCGCGTTCCTCGCCTTGACGCTGGCCAACGCCCTGACCGCGCTGGCGGTGTTCGCGGTCGTCATCAACCTGGTCCCGATGCTGGTCGAGCAAGGCATGAGTCGCAACCTGGCCGCCGTCGCCCTGGGACTGGGAGGTGTCGGCCAGGTCGCCGGACGTCTCGGGTATGCGAGGTTCGCCTCCGCGACCTCGGTCACCGCGCGAGGCGTCATCGTGCTCACCGCCGTCGCGATCGCCACCGCAGCGCTCGCTCTCGCGCCGGACTCCGCGGGCCTGCTCATCGTCCTGGGCATCGTGCTCGGGCTGGCGCGCGGCGTCTACACCCTCATCCAGGCCACCGCCGTGACCGACCGGTGGGGTCCGACCGACTACGGCACCCTGAACGCCATCCTGACCGCGCCCGCCCTGGTGGCCTCCGCGGCCGCACCGTTCGCGGGCGCCGCACTGGCCTCGCTTCTCGGCTCCTACTCGGCCGCGTTCCTCGTCCTCGCAGCGCTTGCGGCCTTCGCCGCGGTCCTGATCGCGAGCCGCCACTCCGCGAAGCCAGCACAGTCAGATCACCTAGGGCAGACGCGGTGTCCTGCGGTCGGAACCTCCTGAGGCGACCTCAGGTCCGCGACGTCGCGGCAAGCTCGACCAGCAAGGTGTGCACGCGCTGCGAGATCTCGTCCCTGACCTCGCGGACTCCGCTCACGTCCATGCCCGCGGGGTCGGCCACATCCCAGTCGAGGTAGCGGCGAGGCTCCGCACCGAGGTCGACGTGCTCGGCGCACCCCATAGTGACCACTACGTCCGCGGCTGCCTGCACCTCCTGGGTCAACGGTTTGGGAAAGAGGTCGGAGGCGTCGATGCCGAGCTCGACGAGCACCTGTGTGACCTCGGGCTGCACCTGTCCCGCCGGCGCAGTTCCGGCAGAGACGACCTCGACCCTTCCGGATGCCTCGTGGGCCAGGAGTGCGGCCGCCAACTGCGAACGACCCGAGTTGGCGCCACAGACGAACAGCACCAGCGGCGGTCGCGGCGCCACATCCGTGTCGCTGGGCACGTCGCGGGACGCGACGCGGGAAGCAGCCCGAAGCCGCTCGCGGGTGAACCGGTGCGCCAGCAACGGCAGGTAGCCGGTCACTCGTGCCGGCAGGAGCTGTTCGTAGCTCTCCACCAGGCACTCGTGGACCGTGTCCGCGGCGAAGACCCCGGCGAACTCCTCGACGAGGGCCGCCAGCGCCGCCTCCAGTGTTCCATCGGTTCCTGTTCCGGTGTCCACCGTCATGGCGCTCCTGCTTCCCGCAGAGATGGATGAGTGTCGATATCGACGTGTGTCCATGTTGCGAGCAATATCGACGCATGTCAAGATAGACCGGTGTCGAACTCCTCTGCCGTGAAGTCGCCCGGGACCCCGCTGCCCCTGCTCGATGACGCCCTAGCCTGCTGCACACCGCTGGCCCGCGAACCGCTGAACGCCGAGGCCGCGGTCCAGGTAGTACCGATGCTGAAGGCCATCGCCGACCCCGCGCGGTTGCGGCTGCTGTCGCTGGTGCTCTCCCACGAAGGTGCAGAGGCGTGCGTGTGCGACCTCCTTCCCTACTTCGACCTCTCGCAGCCCACGATCAGCCATCACCTCAAGGTGCTGCACGAAGCCGGTCTGCTGGACCGTGAGAAGCGCGGCACCTGGGTCTTCTACCTCGCCCGGCCGGCCGCGATGGCCGCGCTGGCCAACCTGTTCATCTCGAGCGAGGTGCCCGCATGAGCGACACCGTGAGTGAGAGCCGCGACCCAGGTGCACCCGAAGGCGACGTCCTGCACCAGCTCTCCACCCTGGACCGGTTCCTGCCGGTGTGGATCGGTGTGGCCATGGTCGTCGGGCTGCTGCTCGGCCGGCTCGTTCCCGGCCTCGACGACGCCCTCGCAGCGGTTGAGATCGGCTCGGTCTCGCTGCCCATCGCCATCGGACTCCTGATCATGATGTACCCGGTGCTCGCCAAGGTCCGCTACAACGAGCTCGGGCACGTGACCAGCGACGGCCGCATGCTCGGCACGTCCATCTTCTTGAACTGGTTCCTCGGGCCGGCACTCATGTTCGCTCTCGCCTGGCTGTTGCTGCCCGACCTGCCGGAGTACCGCACCGGTCTGATCATCGTCGGACTCGCGCGCTGCATCGCGATGGTGCTGATCTGGAACGACCTCGCCTGCGGGGACCGGGAGGCAGCGGCCATCCTCGTGGCCATCAACGCGGTCTTCCAGATCCTGGCGTTCGCACTGCTCGGCTACTTCTACCTCGAGGTGCTCCCCGGCTGGCTCGGCCTCGAGCAGACGTCCCTCGACGTCTCGATCTGGGGCATCGCCAAGTCGGTGCTGGTCTTCCTCGGCATCCCGCTCCTGGCCGGCTTCCTGACCCGGACCCTCGGCGAACGAGCCAAGGGCCGCGAGTGGTACGAGTCGACGTTCCTGCCCAGGATCGGCCCGGCCGCGCTGTACGGGCTGCTGTTCACCATCGTCATCCTCTTCGCCCTCCAGGGGGACACCATCACCAACCAGCCCCTCGACGTCGCCCGCATCGCGCTACCGCTCCTGGCCTACTTCGCGCTCATGTGGGGCGGCTCGATGTTGCTGACGCATGCGCTCGGCTTCGACTACCAGCGCGCCACCGCCGTCTCCTTCACTGCTGCGGGCAACAACTTCGAGCTCGCCATCGCGGTGGCCATCGGCGTCTTCGGTGTCACCTCCGGTCAGGCCCTCGCCGGCGTCGTCGGCCCCCTGATCGAGGTCCCAGCGCTGATCGGTCTGGTCTACGTCAGCCTCTGGGCCCGCAAGTTCTACAGCGAACGCACGCCCACCGACTCTGGGGTCACCCCGTGACCGGCGCCGAGCCGAACACCCCGCCCCAGGTCGTGTTCGCGTGCGTGCGCAACGGCGGTCGCTCCGTGATCAGCCGGGTCCTGACTGAGCACTACGCCGGTGGTCGGGTCGTCGCTCTCTCGGCCGGCACCCAGCCCGGGGAGCACGTCCACGCCGAGGTCGTCGAGGTCCTCGAGCTGCTAGGCCTCGACACCTCGGCCGAGCAGCCCAAGCTCCTGACCCGCGACACCATCGCCGCGAGCACCATGGCCATCACCCTCGGCTGCGGCGAGGAGTGTCCTTACGTCCCCGGCGTGACGTACGTCGACTGGCCCGTCGCCGACCCCGGCGGACAGGACGAGGCAGGTGTTCGCGACGTCGTCGCCGACCTCGACGCCCGCGTCCGGACACTGCTCGTCGAGCTCGTCCCAGACATCGAGCTGCCGCCTTCGGTCCTCGAGCGCGACTGAGATCCAGGCAGGAGCGTCGTGTCAGAGAAGCCCAGCGTGTTGTTCGTCTGTGTCAAGAACGGCGGCAAGTCGCAGATGGCGGCCGGCCTGATGCGCCACCTCGTCGGTGACCAGGTCCACGTCGAGTCGGCCGGCACCCGTCCCGGAACCTCCCTGAACTCCTTGTCCGTCAGCACGATGGCCGAGATAGGCGTCGACATCGGAGCCGAGGTGCCCCAACCGGTGACGCCTGAGCTGATGGGCGCCGCTGACCTCGTGGTGACGCTGGGTCGCGAAGCGACGGTCGACCCGGTCGAGGGCACCCACATCGAGAACTGGGACACCGACGAACCTTCCGAACGCGGCATCGAAGGCGCCGAACGAATGCGTCTGGTCCGTGACGACATCGGTGCACGAGTGCGCCAGCTGGCCGCCGACCTTGGCGCGGCCCGGCGTTAGAGGCCGATCGATTCGACGGATGAGTACCTTCGTCGCGGTGCTCGATGGGTCGGTTCTTGCGGTCTCTCGAGATCATCCGGCAGCGAACCGGATGATCGACACCTGCATGCAGTCGGGTGTGCGATCACCGCGCGAGCCCAAGGTTCCCCTTTCGGAACCGTTCTCTCGTGATCACGCCCCAGGTGCTGGCGTCGGCTCCCTGATGCTGAGCCGTGGCCAGTCGCGCCAGGACAGCACCACCAACGCTGCAAGGGCCGGTGCCGACCAGATCAGGAAGCCCCAACCGAAGAGCACCAACGCAAGGTGGAATCCGATCACTCCGAGCCAACCGATCTTGGCGGCATACCCGCCGCGCAGCAGCAGTAGTCCGAGCGTCAGCTCGCCGGCGGCGACTCCCACGTGGATCCCGCTGGTCCAGAGGAAGAACGAGCCGATGATCGCGCGCGCGGTCCAACGCGAGGGCCTGGCCGCCTCGCAAGACGTTGCCCGGAGCGACCCTGGGGTCGACGTGCTCGTCACCGTGTGAGGCGCCGATGGGGGCCTTGACGCGGGCGCGACGGGATCCCTCACGGGGAACATGTGCGCGCGAGTAGGTCGTTGAGGGGCTTCTTGCCCTTCATGCGGGCAGCAACCGACGACCGGTGATGTCGTGCGGAATGATCCGGACGTGGAAGGTGCGTTGCCCCTCGGCCCAGGCCACCGGCCGGCTGTCGGTGTCGGGTAGATCGGCGGTCCCGGCATGGGCGGACTCCCCGCGGACCAGCACGCTCCAGCCCGACTGGTTGAAGTCATCGAAGTCGTCGAGCTCGAACGAGGCCCGGCCGGACCGAAGGTTCCGAGCAAGCGTTGAGGTGGGCGACACCTGGAGGAGGACGGTCTCCTCGTCCATGACGTAGTTCACCGGGAGCACGACCGGTCCCAGGTCATCGCAGTAGGCCACCCGGCCGACCTGATGGCTCCCGAGAAGGTCGAGGCACTCGGTTCTGCTCATCTCCATGAGATGGCTGGGGAACCAGTCTTCGTTGGGTCTCATAGTGACTCCTGACGTGATTGTTCTCAGCGTCACCCGAAATCAACGACAGCCACAGGGCTTCGGGTCATCCATGTCCGGGACCAAGGACCCATGCCTGAGCCGGTGGTCCCACGTATGGTGATCCTCGGCCCGCTTCAGCCGCTGTCCCCTCCCGGGAGACGCTGAATTGAAGGGTCCGGTCCTTGTTGGCAGAGAAACGGCGACGAGCATCGTGGCGATCACCACGGTGAGATCGCGGACAACCATCGACGAGGCCACCGCGGCGCTGCCCACCACCCACTCACTGTGACGCGGCAGAGTCCGCACAAGAACGTGCAGAAGTCGCTCGCTGAGCAGCCTCTGTGCGTGCTGCCATCGGCTCCGCCGCAGTTCTGCACGTCCGTGTGCAGCGGACCTCCTCCTACAGCTGAGGACTCTCCGCCGGCCTTGCTGCATCGAAGACCACGCCGAAGCGGTCATGAGCACGCGCAACGACGCCGCGGGAGACCTGGTCGACATGCTCTCCGGTGCCCCATCGACAAGCATCACCTGGACATTCGTCCACGACCTGGGGTGATGCATGGCGCCTCGTCCGGCGGCATCCTCCGTGCAAGACATCGGGGTGCTGCCCGGCGCCGTGCTCGCCGCCTCCTGCATCTCGGGTGGAAGATGGGGGTGGTGAGGCCCGAACGGGCGGGCGAGGGGTCCACCATCCGTCCGCAGGCATGTGTGCCCGAGGAGGAAGGCGTCTTGCACGTAGTTCTGGCTGTCCTTGCGCTTGGTCTCAGTGCTGCCTTGCACATGAGTGCACCTGAAGGATCGATAGAGGACTTCATCGCTAGCGAGATGCCGGCTTCCGGCGTGCCTGGCTTGGCCTATGCCGTCGTGGTCGATGACGAGATCACATCGGTTGGTGCGCACGGCGTTGTCAAGATCGGGGACGATAGCGAGGTCACTCCGGACACGGCCTTCCTGACCGGCTCGATCTCCAAGAGCTTCACAGCGCTGGCCGTGATGCAACTGGTCGAGGCGGGCAAGGTCGACCTGGATACCGAAGTCTCGAGCTATCTTGACCGCTTCTCGGCCCGGCCCGCGGGCGCTGTCACGATCAGGCAGCTGCTCAGCCATACGAGCGGCTTCTCCACACTGCAAGGAAACGCGTCACCCGCGGACACCACCGGTGGGAAGGACGAGCTTGCGCGGCGCGTCGACCAGCTTGCAGACGTCACTCCAGCCGACGCACCCGACCAGAAGTGGGAGTACTCGAACACGAACTACCAGATTCTCGGTCGGGTGGTCGAGGTCGTGAGCGGGCAGCAGTACCAGGCCTATGTGGCGACCAACATCCTGGAGCCGGTGGGCATGGATCACAGCTTCGTCGCCGACGGTGGGGTCCACGAGTCCATGGCGTCCGGGCACAGGCCGTGGTTCGGCACCAAGCGGCCGCTATCCGAGAACAGGACGGACCGTGGAACGGCGCCACAAGGTGGGATCGTCGCGAGCGCCAGCGATCTGGCGCGCTACCTGCTGATGATGATGAACGCCCGCGACGATGTGCTGAGCGCCGAAGGCAAGGCGCTGATGATGCGCCCGGCCGCCGCGGCATCGCCTTCCTACGGCCTGGGCTGGTTCGTGGACTCGGGCGGAGGGACTGTCTGGCACTCAGGGACGAGCCCCGGGTATGAATCGCTCGCGACGATGGTCCCCTCCAGGAAGTTGGGGGTTGTCGTGCTGGTCAACGGGGGCAGCGGACTAGGGTTCGGCGAGACGGCCCAGCTCCGCAACGGCATCACCGCCAGGGCATTGGGCCTCGACTACGACGGAGAGGGCTCCCGCCTCTCCCAGAAGGCCCTGTTCATCTCTCTGGTGCTCCTGCCGATCGTCTATCTGCTCAGCATGGTCTGGGCGTGGTGGCACCGGGTCGAGATACGCGCCAAGTCGGGCGTCTTCGGCCGGTTCAGCCTGTGGTTCCCACTGCTCACCACGCTTGTCGCGGCATGGGCAATTCTCTTTCTGGTGCCGCGCCTGTTCGGCTCACCGCTCGCCAACATCCGCCTCTTCGCGCCCGACTTCGGTCTGGCGTTGACCGCGACCGCGGTGACCGGTGTCGTGTGGGCCGTGTTCAGGCTTGGCGTGGCTCATACTGGTCGATCCGGCCCGGCCTGACGGCTGAGATCCACGGGCCACCAGAGGGGATCCCGTCCGACCCGCCCGCTGGTAGACCCGCGTCCTTCCACCCGCACGCCACCCCACCCGCCTTCGTTGGTACACCGCCTTGACGGGCACGTGCGTGCGGCTCATCTTGTCGGCCTGGAACCTGGTCAGGCTGTGGTCGACGACAGCGGCAGATCGCGGCCTCACATCGCGTTGACACCTCGCGCCGCGGAGCGGAACGTGGTTCATCATGAAGGTTCTCGTCCTCGGCTCCGGGCCGACCGGGCTGCTGACCGCTGCGGCGCTGGTGGAGCGTGGGCACGAGGTCACCTCGGTGGACCGCGACCCCGGCCCAGCGGCGGACGGCACCTGGCGGCGTCGCGGGGTCATGCAGTTCGACCATGCCCACGGGTTCCGTCCGCAGGTGGGCGACGTGCTGCAGCGACGTTGGCCAGCGGCGTACGACGCGTGGATGGGTGCCGGTGCGGAGCCGGTGGCGGTCGAGGTCCCGGGGGTGGGCACCAGGACCCTCGGCAGCCGCTCGCGTCGATCGGTGTTCGAGCGAGCGTTGCGCAGCGCCGCCTCGGCCACGCCCCGGCTGACCCTGCACACCGGACACGTCGACGGACTGCTCTGCGAGGACGGACGCGTCACGGGCGCGCTGGTCGACAAGGTTCCTCTGAGAGCCGATCTCGTGGTCGATGCCTCGGGCCGTTCGAGCCGGATCGACCGGTCGACCGATCCGGAGCTGGAGGGCCTGTGCGGGCTTGCGTACGTCGACCGCACCTACCAGCTGCTGCCCGGAGCCGAACCGGGCCCGCTGGACAACCCGATCGGCAGCTTCAGCGGATACGACGGCTACCAGGTTCTGGTGTTCCTGCACGAGGCCGGACACTTCTCGGTGCTCTTCGTCTGCCCGACCGCGGATGTCGCACTGAAGCCGCTTCGGCTCGACGCGGTGTTCGACGAAGCCTGCCGCGCCGTTCCGGCGCTCGCTGACTGGACCGATCGCGACCGGGCGAGACCGACCAGTCCGGTGATGGTGGGCGGTGCTCTGCGCAACGTCTACCGATCCCCGCGCGGGCTCGCCGGTCTGGTCCCCGTGGGTGACACCGTGGCGACCACGACGCCCACGCGCGGTCGCGGCGTCGCGATGGCGTTCACGCAGGTCGACGCCCTTCTGCGCCTCCTGGACGAGGGTGCTGATCCGGTGTCGGTCGCCCACCCGTTCGGTGCGTGGTGCGACGATCTCATCCGACCTTGGGTCGAGGACCACATCGCCATCGACAGCGACGCGGTGGCGCGCTGGCAAGGCGCCGCGCTCGACCTGGCTCGCCCATTGACGACGGAGCAGATCTGCGAGGCGGCCCGCGCCGATCCACGCATCAACGAGTACACCGGCCCGTACTTCGCCATGACCGCACTCCCGAGCTGTCTCCAGCCGGCCGAGCCGTTGGCCCGAGCGGTCTACGAGACCGGGTGGCGCGCGCCGTACGCCCCCGGTCCGACCCGCAACCAGCTGGTCGACGTGATCGAGAGCGCGCTCTCGTCCGTGCGCTGACCGGCTCGAGGCTCGTCAGGGCAACGGCGCAGAGCTCAGCCGCCGGGACTGCGGTTGCCGCACCATCGTCACGTAGGCGTGCGGTGGGGGGCGCCGGCCTGATGATCTGAGTCCTCGGTCGGTGGCAGACTCGGAGGGTGACGACCGAGACCATGGACACCAGCGTCAGCAGATTCGGACACGTCGAGCTCGAGGAGCTCCCCGATGACCTGCGCGAGCGCATTGGGAAGATCGCCGAGAAATCGGGCTTCGTGCCGAACATCTTTCGGACCCTGGGTCGGCGCCCGCGGGAGCTGAGAGCGTTCCTCGACTATCACGACGCACTGATGGACAGCGACGAAGGGCTGAGCAAGGCCGAGCGCGAGCTCGTGGTCGTGGCCACCTCGGGAGCCAACCACTGCACCTACTGCGTCGTTGCGCACGGCGCGATCCTGCGGATCCGGATGAAGGATCCCCATATCGCCGACGAGGTCGCCACCAATCCCTTCTCCGTCAAGCTCAGCGAACGTCATCGCGCGATCGTCGATCTGGCGTTGACCCTGTCGCTGGAGTCGGCCAGCCTCGCCGAGGCGGACCTCGAAGCCGCGCGCTCAGCTGGCCTGTCGGAGGACGAGATCTGGGACGTGGGCTCCATCACCGCCTTGTTCGGCCTCTCCAACCGGATGGTTCACCTGACCGCGACGCCGCCGAATCCCGAGTTCTACACCATGGGGCGTTCCTAGCCTGCCGGTCAGGGCCTGGGGCGCTCAGGGCCCCGTCACCACAAGCGGTCAGGTCTGTGGGAGAGGCTCAGTCCTCTGGCCGGGTCCTGCGCGCTGTTCCGCGGCTGAGCGCCAGGTGGCCGCCGAGGAATCCCGCACCTGCTGCGACCGCGTTCCCCGCGAGGCCGAGCTTGGTGCCGGCGGCGTGCTTGCCACGCAGACGAGCGAGGAGCGAGCCCAGGAGAAGGAACGTGGCGATGTCGGTGCCCAACGCATGCACCGCACCGATGCGCCGCTCGTCCCCGGACATCCCTGCCCAGTCGCCGGCGCCCGCGACTGCGGTCGGTACCGCCGCCGCCAGCCCCGCTCCGACCAGGAGCGTCGCCGCGCGACGTGCCTGAATCCCGCCTGCGAGATCGAGCAGCGACGCACTGTTCCAGCACCCGAGCGTCAGATCGGTGAGCAAAGGATGCACCGAGTGGCCGAGAGCGTCGGTGTGCAGTGGGCTGCGTCGTGCCCAGTCGAGCACCGGTCCGTAGATGTGCTGCTGCGCATCCGCGACCCGCCCGGAAGCAGGGCTCTCGCCCACGGCCCGGGCCACTCGCTGCGGAAGTGGCAAGACGCCCACAGCATCAAGGTACTCCGCCGCCGCCGCCCGGTCGAGCATCGGCTCGAGGAGCGTGCCCCAGCCTGCGTGGGCACGTGTGTCGGCGGTTCCACCGTGCCCGCGTCGAGGTTCGTCACCACGCGGATGTTCGACATGATCAACTCGGCCACACTCGACATCGCTCCACCCGTCATGTAGCACAGAGGGGTGAGTCAGCCACGAGTCAAGGGGCAGGCTGAGCAGTACGCCCTGTGGGCGTGTCGATGGCACGTCCTCGGGGGGTCGGCACGTGTTCCGGCTCGAGCGTTGTGCAGGTATCGCGCCGTCAACGAGGGGTTCCCGCCCGATCCCCACGTGCTGGAAGCGGCCTGGCCGCTGGCAGTGGGCGCTGACCCTGCGGATATCGACGGGGCGAGGATCCGCTGGGCCACGCTGCTCCTCATGGCCGGTGCGACGTCGGACGGAACGCAGCAAGCTCTTGCTGAGGAGTCGTTCCGCCGAGTGGCCGACACGCCAGGTTGGCCCCGAGCGCTGGCTACCGCGGCCCTGGCCCAGTTCCTCGAGAGCGGTTCGTCGGCTGTGGTCGACCTGCTCAGGTCTGCGCTGCCGGACGGACAATGGCCCCTGGACCCCGATATGGCCTGCGCCATCCTGGCCGTGCACGACATGACCCGACTCGGCGGTGAAGGGGAGTGGAAGCGCGACGCCCTAAGCGTCACCGAGATCCACGCTCAGAACCGACTCACGGAGGCCGCCACGTCAGGCACGCTCTCAGGCGAGCAGATGAAACGGATAAGCGTGTACCTGCACGCGACCGGGATTCACAACTTCCACCAGCTGCGCGCGCAGGCACACGCTGCGGGCTCACATCACCTGAGAGGCGGTGGCCGATGAGTCGTCCACGCGGGATCAGCGCCTGGCCGCGCTCGCTCATCTTCCCCGCCGTGAGCGCACAGGCTGTCCTCAGAGCCGCGGCGGGCCCGGCGCCGGAGGAAGCGCTGACCCAGCTGTTCGACTGGGAAAGGGACCGGCTCCTCGGACTCGCGAAGGGCGTCGGGGCGGCCGCGGTATCCACGTTGATCGCCCTCGTCGGGGTCGCGGTTGACGGTGCGAAGGACGTGAATGTAGCCGTGGCCGTGGTGCTCGTCGTCCTGAGCCTGACCCTGCTCGGCTGGGGTGGCGTGATTCTGGTCGGCCTGCAGAGACTGGGCGAGAGCTACGCACTGGCTCGTTGGATCGTCTTCCCGGAGCCTGTCCCGTGACCGGCTTGGAGTCAGCGATCCTGATCGTGGGGACTGCTGCTCTCATCGGGGTCACCGGCGTCTTGACCGCCTCGGGGCTGGCCGAGTGGAGGGCTCTCCGACGTGCCACGCCTCACCCTGCAGCCCAAGACCTCGCCAAGCTCGTCCGCGCCGAGGGACCAGTTGAGCCCGATCCCGGTGCGCTTGTCCGAGAGCTCACGGATGCGGTCTTCGCGGGGGTCTTGGTGCGCGACCTGCTCACACCTCATCCGGCACCGCGGTCAAGGACCGCAGATGCCCGGACCGCGCCCGACATGGCCGCGTTGGCTCGAGCGGTCGCGACCTATCGCTCGCGTCGGCCAAGCGAGCGCCCCGAGGATCCGGAAGCGCCCGGACGAGAGGACCACAGCTGAGCGGGGAGGCGCTCGCTCGACCATGGATGTCCGTCGTTCTCGAGGTTGGGCTCTGTGTTGCGTCCTACCCGGACGAGGGAGTTGACCCCACCGTCGGCAACTGCGCAGTCGTGCGTTTCACGGCGGTGTCCGATTCCCGCGAGACGCTGTCGGACCCAGCGGTCAGACTGGGGACATGGATCTCGACCAGGATGTTTGCTACCGCGCCGTGAAGGGACGTGACCGTCGCTTCGACGGCATGTTCTACACCGCGGTCAGCACGACCGGCATCTATTGCCGACCCTCCTGCCCGGCGACCACTCCCCAGCGTCGCAACGTGGCGTTCTACCGCACGGCGGCCGGCGCGCAGGGGGCTGGCTTCCGGGCCTGCCGTCGCTGTCTGCCCGACGCGACCCCGGGCTCTCCGGAGTGGGACGTGGCGGCCGACCTGGCGGCGCGCGCGATGCGCCTGGTCTCGGACGGGGTCGTCGAGCGGGAGGGCGTCGACGGCCTGGCCAGCGCGCTGGGCTACTCGACGCGACAGCTCAACCGCGTCGTCACCCAGGAGTACGGTGCCGGCCCGTTGGCCCTGGCCCGGTCCCGCCGCGCACAGACCGCGCGGGTGCTGATCGAGACCACCGACCTGACCTTCGTCGACATCGCATTCGCCGCCGGGTTCGCGAGCGTGCGGCAGTTCAACGAGACCGTGCGCGAGGTGTACGCCGCCACGCCGACCCAGCTGCGGGCCAAGGCCGGGTCACGGTTTCCGGTGGGGCCGTCCGGCACCATCCGCACCCGGATCGCGGTGCGCGAGCCGTACGCCGCTGACGACCTGCACTTCTTCCTGGCCATGCACGTGGTGCGGGGGATCGAGGCAGCCGGGCCCGGGTGGTACGAGCGCTCGCTACGTCTCCCGCACGGTCCCGGCGTCGTCCGGGTGGAGCTGGGTGATCGCCCGCCCGGCCAGGTGCCGTGCACGTTCACACTGACCGACGCCCGTGACCTGGCACCCGCCATGGAGCGCACGCGCCGGTTGCTCGACGCCGACTGCGACCCGGTCGCCGTGGACGAGGCGCTCTCGGAGGATGCCGTGCTCGCGCCGCTCGTGACCGCCACGCCGGGACTCCGGGTCCCCGGGCAGCTGGACGGGGTCGAGGTGGCGGTCCAGACAGTGCTGGGCCAGCAGGTCAGCCTGGCCTCGGCCCGCACCGCAGCCGGGCGACTCGTCGAGGAGTACGGCGAGTCACTGGGACTCACGGGCGACCACCGGGTCACCCGTCTGTTCCCGGCCGCCGCACGACTCGCCGCCCTCGACCCCGAGGACCCCCAGGCCCTCCGGATGCCGCGGTCCCGGGCCCGGGCCCTGACCGGTCTGGCCGCCGCCCTGGAGAGGGGGGAGGTGCGACTCGACCGCAGCACCGACCGGACCCAGACCCGTGCGGCGCTGATGGACCTGCGCGGGATCGGCCCGTGGACGGCCGACTACGTGGCCATGCGCGCACTCGGCGACCCGGACGCGTTCCTGCCCACCGACATCGGCGTACGCAACGCTGCCGCGCGGCTGGGGATCGAGGACGTGGTGGCCCGCAGCGACGGCTGGCGGCCGTGGCGCTCCTACGCGCTCATGCGGCTGTGGTCCGTGGTGCTAGCGGGCATGGAGCTTCCGCAGGATCCGAGCGGATCGACCGACGACGAAGGAGACATAGGGTGACGACGACGAGGACAGTGGGGATGACGACGATGTGGACCGTGACCGAATCCCCGATCGGGGACCTGCGGATCGTGGCGCGGGGCGGGGAGATCACCGCCATCGAGTTCAGCCCGTTCCAGGGCTCCCGCAGCGGCGAGCCGATCGGTGACCGGGAGGACGACAATCCGCTGCTGCGGAGTGCGGCCGACCAGCTGGCGGCGTACTTCGCCCGCGACCTGAAGGAGTTCGACCTGCCCCTCGGCCCCCGGGGCAGCGACTTCCAGCAGCGGGTGTGGGAGCAGCTGCGCGCGATCGGCTACGGCGAGACCGCGTCGTACGGCGAGGTCGCCCGCCGTCTCGGCATGACCAACGCGGCCTCGCGCGCGGTGGGCCTGGCGAACGGGCGCAACCCGGTGCCCATCGTGATCCCGTGCCACCGGGTGATCGGCGCCAACGGGACCCTCACCGGCTATGCCGGCGGGCTGGAGCGCAAACAGCTGTTGCTGGAGCTCGAGCAGGACGCCCTCTTCTGAGGGGTGAGGGCACACCTGCTTGGCTGGGCCCATGGCCGATGCCCCAGATGCCCCGAGCAGTGACGACGAGTCGACATCGACAGTCCTCCTGGCGGGTGCCGCCAACCTGGGCATCGCGGTCGCCAAGCTGGTCGGTGGCCTGATCTCGGGCTCGACGGCGATGCTGGCTGAGGCCGCGCACTCCTTCGCGGACACGCTGAACCAGGTCTTCTTGATGACCGCGCTGAAGCGCAGCCAGAAGCCTGCCGACGCGAGGCACCCCTTCGGCTACGGCATGGAGCGCTACTTCTGGTCGCTGATCGCAGCCGTGGGGATCTTCGTCCTCGGCGCGGGCTACTCGGTCCTCGAGGGGGTCAAGGCCATCCTGAACCCTGAGGAGCTCGGCAGCCTACTGGTCTCCTACGTCGTGCTGGGACTCGCGTTCCTCCTCGAGGGTGCCTCCTGGCTCAAGGCGGTGCGACAGCTTCGCGGCGAGGCCGTCGAGAAGGACCGCGGCTTCTTCGAGCACCTCAAGATCACCCCGGACCCCACGGCCAAGACGGTCGCCTTCGAGGACACCGCCGCCCTGATCGGTCTCGTCCTCGCCGCCGTTGGCATCACGCTCCACCGCCTCACGGGACAGGGCTTCTGGGACGGCGCGGCCTCGGTCGCCATCGGGGTGCTGCTCGTCGCGGTGGCCTACGCGCTGGGCCAGCAGAACAAGCGTGCGCTGATCGGTGAGGCGCTCCCGGAGGAAGCCCAGGAAGCCATCCGCAGGACGATCGTCGAGTCTCCGGGCATCGACAGCCTGGTGGAGATGCTGACGATGCGGATGTCGCCGAACGAGGTGCTGGTCGCCGCGCGGGTCGACCTCGATGACACCTCCACGGTCGACGAGATCGAGAAGTCGGCCGAGGAGGTGGAGCGTCGCGTGCGTGCGGCCCACCCGGAGGTGCGGCACGTGTTCCTCGACCCGACCGACGACCCCGCCGAGGTCGACGACCCCCACCGCTAGGACCCGATCAGGGCAGTCGACGCCGCTGTTCTGGTGCGCGACCCTGCGCAGGGCCGGCACCGGCTGCAGGAGGACTGTGCTCACCACCGCGTGCTCGACCGCATCGGCCCGGGCGTTCGCGCTGGCCGTCACCGACCCGCTGGATCTGCGTGGCCTGCTGAACCGGGCGACCCGGAGTGCGTGCGCTGAGTGACCAGACGCGGAGGCCCTTGGCAGTCCATGTCGGCAGGTGCGGCCGATGGTCTCCACCCGATGAGGCTCCGGCGATCGACCGAGGGCATGACCGGCCCGGTTCGGCGTACCCACCGCGCTCGTCGTCTCTGCCTGATTCCCGTCTTGGCGAAGGCCGGATGCGGCCGCAGTCGCTCTTGCTCGTTGCCGCCGGGCTGCCTGTTGGTGAGTGAAGTTTTTCTGGTTAACCAGAAAAACTGCCACTGACACCACGTTGCAACGTTGGGTAGCGGAGGTTTTTCTGGTTAACCAGAAAAACTTGTGACGGGCGAACTACTCCGCCGCCGCCCGGCGCAGCGACTCGGAGAGTCGTTCGGCCGCGGCGAGTACGGCGGGGGCGTGCATCCGACCGGGCTGGCGGGAGAGTCGTTCGAGGGGGCCGGAGACCGACACCGCCGCGATGATCTTGCCGCTGGGGGAACGGACCGGCGCGGACACCGAGGCCACGCCCTGCTCGCGCTCGCCGATCGACTGCGCCCAGCCGCGCCGGCGGATGCCGGCCAGGGCTGTTGCCGAGTAGGCGGCGTTCTGGAGCCCGCGGTGCATGCGCTCGGGGTCCTCCCAGGCCAGGAGCACCTGGGCGGCCGAGCCGGCGCGCATGGTCAGCTGTGAGCCGACGGGGATGGTGTCGCGCAGTCCGCTGGGTCGTTCGGCCGCGGCGACGCACACGCGGTGCTCGCCCTGGCGGCGCCACAGCTGGGCCGACTCGCCGGTGATGTCGCGCAACCGCGCCAGCACCGGCCCGGCGGTCGCCAGCAGGCGGTCCTCGCCCGCGGCGGCGGAGAGCTCCGCCAGACGCGGTCCGAGGACGAAGCGACCCTGCATGTCACGGGCCACCAGTCGATGGTGTTCGAGGGCCACGGCCAGACGATGCGCCGTGGGGCGAGCGAGCCCCGTGCCGGCCACCAGGCCGGCCAGGGTCGCAGGACCTGACTCCAGTGCCGCGAGCACCAGAGCGGCTTTGTCGAGTACGCCGACTCCGCTTGTGTTGTCCATATTGTAATACTGCCGTCTCGTAGAATGGGATGCAACGTAAGGTTTGGCCGCACGCTTCTGTAGGGCCGTTCAGTATGTGAAACGAAGCAGAGAGGATTCGGATATGGGTAGAACGCTGTCGGAAAAAGTCTGGGACGAGCACGTCGTCCGTAGTGCATCAGGCGAGCCTGACCTCCTGTACATCGACCTTCACCTGATCCATGAAGTCACCTCTCCTCAGGCATTCGAAGGCCTTCGCCTTTCGGATCGGTCTGTTCGCCGACCAGATCTGACTCTTGCCACCGAGGACCACAACGTTCCCACGATCGACTGGGACAAACCGATCGCGGACCCGGTCTCCCGCACGCAGGTGGAGACGTTGCGTCGCAACACCGCGGAGTTCGGCGTCCGCTCACACCCGTTGGGTGACGTCGAGCAGGGCATCGTGCACATCATCGGCCCGCAGCTCGGTCTCACCCAGCCCGGTATGACCATCGTCTGCGGCGACAGCCACACCTCGACCCACGGCGCCTTCGGGGCCATCGCGTTCGGCATCGGCACCTCCGAGGTCGAGCACGTGCTCGCGACCCAGACGCTGATGCAGGCCAGGCCGAAGACGATGGCGGTCACGGTCACCGGCGACCTGCCCGACGGCGTCACCGCCAAGGACCTCGTGCTCACCCTGATCACCCAGACCGGCACCGGCGGCGGACAGGGCTACATCGTCGAGTACCGCGGCCCGGCCATCGAGGCCCTCTCCATGGAGGGCCGGATGACGGTCTGCAACATGAGCATCGAGTGGGGTGCGAAGGCCGGCCTGATCGCGCCGGACCAGACCACCTTCGACTACATCGAGGGCCGCACCGAAGCGCCCAAGGGCGCTGACTGGGATGCCGCGGTCGAGCACTGGAAGTCGCTCACCACCGACGACGACGCGGTCTTCGACGAGGAGGTCGTCCTCGACGCCTCGACCATGACGCCTTTCGTCACCTGGGGCACCAACCCCGGCCAGGGCGTGCAGCTCGGGGGCGTGGTGCCGAGCCCGGCCGACTTCGAGGACGCAGACGCCCGCGTCGGTGCCGAGAAGGCCCTGGAGTACATGGCGCTCGAGGCCGGCACCCCGATGCGCGAGATCAAGGTCGACACCGTGTTCGTGGGGTCGTGCACCAACGGTCGCATCGAGGACCTGCGGCTCGCCGCCGAGATCATCAAGGGCCGCTCGGTGGACAAGGACACGCGCCTGCTCGTCGTACCGGGGTCCGTGCGCGTGCGCATGCAGGCCGAGGACGAGGGTCTCGACGTGATCTTCAAGGAGGCCGGCGCCGAGTGGCGCGGTGCCGGCTGCTCGATGTGCCTCGGCATGAACCCCGACCAGCTCGCCCCGGGGGAGCGCAGCGCGTCCACCTCCAACCGCAACTTCGAGGGGCGACAGGGCAAGGGCGGTCGCACGCACCTCGTCTCGGTGCCGGTCGCCGCCGCCACGGCGGTGCGCGGCACCCTGAGCTCGCCGGCCGATCTGCCCGCACTGACGGAGGTCTGAGATGGACAAGTTCAGCAGCCACACCGGCGTCGGCGTCCCCCTGCGGCGCAGCAACGTCGACACCGACCAGATCATCCCGGCCGTCTACCTCAAGCGCGTCACGCGCACGGGCTTCGAGGACGGACTTTTCGCAGCCTGGCGTGGAGATTCCTCGTTCGTGCTCAACCAGCCGGAGTACGCCGCCGGCTCGGTGCTCGTCGCCGGTCCCGACTTCGGCACCGGCTCGTCGAGAGAGCATGCCGTGTGGGCGTTGCAGAACTACGGGTTCCGGGCCGTGATCAGTCCGCGGTTCGGCGACATCTTCCGTGGCAACTCCGGCAAGTCCGGTCTGGTCGCCGCGCAGGTCGACGAGAAGGTCGTGCAGCGACTCTGGGACTACCTCGAAGCCACCCCCGGCGCCACGGTGACCGTCGACCTGGAGTCTCGAACCGTCAACGCCGGTGAGGGTCCTGACGCCATCGAGGACTCCTTCGACATCGACGACTACACCCGCTGGCGACTGCTCGAAGGACTCGACGACGTGGGCATCACGTTGTCGCACGAGGAAGACATCGCGGAGTTCGAAAAAACGCGTCCTTCGTGGAAACCGGCCACAATTCACTGATCTGATGGGGGTTTTGGCGTAGTAACTGCCGCGACACGCCTCTTTCCCATTGTGGTGGCTGTCACTTTTCCCTAGCGTGCAAAGCGATTAGTCGAGCAAAGCGCTCGGCTGACGTTCACGAAAGGGAAGCTTGTGAACAAGAGTCAGTTGATCGACGCCCTCGCAGCTCGCTATGAAGGCAACCGCAAGGCGGCCGCACACGCGCTGGAGTCGGTGCTCGACACCATCACCCGCGAGGTGGCCAAGGGCGAGAAGGTCGCCATCACGGGCTTCGGTTCCTTCGAGAAGCGAGTGCGTGACGCCCGTTGGGTGCGCAACCCCGCAACCGGGGCGCGGATCAAGGCCAAGAAGAAGGCTGTTCCGGCGTTCAAGCCCGGTGCCCAGCTCAAGGACGTCGTCTCGGGTGCCAAGAAGCTGCCCAAGCTGACGCTGGCCGCGGTCGAGAGGGCCACGCCTGGTGCTGCCAAGCCCGCGGTGCGCAAGACCGCAGCGGTCGCCAAGAAGGCAACCGGCGGCGGGACCGCGAAGAAGGCCACGAGCACGCCCGCGGCCAAGAAGTCTGCTCCGGCGAAGAAGGCGACGCCGGCGAAGAAGGCGCCGGCCAAGGCGGCCAGTGCTCCGGCCAAGAAGGCGACGCCGGCCAAGAAGGCACCGGCCAAGGCGGCTGCCACGAAGTCCGCTCCGGCCAAGAAGGCGACGCCGGCCAAGAAGGCACCGGCCAAGGCAGCTGCCACGAAGACGGCCACGAAGGCCCCGGCGAAGAAGGCGCCCGCCAAGGCAGCAGCGGCCAAGAAGGCTCCGGCCACGAAGACCGCCGCGAAGAAGGCTCCCGCCAAGAAGACGGCGGCGAAGAAGACCGCCAAGAAGTCCTGAACCACGGCACCAGAAACAGAGCGGCGCCGACCCGTGGGGGTCGGCGCCGCTCTGTCGTGCCCCAGAGCCCTGTGGTCAGGCAGGCGCACAGGTAGAGGCTCAGACAGGCATTCAGACAGAGGCTCAGATCACCGGGGTGCGGGTCGCTGTTCCAGGGCGGCTGTGGTGCGGGGACCGACACCGAGGACCAGTGCCTGCTCGAGGTCGGCCTCGGTGTCCACGTCCATGCGCAGCGTGGTGACCTCGGCGCGGACCGGGTCGGCCCCGGAACGTTCGTGGAGATGGGCCGAACCGGTTCCGAAGTGCGGGTCGAGGTCCACCCCGGGGCCGGCGGCCAGCAGCGTCGTACCACTGCCCGAGGCGTCGGCGACGAACCAGCGTGGTGTCATCCCGGCAGCCAGAGCCGTGGCCAGGTCCTCGGGGCGCAGGCAGGGGAGGTCCGCGCACATCGCCGCGACGCCGCGTCCGGGGTCGAGGAGTCGCACCCGGAGCGCGGCCGCGTGCAGGGCGCGATTGAGGTCGCCGTCGCCCTCGTCGGGCAGTCGCACCGCGCCCTCCACCTCGAACCCGGGCTCGTCGGTGACCACGTAGACCTGAGCCACCTCCGTGGTTCTAGACGCGGCCTCGATGGCGTCGAGCGCGAAGGCGCGCATCAGCGGCGCGCGCTGGTCCGGGCGGGGCACCTCGAGGCGGGACTTGGCCAGGGTGAGGGTCTTCACCGGCATCAGGAGGGCAAACGTGCGCGACATCCCTACGATCCTCTCAGTCGACGTTGCCAGGTCCCAGAGCAGGCCCAGAGCAGGCCCAGAGCAGGCCCAGAGCAGGCCCAGAGAGGGCCGGGAGAAGGCTGGGGCAGGCCTGTGTGGTCCTGCCTCGGGTCCTCCGGCTCTCGGGCGACCGGGCGCGCCTGGCAGTAGGCTCGGCCAGACGCAGAGCGTCGCCACGAGGCGCGAGGCAGGGGGAGGGTCCGGGTGGGGAAGGTTCGACCGCTGCAGCAGAAGCGCGGCTGGGCGTGGACGGTCGTGGTCGCCATCGTGGAGCCCGCCGTGCTGGTCCTGACGAAGCGCGACTGGATCGACGGCGAGAAGATCCCGGCCACCGGCGGATGTGTGGTCGCCGTCAACCACATCTCCCACCTCGACCCCCTGACGCTCGGCTACTTCCTCTACGCCCACGGTCGGCTGGTGCGCTACCTCACCAAGGAGGCGCTGTTCCGCACCCCGTTGATCAAGTACATCGCCAAGGACGCCAAGCAGATCCCGGTCACCCGGATGAGCGAGGGGGCGGCGACGGCCTTCAAGAAGGCCGTCGAGGCAGTCGACGCGGGCGAGTGCATCGGCGTCTACCCCGAGGGCACGATCACCAAGGACCCCGGCGGTTGGCCGATGCGCGGCAAGACCGGTGCCGCGCGGATCGCGCTGGCCACCGGCTGCCCCGTGATCCCGGTGGGCCAGTGGGGCGTGCAGGACCTGCTCCCGGCGTACTCGGCGCGACCGCACCCGTTCCCGCGCAAGACCACCTCCTACAAGGTCGGTGACCCCGTCGACCTCAGCGACCTGATCGGGAAGCCGCTCACCAACGAGGTGCTCCACCAGGCGACCGACCGGATCATGGCGGCGATCACCGTGCTGGTCGAGGACCTGCGCGGTGAGAAGGCCCCCGCCGTACGCTTCGACCCGAGAGAGTCGGGGATCAACGAGATCGGCAACCCGGCCAAGCGGGAACGGGGGAAGCCATGAGCAAGGTCGCGGTCTTCGGCGCTGGCTCGTGGGGTACGGCGTTCAGCCTCGTGCTCGCCGACGCCGGCAACGACGTGACGATCTGGGGGCGCCGGGCCGAGGTGTGCGCGGCGATCAACGAGCGCCACGAGAACACGGAGTACTTCCCCGGGATCGGGCTGCCCGAGACGATCCGAGCCACCGTCGACCCGGCCGAGGCCGCCGCGGGGGCGGAGTTCGTGGTGCTCTCGGTGCCCTCCCAGACGCTGCGCGAGAACCTCGGTCACTGGACGCACCTGATGCCCCCCGACGCGGTCTTCGTCTCGCTGATGAAGGGCGTCGAGCTCGGCACCACCAAGCGGATGAGCGAGGTGATCGCGGAGGTCACCGGGGCCGGGCCCGAGCGCATCGCCGTCGTCAGTGGTCCCAACCTCGCCCGCGAGATCGCCCTGCGCGAACCGGCTGCCAGCGTGATCGCCTGCGCCGACGAGGAGGTGGCCGGACGCCTGCAGGACCTGTGCCACTCCCAGGCCTTCCGTCCCTACCGCAGCACGGACGTCCTCGGCTGCGAGCTCGGTGGCGCCTACAAGAACGTCGTGGCGCTGTGTGTCGGCATGGCCATCGGCCTCGGCTTCGGTGACAACACCACGGCGTCCCTGATCACCCGTGGGCTGGCCGAGACCGCCCGGCTGGCGATGAAGCTCGGGGCCGACCCCCTGACCCTGATGGGCCTGGCCGGGCTGGGCGACCTGGTCGCCACCTGCTCCTCGCCGCTCTCGCGCAACCGCACCTTCGGTGAGAAGCTCGGGCAGGGGATGACCACCGAGGAGATCGTCGCCTCCACCCGCCAGATCGCCGAGGGTGCCAAGTCCTGCGCCTCGATCTTCGACCTCGCCGACCACCACGGCGTCGACGCGCCCGTGGCGCAGCACGTCGCCGCCGTGGTCGCGGGCGAGATGAGCGCCCGGGACATGATGTACGCCTTCATCGCGCGCGACACCAAGCACGAGCGCGACTGAGCACCACCCGCCGGGCCAGGCGAGCTGCACCCGCCTGCCGGTCGGGCAGGTGCAGCTCGAGTCGACACGCCAGGTGTCAGCGCCTGACCTCGAACGAGGTGGTCAGCGTGGCCTCGGAGGAGTCCCCGGCGTACAGCTCGATGGTGCCGGGCTCGACGACGTACTTGCCCTCGTTGTCGTAGAAACCGAAGTCGCTGCGGTCGATGGTGAACGTGACGCGTCGTGACTGGTTCGGCTTCAGGGTCACCCGCTCGAAGCCTCGCAGGCGGCGTACGGGCTGGGAGAGACTGGCCACGGGGTCGTGCAGGTAGAGCTGCACCACCTCGTCGCCGCTGCGGGTTCCGGTGTTCTTGACGCTCACCGTGGCCCGGACCTGCCCCTTCCTGCCGACCGTCGTCTTGTCGAGGGTGAGCCCGGAGACGGAGAAGGTCGTGTAGCTCAGGCCGAACCCGAAGGAGTACAGCGGGTCGCACGTGCGCAGGTCGCGGTAGCGCGAGACGTACTTCTGGGTGACGTCGCAGGGGCGACCGGTCGGCTCGTGGTTGTAGTAGATCGGCACCTGTCCGAGCGTCTGGGGGAAGGACACCGGAAGCTTGCCACCGGGGTTGGTCTTCCCGAAGAGCACGTCGGCCACGGCGTTGCCAGCCTCGATGCCGGGGAACCACGCCTCGAGGATGGCGGGGGAGGATTCAGCGACCTTCGACAGCGTGAGCGGACGCCCGTTGAAGAGCACCACCACGAACGGCTTGCCTGTCTTCGCGATCGCGTCGATCAGCTCCTGCTGCTTGCCGGGCAGGTCGATCTCGGAGCGCGAGGCCGCCTCGGCGCTCATCTCGCGCGACTCGCCCAGCGCCAGCACCACCTGGTCGGCGGCCTCGGCCTTCGCCACCGCGTCTGCGAAGCCGTCCGTGGTCCCGCACTCGCTCTCCGGAGTGTTCGCCGGGGGCTCCAGCGGCTCGATGGTGCAGCCCTGGCTGAAGGTCGCGTCGGGGGACTGCGCCTTGATCCCGGTGTAGACGCTGACAGCGTCCTCGTCGACACCGCGGCCCCACCAGGGACCGAGCATGGCGTGCTGGTTGTCGGCCAGCGGCCCGATGACCGCGGTCTTCTTCTTCGGGTCGAGCGGCAGGGCGCCGGAGCCGTTCGGCTGGGCGTCGTTCTTGAGCAGCACCATCGAGCGGGACGCGGCTCTCCGGGCAGCGGCCCGGTCGGCGGCCGTGACGAAGGAGGCGGGGTCGACGGCCTTCTTCTGGTCGACGTAGGGGTGCTCGAACAGGCCGGCGCGGAACTTGATCCGCAGGATCCGCCGGACAGCGTCGTCGAGCCGGCTCCTGGTGATCCGGTGCTGGGCCAGCAGCTGCTGGCCGTAGTCGCGGATGTTGGTGCTGACCATCTCCGAGTCGGTGCCGGCCATCAGGGCGTTGGCCCCGGCCTCGGGGCCGTCGGCGGCTGTTCCGTGGCCGCACGAGCCCTCGTCAGGGGTGACGGGCGGGCAGGCGCGGGTCTCGGCGACAGCGGTGTAGTCGCTCTCGATGAAGCCGTCGAAGCCCCACTCCTTCTTCAAGATGTCGGTCTCGGTGAACTTGTTGGCGCAGCCGGGCACGCCGTTGAGCGAGTTGAAGGAGCACATGACCGTGTCCGAGCCGGCATCGATCGCTGCCTTGAACGGTGGCAGGTAGATGTTGCGCAGACGCGACTCTGAGATGTCGGTGGTGTTGTAGTCGCGGCCACCCTCGGGCTGTCCGTAGCCGACGAAGTGCTTGACGCTGGTGAGCGTCTTGTCGCGGGCCGAGTAGTCCCGGCCCTGGGCGCCCGTGACCCGGGCCGCCGCCATCGCGGAGCCGAGGTAGGGATCCTCGCCGTTGCCCTCGACGATCCGGCCCCAGCGGGGTTCGCTGGAGACGTCGACCATCGGGCTGTAGATCTGCTTGATGCCGACCGTCGCGGACTCACGCGCTCCGATGGAGGCGTCGGTCCGGGCGACCGCGGGATCGAAGGAGCTCGCTGCACCGAGCGGCACCGGGAAGATCGTCCGGTAGCCGTGGATCGTGTCGTAGGCGAACAGGATCGGGATGTGCAGGCGGGACTTCTCCACCGCGATGCGCTGGAAGTGCTTGATCTTGACGGGGTCGGTCAGCGAGAACACACCGCCCACACCGGCCTTCGCGTCGGCGTCGGTGATCTGCCCGTCGGAGAGCAGCTGGACCTGCTGCAGCTTCTCCTTGACGGTCATCCGCCTGAGCAGGGCACTCACGCGTCTCTCGACGCGCTGGTCGGCGGAGACGCGCGCGGATGTCAGGGCGGCCTCGTCGCTGGAGAGGTGGCCGGTCATCTTGAGCGCCGAGACGTTGGTGCCTACGGCGGTGGCGGCCAGGACGACGGCGGTGACCGTCGCGACCTGTGTGACTCGCTTCATGGAGGGTTCCTCCCGGTGTGCGTCCCGAGCCGCGCCGCGTGCTGCATGCGCGGCAGCCCTGGGGTGTGACCGGAGTCACACGAGCCGTCTCGAGTGTCACCCTCGTGGACACTGCTTCGGGGTTGACACGCCGAAGCGAAGCAGGACCTTGCGCGCTCAGGTCAGGGCGGCGTCCAGGGCCCGGCTGAGGTCCTCCCAGAGGTCCTCCACGTCCTCGATGCCGACCGAGAGCCGGATCAGGCCGTCGGGGATGGTGGCCGCCTCGGCCTGCCAGCGGCGGCGGCGCTCCAGGGTGGACTCGACACCGCCGAGGGACGTCGCATAGACCCACAGCTCGGTCGCGTGCTGCACGAGGTCGGCGATGCCGCCGGTGGGGAGGACGATCGCGACCATCCCGCCGAAGCCCGGGTAGCGGACCTCGGTGACGTCGGGACGTTCCCGGAGGCGGCGTACGAGCTCCTGGGCGTTGGCCTGCGCGCGCTCGACCCGCAGCTGCAGCGTCCGCAGCCCGCGCAGGGCCAGCCAGGCCTCGAAGGTCCCGGGGATGGCGCCGTAGAGGTCACGTCGCCCCTTGAGCACGCCGTGCAGCTCGGCGTCGCGGGTGACGATCGCCCCCATCAGCACGTCGGAGTGGCCGGCGATGTACTTGGTCGCCGAGTGCACGACGAGGTCCACCCCCCACTCGAGCGGCTGCTGGAGGATCGGGGTGGCGAAGGTGTTGTCGACCACGACGTAGGCGCCGGCGTCGTGCGCCGCCTGCGTGATGGCCGCGACGTCGGCGACCTCCATCGCAGGGTTGGTCGGCGACTCCAGCCAGACCAGGGAGGCGTCCTCGCAGGCGGCTACCACGGCGGCCGTGTCGGTGATGTCGACGAGCACGGGCGTGACGCGGTTGCGCAGCTCCAGGTCACCGAGCTGCATGACGGACCCGGTGTAGGCGTGCCGGGGCGCGACGACCTTCTCGCCGTTCCCCACGAGGTCGAAGATCGTCGCCACCGCGGCCAGCCCGCTGGCGAAGGCCAGGCAGCGGCCCCCTTCGAGCCCACCGAGAGCGTCCTCGAAGGCGGTCCAGGTGGGGTTCGTGTAGCGGCCGTACTCGAGGTCCCCGCCGGCGACGTAGGTCGAGGCCATCGTGATCGGGACGTTGAGCGGCTGGTCGGGCTCGTGCGGAGGGCGGCCGAGGTGGACGGCTCGAGTGGCGGGGCGCATGTCGCCAGCGTATTTGCCGGCACCGCCGCCTATAGGGTCGGGACCGTGAGCAAGCCACGGGTCGCCGTCGTCTTCGGGGGCCGTTCCAGCGAGCACTCCATCTCCTGCATCTCCGCGGGGAGCGTGATCGCCGCGCTGGACCCGACGAAGTACGACGTCGTGCCCGTCGGCATCGCCACCGACGGACGCTGGGTGCTCGAGTCGGCCGAGCCGGGGCACCTGGCGCTCGGGCCCGCTGGCGAGCTGCCGTCGGTGACCGGTGACCTGGAGATCGCGCTGACCCCCGGTCAGGGCCTCGTCGTCACCGAGGCCGAGGAGGTCCCCTCCGTCCTCGGTGAGGTCGACGTCGTGTTCCCGGTGATGCACGGTCCCTGGGGTCAGGACGGCACCCTGCAGGGGCTGCTGGAGATGGCCGGCGTCCGCTACGTCGGAGCGGGGGTGCTCTCCAGCGCCGTGGGCACCGACAAGCACTTCATGAAGCAGCTGTTCCTCGCCGCCGGGCTACCGGTGCTGCCCTACGTGCTGGTGCGGCCGCGCCAGTGGGAGCGCGACCCCGCTGCGATCCGCGAGGCGGTCGAGGCCCTGGGCTACCCCGTGTTCGTCAAGCCCGCCCGGGCCGGTTCGAGCTTCGGGATCACCCGGGTCGGCTCGTCGGCCGACCTCGACGCGGCGATCGAGGAGGCGCGCCGGTTCGACCCGAAGGTCCTCGTCGAGGCGGCCGCCACGGACGCGCGCGAGGTGGAGATCGGCGTACTCCAGGGACTGGACGGGGGTGATCCCGAGACCAGCGAGATCGCGGAGATCACCGTCGGGTCGGAGCACTCCTTCTACGACTTCGAGGCGAAGTACCTCGAGCAGAGCTTCCAGATCCCCGCCTCCGTCAACGACGACGTGCGGGAGACGGTGCGTGACCTGGCCGTACGCGCGTTCGAGGCCCTCGACGTGGAGGGGCTTGCTCGGGTCGACTTCTTCGTGCTCGAGGACGGTCGCGTGGTCGTCAACGAGGTCGAGACGATGCCCGGCTTCACCGCCACGTCGATGTTCCCGCTGCTCTGGCAGGCCTCGGGCCTGACCTATCCCGAGCTGGTGGAGCGGCTGGTCCGGCTGGCTCTGGAGCGGAGCACCGGGCTGCGCTGAGAGCGCTAGGTGCACCTCTTGACCACGCGGGTGTGCTCCTGGACGGCCTCGGCCAGGTCGACCATCGCGGCGACCGGGGGGCGGTACTGCGCGGGCAGCCTGACCTCGACGGCGGGCACCCGGCCGTAGGTGGTCATCACGACCTCCTGGTCCTGGTCGTTCATGCCGTCCCCGGGGATGTACCAGTCCATCCCGTTGACCGTCTGGCAGCCGACGAGCGGGTCGTAGTCGGCAGGCTCGCCGACACCACAGCGGAGCACGATCGGGGGGTCCCCCCAGGCGGCACCCAACGGGTTGCCCGTGGTCTTCCGCTCGTCCTGGTCAGAGACGGACGCCGGCAGAGCGGCGATCAAGGCTCGGCACGCCGGGCGGTCGGCAGCCGAGACCTCGGTGTCCGGGACCTCGACCTTGCACCCGGTGAGGACGGCCAGGAGCACGACGACGCCCGCCACCCCGGCGAGCCTGGTGAGCTCCCCGGAGAATGACGGGCGGCGCGGCGGTGCGTGGGTCGACGTGGGCCTCAGATGTGGACGACGGGGCACGTCAGCGTGCGCGTGATGCCGTCGAGGGTCTGAACCTTGGCGACGACGAGCTTTCCGAGCTCGTCGACATTGCGAGCCTCGGCCCGGACGATGACGTCGTAGGGGCCGGTGACGTCCTCGGCGAGGATGACGCCCTTGATGTCGGTGATCCGTTGAGCGACCTCAGCGGCCTTGCCGACATCGGTCTGGATCAGGATGTAGGCCTGGACGACCATGTGGGACTCCCTCGTGGATCGGAATGGTTCTGAACCGCCTCGAAACCTACCCGACGACCAGCCCGGGCGGAACACGACGGCCCCGGGCGATCTCTCCCCAGGCCTCTGGTGGGATGGGTCCCATGAGCCCCTCCGACTCCTTCGCGCCCGACGCCACCCTCGCCGACGTGGGGGAGTTCGGGCTCATCGCGGCCCTGTCGAGCCGATTCGAGCAGGGCGCGCAGGTCTACGTCGGCCCCGGCGACGACGCGGCGGTCATCCGGACCCCCAAGGGACACGTCGTCGTCTCCACGGACCTGCTCGTCGAAGGACGCCACTTCAAGCGCGAGTGGGCCACGGCGCGCGACATCGGACGCAAGGCGGCGGCGAGCAACCTCTCCGACGTCAACGCCATGGGCGGCACGGCCCACTCGCTCACCGTCGGTCTCGGCGCCCCTGCAGGCCTGCCCGTGCGGTGGGCCCTCGACCTCGCGGAGGGGATCGCCGAGGAGGCCGCCCTGGTCGGTGCGAGCGTCGTCGGCGGCGACCTGACCACGGCGAGCGAGGTGGTCATCGCGATCACTGTCCTGGGGGCCTGCGAGATCGCTCCGGTCCTGCGCAGCGGTGCGCAGGCGGGGGACGTCCTCGCGATCGCGGGGCGCCAGGGCTGGGCTGCCGCAGGGCTCGCGGTGCTCACCCGTGGATTCCGCTCCCCACGGGCGCTGGTCGAGGCCTACCAGCGTCCCCAGCCCCCCTACGCCGCCGGTCTGGCCGCCGCGCACGCCGGCGCGACCGCGATGATCGACGTCTCCGACGGTCTGCTGGCCGACGTCGGCCACCTCGCGCACGAGTCCGTGGTCTCGATCGACCTGCACCGGGACGCCTTCGAGCTGGCCGACCCGATGCACGCGGTCGGCTCAGCCCTCGGCGTCGACCCGATGCAGTTCGTGCTCGGGGGTGGCGACGACCACGCGATCGTGGCCACCTTCCCCGCAGGCACCACCCTGCCCGAGGGGTTCACTCTCATCGGGTCGGTCTCCGGCGCCGACTCCGGCGACAGCGCTGTCGTCACGGTCGACGGGGCGGCGTACGACGGCCCCAGGGGCTGGTCGCACTTCCAGTGATCGACGTGCCCGGGCGGGATAGTCCGAGACGTTTCCGTCGTCATGTGTGCCTGCGGACCGCGGGAACGTCTCGGACTACCCAGCCAGCCGGGTCCACCGAGAAACGAAACAGCGCCTCCGAGAGTCTCGGAGGCGCTGGTCCGGCAGAAACTTCAGGGGGTCAGCGGGTGACCTTGCCGGCCTTGAGGCAGCCGGTGCACACGTTGAGACGCTTGGGGGCGCCGTTCACGGTGGCGCGCACGCGCTGGATGTTCGGGTCGAAGCGACGCTTCGTGATCTTGCGGGACCAGGGACGGTTGTTGCCGAAACCAGGCTTCTTGGCGCAGATGTCGCAGACGGCAGCCACCGTGCACTCCTCGGGTAGAACTTGCGGTTCGAATGGGGGTCCGGGAACCCACCACACATGGTGGTCCGGACAACCGCACGAGAATAACTCAGAGCCGTGGGTAGACGCGAATCGTGCGTCTGCCGACTACGGTGATCCCTTCCACCACGCACCCGCCGGGAGTACGACGCATGCATGCAGGGGCTGAGGTTGCCACCTTCGACCTCGACGTCGTACGCCGCTTCGCCCACCTCGCCGTGGACGGGCTCTCCGCGGCTCGCGAGGAGATCGACGCGCTCAACGTCTACCCCGTGCCCGACGGTGACACCGGTACGAACATGTTCCTCACCCTCGAGTCGGCCCGCGACGCCCTGGTCCTCGCGCTCGAGGACCACCCGGAGGACCTGAGGGTCGGCATGGCGGCCTACTCCCGCGGCATGCTGCTCGGCGCTCGTGGCAACTCCGGGGTGATCCTGAGCCAGCTGGTCGGAGCACTGCTGCGGCGGATCGGCCGGTCCGGACCGGATGACCGCTCGGCGCTGGTCTTCGCGGAGGGCATGGCGCTGGCCACCGACGCGGCGTACTCCGCGGTCGGCAGGCCCGTCGAGGGAACCATCCTCTCGGTGGCCAGGGCCGCCTCCCTGGCCGCGGCGGCGGAAGCCGAGGACGAGGACGTGCGCCTCGGCGCCGTCGTGCACGCCGCCGCGTGCGCCGCCCGCGCGGCGCTGGCCCTCACCCCTGAGCAGCTGCCCGTGCTCAAGGCCGCCGGAGTCGTCGACGCAGGTGGTCGTGGGCTGTGCGTGGTGCTGGACGCGGCCGAGTCGGCGATCACCGGCAAGCGCGTCGTCACCACGACGCCGCAGGTCGGCACGTCGGCGATCCCGGTGGTACGGGTCCCCACCGGTGACCTGACCGAGGACGGCCCGGCGTACGAGGTGATGTACCTCCTCGAGACCGACGACGACTCCATCCCGTCGCTCCGCGAGGAGCTGGCGCCCCTGGGGGACTCGCTGGTGGTGGTCGGCGGCGAGGGCCTGTGGAACGTCCACATCCACGTCGACGACGTGGGGGCCGCGGTCGAGGCCGGCATCCGCGCCGGCTCCCCGCGACGGATCCAGGTGACGCACTTCGCCGAGCAGATCGACCGTGCGCGCGACAAACGGGCCGAGCGGCGCGGCCGCAGGCTCGTGATCGTCGCTGCCGGCCCCGGGTTGGTCGACCTCTTCCACGAGGCGGGAGCCGAGGTGCTCGAGGGCGGCCCCGGCAGCCGGCCCAGCACCGGCCAGATCCTCGCCGCGATCGAGGCCACCGGCGCGCAGGAGGTCATCGTCCTGCCCAACGACCCCGACTCGATCGGGGTCGCCGAGGCAGCCGCGCACGAGGCCGAGGAGAAGGGGATCCACGTCGTGGTGATCCCGACCCGGGCGCAGGTCCAGGGCATCGCTGCCCTGGCCGTGCACGAGCCCGGGCGTCCGCTGGACAGTGACGTCGTGCAGATGGCCGCCGCCGCGCGCGGAGCCCGGCACGGAGCCGTGACCGTGGCGGCCAAGGACGCGATGACCACCGCCGGGCCGTGCTCGGTGGGTGACGCGCTCGGGGTGGTGCACGGTGACTTCGCCATCGTGGGCCAGGACCTCTTCGAGGTGGCGACCGGCGTCCTGGAACGGCTCCTCGGGGGCGGCGGCGAGCTGGTGACGCTGGTGGCCGGCTCGGGGGCGGGCGACCTCGCCG
This sequence comes from uncultured Actinomycetota bacterium, assembly GCA_963843775.1. GTDB lineage: Bacteria > Actinomycetota > Actinomycetes > Propionibacteriales > Nocardioidaceae > Marmoricola. The sequence continues at coordinate 136,105 of CAWJLT010000008.1, forward strand.
AGGCCTGCGAGGACTGGGTCCAGCACGCGCATCCCGGCGTCGACGTCGTGCTCTACGTGGGTGGGCAGGAGCGCTACCCGCTGCTGATGGCGGTGGAGTAGGGATGGCGGGGGTGCACGTCGGCTGGAGCTCACGGGTCGAGGCGGTGGGTGGCAAGCACGGCACGAAGATCGTCAAGGCGACGGGCGTCGAGACCGTGGGCGAGCTGTTGGGCATCTACCCGCGCCGCTACGTCCGCAAGGGATCCCTCAGCGAGCTCGAGGAGCTCAACGAGGGCGACATCCTCTCCCTGGTCGGCGAGGTGGTCTCCTCGGTCCAGAAGACCTACGAGGACAGGCGCACCCACCGCACGGCGTACCGCCTCGAGGTGCGGGTCCGGGCCGAGGACGGCACCCTGCTGCTGACGTACTTCGACAAGCACAAGGGCACCGCCGACTGGCGCGCCACCACCGAGCTGCCCAGGGGCAGCATCGGGGTGTTCAGCGGCCGGCTGAAGTGGTTCAACAACCAGTGGCAGCTCACCAACCCGGCCTCCCGGATGTACGGCGGACCAGGGGACGACCTCGCCGAGATGCCCGACCTGATCCCGCTCTACGCCTCGGTGGCCGGCGTCAACACGTGGCAGTTCGAGGACACCATCCGGCTCGCGCTCGACCTCGTCGAGGACGTGCCGGAGGTGCTCCCTGCGCAGGTGCGTGAGGCCGAGGACCTGATCGCCGCCGCGCCCGCCCTGCGCTGGATCCACCGTCCGGACACCTGGGCCCAGAAGGTGAGCGCCGAGAAGCGCCTCAAGTACGACGAGGCCTTCATCACCCAGACGGTGCTCGCCCGACGACGAGCGGCGACCGAGGCGACCGTCGCCAACCCCCGACCCGGTGGCCCCGGCGGCATCCTGGACCGTTTCGACGAGCGGCTGCCGTTCGCGCTCACCGCCGGCCAGCGCACGGTGGGGGAGGAGATCGCCGACGAGCTCGGCCTCGGCCACCCGATGCACCGGCTGCTGCAGGGTGAGGTCGGCTCGGGCAAGACCGTCGTCGCCCTCCGCGCGATGCTGCAGGTCGTCGACTCCGGTGGTCAGGCGGCGCTGCTCGCGCCGACCGAGGTGCTGGCCCAGCAGCACCAGCGCTCGATCACCGCCATGCTCGGCGACCTGGCCCAGGGCGGGTTCCTGGGTGGCGCGGAGGGCGGCACCCGGGTCGCGTTGCTGACCGGGTCCCTGAACGCGGCCGCTCGTCGGCAGGCGCTGGCCGAGGCCGCTAGCGGCGAGGCAGGTGTGGTGATCGGCACCCATGCCCTGCTCGAGGAGCGGGTGCAGTTCGCCGACCTCGGCCTGGTCGTGGTCGACGAGCAGCACCGTTTCGGCGTCGAGCAGCGCGCCGCCCTCAGCGCCAAGGCCGGGAAGCCGCCCCACGTGCTCGTGATGACCGCCACGCCGATCCCGCGCACGGTCGCGATGACCGTCTTCGGCGACCTCGACACCTCGACGCTGAGCGAGCTGCCCGCGGGGCGGGGGGAGGTGCAGACGACGGTCGTGCCCATCCAGGCGAGGCCGGAGTGGCTCGAGCGTGCCTGGCAACGGGTGCGCGAGGAGGTCGCCGAGGGGCGGCAGGCCTACGTGGTCTGCGCCCGGATCGACCCCGACGACCCCGACGAGGGGGCCGAGGAGCCGCAGGACGGTCGGCCCCCGCTGCGGGCGGTCGAGGAGCTCGCCCCCGAGCTCGCCGCCGGCCCGCTCGCCGGACTCCGGGTGGACATGCTGCACGGACGGATGGCACCGGAGGACAAGGACGAGGTCATGAGGTCCTTCGCGGCCGGTGAGGTCGACGTGCTGGTCTCCACGACGGTCATCGAGGTCGGCGTCGACGTGCCGAACGCGACGGTGATGGCCATCCTCGACGCCGACCGGTTCGGCGTCTCGCAGCTCCACCAGCTGCGGGGGCGCATCGGCCGCGGCGGTCACGCCGGGCTCTGCCTCCTGGTCAGCTCAGCCGACCCGGCCAGCACCTCGATGGAGCGGCTGCTGGCCGTGGCGGGCACCCGCGACGGCTTCGAGCTCTCCCGGATCGACCTCGAGCAGCGCCGCGAGGGCAACGTGCTGGGCATCGAGCAGAGCGGCGGTCGCTCCGGGCTCAAGCTGCTCTCGGTCCTGCGCGACGAGGACGTCATCGAGCGCGCGCGGGCGGCGGCGACGGCCCATCTGGCCTCGGACCCCGACCTCTCGGAGAGCCCGGCGCTGCTGACGGTGACGCGCCGGCTCGAGGAGTCCGAGCAGGCCGACTACCTGGACAAGACATGACCCACCCCGGACGTCATACGCCTCGGCGGGTATCGCGACCACCTCGTATGACGCCCCGCGGGACGTCATACGAACGGGCGGCCATGGCGACCAGGGCGTATGACGCTGCGGGGCTCCGGTGACGCGCATCATCGGTGGGTCCGCCGGTGGGCGGCGGCTCAGGACACCGCCGGGCGATGCCACCCGGCCGACCTCCGACCGGGTCCGTGAGGCGCTGTTCTCGGCGCTGGAGGCCGAGCTCGGCTCGCTGTCGGGCCTGGGCGTCCTCGACCTGTACGCCGGGTCGGGGGCCGTCGGGCTCGAGGCGATGTCGCGGGGCGCAGGGGTCCTCACGGCGGTCGAGTCGGACCGGCGTACGGCGAAGCTGGTGCAGCAGAACGCCGCGACCCTGGGCCTGCGCCAGGTCGAGGTGGTCGCGCAGCCGGTGGCCCGGTTCCTGGGCCAGCGCCCGCGCGCGCCGTACGACGTGGTGTTCCTCGACCCGCCGTACGCCCTGAGCAACGCGGACCTCGAGGAGACGCTCGCCCTGCTCGTCGCCGAGGACTGGCTGGCCACGGGATCGGTCGTGGTGGTGGAACGCTCGACGCGTAGCGTGGAGCCCGCCTGGCCGCAGGGTCTGGTGCGTGAGCGCGAGAAGGCGTACGGCGAGACGGTGCTCTGGTACGTTCGCGCCGACTCGGCGGACCCTGCCGAGGGCTACGACGCAGGACGACCTTGACGCAGGATGACCATGACGCAGGCCGACGACGACGAGGAGCGCACCGTGCGCAGAGCCGTGTGCCCCGGTTCGTTCGACCCGGTGACCAACGGGCACATCGACATCATCGCGCGGGCCTCGATGCTCTTCGACGAGGTCGTGGTCGCGGTCGGCATCAACAAGTCCAAGTCCCGGGCGCGGCTGTTCACCGCCGAGGAGCGGATGGCCATGCTCGAGACGGTCTGCGCAGGCTTCCCGAACGTCACGGTCGCCGGTTTCGAGGGTCTGCTGACCACCTTCTGCGAGGAGCGCGGCATCCGCGCGATCGTGAAGGGCCTGCGGGCGGTCAGCGACTTCGACTACGAGCTGCAGATGGCCCAGATGAACTCCTCGCTGGTCGACGTCGAGACCGTCTTCATCCCCACCAGCCCGGAGTACTCCTTCCTGGCGTCGTCGCTGGTCAAGGAGGTCGCGACCTTCGGCGGTGACGTCTCGAGCCTGATCCCCGCCGAGGTGCTCACCCAGCTGACCGCCCGGCTGGCCGAGAGGGCCGCCGAGGACGAGGCCTGATCGCCACGTTTTGGTCGCACGCCGGATCGGCCGGTAGACTCCCGCAGGTTCTGCTTGCACCACGACGGAAGTGACACCTTGCGCAATCTCGACCCGAGAGCGCCGCTCGTGCTCGACACGCGCGAGCTCGGCCGCCGCCCGGGGTCGCAACGCAAGTTGTCGTTCTCCGCCGAGGCGCCTGCAGAGCTTGGCATCGAGATCCTGGGCGTTCCCGAGGGCAGCAGCATCGACATCGATCTGCGGCTCGAGGCGGTCATGGAAGGGGTGCTCGTCACCGGCACGGCGCAAGCCGCACTGGTCGGCGAGTGCGCACGGTGCCTGGAGGCGATCGAGGACACGATCTCGGTCGACATCCAGGAGCTGTTCGTCTACGACGACCCCAACCACGCCGCCCGCGGGAACGAGCTGGACGACGAGGTCAGCCGGCTCGAGGGCGATCTGATCGATCTCGAGCCACTGCTGCGGGACGCGGTGGTGCTCGCACTGCCGTTCCAGCCGCTGTGCCAGGACGACTGTCCGGGACTGTGCATCGACTGTGGTGCACGGCTCGCGGACGACCCGGACCATCGGCACGAGGCGCCGGTCGACCCCAGGTGGGCCGCCCTCGGCAACGTGGTGGTGGACCCGGACGAGGCGCCGAAGATGACAGAGAAGATCCAACAGGCTCCACCAGCAACATCCTCAGACTGACCGTACGATCGACCGAGCAAGATCACTCGAACTCAAGGAGCAACCGTGGCTGTCCCGAAGCGGAAGATGTCGCGCAGCAACACGCGTCACCGTCGTTCTGCCTGGAAGGCTGTCGCGCCCACGCTCGTCACCTGCGCCAACCCGGCCTGTGGCGCCAAGCACCTGCCGCACCGTGCGTGCGCGGAGTGCGGGCAGTACGGCGCACGAGCCGACCGTCGTCAGGTCCTCTGACCGCGAGCGCTGGGTTGCCAGCATCGGCGGGCTCGCCCGACTCTGACGAGCTGCGGGTGTCGCTCGGAGATCCCACCCTGGATCCCGGGCTGCTGGAGCTTGCGCTGACGCACCGCTCGTTCGCCTACGAGAACGGCAACCTGCCGACCAACGAGCGCCTGGAGTTCCTCGGCGACTCGGTGCTCGGCGTCGTCATCACCGAGACGCTCTACCTCACCCACCCGACGCTCTCCGAGGGCCGGCTGGCCAAGCTCCGGGCGGCCGTCGTCAACGCGCGGGCGCTCGCCGAGGTGGCCCGCGCGATCGGGCTCGGGGAGCACATCCGGCTCGGCAAGGGCGAGGAGGCGACCGGCGGTCGCGACAAGGCCTCGATCCTCTCCGACACCGTCGAGGCGCTCATCGGTGCGGTCTACCTCTCCGGTGGCTACGAGAGCGGCACCACGCTGGTGCACCTTCTCTTCGACCCGATGCTCGAGGCTGCGGCGGCGATGGGCGCGGGCCTCGACTGGAAGACCAGCCTGCAGGAGCTGTGCGCCCTGCAGGAGCTCGGTGTCCCCGAGTACGTCATCGAGGACGAGGGCCCCGACCACATGAAGACCTTCACCGCCCGCGTCCGCGTGGGCGAGCGGTTGCACGGCCACGGCGTCGGTCGGTCGAAGAAGGAGGCCGAGCAGCAGGCGGCCGAGTCGGCCTACCGCACGCTCAGCGCCGAGATCCCGGCCATCGTGGCGCCCGTGGTCGCGAACGGTGTCCACCCCCTGAGCGCTGAGACCGATCACTAGAGGCTGACCGCGCTCCTGTCGCGGTGGGGCCGACGTCCCTCGGCCCGTCGGATGCGGTCTCGGTGCGCGAGCCGTTGACGGCACGATGACAGGATGGGGGTACTCCGAGGTCCCCGGCAGGTGTCGGACCCACGGCCGACCGGAGCCCCGAGGAGAGGCGATGCCCGAGCTTCCCGAGGTCGAGGTCGTCCGCCTCGGACTCGAGGCCCACGTCCTGGGTCGTCCCATCCGGTCCGTGGAGGTCCTGCATCCCCGGCCGGTCCGTCGCCACCTCGCCGGCGCCGCTGACTTCGCGGGTCGGCTGACCGGGCGCACGTTCACCGGGGCCCACCGTCGGGGCAAGTACCTCTGGCTCTCCCTCGACGACCCTTCCGAAGGCTCAGCACGTGGCGCCGACGCCCTGCTCGGCCACCTCGGGATGAGCGGCCAGATGCTGGTCCAGCCGCCCGGCGTACCCGACGAACGGCACCTGCGGGTGCGCTTCACCCTCGACGACCAGCTCGAGCTGCGTTTCGTCGACCAGCGGATGTTCGGCGGACTCACGCTCTCGGACGGGGGAGCGGTGCTGCCCCCGGAGATCGCTCACATCGCCCGCGACCCGCTCGACGGGGAGTTCGACGACGACGCCTTCGTCCGGCGAGTACGTCGCAGCGACTCCGGGATCAAGCGGATGCTGCTCAACCAGACGGTCGTCTCCGGGGTCGGCAACATCTACGCCGACGAGGGCCTGTGGCTGGCTCGCGTGCACGGTGAGCGACCGGGGTCCCGGCTGCGTCGGGTCGACGTCGAGCGGGTGCTGGCGGGCTGCCGGCAGGTGATGCTCGAGGCGCTGGCCCAGGGGGGCACCTCCTTCGACGCGCTCTACGTCAACGTCAACGGCCAGAGCGGCTACTTCGACCGCTCCCTGAAGGCCTACGGGCGCGAGCACGAACCCTGCCTGCGGTGCGGTACGCCGATCCGCAGGATCTCCTTCATGAACCGCTCCTCGTTCTTCTGCCCGGTGTGCCAGCCGGTGCCCCGTGCCCGACGTACGCCGGCCGGACCGTCGGCTGGCTTGCGCTCCACTTGATGCAGGCCCAGCACGCGTGAGACTCTTGTAGACGGCCCGGACGGGTCGACCCCACGTTTCCTGGAAGGCACATTCATGGCCAAGGCGCTTCTCGGCTACTCGATCGGCTCCGACCCCCGGGTCGCGAACCGCCTGGCAGGGGAGAACCGTCTTCTCCGCCAGCGCGTGGCCGACCTCGAGGACGTCGTGGTGCGGCTCCAGACCGAGAACGACGCGCTTGCTGCGGTGGCCACCGAGTCGGTGGACCACGCAGTCGCGCACGACCGCTCGCTCGCCCGCACCTGACCCACCCCTGACGGGACCGCCCCCCGGCCGGTCCCTGCTCGGACTGGCGACCCCGGACCGGCTCGTTACTCTCTGCCCGGCCCCGTAATTGCTGGCGCGGTGCGCGCGTGCCAACATCGCACGTTGTGCGCAGATCCCTGGTCGAGTCCGTGGCTCCCGCTCGGCTCGGCCGCTCCTTCCGCTGGCTGCTGGGGTCGAGCTGGATCAGCAACATCGGCGACGGGATCATCCTCGCGGCCGCTCCGCTGCTGGTCGCCTCCGAGACACGTGAACCCCTTCTGGTGGCCTCGGCCTGGACGCTCCAGTTCCTGCCGACGGTGCTGTTCAGCCTCTTCGCGGGCGTGGTGGCCGATCGGGTCGACCGGCGCCGCCTGATCGTGCTCGCGAACATCGCCCGGGTGGCGGTGCTCGGGGTCCTGGTCGCGACGATCGTCACCGGCGAGGTGGACATCGTCGTGGTGCTCGCCTCGGTCTTCGTGCTCGGGATCGCGGAGACCTTCGCGGACACGACGACCGCGACGATCCTGCCGATGCTCGTGGCCAAGCGTGATCTCGGGCTCGCCAACGCCCGGGTCATCGCGGGGATGGTGACCCTCAACCAGCTCGTCGGCCCACCCGTGGGTGCCCTGCTGTTCGGGCTCGGACGGTCCTTCCCGTTCGTCACCCAGATGGTCTGCGTCGTGGTGAGCATCCTGCTGGTGCTGCGGATCCAGCTGCCTGAGCACCGGCTCGAGAAGACGGGCGATCCACGGTCGATCCGCAAGGACATGCGCGAGGGGCTGGCGTGGGTGTGGCACCACGCGGCGGTCCGCACCCTGGTCCTGACGATCGTCACCTTCAACGTGACCTTCGGTGCCGCCTGGTCGGTGCTGGTGCTCTACTCCCTCGAACGCCTCGACATGGGCGAGATCGGGTTCGGCCTGCTCACCTCGGCCCTCGCTGCCGGCGGCATCGTCGGCACCGTCACCTACGGCTGGCTGGAGCGCAACGTCAGCCTGGGCAACATCATGCGGGGCGGGCTGATCATCGAGACCCTCACCCACCTGGCGCTCGCGCTCAACAGCGTCCCGTGGGTGGCGATGGCGATCATGTTCGTCTTCGGAGGGCACGCCTTCATCTGGGGGACCACCTCGGTCACCGTGCGCCAGCGGGCGGTGCCCACCCGGTTCCAGGGGCGCGTCCAGGGCGTCTACATGATCGGTGTGACGGGTGGGATCGTGCTCGGCTCGGTCTGCGGGGGACTGATCGCCAACCGGTGGGGGGTGACGGGGCCGTTCTGGTTCGCCTTCGTGGGGTCGGCCGTCTTCCTGGTGCTGATCTGGGGCCAGCTGACCCACGTCGCGCACGCGGACGAGGAGATCGTCGCTGGAGAGTCGGCTCCGGCTGGTGAGGGCTCGTGAGGGCTGGTGAGGGCCCGTGGCCCGGCGGCCGCAGCGGCACGCCTCCCCGAAACCCACCCCATGCGTGGTTAGGGTCGTGGGGCTGACCTTCCCCGGCGTGGCGTCCTGACCCCGAGGGTCTGAGAGGATGCCGCGTCCAGCACCTGTCGGACGCCCCCTCATGCGGAGGGGCGACTTCTCAACTGGGCCTCATCTGGGAGGGCACGTTGTACCTCAAGAGCCTCACGCTCAAGGGCTTCAAGTCCTTTGCCTCCTCGACCACCCTCCAGCTCGAGCCAGGCATCACCTGCATCGTGGGACCGAACGGCTCCGGCAAGTCCAACGTCGTCGACGCGCTCGCCTGGGTGATGGGTGAGCAGGGTGCGAAGTCCCTGCGCGGCGGGAAGATGGAGGACGTCATCTTCGCCGGCACCTCGGGCCGGCCCCCTCTGGGTCGCGCCGAGGTGCAGCTGACCATCGACAACGCCGACGGTGCGCTCCCGATCGAGTACGCCGAGGTCACGATCAGCCGGACGATGTTCCGCAACGGCGGCTCGGAGTACGCCATCAACGGCAACCACTGCCGCCTCCTCGACGTGCAGGAGCTGCTCAGCGACTCCGGCATCGGCCGCGAGATGCACGTGATCGTCGGACAGGGCCAGCTCGACACGATCCTGCACGCCACTCCCGAGGACCGTCGCGGGTTCATCGAGGAGGCCGCGGGCGTCCTCAAGCACCGCAAGCGCAAGGAGAAGGCACTCCGCAAGCTCGACTCGACCGAGGGCAACCTCACCCGTCTCAGCGACCTGCTCAGCGAGATCCGGCGTCAGCTCAAGCCGCTCGGTCGCCAGGCCGAGGTCGCTCGCCGCGCCCAGACGGTCCAGGCCGACGTGCGCGACGCCCGCGCCCGGCTGATGGCCGACGACCTCGTCACGGCGCGGACCTCCCTGGAGCAGGAGCTCGCCGACGAGACGGTGCTGCTGGAGCGTCGGGCCGAGGTCGAGGCTGCGCTGAAGGCCACCCGCGAGACCGAGGCCGCTCTGGAGGCGGCGCTGCGCGAGGACCTCCCGGCCCTGTCCCGGGCCCAGGAGACCTGGTTCGGGCTCTCCGGGCTGCGTGAGCGCCTGCGCGGCACGGCCGGTCTGGCCGCGGAGCGAGTGCGCAACGCGGCCTCGCAGCCGGAGGTGCCCGCCGGTCGGGACCCCGACGAGCTCGAGGCCGAGGCCACCCGCGTGCGCGCCAAGGAGGAGGCGATAGATGCCGAGGTGGCCGGGAACCGCACCGCGCTCGAGGGTGCGGTGAGTGCACGCCAGGCCGCCGAGCTCGCGTTCTCCGAGGAGGAGCGGCGCGTGACCGGACTGCAGCGCGCAGCAGCCGACCGCCGCGAGGGGATGGCCCGTCTCCACGGGCAGGTCAACGGGCTCCGCAGCCGCGCAGCGGCCGCGGAGGAGGAGGTGGGCCGCCTCACCGAGGCCCACACCGCGGCCGTGGTGCGCGCCGAGCGGTCCCAGCACGACTTCACCTCCCTCGAGTCGCGGGTCGCCAGCCTCGACGCCGGCGAGGAGGGCCTGGACGCCGAGCACGAGGCGGCCAGCTCCCTGCTCGACGACATCGAGGACCGGCTCGAGAAGATCCGGGTCGAGGTCAGCGCCGCCGAGCGTGAGCGCAGCTCGCTGGGTGCTCGCAAGGAGGCCCTGGAGATGGGCCTGAACCGCAAGGACGGTGCGGGTGCGCTGCTCGCGGCGACGGAGTCGGTGAACGGTCTCCTCGGCTCGGTGGCCGCGCTGCTCAGCGTCCGGTCCGGCTACGAGACCGCCGTTGCTGCTGCCCTGGGGAGTGCGGCCGACGCGGTCGCCGTACGTGACGTCGACGCGGCTCTGGGAGCGATCGCCCACCTCAAGGACGACGACCTCGGTCGGGCCGGGATCCTGCTGGGTGGGCCTGCGGTCCAGGAGGCGGCCCGGCCGACCCTGCCGGGCGGGGGGACCTACGCCCTCGACGTCGTGGAGTGCCCCGAGGACCTGCGGCCCGCGCTCTCCCGACTGCTGGACAAGGTCGTGGTGGTCGACGGCCTGGCTGCGGCGCAGGACCTCGTCCGCACCGCCCCGGACCTCACGGCTGTCACCCGTGAGGGTGACCTGCTCGGGGCTCACTTCGCCGCCGGTGGCTCGTCCAGCCAGCCGAGCCTGATCGAGGTGCAGGCGGCGGTCGACGAGGCCACCGCGAAGCTGACCACCGCGGCGCACACCCTGGAGCGGCTCGGTTTCGACGTCTCCACGCTCGAGCGGGAGCGGGAGGAGGCCAGGCGCCGCGTCGACGTCGCCCTGGCCAAGCTGCACGAGTCCGACGCCACGCTCGCGGCGGTGGCCGAGGAGCTCGGCCAGTTCAGCTCGCAGGCCCGCAACGCCCGGGCCGAGGCCGCCCGTCTCGACCAGGCCATCGAGGCCGCGCGGGTGGCACGGGACAAGGACCTCGAGGGGCTGGCCGAGCTGGAGTCGCGCCTGGCAGCGGCCGAGGACGCGCCCGAGGAGGAGCCGGACACCGCCGACCGCGAGCGCCTCGGCGAGGAGTCGCGCACCGCCCGTTCCGTGGAGATGGACGCCCGGCTCGCCCTCCGCACGGCCGAGGAGCGCGCGCGGGCCCTGCACGGACGTGCCGACAGCATGATGCGGGCGGCCCGCGCCGAGCGCGAGGCCCGCGCCGCCGCCATCGCGCGGCGCCAGCAGCTGCTCGAGGAGGGCCGGATCGGCGAGGCCGTCGGCCGCGGGGTCGCGGTCGTCCTGGCCCGGCTGGAGGAGTCCATCGCGCTCGCGGCGGCAGAGCGGACGCGGGTCGAGCAGGGGCGCGCAGGTCGCGAGCACGAGCTGCGCGAGGCTCGTGAGCAGCTGCGCGACCTCGGCCGTGAGATCGACGAGCTCGTCAACACCGTGCACCGCGACGAGATGGCCCGCACCCAGCAGAAGATGCGCATCGAACAGCTCGAGGAGCGCGCGCTCGACGAGCTCGGCCTCGACATCGAGGGCCTGATCGCCGACTACGGTCCCGACCAGCTGGTTCCGCAGATCAACATCGAGGGAGCAGCCGAGGGGGAGGACGCGCCCGAGCCGGTGCCGTTCGACCGCGAGGAGCAGACCAAGCGGTTGCGCGTGGCCGAGCGTGCTCTGGCCCAGCTGGGTCGGATCAACCCGTTGGCGCTCGAGGAGTTCTCGGCGCTGGAGGAGCGCCACAAGTTCCTCACCGAGCAGCTCGAGGACCTCAGGAGCACGCGCAAGGACCTCCTCGACATCGTCACCGAGGTGGACCAGAGGGTCGAGCAGGTCTTCACCGAGGCCTATGCCGATGTCTGCAAGGCCTTCGACTCGACGTTCACCCGCCTGTTCCCGGGCGGTGAGGGGCGACTCGTCCTGACCAACCCCGAGGACATGCTCAACACCGGCATCGAGGTCGAGGCGCGTCCCGCGGGCAAGAGGGTCAAGCGGCTCTCGCTGCTCTCGGGCGGCGAGCGGTCGCTGGTCGCGGTGGCGTTCCTGGTGTCGCTTTTCAAGGCCCGGCCCTCGCCGTTCTACATCCTCGACGAGGTGGAGGCGGCGCTCGACGACACCAACCTCGGGCGCCTGCTGGAGATCTACGAGGAGCTGCGCGAGAACTCCCAGCTGCTCGTGATCACCCACCAGAAGCGGACCATGGAGGTCGGCGACGCGCTCTACGGCGTGACCATGAGGGGCGACGGCGTCTCCGCGGTGATCAGCCAGCGCCTGCGCGAGCAGCAGTCCGCCTGAGCGCAGGGCCCGTGGCCGGCACGTCTCCCGGGCGACCGCTGTGGCTGGGTGCGCACACGGGAGCCGGGGACGACCGGGCAGAATGTGCAGGTGTGAGACCCGAGAGCGAGAGCCAGCCACCCAGAGGGGCCGCGCCGCGGCGAGAGGACTACGTCGTCTGGAGGCAGGCGACCACCCGGTGGGCCGACGACGACGTCTACGGCCACATGAACAACGCGCGCTACTTCGAGCTGATCGACACCGCGGTCAACGTGCACCTCGCGGAGGCGACGGGCGTCGACATCCGGTCGTTGCCGGCCATCGGCGTCGTGGCCGAGGTCGGATGCCGCTACTTCCGCGAGATGGGCTATCCCGCACCGGTCGACATGGGGATCGTCGTCGACAAGGTCGGCACGTCCTCGGTCGTCTACCGGATCGGACTGTTCCAGGGGAACCCCGAGGGCGAGGGCGCCGAGGCCGCTGCGGAGGGGCGGTTCGTGCACGTGTACGTCGACAACACCGGCGCCCCCGGCGCCCGCAGGCCGGTGAGCCCACTCCCCGACCAGATCCGCCAGGCCGTCGTACCCCTGCTCAAGGGGTGACCGAATCCGTGTTTGACTAGGGGTCGCGGGTGAGCAGGATGCCCGCGAGAAATCGCGCCCGACTCTTCCCCGACGAAGGAGCTCCCTGATGGGAACCATCGTGGTCGTGCTGCTGCTCGCCCTGGTGCTCAGCGCAGCCGTCATGCTCTATGCCGCCTACCCCTACCGCGGGGAGGACACCCCGCTCACGCCTCGCCTCGGCCAGGCGATGCGCTGGGGCGTCGACTCCCTGCCCACGCTCGACCGCGCGGAGCAGGACCGGGTCCTCGTCGACTCCGGGACCGACTCCCACCGCTGAGAGCCCGGAAGAGGGCCGCTGGCCCCCGGTTTGATTGGATCGCCCCATGAGCAGTGTCTTCCTCTTCGCAGTCCTCGTCGTGGCGATCCTCGCGGTCGGCCTCGTCGTCGGGCTGGTCGCCTTCCTCAACGGACGCAAGCAGCCTCCCCGACGTGACCTGCCGCCGACGGCGCCCACCGGAACCATCACCGAGGAACGCCCGCCGGAGGCGCCCCCCGAGCCCCAGGCGCCGGTCACGACCCTCGAGCGCCCTGAGGGTACGGCGGGCCGGCTGGTCCGCCTGCGCCAGCGGCTCTCCCGCTCCCAGGGTGGCCTGGGCCGCGGACTGCTGCTGCTCCTGTCGCGTGACCGTCTCGACGAGGACACCTGGGAGGAGATCGAGGACACCCTGATCACCGCCGACGTGGGGGTCGCGCCGACCCAGCAGCTGGTGGAGCGGCTGCGCACGCGGATGCGCGTCGAGGGCGTGAAGCCCTCGGACGCCCCCACCATCCTGCGAGAAGAGCTGTTGTCGCTGGTCGACCCCGCGATGGACCGCACCCTGGCCACCACCCCGAGTGACGGGAAGCCCGCCGTGGTGCTGGTCGTCGGCGTCAACGGCGCGGGCAAGACCACCTCGGTCGGCAAGCTCGCGCGCGTCCTCGTCGCGGAGGACAAGACGGTCGTGCTCGGCGCGGCCGACACCTTCCGGGCCGCGGCCACCGAGCAGCTGAGCACCTGGGGCGAGCGCGTCGGGGTCGACGTGATCACCGGCCCCGAGGGCAGCGACCCCGCGAGCGTGGCCTTCGAGTCGGTCCGCGCCGGGGTCGAGCGCGGAGTCGACGTGGTGCTCATCGACACCGCCGGACGGCTGCAGAACAAGGCCGGACTGATGGACGAGCTCGGCAAGGTCAAGCGCGTGGTGGAGAAGCAGGCGCCGGTCAGCGAGGTGCTGCTGGTGCTCGACGCCACCACCGGGCAGAACGGTCTCGTGCAGGCCAGGGTCTTCCGCGACATCGTCGACGTGACCGGCATCGTGCTCACCAAGCTCGACGGCTCCGCCAAGGGCGGCATCGTCGTGGCCGTCCAGCGTGAGCTGGGCGTCCCGGTGAAGCTCGTCGGGGTGGGGGAGGGGGCCGACGACCTGGCGCCCTTCGACCCCGAGACGTTCGTGGACGCCCTTCTCGACCAGGGCTGAGCCCGACCCGATCAGGTCAAGTCAGGTCAGGTCAGCGGGAGGTCACTGGGCCGCCTGAACGTCATACGATCTGGTCGCCCGAGCAACCGTGGCGTATGACCTCCCGGTGGACGTCATCCGAGCTGGTTCCAACAGGCGCCACCTCGTATGACGCCAGGGGGGCGCAGGGACGCGACCAGGTCCGAGGTCGAGGGTCTGGCGACGTCCTCAGGTGCAGATGCCCACGAGCGCGAGCTCGACGAGCTGGTCGAGCTCGTCCATGGCCGGCATGGCCTGGCCTGTGATCGCACGCATGGCGATGATGCCGCCGATCAGCTGCACCGCCGCCCCCACGTGGATGTCGGGTCGGACCTCGCCCCGGGCGATGGCGCGTTCGAACATCGCCTCGCCGTTCTTCTCCGAGCGCCCCGCCGCCTCGCGGTAGAGCGTCGCGATGCGCTCGTCGCGCATCGACTCCTTGATCGTGGTCCGGATGTAGTCGGTGCCGTTGGGGGAGTTGATGAAGGTCAGCACGGAGGCGTACATCGCGCGCATGTCCTCACGGATGGAGCCGGTGTCCGGCGTCGGCATCTCGTCGCGGTAGAGCTGCTCCATGGCCGCCACGGCCAGGTCCTCCTTGCGGGCCCAGCGGCGATAGACCGTGGCCTTGCCGACACCGGCGTTGGTGGCCACCTCGTCGACGGTCATGCTGTCGAAGCCGCGCATCAGGATCAACGCCGAAGCGGCCGCGAGGATGCGACCGTCTGCCTCGGGATCGCGAGGGCGGCCGCGCTTGCGGCGTACGTCTGGAACTGGTGGGTTGCTCACAGCAGCCCCCGCCCCCATGGTGCTGGCTTCCACATGGTCGAGCATAGGTTCGCCGCCGGGCGCGCGTACGACTTTTCCCAAATGTAGGCATTTCACCTGCGCGTAACACAACTCCCGGATGTGTGACGCGGTGGAAACACGCGTCGCAGACCGCTGAAACCTGGAACTTGCACAGTAACGCCCACTGGGGCCCCGCGACGCTCGACAGCGTCGTCGCTGATGCGCGCGGTCCCGCTGAGTTCTCACCTCTGGAGGTTCCATGGATGGCTACTACGCGTGGATGATCGTCGCGACCGCGCTGGTCCTCATGATGACGACGCCCGCCCTGGCGTTGTTCTACGGCGGCATGACCCGCGCCAAGTCCGTGCTCAACATGATGATGATGTCCTACATCTCGATGGGCATCGTCGGCATCGTCTACGTCCTGTGGGGCTGGTCGATGTCCTTCAGCGACGGGTTCAGCGGTGACGGCAAGCTCTTCGCCAACCCGTTCACCCTGTTCGGCCTCAAGGACGTCACGCCCGACAACTACATCTACGTGATGTTCCAGCTGACCTTCGCGGTGATCACCGCCGCGCTCATCAGCGGTGCGATCGCGGACCGGGTCAAGCTGTCCGCCTGGGTCGTGTTCCTGCCCCTGTGGGTCACGCTGTCCTACTTCCCGCTGGCCCACATGGTCTTCGGTGGTGGTCTCATCGGCGGCAAGATCGGCGCCCAGGACTACGCCGGCGGCACCGCGGTGCACATCAACGCCGGTGTGGCCGGTCTGGTGCTCGCCCTGATCATCGGCAAGCGCGTGGGCTTCCAGCGCGACCCGATGCGCCCGCACAGCCTGCCGCTGACGATGATCGGCGCCGGCATGCTCTGGGTGGGCTGGTACGGCTTCAACGTGGGCTCGATCGTCTTCAGCACCACCTTCGACGACAACCCCGACGCCTTCCTCGCGCAGTTCTACAGCGAGACCGGCCGCACCTTCACCAACACCACCATCGCCACCATGGCGGCCATGCTGGCGTGGCTGGTCATGGAGCGGCTGATGCACGGCAAGGCCACGACCCTGGGCGCTGCCTCCGGCATCGTCGCGGGTCTGGTCGCGATCACCCCGGCCTGTGGCGCCGTCGACATCGTCGGAGCCATCGCCATCGGTGTGATCGCCGGCGCGGCCTGTGCCTGGGCCGTGGGACTCAAGTTCAGGTTCAACCTCGACGACTCGCTCGACGTGGTGGGGGTCCACCTCGTCGGCGGCATCGTCGGCACCGTCCTGATCGGCCTGTTCTCGACCTCAGCCGGTGCGGGTGGCATCGACGGCCTGTTCTACGGCGGTGGCTTCGGCTCCCTGGGTGACCAGACGCTGGGGGCTCTCATCGCCATCGCCTGGTCCGGTGTGGCCACCGCGATCATCGGTTTCGCCATCAAGTACTCGATGGGCTGGCGGATCTCCGAGGAGGACGAGGTCAACGACGGCATCGACCTCGCGCAGCACGGTGAGTCGGCCTACGACTTCGCCTCGCTGGGCGGTGGTGGCCACGGGATCTCGACCGGGGCAGTTGCCCAGGCGTCCGCCGAAGCGAGAGGAGTCAACGCATGAAGCTCGTGACAGCAGTCATCAAGCCGCACAAGTGGGAAGAGGTCCGGGCAGCCCTGGAGGCGTTCGGCGTGACCGGCATGACCGTGAGCGAGGTCAGCGGCTACGGGCGGCAGAAGGGGCACACGGAGGTCTACCGCGGTGCGGAGTACGACATCGCCCTGGTGCCCAAGATCCGCATCGAGATCGTCGTCGACGACGGGGACGTCGATGACGTGGCCGGCATCGTCGTCAAGGCGGCGCAGACCGGCCGCATCGGTGACGGCAAGGTCTGGGTCTCGCCGGTCGAGAGCGTGGTCCGGGTCCGTACCGGCGACCGCGACGAGGCGGCCATCTGACCCGCCCGGAGGCCGTGACACGGCACTGACATCCACTGCGGGTGCGTTCCACATGACTGACATGTGGGTCGTGCCCGCAGTGCGTGTCCGGCCCCTGCGCCTCGGTGGATACGCCACCAGCGCCCGGTTCGGACCATCCCGCACCCACGACTGAGAGGCTGGGGACATGAAGATCGTCACTGCAGTGATCAAGCCACACAAGTGGGAAGAGGTCCGCGCCGCCCTCGAGGGGGTCGGTGTGACCGGCATGACCGTGAGCGAGGTCAGCGGCTACGGGCGCCAGAAGGGTCACACCGAGGTCTACCGCGGTGCGGAGTACGACGTGGCGCTGGTGCCCAAGGTCCGGCTGGAGGTCGTGCTCGACGACGCGGACGTCGAGGCCGTCACCGAGGCCATCGTCGGCGCCGCTGCGACCGGGCGTATCGGTGACGGCAAGGTCTGGGTCTCGCCGGTCGAGAGCGTGGTGCGCGTGCGTACCGGCGACCGCGACCAGTCGGCAGTCTGAGGGCCCGTGACAGCAGCCGAGCGTGCGGAACGCACCCGAGCGGCCGACGAGCTGTGCGTCAAGGCTTTCGCTGACGCGGGCTGCCCGGACGTCGGAGTCGCGCTGGTCGCGGTGGGTGGGTACGGGCGCCAGGAGCTGGCCCCGTTCAGCGACCTCGACGTCGTGCTCGTCCACGACGCGGCCGTCGAGACGGGGGAGTGGGCCGGCCAGATCTGGTACCCGCTCTGGGACTCCGGCGCCAACATCGACCACTCGGTGCGATCCGTCGAGGAGGTCCTCGAGCAGTCGGCCGCCGACCTCCGGGTCGCCACGGGGATGCTGGACGCCCGCCACCTCGCGGGTGACCCGAACCTGACCCTGCGCCTGCGCACGGCCGTCCTCACCCAGTGGCGCCGACACGCGCGCAACCGGCTCGAGGAGCTGCGCGAGCTGGTCTCCGAACGCGGACGCAAGAGCGGCGAGCTGGCGCACGCCTCCGTGCCGGACCTCAAGGAGTCCGTCGGAGGGCTGCGTGACGCGACCGTGCTCAAGGCACTGGTGGCCAGCTGGCTGGTCGACGTCCCCCACGGTGAGCTGGAGCGCAGCCGGGTCGCCCTGCTCGACGTGCGCGACGCCCTGCACCGCGTCGCGGGACGGGGCACCGACCGGGTCGCCCAGGAGTTCTGGGAGGACATCGCCTCCGAGCTGGGCCTGGCTGACGGCAACGCGGCCCAGGTGCACACGCGCACGATTGCTCGCCGCCTGACGCATCTCTCACGTCTGGCCTGGCGGCGGGCGGAGGCTGTCCAGCGCCAGCCCCACCCGACCGGGCAGCGTCGGCCACGCCTGGATCCGATCGCTCCCGGGGTGGCCGTCTCCTACGAGGAGGTGGTGCTCGACCGTGGGGCCAAGCCGGCCGAGGATCCGCTCCTGCTCCTGCGGGCGGCGGCTGAGGCCGCCGAGCGAGACCTGGTGCTGGCCCCCACCACGACGGCCCGGCTGGTGCGTGAGAGCGCGCCCTTGTCCGACCCGTGGCCCGTCGGTGCGCGCGACCTGTTCGTGCGGCTGCTGGCTGCGGGGCCGGGGCTGATCGCCGTCTGGGAGACGCTGGACGAGACCGGGGCCCTCGAGCTCATCCTTCCTGAGTGGGAACGCGTGCGGCTGCTGCCGCACGCGTCGGTGGTCCACCGCTTCACCGTCGACCGGCACCTGGTGGAGACCTGCGTCGAGGCCTCCACCATGATCCGCCGGGTGGGCCGGCCCGACGTGCTGATGGTGGCCGCGCTGCTGCACGACATCGGCAAGGGGCAGCTGACCGAGCACTGTGCGGCCGGTGCCCCGATCGCCCGCGAGATCGCCGTACGCATCGGCTTCGACGAGCGTGAGGCCGACCTGATCTTCGCGCTCGTCCGCTGGCACCTGCTGCTGCCGGAGACCGCCACCACCCGCGATCCCGACGACCCGTCCACGATCGAGCTGGTGACGGCCAAGGTGGCCGACCGCGAGGAGCTCGAGCTGTTGGCGGCCCTGACCGAGGCCGACGCCAGAGCCACCTCGGAGAAGGCGTGGACCCGTTGGCGCGAGTCGCTGGTCCGCAGCCTCGTACGCCGCTCGGCCGCCGCCCTCGACGACGAGCCCGTCCCCCGGGACGAGGACATGGACATCGAGATCCCCGCCCGAGTGCGGGCCGACCCCCGCAGCGTCTCGGTGATCGCCACCGACTCGCCGGACGGGTCACGGGTCCAGGTCGTCTCCGGGGACCGGGTCGGCCTGCTCGCCGACGCCGCGGCGACGCTGGCGCTGCAGAGGGTCCAGGTGAGGGCCGCCCGGGCCTGGACCCAGGACGGCTACGGGGTCTCGGTCTGGGACGTCGCCGAGACCGGCCTGGACGACATCCTGCTGCGCCAGCGGATGGAGGCGATCGTCGACGGCCGCATCGATGCCGGAGACAAGCTGCGCCGGGTCACACCGGTCAAGCTGGAGCCGACCGTCGCCGTACGCCCGGACGCCTCGCCACGAGCCACGGTCATCGAGGTGCGCTCGGCCGACCGGCCGGGGCTGATGTACACCGTCTGCTCGGCGCTGGCGAGCATCGACGTCTCGGTGAAGTCGGCGCACGTCTCGACACTCGGCCCGCAGGCGGTCGACGTGTTCTACGTGCAGGAGGCCTCCGCGGGTGCGCTCTCCGAGGAGCGGGCCGCCTCGGCGGCGCACGCGGTGCGACAGGCGCTGGTGGACACGTTCGCTCCGCGATGAGGGGTCCGGAGCGGGTGCGGCTAACCTTGGGGACTGGCTCTGACCATCGGCCCCTGAGGAACAACACACGTGTTCGCCACGCTCTCTGATCGTCTTTCAGACACTTTCAAGAACCTCCGCGGCAAGGGGAAGCTCTCCGAGGCCGACATCGACGCGACGGGGCGCGAGATCCGCCTCGCCCTGCTCGAGGCCGATGTCGCCCTGCCCGTGGTCAAGGACTTCGTCGCAGCCGTCAAGGAACGTGCGCGCGGGGCCGAGGTCAGCGCGGCGCTGAACCCGGCCCAGCAGGTCATCAAGATCGTCAACGAGGAGCTCGTCGGGATCCTCGGTGGCGAGACCAGGCGACTGCGGTTCGCGAAGAACCCGCCCACCGTGATCATGCTCGCCGGCCTCCAGGGCGCGGGCAAGACCACGCTCGCGGCGAAGCTGGCGCTGTGGCTCAAGGAGCAGGGCAAGAGCCCGATGCTCGTCGCCGCGGACCTCCAGCGCCCCAACGCGGTCAAGCAGCTCCAGGTCAACGGTGAGCGCGCCGGCGTCACCGTCTTCGCCCCGCAGCCCGGCAACGGCGTCGGAGACCCGGTCTCGGTGGCCCGCAACGGCATCGAGGAGGCTCGACGGACGCTGCACGACGTGGTCATCGTCGACACCGCGGGCCGCCTGGGCATCGACCAGGAGCTGATGAAGCAGGCTGCGGACATCCGCGACGCCGTCAACCCCGACGAGGTGCTCTTCGTCGTCGACGCGATGATCGGGCAAGACGCGGTCGCCACGGCCCAGGCGTTCCTCGACGGGGTCGGGTACGACGCCGTGGTGCTCACCAAGCTGGACGGTGACGCCCGTGGTGGTGCCGCCCTGTCGATCGCGAAGATGACCGGGAAGCCGGTGATGTTCGCCTCCAACGGTGAGAAGCTCACCGACTTCGACCTCTTCCACCCGGACCGGATGGCCTCGCGCATCCTCGACATGGGTGACCTGCTCACCCTGATCGAGCAGGCCGAGAAGACCTTCGACGCCGACTCGGCCGCCAAGGCTGCCGCGAAGCTGCAGGGGCAGGGCGGCGAGTTCACCCTCGACGACTTCCTCGACCAGATGCAGCAGGTCCGCAAGATGGGCTCGCTGACCAAGATGCTCGGGATGCTCCCCGGCATGGGTCAGTTCCGCGACCAGCTCGAGAACTTCGACGAGCGGGAGATCGACCGGATCCAGGCGATCATCCAGTCGATGACGCCGTTCGAGCGGGCCAACCCGAAGGCCATCGACGGCTCGCGTCGCGCCCGCATCGCCAAGGGCTCGGGTCGGCAGGTCTCCGACGTCAACCAGCTCGTCGACCGGTTCTTCGAGGCCCGCAAGATGATGCAGCAGATGGCTCGTGGCGGTGCTCCCGGCCTCCCTGGCTCGCCCGGCATGGGTCTGGGCAAGAAGGCCAAGGGACGCCAGGCGGCCCAGCCCCGGAAGAGCAAGGGGAAGCGCGTCTCCGGCAACCCGGCCAAGCGGGCCCAGCTGGAGTCCGGCGCCTCCGAGAAGCCGGCCGCTGCGGCGGGGAGCGCGTTCGGTCTCGGTGAGGGCGGACCCGAGGTTCCCGACAACTTCGACGCCAGCCAGCTCCCCGACCTGTCGAAGTACCTCAAGTAGGCGTCCTCAGTCGCTCTGTGGAGGCTGGCTCGCACCTGGTGCGAGCTGCACTCCACGGTCGACCTGGCGGACGACCGCGTGGGAACGGCGTCGGCGGCGGTAGTAACGTCCGCGCATGGCTGCACAGCGATTCCGCGGACCCGTCCTGCCCCACGGCGAGGTGCGTGACCTCTACGTCGTGGACGGTCAGGTCACCTACGAGCCGCAGTCAGGCGCCGAGACGGTCGCCGAGGGCTGGATCGTCCCGGGACTCGTCGACGCTCACTGCCACCTCGGACTCGACGACGACGGCGCGATCAGCGACGCGGCGACCGAGGAGCAGGCCCTCGCGGACCGCGACGGTGGGGCCCTCCTCATCCGCGACTGCGGCTCGGCGGCGGACACGTCGTGGGTGCACGAGCGCGAGGACCTGCCGCGACTGATCCGTGCCGGTCGGCACATCGCCCGCACCAGGCGCTACATCCGCAACTACGCCCACGAGGTCGAGCCCGAGGAGCTGCCGGCGTACGTCGCCCAGGAGGCGCAGCGCGGCGACGGGTGGGTCAAGCTCGTCGGTGACTGGATCTCGCGCGACACCGGCGACCTGTCACCGTCCTTCCCGCCGGAGGCGTTCGCCGAGGCCGTTCGCGTGGCGCACGAGCACGGCGCCAAGGTGACGGCCCACTGCTTCGGCAATGCCGTCCTGAGGGGTCTCCTCGATGCCGGGATCGACTGCATCGAGCACGGCACCGGGCTGACGACCGACCTGATCGACCAGATGGTGGCCGGCTCGGTGGCCCTGGTGCCGACCGTGATGCAGCTGGAGAAGTTCCCGGAGTATGCCGAGGCCGGGGAGGCGAAGTTCCCCGACTACGCGGCCACGATGACCGACCTGCACCGTCGGCGACGCGAGACGATCATGGCCGCCCACGAGGCCGGGGTGGCGCTGTACGCCGGCTCCGACGGTGGCGGGGTCTCCCGGCACGGCAACCTCTCGGGGGAGGTGCGGGCGCTGGCCGACCTGGGGATGTCGGCCGAGGCCGCCCTCGGGGCGGCGTCCTGGCGGGCCCGTGAGTGGCTCGGGCTGGACGGGCACCTGTCCGAGGGCACGACCGCCGACTTCGTCGTCTACGACCGGGACCCTCTCCAGGACCTCTCGGTGCTCGCCGAGCCGAAGCAGATCGTGCTGCGTGGGCGGGTTGTTGCCTGACCAACGGCCCGACCCCCAGCTCCCGCCCGACCCGCGGGTGGTCGCTGCCCTGCGGGCGGCCGGCTGCGTGTTCGCCGAGGAGGAGGCGGCGCTGCTCGAGACCGGGGCGCGCGAAGGCGGTGACCTGGCCCTGATGCTCGCCCGCCGGGTGACGGGCGAGCCGCTGGAGCAGGTGCTCGGCTGGGCCGAGTTCCACGGTCTGCGGATCGTCGTGGCGCCCGGGGTCTTCGTGCCGCGCCTTCGCACGGAGCTCCTGGTCGACCTGGGCGCGGACACCGCCCGCTCTGCGGGAGGCCGTCCCGTGGTGGTCGACCTGTGCTGCGGCACGGGGGCCGTCGGGCTCGCGGTCGCGTCGGTCGTCCCGGTCGACCTCTACGCCGCCGACCTCGACCCGGACGCCGTCGCCTGTGCCCGGGCCAACCTGCCCCCTGACCGGGTCTTCGAGGGCGACCTCTTCGAGGCGCTGCCGCGGGAGCTGAGCGGCCGGGTCGACGTGCTCCTGGTCAACGCGCCCTACGTGCCGACCGACGACATCCGGCTGATGCCCTCCGAGGCCCGGCTCCACGAGCACCGCGTCGCGCTCGACGGGGGCTTCGACGGCCTGGTCCTGCACCGTCGCGTGGCCGAGACGTCCCCCACCTGGCTCGCCCCGGGAGGGGCCCTGCTGATCGAGACCAGCCGTCGCCAGGCGTCCGGGACGGCGGCCGCCTGCGAGCAGGCGGGGCTCGCCGTGGAGGTGCTCGAGCACGACGAGTCCACCGTCGTCCGGGCGATTTCGGCCTAGCGGGCGATGTCTGGCAGAATGACGGGCTGAGTCGTACGCCGACCGGGCCCTCTCACCCGGACTGCGCACGCCCACCGGACTCCACCGCACCTGGCCCCACCGGGTAGCGCGGGTGACCAATCACTACACACTCTCAAGGAGACACCACAAACGTGGCCGTCAAGATTCGTCTGAAGCGCATGGGCAAGATCCGTCAGCCCTACTACCGTGTCGTCGTCGTCGACGCCCGCAAGAAGCGGGACGGCAGGGTCATCGAGGAGATCGGCAAGTACCACCCCAAGGAGGAGCCCTCGTTCATCGAGGTGACCTCCGACCGGGCGCAGTACTGGCTCGGGGTCGGCGCACAGCCCTCCGACGCCGTCGCTGCCCTCCTCAAGGTGACCGGCGACTGGCAGAAGTTCAAGGGCCTCCCCGGCACCGAGGGCACCCTGCGCACCAAGGAGCCCAAGCGCGACAAGCAGGAGCTCTTCAACGAGGCCCTCAAGGACGCCGCCAACGAGCCCAAGGGCGACGCGGTGACCAAGAAGAAGGCGTCGGCCAAGAAGATGACCGAGTCCACGACGGTCGACAAGACCGCCGAGGACAAGTCCGCGGAGAAGCCGCGGAGAAGCCTGCCGAGAAGCCCGAGGCACCTGCTGCCGAGGCTGCTCCCGAGGCTGCCCCCGAGGCACCCGCCGCCGAGGCTGCACCGGAGACCCCCGCTGAGGAGTCCCCGGTCACCACCGAGGCTGCTGCGGACGCCGACGCGGCCGACGCCGAGAAGGCCTGACCCGGATGCTCGCCGACGCTCTGGAGCACCTGGTCCGCGGGATCGTGGAGCACCCCGACGACGTGGTCGTCGAGGACAAGCAGCTGCGTCGTGGCTCGATCCTCGAGGTGCGCGTGCACCCCTCGGACCTGGGCAAGGTCATCGGACGTGGTGGCCGTACGGCGACCGCGTTCCGCACCGTGGTCAGCTCGCTGGCCGGCCGTGACGGCGCCCGGATCGACTTCGTGGACGTCGACCGCAAGCGCTAGCCGCCTCGTCGAGGTGCCACGAAGCATTCAGTGCAGCGTGGACGTCGACCGTTTGCGCCAGCCGCCTCGAGCACGCACATCGTCAGGGGCACCTTCTCCCGCGTGGAGAATGGTGCCCCTGACGCATCTCACGAAGGAGCAGTCGTGTCGGAGGACTACGTCGTGGTCGGACGGATCGGCCCGGCCCACGGGCTCAAGGGCGAGGTCTTCGTCGAGCCCCGCACCGACGAGCCGGGACGTCGGTTCGCTGCAGGACAGACCTTGCTCACCCCCACGGGCTCACTGACCGTGGCGACCTCACGCACGCACTCCGGCAAGCTGGTGGTCCGTTTCGAGGAGGTCGAGGGCCGCAACGCGGCCGAGGGTGTCCGCGGCACCGAGCTCACCTGCCGGATCGACCCCGAGGAGATGCCCGAGGACCCGGAGGAGTTCTACGACCACCAGCTCATCGGCCTGCGGGTGGAGACCACGGACGGCGAGCACGTCGGTGAGCTCGAGCGCATCGAGCACGGCGCGGCCCAGGACCTCCTCGTCATCCGGGCCCCGGAGCGCGAGATCCTCTTCCCGTTCGTCTCGGCCTTCGTCCCCGAGGTGGACGTCCGTGGTGGCCGGATCGTCATCGATGACCGGCCCGGACTGCTGACGGCCGAGTACTGAGCGGTGCGCGTCGACGTCGTCTCGATCTTCCCGGACTACCTGGCCCCGCTAGGCCTGTCGCTGCCGGGCAGGGCGCAGGAGACCGGCCTGCTCGACGTCCACGTCCACGACCTGCGTGACTGGGCGCACGACCGCCACCGGACCGTCGACGACACCCCCTACGGCGGCGGTGCCGGCATGGTGATGAAGGCCGAGCCGTGGGGCGAGGCACTGGACTCGGTGCTCGCCTCCGGTGGAGACGCCGTGCTCGTCGTGCCCACCCCGTCCGGCCGGCCCTTCACCCAGGCGGTCGCGGCCGAGCTGGCCGCACACGAGCGCCTGGTCTTCGCCTGCGGACGCTACGAGGGCATCGACCAGCGGGTGATGGACGACGCGGCCACGCGGATCGAGGTGCGCGAGATCTCCGTCGGGGACTACGTGCTCAACGGCGGTGAGGTCGCCGCGCTGGCCATCATCGAGGCCGTCGTACGCCTGCTGCCGGGGTTCATGGGCAACGCGGAGTCCCTGGTCGAGGAGTCCCACGCGGACGGTCTGCTGGAGTACCCCGTCTTCACCAAGCCCGCCAGCTGGCGTGGGCAGAGCGTCCCCGACGTGCTCCTCTCCGGCGACCACGCCCGGATCGCTGCGTGGCGCCACGCGGAGTCCGTACGACGGACCGCCGAACGCCGTCCCGACCTGGCCCATCCCTCGAGCGCGGTCGATCTCGACGGTCTGGCCGGGGAGGTCCGGCTGGCGGTCCCGTCCGACGCCGGGGAGCTGCTCACCCTCCAGCGGGCGTGCTGGGTCCAGGAGCAGCAGGCCAACCCCGACGTCTGGATCCCGCCGCTCCACGAAGGCCTCGAGGACGTGCAGGCCTGGATGCGGGAGTGGACCACGCTCGTGCTGCGGGTCGGCGGCCGTCTCGTCGGCGCCGCGCGTGGGCGTCGGGACGGCGGCACCTGGGACGTGGGGCGGGTGATGGCCGCCCCCGACCTGCAGGGTCGCGGGCTCGGCCGGTTCATGCTGGGCGCCATCGAGGAGGCGGCGCCTCCCGAGGTGACCGACTACCTGCTCTTCACGGGCGCGCGCAGCGAGCGCAACATCCGGCTGTACAAGAAGGCGGGCTACCGCCTGCGCGGCGAGGACCCCGAGGTTCCGGGCGCCGTACGCCTCACCAAGCGCCGCCGGACCGGATAGTCCGAGACGCAACCGTCGTCATATGGCTCTCCGGACAACGGTTGCGTCTCGGACTATCCCGTCGGCGGGAAGCTCACGCGTCCACGAAGTCCGCCCGCTGCAGTCCGCGGAACCGCAGCACCTGGTCGCGGGAGAGCTCCATGGAGAAGGTCCGGCAGGCTGCGGCGACACATCGATTTCCCTGGGCGCCACTCGCTGTGGCAAAATCGCTCCTTGGCTCAGCGAGCCAGAACAGCCGTCCGACCTCACGTCGGCCGGTGCTCACGGTCCACCTGCCACAGGGGGCGGCCCGTACGGCGTACCGCTGGCCCACCCCGAACGATCAACCACCATCCGTGGACGACCTGTGGCAGTCACGAGGAGCACATCATGTCGAACGTCATCGACGAGCTGAACGGCGCACTCAAGCGCGACGACGTCCCGCACTTCCGGGCCGGCGACACCATCAAGGTCCACGTCAAGGTCGTCGAGGGAAACCGGGCCCGGCTCCAGGTCTTCCAGGGCGTGGTGATCCGCGTGCAGGGTTCCGGCATCGGTCGCACCTTCACCGTCCGCAAGGTCTCCTTCGGCGTCGGCGTCGAGCGCACCTTCCCGCTGCACTCGCCGATCTTCGACTCGATCGAGATCGTCACCCGCGGTGACGTGCGTCGCGCGAAGCTCTACTACCTGCGCAACCTGCGCGGCAAGGCGGCCAAGATCAAGGAGCGCCGCGACTTCTGAGCCTGCGGGCCCTGAACGTGGCCTGTGAGTCTCGGCTGATAGTGCCGCCCGGGGGACCCGTGCCCGGTGGCACGGTTAGGCTCGGGGAGTGACGAACGTGGACGAGACCGTGGGCTCCGGTGACCGGGCCGGCGACGACCCGGCGGACAAGCCCACCAAGAAGCCGATGCCCCTGTGGCAGGAGACGATCCTGCTGCTGGTGCTCGCGCTCGTCCTGGCGATCGTCATCAAGAGCCTCTTCGTCCAGGCGTTCTACATCCCGTCGCCCTCGATGGAGCCGCAGTTCATCAAGGACGACCGGATCCTCGTGCAGAAGGTCTCCTACTGGGGTGGTTCCTCGCCCAGCCGTGGCGACATCGTGGTCTTCGAGGACCCGGGTGGCTGGCTCGACGGCAGCGAGGCCAGCACTCCCCACTCACCGGTCACGAAGTTCATGGAGAAGATCGGGCTCTACCCGACCGGTGGCCACCTCGTGAAGCGGGTCATCGGTATCGGTGGCGACCGTGTCGTGTGCTGCGACACCCAGGGCCGCGTCACCGTCAACGGGGTCGCGCTCGACGAGAGGTCCTACCTGCCCAAGGGCACTGCCCCGTCGCAGATCAAGTTCGACCGCACCGTGCCGAAGAACCACCTGTGGATGATGGGTGACAACCGCGGCTTCTCCTACGACTCCCGCGGCCACATGGGCGGTCCCGGGGGCGGGTACGTCGACCAGGACCTCGTCGTCGGCAAGGTGTTCTCGCTGATCTGGCCCTACAAGCGCGCCGACCTGATCACCCGTCCTTCGACGTTCGACGACATCCCCGACGCCAAGTGACCGGCTCGCGCGAGACCACCGCGATCCGACCATGACGACCCTGCCTCGTGGATCGACCGTACGCCGCGACGCCGGCCTCTACGGCTACGAACGGGCGCTGCGCCGGGCCGGCCTGGCTCCCATCGCCGGCGTCGACGAGGCTGGCCGCGGTGCCTGCGCCGGGCCGCTGGTCGCGGCGGCGGCGATCCTGCCCGAGGGCAGGGCGGGTGTGGTCCCCGAGCTCAACGACTCCAAGCTCCTCACGGCCAAGGCGCGTGAGCGCTGCTACGAGCAGGTCCTCAGGCGCGCGCTGTCCTGGTCGGTGGTGATCATCGAGCCGGGGGAGTGTGACCGTCTCGGGATGCACGTCGCCAACGTCGAGGCGCTGCGCCGGTCTCTGGCCAGGCTCGATCACCGGCCGTCGTACGTCCTGACCGACGGGTTCCCCGTCGACGGTCTCGAGGTCCCTGGCCTGGCGATGTGGAAGGGCGACCGCGTCGCTGCCTGCATCTCGGCCGCGTCGGTGATCGCCAAGGTCACTCGCGACCGGATCATGTGCGAGCTGCACGAGGACTACCCGGCCTACGACTTCGCCACCCACAAGGGCTACATCACCGAGGAGCACGCAGCGGCGCTGACCGAGCACGGTCCCAGTCCCGTCCATCGGATGCGGTTCGTGAACGTCCGGCGTGCCGCTGGCATCATCGACGCCGAACCGATCAGTCTGGAGCCCCAGCTGGAGCTCTTCGACTCCGACGCATCCACCTACGACCACCTGCAGGAGGTTTCCCGATGAGCACCGAGGATCTCGAGAAGTACGAGACCGAGATGGAGCTCAACCTCTACCGGGAGTACCGCGACGTCGTCGGCATCTTCAAGTACGTCGTCGAGACCGACCGGCGCTTCTACCTGTGCAACCAGGTCGACGTGAAGGCGCGCACCGAGGCAGGCGACGTGTTCTTCGAGGTGACGCTGACCGACGCGTGGGTGTGGGACATGTACCGCCCGGCTCGTCGGCTCGCCAAGAACGTCAAGGTGCTGACCTTCAAGGACGTCAACGTGGAGGAGCTCAGCCACAGCGAGATCGAGCCCCCGAAGGGCTGAGCGTCTCGACCCTTTGACGTCCACAGGGGCGTCCGGCGAGGGCTCCGTCCACAGGGGCGGCTTCCCACCACCCGCGCTGTCCGTCCGGTCGGGTGTCGTGGGCCCCATGAGCAGCGGTGCACACAACAGCAACCTCGGGGCCTACGGCGAACGGGTCGCCGCCCAGCGGCTGGTCGACCAGGGCATGGTGCTGGTCGACCGCAACTGGCGGTGTGAGCAGGGCGAGATCGACCTGGTGCTCCGGGACGGTGACGTCCTCGTGATCTGCGAGGTCAAGACACGGACCTCGACGGTGTACGGCCATCCCCTGGAGGCGGTGGGCCCGCAGAAGGCCGCCCGGCTGCGACGGCTGGCGGCCCGGTGGCTCGAGGAGCACGACGTACGTCCCGCCGGTGTCCGGGTCGACCTGGTCGGAGTGCTCCTCGCCAGGCGCGGGGCCGCCGAGGTCGAGCACGTGCGGGCGGTCGGCTGATGGTCGCCACCACGCACACCGTGTCGTTGCAGGGCTCGGTCGGCCACGTCGTCGACGTCCAGGTCGATCTCTCCGACGGCCTGATCGGCACCGCGCTGGTGGGCCGCCCCGACACCTCCATCACCGAGGCGCGCGACCGGTGTCGCGCTGCGATCAACAACAGCCGGTTCGTGTGGCCCAACACCAGACGGACCACGATCCTGCTCTCGCCGGCCGACCTGCCCAAGCGCGGACCGCACTTCGACCTCGCCATCGCCGTGGCCGTGCTGGCAGCGGCGGACCCGAAGTTCCCCCAGGGGTCGCTGGAGGGGGCGGCGATGATCGGCGAGCTCACCCTTGACGGCCGGATCCGCTGCGTTCCCGGCGTGCTGCCGATGACGATGGCCGCCGCGACCCGCGGCATCGACACGGTCTACGTGCCCGAGCCGCAGGCGGGGGAGGCCGCGATGGTCCCGGGGATGAGGGTGTTCGGGGTCCGGTCGCTCGCCCAGGTCGTGGCCCTGCTGCGCAACGACCCCGAGGTGCCGGAGGCGCCGGAGGTGGAGCCCCTGTCCGGGGCCCCACTGCTCAGCTGGCGAGGCGAGGAGCGTCTCGAGGACCTCGACATGTCCGACGTCCTGGGCATGGCCGACACGCGCTACGCGGTGGAGGTCGCCGCGGCCGGTGGTCACCACCTGATGCTCACCGGGCCCAAGGGATCCGGCAAGACCACCCTCGCGGAGCGCATTCCCGGCCTGCTGCCGGACCTGAGCGACGACGAGTCGCTCGAGCTCACCGCGGTCTACTCCCTGTGCGGGACCCTCCCGTCCCGCGCCTCGCGGATCATCAGGCCCCCCTTCCGCGCTCCGCACCACTCGGCCTCCCGCACCGGCGTCCTGGGGGGTGGCAGTGGACGCGTGCGTCCGGGGGAGGTGAGCAAGGCGCACCTCGGGGTCCTCTTCCTCGACGAGTTCCCGCTGTTCCCGACCGACGTCGTCGAGGCGCTGCGCGAGCCGCTCGAGTCGGGGGAGATCTCCATCTCCCGGGGTGAGGAGGACGCCACCTACCCGGCCCGTGCGATGTTCGTCTTCGCCTGCAACCCGTGCCGCTGCGGTGCCTACCATCCCTACTCGCGCGACCATCGCTGCACGTGCGGCGAGGTCAAGCGCCGGGAGTACCGCCGCAAGATATCCGGGCCGATCGCCGACCGGGTCGACATCACCCGCTTCGTGGAGCCGATGAGGAGGGAGGACCACGCCGCCGAGCCGCTGCCGTTCGAGCGACCCGAGCCGAGCGCGTCGATCCGCCCCCGGGTCGCCGCCGCCCGACAGCGCCAGAGGCAGCGCTACGAGGGACACCCGTGGCGGCTCAACTCCCAGGCTCCGGGACCGATGCTGCGCGAGCTCTGGCCGCTGACCGACGGGGCGATGCTCCGGCTGGAGGCGGAGGTGTACGCCGGAAAGCTGACCCGGCGTGGAGCCGTGCGCGTGCACCGGGTCGCCTGGTCGGTGGCCGACCTCGCGGGCGTTGCTCGACCCGGGGTCGACGAGGTGGACACGGCGCTGCGGCTGCGCTCGGCCGCCCCCCTGCTGCTCAGCAGCCTCCCGGTGCACGGCCCGACTGCCATCAGCGAGTCGGCGTGAGCGGGCCGACCGAGCCGGAGAGGCTGGCGCGCGTCGTCCTCTCCCGGATCGGGGAGCCCGGTGATCCCCGGCTGACCGACCTGGTCCACCAGCTGGGCGCCCGGAAGGTGCTGTCCAGCCTCCAGGTGCAGGCGGCCGACCGCGAGCTCGGGGACGACCTGGCCGAGCGCCTCGACTCGGTCGATCCCGCGAGAGAGCTCGAGCGGGCGTGGTCGCGGGGGATCAGGTTCGTCACGCCCGGTGACCCTGAGTGGCCGGCAGCGGTGGACGACCTCGCCCACGCCCCGCACCTGCACGAGCGCGGCGGCGTACCCGTGGGGCTGTGGTGCAGGGGAGCGCTGCGGCTCGACGAGGCCACCGAGCACGCGGTCGCCGTGGTGGGGTCGCGGTCTGCGACGACCTATGGCGCCGACGTCGCGGCGGACATCGCCGGCACGCTCGCCCGCGCCTCGTGGGCAGTCGTCTCCGGGGCCGCTTTCGGCATCGACCAGGCCGCCCACCGAGGAGCACTGACGCACCGTGGCCGGACGGTCGCCGTGCTCGCGTGCGGGGTCGACCGGGCCTACCCGGCCGCGCACCGCAGCCTGATCGACTACATCGCCGACGTCGGGCTGGTCGTCTCCGAGGCGCCACCGGGATGTGCCCCGACGCGCATCCGGTTCCTCGCCCGCAACCGGGTGATCGCGGCCCTCTCCCGAGGAGCGGTGGTGGTCGAGGCCGCTGTCCGCAGTGGTGCCTTGAA
Organism: uncultured Actinomycetota bacterium; assembly: GCA_963843775.1. Classification (GTDB taxonomy): domain Bacteria; phylum Actinomycetota; class Actinomycetes; order Propionibacteriales; family Nocardioidaceae; genus Marmoricola. Next base: position 167,320 of record CAWJLT010000008.1, read on the forward strand.
CACGGCCAGCTGGGCGGGAGGGCTCGGCCGGACGGTCATGGGAGTCCCCGGTCCGGTGACCAGCGCCCCGTCGGCCGGCGCCCACCAGCTGATCCGCAGCCGGAACGCGCTGCTGGTGACCTCGGGGGAGGAGGTGCTGGAGGCGGTCGGGCCGATGGGCACGTTCGCGCTGGCAGACCCGCGAGAGCCCGAGAAGCCGCGCGACCGGCTACCGCCGCGCCAGCGGCAGGTGCTCGATGCCGTCCCGCTGAGGCACGCCGTCGACTCCGGCTCGATCGCACGCACCGCAGGCATCGCGCACGGCCGCACCAAGGAGGCGCTGCTCGCCCTGCACCGGGCCGGGCTCGTGGAACACTCGCTCGGCCGATGGCGGGTGGCCACCGACGCCCGCACGGTCGCGCCTCCGGACGACGGGGCCTGAGCCTTCGTAGGCTGACGAGGTGGAGGACACCGAGGAGCTGCCCGAGTCGCTCGCGACCGCGCTGGCGGCCTACGAGCGCCACCTCGCCTCGGAGCGCGACCTCGCGGCCCACACGGTGCGGGCCTACATCGGTGACGTCCACGGCATGCTCGAGCACGCGGCCGCGCTGGGCCACACGGACCTGCGGACGCTCGACCTACGGACGCTCCGCAGCTGGCTGGCCAAGCAGCAGACCCTCGGCAAGGCACGCTCGACCATGGCCCGTCGTGCCACTGCCGTCCGCGTCTTCACCGCCTGGGCACAGCGCACCGGCCGGGCGGACGCCGACCCGGGAGCCTCCCTGGGGACCCCCAAGGCGCACAAGCCCCTGCCGCCTGCGCTGAACGCCGCGGAGGCGCGGGCCCTGCTCGAGGCGGCAGCCGTGCGCGCCGACGACGGCAGCGCCGTCGGGCTGCGAGATGTCGCGATCCTCGAGCTGCTCTACGCCACCGGCATCAGGGTGGGCGAGCTCTGCGGCCTCGACATCGACGATGTCGACCGCGACCGTCGGGTGGTGCGGGTGCTGGGAAAGGGACGCAAGGAGCGCTCGGTGCCGTACGGCGTTCCCGCGGACCGCGCCCTCGGGCTCTGGCTCGAGACCGGCCGGCCGACGCTCTTCGTGGCCGGAGCCGGCGCGGCGATGTTCGTGGGGGCACGTGGAGGGCGGATCGACCAGCGAGCCGTGCGAACGTTGGTGCACGCTCGTCTCGCCGACGTCCCCGAGGCACCCGACATGGGTCCGCACGGTCTACGCCACACGGCCGCCACCCACTTGCTCGAGGGTGGCGCCGACCTGCGCACGGTGCAGGAGATGCTCGGGCACGCCTCGCTGGCGACCACGCAGATCTACACGCACATCACCACCGACCGGTTGCGCAAGGCCTACCGGCTCGCGCACCCCCGGGCCTGAGACCGGTCCGGAGCGCGCTACGCAGCCCTGATGGCCGTGAAGCTCGACCAGGTCGTGAACGGCAGCAGCCTCAGCGGACCGGCCCCGACCAGCGTGAGGGGGTCCAGGTAGGCCTCACCACGTCGCAGTCCCCAGTGCAGGCAGGCGCGTGGGAAGCAGTGGCTGGCGGCACGCTGGAGCCTGCCGATCAGCGCGCCCCGTGGGACGAGGTCGCCGACGCCCACGCTGGCGCTCACCGGCTCGTACGTCGTACGCACCCCACCGTGGTCCACCACCACGACACCGCGGCCCGCGAGAGGAGAGGCGAAGACGACCGTGCCCGCGAGGGAGGAGCGGACGCTCTGGCCGGCGTGACCGAGGAGATCCACTCCCCGGTGGCCGGGCCCCCATCTGGTGGCCGGCGGGTCGAAGCCGGAGACCACCACCGGGCGGGGGGTCAGTGGCCAGACGCCATGTCGGCCGGGGGCGGGACCGAGGTCGGCCCGTGCAGGGGGCGTCAGCAGGACCAGGGTGAGGACGAGGGCGAGGCAGGCGAGCAGGCGCATGCCGCCACGATGCCCGCGCACGTCTTCACCGGCGATCGAGCGGCTGCCACCTGTGGACCGTTCGAGGTCAGCGAGTGCCTGTGGGCATCAACCGGTCACTTGACGTCGAGGAAGACGTCGTCCACGGCCCCGTTGAACTGATCTGCTGAGGTCTTGGCGGACCCGTCCGGACGGACCTTGCCACCGACAGTCAGAGGAAGGTCAGCCAGGGGGATGTCACCGGTGGCACCGGCCTTCCGCCAGGTCAGGGTCTCACTCTTGCGTCCGTAGGGCCACATCTTGAGCACCACCTCGGACTGGGTCCGCGTGCAGGTGACGGTGTACCACCGGCGGGGGACGGCCTTGATGTCTCCCTCCACCAGGATGTCGCCCTCCGTGCCGAGGATGCGGCACGAGGGAAAGTGACCGTCGACCTGGAGCTTGAGCTGGCCAGGACCCTCGTAGGCCCCTCGCTGCACGAGGTTGTCACCGTTGTCGTTCGCGTTGCCGTTCGACATGGCGTCGAGCGCGAATGTCGCGCCGAAGCTGAAGTCCTTGGCGCCGACCGCAAGGGTTCCACCGGCTTCGTCGCCCTCACCGGCCTTGGGCGTGACGAGCAGGACGGCCACGGGAGCGTCGGCGACACCGGTATAGACGGGGAACCGGATGGCTGGGCTGCCGTCCCGGCCGAGGACCACGTCGATGGCGGCATCCCCGGTGGCCTCGACGGAGATGTCGACATCCGCGCTGCCCTTGTTGGTCATGGGGGACAGGACATCACCGATGGCCTGCCCCGAGTTGAAGTCGAGGGAGAGGGTGGGAACCGGCTCGGGCTTCGCCTTCGTGGCGGTCGCCTGCTCAGTGCCGCAGCCCGAGAGCGTCAGCAGTAGAAGTGCCGCAGTCACCCCCGCCGTCAGCCTCATGTGACCCAACCTACCGATGACCGCGGGTCGGCGCAGCGACGCGCCCATTTCGACACCTCATCCGTCCCCGGTTAGAGTGATGCCAGCAACCCGTACGGGTTGACTTCGCACGCTCGTCTCCGCGCCGTCCCGCAGATCCTGGCTGGACGGACTCACGCGGGCGAGGGCTCTCAGTCCCTGGCAACGGGGTGGGGCTCCGCACGAGCGTCAGGGCAGGACCTCCCAGCGACATCGGGGGAGCTCTGCAACGAACTGAAAACCCAGTTCGCGCACGTCAGCGTGCTCGGACACAACAGGAAGAATCAAAATGGCAGTCGTCACCATGCGCCAGCTCCTCGAGAGCGGCGTCCACTTCGGGCACCAGACCCGTCGCTGGAACCCCAAGATGAAGCGCTTCATCATGACCGAGCGCAACGGCATCTACATCATCGACCTGCAGCAGTCGCTGTCCTACATCGACACCAGCTACGCCTTCATCAAGGACACCGTGGCCAAGGGCGGCACGATCATGTTCGTCGGCACCAAGAAGCAGGCCCAGGAGGCCATCGCCGAGCAGGCGACCCGCGTCGGGATGCCCTACGTCAACCAGCGTTGGCTCGGCGGCATGCTCACCAACTTCCAGACCGTGCACCAGCGGATCAACCGCCTCAAGGAGCTCGACGACATCGACTTCGATGACGTCGCCGGCTCCAGCCGCACGAAGAAGGAACTGCTCTACATGCGGCGCGAGCACATCAAGCTCGACAAGACCCTCGGTGGCATCCGCGAGATGGGCCGCACCCCGTCGGCCGTGTGGATCGTGGACACCAACAAGGAGCACCTCGCCGTCGAAGAGGCGCGCAAGCTGAAGATCCCGATCATCGCGATCCTGGACTCCAACTGTGACCCCGACCTCGTCGACTACCCGATCCCGGGCAACGACGACGCCATCCGCGCGGTCGGCCTGCTGACCCGCGTGATCGCCGACGCCGTCGCCGACGGCCTGATCGCCCGCTCGGGTGCCAAGACCGACGGCGACGCCAAGGGCATCGGCACCGACGAGCCGCTGGCCGACTGGGAGCGCGACCTGCTCAAGGGCGAGGCCGACAAGGCTGCTGTGGCCGCCACCGGTGGCGACACCAAGACCGAGGAGACCCCGGCCGCCGAGGCGACCGGCGCCTCCGCTGAGGGCGCCGACGCGAAGGACGCTGCTGAGGCTCCCAAGGCCGAGGTCGCTGCCGAGGCACCCGCCGCGGAGACCACCGAGGCACCCGCCGCGGAGACCACCACCGAGGCTCCGCCGCAGCTGCCGAGGCCCCCGCCGACACCACCGCCGACACCACCGCCGAGGCGCCCGCCGAGGGCGCCGCCGAGACCAAGGAGGACTGAGCGTGGCGATTTCCGCCGCCGACGTCAAGAAGCTCCGCGACCACACGGGCGCGGGGATGATGGACTGCAAGAAGGCCCTCGAGGAAGCCGACGGCGACTTCGACAAGGCCACCGAGCTGCTCCGCATCAAGCTGGGCAAGAAGGCTGCCGAGCGTGGCGCCGAGCGCACCGCGTCCGCGGGCCTCGTTGCCACCTCGGGCACCGCACTCGTCGAGCTGAACTGCGAGACGGACTTCGTGGCCAAGGGTGACGACTTCATCAGCACCGCGCAGCGGATCGCGGACGCCGCAGCGGAGTCCCTGGATTCCTCTGGGCCGGCCGACGCCGAGGCGCTCAAGGCCGTCAAGATCGGTGACCAGACCGTCGACGAGATCGTGAAGGCCCTCGCGATCCGCATCGGCGAGAAGATCGAGCTCGGCCGCGTGGCCGTGTTCGAGGGTCCCGTCGTCGCCTACATGCACAGCCGCGCCTCCGACCTCCCGCCGGCCGTCGGCGTACTCATCGAGTACGACGGCTCCGACGAGGCCGCCGCCCGTGGTGCCGCCATGCAGGTCGCTGCGATGCGTCCGAAGTACCTCACCCGTGACGAGGTCCCCAGCGACATCGTGGCCAAGGAGCGGGAGATCGCCGAGGCCACCTCCCGCGAGGAGGGCAAGCCCGAGCAGGCGATCGCGAAGATCACCGAGGGTCGCCTCAACGGCTTCTACAAGGAGGTCGTGCTCCTCGACCAGCCCTCGGTCACCGACAGCAAGAAGTCGGTCAAGGCCGTCCTCGACGCCGCCGGTGTGCACGTGAAGCGGTTCGCCCGCTTCGAGGTCGGGGCCTGATTCACTTCGTTCCACTAGGTTGTCGGCAGACATGACGAGGAGGCCGGTTCGATGCACGCATCTTGGAGCATCGGGCCGGCCCTCCGTCATGAGTGGCTCCAGATCTCGGGTGGACCAGATACTTTCCAGGGAGTGGTGACGTGACCAGCTACAAGAGAGTCCTGCTCAAGCTGTCCGGCGAGGTGTTCGGCGGTGGTCGGGTCGGTGTCGACCCGGACGTCGTCCAGAAGATCGCCCAGGAGATCGCGGTCGTCGTACGCTCCGGCGTCGAGGTCGCGATCGTGACCGGCGGCGGCAACTTCTTCCGCGGAGCCGAGCTCCAGCAGCGCGGCATGGACCGCGCCCGCGCCGACTACATGGGCATGCTCGGCATCGTCATGAACTGCCTCGCCCTCCAGGACTTCCTGGAGAAGGAGGGCATCGAGACGCGGGTGCAGACCGCGATCACGATGGGTCAGGTCGCCGAGCCCTACATCCCGCGCCGCGCCATCCGGCACCTCGAGAAGGGTCGGGTCGTCATCTTCGGGGCCGGTGCCGGCATGCCGTACTTCTCGACCGACACGGTGGCCGCCCAGCGTGCGCTCGAGACCAAGTGCGAGGTCGTCCTGATGGGCAAGAACGGGGTCGACGGTGTCTACAACGCCGACCCCCGCACCCACCCCGACGCGATGAAGTACGACGAGCTCACGTTCGTCGAGGCTCTTCAACAGGGCTTGAAGGTGGCCGACGCGACCGCCTTCGCACTGTGCATGGAGAACCACATGCCGATGATCGTCTTCGGCATGCAGCCCGAGGGAAACATCCTCCGGGTAGTCCAGGGTGAGAAGATTGGCACGCTCGTGAGCGCCGGCGACGGCGGCATCACGCACAGCCACCGCGACCAGGGAGAGATGCGTTGATCAACGACACTTTGAAGGACGCCGACCAGAAGATGGCCAAGGCCGTCGAGGTCACGAGGGAGGAGTTCGCCGCCATCCGTGCCGGCCGGGCCAACCCCTCGATGTTCTCCAAGCTGACCGCTGACTACTACGGCACCCCGACCCCGATCCAGCAGCTCGCGGGCTTCACCGCCCCCGAGGCCCGGATCATCCTCGTCCAGCCCTACGACGTGGGGGCCATGGCCGCCATCGAGAGGGCGATCCGTGACTCCGACCTCGGCGTGAACCCGTCCAACGACGGCAAGCTCATCCGCTGCGTGTTCCCGGAGCTGACCGAGGAGCGCCGCAAGGACTACATCAAGGTCGCCAAGACCAAGGCCGAGGACGGCCGCATCTCGGTGCGCAACATCCGGCGCAACGCCAAGCAGGCCCTGGAGAAGCTCGAGAAGGACGGCGAGGTCGGCAAGGACGACGTCACCGGAGCGGAGAAGAAGCTCGACGCCTCCACCAAGCGCCACACCGACCAGATCGACGAGATGCTCAAGCACAAGGAATCAGAACTGATCGAGGTCTGAGGGGCTCCATGACCGAGACCTCAGCGGCTCCAGCGCACCAGCCGGACGAGCCACCGGGCAAGAAGGCCAGCCGCGCCGGGCGTGACCTGCCCCAGGCCATCGCCTCGGGGCTGGTCCTGGCGTTGGCGATCGTGGTGTCGCTCGCCTTCTGGTCGCCTGCGTTCATGTTCATCGTGGGCACGGCCGTCGTGGTGGCGATCTGGGAGATGCACCAGGGCCTGAAGACTCGCGGGATCGACATCCCGCAGGAGCCGTTGATGGTCGGCGGTGTGGTCATGGTGGCGGTCGCCTTCATGTTCGGTGCCCCGGCGCTGGTCACGGCCACTGCGGTCTCCGCCCTGGCGACGATGCTCTGGCTGCTGCGCCGCGGAGTCGACGGCTACGTCCAGAACGCGACGGCCTCGGTCTTCACACTGATCTACATCCCGTTCCTGGGCTCGTTCGTGGCGCTGCTGCTCGCCGAGGACGAGGGCGTCAAGGCGATCCTCACCTTCGTCATCGTCACCATCGCCTCCGACATCGGTGGGTACGCCGCCGGCGTGCTGTTCGGCAAGCACCCGATGGCTCCGGTGATCTCGCCGAAGAAGTCGTGGGAGGGCTTCGCCGGCTCGGCCCTGGGGTGCATCGTGACCGGCTACCTGCTCGTGGTCTTCCTGCTGGACGGGGACTGGTGGGTCGGTGTCGTCCTCGGCCTCGTCACGGTCGTGATGGCCACGCTGGGGGATCTGTGCGAGTCGGTGATGAAGCGTGACCTCGGCATCAAGGACATGAGCCAGATCATTCCCGGCCACGGTGGCCTGATGGACCGGCTCGACTCGCTGCTCGCGACGGCACCGCCGATCTGGCTGCTGCTGCACTACCTCGTGTTCTAGGGGTTGCCGCGCCGCCCGTGCGTACGCGGCGGCTCGTAGCCACCCTCTGGTGGGACCATCTCCGCGCGCAGGCCCAGGAGCCGGATCGGACGGTCGTCCTCGAGCCTGCGCAGGAGCTCCACCGCGGTCTCGGCGAGGACGGCGGGGTCGAAGGTGGGCTCGGCGAGCTTGCGGCTCCGGTTGACGGTGAAGAACGGCGCGAAGCGCACCTTGAGGTGCACCCGCATGGCCGCCCTCCCCTCGGCCGAGATGTCCTGGACCACGTGGTCGGCCAGCTCACGCAGGGCCGTCGAGACCTCGTCCGGGCCGGTCAGGTTCTCCTGGTAGGTCGTCTCCCGCCCGTGGGCGCGCGCGATCCACGGGCTGTCGTCCACGACGTTGCTGCTCACCCCTCGCCCCAGGCGCCCGAAGTGTGGCCCGGTGTTGGGACCGAACTCCGCCACCAGGTCATCCTCGGGCGCCTCCGCGAGGTCGCGCACGGTGATGACACCCAGGGTGGCGAGGCGCTGGGAGATGCGGCTGCCAACGCCCCACAGGTCCTTGGTGGGCCGCTCACCCATCACCTCGAACCAGTTGTCCCGGGTGAGCCGGAAGGTGCCGCGTGGCTTGCCGAGCTCGGTGGCGATCTTCGCGCGCACCTTGGTGTCCCCGATCCCCACCGAGCAGTGCAGCCCGGTCGCGGCGAGCACCGCCTCCATCGCCGAGCGGGCCACCTGCTCCGGGTCCGCGGTCTCGACGCCCACGAACGCCTCGTCCCAGCCGAGCACCTCGACCACGGCACCCGGCACGGCTCGAAGAGTGTCCATGACCACCACCGAGGCGGCGTCGTACGCCGGAGCCGTCGACCGGCAGCAGCACTGCCTGCGGGCATCGGCGCACCGCGATCTTCAGCGGCATCCCCGAGCGCACGCCGAACTCCCGCGCCTCGTAGGAGGCGGTGGAGACGACCGCACGCTCGGTGGGGTCACCGCGTCCGCCGACGATCACGGGCAGACCAGCCAGCTCGGGGCGGCGGAGGACCTCCACCGCCGCGATGAACTGGTCCATGTCCACATGGAGCACCCAGGACGCCATGGCCACATCCTGCCGTGTCCTGCCGCGAGGGGACGCGGTCACGGAACCGGTGCCCATGCGCGCCAATTCGGAGGACGCCCCCACAGGTGGGAGGATGGGGGGGTTGTGACTGAATCGATCAAGACCCTTCCCCTCGTCTTCGAGGAGCCCAAGGGACCCCGAGGGCCCAAACCGAAGCCGCCACGCCACCTCGCCGACATGACGCCGGCCGAGCGCAAGGCCCACCTCGAGGAGCTCGGCCTACCCGGCTTCCGGGCCCGTCAGCTCTCTGCCCACTACTTCGCCCGGCTGGTCGACGACCCCGAGCAGATGACCGATCTCCCGGCCGGCCAGCGCGCCGAGCTGGTGGAGAGCCTGCTGCCCCACCTGATGACCCCGCTGAAGGTGCAGGAAGCCGACAAGGGCACCACCCTCAAGACCCTGTGGAAGCTGTTCGACGGCTCCCTGGTCGAGTCGGTGCTGATGCGCTACCCGGGTCGTACGACGATCTGCGTCTCCAGCCAGGCCGGCTGCGGCATGGCCTGCCCGTTCTGCGCGACCGGGCAGGGTGGCCTGCAGCGCAACATGTCCACGGGCGAGATCGTCGAGCAGGTCGTGGCCGGTGCCCGCGCCCTCGACCGTGACGAGGTCGCCGGAGGTCCGGGACGCATCTCCAACGTGGTCTTCATGGGCATGGGCGAACCGATGGCCAACTACAAGGCCGTCATCGGAGCCGTACGCCGCCTCACCGATCCGGCTCCCGACGGTCTCGGCATGTCCGCCCGCGGCATCACCGTCAGCACGGTCGGCCTCGTGCCCCGCATCAACCAGCTGGCGGCCGAGGGCATCCCGGTGACCCTCGCGCTGAGCCTGCACGCCCCCGACGACGAGCTGCGCGACGAGCTGGTGCCCATCAACACCCGGTGGAAGGTCGCCGAGACCGTCGAGGCGGCCTGGAACTACGCCAAGGTCACCAAGCGTCGCGTCTCGATCGAGTACGCCATGATGCGCGGCATCAACGACCAGGCCTGGCGTGCGGACCTGCTCGGCGACGTCCTCAACGGCTACGGCGACTGGGGGTGGGTGCACGTGAACCTGATCCCGCTCAACCCGACACCGGGGTCGAAGTGGACCGCCAGCGACCCGAAGGACGAGCGTGAGTTCGTCCGCCGGCTCGAGGCGAAGGGCATCTCCACGACCGTGCGCGACACCCGCGGCAGCGACATCGACGGGGCCTGCGGCCAGCTCGCTGCCGTCCAGGTCTGAGACCCGTTTCACTCTCGGAATACTGACTGCCTCGCCTCGTTGCAATGGGCATGACAACCATTGCGATCATCGGAGCAGGTAAGGGCCTCGGCGCTGCCGTGGCACGTCGGTTCGGCAGGGAAGGGTTCGCCGTCGCGCTCATCTCGCGCCACCAGGGACGTCTCGACGCCCTCGCGGCCGAGCTCGAGCAGGACGGCGTGCAGGCGAAGGGCTTCGTCGCGGACGTCCGCGACCCCCAGAGCATCGCCGCCGCCCTCGAGCAGGCGACGGAGAAGCTCGGCCCGATCGAGGTGCTGCAGTACAGCCCACTCCCGCAGAAGGACTTCATGCGGCCGGTCCTGGAGACCACCCCCGACGACCTCAAGGGCCCGATCGAGTTCTCGATCTACGGCCCGGTCGCGGCCGTGCACCAGGTCGTGCCGGGGATGCGCTTCCTGCCCGAGGGCTCGAACCCCAGCATCATCTTCATCAACGGCGGCTCCGCGGTGAAGCCCGGCCGCAACGTCACCGGGACCTCCATCGCCTTCGCCGGCCAGGCGGCTTACGCCGAGCTGCTGCACGAGGTCCTCGGTGAGGAGGGCATCTACGTCGGCCAGCTCATCATCGGCGGCCGCATCGTCGCGGGCGACGAGGAGAAGGACCCCGACGTGCTCGCGGAGCGGATCTTCACGCTGCACACCAAGCGCGACACCTTCCGGGACCAGGTGTCCGAGGACTGAGCACTCCGGCGGGGAGTGTGCCGGGTCACGTCCCGGAACCCCGCGTTCCGGTGGACACCACCCAGTAGTGCCGGGAGGATGCTCAGCACCAACCGTCCCCCTACGAGGAGTTCAGAGATGGCCGAAGAGCCGCAGCCGGAGACGCTCAAGCAGCTCAACCGGCTCGAGGGCCTGAGCGACAAGGACCTCAAGACGGTGATCAGCAAGGGCCGTCACGTGCGCCTGCCGGCGAACTGGTCGCTGATCTGGGAGAAGACCCCCGGTGACAAGGCCTACCTGATCATCGACGGGGAGGTCGCCGTCCGGAAGGGCAAGCAGGAGATCGCCCGTCTCGGTCCCGGAGACGTCATCGGCGAGATGGCGATCGTCGGGCACAGGCTGCGTTCCGCCAGCGTGGTGAGCATGACCCCGGTCGAGGTCATCCACTTCACCAAGGAGTCGCTGACCGAGCTGCTCGACGAGGTCCCCGCGTTCGGCGAGGCGCTGCGCGGCACCACCTCTGACCGGCTGGGCCAGCCCAGGAGCTGACTGGTGGCAGAGCGCCGCGACCGCCGGGAGCTGGTCGACCTGCTGGAGGTGTTCCTGCTCGGTGAGGAGCCCGCTCTCAGCGGGAACCAGCTCGCCGATGCGGTGGGCATCACCTTCGAGGAGGCCAGGCTCCGCTGGCGATCCCTCGGGTTCAGTGCCGTCGGGGCCGACGTGCCGGCGTTCACCGAGGCGGACCTGGAGGCGCTCCGGCTGACGCAGCGCCTGCTCGAGCTGGGCCTGATCGACCCCGAGGACGAGTCGGCGCTGGTGCGCACCCTGGGGCGCAGCTTCGCCCGGCTCGCCGAGTGGCAGATGGGACTGCTGGCCAAGGTCGTCGACATCGACCGGATGGACATCGACGAGCTGCGGGCGGTGATGCAGGAGGTCACCCCGGCGGTCGAGTCCCTCCAGAACTACGTCTGGCGTCGCCACACCCTCGCGGCCGCCTCCCGCCTCCTGCTGGCCACCCCGCAGGAGGGCGACGCCGACCAGGAGGTCGAGGGGGAGGACGGCACCACGATGGGGGTCGGGTTCGCCGACATCGTCAACTACACCCGTCAGAGCCGGTCGCTGACCCGCGGCGAGATCGGCCGGATGGTCGACCACTTCGAGGAGCGCTCGCTGGCGATCATCTCCGAGCGTGGCGGTCGCATCATCAAGACCATCGGCGACGAGCTGCTCTTCGTGGCCGACGACCCCGGAGCCATCGCCAGCATCGGGCTCGAGCTGACCGAGGAGTCGGACCGTGACGACCGCTACCCAGAGATCCGGGTCGGACTGGCGTGGGGACCGGCGCTCGCACGACTCGGCGACGTCCTCGGGCCGGTCGTCAACGTGGCCTCCCGGCTGACGTCGACCGCACGTCCCGGACGGGTGCTGGTCGACCGTGCACTGGCCGAGGAGCTCGCCTCCGCTGATGACTTCAAGCTGCGCCGGGTGCGGCGTACGTCGGTCAAGGGCTATCGCAAGCTGGAGCCGTGGGCGCTGGGCCGGGCCCCCGACAGCTCCCCCGACAGCTCCTCGGACAGCAGCGACGACAGCTGACTCGTGTCGTCGACGAGGTGGGCGCGCGGCTCGAAGGGGCGGCCGTTCGCCAGGGCGCTGACCAGCGGCCACGCGGGCAGGGTCCTGGTCCAGTAGTCCCGGCCGACGAACACCATCGGCACCGCCTGCTCGGCCGACGCGTAGTAGTTGGTGCAGGCCGCCTGGAAGATCTCCTGGACGGTGCCGGCCGCGCCCGGGAGGAACACGATCCCGGCGCGGCACACCTCGAGCAGGACGTCCTCACGGATGGCGTTGCGGAAGTACTTCGCCACCACGGAGCCGAAGGCGTTGGGCGGCTCGTGACCGTAGTGCCAGGTCGGGATGCCGAGAGAGCGCCCCGAGTCGGTCAGGTCGCGGGTGCTCTCGATCGCGGTGCGCGCCCAGGCCGTCACGTCGTGCCGGAAGTCCGGCACCGCGGCGATGCCGGCGAGGACGTCGTCGAGCGTGCCGGCCGGGTGGTCGGCCAGCCGGGCACCGAGGTTGGCCGCCTCCATCGCCCCGGGCCCGCCACCGGTGGCCACGGTCAGTCCCGTGCCGGCCAGGTCGCGGGCCAGGTGCGCCGTCTCGGCGTAGACCGGGTCGTCGCGGGTCAGGGTGTGGCCACCCATCAGGCCGACGATGCGGCGCCTGCGGGTGAGCTCCTCGAGCGCGTCGTCGATCGAGTTGTCGTGCAGGGCCTTGGCGAGCAGGTTCTTGAGCGAGCCGTGCGGCGTCGTACGCCGTGACCAGGCGTAGATGCGGGCGTCGGGCGTGTGGTCATAGCCCGACTCGAGGCCGGCGTAGAGCTCGGACGGGGTGTAGAGCGTCGCCCGCCAGGGCTCGAACGGGACGTCGGGAACGGTGGGGAACAGCAGGGCGCCCCCCTCACGGAGACGGTCGGCGGTGGCCTCCGGGATGGTGCAGCCGAGGAACAGGGCGCCGTGGGGATCGAGTCCTCGCAGCACGTCCTCGTGGGCGGTGAGGTCGAGCCCCTGGACCTCCCAGCCGCGCATCGAGCCGTTCGCCGCTCGCGCTCGGTCGGCCGCTCGTTCGAGCTCTCCCAGTGACTCGATCTCGATCATGGGCCGATCATGCCCTGCACCACCCCGCGGCCTCGCTCGCCAGGGGGTGGCTAGCCTGCGGGCATGACCCCCAACGTCAGCTACGCCCTGCTCGACGCGGTCGTGATCGCCGGCCGCGCCGAGGAGCCGGTGGTGGGCACGATGACGCACGCGCGTCTGCTCGAGGAGGTCGCCGCGCTCGGTGGGGTGCTGATCGCGCTCGGCGTCAAGCCGGCCGACCCGGTGGTCGTCGGCCTCGACACCGACCTCGAGGCGGTGGTCGCCGCGCTCGCGGTGGCGCGCGTCGGGGGAGTGCTCACCACGATCGACCGCCCGGAGACGGCGGTCGTCATCGTGTCGGCCGGCTCGGCCCTCCCTGCCACCGGGCGCCACCGCATCGTGCACGGTGACGGGGTCCTGGAGCCCGACCTGGAGTGGGTCGCGATGATCCGGGCCGGCCGGACCGACCCGGCCGCCTGTGCGGTGCTGGACCCCGGGGCGGCGTACTCCCCGGAGCGGAGCGTGGCCGAGGAGATCGACGTGCTCGCCGGCTCACCGGCGCCGTACACCGCCGCCGGGCTCCGGCGGCTGCTCCAGGTCTGAGCTCACCCCTGCCCTGAGACACTGGGCCGGTGAGTGAGCGTCGCGACATCGTCATCCTCGGGTCGACCGGGTCCATCGGCACCCAGGCCCTCGACGTGGTGCGGGCGAACCCCGACCGGTTCCGGGTGGTGGGCCTGACTGCGGGTGGGTCCCAGCAGCAGCTGTTCGAGCAGCAGGTCGCCGAGTTCGCTCCGGCGTACTCCGGGCTGGGGGAGGACGCCTCCACCCAGGCCGCCGCGATGCCCTGCGACGTGGTGCTCAACGGCATCACGGGCGCCGTCGGGCTGCGTCCGACGGTGGCGGCGCTGCAGTCCGGGAACACGCTGGCCCTGGCCAACAAGGAGTCGCTCATCATCGGGGGGCCGGTGGTGACCGCGTTGGCGGGCCCCGGCCAGATCGTTCCCGTGGACAGCGAGCACAGTGCGCTGGCCCAGTGCCTGCGCGGCGGCCGCGCCGAGGAGGTACGCCGCCTCGTGCTGACCGCGAGCGGGGGGCCCTTCCGTGGCCGGACCCGCGAGCAGCTGGCCGAGGTCACGCCCGAGGAGGCGCTCGACCACCCCACCTGGGACATGGGCCCCGTCGTGACCATCAACTCGGCGACGCTGGTGAACAAGGGGCTCGAGGTGATCGAGGCGCACCTGCTCTTCGACATCCCGTTCGACCGCATCGAGGTGGTCGTGCACCCCACCAGCGTCGTGCACTCGATGGTCGAGTTCACCGATGGCTCCACGCTCGCCCAGGCCAGTCCGCCCACGATGCTGATCCCGATCGCGCTCGGCCTGGCCTGGCCAGACCGCCTCGCCGACACCGCGCCGCCGGTCGACTGGTCGCGTCCCCAGACGTGGGAGTTCTTCCCGCTCGACGACGAGGCCTTCCCCGCCGTACGCCTGGCGCGGCTGGCGGGGGAGCGCGGTGGCACGGCCCCGGCGGTCTACAACGCCGCCAACGAAGTCTGCGTCGAGGCGTTCCGCACCGGCCGGATGGCCTTCGTCGACATCGTCGACACCATCGCGGATCTCCTGGAACGGCACCGCGTCAACAGCCACGACGTAGGCTCTGGGCGAGATCTCACCGTCGACGACGTGCTGGCCGCTGACGCCTGGGCGCGCACGCAGACCCTTGACCACCTGAAGGATCCCCCCAGATGACCGTGCTGACCTACACGCTCGGCGTGCTTGTCTTCGCCGTGGGTGTGGCCGCCTCCATCGGCCTCCACGAGGCCGGGCACCTCGTCCCCGGCAAGCTCTTCAACGTCAAGGTCACCCAGTTCTTCGTCGGCTTCGGCCGCACCCTGTGGTCACGGCAGAAGGGTGAGACGGAGTACGGCCTCAAGGCGATCCCGCTGGGCGGCTACTGCAAGCTCGTCGGGATGCTGCCCCCGGCCGCCGACCAGGACCCCGACAGGGTGCGGAACACCAAGACCGGGATGTTCGCCCAGCTGATGGACGACGCCCGATCGGCGGAGTACGAGCTGGTCGACCCCCACGACCACGGGCGTCTGTTCTACAACAAGCCCTGGTGGCAGCGGGTCATCATCATGGGCTCCGGCGTCGCGATCAACATCGTCATCGCCTTCCTGCTGTTCGCCTTCGTCTTCATGGGGCACGGCATCGCCAAGGCGACCACGACCGTCGACGCCGTCTCCCAGTGCGTCATCGCCGTGACCAAGGAGAACGCCGACAAGCCGACCCGGGAGTGCCGGGCCTCCGACCCGGTCGCCCCGGCGAAGTCGGCGGGCTTCCTTCCCGGCGACCGCATCGTGTCCTTCAACGGGGCACCGGTGACCAGCTGGAGCCAGGTGCAGCAGGAGATCCGCGGCAACGGTGACGAGGTGGCCACCGTGGTGGTGGAGCGGGACGGCAAGCGGGTCACGCTGAGCCCCAGCACCGTCGTCTCCCCGGTCCGCGACCTCAACGACCCCGAGCGGATCACCAAGCGCGGGTTCCTCGGCGTGGTGCCCACGACCCGGCTCGAGCGCCAGGGGATCGGCTTCGTGGTGACCACGATGGCCGACGGCACCTGGCAGACCCTCAAGGTGATCGGCTCGATGCCGGTGAAGCTCTACCACGTGGCCCGCGCCTCGGTGGGGCTCGAGAAGCGCGACCCCAACGGCCCGATGAGCGTCGTCGGCGCGGGTCGCGTCGCGGGAGAGATGGCCTCGGCCAACCAGATCTCGGTCTCGGACCGGTTCTTCTCGTTGATCGCGCTGCTGGCCGGCCTGAACCTGTTCCTCGGCCTGATCAACCTCGTCCCGCTGCCGCCGTTCGACGGTGGCGGCATCGCGACCACGCTCTACGAGGCGGCCCGTCGCGGGCTGGCCAGGCTGCGTGGCAAGCCCGATCCGGGTGTGGTGGACGCCGCCAAGCTGCTGCCGGTCACCTACGTGATGGCAGGTGTCATCTTGTTGATGAGTGTCGTGCTGATCTACGCCGACATCGTGGCTCCGGTCTCGCTCAGCTGATCTGCCGCCCGACGAACCCCTGTTCTGCCTCCGACCTAGAATCGACGTCATGACCTCTGTATCCCTCGGCATGCCCGAGGCGCCGCCGCCGGTGCTCGCCCCCCGGCGCAAGACCCGTCAGATCCAGGTGGGCAAGGTCGGCGTCGGCAGCGAGAGCCCGATCTCGGTGCAGTCGATGACCACCACACTGACCTCGGACATCAACGCCACGCTGCAGCAGATCGCCGAGCTCACGGCCTCCGGGTGCGACATCGTGCGCGTCGCGTGCCCGTCGGCCGACGACGCCGAGGCGCTGCCCGCGATCGCCACCAAGTCCCAGATCCCGGTGATCGCCGACATCCACTTCCAGCCGAAGTACGTCTTCGCCGCGATCGAGGCAGGCTGTGCCGCCGTACGCGTGAACCCGGGCAACATCAAGAGGTTCGACGACCAGATCAAGGAGATCGCCGCGGCCGCCAAGGACCACGGCACCTCGATCCGGATCGGCGTCAACGCCGGCTCGCTCGACAAGCGGCAGATGGAGAAGTACGGCAAGGCCACGCCGGAGGCCCTCGTCGAGTCCGCGATGTGGGAGGCCTCGCTGTTCGAGGAGCACGACTTCCACGACTTCAAGATCTCGGTCAAGCACAACGACCCCGTCGTGATGGTGCGCGCCTACGAGCTGCTGGCCGAGGCTGGTGACTGGCCGCTGCACCTCGGCGTCACCGAGGCCGGCCCCGCCTTCCAGGGCACGATCAAGTCGGCCACCGCCTTCGGTGCCCTGCTGAGCCAGGGCATCGGCGACACCATCCGCGTCTCGCTGTCCGCCCCTCCGGTCGAGGAGGTCAAGGTCGGCATCCAGATCCTGCAGTCCCTGAACCTGCGTCCGCGCAAGCTCGAGATCGTCTCCTGTCCTTCGTGCGGCCGCGCCCAGGTGGACGTCTACACGCTCGCCGAGCAGGTCACCGCCGGTCTCGACGGCCTCGAGGTTCCGTTGCGTGTCGCCGTCATGGGCTGTGTCGTGAACGGCCCCGGCGAGGCCCGTGAGGCCGACCTCGGCGTCGCCTCGGGCAACGGCAAGGGTCAGATCTTCGTCAAGGGCGAGGTCATCAAGACCGTGCCCGAGTCGATGATCGTCGAGACGCTGATCGAGGAGGCCATGCGCCTCGCGGAGGGCATGGAGGCCGAGGAGGGCTCAGCGGCTGCGGTGACCGTCTCCTGAGGCCTCAGTCCGCGGTCGTCGCCATCGCCCTGGTGATCACCAGCAGGGCCGGGGTGCACGCCCGGTAGGCCTCGCTCTCGCTGGAGAGGAAGGCCAGGTCCTTGAGCGTCTTCCTCACCGCTGCCGCGTCCGCGAGGTCGACGACCGCTGCCTGCTCCCAACCGGGTCCCTGCTGCTCGGTGGCAGCCGGGGCCTGCTCGGCGAGGGTCTTCAGGGCCCGGCCGACAGCGGCCGGGGTGGGGGCACGCGGGGCCGGCTGCGGGCCGGAGGCGTAGCGCCGCGCGTCCGCCTGCACCTGCTCCAGCCGCAGCTGCATGTCGTAGGGCTCGAGCTTCGGCGCGAAGGCCGTGAGCGCCACGATGGACTCCCGCTGCCGGTCCAGCGTCTGGCCGCAGTCCTCGGCCGACGCCGCGGTGGCGTAGTGGTCGACCGAGGCCGCGATGTTGTTCCAGCGCGAGGCCAGGGCGGACGGGTTGGTCCCCGACTCGCGCCCGTCGACGTCCTCGCCGAGGCCCTTCCACTGGCTGCGGCAGGCGACAGCGGCCTTGCTGGGCTCCGCGCTGCTGCCCTCGTCACTGGAGCTGCCGCAGCCGGCGAGGGCAGCCAGGAGACCCACCAGCAGCAGGGCCGGGAGCACGACGACACGGGCAGGGGGCCGGGGACGGAGCATGGATGCACCGTAGACCTGGAGTCTGCCGGCCAAGGGAGGAACGGTCCCATGTCTCGTGTCGTAGGCTCCGGGCGTGGTCAGGACCAGCCAGAGTGTTCGCGTGCTGGGCCCCAACGACGTCCAGGAAGCGCTCGCCCTCGTCGCCTCCGACCCCGTCACCAACGTCTTCGCCGACTACCGCACCCGGATCACCCAGCTGGACACCCGCTGGCTCGGGGGTGAGATGTGGGGCTACTTCGAGCACGACCGGCTCGTCTCGATGTGCCACGTGGGCGCCAACCTGGTGCCGGTGAACGCCACGGACGCTGCCTGTGCGGCCTTCGTGGAGAGGGCGGTGCGCGGTGGTCCGCGGAGCTCGACCATCGTGGGTCCGCACGACTCGGTGGAGCGGCTCTGGGCCGGCCTGGAGGACCACTGGCCGCGGCCTCGCGACTTCCGCTGGGACCAGCCGCACATGGTGACCAGGTCACCCTCCACCGTGGAGGGCGACCCGTTGGTGCGGCGTACGACCAAGCAGGAGGGGGATGTCCTCTATCCGGCCTGCGTGGCGATGTACACCGAGGAGGTGGGTCTCTCCCCGGAGAGCGACGGCGGCAAGGACCTCTACCGAGCACGGGTGAACCAGCTCATCGGGCGTGGGTGGTCGTTCTCCCGGATCGAGGACGGGCAGGTGGTGTTCAAGGCCGAGGTCGCCTGCGCCACACCGAGCGCCTGCCAGATCCAGGGGGTCTACGTCCGTCCCGACCGGCGCGGTGAGAACCTCGCCGCCGCCGGCATGGCGACCGTCGTCGACATCTGCCTGCGCGAGATCGCGCCGGCGGTCTCGCTCTACGTGAACGCGCACAACACGCCGGCGCGGGCGGCGTACACGCGGGCGGGCTTCGAGCAGGTCGGGACCTTCGCCACCCTGATGTTCTGAGGACCCTCAGGCGGTTCCGAAGCCCGTCAGTCGACGTGCACGAGGAGGTCGGCCCGGCCCCGAGTGCTGTTCACGAGATCGGCGTTGCGCTGGTCCGAGGACATCGTCCAGTCGCGGGCGAGCTCGGGCGGCTTGCCGTGGGCCACGTGCCGCTCGACCAGGCGCGCCACGCGCGTCGCCTCGTCCTGCTCGGCGAACCACACCTCGTCGAGCAGGGGGCGTACGCCGGACCACCCGTCGCCCTCGTGGAGGAGGTAGTTGCCCTCGGTGACGACGAGGCGGTGCTCGGGCCGGACGGCGACGGACCCGGCCACCGACAGCTCGCGGTCGCGGTCGAACTCGGGGGCATAGACGGTCAGCTCCGTCTCGGCGCGGACCCGAGCCAGCAGGGCGGTGTAGCCGGCGACGTCGAAGGTGTCGGGTGCGCCCTTGCGCTGGCTTCGACCGAGCAGGGCCAGCTCGTCGTCGTGCAGGTGGAAACCGTCCATGGGCAGGACGACCGCGTGCTCGCCGAGCCGGTCCACCAGCGCCGCGGCCAGCGTCGACTTCCCGGCTCCGGGGGCCCCACAGATGCCCAGCACCGCGCGCCCGTGGGCGAAGAGGGAGCGTGCGCGCTCGACGAGCGCGTCGTCCAAGCGCAGCGGAGACAGGGCCACGACGCCACCCTAGAGGAAGTGCGCTCGAATCCACTTCGTCCCTGAACGCCCGGCCCGGCTAGCCTTGCGCGGTGATCCTCCGTATGTCGAAGCTCTTCGTCCGCACGCTCCGAGAGGACCCGGTCGACGCCGAGGTCCCCAGCCACCGGCTGCTGGTGCGAGCCGGCTACATCAGGCGCGCTGCTCCCGGCATCTACTCGTGGCTGCCGCTGGGCCTGCGGGTCTACAAGAAGGTCGAGCAGATCGTCCGCGAGGAGATGGACGCCATCGGCGCGCAGGAGCTGCAGTTCCCGGCCCTGCTGCCCCGTGAGCCCTACGAGGCGACCGGTCGCTGGACCGACTACGGCGACGGCATCTTCCGGCTCAAGGACCGCAAGGGCAACGACTACCTGCTCGGCCCGACGCACGAGGAGATGTTCACCCTGGTGGTGAAGGACCTCTACTCCTCCTACAAGGACCTGCCGGTCTGGCTCTACCAGATCCAGACGAAGTACCGCGACGAGGCACGGCCCCGCGCCGGGCTCATCCGAGGCCGCGAGTTCGTGATGAAGGACTCCTACTCCTTCGACATCGACGACGCCGGCCTGGACGCGTCGTACGCCGCGCACCGTGACGCCTACATCAAGACCTTCGACCGGTTCGGCTTCGACTACGTGATCGTCAAGGCGACCAGTGGCGCGATGGGTGGCTCGAAGTCGGAGGAGTTCCTCGCCAGCAGCCCTGTCGGGGAGGACACCTACGTCCGCTGCACGAGCTGCGACTACGCCGCGAACGTCGAGGCGGTGCAGGTGCGGGCACCCGCCCCGGTGCCCTACGACGACGCACCGCCCGCCCACGCGGAGCAGACCCCCGAGACACCCACCATCGCCACGCTGGTGGACCACCTCAACGCGGCGTACCCCCGCGACGACCGGCCCTGGGCGGCGGGCGACACCCTCAAGAACGTGCTCGTCGTGCTCAAGCACGCCGACGGCACCCGCGAGCCGTTGGCCATCGGCCTTCCCGGCGATCGTGAGGTCGACCAGAAGCGGCTCGAGGGAATGATGGAGCCGACCGAGATCGAGGCGATGGACGAGGCGGAGTTCGCCCGCCACCCGTCCCTCGTCAAGGGCTACATCGGCCCGGCCTCGCTGGGCACGAGCTCCTCGAGCGGCATCCGCTACGTCCTCGATCCCCGCATCGTCGAGGGGACCCGCTGGGTGACGGGGGCCGACGTCCCGGGCAGCCACGTGCTCGACCTGGTCGCCGGCCGCGACTTCACCGGCGACGGCACCATCGAGGCGGCCGAGGTGCGCAACGGTGACCCGTGCCCCAACTGCGAGTCGGGGACCCTCGAGACCGCGCGCGGCATCGAGATGGGCCACATCTTCCAGCTGGGTCGCAAGTACGCCGAGGCGCTGGGCCTGAAGGTGCTCGACGAGAACGGCAAGCTGGTGACGGTCACGATGGGCTCCTACGGCATCGGCGTCTCGCGCGCCGTGCCGGTGATCGCCGAGGGCAACCACGACGAGCTCGGCCTGGTCTGGCCGCGCGCGGTGGCCCCGGCCGACGTCCACATCGTCGCCACCGGCAAGGACGTCACGATCTTCGAGGCGGCCGCGCAGCTGGCCTCCGACCTGGAGGCGCACGGCGTCGAGGTCCTCTACGACGACCGGCCCAAGGTCAGCCCGGGCGTGAAGTTCAAGGACGCCGAGCTGATCGGTGTGCCGACCATCGTGACCGTGGGCCGCGGGCTCGCTGACGGCAACGTGGAGGTCAAGGACCGTCGGTCGGGGGAGCGCACCGAGGTTCCGGTGGGCGAGGCCGTCGACCACCTGGTCTCAGTGGTGCGTTCCTAGGCACCTCTCGGCGACCCGCCGCAGCTCGGCAGGTGGCCTCCACGGCCCATCGACTGACTCTCTCGACGGGAGTCAGCCGCCGGAGACCCTGTTCAGCTCGGCGAGGTCTGCCTCGGAGGGGTCCCACCGCAGCGCGGCGGCGTTGGTGCGCACCTGCTCCGCGCGGGTGGCGCCGGAGATGACCGACGAGACAGCCGGCTGGGCGGCCAGACCAGCGATCGCGACGTCGAGGACGGAGAGGTCGCGATCCGTGGCGTACTCCTCGAGAGCCTCGATGCGGTCCCAGTCGGCGCCGGCCAGCCAGGCCGAGCGGCTGGGGTCCAGGGCGGCGCGGGAACCCTCGGGTGCCTCCTGGCCGCGCTTGTACTTGCCGGTGAGCAGGCCGTACTCGAGCGGGAAGAACGGCAGCACACCGAGGCCGAACTGCTCGGCGGCGGGGCCGACCTCGTCCTCGAGCTCACGGTCGAGGAGGGAGTAGCGGTTCTGCACGGAGACGAAGCGCTCGTGGCCGCCGGTGCGCGCGGTCCAGTCGGCGTCCGCGACCTGCCACCCCGCGAAGTTGGAGCATCCCAGGTAGCCGACCTTGCCCTCGTGGACCAGCTCGCTCAGCGCGGCCAGCGTCTCCTCGACCGGAGTGACGTCGTCGGGCGCGTGCAGCTGGTAGAGGTCGATGTGGTCGGTCTGCAGCCGGCGCAGGCTGGCCTCCACCGCCCGGCGGACGTAGCGCCTCGACCCGCGTACGCCGTGGTCGGCGCCGTTGGCCCCCTGCATGTCCATGCCGAACTTGGTGGCCACGACGAACTCGTCGCGGCGACCCTTGAGCGCGTGACCGAGGAGCTCCTCGCTCGCACCGGGCCGGACGCCGTAGATGTCGGCGGTGTCCAGCAGGGTGACCCCCACCTCCTGGGCGGCATCGAGGATCTCGCCGACGCCGTCCTGGTCGACCCGGCGGCTGAAGGCGTTGCAGCCGATGCCGACGGCGCTGACCATGAGTCCGGAGTGGCCGAGGGGGCGGTAGTCCATGTCCATGCCGTGACCCTACGAGCGCGCCGGAAAGCGCGCACGGCGGGGACGTCATAGGGTCTGGCCCCATGCAGATCGACGCGGTCATCTTCGACTGGGGCGGCACGCTCACCCGGTGGCACGACATCGACTTCCACGCCGAGGCCGTGGCGCTCGCCAAGGCCGTCGTGGCGACCTCGGATCGGCCGGAGCTGCACGTCGAGGCACTGCGGGGTGCCAACCAGGTGATCTGGGGCCGCAGCCGTGACCACCAGCAGAGCTCGACCGTGGCCGACCTGTTCACCGAGGCGGGGCTGGAGCACGACCCGGAGCTGCTGAGGCACTACCGCGAGTTCTGGGAGCCGCACACCGGCACCGACCCGCAGGTCGTGCCGCTGTTCCGCACGCTGCGCGAGCGCGGGCTCAAGGTCGGCGTGCTCTCCAACACGATCTGGCCGCGGGACTGGCACGAGGACTTCTTCCGGCGCGACGGGGTCCTCGACCTCCTCGACGGTGACGTGTACACCAGCGAGATCCCGTGGACCAAGCCGTCCCCGCAGGCCTTCGCGGCTGCGATGGAGGCGGTCGGCGCGGTGGACCCTGGCCGGTGCGTCTACGTCGGCGACCGGTTGTACGACGACATCTGGGGCGCTCAGAACGCCGGTCTCAGGGCGATCCACGTCCCGCACAGCGTCATCCCGGTCGAGCAGATGGGCCACTCGGAGGGATCGCCCGACGCCGTGGCCCACGGGCTGGCCGAGATCCCGGGGATCCTCGACCGGCTGTGAGGCAGGGGCGGCGGCAACGCGCGCCGGGACGTCATACGAAGTGGCTGTCCCGACGACCAGAGGGGATGACGTCCCGCAGGACGTCATCCGACCTGGCGCCCATGGCTACCGGGTCGTATGACGCACGGGGTCAGCCCGCTGCGCCCCCGGTGAAGTTCCAGGACGCGAGGTGGAGGGCCGGGCAGGTCCAGCGCGGGGACGTGGTCGTGTAGGTGTCGCCGGGGACGGCGACCGCCGTACGCCCCACGGCGCGGACGTTGCCCGGGGCCAGGGCCTGAGCGTAGGACTGGGTGAACCGGAAGTTGCTCAACGGCGAGGTGATCGTGCCGTCCTCGATCAGCCACACCCCGTTGCGCGTGAGCCCGGTGATGGCCAACGAGCGCGGGTCGAGGATGCGGGTGTACCAGAAGTCCGAGACCAGGATCCCGCGTTCGACGCCGGCGACGAGCTCGGCGACCGACGAGTCGGCGGCCGGACCGTCGACCTCTGCGGCGACAGCGCCTCGTTCGCGGGGGAGCAGCCCGAGGTGTCGGGCGACCGGCCCGAACGCGAAGGCCTCGGCGTGGCCCGTGCTCGTGGCTCCCCCCTCGGCCGCGGACCGGCGGTCGTGGGTCACCGCCATCGTGCGACCGCCGTTGACCATCGTGAGCCGTCGCCTCGGGGTGCCCTCGTCGTCGTAGCCGAGACCGACGACCAGCGGGTCGTCGATGATCGAGATCGAGGGGTCGAACTGCTCCTCGCCGGGTCGGACGAACGAGGTGCGCTCGTTGACGGCCCTGCCGTTGAAGCCGGCCGAGGCCAGGTTGCCGAGGACGTCCGCGACGGCCGTGGGCTCGAGGACGACCTCGTAGCGCCCGGGTGCCAGGTCGACCGGCTCGCTCCAGGCGCGCGCCTTGGCCGCGGCCCGGGCCCCCAGCGCCGCTCCGTCGAGGTCACGGATGCGCAGGGGCGCCGAGCGGGCGACGCCGTCGGCGCCGTCGTGTCGGGCGATCCCGGAGAGGCCGCACTCGACGGCCTTGCCGACGACCGAGTGTCCCGCCGAGCTCGCGAACGCACCGGTCCAGAAGTTGGTGCGGACGTATCCAGCCGTCTCCAGCCCTCCGGCGGCGTCGACGAAGTCCTTCACCACCAGAGCCCGGTCGGCCGGGGAGGCCGCAGCCGTGTCGGGATCGACGACCTCGGTGTGCCCGGCACTGGCTGCTCCGCCGAGTCCCGGCCAGGTGTGGTCGAGCGGTGCGGCGCGCACGGCGCCGGTCACCCGCGCCACCAGGTCGCGCAGGTCCTCGTTCGAGACGACGCTGGCCGAGCCGGACGCCGTACGCCCCTCGAGGTGTACGACGAGCCGCACGGTCGTGCCGTCCTGGGCGACGTTCTGGTGGATGACCGAGTTGGCGAACCGGGTCAGGGAGAGACGGTGGCGGTCGACCTTGGCTGATACCTCCGCGCCATGCGCAGCAGCCTCGGCGAGCTGGACGGCCTTGCGGGCCAGCGTGGACTCGCTCATTTTCGGGGTCCCCTCGGAAGCGTGAGCGAAGCGAGTGGTCTCGTGGGGTGATTCATGCCCGCACCCCCACCCGCACGTTGCGGAACCGCGCCGGCGCCGAGGGATGCCCCGTGTGGCCGGTCTGTCCCGGCTGGCCCTTGCCGCAGTTCGGCGTTCCCCACGCGACGACGTCGCTCGAGAGCATGTCCATCGAGGACCAGAACTGCGGACCGATGCCGGTGTAGGTCGGGTTGCGCAGCAGCCGCCCGAGCTGGCCGTTCTTCACCTCGTAGCCGACCTCGGTGCCGAACTGGAAGTTCAGCCGGCGGTCGTCGATCGACCAGGAACGGTTGGTCTCCATGTAGATCCCGTCGTCGGTCTCCGCGATGATCTCCTCGAAGCTGTGTGGTCCGGGCTCGAGGCCCACGTTGGTCATCCGCACCATCGGCAGCCGTGCCCACCCGTCGGAGCGGACACTGCCGCCGTAGTCGAGACCGGCCACCGCGGCCGAGTCGCGGCCGGCGAGCACGCCGACCCAGATCCCCTCGCGCACGGCGTCCCGCTTGGTGGCAGGGGTGCCCTCGTCGTCGTACCCGAAGGAGCCGAGAGCGCCGGGGATGCTCGGGTCGATCGTGATGTTCATCAGCTCGGAGCCGTACTTCAGGGACCCGAGCTGGGCGAGGTCGAGCCACGAGGTCCCGGCGTACGCCGCCTCCCAGCCGAGGATGCGGTCGAGCTCGATGGCGTGCCCCACGGACTCGTGGATCTGCAGCGCGAGCTGCTCGGCACCGAGGATCAGCGTGGTCTCGCCGGACGGGCACAGGGGAGCGGTGAGGAGCTCGCGCGACTCGGCCCCGACCCGGGCGGCGTTCGCCTCGAGCTCGAGGCCCTCGACGAACTCCCACCCGCGGGTGCCGTACTGCCCGCGCGCGGCCGGCCACGACCGTCGCTGCGTCTCGCTCTCGCCGATCGCGGTCGACATGATCCCGGCGCCGCTCTCGCGGATGTGCTGGTCGATGCGGTGACCCTCGCTGGAGACGAACCACTTCTCGGTGTCCCAGACCTGGTACTGACCCTCGGCGATGTCCGCGCCGTTCTCGCGCATCGTGTTCGTCGCCCGCACCAGCAGGTCGCCCTTCTCGGAGAGGGACACGGTGAACGGGTCCACCTCGCAGTCGCTGGCCCACGAGCCGGTGACGGCCTCGCTCGGCACCAGGGTGGAGTCGGCGCGGCTGACCAGCGCGCTCGCGGCCGCGATCTCCGCGGCGCGGGCCCCGGCGTCGCGCACCGAGCGGTTGCCGAGGTCGGGCACGGCGAAGAAGCCCCAGCCCGACCCGACGAGCGCGCGCACGCCGATGCCGGAGCTGGCGTCCTGGTCCAGGGCCTCGACCTCCCCGTTGCGCGCAGACATCGACTCGGTACGGCGGTGCATCACCCGGGCGTCCGCGTAGCGGGCCCCTGCGTCGAGTGCTGCCTGGACGGCCGACTCGGCGGCGTCGAACTCACTCATGACCCCGACCCTAGTGGGGCTGCCGGCGTCGACCGGGCCGAGTGGGTCAGCCGAGACCCGGGAAGTCGCGGGGCGCCACCCCGAACGAGATCTCGCGCACAGCGCTGGCGTCGAGAGCGGTGATGGCCCAGCCACGGTCGCTCTCGGAGGTGTGCGCCACGAGCTCGCCGTAGGTGCGGGTGACGCGACGCTCGACCGTCCGTGCGACGGACTGGATCTGGGTCGCGGTCGACGTCGGGCCGGGCGCGGCGTAGTCCGTCTCCGCGGCGACCGGGTCCTCCCCCTTGGCGCTGACCAGGGCCGTCAGCTGGTCGCGGGCGGCGCGGTGCTCGCCGTACGCACTGGTGAGCTGGGCGAACAGCACCGGGTTCTGGGACTTCGACGACTGGGCGCCGAGCAGGCCGTAGAGGTGCACGGCTGCGTGCTCGGCGGCCAGCGCCTTCTGCAACGCCTCGACCGGGGTCACGTCAGGCCTTCCACGAGCCGCTGGCTCACAGCGGCCCCCATGCTCGCCAGCAGCCGGGCGAAGTCACCGCTCTGCGCGGCGAGGGCGAAGCCGCCCAGGCTGTCGTGGAGTCCCTGCTCCCTCGCCGCCAGCTTCCGGAAGGCGGCGTCGGACTTCTGTGGGACGACGTAGGGCGTGGGGGTGGCGGACGTGTCGGCCCGATCGGGCACCGCGTCGGCCAGGGACGCCTCGTGGGCCAGGTGCATCTTCACGAGCGGAGCCAGCCTCGCCCTGGACGCCGGGAAGCGGGAGAGCGTGCTGGTGGCCGCGGTGCGCACCGCGCGGATCTCGGCCAGCGCGCTCGTGGCCACCGAGACGTCGGGGGCCAGGTCGCCCGAGGACTTCGGCGGCCGGTCAGCGTCGGCGACCGGCCGGCGGTCGCTGCAGCCGACGATCCCTGCCATCCCTCCCACGGCGAGGGTCATCAGCGACCGTCTGGACAGGGAGTGGACCACGCACGAATAGTAGGTCGGTGCCCGTGGTGCGAGCCGGGGGCCGCGCCGGGATGGTCGGGGCGTGTGGCGGTTGGGGCTAGGGTGAGCACACACAACAGCACAGCAGCAGGGAGGTCTGGGGCCATGCCGATGGCGGACACCAGGGATCGTCTCACTCAGGAGCTGAGGGGACCGATCGGGGACCTCGGGCTCGACCTGGAAGCTGTGGACCTCTCCAGCGCCGGCAAGCGGCGCGTCCTTCGCGTCGCCATCGACAAGGACGGCGGCGTGACGATGGACGACATCGCCGACGCCACCCGAGAGGTCTCCCGTGTGCTCGACGACACGAACATCATGGGCGAGCAGCCCTTCACCCTCGAGGTGTCCTCACCCGGGGTCGAACGACCACTCACCCTGCCGCGCCACTGGCGGCGCAACCTCCGACGGCTGGTCAAGGTCACTCCCAGCGAGGGTGAGCCGGTGACCGGCCGGATCACGGCGTCCGACGACGACGGAGCAGTGCTCGACGTCGAGGGCGAGGAGCTCCGCGTCGAGTACGCCGAGGTGAAGCGGGCCAAGATCCAGATCGAGTTCAAGAAGGAGACCGACTAGTGGACATCGACATGAGCATCCTGCGGATGTTGGAGCGTGAGAAGGAGATCTCCTTCGAGGTGCTGGTCGAGGCCATCGAGCAGGCCTTGCTCACGGCCTACCACAAGTCCCACGACGGCCAGGAGAACGCCCGGGTCTCCCTCGACCGCAAGACCGGTCACGTCACGGTGATGGCGCAGGAGAAGGACGACGAGGGCAACGTCGTCGCGGAGTACGAGGACACGCCCGAGGGATTCGGCCGGATCGCTGCCACGACCGCGAAGCAGATCATGCTGCAGCGGCTGCGCGACGCGGAGGACGAGCGCAAGTTCGGGGAGTTCGTGGGCAAGGAGGGCGACATCGTCTCCGGGCTGATCCAGCAGGGCCGCAACCCCGACGACGTGATGGTCGACCTCGGCAAGCTCGAGGCGCTGCTGCCGTCCGGTGAGCGTGTCCCCGACGAGGACTACTCCCACGGCACCCGCATCAAGTGCCTCGTGATCAGCGTGCGCAAGGGCATGCGGGGTCCTCAGGTGATGCTGTCGCGCACGCACCCCAGCCTGGTGAAGAAGCTCTTCGCCCTCGAGGTGCCCGAGATCGCCGACGGCACCGTCGAGATCTGTGGCATCGCCCGCGAGGCCGGGCACCGCACCAAGATCGCGGTGAAGTCCAACGTGCCCGGCGTCAACGCCAAGGGCTCCTGCATCGGACCGATGGGCCAGCGGGTGCGCGCGGTCATGAACGAGCTCCATGGCGAGAAGATCGACATCATCGACTGGTCCGACGACCCGGCGACGCTGGTCGGCAACGCCCTCAGCCCGGCCCGGGTCTCGAGCGTGACAGTGGTCGACGAGGCGACCCGCTCGGCACGCGTCGTGGTCCCTGACTTCCAGCTGTCCCTCGCGATCGGCAAGGAGGGGCAGAACGCCCGCCTGGCCGCCCGGATGACCGGTTGGCGCATCGACATCCGGTCGGACGAGGCGCCGATCGCCCCTCCCGAGTGATCCGCGGTCGCCACGGAACACGTGCTCGGTTCGGTTAAGCGCCGTGACCCCGGTAGAGTGTTGGCCGGTGGTTCCACAACTCGACATCCCGAAGCGCACGGACGGTCCTGTCCGCACGTGCATCGGTTGTCGGGCGCGAGCCGCCAAGCGTGAGTTGCTGCGGATCGTCGCAGGGACGGACGAGGAGAGCCGTGAATGGTTCGTCACGCCCGACCCGAGTGGCACCGCACCTGGACGTGGGGCGCACCTGCACCCGACGGCTGAATGTCTCGCACTCGCTGAACGCAAACGTGCCTTCTCCCGGGCCCTCCGGCATGATTCCGGTGGCCCCGGAATACAGGGGGGCGCGCTGCGGCTGGAGCGGTTGCGGGAGCACCTCGCACAGCAGCACACCGAACCGACAGCAGTACCCACCAAGAACGGGAGCACCAGCTCATGAGCCTGCGATGAGACCCACCGCAATGAGTACAGCGCGATGAGCATGCACATCAACTAGCGGTCCGCAGCCGCCCTTTTTGAAGAAAAGGGACTCGGACCAGGAGGAAACACGTGGCCAAGGTCCGAGTCCATGAACTCGCCAAGAAGTACGACGTCCCGTCCAAGGACGTCCTGACAATGCTGGGCGAGCTCGGTGAGTTCGTGAAGGCACCCAGCTCCACGGTGGAACCGCCCGTCGTCAAGCGGTTCGAGGACAAGTACGGCGTCGATCTCGCCGCCAAGGCAGAGGCCAAGGCTGCCAAGAAGGCAGCCAAGAAGGCACCCGCCAAGCCGGCCGAGCCCGTCGAGAACGCCGAGAGCGCGGCGCCCGCCGCCGAGGCGCCGGCCGTCGAGCCCGAGGTCGCGCAGCCCGCAGCCAAGGCCGAGCCGGCCGCACCCCGCTTCACGCCCGGCCCCCGGCCGCGCGTCCAGGCGGTGCCCGAGCCCGAGCCCGAGCCGGAGATCCAGCCCGAGGCGGCTCAGCCGGCCGCTCCGGAGGCGCCGGAGGCCCCGGAGGCCCCGCCCGCCGTGGAGCCCGAGACCGGTGGCGAGGAAGCCCCGGCCGCGAGTGCGGGTGCCGGCTTCAAGCCCGGTCCGCGTGCCCCCCGACCCGGCGCCCCGCGTCCGGGCAACAACCCGTTCTCCTCGACCCAGGGCATGGGCAGCCGACCGGCTCCCACCCCCGGTGCCGCACCCGCGGCTCCCGGTGCCCCGGCGAGCCCGAGCGGTGACCAGCAGCGTCCGCCCCGCCCGCCCGCGGGACGCGACGGCATGCCCCGCCCCAACCCGGCGATGATGCCCAAGTCCCCGGCCGCCTTCGGTGGCGGCCCCGGCGGACGTCCCGGCCCCGGTGGCCCCGGTGGTCGTGGTCCAGGTGGACCCGGTGGCGCCCGTGGTGGCCCCGGCGGTGCTCCGGCACGCGGTGGCCCTCCCGGCCGCGGCGGTTTCGGTGGCGCACCCGGCGGCGGCATGGGCGGCGGCCCCGGTGGCGCCCCTGGTGGCGGACCCGGCGGACGTCCGGGTGGTCCCGGACGTGGTCGTCCCGGCCAACGCGGCAGCACGCAGGGTGCCTTCGGGCGCCCGGGCGGCCCGTCGCGTCGAGGACGCAAGTCCAAGCGCGCTCGTCGTCAAGAGTTCGAGCAGATGGAAGCGCCGACCATTGGCGGCATGCGCGTCCGCAAGGGCAACGGCGAGACCGTTCGCCTGGCGCGCGGTGCCTCGCTGACGGACTTCGCCGAGAAGATCGGCGTCGACCCCGCCTCGCTGGTGCAGATGCTGTTCCACCTGGGCGAGATGGTCACCGCGACCGAGTCGGTCAACGACGCGACGCTTCAGCTCCTCGG
The DNA here is from genome assembly GCA_963843775.1 of uncultured Actinomycetota bacterium. GTDB lineage: Bacteria > Actinomycetota > Actinomycetes > Propionibacteriales > Nocardioidaceae > Marmoricola. The sequence continues at coordinate 197,792 of CAWJLT010000008.1, forward strand.
CGACGAGCTCAACTACACCGTCGAGGTCGTCTCCCCCGAGGACGAGGACCGCGAGCTGCTCGACTCCTTCGACCTGCAGTTCGGGTCGGACGAGGGCGACGAGGACATGCTCGAGGCACGTCCTCCGGTCGTCACCGTCATGGGTCACGTCGACCACGGAAAGACCAAGCTCCTCGACGCGCTGCGCACGGCCAACGTCGTCGCCAAGGAGGCCGGTGGCATCACCCAGCACATCGGTGCCTACCAGGTCCACACCCAGGTCGACGGCACCGACCGCACGATCACGCTGATCGACACCCCGGGCCACGAGGCGTTCACCGCCATGCGTGCTCGTGGTGCCCAGGCGACCGACATCGCGGTGCTCGTCGTGGCCGCCGATGACGGTGTGATGCCGCAGACGGTCGAGGCGCTCAACCACGCCAAGGCAGCCGGTGTCCCGATCGTGGTCGCGGTCAACAAGATCGACAAGCCCGACGCCGACCCGACCAAGGTCCGTGGACAGCTGACCGAGTACGGCCTGGTGCCCGAGGAGTACGGCGGCGACGTCATGTTCGTCGACGTCTCGGCCAAGTCCCACCTGAACCTCGACAAGCTGCTCGAGGCGGTCGTGCTGACTGCGGACGCCTCGCTCGACCTGCGGGCCAACCCCGACCAGGACGCCCAGGGCCTCGTGATCGAGGCACACCTGGACCGTGGTCGTGGCCCCGTGGCAACGATCCTGGTCCAGCGCGGAACCCTCCGTGTCGGCGACTCGATCGTGGCCGGTCCGGCGTACGGCCGGGTGCGCGCCATGCTCGACGAGCACGGCGAGACCATCGACCAGGCGGACCCCTCGCGGCCCGCGATGGTGCTCGGCCTCTCCGGGGTCCCCGGAGCCGGGCAGAACTTCATCGTGGTCGAGGACGACCGCATCGCGCGTCAGATCGCCGAGAGGCGTGAGTCGCGGGAGCGTGCGGCCATGCAGGCCAAGCGTCGCGTGCGTCGCAGCCTGGAAGACTTCATGGCCTCCATGGAGAAGGGTGCGGTCCCGGACCTCAACCTGATCCTGAAGGGCGACGTCTCCGGTTCGGTCGAGGCCCTCGAGGACTCGCTGGCCAAGATCGACGTGGGCGACGAGGTGTCGCTGCGCGTCATCGACCGCGGTGTCGGTGCGATCACCGAGACCAACGTCGACCTGGCCGCTGCCTCCGACGCGATCATCATCGGGTTCAACGTCCGCCCGCAGGGCAAGGCGACCGAGATGGCCGAGCGCGAGGGCGTGGAGATCCGCTACTACACGGTGATCTACCAGGCCATCGAGGAGATCGAGGCCGCGCTCAAGGGCATGCTCAAGCCGGAGTACGAGGAGCAGACTCTTGGGCAGGCGGAGATCCGTGCGATCTTCCGCAGCTCCAAGATCGGCAACATCGCCGGTTGCATGGTCACCAGTGGCCTGCTCCGCCGCAACGCCAAGGTGCGGCTGATCCGCGACGGCGCCGTCGTGGCGGACAACCTCGACCTGTCGTCGCTCAAGCGCGAGAAGGACGACGCTTCCGAGGTCCGCGAGGGCTTCGAGTGTGGTCTGGTCCTGCGTGGGTTCAACGACATCAAGGAAGGCGACGTGGTCGAGGCCTTCGAGATGAAGGAGATTCCGCGCGCATGAGTCTCTGGTCGGGGGCCGCCCTGGTGGCGGCCCCCGACCGCCCGACTCGCGTGCTGCGGTCGTCCGCCAGGTGGCCTCCGCCCGCCCCTGGCTCGGTGCCGGTCGGTCGTGGGCGGCAGCGCCAGTCAATCCAGCAGCAACCCACCAGCACGGAAAGCAAGGCCTAAGCCATGAGCAACCCACGTGTCAGGAAGATCGCCGACCGGATCCAGGTGATCGTGGCGGAGATGCTGGAGCGGCGGATCAAGGACCCTCGCCTGGGGTTCGTCACCGTCACGGACGTGCGCGTCTCCGGGGACACCCAGCAGGCGACGATCTTCTACACCGTGCTCGGTGCTGACGAGGAGCTGGCCGGAACGGCCGCGGCGCTGGAGTCGGCCCGTGGGCTGATCCGGTCCGAGGTCGCCAAGCAGCTGCAGATGCGGCACGCGCCCTCGATCGACTTCATCGCCGACGCCCTGCCCGAGAGCGCCCGTCAGATCGACGACCTGCTCGAGCGGGTGCGCGCGGCCGACGCGGCTGCCGCGCAGTCGGTGAACGCCGGAGCCTACGCCGGCGAGCCTGACCCCTACAAGAAGCCCCGCGAGCTCGACGACGCGGACGAGCTGGACGAGCACGACCCCGAGGCGTCGGCAACCCCCGACCCTGACGCGGACGACGCGACGGCGCCCGGCGACGCCGAGGACAGGTGACCTCCGGGACCGTCAGCGGTCTCGTGGTGGTGGACAAGCCGGCGGGACTGACCTCCCACGACGTGGTGGCACGGGTACGACGACTGGCCGGCACGCGCAAGGTCGGTCATGCCGGGACCCTCGACCCGATGGCGACCGGCGTGCTCGTGCTGGGGGTCAACCGGGCCACCCGGATGCTCGGGCACCTGCTGGTCACCGACAAGGCCTACGACGCCACCCTTCGCCTGGGGACCTCCACGACCACCGACGACGCCGAGGGCGAGGTCCTGGCGACCGTCTCCACCGCCGCCTTGACCGAGGAGCAGGTGCTGACGTCGCTGAGCGGCTTCGTCGGCGACATCGACCAGGTGCCCTCGGCGGTCTCCGCGATCAAGGTCGACGGTCGGCGCGCCTACGAGCTGGTGCGAGCGGGGGAGCACGTCGACCTGCCACCGCGTCGGGTCCGGGTGGACTCCATCGAGGTGCACGCGATGCGCTCGCACGACGACGGGGTGGACGTGGACGTCTCGGTGCGGTGCTCCAGCGGCACCTACATCCGGGCGATCGCCCGCGACCTCGGAGAGCTCCTCCACACCGGCGGACACCTGGCGGCGTTGCGGCGTACGGCTGTCGGTGCCTTCGGGCTCGACGCGGCCCACACCCTCGACGAGCTCGAGCAGTCGTTCGCGATCCTGCCCATCGCGGAAGCGGCCCGCAGCGGCTTCCCGGGGCTCGAGCTGAGCGAGGAGCAGGCCACCGACGTGCGTTTCGGCCGCAAGCTCCTGGTCGACCTCCGCAGTGCCGAGCCGGTGGCGCTCTATGCCCCCGACGGCGAGTTCCTCGCGCTCTACGAACAGGTCTCCGAGCACGACGAACCGCTGGCCCGGGCAGTCGCGGTCTTCGTCTGAACGGCACGCCAGTAGTCTTCTCGCCGTGCGGATCTGGCGTTCTCTCGACGACGTTCCGGCCGACCTCGGCCGCTCGGCCGTCGTCATCGGCAACTTCGACGGGTTGCACCTCGGGCACCGGCACCTGATCGGTCGGGCCGGGGAGCTCGCGCGGTCCGACGGTCTCGGCGTCGTGGCCGTGACGTTCGACCCCCACCCGATGGCGGTGCTGCGTCCCGAGCACGCGCCCCTGGCGCTGACCGGCATCGAGCGGCGCTGCAACCTGTTGGCCGAGGCCGGGGTCGACGACGTCCTCGTCATCCCGTTCTCGCGGGAGATCGCCGCGTGGACCCCGCAGGAGTTCATCGACCGGGTGATCGTGGGCGCACTGCACGCCGCGGTGGTGGTCGTGGGCGGCAACTTCCGGTTCGGGGCCAAGGCTGCGGGAGACGTCGCGATGCTCGCCGAGGCCGGCCGCACCCAGGACTTCCGGGTGGAGGGCGTGGCGCTGGACGGTGGACCCCAGGTCTGGTCCTCGACCTACGTCCGCACCTGCCTGGCCGCGGGGGACGTCGAGGGTGCAGCCGAGGCGCTGGGGCGTCCCTACGCGGTGGTCGGCCGCGTGGCCCGTGGTGACCAGCGCGGTCGGGAGCTCGGCTACCCGACCGCCAACGTCCCCACCGGTGGTCTCGCGGTCCCCGCGGACGGGGTGTACGCCGGCTGGCTGAGCCTCCTCGACCCGGCCGACGACCAGACCCCGGTGGGTGAGCCGCTGCCCGCCGCGATCAGCGTCGGCACCAACCCCACCTTCGACGGTGAGCGCGCGCGACGGGTGGAGGCCTACGTGCTCGACCGCACCGACCTCGACCTCTACGGGGTGCCGGTCGAGATCTCCTTCGTGTCGCGGATCCGCGGGATGGTGAAGTTCGAGGGCGTCGACGCCCTCGTCGAGACGATGGACCAGGACGTCGTACGCACGCGTGAGCTGCTGGGCCTGGGGAAGGGGAGGGTGTGAGGCGCCGGCCTCCCACCGAGACGCTGGCGGCGACGGACGAGTGGTTCCTGCGCAACGGCCTCGCCTACTTCGTCCCCGAGCAACGACAGGGAGCCAGGGACGCGCTCAGGCTGCGGCGGACGCTTCCGCTGCTCCTGCTGGCCGGCGTGGCGGCCGCCGCCGTGGGCGCCGGACTCGCCTGGTTCGCAGACCAGCTCAGCGTCGCCCCGGCCACGCTGCTCACCATCAGCATCCTCGCCGCCTTCTGGTACGCCCTGACGGCGCTCAACGCGCGGCCCATCGTCACCTGGGCCCTGTCCCGGACCTTCGGGGGCGTGCGGACGCTGCTGCCGATGATGAGCCGGGCCCTTCCGCTGCTCCTGCTCTTCGTGATGTTCCTGTTCATCAACGCCGAGGTGTGGCAGGTGACCTCCCGGCTGGACGGGGGAGTGCTGTGGTTGACCGCGCTGCTGTTCGCCGGGCTCTCGTTCGCGTTCCTTCTGGTGCGGCTGCCCGAGGAGGTGGACCGGACCGACGACGACGTGGACGAGGAGTTCCTGCTGAGCGCCTGCCGGGGAACTCCCCTCGAGGAGGCCGCTCGCGAGCTCGTCGACGACCCCACCTCCGACCCGGCCGCCTACGCCGAGGTGACGGGTCTCGGTCTTCCTGGCGGCGTTCTCCGGGCTCTACCTCACCGTCTCCACCGTCACCGACGAGACCTACCGCGAGCAGTTCTTCTCGCAGGTGCAACACCAGCTCGAGCGCGCGGTGGGGGTCAGGGCGGTCTACCTCGCGCTCCGCGACCGCGACGACACCTCGCGTGCTCAGGCCCTCGACGTCAGCCAGAGCACCCCGTAGGGCGGCAGCTGGACGGCGTCGTCGTGTGACTCCGGAGCCTTCCCGGTGATGCGGTCGACGACGTGCCCCGGCGCCAGCCCGAGATCGCGGAGCACGTCGTGCGGCAGCTGGGCGGGGCGGTCGCTCACGTTGTAGGCACCGAGCATGGCGCCGAGGGGGTGCAGCCTGGCCAGCAGGAGCACCGCAGGGTCGCGCGGGTCCAGCACCTCGGCCGGGATCGAGGCGTGCAGGTGCGGCAGTCCACACCGGGCCGCGATCAGTGCCCGCAGGTCGGCGTTGACCCCGTGGGTGTCCTCCGGGGCGGGCCACGGCATCCGCGGCCGGTGGGCCCAGCGACTGTCGCCCGCGTGGTCGGGCTCGGCGGCCCAGTCCGGGTCGTTGACCAGACCGAGCTCGTCGCCCATCCAGAGCACCGGCAGACCGCCGAAGCCGAGCACGATGGCGTGCGCCAGGCGGATCCGGTCCGGTGCCAGCGGGTCCCCGGCCTCCAGGCCGGCGAGCGAGGCGAGGCTGCCGGAGATGCGCCGGTCACCCGTGGCCGGGTTCTCCTGGAACACCAGTCCGCGGGCCCAGGAACCAGGGAACTCGCCGGTGTAGAAGTCCGAGAGGAAGGCGCGGTGCCCGAAGCCGGAGACCCCGGCCCGCGCTGCGTCGCCGTCGTCGATGGCCCAGCCGATGTCGTCGTGGCAGCGCACGTAGGTGACCCACGCCGTCGTGCTCGGTGGGGTGGCGAGCTGCTGGAGCGCCAGCGCGGCGAGCCGGACCTCGCGGCTGGCCATCATCGACCAGATCTGCACCATCAGGCTGTTGTGGTAGGCCAGATCGCTCACCTTGCCGTGGTGCTCGCCCTGTCCGAGGTAGGCCAGCAGGTCCTGCGGACCGACGATCGCCTCGGCCTTGAACAAGGTGGCGGGGGAGGCGATCCGCGACACCGTGCGCAGGGCCTGGGTCAGTGCGTGGACCTCGGGCTGGTTCTGGCAGCTGGTGCCCATCCGCTTCCAGGTGAAGGCGATCGCGTCCAGCCGGAAGACCTCGACCCCGTCGTTGGCCAGGGTCAGGATCGTCTCGGCGTACTCGCACAGGACGTCGGGGTTCGCCCAGTTGACGTCCCACTGGTAGTCGTTGAACGTCGTCCACACCCAGGCCGCGAGCTCGTCGTCCCAGGTGAAGTTGCCCGGCGCGAAGTCCGGGAAGACCTCCGGCAGGGTGCGTTCGTGGGCGTCGGGGACCGAGCGGTCGGGGAAGACGAAGAAGTAGTCGCGGTACCGCGGGTCGCCTGCCCGCGCCTTGCGAGCCCACTCGTGCTCCTTGGCGACGTGGTTGAGCACCAGGTCGAGGCAGAGGCTGATCCCCCTCTCGCGCAGCGCCGCCGTCAGTGAGCGCAGGTCCTCGATCGTGCCCAGATCAGGACGGACGCTGCGGTAGTCCTGGACGGCGTAGCCGCCGTCGTTGGGTGCGGGCCGCGGGGTGAGCAGGGGCATCAGGTGCAGGTAGCGGACCCCGAGGTCCTCGAGGTACGCCGCGCGGTCGGCCACTCCGGCCAGGTCGCCGGCGAAGCGGTCGGCGTACGCCGCGTAGCCGATGACCTCCGGGCGCTGGAACCAGTCGGGCGCCAGGGAGCGGGTGAGGTCGAGGGCGTGCAGCTCCTCGGAACGGGCCGCGAACGCGGTCGCCGCGAGCTGCACGAGCCGGTCCCGGACCTCGACCGGGTCGGCGTACAGCGGCGCCAGTGCGGCGTCGAGGTCGGGAAGCCAGCGCTCCAGCCGCGCCTCGAAGAGCTGGCGCCGATGGGAAGGGAGGTCGTTGAGTGGTGAGGTCGGCTGCACCGGGCCAGTATGGCGAACCTGGTCAGGTGGCGCTGACCGTCACCGGCACGCCGGTGAGGGCGGCGTTGCCCGAGACGTCGAGACGCTGCGGGTCGGTGAGGTCGTTGATCGAGACGCCGACGACCTTGCTCGCCCTGGTCACGCGCATGCCCTCGGCCCCGTGGCCGTAGCCGTGCGGGAGGGAGACCACGCCGGGCATCATGTCGTCGGTCGCGCGAACCTCGATGGTCACCTCGCCCACCCGCGAGGCCACGCGCACCTCGGCACCGTCGGTGAGCCCGTGCGCGACGAGGTCGTCGGGGTTCATCAGCAGCTGGTGCCGGGGCCTGCCCCGGGTGAGGCGCTCGCTCTGGTGCATCCACGAGTTGTTGTCGCGCTGGTGGCGTCGCCCGATCAGCACGAGCTCGCGACCGGCCGGGGTGGTCTCGATCATGGTGGCCATGGCGACGCGCAGCCTGGACAGGTCGGCCACGATGAGGTCCGGCGCCAGGTGGATGAGCTTGTCCCTGGTCTGCAGCCGCGCCGGCATCGTGGGCCTCAGCGGTCCGAGGTCGACACCCTCGGGGTGCGACTTCAACGCGCGCATCGTCGTACGCCGACCGGTGAGGAGCAGCGTCGAGACCAGGGTGGCGGGACTCACGCTGAGGGCCACCCGCTCGCTCAGGGCCTTGGCCATCGGCTTCTTCCGGTCCAGCCGGGAGCTCGTGCGCAGGGCGATCTCGCGGAAGATCTCCCAGTCGTGCAGGGCGCCCTCGGCCTTCTCGAAGACCGGCGGGGTGAACCGGGCGGTGTTGCGCACGGCCAGGCTGTGGAAGACGAGGTCGTACTGGTCACGCTCGAGCGCGGTGGTCGGCGGCAGCACCACGTGGGCGTGCCGTGTCGTCTCGTTGAGGTAGATGTCGACGGCGGCCATGAAGTCGAGCCCCGCCAGGGCCTCGCCGAGGCGCCGGCCATCGGGGGTCGAGAGCACCGGGTTGCCCGCGACCGTGAGCAGCGCCCGGATCTGGCCCTCACCCGGGGTCTCGATCTCCTCGCGCAGGACGCTCACCGGCAGCTCACCTGCGAACTCGGGGATGCCGCGCACCCGGCTGCGCCAGACGTCGTGGTGACCGCGTCCGACGATCGCCCGGCCCACGATGTCGGCGGCGGGCTCGGTGAACAGCACCCCGCCCTCGCGGTCGAAGTTGCCGGTCAGGAGGTTGAGGCACTGGATGGCCCACTGGCAGATCGACCCGAAGCCCTGCGTGGACACCCCGACCCGGCCGTAGGCCGCGGCCCCGTCGGCCGCCGCGAACTCGCGCGTGATCCGGCGGATGTCCTCGGCCGGCACCCCGGACGCCGCCGCGGCGTGCTCCGGGGTGATGTCGGCGACCGCCATCCGGACCGACTCGATGCCGGCGACGTAGCCCGGCGGATCGGTCAGCTCCTCCTCGAAGAGCACGTGCAGCATCGCGAGGAGCACGACCGCGTCGGTGCCCGGTCGCACGAAGTGGTGCTCGTCGGCGACCTTGGCCGTCTCGGTGCGTCGCGGGTCGAGGACGACCATGCGACCGCCGCGCTTCTTCAGCGCCCGCAACCGGTGCGGGAAGTCGGGCACCGTCATCAGCGAGCCGTTGGAGGCCATCGGGTTGGCTCCGAAGACCAGGAAGTAGCTCGTCCGGTCGATGTCGGGGATCGGGATGAGCAGCTGGTGGCCGAAGAGCTGCCACGCGACGAACTGGTGAGGGACCTGGTCGACCGTGCTCGCGCTGAACTTGTTGCGCGTCTTGAAGGTCTTGATCATCTGCACGCCGTGGGTCTGGGCTCCCAGGGAGTGCGCGTTGGGGTTGCCCAGGTAGACGCCCAGGGCGTCGCGTCCACTTCGGTTGATCGCGCCCGCGATCCCGTCCGCGGTGAGGTCGAGGGCCTCGTCCCAGGAGATCTCGACCCACTGGGCGTCGGCTCCCTCGCCCACCCGCCTGACCGGGTGGCGCAGTCGGTCGGGGTCCTCGTAGACGTCGGCCAGCGCCACGCCCTTGGGGCAGATGTGCCCGCGGGAGAGCGGGTCGTCCTCGTTGCCGCGGATCGAGCGGACGTGGGGGCCGTCGGGTCGATCCTCGATGGTCAGCACGAGGCCGCAGATCGCCTCGCAGAGGTTGCACGCGGCGAGCACCTCTCGACCGGGCACGTCAGCAGGTGGTTGCGTCTCCATGCCGGGATCCTCGCACGCCACGCCCGGGGCCAACGGCGTGCACACTATTACGCATCACGTAGTACTGTGCCGTGCATGGACACCACCCAGCTCCTCAAGGGAGTGCTCGACCTGACGGTGCTCGCCGTCGTGGACGACGAGGACGGCTACGGCTACGACATCGTCCGCCGGTTGCGTGACCGGGGGCTCGACGACGTCGGGGACGCCTCGGTCTACGGGACGTTGCGGCGGCTCTACGCGGCCGGCGCGCTGACCTCCTACGTCGTGGCCAGCGAGACCGGGCCACATCGCAAGTACTACGGACTCACGCCCGCCGGGCGCACCCAGCTCAAGCGACAGAGCGACGACTGGTCGTCGTTCTCCACCACCGTCACCAGGATCCTGCAGGGAGTTGCGTCATGACCGAGTCGAGGAACCCGTCCGTACCCGAACCGACCCGGCTCGCGGGCCGGGAGGTGGCGCTGGACACCCGTGGTGAGGTGAGCGGCTTCGTCGCTGCCGTCCGCGCCCGCCTGGTCGATCTCTCCGAGGAGGAGCGCGAGGAGCTCGTCGGTGGTCTCGACGCCGACATGAGCGACCTGGTGGCCGAGCGCGGTGTGGATGCCCTCCCCGAACCCGTCGCCTACGCGACCGAGCTGCGCAGTGCAGCCGGCTTCACCCCGGAGCCGGCTCCCGTGGACGAGGTGCCCCGCGCGACCCTCGGACAGCGGGTCACCAGGCTCCTCGACCGCGCTCACGAGCGCTGGGAGGGTTTCGCGGGGGGCCTTCCCGGCAGTCCCTGGGAGTTCGTGGTCTCGTTGCGGCCCGCTTGGTGGGTGCTGCGGGCCTGGGTCGCCCTGCAGGTGCTGGACCTGTTCTGGGGAGGTGGGAGCTTCAACTACGGCCTCTCGGTGGTGCCGTCGCTCTACCAGTGGGGGATACCGCTCCTGCTGCTGGCGGTGGCCCTCAGCGTGCAGCTCGGACGAGGCAAGCTCTGGCCGGGCCGAGAGGGGTCAGGTGCGGTCGGACGGGTGCTGCTGCTGGGGCTGAACGCCTTCGCCGTCGCGATGGTGCCGACGACCTTCGGCAGCGTCCTCACCGCCGACGACCTGCCGACGTACTCCAGCGAGCCCGTCTACGCCGAGCCGGCCGACGGTCTGGTGTTCAACGGCAACCCGGTCGGCAACATCTATCCCTACGACGCCCGCGGGAACCCGCTCACCGGGGTCCAGCTGGTCGACCAGAACGGGCGTCGGCTCCCGGTGACCGGGGCGACGTACGACGAGGTCACCGGGACCGACCTGCTGACGCAGCCGTGGATGAACGGTCGGACCGAGCTCTTCAGCGTCTTCCCGCTCCCGGAGCAGACCAGCGACCCCGAGACGGGGGAGATGCTGGGCGAGCCGCGGCTGCAGACGCCGCCCTTCGCCTCCTTGCCCCCGGTGCAGGTCGAGGGAGCCATCCCGAGCGTGCTCGCGCCACCCGCGCAGGTGAAGCACAAGCAGACGGGCCCGCGGGCACGCTCGGGCGGCTGACACCGTGGTCGCGGCGCCGATTCGTCCCTCGCGACGGTGCGCTGATAGCCTTGTGAAGTTGCCCTCAGTGGTGACTTCCGCCGTGCAACGGCCGCGGACTCCATAGTGCCCGGGTGAACAGGCCCCGGCGCGCCGCGCAACTAGACGAAAGATGGGTAGCTCAACGTGTCGATCGGTACTGACGCAGAAACCAAGAAGAAGATCATCGCCGAGTACGCCACCGTCGAGGGCGACACCGGTTCCCCCGAGGTGCAGGTCGCGCTCCTGAGCCACCGCATCTCCCACCTGACCGAACACCTCAAGCAGCACAAGCACGACCACCACAGCCGTCGTGGTCTGTTGCTGCTCGTGGGCCAGCGTCGTCGTCTCCTGAACTACCTGGAGAAGACCGACATCGAGCGCTACCGCTCGATGGTCTCCCGCCTCGGCCTGCGTCGCTGACCGACCAAACGCACTCACCTCCGGTGGGTGCGTTTGGCGTTGGACACAACTGAACACACACACATCCCAGGAGCGGCCCGCGATCGCCGGCCCGGTCCTCGGTAGTGGTCTCCCGCGTTCGCGCGGGGGACTTCGATCGAAGACCGGCCACCCCCTCACCACTGAGGCGCAGGTCTGAGCTCGCGGCTCGCTCCGCGAAGAGAAAGGGAAGCCCTTGACTGAGGGACCCGAAATCACAGTTGTCGAGACCGTTCTCGACAACGGCAAGTTCGGCAAGCGCACCGTCAAGTTCGAGCACGGACTGCTTGCCCGTCAGGCCGCTGGCGCCGTCACGGCGTACATCGACGACGAGACGATGATCCTGTCGGCCACCACGGCCGGCAAGCACCCCAAGGACCACTTCGACTTCTTCCCCCTGACGATCGACGTCGAGGAGCGGATGTACGCCGCGGGCCAGATCCCCGGCTCGTTCTTCCGCAGCGAAGGCCGTCCCGGCGAGGACGCGATCCTCACCTGCCGCCTCATCGACCGGCCGCTGCGCCCGACCTTCAAGAAGGGTCTGCGCAACGAGGTCCAGGTCGTCATCACCGTGATGGCGCTCGACCCCGACCACCCCTACGACGTCCTCGCGATCAACGCGGCGTCGCTGTCCACCCAGCTCTCCGGCCTGCCGTTCTCCGGCCCGGTCGGCGGCACCCGCGTCGCCCTGATCGAGGGTCAGTGGGTCGCCTTCCCGACGCACAGCCAGCTCGAGAACGCCGTCTTCGACATGGTCGTCGCCGGTCGCGTGACCGAGACCGGTGACGTCGCGATCATGATGGTCGAGGCCGAGGCCCCCGAGACCTCCTGGAACCTCGTGCAGTCCGGCGCCCAGGCCCCCACCGAGGAGATCGTGGCCCAGGGCCTCGACGCCGCGAAGCCGTTCATCAAGCAGCTGATCGAGGCGCAGGCCGAGCTGGCCAAGCAGGCCGCGAAGCCCGTCCAGGAGTTCCCGATCTTCCTCGACTACGAGGACGACGTGTACGCCGCCGTCGAGTCGGCCGCCAAGGCCGACACCGCCGAGGCGCTCACCATCGCCGGCAAGCAGGAGCGCGAGGAGCGTCTCGACGACATCAAGGCGGGTCTTCTCGAGAAGATCGCCGGTGACTTCGAGGGTCGCGAGAAGGAGATCGGCGCCGCGTTCCGCTCGCTGAACAAGGCGCTCGTCCGCGAGCGCGTGCTCCGCGACAAGGTCCGCATCGACGGCCGTGGCCTCACCGACATCCGGACCCTGTCCGCCGAGGTCGGCGTGATCCCGCGCGTGCACGGCTCCGCGCTGTTCGAGCGTGGGGAGACCCAGATCCTGGGCGTCTCCACCCTCAACATGCTGACGCTGGAGCAGAAGCTGGACACGCTCTCCCCGGAGAAGTCGCGCCGCTACATGCACAAGTACGTCTTCCCGCCCTTCTCCACGGGCGAGACCGGCCGCGTCGGTTCGCCGAAGCGCCGCGAGGTCGGCCACGGTGCGCTCGCACGCCGCGCGCTGCTCCCCGTGCTGCCCTCGCGTGAGGAGTTCCCCTACGCGATCCGTCAGCTCTCCGAGGCCATGGGCTCCAACGGCTCCACCTCGATGGGCTCCGTCTGCGCCTCGACCCTGTCGCTGCTGCAGGCCGGTGTGCCGCTGCGCGCCTCGGTCGCCGGTATCGCCATGGGCCTGATCTCCGGTGAGATCGACGGCAAGCTCGAGTACGTCGCGCTGACCGACATCCTCGGCGCCGAGGACGCGTTCGGCGACATGGACTTCAAGGTCGCCGGCACGCGGGAGTTCGTCACCGCGCTCCAGCTCGACACCAAGCTCGACGGACTCCCGGCCGAGGTCCTCGCTGCTGCGCTGACCCAGGCCCGCGACGCCCGGATCGCCATCCTCGACGTGATGGCCGAGGCCATCACCGAGCCCGAGGAGATGTCGGTGCACGCACCGCGCATCATCTCGGTCCGCGTGCCCGTCGACAAGATCGGCGAGGTCATCGGGCCCAAGGGCAAGGTCATCAACCAGATCCAGGACGACACGGGTGCGACCCTGTCGATCGAGGACGACGGCACGGTCTACATCGGTGCCACGAACGGGGAGGCCGCTGAGGCCGCTCGGGCCGCGGTCAACGCGATCGCGAACCCGACCATGCCCGAGGTCGGCGAGCGCTACCTCGGCACCGTCGTCAAGACGACGAACTTCGGCGCGTTCATCTCGCTGCTCCCGGGCAAGGACGGCCTGCTGCACATCAGCAAGCTGCGTGCGCTCGCCGGTGGCAAGCGTGTGGACAACGTCGAGGACATCGTCTCGGTGGGCCAGAAGCTCCAGGTCGAGATCGGCGAGATCGACGACCGCGGCAAGCTGTCGCTGATCCCGGTCGTGGACCAGAACGCCGAGACGGTGCCGTCGTCGGACGACGACGACTCCGAGTGACCGGTTGGTCTTGAAGGGTCTTCCTGACGGCGTACGTCGGACCGTCCTCAAGGGTGGTCTGCGCGTCGTCACCGAGCACATGCCGGGCGTTCGCTCGGCTGCGGTCGGGGTGTTCGTACAGGTGGGATCCAGGGACGAGGCGGCGCAGCTCAACGGCGCGTCGCACTTCCTGGAGCACCTCCTGTTCAAGGGCACCCCGACCCGCTCGGCCATGGACATCTCGGCCGCCTTCGACGAGGTGGGCGGGGAGTTCAACGCCTACACGGCTCGCGAGTACACCTGCTACCACGCACGCGTGCTCGACGAGGACCTGCCGATGGCGGTCGACGTGCTCGGCGACATGCTCACCGCCTCGCTGCTCACCTCCGAGGACGTGGAGGCCGAGCGCGAGGTGATCCTCGACGAGATCGCCATGCACGACGACGATCCCGACGACGTGGTGCACAACCTGTTCGCAGCGACGGCCTGGGCCGGCACCCCGCTGGCCCGGCCGATCGCCGGCACCGCCGAGTCGATCAGGGCGCTGAGCGCCACCCAGGTCCGTGGCTACTACAAGCGGCGCTACCGGCCCGAGGTGATGACGCTGGCGGTGGCCGGCAACGTCGACCACGACGACGTCGTACGCCGTGCCCGTCGCGCGTTCTCCCGCAACGGCTTCCTCTCCGGCGCCGGACGCCCGGCCGGCCCACGGCTGGCCGCCAAGCCGCGTCCCCTGCGCTTCGGCGAGGTCTCTGCCTCGCGGCCCTTCGAGCAGGTCAACGTGGTGCTCGGGATGCAGGGGCTCACCCGCTCCGATCCCCGTCGCTACGCACTCAGCATCCTGCAGACCGCTCTGGGTGGGGGGTCGAGCTCGCGGCTGTTCCAGGAGGTGCGGGAGCGTCGTGGGCTGGCGTACTCCGTCTACTCCTTCGGCCTCGGCTACTCCGACGCCGGCATGGTCGGGGTGGCTGCCGGTTCGCTGCCCAGCAAGGCCGACGCCCTGCTCACCGTCGTCCGTGAGGAGCTCACCAAGCTGGCCGAGTCCGGCCTCACCGAGGAAGAGGTCGAGCGCGGCAAGGGACAGGCTCGTGGTGGTCTCGTGCTGAGCCTGGAGGACAGCGGTTCCCGGATGACCCGTCTCGGCGAGGCGGAGCTCTTCCAGCGCCGCCTGCGTTCGGTCGACGAGGTGCTCGAGAGCCTCGAGGGGGTCACCACGCAGGACGTGCACGAGCTCGCGCGCGAGCTCTACTCGCGCCCCCAGACGCTGGCCTCGGTCGGTCCCGCTCGCTGAGGTCTCCCGGTCCGGGCGACGTCGCCCCGCTAGCCTGACCTCGTGACGATCAAGGTGGGCGTGCTGGGTGCGCTGGGCAAGGTGGGGCGCGAGGTCTGCAGTGCGGTGGAGGCGGTGGCAGCGGCCGAGGGCGACCTCGAGCTGGTTGCGCGCCTCGACGCTGAGGACGACCTGCAGACACTGGTCGACGCGGGAGTCCAGGCGGTCGTCGACTTCACCCATCCCGACGTGGTGATGGGCAACCTCGATTTCTGCATCTCCCACGGCATCCATGCGGTCGTGGGGACGACGGGGTTCGACGCCGAGCGGATCGAGCGGCTCCGGGGCTGGCTGGCCGAGAGGGCGGACACCGGAGTCCTCGTGGCCCCCAACTTCTCCATCGGCGCGGTGCTGATGATGCGCTTCGCGGCCGAGGCGGCGCGGTTCTACGAGTCGGTGGAAGTGGTCGAGCTGCACCACCCCGACAAGGCCGACGCGCCCTCCGGCACCGCTCGTCGTACGGCGGAGCTGATCGCCGCCGCCCGCGAGGACGCGGGTCTGGGGCCGATCCCCGACGCGACCTCGACCGGCCTGGACGGGGCGCGTGGCGCGGACGTGGACGGCATCCATGTGCACAGTCTCCGCATCCGCGGGCTCGTGGCCCACCAGGAGGTCGTCCTCGGTGGTGTGGGGGAGACCCTCACCATCCGGCACGACTCGCTCGACCGCGTCTCGTTCACCCCCGGCGTGCTCCTCGGCCTGCGGCGCGTCGCCGAGCGTCCGGGACTGACGGTCGGTCTCGAGGAGCTCCTCGACCTCTGAGCGCGGGGTCGTTCGCGTTTCCGTGCACCGTTGCATGATTCTGCAAAGCAACTTCGTGAAGGTGCCAAGCCGCGGATCGCGGGGCAGGCTGGTGTCACGGGGCTACCGGCCCCTCCCACCGACTTCTTCTCAGATGCGAAGGGCTTTCCCAGATGCGCAAGAGCGCGGCGATCCTCAGTGCAGCAGTCGTGCTGACCACGACTGCGGCGGTGGGCACGTCGACGGCCACGGCGGCCGGGCCGGCGCCGGGCCGAGCCGCGGAGGCCATCGCGGCCGCGAGGTCCCACGCCGCCGTGACCAAGGCCGGCAGCGCGCAGGGCTTCACGGCCGTCGACACCATCGTCGACCAGGACGGCACCAGTCACGTCCGGCTGAAGCGCACCTACCGCGGCCTCGAGGTCGTCGGCGGTGACCTCGTCGTCCACCAGAGCAGGGCCGGCGCCTGGCAGGGCAGCAGCCTCACCCTGTCGAAGTCACTGACCTTGGGTGTGCAGCCCGCCGTCAGTGGCGCGACCGCTGACGCCAAGGCCCTGGCCGGCGGGGTGCGCGACAACATCGCCGGCCTCAGGCTCGACGGCTCCACATTGGTCGTCGATGCCGCCGGTGCAACCCCCCGACTGGCCTGGCGGGTGATGAGCGGAGGCACCCAGAGCGACGGCACCCCGAGCCGGCTCGCGACCTTCGTCGACGCCCGGACGGGTGCGATCCTCCGCACCGAGCAGGAGATCGTGAACGTCGACGGCTCGGGCAAGACCCTCTACAGCGGCACCGTGCCGCTGAAGGTGACCAGGTCCGGCTCGACCTACTCCCTCAAGGACGCGACCCGCGGCGGCACCTACACCACCGACCTGAAGAACGCCCAGGACTCCTACGTGTGCCAGGTGCTCGGCTCGGGCTGCAAGACCGGCACGACCTTCACCAGCACGACCAGCACCTTCGGCAGCGGTACGGCGAGCAACCGGGCCTCCGCCGGCGCGGACGCGCAGTACGGCAGCAACGAGACCTGGGACTACTTCAAGCTCGTCCACGGTCGCAACGGCATCTTCGGCAACGGCACCGGCTCCTACAACCGGACCCACTACGGCAAGAACTACGTGAACGCCTTCTGGGACGGCACCAAGATGACCTACGGCGACGGTGACGGCACCAGCTACGGTCCGCTGGTCTCGATCGACGTGGCAGGGCACGAGATGAGCCACGGGGTCACCGAGAACACCGCCGGCCTGACGTACTCCGGGGAGTCCGGCGGGCTCAACGAGGCGACCTCCGACATCTTCGGCACGATGGTGGAGTTCTACGCCGCCAACCCGAACGACCCCGGGGACTACCTCATCGGCGAGGAGTTCGACCTCAAGAAGCACCTCGGCCTGCGGCGGATGGACAACCCGGCCTCGGACGGTGCCTCGCTCAGCTGCTACTCGGCGAACGCCAAGAACGTCGACGTCCACTACAGCTCGGGCATCGGCAACCACTTCTACTACCTGCTGGCCGAGGGCTCGGGGGCCAAGACCATCAACGGGGTGGCCCACAGCTCGCCGACCTGCAACGGCGCGAAGGTGAGCGGGATCGGCCGGGCCGCCGCCGAGAAGATCTGGTACCGGGCGTTGACCGTCTACATGACCTCGAGCACCGACTACAAGGGCGCTCGGACCGCCACGCTGAACGCCGCCAAGGACCTCTACGGCGCGAACAGCACCCCCTACAACACGGTTGCCGCTGCATGGAGCGCGGTGGCTGTGTCCTGACCCTCCCTCCCCCAGGGAGTGTCAGGAATCCCCGGGACGAGGGGCCCGTACTGGGCATACGGGCTCCTCGTCCGCTTTACGACCCGCTCGTCCGGGGCCCATCTCGGGCGCTCCGGACGAGCGCGGGTCCTTGCGGGCCCTCCCGAGGACCTCAGAGCCGGAGCAGGGCCGCCGTCAGGGCCGCGACGAAGACCACCACGATGAACGGGGCCCTCAGCAGCAGGGCCACCAGGGCCGCGCCCAGACCCGCAAGCCGCGCATCGACGCCCAGGTCTGGTCCGTCCGGGCCTCGGCCGACGAACACCTGCACCGCCACCAGCGCCGCGAGGAGCACGACGGGCAGCAGGTCTGCGGTGCGCCGCAGGACCGGGTGCTCGAGCACCCTCTCGGGCACGGACAGGCCGGCCAGCTTGAGCAGGTAGCAGCCGAGCGCACACGCCAGCACGGCGAGCCAGATCACGACGGCTCCGGCGAGGCGTCGCGACCGAGCAGGCCCAGTCCGAGGGCCACCACCCCGGCCGCGAGGACCGGCACCCCGGACGGGGTGACGGGCACCAGGGAGAGGGCCAGGGCCGCTCCCAGCAGCGCCGCGAGCCGGTTGCGCACCGTGTTGAGCCGGGGCCAGAGCAGCCCCAGGAAGGCACCGCCGACGGCAGCGTCCAGGCCGTAGGCGCGGGGGTCACCGAGGGAGTCACCGGCGATCGCCCCGAGCAGCGTCGAGAGGTTCCACAGGGCGAAGACGGCGAGCCCGGTGGAGAGGAACCCGACGCGGGCGTGGGCGCGTGTGGTGCGGGTGATCGTCATCGCGGTGGACTCGTCGATGACGAGGTGGGCAGCGGCTGCGCGCCTCACGCCGGTCCAGCCGACCATCGGCGCCACCTTGAGGCCGTAGAGCGTGTTCCGGGTGCCGAGCAGCAGGCCGGACATGGCGCCGAAGAAGGGGTTGCCCCCCGCCGCCACCACCCCGACCAGGGCGAACTGCGAGGCGCCGGTGAAGACGAGCAACGACAGCGCGCAGCTCTGCCACACGTCGAGACCGGCGGAGACCGAGATGGCCCCGAAGGAGATGCCGTAGGCACCGGTGGCGACTCCGATGGCGAGGCCGTCACGGACGATGGCGCGTCTCTCGCGGTCGAGCCCCCGGAACCAGCGCCACACGGGGTCAGCCCGGGTCGACGAGCGAGGTGTGCAGCCGGACCTGCTTGACGGTCGTGGTGCCGTCCCCGAGGAGGTCGAGGGTGCGGTGGGCCCCGTCGGGACCCCAGCCACCGCTGGTGAGGAAGGCGCGGGTCTGGTCGTCACCGGCCGGTAGCCACGTCACCGCACGGTCGAACCGGTCCGCGAGGAGCGTGTCGGCCCCCGCCTGGAGCAGCCGGGAACCATGGCCGACGCCGCGCTTGTGCGGGTCGACGGTGAGGTCGGCCAGCTCACCGGTGGCGATCGGGTCGCAGTCGGGATCGGTGGCCGGGCCGGACACCAGGAACCCGGTCACCAGGTTGCGCTCGAGGGCGACCACCACCCGGTTGCGGGCATCGGCCGGTCGGGCGAAGGCCAGCCGCCAGCCCTCGGCGATCTGCTCCTCGTCGAGGGTCTCCAGCACGTCGGCCGGCAGCAGGTCGGCGTACGACGCTCGCCAGGCCCGGACCTGGACGGCAGCGATCGCGGGCGCGTCCTCGGACCAGGCGATACGGGCGGAGACGTCGGCACTGACCATGGGGCCATCCAACCATCGCGGGTCAGGTGAGCTGGGCGTCGCCCACCGGTGTGGACTGCACACCCATGTTCTCCAGCCTCGCCTCGGTGCCGGTCAGCACCAGCGCGCCGACGATGCTGAGCACGAAGCCGACGACGGCCGTGGGCCACCACCCCTCCCGGACGCCGTCTCCGAACACCGTGAGCCCGACGACCGCCGGGACCAGCGTCTCGAACAGCACCAGGGGAGCGGTGGCCGCGGTGACCGAAGCCCGCTGCAGGGCGAGCGAGTAGAGCCAGAAGCCGAGGACGCCGTAGAGGGCGATCGTGAGGGCGGGCGCGATCGTCTCGATGTTCCAGGCTGGGTCGACCAGCGACCGGGTGGCGATGGGGGAGCCACCGTAGGCGACGCCCCCGAGGAGGCCGAGGAGCGCGCCGCCGCGTGCTCCGTGCAGCCGCGAGGCACCGAGGCCGAGGGTGAGGGTGAGTCCGAAGCCGACGTAGAGCGCGAGCGTCCGGTCGCTGGTGAAGACGTGGTCGCCGACCGACCCGGCGGCCACCACCAGCAGGGCGAGCCCCACGACCATGGAGGCGATGGCCCACCAGTGTCGCCTCGCCAGCGGCTCCCCGACGACCGTGGCAGCGATCAGTGCCGTGACCACGATCGAGGCGGCGATGCCGACCTGCGCCACGTAGAGGGGGACGTAGGCGATGGCGACGAGGTGCAGCCCCCAGCCGAACATGTAGATGACGGCCACCAGCACCATCAGCCAGGAGATCAGGCCGCTGCGACGGGCCGCGGTCGCCTGGACCACGGCGGCCACGCCGAAGAGCACGGCGGCCAGCAGCGCCGCACCGAGACCGATCACCATGGCGCCAAGCGTCGCACGTATACCTTTGTCCCCATGCAGGCGTACCTCGACCTCGTCCAGCGCATCCTCGACGAGGGTGTCGAGAAGTCCGACCGCACCGGCACCGGGACCCGTAGCGTCTTCGGCCACCAGATGCGCTTCGACCTCTCCGCCGGTTTCCCCCTGGTGACGACCAAGAAGGTCCACACGCGGTCGATCTTCGGTGAGCTGCTGTGGTTCCTGCGGGGCGACACCAACGTCAAGTGGCTGCAGGACCGAGGCATCTCCATCTGGGACGAGTGGGCCGACGAGAACGGCGACCTCGGTCCGATCTACGGCTACCAGTGGCGCTCCTGGCCGGCCCCGGACGGCCGGCACGTCGACCAGCTGGCCCAGGTCGTCGAGCAGATCCGCACCAACCCCGACTCGCGCCGCCACATCGTCTCGGCCTGGAACGTCGCCGACATCCCCGACATGGCGCTGGCGCCGTGCCACACGATGTTCCAGTTCTACGTCGCCCCGTCCGAGCGTGGCGGGCGGCTCAGCTGCCAGCTCTACCAGCGGTCGGCCGACGTGTTCCTCGGCGTCCCGTTCAACATCGCGTCGTACGCCCTGCTGACGCACATGGTGGCCCAGGTGGTCGGGCTCGAGGTCGGCGACTTCGTGCACACCCTCGGCGACGCGCACCTCTACCTCAACCACCTCGAGCAGGCCGAGCTTCAGCTGACACGCGAACCCCGGCCGCTGCCGACCCTGCACCTCGACCCCTCGGTCACCGCGCTCGACGGCTTCGACCTCGAGCACCTCAGCATCGAGGGCTACGACCCCCACCCCGGCATCAAGGCGCCGATCTCCGTATGACGACGAGAATCGTCATGGTCGCCGCGCGTGCGGCCAACGGCGTCATCGGTCAGGGCGGCGGCATCCCCTGGAAGATCCCGGCCGACTTCGCCCACTTCAAGCGGGTCACCGTGGGCCACCCCCTCGTCCTGGGGCGTACGACGTTCGAGGGCATCGGCCAGCCGCTGCCGGGTCGGCAGAGCATCGTCGTGACAGGTGACCCCGCGTGGTCCTACGAGGGTGTGCTGGTCGCCCGCACGGTCGAGGAGGCCGTCGAGATCGGCGCCGGTCTCGACGACCTCGTCAACATCGGTGGGGGAGCGCAGGTCTACCAGGACGCCATGGCCCTGGCCACCGACCAGATCCTCACCGAGGTGGCCCTGGAGCCCGAGGGGGACACCCACTACCCCGAGTTCGTCGAGCTGGAGTGGCACGAGGTGCGTCGGGAGAAGCACCTCGACCACGACCCGGCGTACGAGATCCGGTGGCTCGAGCGAGCCCTCTGAGGGCACCTAGGCCAGCGGGCGCCCCTCGGCGTCGGGGATCTTGCGCAGGAGCATCAGGATCAGGTCGATGAGGGCCCAGATGCCGCAGCCGCCGAACGTGATCAGCTTCAGGATGCCCAGGCCGGTGTAGCCGAGGTAGAACCGGTCCACGCCGAGGGAGCCGAGGAAGCCGGAGAGCAGCACGGTGACCAGCCACTCGCGCGAGGAGAACAGGCCGGGGATCTGCTTGGCCTGGAACCAGCCGCCCCCGGACTGCTCGCGCACCTGGGCGTCCGACTTGAGCTGGCCGGCGAGGGCCATCTGCTGGAGCTGCCCGATGCCGTAGGGGCCGTACTCCTGCCCGAGATGGGCCAGCATGAAGGCGGCTCCACCCGGCGCCGGGACCGGCGCGTACTGCTGCGGCTGCCCGTACTGCTGCCCGTACTGCTGCTCGTACGGCTGGCCGTACTGCTGCCCTTCGGAGGGGTCGTCCTGGGGCTGCTCGGGGTCGGGCGGTGGCTGGCTGTCGCTCATGCCTAGGAATATAGGCCGAAGCCGTCGCCCGGTGCCTCTGCCCGCGCGGACCTCACCTGATGGATAACCTAGGGGCATGAGTCTGCCTGCTGCTCCGTTTGGCCGGGTGCTGACCGCGATGGTCACGCCGTTCACCGCCGACGGGAGCGTGGACCTCGACGGCGTCGCCCGGGTCGCGAGTCACCTCGCCGACCATGGGAACGACGGCCTCGTCGTGAGTGGCACGACCGGTGAGGCTCCCACGACCACGGTCGAGGAGGACGGCCAGATCCTGCGGGCCGTCGTGGAGGCCGTGGGTGACCGCTGCACGGTGCTCGCCGGTATCGGCACCAACGACACCCCGCACTCGATCGCGCTCGCCCGGCAGGCCGAGGCGGCCGGTGCGGACGGGGCGCTGCTGGTGACGCCGTACTACAGCAAGCCCACCCAGGCCGGGATCGCTGCGCACTTCGAGGCCATCGCCGCAGTGAGCGACCTGCGCATCATGCTCTACGACATCCCTGGCCGCACCGGCGTCACGATCGCTCCCGAGACGTTCGCCCGGGTCGCGGAGAACGAGAAGTTCGTGGCGGTCAAGGACGCGGTGGGTGACCTCTTCCGTGGTGCCCGGATCATGCAGGCGACCGGCCTGAGCTACTACAGCGGCGACGACGTGCTCAACCTCGGCTGGCTCACCCACGGCGGTGCCGGGGTGGTCTCCGTCGTCGGACACGTCGCCGGCGAGCAGTACGCCGACATGGTGGCTCGCGTGGACGCAGGCGACCTCGACGGGGCCCTGAAGGTCTACGTGGAGCTCATCCCGATCGTCGATGCCATCATGGGACTGGCGCCGGGCGTGATGACCGCGAAAGCTGCCATGCAGCTCCTCGGCGTGCACGACAACCGCGCGGTCCGTCTACCACTCGTGGAGGCGGACGACACCCTGGTCGACGTCGTCCGCGCCACCCTTGCCGAAGCAGGTCTTCTCTCGTGAGCCATCCCCACCCCGAGCTGTCCGCGCCCCCGCCCCTGCCCAGCGGAGGGCTCCGGGTCATCGCGCTCGGCGGGCTCGGCGAGGTCGGCCGCAACATGACCGTCTTCGAGTACGACGGACGACTGCTGATCGTCGACTGCGGGGTGCTCTTCCCCGAGGAGAACCACCCGGGCGTCGACCTGATCCTGCCGGACTTCGACGCGATCAGGGACCGGCTCGACTCCGTCGAGGCGCTGGTGCTGACCCACGGCCACGAGGACCACATCGGCGCGGTGCCTTATCTGCTGCGCGAGCGGTCCGACATCCCGCTGGTCGGGTCCCAGCTGACCCTGGCCCTGCTCGGTCCGAAGCTGCGCGAGCACCGGATCAAGGACGTCTCCCAGGACATCGTCGCCGAGGGTGACCGGATCAGCTTCGGTCCGTTCGACCTCGAGTTCATCGCGGTGAACCACTCGATCCCCGACGCCCTGGCCGTCGCCATCCGCACCCCGGCCGGGTTGGTGCTGCACACCGGCGACTTCAAGATGGACCAGCTCCCGCTCGACGGCCGGATCACCGACCTGCGCGCCTTCGGCCGCCTCGGGGAGGAGGGCGTCGACCTGTTCCTCACCGACTCGACCAACGCCGAGGTCCCGGGGTTCACGACCTCGGAGAAGAACATCGCCCCGGTCCTCGACCGGGTCTTCCACACCTCCAAGAAGCGCATCATCGTGGCCTGCTTCGCCTCCCACGTGCACCGCGTCCAGCAAGTGATGGACGCCGCCCACGAGCACGGCCGCAAGGTCGCCTACGTCGGCCGGTCGATGGTGCGCAACATGGGCATCGCCCGTGACCTGGGCTACCTCGACGTGCCCCCGGGCCTGCTGGTGGACGCCAAGGCCCTCGCCGACATGCCGCCGGAGAAGGTGGTGCTGCTCTCGACCGGCTCCCAGGGGGAGCCGCTGTCGGCCCTGAGCCGGATCGCCCAGCGCAACCACCACTTCGTGCACATCGAGCCGGGCGACACCGTCGTACTGGCCTCCTCGCTGATCCCCGGCAACGAGAACGCGGTCTACCGGGTCATCAACGGGCTGGCCCGCTGGGGTGCCGACGTCGTGCACAAGGGCAACGCGCTGGTCCACGTGAGCGGCCACGCCAGCGCCGGTGAGCTCCTCTACTGCTACAACATCGTCAAGCCCCGCAACGTGCTGCCGGTGCACGGCGAGATCCGGCACATGCTGGCCAACGCCGAGCTGGCCAAGGCCACCGGCATCGACCCCGCGCGCGTGGTCGTCGCCGAGGACGGCGTGGTCGTCGACCTCGTCCGGGGCGAGGCGAAGATCGTCGGCAAGGTCGACTGCGGCTACGTCTTCGTCGACGGAAGCTCGGTCGGCAACCTCACCGAGAGCTCGCTGAAGGACCGCCGGATCCTCGGGGAGGAGGGCTTCATCTCCGTCATCGTGGTGATCGACTCCCAGACCGGCAAGGTGATCAGCGGGCCCGAGATCCATGCCCGCGGCTTCGCCGAGGACGACACCACCTTCGACGAGATCAAGGAGCCGATCATCGCCGCGCTCGACAAGGCGGTCTCCGAGGGGGTCAGCGACGCCTACCAGCTCCAGCAGACCGTACGACGGGTCGTCGGGCGCTGGGTCGGCGGTCGTCTCCGCCGTCGACCGATGATCATTCCGGTCGTGCTCGAGGCCTAGATCACGACCGTGCGGGTACCGTCTCAGGTGAACCACAGACCGGTCCTCCTCACGCCGCCTGAACTGGGTCAATCCACCGACGGAGCCGGGCGAAACGACCTAGAATCGACCAGGGACCAGCCTGTGGTCCCGACCTCGACAACAGGTCCCGGGGGGCCGTCCAGATGCAACTCACCGAATCTCCTCGTGCAGAGGGGATCCGTCGACTCTATGAGCTGATGCTGCGCGTCAACTCCTCGACGGACCTCTCCGAGGTCCTCGACGAGATCGCTCGCGGGGTCGTCGAGGTGCTCGGCTACGGCATCGCGGCGATCGCCCGCCTCGAGGGCGACACGTTCGTGATGACGACGGTGGCCGGTCCCGAGGAGGTCAGGGAGCAGATCATCGGGCGGCGTACACCGGTGGCGTCCATCTTCAACGAGTTCGCCCAGGCCGACGAGTGGGGCGTGCTCCGTTTCGTCCCGCACGACCGCATGCCCGACGCGCTCGAGGAGTCCGCGTGGGTCCCCGACTTCGAGCCCGGCTCCTCCGCCGACTCGTGGCACCCGCTGGACGCGCTCTACGCGCCGCTCTACTCGGCCACGGGCCAGCTGCTCGGGAACATGTCCGTCGACCTGCCTCCCGGCAACCGCATCCCCAACCGTGAGGAGCGTGAGCTCCTGGAGATGTTCGTCGTCCAGGCGGGCCTGGCGATGTACAACGCCCAGCAGCGCGAACGGCTGGGCGACCAGGTCCGCATGGGTGACATGCTGCGTGCCGTCTCCTCCGCCGGCCAGCTCGCCGAGCTCGACCTCTCGCTGCGTGAGGCGGCGCAGGCGATCGCCCGTCACCTGCAGACCGAGCATCTCTGGATCCGGGTCTTCCCGTCCGGCGACCTCGGGCAGGTCGAGCAGTCCGCGGCCTACCCGCCCGACGACACGGAGACCAACAGCGACCTGGTCCAGCTCAAGAGCCTGCTGGCGAGCCGGGCGTGGGAGCTCGGCCGTCCGGTGATGCTGCACGAGGGGAACGCCTGCCAGGTCGACGAAGGCCTCAGCCCGAGCCAGCGGGAGCTGGTGCGCGGGCTGGTGGACGACAACGCGGGCTACACCTTGATGTTCGCCCCCGTGTCCGTCGGCCGGGAGCTGCTCGGCTACGTGCTGCTGGCCCGGGACGTCACGCTCAGCACCTGGACCACGGACCAGCAGGAGGCGGTGATGGAGGTCGGCCGGGCTCTCGGCAGGGTCGTCCTGAACGCCCGTCTCTACGATCGTGAGCGGCACCTGGTGGGCGAGCTGCAGGAGCTCGACCGCTACAAGGGCGAGCTGATCGCGACCATCTCGCACGAGCTCAAGACACCCCTCACCTCCATCATGGGTCACGTCGAGCTGCTCGAGGACCTCGACACCGGCATCGGCTCGATCGGGGCCATCTCCCGCAACGCCGACCGCCTGAACCGCCTCGTGCAGAACCTCCTGAACTACTCCCAGATCCAGGACAAGCGCGAGACGGTGCGCCGGCCGGTGGACCTGCGCAAGCTCGCGGAGCAGAGCCTGGAGCTGCTGACCATGCAGGCCGAGCAGGGGAGGGTCGCCATGACCATCGTCGTCCCCCCGGACCCGGTCATGGTCACCGCCGATCCCGACGAGCTCGGCAAGGTCATCGACAACCTGACCAGCAACGCGGTCAAGTACAGCCGCGCCGACGGCACCGTCCACCTCGAGGTCGGCAGCGACGGGACGCACGCCTACGTGCTGTGCGTCGACAACGGGCTCGGCATCTCCTCCGCCGACCAGGTGCACCTGTTCTCGGCCTTCCACCGCTCCAGCAACCCCGAGGCGCTGTCCATCCCCGGCACCGGCCTGGGCCTGGCCATCTCCCGGCGCATCGCCCAGATGCACGGCGGGGAGATCATCGTCGCCTCCGAGCTGGGCAGGGGCAGCACCTTCCGTCTCCGGCTGCCCATGTCTGACACCGAGGACGCCTGAGAGTGACACGGGTCCTGTGGCGTGTGACGCATGGGACAGATGAGGTGTTCGGGGTAGATTCCCACCATGGCGACCCGTACGTCTTCCCCGCCGGCGTCGCGTAGCAAGAGCACCCCTGCCCGCAAGACTGGACAGTCGAGCTCGACCTCGCGCCCCCGGACCACGGGAAGCAAGACAGGGCGAAAGCCCGCCCCCAAGTCGAGCGCGTCCACCCGCAGGAAGGGTGGTGCCCGCCCGGCTCCCAGGGCGGTACGCAACGGGCCCGGCCCGGTGGCCCGGGTGTTCATCGCCCTGGCCCGGGTGCTGGTGACCGCCTGGCTCGGTGTCGCCCACGCCATCGGTGGCGGAGTACGCCGCGTCGGCCACACCGCCGGCGAGCTCGAGCCGGAGCACCGCCGTGACGGTGCCGGCCTCTTCCTGGTGGGCCTCGCTGTCGTGGTCGCGGCTGCCGTCTGGTGGCAGCTTCCCGGCGCCATCGGCGACTTCACCCGGACCGTCGTCGCCGGGTCGGTGGGACTGCTCGCCTGGTTCGTCCCGCTGCTGCTCGTCTTCGTCGCCTGGCGCAACCTGCGCGATCCCGACACCAACGGACCCGCAGGCCGCCAGGTCATCGGATGGACCGCGCTGATCTTCGGCGTCCTCGGCATCGTGCACATCGCCAACGGCTCACCCAAGCCCGAGCTCGGCGACACCGCACCCCTCCAGCAGGCGGGTGGCGCGATCGGGTTCGTCGTCTCCAAGCTGCTCTTGGACCTGCTCCAGACGGCGTACGTCGTGGTGCCGCTCCTGCTGCTGCTGTCGGTCTTCGGCCTGCTCGTGGTCACGGCCACGCCGGTCTACCAGGTGCCCGCCCGGATCCGGGAGCTCAACGACCGCATCATGGGTCGTCACCTCCACGACGAGCCGGAGCCCGCCGCCCTTCCGGCGAAGCGCTCGCGCGCCGGTCGTACGGACCCCGGATCGCTCGAGGACATCGATCCCGAGATGGGCGACCCGGCCTACGACTCACCCGTGATCGAGGACCGCGAGCTCACCAAGCGCGGTCGCCGGAAGAAGGCCGAGCGGGAGAGTGATCGCGAGGCCGAGCTCGACCTCACGGGTCCGGTCGACGTCGCCGAGCCGGGGGAGAAGGACGCCCTCGAGCCGCCTCCCCACACGCCGCTCCCGGCCCGGGTCGAGCAGCTCTCGCTGTCAGGGGACATCACCTACTCGCTGCCCGACAGCCAGGTGCTCAAGCCGGGCTCGGTGCACAAGGCCCGGTCCAAGGCCTCCGACGACATCGTCGGGCGACTGACCCAGACGCTCGAGGAGTTCGAGATCGACGCCCAGGTCACCGGCTACACCCGGGGCCCGACCGTGACCCGCTACATCGTCGAGCTCGGACCGGCGGTCAAGGTCGAGAAGATCACCGGCATCGCCAAGAACATCTCCTACGCGGTGGCTTCGGCCGACGTGCGGATCCTGAGCCCCATCCCCGGCAAGTCCGCGGTCGGCATCGAGATCCCCAACTCCGACAAGGAGGTGGTCTCGCTCGGCGACGTGCTGCGCTCGAACAACGCGCGCAACGACCACCACCCGATGGTCGTGGGCCTCGGCAAGGACGTCGAGGGTGGCTTCGTGGTGGCCAACCTCGCGAAGATGCCGCACCTGCTGGTCGCCGGCGCCACCGGTTCCGGCAAGTCGAGCTTCATCAACTCGATGATCACCTCGATCCTGATGCGCTCCACGCCCGACGAGGTGCGGATGATCATGATCGACCCCAAGCGGGTCGAGCTGAACGCCTACGAGGGCATCCCGCACCTGATCACCCCGATCATCACCAACCCCAAGAAGGCGGCGGAGGCGCTGGCCTGGGTCGTGCGCGAGATGGACATGCGCTACGACGACCTGGCCAACTTCGGCTTCCGGCACGTCGACGACTTCAACAAGGCCGTACGTGCGGGCAAGGTCCAGGTGCCGGCAGGCAGCGAGCGCGTGCTCGCGCCGTACCCCTACCTGTGCGTGGTGGTCGACGAGCTCGCCGACCTGATGATGGTCGCTCCGCGCGACGTCGAGGACGCGATCGTCCGGATCACCCAGCTCGCGCGGGCCGCGGGCATCCACCTGGTCCTGGCGACCCAGCGACCCAGCGTCGACGTCGTGACCGGCCTGATCAAGGCCAACGTGCCCTCGCGGCTGGCGTTCGCCACCAGCTCGCTCGCCGACAGCCGGGTCATCCTCGACCAGCCTGGAGCGGAGAAGCTGGTCGGCCAGGGCGACGGCCTGTTCCTGCCGATGGGGGCCTCCAAGGCCGTCCGCGTCCAGGGATCGTGGGTCACCGAGGCGGAGATCGCCCTCGTGGTCAAGCAGTGCACCGACCAGCTGCAGCCGAACTACCGCGAGGACGTGACGGCACCGGCAGCCGCGAAGCGCGACCTCGACGACGACATCGGCGACGACATGGATCTCGTGGTGCAGGCGATCGAGCTGGTCGTCTCCACCCAGTTCGGCTCGACCTCGATGCTCCAGCGCAAGCTGCGCGTCGGGTTCGCGAAGGCCGGGCGACTGATGGACATCCTCGAGAGCCGGGGGATCGTCGGTCCCAGCGAGGGCTCCAAGGCCCGGGACGTGATGATCAAGCCCGACGACCTCGACGACGTGATCTCGAACCTCCAGGGAGAGCAGTGATGGGCGTTTCGGTGCGGCACAACTCGAGGCTGGCCGCGATCGTGGCGCTGGCCGCCGCGGTGATGACGGTCGCGTGGTTCTCCCGCGCGCTGCAGACCGGCTCGCTCCTGGACTGGGCGTGGTGCCTGGTCGTCGTCGCCGTCGGGGTGCTGCAGCTGCTCGTCGTACGCGACGGTCGGGCGCCGCTGATGGTGGCCGACGACCAGGGCGTCCGCGTGCGTCGCGGCGAGACCTGGAGCGGTCTGCGCTGGCAGGACATCGAGCACGTCGAGGTGCGCTCACCGGCCTCGTGGCTCCGTGACGGACAGATCGTGGTCCACCCGCGGGTCGTCACGGCCGAGGAGGCGCTGCTGCGGGAGACCGCGGACCGGGAGACCGGCGAGGACCTGGCCGAGGGGAGTGCGCCCGAGGCTCCCGAGGCGTACGTCGTCCCGCTGGGCCGCACGACCAAGGTGGAGTACGACGGGCTCACCGGTGACCTCGTCGGCGACCTGGACGCTCTCGCCAGCGGCCGGGTGCCCGTGCTGGTGCTGACCCGGATGGAGCAGGAGCCGACCGAGAAGGCGGAGAACCCGACGAAGGCCGAGAAGCCGGTGAAGGCCGAGAAGCCCGCGAAGGGCTGGGCCGAGCGTGGCCGCTGGGCCGGGATGCTCGGTCGGCCGGAGGTGGACCAGCGCGAGGACGCCGAGGCCGTCGACCGTGCCGCGCCGACGGCTCCCG
The DNA here is from genome assembly GCA_963843775.1 of uncultured Actinomycetota bacterium. Taxonomy (GTDB): domain Bacteria; phylum Actinomycetota; class Actinomycetes; order Propionibacteriales; family Nocardioidaceae; genus Marmoricola. The sequence goes on from CAWJLT010000008.1 coordinate 227,492, forward strand.
CCGCCGCGGAGGTGCCCCAGAACGTCCAGGAGAGCGCCCCCGACGAGACCCAGGAAGGGGCCCAGGAAGGGGCCGAGGAAGTGGCCGAGGAAGGGGTGGAGGCTGACTTCGCACCCGTCGACCCGACGCGCAAGACGCTGCCCGCCGCGCGCTCGGAGGTGCTCCGCGACTCCGTCCGGATGCTGCCCGACCCTCCGTCGATCCCGTTCCAGCGCACGGGCGACGGCCCGGTCGTCGTGGCCCGGGTGGACGACTACCCGCTCACCGAGCCGAAGGACGCGCGCGACGCGCTCATCGGTCCGCTCGTCGCGGCCGCCCGCCACCGGGCTCGCCTGAGCATCGACACCCTGAGCGAGCGCACGCGCATCCGTCCCCACGTCCTGGAGTGCATCGAGGTCGACGACTTCGAGGCCTGTGGCGGCAACTTCTACGCCCGCGGACACCTCCGCACCCTGGCCCGCATCTTCGGGCTGGACGGCCAGCAGCTGGTCGACCTCTACGACGACCACTACGCCAAGCCCGAGATCGAGGCACGCCAGGTCTTCGAGGCCGAGCTCGCGTCCGGGATCGGCGGCGGCGTCCGCGCCGCCCACACCGGCCCGCGCTGGAGCCTGCTCGCCGCGTGCGTGCTGGCCCTCGCAGGAGTCTGGGGCGTGGCCCGGGTCTTCAACGACACCCCCCAGGAGCTGGTCAGCCCGGCACCCAACGTCGTGGACACGGCCGGGCTCGCCAACGGCGGCACCCCCAAGGCCCCCACGATGACGTTGGCGACCCTGGAGGTCACCGCGTCGGGGGCCAGCCCCCAGGTCGTCGTCCGTGACCGGGACGGCCGCATCCTGTGGGCCGGCAAGCTCGCCGACGCCCAGCGCCAGCAGGTGGTGGGTCTCGCCCCGTTCGACGTCACCGCCAGCAACGGCTCAGCCGTCAAGGTGTCGTTCCTGGGCAAGGCGAAGGGCACCGTCGGTGAGTCCTCGGCCGCGGAGAGCAAGCAGTTCGGCTGATTTAGGGATGAGCAGGGCCGTCCGTCATACTCGACAAGGCTCATGAAGACTTCCTCCGCACCCCTCACCCCTCCCAGCTCCACGCCGACCACGGTCGCGATGGTGACACTGGGCTGTGCCCGCAACGAGGTCGACTCCGAGGAGCTGGCCGGCCGCCTCGAGGCTGGCGGGTTCCTGCTCGTCGAGGACCCGGCGGACGCCGAGACCGTGGTCGTGAACACGTGTGGCTTCGTCGAGGCCGCCAAGAAGGACTCGGTGGACACGCTGCTGGCGGCCGCCGACCTCAAGGGCACCGAGGGGGCGCCGAGCACCACCAAGGCGGTCGTCGCGGTGGGCTGCCTGGCGGAGCGCTACGGCGCCGAGCTGGCGACGTCGCTGCCCGAGGCCGACGCGGTCCTGGGCTTCGACGCCTATCCCGACATCGCCGGACGGCTCCGCTCGATCCTCGCCGGGGAGACCCAGCACCCGCACACGCCCCAGGACCGCCGCAAGCTGCTGCCGATCTCGCCGGCCGAGCGCGTGGACGCCCCCGCCTACCAGCCCGGACACGGTGAGCGACGACGACTCGACGCGGGCCCGATGGCCCCGCTCAAGCTCGCCTCCGGCTGCGACCGTCGCTGCACCTTCTGCGCGATCCCCATGTTCCGGGGCTCGTTCGTCTCCCGCCGCCCCTCGGACGTGCTCATGGAGGGACGCTGGCTGGCCGAGCAGGGTGCGCGCGAGCTGTTCCTGGTCAGCGAGAACTCCACCTCCTACGGCAAGGACCTCGGCGACCTCAGGCTGCTGGAGACGCTGCTCCCCGAGCTCGCAGCCATCGACGGGGTCGAGCGGGTGCGGGTCTCCTACCTCCAGCCGGCCGAGACCCGGCCCGGCCTGGTCACGGCCATCGCCCGCACCCCCGGGGTCGCGGCCTACTACGACCTGTCCTTCCAGCACGCCTCCCACCCGGTGCTGCGACGCATGCGCCGCTTCGGGGACTCCGAGCAGTTCCTCGGCCTGCTCGACCAGGCGCGCTCGCAGGCTCCGGAGGCCGGTGCCCGCTCCAACTTCATCGTCGGGTTCCCCGGCGAGACCGAGCACGACCTGGAGGTCCTGTGCGACTTCCTCACCGAGGCCAGGCTCGACGCCATCGGCATCTTCGGCTACTCCGACGAGGACGGCACGGAGGCTGAGAACTTCGAGGGCAAGCTGGACGAGGACGAGATCAGCGAGCGGGTCGCCCACGTCACGGCTCTCGCCGAGGAGCTCACCGCCCAGCGTGCCGAGGAGCGGATCGGCGAACGGGTCGTCGTGCTCGTGGAGTCGCTGGAGGACGAGGACGGCGAGCAGGTGGCCGAGGGGCGTGCGGCTCACCAGGGGCCAGAGGTGGATGGCTCCACGGTGCTGCGGGCCCTGGCGCCCGGCGCCAGGGTGGGTGACATGATCGCCGCGCGGGTCGTCGCCTCCGACGGGGTCGACCTGATCGCCGAGGTGGAGGAGGGTCGATGAGCCAGTCCGAGTCCGCACAGCCCCAGGTGAGCAACTGGAACGTTCCGAACGCCCTGACCACCCTGCGCCTGGTGATGGTGCCCTTCTTCGGCTGGGCGCTGCTGCACGACGGCGGCGAGAGCATGCCGTGGCGCTGGGTCGCCTGGGCCCTGTTCGGCATCGCGATGATCACCGACAAGATCGACGGTGACATCGCCCGCAAGCACAACCTGATCACCAACTTCGGCAAGATCGCCGACCCGATCGCCGACAAGGCGATGACCGGCATGGCCTTCATCGGGCTCGCGATCATCCACGACTTCATGCCGGCGTGGCTGTGGTGGACCATCACCGTCGTCGTCCTGGCCCGCGAGTGGTCGGTCACGTTCGCCCGGCTGTCCATCGCCAAGGACGTCGTGATGCCGGCCAAGCAGAGCGGGAAGGTCAAGACGGTGATGCAGGTGGTCGCGCTGGGCGGCTTCGTCGCGCCGTTCGGTCGCCTCACCGGCGGCCTCGAGGTCGTCGGCGACCTGCTGTGGTGGGCCTCGGCGGTGGCCATGGCCGTCGCGGTGGTGCTGACCCTCACCTCGGGCCTCGAGTTCGCCCGTGACGTCGTCCGGCACCGGCGCGAGGCGCCCGTCCGGTCCTGACCCGCCTCAGCCCTTCTGGCGGTCCCGGTAGGCGCGCACGTTCTCGCGGTTCCCGCAGCCGGACTCGCAGAACCTGCGGGAGCGGTTTCGGGAGAGGTCCACGACCACGTCGTCGCAGTCCTCGGCCGCGCAGTTCTTCAGCCGGTCGAGCTCACCGCTGCGGATGACGTCGGTGAAGGCCATCGCCGCCTCGACGACCATCCGGGTGGCCAGCGGAGCGTTCTCGGGGACGGCGTGGATGTGCCAGCCGAGGTCGTCGTGGTCCACGAGCTGGGGGAGTGCGCTGGCCCGGGTGAGGATGGCGTTCACGGCGGGGACCAGGGCCGCCTCGTCGAGAGCCCACAGGTCGCGCAGGAGGGGGCGCAGGGCGCGCACGTCGTCGAGCTCGGCCTCGTTTCCCTGCCGCCCGCCCGACCAGCCCTGGTCGTCGAGGAACTGCACGAGGTCCTCGGGCGTGCACAGGGTGTCCTCGCCGAGACCCGCGCCCGGGTCGGTGTTGACCAGCGCCGCGGCCGCGTTCAGCGCAGCTTCGGTGTCATGGGCGAAAGTCACGTTGACTCCTGACGTCGCATATCCCTAGAGTAACTGGTGTCCATTACTTTTGCTCCTGACAGGCGATGTCTCCATGTCTACGCGTTCCACGAGTGCCGGCATCCTGGTGGCGCTGGTCTCTGCGGCCACCTTCGCGACCTCCGGCTCGTTTGCCAAGCCCCTGCTCGAGTCCGGGTGGACACCGGGTTCGGTGGTGTTCCTCCGGATCGCAGGAGCGGCGCTGGTCCTGCTGGTGCCGGCGCTCCGGGCGCTGGACGGTCGGTGGCAGCTGCTGCGGCACGGGTGGAAGCAGCTCGTGGCGTACGGCGTGGTCGCGATGGCCGTGCCCCAGCTGGCCTTCTTCTACGCCGTGCAGCACCTCTCGGTGGGCGTGGCCCTGCTGCTGGAGTACCTCGGACTCGTGCTCGTCGTGGCCTGGCAGTGTCTGGTGGCCCGGCGGCTGCCGCGACTCCCGACCGTCGCAGGGATCGTGCTCGCCGTCCTGGGGCTGGTCCTCGTGCTCGACGTGTTCGGCGGCGTCACCGTCGACGGGATCGGCGTGCTGTGGGGCCTGCTCGCGGCTGTCGGCCTCGGGGCCTACTTCCTGATCTCGGGCCATGCCGCCGAGCAGCCGCTACCGCCCCTGGTGCTGGCGGGCGGGGGGATGTTCGTGGCGTCGGTGCTCTTCGCCGTCTCGGGGCTGACCGGCGTGCTGCCGATGGCCTTCAGCAGCGCCCCGGTCGAGCTCGCGGGGTTCTCCACGCCCTGGTGGGCCATGGTGGCCGAGCTGGCGATCCTCGCGGCCGCGACGCCCTACGTCACCGGCATCATCGCGACGAGGGTGCTCGGCGCGAAGCTGGCCTCGTTCGTGGGGCTGTCCGAGGTGATGTTCGCGGTGCTGTTCGCGTGGGTGCTGCTCGGCGAGCTGCCGCATCCGGTGCAGCTCCTCGGCGGCCTGTTCATCCTGGCCGGCGTCGTCGCGGTCCGGTCCGAGGGCGACGCCCCTGCCTCAGCGATTGAACCGGGACTGGCGGTCCGACCAGCGCAGGTCGGCGATGGCGCGGTAGTGGCGCACGATCGGGTCGAGCTCGGAGGCGATGACGTCGTGATGGCGCAGGACCACGGTGGTGCTGTTGGCGCGGTGAAGGAGTACGGCCCAGTGTGAGGTGCGCGGGTCGCCGACCACGTCCACCGGCTGCAGGGCGTCGACGAGGTCGAAGCTCTCGGAGCCACCCGAGTTGTGGACCGTGAGGACGCTGTTCTCCAGCGTGACCGACTGCGGGGTGGTGGCGATCACGATCGCCCAGAGGATCACCACGATCGCGAGTCCGGTCGCCAGCGACACGAAGTCGTCCGAGGTGCGGCTCTGCGCGTAGCGGACGCCCAGCACCGAGGTGCCGAGGGAGGCCAGCGCCAACACGGTCCCGGCGAAGAGGCGGGGGAGGTGACTGGCCCTCCACCTGGCGGCGGCGGGGATGACGGCCGGTGCCACCTGGGCGGCGGGCCGGCGGCGTACGGCCGGGGCCTCCAGGGCCTGCCCGGGAGGCAGGACCGGGGGCTCGACGTCGTTGTCGTGGGTGGGCTGCGACTGGGTGGGGATCTGCGGTGTGGCCGGGGACCGGCGCGTGCTGGTGCTGGTGCCGGAGCTCTGCTGGCTGTTCTGGGCGCGGTGTCGCATGGCTGGAATCCCCCCGGATCATTCACGTGCACGGTGTGCGTCGACCACGGGGGCCGACCTGATCAGTGTGCGTCGGAATGGATGACTTGAGGCTTTACGGCGGTTAAATCGCCTCTGTCGGACTAGACCACACTTCACCCGGTTAGGGGGTTGTGCTAGCTCGGGCGATGTTCATCGCCGCCCCCACCAGGGCGAGGTGGGAGAAGGCCTGCGGAAAGTTGCCGACCATGCGGTCGCCGGCGACGTCGTACTCCTCGCTGAGCAGTCCCACCTCGTTGCCGAGGGCCACCAGGCGGCCCATCAGGCCGACGGCGTCCTCGTGCCGCCCGGCCAGGGCGTAGGCCGAGACCAGCCAGAACGAGCAGGCGAGGAAGGGGTGCTCGTCACCGCTGAGACCATCGATGCCCGACCTCGTGCGGTAGCGCAGCAGCAGCCCGTCGTGCATCAGGTCGCTCTCGACCGCCTTGATGGTGCCGAGCATCCTCGGGTCGTCCCCGTCGATGAAACGGACCAGCGGCAGCACCAGCAGGGACGCGTCGACCTCGTCGGTCTCGTAGTGCTGGGTGAAGGTGTTCCGCTCGGCGTCGAAGCCGTGCTCCATGATCTCCTCGCGCACCTGGTCGCGGATCGCGCGCCACTCGTCGACCGGGCCGTGCAGGCCGTGCTCCTCGACGCCCTCGATGGCGCGGTCGAAAGCCGCCCAGACCATGACCCGGCTGTGGGTGAACCGACGCAACGGCCCACGGATCTCCCACAGCCCGTTGTCGGGCTGGCGCCAGTTCTCCGCGAGCTCGTTGACCAGGGTGCGCTGCAGGCTCCAGCTGTCCCGCGTCTCGGTGACTCCGTGGTTGCGCGCCATCGACAGGGCACACATCACCTCGCCGAGGACGTCGCTCTGCCGCTGCTTGACGGCTCCGTTGCCGATCCGCACGGGGCGGGAGTCGGCGTAGCCGGCGAGATGGTCGAGCTCGCGCTCCGGCAGGTGGCGACCGCCCTCGACGGTGTACATCACCTGCATGTCGGCCGGGTCGCCGGCGATGGCCCGCAGCAGCCAGTCACGCCAGTGGTGGGCGTAGTCCGCGCGCCCGGCGGCCAGGAACGACTCCAGGCTGAGGGCCGCGTCGCGCAGCCAGCAGAAGCGGTAGTCCCAGTTGCGCTCGCCACCGAAGTCCTCGGGCAGGGAGGTGGTGGCAGCAGCCACGATGCCACCGGTGTCGACGTGGGTCAGCCCACGCAGGGTGACCAGGCTGCGCACCACGTCGGCGCGCCACGGACCGTCGTACACGCAGGCGTCGGCCCACCTCTGCTGCTCCTCGAGGGTGAACGCGAGACAGGCGTCGACGTCGACCGAGTCCGAGATCTTGCGGTAGGACGGGATCCAGGTGAGCGTGAAGTCCAGCGTCTCCCCGGCCCGCACGTCGAAGGTCTCCTCGTGGTGGCCGTCGACCGCCGGTGGCAGCCGAGGACCGGTGAGGATCAGCTTGTCGGGACCGGCCGTGGCGATGATGGCGGGCCGGCCGTCGATCTTCTCGCGGTGCACCCAGGGACGGATCCGGCCGTAGTCGAAGCGCACCACCCAGCTGTGCCGGATCGAGACGGTCCCGCTCACGCCCTCGACGCGGCGTATGACGTCGGCCCTGCGGTCACCCGTCGGCATCAGCTCGGTGACGCGGACCTGCCCGTCGTCGGTGGTGAACGTCGTCTCCAGGACAGCGGTGTCCTCCACGTAGCGGCGAGTCGCCGTGTGCTTCCCCGAGGGCCCGATCAGCCAGTGGCCGTTCTCGTCGGTGCCCAGGAGGCCCGCGAAACAGGCGTGGGAGTCGAACTGCGGGAAGCAGAGCCAGTCCATGGAACCGTCGATGCCGATCAGGGCAGCGGTGTGCCCGTCACCGATGGCGGCGTAGTCCTCGATCGGTAGGGGCATGTAGGCACGTTAGCGTCGGTCCATGAGCCCGGACGCGATAGCCGCCCTACAGCTGGCCCTGCTGCGCCGCGGCGAGACGGTGGGATGCGCGGAGTCGCTGACCGGAGGCGAGCTCGCCGCCGTGCTCAGCGCCACCCCGGGGGCGTCCGTGACCTTCGTCGGCGGGGTCGTCAGCTATGCGACCGCCGTCAAGCGCGAGGTGCTCGGGGTCACCTCCGAGAACGTCGTGACCGCCGAGTGTGCCCAGCAGATGGCCTCGGGGGTGCGGGCCCTGCTGGGGGTGGACTGGGCGCTGTCCACGACCGGGGTCGCCGGGCCCGAGGAGCAGGAGGGCCAGGCCGTGGGGACCGTCTATCTCGGACTCGCCGGCCCTGGGTGCGTCCGCGCTGTCAGGCTCGCGCTCGAGGGGGACCGGGCCGCGATCAGGTCCGCGACGTGCACCGCCGCCGTAGAGCTGCTGCGCGCGGAGGTCTCCGATGGATGACCTGACGACCATCGCCGACCGGCTCTACGGCCAGGCCGCCGACGCGTTCACCGAGGCCCGCAACGCCGCCGCCAAGCAGTGCGGCGACAAGGCGCTGGCGGCACAGGTCAAGAAGCTGAGGAAGCCGTCGGTCTCCGCCTGGGCGGTGAACCTCCTGGTCCGTCGGGAGGGGGATCAGATCGACTCCGTGCTGGAGCTCGCCGACTCGCTGCGGGCTGCGGCCGAGGCGCTCGACGGGGACGAGCTGCGGGCGCTGACCCGTCAGCGCCGTCAGCTGACGACCGCGCTGGCCTCCTCTGCGCGGTCCCTGGCCCGGGAGGCAGGCGTACGGCTGACGGGGCCGGTGGTCGAACAGGTCGAGGGGATGTTGAACGCCGCGATGCTCGACCCGGTGGCTGCCCAGGTGGTGCGGACCGGACGGGTGCTGACGGCGTTCACCTCCACCGGGGTCTCCGAGCTCGACGTCGAGTCCGTCGTCGCCCTGCCCGACGCGCTGGACGTCCGGGCGACCGCGGTCGAGGGAGCAGCGGACGAGGCGCCAGGGCCGGTCGAGCTGCACGTGGTGCCGGACGACGGGGTGAAGCTCGCTGCGGCGGAGGACGCCCTCGAGGAGGCTGCCGGCCAGGTGACCGAGGCCGAGGAGGAGCTCGCCGAGGTCGAGCAGTCGGCCGAGGCGCTCAACGCCCGGCGTCTCCAGCTGCAGGGGGAGGCCGACGAGCTCCGGCGTCGACTGGCCGGCATCGAGGACGACGTCGACCAGGTGGACGAGGAGCTGGAGGAGGTCGGTGAGGCTCTCGCGGAGGCGCGCGACGTGCTCGAGGACGCGCGTCGCGGGCAGGCCGCGGCCGAGAAGGCGTTGGCCAGACTGCGTGACCGGAGCGGCTAGGCGCGGCCGGCCAGGCCGTTCTAGGGTCGCGGCATGAGCGACGAACCCGACGTGGGGCACCCCACCCAGGCCGACCTGCTGCTGCGCTACCTCAAGCGCGAGAGCGACCACCTCCTGGCGAGCCTGGAAGGTCTCAGCGACTACGACGTGCGGCGGCCGATGACCCCCACCGGCACCAGCCTGCTCGGGCTCGTCAAGCACGTTGCCAGCGTGACGTTCGGCTACTTCGGCGACTGCGTCGGGCGCCCGGCCGGGGTCGAGCTCCCCTGGGAGACCGAGCAGGGGCATCAGGAGAGCGCGGACATGTGGGCGAGGTCGGAGGAGTCGCGGGAGTGGCTGCTCGACCTCTACGCCCAGTCGTGGGTGCTGGCCGAGGACTCGGTACGCACCCTGGGCCTGGACGCGCCGGCCACGGTGTCCTGGTGGCCCGAGAACCGTCGCAGCACGACCCTGGGCTACCTGACGGTGCACATGCTCGCCGAGGTGGCGCACCACGCGGGTCACGCCGACATCATCCGTGAGGCGCTCGACGGCCGCGGCGGGGTCGAGCAGTCCGAGGTCGGGGACGCGCAGTGGTGGGAGACCTACGTGGCTCGGGTGCAGGCGGAGGCAGACGCCCACCGCTGACGTGTCGGCGCGCTCGGCGAGCTGGCGTCGGCCGTGCCGGGTCAGCGCTGGGTCAGGTCCGGCCGAACAAGGACGACTGCTGGTCCCCGGCGATGCGGGTGATGGGCACGTCGAGCCCGAGGAAGCTCCTCGGATCGGTCCGGGCGAGGTCGCCCCAGTGGGGCACCAGCTCCGGCAGCGCGTCCATCGGCACCCCGAAGAGGTCGCACAGCTCCGGGGACCACTCGCCGGACCCGAGGTCGAGGAGCAGTGTGTGGCAGGCGTCGGCGACGCCGGTGAGGTGCCACGTGCCACGCGTCATCCGGGCGACCAGGTAGGAGTCGACGGTGCCGACCGCGTAGCGACCCTGGTCGACGAGCGCCCACGTGTGCGGCTCGTTCTCGGCCAGCCACCTCAGCCTGGGGCCGGAGAGGCCGGGGTCCAGGCGGAGCCCGGTCAGCTCGGTGATGCGGCCCTCGTGGCCCTCGTGGCGCATCGCGCTGCAGATGTCGGCCGCGCGCCGGTCCTCCGAGACGATCGCCCGACGCGGGGAGCCGAGGGTCTCCCTGTCCCAGAGCATCGTGGTCTCGCGCCGGTGGGTCAGGCCGATGCCGGACAGGCTGCCGGGCGCGCCGTCCCAGGTGTCGAGGCAGTCGCGGGTGGCCGCCCGCAGGGCCTGCCAGATCTCCTCCGGCGCCTGCTCGACCCAGCCCGGCTGGGGGGAGTGCCGGCCGAGCTCCCGGTGGGCACGTGCGGCGACGAGCCCGACCGAGGTCACCACCACCGCGGTGACGCCCGTCGTGCCGGCATCGACGGCGAGGATGGCTCCCGCCCTGGTCTCTGCGCCCATGTGCCCAGAGACTAGGTGTCCCGGGGGAGGGCACGCAGGGCAGGGCACGCAGGGCAGGACACGCAGGGCAGGACACGGGGGCGCGTAGCGTCGGGCTGGACGGACGTCGGGGATCACGGTTTGATGTTGAACGATCCAATTCACACCGAGGGAGACACACATGCGCGTCGGAGTACTCACTGGCGGGGGCGACTGTCCCGGGCTCAACGCCGTCATCCGGGCCGTGGTCCGCAAGGGCGTCAAGGAGTACGGCTTCGAGTTCGTCGGCTTCCTCGACGGCTGGCGCGGTCCTCTCGAGAACGTGACCACGCCGCTCGGCATCGACCAGGTGCGCGGGATCCTGCCGCGCGGAGGCACGATCCTGAAGTCGTCGCGCACCAACCCGTTCAAGATCGAGAACGGCGTGGAGAAGATCAAGGACAACCTGGCCGCCAACGGTGTCGACGCCCTGATCGCCATCGGCGGCGAGGACACGCTCGGGGTCGCGACCAAGCTCGCCGACCTCGGGGTCAACGTGGTGGGCGTGCCGAAGACCATCGACAACGACCTGTCCGGCACCGACTTCACGTTCGGCTTCGACACCGCCGTGAACATCGCGATGGAGGCCATCGACCGTCTGCACACCACCGCCGAGTCCCACCACCGGGTGCTGGTCGTCGAGGTGATGGGCCGGCACGCGGGATGGATCGCCCTGCACGCCGGCATCGCGGGCGGCGCCAACGTCGTGCTGATCCCGGAGCAGCCGTTCGACATCGAGAGGGTGTGCGGCTACGTCGAGAAGCGCTTCGAGTCGCACTACTCGCCGATCATCGTCGTCTCCGAGGGGGCGCTGCCGATCGAGGGCGGTGACATGACGCTGGTGAGTGGGGAGAAGGACGCCTTCGGCCACGTGCGTCTCGGGGGCATCGGCGACCGGCTCGCCAAGGAGATCGAGGACCGCACCGGCAAGGAGGCCCGTGCCGTCGTGCTCGGTCACGTCCAGCGTGGCGGCACCCCGACGGCCTTCGACCGCTGGCTCGCGACCCGGTTCGGGCTGCAGGCCGTGACCGCCGTGTTCGAGAAGGACTACGGGAAGATGATGGCGCTGCGCGGCACCGACATCGTGCGGGTGCCGCTGGCCGAGGGCACGGGTGAGCTCAAGCTCGTCAAGCCCGCGGAGTACGCCGAGGCCGAGGTCTTCTTCGGCTGAGTCGGACCCGCGCACAACCTTTCGGGCGTACGCCGCCTGGGGCCGTGTGCGCAAGGGGGAGGCGTACTCGTTCGCGCGCAGGACGCTGGTCAACACCAACATCGACCGGCAGCGACGGCGTCGCTTCCGGGAGGTGCCGGCCGACGAGCGCCACGACCCGCCCACGACCGGGCACACCGACGGGGTGGACGACGCGGACCTGATCGTCCGCCTGCTCCGTGACCTGAGCGTGCGAGAGCGCCGCATCCTCGTGCTGCGCCACTACTGGGACCTCAGTGAGGCGGTCGTCGCCTCCGACCTCGGGATCAGCGTCGGCACGGTGAAGAGCACCGCGTCCCGCGCCCTGGCCAAGGTCCGTGAGACCCACCCCGACCTGATGAGCACGAGAGGACTGAGCCGATGAGCACCGACGAGCTGACCGAGCTGATGCACCAGGGCGCACCAGGACGCGGTGGTCCACCGGACCTCGACCGGATCCACCGGCTGGGCGCTCGGCGCCGGTGGGCCCAACGGGCAGCGACCGGTGCCGCCGTGGCGGCGACCGTGGGCGTCCTCGCAGGAGCATGGGCGGTCCTCGGTCCGGTCGGTGAGGGGGCGGAGGTCCCCGCGGCGGGCCAGGACCACCAGGTGACCTCGGTGACGGCGTACGAGAAGAGGGTGCTCGCCGAGGTGCCCGGCAGCTACGAGGTGGACGGCACGGTCGTGCTCCCCGACCAGATGCCCGGGGGCAGCGGGTCGATGTTCCCGCTGGGGGACCGCGTCACCGGCACACCGGTGCCTCTGGGCTACCACTCCATGGTCGGCCCCGGATACCTGTCGTCGTCGAAGAGCAACCCTGCCTATCAGCAGAACGCGCCAAAGGGCAGCCAGGTGGTCATCGACGCCGGCCCGGTCTGGCTCGGGTGCGCCACCAGCAAGAAGCACCCCGACTGCTCAGGCGTCGTCCTCGTGAAGGACACCACTGGCCGTCTTCGGATCCTCAACGGCTTCGGCACCGAGGACTTCCTCAAGCCCGGGGCCGGCATGGAGCTGTTCGTGGACGACGACTTCTCGGACCGCACCTGGAGCCAGACCCTGCTCGGCGGCTTCCACGGCGCGGACACCACGCGCGTGCTGGTCGAGATGACCGACGGCTCTCAGGCCGAGGCCCAGCTCGACGTCGACGAGATGAGCCCCGGCAACACGCTGTTCTGGGCCAAGCTGGCCAAGCCGATCGCCCTGGTGCGGGCCTACGACGCTGACGGCAGGCTCGTCGCCCAGCACCGGCTGCGGGCGTGTGCGGACCCGGTGGACTGCGAGGTTCGTTAGTCCCAGGCCGAGAACCACGTCATCGGCGAGCTCGACGGTGAGCGCGGTTCCCGGCGGTCGCCCGGTGCGACGTAGTCTTGCCCGGTGTCCGAACTCGTTCCCGACCTGGCCGCACTGCACGCCATGGGCCCGGCCCAGCAGCCGACGTACGACGACCGCGCAGCCGTCGACGCCGCCGTCACCCGCCTCCGCCGCATGCCTCCGCTCGTCTTCGCCGGTGAGTGCGACGAGCTGAAGGCCAAGCTGGCCGCCGTCGCCCGCGGCGAGGCGTTCCTGCTCCAGGGCGGCGACTGTGCCGAGACGATCGAGGGCGCGACCGCCGACAACACCCGCAACAAGCTGCGCGTGCTGCTGCAGATGGCCGTCGTGCTGACCTACGCCGCGTCGGTCCCGGTCGTGAAGCTGGGTCGCCTGGCCGGCCAGTACGCCAAGCCGCGTTCCTCCGACCTGGAGACCCGCGACGGCGTGACCCTGCCCGCCTATCGCGGCGACGCCGTCAACGGCTTCGACTTCACCGCCGAGTCGCGCCGCCACGACCCGCAGCGGCTCCTGGACGTCTACCACGCCTCCGCCTCGACCCTGAACCTCGTGCGCGCCTTCACCACCGGCGGCTACGCCGACCTGCGCCAGGTCCACACCTGGAACACCGACTTCGTCCTCGGCTCGGAGGTGGGTCGCAAGTACGAGCAGGTCGCGGCCGAGATCGACCGGGCGTTGAACTTCATGAAGGCGATCGGTGCCGACCCCGACGAGTTCCACCGGGTCGACTTCCACTCCAGCCACGAGGCGCTGATCCTCGAGTACGAGCACGCGATGACCCGCACCGACAGCCGCACCCAGCTGCCGTACGACGTCTCCAGCCACTTCGTCTGGATCGGGGAGCGGACCCGCCAGCTCGACGGCGCCCACGTCGAGATGCTGAGCCACATCCAGAACCCGATCGGGGTGAAGCTCGGCCCGACGACCAGCGCCGACGACGCGATCGCCCTGTCGGCCAAGCTCAACCCGACCAACGAGCCCGGGCGCCTGACGTTCATCACCCGCATGGGCGCAGGCAAGATCCGCGACCACCTGCCGCCGCTGCTGGAGAAGGTGCATGCCGCAGGTGTCGAGGCGGCGTGGGTCTGCGACCCGATGCACGGCAACACCTTCGAGGCGTCGTCGGGCTACAAGACGCGCGCCTTCGACGACGTGATCGAGGAGGTGCAGGGATTCTTCGACGTGCACCGCGCGGTCGGGACCTGGCCCGGTGGCCTGCACGTCGAGCTCACCGGTGACGACGTCACCGAGTGCGTGGGCGGCGGTGAGGAGCTGCTCGAGGTCGACCTGGGCAACCGCTACGAGTCGGTGTGCGACCCGCGCCTGAACCGGGTGCAGTCGCTCGAGCTGTCGTTCCTCGTCGCCGAGATGCTGCGCAAGGCGTGAGCCGCGTCCGCGAGCTCACCGGCGAGCACCTCGAGTTCTGGCGCGAGCGGCACCTCTGCTCGGTGACCACGCTGCGAGGCGACGGCTCGCCGCACGTCGTGCCGATGGGCTGCGTGGTCGACGTCGACGCGGACGACTCCGAGCACGGCGTCGCCTGGGCGATCACGTCACGGACGTCGCAGAAGGTCGCCAACCTCCGTCGCGGTGGTGACCGCCGGGTCGCGGTCTGCCAGGTCGACGGTGGCCGCTGGTCGACCATCGAGGGCGTCGCCGAGGTGCGTGAGGACGAGGAGTCGGTGGCGGAGGCCGTACGCCGCTACGCCGTCCGCTACCGCCAGCCCCGCGAGAACCCCGACCGGGTGGCCCTGCGCATCGTCATCACCAAGGTCACCGGCAACGTCTGAACCACTCGGGTCGCGCCGGGTGACCCGGAGCCGACTGTGCTGGTTCAGGCGGGTTCGATGCCCACCGGGACCAGCAGGTCACGCAGGCGGATCAGGCCGTCCCGGATGCGGGTCTTGGCGGTGCCGAGCGGCACCTGGAGCAGCTGGGATATCTCCCGGTGGGTGTGGCCGCCGAAGTAGGCGAGCTCGAGGGCCTGGCGCTGGGCGGGGGAGAGCGCCGCCATCGCCTTTCGCACCCGCTGCGCCTCGTGGGACGCCTCGGCGGTGGCTGTGGTCTGGTCGAAGGGGGCGGGGCGACCCAGCTCGACCTCGGCCTGGTCCCGGCGCCGGGAGGCCTCGGAGGAGCGCACGCGGTCCACCGCCCGGCGGTGGGCGATCGTCATCACCCAGGAGAGGGCGGAACCGCGGGCCGGGTCGAAGCGGTCACAGGTCTGCCAGATCTGGAGGAACACCTCCTGGCTGACCTCCTCCGACTGGTGCACGTCTCCGATGACGCGCAGCACGAGCCCGTAGACCCGCGGGGCGACGCCCTCGTAGAGCTCCGCGAAGGCCGACGTGTCCCCGCCCCCCGAACGCACGAGCTGTTCGGCGAGCGGATCGAGCTCACGGTGACCGGCGGCTCCGGCCGCCTCTGGTCCGCTCAACGTGTCCTCCGGGGGCAACAGGCTGTCGCCCTCAGCACATCTTGTGCACAAGTAACTTGCGCACAATGTATCGCACTGCGTGTCAGAATGTGGCCATGGCCGAAACTCGCACCCCACCGCTGTCCGACCAGGTGTGCTTCGACCTCTACGCCGCCTCCCGGGCCGTCACCAACGCCTACCGTCCGGTGCTCACCGAGCTGGGGCTGACCTACCCGCAGTTCCTGGTGCTGATCGTCCTGTGGGAGCGCGGCACGTGCACCGTCAAGGAGCTCGCGGCGGCGTTGAAGCTCGACCACGGCACCCTGACCCCGCTGCTGCGACGGATGGTGGCCAAGGGGCTGCTGACACGGCGTCGTGCCAACGCCGACGAGCGCTTCGTGGAGATCGCCCTGGCCCCGGACGGGGACGCGTTGCGGGTCCACGCGACGAAGATCCACTGCGACATGAAGGAGGCGCTCGGCATGGACGACTCCGAGTTCGCGGCCCTCCAGACCACGTTGCGGGTGCTCACGGCGAACGTCACGGACTGAAGGTCCCTGACCGCCCCCTGCTCAGCCGGCCGGGGTGAATCCCTGGGTCCGCTCTCCGTCGATGAGGTACTTCCCGTCCTCGAACCTCAGGTCGAGGACGGTGGGGCCCGGCCCGTTGTCGAAGTTGTCGAACCGCACCTGATAGCTGACGCTGAGGTTGTCGGGATTGGTGGAGATGCTGAGGACGCGGCCGTTGGTGGCCTTCTCCCAGAACCTCCGGTAGGTGTCGAAGCCACCACTCTCGGTCTGGAACTTCGGGGTCAGCATCTGCCAGGACCTGGCGGGGTCCTCGGCCACGGCCGCGACGTAGTCGCGGATGAAGGCCTCCATCCCCGCTGCGGTCGGTGCGGCGGCCGACGCGCTCGGGCTCGGGCTGGGGCTGGGGCTGGCGCTCGAGCCGGTGCCCGGACCGGCCGTGTCGTTGGACGCCGGGTCCCGGTTGGCCAGGACGACGTAGAGCACCGCGGCCAGCAGGAGCGCGAGCACGAGCCCGGCGAGCAGCAGTCCGGCGGGTCTGCGGCGGGTCCGGGGGGAGTCGACGCGCGGCAGGGCCGCGGCAGCTGCCGGCGCGGGGACGCCGGTGCCGAGTGGCTGGGTGCCGGCCTCGTCCGGCCTCTCGCCCCAGCCGTCGCTCGCCGGCACCGGGTGTGACGGGTCGCCGAGGAAGTCGCGCACCTGCCTCATCGACCAGCGCCTGGCCGGGTCCCTGACCATCGTGCCCTGGAGCAGCGGGGTCATCCAGCCGGCGTCGTCGAGCCGCGGCGGGTCCTCGTGGACGATCCGGTAGAGCGCGCCGAGGACGTTGTCGCCGATCTCGTACGGCGGGTGGCCGGCCAGCAGGTGGTAGGTCGTGACGCCCAGCGACCAGACGTCGGCGGCAGCGTCGCCCCGTCCGCCGATCGCGATCTCCGGCGCGAGGTAGCCCGGGGACCCGGTCACCATCCCGGTCTGCGTCAGCGAGGGGTCGGTCGAGATGCGCGCGATGCCGAAGTCGGTGAGCTTCACCTGCCAGCTGCGGTCCAGGAGCATGTTCGACGGCTTCACGTCGCGGTGCGCGATGCCCGCGGCGTGGGCTGCGAGGAGCGCGTCCGCCGCCTGCCACAGCAGCGGTGCCGCGTCGTCGGGCGTGAGCCTGCCCTCGTGCCGGATGAGGCCGTCGAGGGTGACGCCGTCGACGTACTCCATCACCAGCCAGTGCGCGTCCTCGTCGACGACGATGTCGAAGACCGCGACCACGTGCGGGTGGTTGAGCTGGGCCCCCAGCCGGGCCTCGCGCTCGGCGCGTGCGAGGTCGGTGTGGTCCGCCCCGGGGAGCAGGCCGATCCGCTTCAGCGCCACCTGACGTCCGAGGACCTCGTCGCGGCCGAGCCAGACGACGCCTGTGCCACCGCGTCCGATCTCACGGTCGAGCGAGTACCTGCCGGCGATCACGGGGGCCTTTCGGTCTGACGAGTTGTCTGCCGCACCATCGTAGGTGCGGCACTAGTGCGAGGCCGCCAGCAGCCGCTCGCCGAGCGCCCGGGTGGTGTGTCGGAGCTCGACCCCGCCGACGACCCGGAAGGGTGCCGGCACCGCCGCCAGCTGTTCGGCGTACCAGTAGGGGTTGCCGGTGGTCCCGGTGAGTCGCGAGGTTGACGCGTCCACCGCGTCGAGACGGCCGAGCGCCCGAGGGACGCAGCGCGCCATCACGTCGAACGGGGCATCGATGACGACCTCCGCGGCGTACTCCCAGCCGACGGCGAGGTGGTCCTCGAGCGCGACGACCGGGTCGAGGTCGGCCGGGGGCGTGAAGGTGCCCCCGAGCAGCGCCACGGCCTGCACCCGGTCGACGCGGTAGGCGCGCACGGCGTCCTTGGCCGGGACGCGGCACAGGAGGTACCACCGGCTGTGGCGTACGACGACCGCCCAGGGCTCCACCTCCACCTCCCACTCGGAGCCGGCCTCGGAGCGGTAGGCGACCCTCGCCCGCCGGTGCTGCGAGGTGGCCTCCACCAGCGCGGTCGTGATGGTGGAGTCGGGTCGGGCGGCGGCGCGGTCGGGGACCGGCGCGGCGGTACGGCGTACGGCCTCGGCCTGGGCCGCCACGGGCTCCGGGAGCGCGCGCACGATCTTGCCCAGAGCGCTGCCGACCGGGTCGGTGGGGTTGCCCGCGTCGTGGTGGCCGTCGAGCACGGCCATCACCAGCCCGAGCGCCTCGGTGGCGCTGAACACCAGCGGCGGCAGGCGCAGGCCGCGACCGAGGCGGTAGCCGCCGTAGGGGCCGCGGACCGACTCGATCGGGATCTCCGCCTCCCGGAGGACGGCGACGTAGCGGCGGGCCGCGCGCTCCGAGACGCCGAGCCTGTCGCCCAGGCGTGCGGCGGTGATGCCCGGGCTGCCCTGGATCACGTCGAGCGCCAGCAGGGCGCGGGCGGTGGGACTCATCTCGTCCATGGGTGACCTCGTGATCCGGAAGCAGAACGTCCGGAACCGACCGTAGCGTCCCTGCCATGACCCAGGACACCCCCTCCGACACCTCTCTGGACACCTCCATCGACGAACCGTCCCGCGCTCCCGACGAGGTCGAGATGCTGCTGTTCGCCCTGGCGCGCTCGCGTGCGACCTTCGCCTGGAAGGTCGGCGGGCTGGACGCCGCCGCCCTCCGCCGGGCGCACCCCCCGAGCACGATGACCCTCGGCGGCCTGGTCAAGCACATGGCCGGCGTCGAGGAGCGGGTGATGGCGCTGGCCGTGACGGGACAGCGGCCCGCCCCGCCCTGGGACACGATGATGCCCGGGGACGACCCCGACTTCGAGTGGCGTACGTCGACCGACGACTCTCCCGAGGAGCTCTACTCCCTGTGGCGGACCGCAGTCGGGCGCTCCGAGGCGGCCACCGCCGCGGCCCTGGCCGATGGTGGGCTCGACCGGCCGGTGGCGCTGAGCCTCGAGGAGGGGCAGCCGCCCAACCTGCGGCGGATGCTGGTCGACCTGCACGAGGAGTACGCCCGGCACACCGGTCACGCCGACCTCTTCCGGGAGGCCGTCGACGGGCTGGTCGGGGAGGACCCGCCCCAGGAACGCAGCCAGGCGTGAACCCAGGCGTGAGTCCAGCGTGAACCCAGGGTGAGCCCAGGGTCAGCGCCGTTCGCTCTGGGCGGACGGGTGTGCGGGAACACCGGTCCTCGCCTCGAAGTTGAGCCGTACAGACTCAAGAATCGAGGAAATTCATGACTGACCTCCTGCACCTCCCACTGCTGTCCGTGCCCGACCTGGTGGTCCTGCCCGGCATGGTCGTCCCGATCGAGCTCGACGGCGACAGCCGTCCCGTGGTCGACGCCGCCCAGGCGGGGTCCGAAGGCAGACTGCTGCTCGCACCACGCCTCGCCGACCGCTACCCGACCCACGGGGTGGTGGCGACCATCGAGCAGGTGGGTCGCCTCCCCGGGGGCGCCCCCGCGGCCGTGCTGCGCGCCGGCGAGCGGGCCCGGATCGGTTCCGGCGTCCCCGGAACGGGCGCGGCCCTGTGGGTCGAGGCCGAGACCCTCGACGAGGGGCCCACGACCGACCACGTGCGCGAGCTGGCCGAGGAGTACAAGAACGTCGTCATCGCCATCCTGCAGCGACGCAACGCCTGGCAGGTCATCGACTCGGTCCAGCGCGTGAGCGACCCCTCGCAGCTGGCCGACATGGCCGGCTACGCGTCGTACCTCACCGACGAGCAGAAGCGTGAGCTCCTCGAGACCCCCGAGGTGGAGGAGCGGCTGTCTCGCGTCCTGGCCTGGGGCCGTGACCACTTCGCCGAGCTCGAGGTCACCGAGAAGATCAGCGACGACGTCCGCGAGGGCATGGACAAGCGCCAGCGCGAGTTCCTGCTGCGCGAGCAGCTGGCCGCGATCCGCAAGGAGCTGGGCGAGGACGAGCCCGAGGGGGCTGACGACTACCGGGGACGGGTCGAGGCGGCCCCGCTTCCCGAGAAGGTGCGCGAGGCCGCGCTGCGCGAGGTCGGCAAGCTCGAGCGCGCCAGCGACCAGAGCCCGGAGTCGAGCTGGATCCGGACCTGGCTCGACACCGTGCTCGACCTGCCCTGGTCCGTGCGCACGGAGGACCAGACCGACATCGCCGGTGCCAGGGAGATCCTGGACGCCGACCACCACGGGCTCGACGATGTCAAGGACCGCATCGTGGAGTACCTCGCCGTGCGCTCGCGCAGGGCCGAGCGCGGCCTGGAGGTCGTGGGCGGACGCGGCTCGGGCGCCGTGCTGGCGCTCGTCGGCCCTCCCGGGGTCGGCAAGACCTCGCTGGGGGAGTCCGTGGCGCGTGCGCTGGGGCGCAACTTCGTGCGGGTCTCCCTCGGGGGTGTCCGTGACGAGGCCGAGATCCGCGGTCACCGGCGCACCTACGTCGGCGCACTTCCGGGTCGCATCGTGCGGGCCATCGCGGAGTCGGGTTCGATGAACCCCGTCGTGCTGCTCGACGAGATCGACAAGGTCGGCGCCGACTACCGGGGCGACCCGGCCGCCGCCCTCCTCGAGGTGCTCGACCCGGCGCAGAACCACACGTTCCGCGACCACTACCTCGAGGTGGACCTCGACCTCTCCGACGTCCTCTTCCTGGCCACGGCCAACGTGGCCGACACCATCCCGGACGCGCTGTTCGACCGGATGGAGGTCGTCACCCTCGACGGCTACACCGAGGACGACAAGGTCGCCATCGCCCGCACCCACCTGCTGCCGCGACAGCTCTCGCGCGCTGCGTTGAGCCAGGAGGAGGTCACCGTCTCCGACGAGGCGCTGAGGCTGGTCGCCGGGCAGTACACCCGTGAGGCCGGCGTACGCCAGCTCGAGCGGGGCATCGCCAAGGTGCTGCGCAAGGTCGCGACGAGGCTCGCCTCGACCGACCAGACGACCGTTGCCGTGGACGAGGACAACCTGCGGGAGTTTCTCGGGCGACCCCGGTTCCTGCCGGAGTCCGCGGAGCGTACGGCGGTTCCCGGTGTGGCCACCGGCCTGGCCGTCACCGGCGCCGGGGGAGACGTGCTGTTCATCGAGGCCACGGCCATGGACGGTGAGGCGCACCTGACCCTCACCGGCCAGCTGGGTGAGGTGATGAAGGAGTCGGCGCACATCGCGCTGTCCTACCTGCGCTCGCACGGAGCCGAGCACGGGATCGACGCCCAGGCCCTCGACCGTGCACTGCACCTGCACGTGCCGGCGGGAGCGGTGCCGAAGGACGGTCCGTCCGCGGGCGTCACCATGGTCACCGCACTCTCGTCCCTGGCCACCGGTCGCCCGGTGCGCTCGGATGTCGGGATGACCGGTGAGGTCACGCTGAACGGTCGGGTCCTGCCCATCGGTGGGGTGAAGCAGAAGCTGCTCGCCGCGCAGCGTGCCGGTCTCAGGACGGTGTTCATCCCGAAGCGCAACGAGCCCGACCTCGACGACGTGCCGGCCGAGGTGCTGGAGGCGCTGGACGTGAGGCCGGTCAGCGACGTCGGTGAGATCCTCGCCCTGGCGCTGGAACCGGCGGCCTCCGTGGAGGCTGCGGCCTGAGCCCGACGAGGCATCTCGCTCACGGGCCGCGTGATAGGGAAGGCAGGTGACTGAATCTCCCTCCCACGACACCGCCAGCACGCCGTTCCACGACCTCGACGCCTACATCGACCTCCCCCGTGGGGCCGGGCTGGTGCTGTCCCCGGACGGTGGCCGGCTGGTGACCGCCGTGCAGACGCTGAACCCGAAGCGCACCAAGTACCTCACCGCGCTCTGGGAGGTCGACCCGACCGGGGAGCGTTCCGCTCGACGGCTCACGCGCAGTGCGAAGGGTGAGGGAGGGGCCAGGTTCCTGCCCGACGGTTCGCTGCTGTTCACCTCAGCGCGTCCTGACCCGGACGCCGCTCCTGGCTCCGGGGACGACGAGGACCCGGTGCCGCTGCTGTGGCTGCTGCCCGCCGGCGGTGGTGAGGCCCGGGTCGTCGCGTCCCGCCCCGGCGGGGTGGACGACGTCCGGGTCGCGGCCGACGCCGGCACGATCGTCCTCGCCTCGGCCACGTTCCCGAGCTCTGACTCGCACGACTCCGAGCGGGACAAGCGCAAGGAGCGCAAGGACAAGGCGGTCGACGCCATCCTGCACGAGAGCAGCCCGGTGCGGTTCTGGGACCAGGACCTCGGACCGGACGCCCCCCGCCTCTTCGCCGGCTCCCTGGCCGAGGATGGCGCAGACCCGCAGGTCGAGCTCGACGACCTGACGCCCGACGCAGGGCGTGCCCTGGAGCGCAGCGACTTCGACGTGAGCCCGGACGGTTCCACGGTGGCCACCACCTGGGGCGTCCCGGAGCGTGGCGGCCTGCGGACGGCGATCGCGCTGATCGACGTCGCCACCGGTGAGCGCCGGGTGCTCGTCGACGACGTCGACTTCGAGCACGCCCGTCCCAGGTTCAGCCCGGACGGGCGGCGGGTGGCCGTGGTGCGTGAGAAGCGCTCCACGCCGCAGGACCCCGGGGACGTGCGGATCGCGGTCGTCGACGTCGCGGACGGCTCCGTGCGCGACCTCACCGGGGACTGGGACCACTGGCCGGCAGGCTCCACGGAGTGGACCCCCGACGGCACGGCGCTGGTTCTGGTGGCCGACGAGGACGGCCGGGCGCCGGTGTTCCGGATGGACGCCGGGACCGGGGAGGTCGTGCGGCTCACCGCCGACGACTTCGCCTACTCCGACGTGCAGGTCTCGCCCGATGGTGAGCACGTCTACGCCATGCGCACCTCCTACGCCGAGCCCCTGCGGCCGGTGCGGCTCGACGCCACCACGGCCGACCAGAGCTCCACCGCCCTGCTCGGGCCGAGCGAGTCCCCGGTCGTGCCCGGCACCCTTACCGAGGTCGAGGCCACCGGCGAGGACGGCACCCGTGTCCGTTCGTGGCTGGCCCTCCCGGAGGGCGCGTCGGCCGATGCTCCGGCGCCGCTGCTGCTGTGGATCCACGGCGGACCGCTCGGGTCGTGGAACGCGTGGTCGTGGCGCTGGAACCCGTGGCTGGCCGTCGCGCAGGGGTACGCCGTGCTCCTGCCCGACCCGGCGCTGTCGACCGGCTACGGCCTCGACTTCATCGCCCGGGGCTGGGGCAGCTGGGGTGGCGCGCCGTACACCGACCTGCTGGCGGCCACGGACGCCGCGGTCGCTCGCAACGACATCGACGAGACGCGCACGGCGGCGATGGGCGGCTCGTTCGGCGGCTACATGGCCAACTGGGTCGCCGGGCACACCGACCGCTTCCGGGCGATCGTCACGCACGCGAGCCTGTGGGCCCTCGACCAGTTCGGCCCGACGACCGACGCACCGTGGTACTGGTCGCGCGAGATGACCCCGGAGATGTCCGAGGCCAACTCGCCGCACCTGTTCGTCGACCGGATCGTCACGCCGATGCTCGTCATCCACGGAGACAAGGACTACCGGGTGCCGATCGGCGAGGGGCTGCGGCTGTGGGCCGAGCTCGCGGCCCGGGCCGAGGGTGAGAACGGCGAGATGCCGCACAAGTTCCTCTACTTCCCCCACGAGAACCACTGGGTGCTCACGCCCCAGAACGCCAAGATCTGGTACGAGACCGTGCTCGCCTTCGTGGATCACCATCTGCGCGACCGTGCGTGGCAAACGCCGGATCTCTTGCGCTGATGAGGTATTCGGACCGATAAGTCCATATATTTCCGACTGACCGGTCTAGTCGGATTTCGTCCGTGTTCGGGGATGTCGCGAGGAGTGTCTAGGCTCCCCTTCACGGGGAGGGCGAAGAGCCCTGGGCCACTGGTGGGAGAGACAGATGAAGCGTGTCGTCGGGACCGCGCTGGTCGCCCTGCTGACCGCCGCTCTGGCCCTGGGCACTCCCGTGGCCGCCGAGGCGACGAAGGCGAAGCGGGACACCCCAGGCTGCGTCTCGCGTGCGGAGTTCAAGAGCCTCGGCGCCGGCATGACCGTGGCCCAGGTGCGCGCCGTCGTCGACACGCCGGGATCCCTCCTCGGTCGGGCCGACACCAGCTACTGGCGTGCCGGCACCGTCAAGGACGGCTACTGGGAGGAGAACGACCACCTCGTGCAGAGCGGCTACTCCGACTCCGACGGCTCCTGGGTCGACACCTCGACCTGGGTGAGCGACCCCTTCTGGGTGGACACGTCCTTCTGGGCCGAGAAGGCCGTCTACGTCTCGCGCGTCAACACCGTGCGGGGGTACAAGAAGTGCCGCAGCTTCGACGGCGGCCGGGGTCGCGTCGGGATCAACTTCGACAACTACAGCTCCTCGCGGAGCGGCCTGCGGGTCTTCTCGAAGGTCCGCAGGAACGCCATGGTGCACGCGATGGGCACCCTGCACTGAGGCCGACCGTGGTCACCTAGGCTCGTCGCATGATCGATCTACGTTCCGACACCGTCACCCGCCCCACCCAGGCCATGCGCCGAGCGATGGCCGAGGCCGAGGTGGGCGACGACGTCTACGGCGAGGACCCGACGGTCATCGAGCTGCAGGAGCGGGTGGCCGGACTGTTCGGCTTCGAGGCGGCGCTGTTCACGCCGACCGGGTCGATGGCCAACGTGCTGGCCCTGGCTGCGCTCGTCGGTCCCGGCCAGGAGGTGCTGTGCGAGTCGCGGGCCCACATCCTGCGCGCTGAGCTCGGGGCTCACGGAGCACTGACCGGGCTGACCAGCCGGACCTGGAACCACCCCCACGGGCAGATCGACCTTCCCGCGATCCGGGAGATGCACGCCCCCGACATGGGGCCGTTCTTCGTCCGCACGACCGCGATCTCGGTGGAGAACACCCACAACTTCGCCGGCGGGACGGTGGTGCCCCTCGCCGACCTCGAGGCGCTGCGCGCACACGCTGACGAGGTGGGCTGCGGCGTCCACGTCGACGGGGCGCGCATCTGGAACGCGCACGTCGCCACCGGGACGCCGCTGGCGTCCTACGGCGCGGTCGCAGACACGATGGCGGTCTGCTTCTCCAAGGGGCTCGGCGCCCCCGTGGGCTCGGTGATGATGGGCTCGGCCGACCAGGTCGAGCAGGCCCGGGTGCTGCGCAAGCGGATGGGGGGCGGGATGCGTCAGGTCGGAGTGCTGGCGGCAGCCGGCCTCTACGCCCTGGACCACCACCTCGAGCGGATGTCCGAGGACCACGCGCACGCGCGGATCCTCGCCGCAGCCTGTGGTGCCGACCCCGACCTGACGGCGACCAACATCGTCGTGGTCGAGGTGCCCGACGCCCAGGCGATGGTCTCCGCCGCCCGCGAGCAGGGGGTGCTCCTCGGAGCGGTGGGGCCGACCAGGGTGCGGATGCTGACGCACCTCGACGTGAGCCGTGACGACGTCGAGCAGGCGGCCAAGGTGCTCACCGAGGTCCTGAGGTCGTGACCTCGGACCCCTCCTGCTGAGCCGATCCCTCAGACGCGTCGGCCCACCATCGGCGGAAGCTGGCGGACGGCCTGGGCGAGCGCTCGGAGGTCGGCGCCGAAGAGGGCCTGGGGGCCGTCGCAGAGGGCGTGCTCCGGGTCACCGTGCACGTCGACGATGACGCCGTCCGCGCCGACGGCGATCGCCGCGCGGGCGAGGGGTACGACGAGGTCGCGGCGCCCGCCCGCGTGGGAGGGGTCCACGATGATCGGCAGGTGGCTGATCGCCTGGACGACCGGGACCGCCGAGATGTCGAGGGTGTTGCGGGTGCTCGGCTCGAAGGTCCGGATGCCGCGCTCGCACAGGACCACGTCGAGGTTGCCGCGCTGGGCGACGTACTCCGCCGCCATCAGCCACTCCTCGATGGTCGCGGTCATGCCGCGCTTGAGCAGCACCGGTCGGCCGCACTCGCCGACCGCCTGGAGCAGGCCGAAGTTGGCGGCGTTGCGGGTGCCGATCTGCAGCATGTCGGCGTGCTCGGCGACCACGGCCACGTCGCGCGCGTCGACGACCTCGGTCACCACGGGCAGACCGGTGACCTCGCGGACGTCCGAGAGGATCTCCAGGCCCTTCACGCCGAGGCCCTGGAAGGCGTACGGCGAGGTGCGCGGCTTGTAGGCACCGCCGCGGAGCAGGGTCGCCCCGGCGGCCTTGGCCATCTCGGCCGCCTCGAGGGTCTGCTGGGCCGACTCGACGGCGCACGGTCCGGCGATGAAGGTGAACGTCTCGGGACCGATGGGCACCTTGCGACCGGTGGGGCCGACATGGACGGTGGAGCGCTCCGGGTGGTGCTGCAGGCTGACCAGCTTGAAGGGGTCGGAGATCCGGTAGACGTCCGCCACGCCCGCCATGCTGCGCAGGTTGAGGCCGTGGAAGGACTCGATGTCACCGACGAGGCCGATGATCGTGCGCACCACGCCGCGACTGACGAACGCCTGCCCGCCCGTCTCCTCGACGCGCTGGGTGACGTGCGCGATCTGCTCCTCCGTCGCACCGGGAGCCATCACAACGACCATGCCCACGAGGTTAGACGCCCGTCCCGGTGGGCGAGACGTTCATCCACCATGTGGAAGGCGTCACACCGCGATGTGGGACACCTCGCCCTCGATCTTGCGGCGGGGGACGAGCTCGACGATGAGCATCGCGCTGAGCACCAGCGCGCCGCCGAGCAGGATCCGCATGGTCACCGACTCGCCGCCCAGCAGGATCGCGAACAGGCCGGCGAAGACCGGTTCCATGCTCATGATGACCGCGGTCCGGGTGGGGGACAGGTGGGCCTGGGC
Organism: uncultured Actinomycetota bacterium; assembly: GCA_963843775.1. Classification (GTDB taxonomy): domain Bacteria; phylum Actinomycetota; class Actinomycetes; order Propionibacteriales; family Nocardioidaceae; genus Marmoricola. Next base: position 253,759 of record CAWJLT010000008.1, read on the forward strand.
CCAGGTCTGGCCGAGCAGGGCCGCGGCTCCGGCGAACAGCGCCATGTAGACGACCGAGAGCCAGTCTCCCGTGGTCTGCGGCAGCACGATGCCGCCCGGCGCGGCGGCACCCGTGCAGAGCACCGCGATCACGAGGCACTGCACGATCGACATGCCCAGGGCGTCCTGCGCGTTCGACCACGCGCCGAGGCCGACGATGTGGAGGGCGTAGATGCCGGCGGAGACCAGGGTCAGGGCCTCGCCGTACCCCAGCCCCAGCCCGGAGGAGACGTCACCGAGGGTGAGGACGCCGAGCCCGGTGATCGCGAGCAGCACGGCGCCCCAGGTCAGCGCCCCGATCCGGGACCGGAGGAGCACCGCGGCCAGGAGCGGGGTGAACACGACGTACATGCCGGTGATGAACCCCGAGACGCTGGCGGCGGTGTGGGCGAGACCGGTCGTCTGCAGGATCTGCGCGACGCCGTAGAGCAGCCCGAGCACGACCGCGTGGCGCAGCCGGTCGCGGGAGAGCCGGCGGACGGCCCGCGGCGAGACGAGCAGGATCGCCGCCGAGGCGATCGCGAACCGCACCGCCAGGAAGTCGAGGACCGGCACCCGGTCGAGCAGGTCGTGGATCAGGAAGAAGGTCGAGCCCCAGCTGGCGGTGATCGCCAGCAGCGCCAATGTGGCCAGGAGGGTGACCCGCGACCCCTGGGCAGGCCGCAGGCTCACGCAGCGCTGCCGGTGCGCGTGATGCGTCGTTCGTGGGCGCGCACCGCCGCGACGTACTGCTTGGTGTCCTCGAAGTAGCCGTGCCGGCGGACCGCGCCGAGCCCCTGGTAGTAGGCGGCGATGGCGTTGTTGTCGCGGACGGTCCAGGCGCGGAGCACGCGCAGGGTCATCACTCCGGCGAGCACGTTGTCGTGGGTGTCCTTCAACCGCAGCCGGCGACCGACGTACCACCTCATCCAGCGGCCCGTGTCCGGCATCACCTGCATCACGCCGAGGGCTCCGGTGGAGGAGACCCGGCGCTGCTGCCAGCCCGACTCCTGCCACGCGACGGCGAGCGCCAGCCGTGGTGGTACGTCGTAGCGGCGGGCCGTCCGGGTGATCAGGCGACGGATCTGCTGGCGGCTCAGGTCGGCGTGCAACCAGCCGCGACCGGGCGGGGTGGCGCTGTGCTGGAGGAGCCGGGCGGACTTCCTGCCGGTCTTTTTGGCGGTCGTCTTGCCGGGCTTCGCGTGGCTCTTCTGGGGAGTCGCCTTGGCCATCGTGCCCGCACGACGCGCGGCCGAGACGACGATGGGGATCTTGAGCGTCTGTCCCCGGTGGAGAGCACCCGTGGGCCCGAGCCGGTTCAGGCGGACCAGCTCGTCGGTCCAGGCGTGGTAGCGCACCGCGAGACCGGTCGCGGTGTCACCGGGGCGCACCACGTAGCGCACGACCGAGCGGTCCGGGTGGCCCGGCCACGGGGTCGCGGAGGCAGGCGGCGCCACCAGGGTGGCGGCGGTCAGGGCACTGACCAGGGTGACCCAGAAGGTGGCCCAGAAGGTGGTCCGGGGGGCTGTACGGCGTGCGGCCCAGCGGCCGCGTCGTGCGTCGGGGGTGCTGGCGGGCGGGTGGCGTCGGGGAAGTGACACGTGATCCTCCGTCTGCGGACGAACCATCGACGCTACCAGTGTGACTGGAGTGACGGAAGTGACGTCGTGGTCGCGCGACGGTCGGGACCGGGCCGGTCAGACGATGCCGACGACGATCGTGCTGCCCTTGGGGGCCATGGTGCCGCGCCCGGGGTCGGTGGTGACGACGTACTGCACGCCGACGAAGAGGCTGGCCCGGCGTACGGTCACCTTGAAGCCGGCCGCCTCGAGCTCCGCCGTCGCGGCGTCGAGACCGCTGCCGATGACGTTGGGAACCTCGACCATCACCGGACCGTCGGAGACCATCAACGAGATGACGTCCCCCTTCTTGCCCGTCCCCGAGCTGGGGCTCTGCGAGACGACACGTCCCTTGGGCACGGTGTCGCTGTTCACCACGGCGGTGTCGACCTTGAAGCCCAGCTTGACCAGGGCCTTCTCGGCGGCCTCGGCCGGTTTGCCGGCGTAGTCGGGGATCTTGACGGGCTTGGGGCCCTTGCTGGTGATCACGTCGACGGCGGTGTTGCGGCGCAGGAGAGTCCCCGGGGTCGGGTCGGTCCCGATGACCTGTCCCGCGGGGACGGTCTCGCTGAAGCGCTTGATCCCCTCGCCGTAGGCCAGCTTCTCCTCGTCGAGCGCCCGCTGGGCGTCGTCGAGCGTCTGGCCGCGAACGTCGGGCACCTCGTGCCGCTCCGGCCCCAGAGAGATGACGGCGCTGACCGTGCTGTCCTTCTGGATCCGGCCGCCGGGGGCGGGGTCGGTGGAGATGACGTAGCCCTTGCGGACGTTCTCGGTGTAGGCCTCGTCGGAGACCTTCATGGACAGTCCGGCCTTGTCGAGCTTGACGCGGGCGGCGGCCTGGCTGAGGTTGATGACCCCGGGTGCTGAGGTGTAGCGGGCGACGCCGAGGTACCAGCCGCCGAGGGCGGCCGTCACGGCCAGCACCAGCACGACGATCAGCAGGATCCGGCCGCGGCGCGAGTGTCGCCGGGGGTGGGCCGCCGAGGACCTCGTCGGCGTCGCCCCTGGTGGTGGTGCGCCTCGTCGTGGGTGCGGCTGCGCGGGCACGATCCGTGCGTCGCGCTCCTGGTCGTAGAAACCGTCGTCGTCGGAGGGGTGCCCGAGCGAGCTCAGGTCGTGGGGCTCGATGATCTGCGCCGGCAGCTCACCGGTGGGCGTCCGGCCGCCGCCGACCGGGGTGGTCGGGGTCAGGTCGGACATCAGGTCGGGGTCGCTGTGGATGCCGCGGTCGAGCGCGTGGCGGACACGGCGTACCTGGTGGAGCAGGACGCGGGCGTCCGCGGGGCGCAGGTCGGGGTCGCGCGCGGTGGCGCGGGCGACGAGGGCGTCGACGTACGGCGGGATGCCGGGGGTCGAGGCCGAGGGCGGCGGGATGTCCTCGTGCACGTGCTTGTAGGCGACCTGGATGGGGCTGGCCGCCTGGTGGGGCTTGTGGCCGGTGAGCATCTCGAAGAGCAGGACGCCGGCCGCGTAGACGTCGGCGCGCGCGTCGGCCCGGCCGTTCACCACGAGCTCGGGGGAGAGGTAGGACACGGTGCCGATGAGCACGCCGCCGGTCGCGGTGTGCTGGGTCTCGGAGTTGATGGCCCGGGCGAGGCCGAAGTCGGCGACCTTGACCCGGCCGTCGTCGGCCATCAGGACGTTCTCGGGCTTGACGTCGCGGTGCAGGATGCCTGCGTCGTGGGCGGCCGCCAGCGCCGACAGGACGGGCTCGATCACCGAGAGCGCCTTGGCCGGCGACATCGGCGCCTCCTTGCGGATCAGGTCACGCATCGTCAGGCCGGGGACGTACTCCATGACCAGGAACAAGGTGCCGTGGTCGTCACCGGTGTCGAAGACGGCGACCACGTTCTGGTGGGCGAGGCGGGCGGCGGACCGGGCCTCGCGCTGGAAGCGGCGTACGAACTCGTCGTCGTCGGCGAGTCCCTCGTGCATGACCTTGACGGCCACGGTCCGGTCCAGCCGCAGGTCGGTGGCCTCGTAGACGGTCGCCATCCCGCCGCGGGCGATCTTGGGTCCCACGCGGTATCTGCCGTCCAGGACACGCCCGATCAGCGAGTCGGCAGTACGGTCCACGGTCTCCTCCAGCGTCGGGCGGGGAAGGATCCCGACTGACCCGCCACTTTAGAGGTTCCGAGGCCCAGGATCCGGCAGGTGAACGCGCCAGTCGAGCGTGGTGGGAGAGTGTGCGCGTGAGCGAGAACACCCCTGAAGACGACCTGCAGACCCTGATCCCCGACTGGCTCGACTGGAAAGCGGCCGCCACGGAGCTGCACGTGACCGTGACGAAGATCCGCACGCTGATCCGAGAGCACCAGCTCGCGGCCGCCGTACCCTCCCCCGGAGCGGGCCAGCAGGTCCCTGCCGAGCTGATCATGGACGGCGAGATCGTCAAGGGGGTCCCTGGCCTGCTGACGCTCTTCGCCGACGGCGGCTGGGACGACCGCGAGAAGCTCACCTGGCTCTTCACCGAGGACGACACGCTCCCCGGGAGGCCCATCGACGCGCTCCGGGAGAACCGGGGCTCCGAGGTGAAGCGGCGGGCGCAGGCGCTGGCGCTGTAGTCGGCGGTGGCAGTTTTTCTGGTTAACCAGAAAAACGGCCACTTACCCCACGTTGCAACGTTGGGTGGTGCGAGTTTTTCTGGTTAACCAGAAAAACTTGTGACCTCAGACCGCCCGCTGGGTCACCTGGGCGGCCAGCCCGGCGAGTACGACGCGTGCCCGGTCGGCCACGTCGGCGGCGGCGAGGGCGGCCAGCGAGCGCTCGGTGAGCTGGCTGATCACGGACTCGACCTGCTGGCGGGCGCCGGAGGCGTCGATCAGCCGGCACAGCTGCTCGACCTGATCGGGCGCCAGGGCCGTCCCGAGGGCTTGGTCGAGGACCTTGGCCTCGGCCGGGGGGAGGGCGTCGAGGGCGAGCGAGACCAGCACCGTGCGCTTGCCCTCGACCAGGTCGTCACCGGCGGGCTTCCCGGTCACGGTCGGGTCGCCGAACACGCCCAGCAGGTCGTCGCGCAGCTGGAAGGCCTCGCCCAGCGGCAGCCCGAACCGGCTCAGCTGGGTGATCATCTCGGGGCTGGCGCCGGCCAGGGCGGCGCCGATGTGCAGCGGTCGCTCGATGGAGTACTTCGCCGACTTGTAGCGCAGCACCGTCATCGCGGTGTCGACGTCGGCTGCTCCCCGGGCCTGCGCGGAGACGTCGAGGAACTGCCCGGTCACGACCTCGCTCCGGGTCAGGTCGAAGTAGCCGAGGGCGTCCAGGACGCGGTCGGCGGGCAGGCCGCACGTCCGCAACAGCTCGTCGGACCAGCTCAGCAGCAGGTCGCCGAGCAGGATCGCGGCGGAGGCGCCGTACTGCTCGGGACTGGCGCGCCAGCCCTGCTGGCGGTGCAGCTGCTCGAAGGCGCGGTGCGTGGCCGGGCGGCCGCGGCGTACGTCGGAGGCGTCCATGTAGTCGTCGTGGACGAGCGCGCTCGCGTGCAGGAGCTCCAGCGACGAGCAGGCTCGCAGCAGTGCGTCGGGGTCAGTCGGCTCGGCCACGGCGTGGTGACCCCACCAGCAGAAGGCGGCCCGGAAGCGCTTGCCGCCCGAGACGCTGACCCGGGCGTGCTCGACGAGGCGCTGGGCGTCCGGGCCCAGACGGTCCAGCCACTCGGCCTGCGTGCGGACGAAGTCCTGCAGCGCCGACTCGATGTCGGCACGGAAACCGGCGGCGTCCCATCCTTCGTGCTCCGTGGTCATCGGGCGAGCGTAGCCCCGTAATCTTGGGGACATGTCTGAGGGTTCTGCACGTATCGGCCACCTGCTGCGGCAGGGCGGTCGCTCGTTCTCCTTCGAGTTCTTCCCGCCCAAGGACGAGGCCGGCGAAGAGGTCCTCTGGCGCTCGATCAGCGAGCTCGAGCCGTTGCGGCCGACGTTCGTGTCGGTCACCTACGGCGCAGGCGGTACGACGCGTGACCGGACCGTCGCGATCACCAGGCGGATCGCGCAGGAGACCTCGATGCTGCCGATGGCGCACCTGACCTGCGGGGGCCACACGACCGCCGAGCTCACAAGGATCCTGCAGTCCCTCGTCGACTCCGGTGTCCGCAACGTCCTCGCCCTGCGAGGCGACCCCCCCGGCGGTCCGGGAACGGACTGGGTCTCCACCGCGGGCGGCGTGGAGTACGCCTCCGACCTCGTCGCGCTCGTCCGCCAGGTCAGCGACCTCTCGGTCGGCGTTGCAGCCTTCCCCGAGGGCCACCGCGACGCCGCGACCCTGGACGACGACACGGCCGTGCTGAAGGCGAAGTACGACGCCGGCGCGGAGTTCGCGGTGACCGAGATGGTGCTGCGGGCCTCGGACTACCTCGGCCTGGTCGAGCGTGCGCAGTCGGTCGGTGTCGACTTCCCGATCGTCCCGGGCGTCATGCCGATCCTGAACTACAGCTCCATGGCCAGGATGGTCGAGCTCTCCGGACGCGACATCCCCGAGGAGGTGATGGCCCGGCTCGAGCCGCTGAAGGACGACCCGGCCGCCGTCCGCGCCGAAGGCATCGCGATCGCGACCGAGCTCTGCGACACCCTGCTCGCCCAAGGTGCACCGGGGTTGCACTTCTACACGCTCAACAGGTCCAAGGCGACGCGCGAGATCTACGCCGCGCTGTCCGTCAAGGTCTGAGCGAGGCTCAGGCCGGCCCGATCGACTGGGCCACCAGGGCGGCGGAGAGACCGACCGAGGGCAGCCCGGCGCCCGGGGTGGCGTGCGCGCCGGCCATGAACAGGCCCGGGACCGGGGTCGTGGGACCGAGGCGGCGGGTGACGGTGTTGCGGCCCTGCCACAGCACGCCGTACGGCGACCCGTTCCACTCCTCGACGAGCTGGCGGGGCGACCGGTCGACCCGGACCTCGACCTGGTCACGGACCCGGATCCCCGATCGCTGCAGGGAGACGACGATGTCCTCGGCGAGCTGGCCCCGCCCCAGCAGCGTCCACGCATGGGCGCCGGCCGGGGCCTGCCCGCCGGTGCGCAGGACCAGCATCGGGTCGCCGTGCAGCACCACCTCGTGCGGCAGGTCGGGGACCTCGCCGACCACGCCGAGGTGGCAGGTCACGGGCGGGATCGCGGGCATCGTGCGCCGCACCAGGGGAGCGAGGGTCGGGAGCCGCCGCGGGTCGATGGCGCAGACCACGTGGTCGGCGTCGATCACACCCTGGTCGGTGCGGACACCCGCGACGCGGCCACCGGACAGCTCGAGGTCCTCCGCGCGGGTGGAGAGCAGGAGGGTGACGCCGCGCGTCCGCAGTCGCGTGGCGAGGTTGTCCGCCAGCGACCCCATCCCGCCGGGGACGGTCCACGCGCCGAAGTTCTGCTCGACGTAGGTCCACATCCCCATCCACGCGGGCACGTTGCGCAGGTCGTGACCCTCCAGGACCATCGGGTAGGAGGCGACCTGTCGCAGGCGCTCGTCCTTGAACGACCTCTGGACGAGCTTGTGCAGGGTGAGTCGCGTGGAGAGCAGCGCCTTGGCGTGCCTGCTCGCGTGCTCGGCGGCGAACGGCCGCTCCAGCCAGTCGCGGCGCAGCGCCTCCCAGTCGTCGGCGAAGGCGTCGACGTAGGCCGTCCACTGGGCGCCGAGCCCCTGACCCAGGGCCGTCTCGACGGCCTCCATCTGGGCCGCGCGGCTGCCGCCCGGCAGGTCGAGGACGCTCTCGTCGTCGTCGTCGAACACGTGCCGCGCCACCGGCTCGACGGGGACGAGGTCGACCTCCTTCTCGAGCGCCCGGCCCGACTTGCGGAAGAGGTCGCGCAGCACAGCGGGCAGCAGGGTGTGGGTCGGCCCGGCGTCCCAGCGGAAGCCGTCCTTCTCGACGTACCCGAGCGCCCCACCGACCCTGCTCGCCGCCTCCACGAGCGTCACCTCGTGACCGATCTTGGCCAGGCGTACGGCGCTGGCGAGGCCGCCGTAGCCCCCGCCGACCACCACCACGCGCGCCATGGCGGTCACCTTACGGGGGGCTGCAGGAATCCCCGCGTACCCGGGGATTCCTGACGTTCCCGGGCGAAGCATCACCCCGAGAACGTCAGGGGACGACCCAGAACCCCATCCGTTCTGTCGCCGCCGGCCGTAGACCGAGCCGTCACTCCATGTCGAGCTCGTCGGCCCCGGTGAGCTGTTGCAGCTCCTCGTAGGTGCTGCTGAACACGGCCGCGGGATGGCCGGCGGCGGCCCAGATCTCGTCGTACTGCCTCAGTACGGGGTCGAGGTGGGTCCGGACCGGAGCGGGGTGGTCGAAGGGGGAGACGCCGCCGATCACCTGGCCCGTGTGGCGGCGTACGAACTCCGGCCTGGCGCGCTTGAGCTGCCCGATCCCGAGGTCGTTCGCCACCTTGGCGGTGTCCACGCGGTGCGACCCGCTGGTGAGCAGCAGCAGGGGCTCGCCGTCCGCCTCGAAGAGCAGGCTGTTGGCGATCGCGCCGACCTCGCAGCCGAGGGCGTCGGCGGCGAGCTGAGCGGTGTGCACGGATGCGGGGAGTACGACGATCCGCCCGGTGCCCCCACGGCGTTCGAGCTCGGCACGGAAACGGGTGATGGCAGCGTGCTCGCCGGAGGGGTCATCGGGGCTCTCGGTCATGGCGGCAACGTACCGGGCGGGTCTGCCGAAGCGGATAGTCCGAGACGTTTCCGTCGTCCCTCCGACGAAATGACGACGGAAACGTCTCGGACTATCCAGATGTCCAGGAGTCGGCCCGGGGTGGCTCACAGGGAGAGGTGTCCAGAACCCGACGGAAGTTGTCGGGAGACCTTGACGCCTTGTCGGAGGCGGGGTGTACCTTGAAGGTGTTCGAACACGTGTTCGAACACGTCCCGGCGGAGGGTGACCTCGACCCCCAGCCTCCGCCGGGGCACTGACAGCGGGTCGAACGGCTGCGAACACAGGTGGAGGAGCAAGACGTGCGGCGCTACGACGATCCGGTGGAGGTGCGCAAGGGCGCAGACGAGGACCCCGAGCAGTTCTTGTGGCGAGGACGGCTCTGGCAGGTGCGCGAGGTGGTCGCGCACTGGGTGGAGACCGGTGCCTGGTGGGCCAGACGCACGGCAGACCAGGAAGCCGGCGGGGGAGTCGACACCGACCTCCTGCGGGAGCGCGAGGTGTGGCGAGTGGCGGCAGCCCGGGGAAGGGTCGCTGCCCAGCAGGCCGCGTGGCAGTCGCCGGAGCAGGATCCCGGCTACGGCGTCTTCGACCTGGTCTTCAGCTGGTCCGAGGGCAGCTGGCAGCTCGTCCGGGCCATGGACTGACCCGGACCGACGGCACTGAGAGGACATGAGATGACCCAGCAGATGAGCATGCAGGCTCCCCACTTCCTGACCGCCGCGACCCACTCCTACCTGGAGCGGGCGGCCGAGTCGCTGCGCGAGGCGATCACCAGCACGAGCGTGCCGGAGCGCTACGCCCTCGCCCATGTCTCCGCGTTGCGGGCGACCGCCGCGCTGCTGGCGGCCCGCGCCCAGCCGGTGATGCCGACCCGGCGCCGACCGCAGAAGAACGCCTGGGTGCTGCTCGCCGAGGTGGCCCCCGAGTTCAGCGAGTGGGCCGGGTTCTTCGCCGCGGGAGCGACCAAACGGGCAGCGGCCGAGGCGGGGTCGCGACGTGCGGTCACCGAGCGGGAGACCGACGACCTGGTGCGCGACGCCGACCACTTCCTGGCCCTGGTCGAGACCTCCCTGGGCCTGACCGAGCACGCGCCCATCCGCGTTGCCTAGTGGCCGACCCCTTCGTCCACCTGCACGTCGCCTCCGGCTACTCGCTGCAGTACGGCGCCTCGCACCCGCACGTCCTGGTCGAACGGGCCGCCGAGCAGGAGATGGACACCCTCGCGCTGACCGACCGTGACGGCACCTACGGCGCGGTCCGGTTCGTCAAGGCGGCGATGGCGCACGGGATCCGCCCGGTGCTCGGCGTCGACCTGGCCTTCTCCGGCTCGCCGGTCGAGGAGCGAGCACCGAGGAGCGCGACACCACCTTCCGCCCCCCGCACCCCCACCCGTGGTGGCGCCTCCCGTGACGCCCGGCTGCCCCGGGTCACCTTCCTGGCCAGTGGGAAGGCCGGGTGGGCGGCGGTGTGCCGCCTGGTCTCGGCGACCCACGCGGCCGGTGAGCGCGGCACCCCGGTGTGCACTCCCGCGCTCGTGGCCGAGCACGTCTCCGGCCGCGAGGTCCGCGTGCTGCTCGGCCCGACCTCCGAGCTGGGCCGGGTCGCCACGCTGCGCCGCGACGACCTCGGGGACGCACTGCTCCGTCGCTGGCTCGACCTGGTCGACCCCGGGCAGCTCGTGGTCGAGGTCGTCTCCCACCGCCTGGCCGGGTCAGGACCCGGCTCCTCGCCGCACGCCGCCCGGATGGCCGGGGTGGCCCGGAGGGCCCGGGTGACGACCGTGCTCTCCAACGCGGTCCGCTACGCCGACCGGCTCGACGCCCCGACGATCGACGTCCTCGACGCCGCACGCCGCCTGGTCCCGATGGACGTCCGACACCTCGACCGCCGCAACGCCGAGGGCTTCTTGAAGTCGGGCAAGCAGATGCACGAGGTCGCCGAGGAGATCTGCCGCTACGCCGGCCTGGGTGAGCACGGCTCCCGCGGCGCCACCGAGCTCCTCGCCCAGACCCGCCGGGTCGCCGACCAGTGCGTCCTCGACCCGCGGGAGGACCTCGGGATCGGCGAGGTCCACTTCCCGGAGTTCGAGATCAGCGCCGCTGCCTCCGCCGGAGGTGGCGCGGCCGCGCTGTGGTCACCGGGCTACGGGGCCTCCGGGGCGACCGTGGATGGGGCTGGCCCCCCGGAGCGAGGCACGAGTGGAGGGGCGGTTGGGCGTCCCGGAGCGTCCCGCAGCCCGGTGACCACCTCCGGGTGGGCCATCACCCCCGCCGACGCCGAGCTCCGTGCCCGGTGCGAGGGGGCGATCGGGTGGCGCTTCGGGAACCGGCCCCGGCAGCGGATCTGGAAGCGGCTCGACGACGAGCTGCAGACCATCGGCCAGCTCGGCTTCGCCTCCTACTTCCTCACCGTCGGCGACGTCACCACGATGGTCCGTGAGCTCGGCATCCGTAGCGCCGCCCGCGGGTCGGGCGCGGGCAGCCTGGTGAACTACCTGCTCGGCATCTCCGGGGTCGACCCGATCCGGCACGGCCTGCTGATGGAGCGCTTCTTGTCCCCGCTGCGACGGTCGTTGCCCGACATCGACATCGATGTGGAGTCGGCTCGCCGGCTCGAGGTGTACGACGCGATCCTCGACCGCTTCGGCACCGACCGCTGCGCCACGGTCTCGATGATGGACACCTACAAGGTGCGCCACGCGATCCGCGACGTCGGCGCTGCGCTCGGGATGCCGGTGGGGGAGATCGACGCCATCGCCAAGGCGTTCCCCCACATCCGCGCCCGTGACGCCCGGATGGCGCTGCGCGACCTGCCCGAGCTGCGTTCCACCGGCATGGCCCGGGAGGCTGCGGCCGGTGAGTGGGGGTCCTTCGACCTGTTCTTCCGGCTGGTGGAGAGTCTGGACGGACTGCCCCGGCACATCGCGATGCACCCGTGCGGCGTCCTCCTCTCCGATCGCACGCTGCTCGACCGCACCCCGGTGGAGCAGAGCTTCCTGGGCTATCCGATGAGCCAGTTCGACAAGGAGGACGTCGAGGACCTCGGGCTGCTCAAGCTCGACGTGCTCGGCATCCGGATGCAGTCGGCGATGGCCCACGCGGTGGGGGAGGTCGAGCGGCTCTCGGGACACGTCATCGATCTCGACGACGAGGTGCAGGTGCCCTTCGACGACCCGACCACCTACTCGCTGATCTCCTCGGCCAAGACCCTGGGCGTCTTCCAGATCGAGTCCCCCGGGCAGCGCGAGCTCGTCGGCAAGTCCGGGATCGAGGACTTCGCCGACATCATCGCCGACATCTCGCTGTTCCGGCCGGGTCCGGTCAAGAGCGACATGATCACGCCCTACCTCGAGGTCAAGAACGGCTGGAGGGCCGCGAGCTACCTGCACGAGGACCTGCGACCGATCCTCGGCGGCACCCGCGGCGTGGTGGTCTTCCACGAGCAGGTGATCGAGATCATCGCCCAGTTCGCGGGCTGCACCTACGCGGAGGGCGACGAGTGGCGGCGGGCGCTCGGCGACCAGGACGGCATGGCCCAGACGAGGACCTGGTTCTACCCACGTGCACTCGGCCGGGGCTACTCGCTGGCGGTGGTGGAGCAGATCTGGAAGGTGATCGAGGCCTTCGCCTCGTTCGGCTTCTGCAAGGCCCACGCGGCCGCGTTCGCGCTGCCGACCTACCAGTCGGCCTGGCTCAAGGCGCACTACCCGGCCCACTTCCTCTCCGGCGTCCTCACCCACGACCCGGGCATGTATCCCAAGCGGCTGATCCTCGACGACGCCCGCCAGCTCGGCATCGCCGTGCTCGGGCTCGACGTCAACGCCAGCCAGGCGGCGTACGTCGTGGAGGAGCTGGCCGACACGACGCCCGTCCCCGCCCCCGACGAGGTCACGGCCAGGATCAGCAGGTTCCAGCCCCGGGGTGGGATCTACACCAAGCTGCCCGCGTCGGTGGAGAGCGACCACACCGCCCTGATGGGCCACGGCTGGGGCATCCGGATCGCGCTGGGGGAGGTGCGCGGCATCAACGACGGCGAGGTCAGCCGGATCGTGGGGGCCCGTGAGGAGGCGCCGTACGCGTCGCTGACCGACTTCTGCCAGCGCACCCAGGTCTCCCGCCCGGTGGTCGAACGACTGGTGCAGGCCGGGGCCTTCGACAGCGTCTACGGCATCGGGATGAGTGGTGCCGGCCGTCGCAACCGGCTGACGCGCCGCGACCTGCTCCTCGAGGTCGGTGACCTCGACCGGTTGCGTCGCTCCTCCGAGCGCGCCAGCACCAGGCGGGCGCGAGGCCTGTCCCGGTCGAGATCGGGGGCAGCGGCAGCAGACTCCTCCTTCCAGCTCACCCTCGACCTGGGCGAGGACACCTCCGGAGGCACCCCCAGCGGGCTGCCGGAGATGACCGACGGCGACCGGGTGCGGGCCGAGCTGGACATCCTCGGCCTCGACGCGAGCAAGCACGTGATCGACTTCCATGCCGAGTTCCTCGCCCGGCTCGGCACCACCCGGTCGACCGACCTGCTCTCCGCGCGCAGCCGCAGCGAGCTGCTGGTGGCCGGGGTGAAGGTGGCCACCCAGACCCCGCCCATCCGGTCGGGTCGCCGGGTCATCTTCCTGACCCTGGACGACGCCACCGGACCGGTCGACGCCACGTTCTTCGAGGACGCGCAGGGCCCCTACGCCGCCACCGTCTTCGGCTCCTGGTTGCTCGTGGTCCGCGGGGAGCTGCGTCGCACCGGCCGCCGGGGGGTCTCGGTGCGGGCGACCGGCGCCTGGGACCTCGGCGCGCTGCACGACCTGTGGCGCGCCGAGGGGATGGACGCCGTCCACGCCGAGATCGACCGGGTTCCCGTCGGCTTCGGGGACTCCGCCGGTGGGTCGCCTCCGGGGCCGAGCCGGGTGATGGTGCACACCAGCGGGTTCCGGATGTCGCCGTACGCCGACATCAAGCCTGCTGGCGACTCCTCGGGCACGGTCACCGGCAACGTGGCCCGCAAGCTGTGGCACCGCAGCCCGGGGAGCGCAGGATGAGCCAGCCGGGGCCACTAGGGTGGCGCTCATGGAACGCCCCCTCGAACGTCGTACGGCCGCCCGCACCGCGGTGGTCTGGGACGCCGTCCGCTCCCTCCTCGAGGGCGCGGAGGAGCAGCAGGTCCTCGACATCGGAGGCGGGACCGGCGGCTTCGCGGTCCGGTTGGCCGCCCGGGGCAACCGCATCACCGTCATCGACCCCAGCCCCGACGCCCTCGCGGCCCTGGCCCGCCGGGCCGACGAGGAGGGCGTCGCCGACCGGGTCACCGGCGTCCAGGGTGACCTGGACACCGTGCGTGAGCTGGCTCCTGCCGGCGAGGCCGACCTGGTCCTGTGCCACGGCGTGCTCGGGCTCGTCGACGACCCGGCCGACGCCCTGGACGCCATCGCCTCGCTCCTCCGTCCAGGTGGAGCGCTCTCCCTGGTCGTCAGCCAGCGCCACGCCGCCGTCCTCGCCCGGGCGATGGCCGGCCACTTCGTCCAGGCGATGCGCCTCCTCGAGGGCGAGCCGACCGAGCACCGGTCCCACGACGCCCGGTCCAGCGAGCGCCGTTTCACCGTCGACGACCTCACCGTCCTCCTCGAGGGAGCCGGCTTCACCACCCGCAGCAGCCACGGCATCCGCGTCTTCACCGACCTGGTCCCCTCCTCCCTCCTCGACCTCGAACCAGGAGCCGGTGCAGCCCTCCTGGACCTGGAACGAGCAGTCTCCGACCGCCCGGAGTACCTCACCCTGGCCAGCCAGCTCCACCTCGTCGCCACCCGCTAGGACTCCAGCAAGGGCGACGGACCAGCGCCCCGGACGGACCGGCAGAGCCGCCACGCGACAGAGGCGACAGACCGGCGCCACGGACGGACCGGGCAGGCGGGGCCACTTATCGGGCCGGAGCTGCGTGGCAGGGCCTCCGGGGCGACCGTGGATGGGACTGGCCCCCCGGAGCGAGGAACGAGCGGAGGGGTGGTTGGGCGCCCCGGAGCGTCCTGCCGTGCAGCGCAGGCCCCGCCCGGCCCCGCCTGCCCGGACCGGCCGGGGCCTCCCGAGCCGGGGCATCCCGAGCCGAGGGGATGACCGATGAACGACCTCTCCCACGACTGCCCGATCCTGCACGTCGACATGGACGCGTTCTTCGCCTCGGTGGCGGTCCGCGACCGCCCCGAGCTCGCGAACGTCCCGGTGATCGTCGGCGGTGGACACCGGGGGGTGGTGCTGGCGGCGAACTACCCGGCCCGGAGGTACGGCGTCCACTCGGCGCTACCGATGACCCGCGCCCGGCGGATGTGCCCGGACGCGGTGGTGCTCCCCCCCGACTATGCCGACTTCGAGTCCGTCTCGTCCTCGGTGATGGAGATCTTCCGGCAGGTCACCCCGGTGGTGGAGGCGGTCTCGCTGGACGAGGCGTTCCTCGACGTCTCCGGGTCGACCCGGCGCCTCGGCAGTCCGCTGCAGATCGCCGAGCACATCCGGGCCCGGGTCGCCGACGAGCAACGGGTCACCTGCTCGGTCGGGCTGGCGGGGTCGGTCTCGGTGGCCAAGCTGGCCAGCCGGCGTGCCAAGCCCGACGGGGTGGTCGTCGTACCCCCGCGGCAGGTGACCAGCTTCCTGCACCCCCTCGACGTGGGGGAGCTCTACGGCGTGGGGGAGAAGACCCGTGACCAGCTGCACCGGCTCGGTCTCCGCACGGTCGGCGATGTGGCGCACACGCCGCTGGCCACCCTGCAGCGCGGCATCGGGGCAGCCGCCGGCACCCAGATCCACCACCTCGCCTGGGGCACCGACCGGCGCACCCTCACGCCACGTCGGGTCACCCAGGACCCCGACAAGAGCATGGGGGCGGACGAGACCTTCGGGCGCGACACCGACGACCGTTCCGTGGTGCTGCGCGAGCTGCTGCGGCTCTCCAGCAAGGTCGCCGGGCGGATGCGGGCGGCCGGGGTGGCCGGTCGCACGGTGACCTTGAAGGTGCGCTTCGCCGACTTCACCACCATCACCCGCTCCCGGACGCTGACCGACGCGACCGACGGCACCGGGGAGATCCACGCGACCGCGGCGGGGCTCTACGACGCCCTCGGCCTGCAGCGGGCCCGGATCCGGCTGGTCGGGGTGCGGGTCGAGGGGCTGGTGCCCCGTGAGCAGGTGCAGCGCCAGCTCGTCCTCGGCGCCCGGGAGCGGGGCTGGGACGAGGTCGACCGGGCCACCGACGCGGCGGCGCTGCGCTTCGGAGGGGGCGCCGTACGCCGGGCCACCCTGCTCATCGGCGAGCGCCCCTGAGCCCGGTCCCACCCTGATCTCGGCGGCTTCAACGACCCCGACCTCGGGCCGCCGGATAAATATCGATCACGATTTCCCGAACCCGTCTACCGACTTGTGCAGAGCCTGCCTAGACTCATTGGAGGGACCCAGTCAAAGCGGGAGGATGTTGTGCCGCTCTCCGAAGAGGAGCTACGTCTGCTCGAGCAGATGGAGCAGGCGCTTGCCCAAGAGGACCCCAAGTTCGTTTCGACCTTGCGGGGAAGCACTCTCGAGCGAGTTGTACGAATGCGCACGATCGCTGCGGCGGCCGTCTTCGTGCTCGGAATCGTGATGCTCATGGGTGGTGCCGTCGCCCAGCAGACCTGGCTCGGCATCCTCGGCTTCGTGGTGATGCTCGGCTCCGCGACCGTCGGCCTGGCCGCTTGGCGCGGGCGTCATGCCCCGGCCGCCCAGCCGCAGCGGAGCGGCGAGGACCAGCTGTTCGACTTCGACGACCACCCGCACCGCTTCGACGTGATCGAGGGTGGCCGCACCGGGAAGTCCCGCAAACCGCGGCGCCAGGGTGGCAAGCTCCCTCGTCGGTCCTCCAGCAAGCCCCCCAAGCAGGGCACGTTCATGCAACGCATGGAGCAGCGCTGGGAGCGCCGGCGCCAGCAGGGCTACTGACCCTCGGCCCGTTCTGGGACGCCTCCCGGCGCCGTCAGCCCCGACCGCGCAGCAGCGACACCGGCCACACCCGCGGCAACACCCGGCTGCGCCAGCCCCGGTCCCGCTCCACGCTGTCAGCCATCGCCTGGCGCCAGGTGTCCACGGTCCGGACCGTGCCCGCGCGCACCTCGGCGTCGACGTCGGCGGGCTCTCCCAGGCCGTCGTGGCCCACGCCGTCGTGGCCCGAACCGCCGCTGCCAGGACCGTCGCTGCCGGGGCCGTAGCGTCCGTGCTCCACCCGGACCAGCAACCCCTCCAGCGACGCCAGCTCCGCCTCCCCAGCGTGCACCTGACCCACCACGCAGCGTGCCTGCTCACGCGGCGAGCGTCGCTCGGGCCAGTCCAGGCCCAGGTCGAGGGCGGTGGCGCGGAGCTCGGCCCAGGCCCCTTCGGCGAGGTGGACGGCACTGCCGGGAGCCAGTCGGCGCTGCCGCTGAAGCCGTCGCAGCAGCCCGGGTGCGAGACCGAGCGCCAGCACCACGAGCAGCAGGACCACGGGCCACCACGTCAGGGAGATGTTCTGGTTGCCATCGGTGGCTGTGCCGGACGGCGACTGGTCGGGCCTGGTCGCGGCGCCGGTGCTGGCGTCCGCGCTCGGAGCCACCGCCGGGGCGGGCGCCTCCCCGGACTGGCGGGTGTACGCCGGGGTGGCACCCGCGCGCTGACCGGGGGTCGGTTCGAAGCGCACCCAGCCCACGCCGGAGAAGTACATCTCCGGCCAGGCGTGCCGATCGTCGCTGGTGTAGAGGATCGAGCCGTCGGGCTGGGACTCGCCGTCGAGGAAGCCGACCGCGATGCGCGAGGGGATCCCGAGCGTGCGTCCCATGGCTGCCATGGCCGCGGCGAACTGCTCGCAGTAGCCGACCCGGTCGTCGGTGACGAAGGCGGCGAGCAGGTCCATGCCGGACCCGCTGCGCTGCTCGAGGGAGTAGCGGAAGCCGCCGTCCTGGCGGAACCAGTCCTGCAGCGCGACGGCCTTGTCGTAGTTCGTCCTCGCGCCGCGGGTGACCTCCTCGGCCCGCTGGCCGATGACGTCAGGGAGGTTGTCGGGGACCTTCGTCATGGAGGAGCGCAGCTTGGTCGGCGCCTTGATCGGTGACTGCAGCAGCGTCGCGGTGATCGCCGGGGTGAACGACGTCGCGGTGTAGGACAGCTCTCGGGGGGTGGTCCCCCCCACGAAGGCGACGTCCAGCGTCCGGGAGTCGAAGCGCCAGCTCCCGGGCACGTTGAGCTCGCGGATCGGGTAGGGCAGCGGCAGCCAGGTGGTCGCGAAGTCGGGAGCGAGCCTGAAGTCCCACGTGTCCTGGGCACCGCCCACGCCGGCCGAGAGCCCCGGGGGGTTGGGGAAGACACCGTCGGCGTCGTTCTCGGAGGGCAGGTCGCGTGGTGAGGGTCGCCAGTCCTCGCTGTTGAAGTCGTCGAGCACGGTCGTACGGAGGTAGCCGGTGTTCTGGGCCCGCGTCTCGGCGTACACCAGCGGGGTGTGGGTCTTCTCCACCAGGTCTCGCCGCAGCTTGATCAGCGGGTTGACCGCCGTGAGCTGGAAGCGACCGCCCGAGCCTCCCTCGCCGCCCGGGCCACCGCCGTCGCGGAGCAGGTCGGCCACAGGGACGAGGGGCGCGACCAGCAGCGCGGACACCACCGCCACCACCGAGACGATCCACAACGTCCCGGAGAGTCGTCCGGTGGAGGCGCGCGAGCCACTGCCTGACGTGCGCGCTCCCCAGCTGCCGAACGTGTCGAGGTGCTCGGTCGACAGCAGTCGCAGGAACAGCAGAGCCGTCCCGACGAAGACCGGCAGGGCGAGCGCGTCGCGCAGGATGCTCACCGGGACGCTGAGGGCGACCAGGAGCGGCAGGGCGATCAGCGGCGGTCGACGTAGCCCCATGGCCAGCACGTCGATCGCCAGCAGCACCCCGAGCCCGCAGGCCATCAGCATGGCCCGGGTGTGGGTCGGGTTGACCTCGACCGGGGAGGAGTAGGCGTTCAGGGTGGCCGCGCCGTTGTTGACGACGTAGGCGACGCGCCGCAGGGAGTCCGTCGTCGGGATCACCCCGAGCAGCGACTCCTTGGCCGCGAAGACCACGTTGAGCGAGACCAGGCCGATCAGCACCTGCGCCAGGGCCACGGCGTACGACGGCATCCCCAGCGCGCGCAGTCCGCTCCCGCCCAGGACCATCAGCGCCCCGATGATCATCGTGGGGACCAGGAAGCCGAGCGGGTCGGCCACCATCCCGCTCCACGCGAACAGCGCCACGGAGCCGGCGCCCAGGCCGAGCAGGGGTGGCCCCGGGCGCCAGCGGCGTTCCGGCGCGGAGCGGACGGGGAGGGTCCCTGTGGTGGTGGTCGTAGCGGGCGCCGTGGTGGTCATCGGGCCAGCTCCAGCCAGGACGCCGCCAGCGAACCCCCACGCGCGAGCGTGGTCGCCTTCCAGCCGCGGCTGCGCAGCGACGCGGTGGCCGGGGGAGCCGTCTGGGCCGACGGCTGCCAGTCGGCGACGTCGAGCACCACGGCGTACGCCGAGTCGCCGGCGTTGGCCAGGCCGCCGAGGAAGTTGCGGTCACCCTCCTCGAGGTGACCGAGGACCGCGAGCAGCATGCCGCCGTGCTGCGTCTCGTCGACCCAGCCGGTGGAGAGGTGGGTCTCGCGGGTCATGCCCATCAGAGCGAGCCGCTCCATCTGCTCGGGCAGGGTCACCCCGCGGGCACCCTGGTGCCAGCCGTGTGAGGACGACCTCCCGGTCGCACTGACCAGCCTGACCTCGAAGTCGAGCGCCACCAGGTTGCGCATGATGGAGGCGGCGGCGCGCACGGCGGTCTCCATCGAGGAGCCGACACCGTAGCCGCGGTGGGAGCCGCGCCGGTTGTCGATCAGCAGCGTGCACCGGGACTGCCACTGCTGCTCCTCGCGCCGCACCATCAGCTCGTTGACCCGGGCGCTGGTCGGCCAGTGGATCCGCCGGAGGTCGTCGCCGAGGCGGTACTCCCTGATCGTCACGTCCGGGCTGCCGCCGCCGAGCAGGTCGCGGGTGCGGTTGTCTCCCGCCCCCGCCCAGCGGCCGGTGAGCGGGATGTGCGGCAGGGGCTCGGTGCGCGGCGTGACCAGGACCGTGGAGGTCGAGGGGATCGTCTGGCAGAGATCGAGCATGCCCATCGGGTCGGCCACGCGGACGTGCATCGGACCCAGCGGGTAGCGACCCCGGTGCTCGGTGCGGGCCAGGTAGCGCAGCGTGGTGACCTCACCATGCTCCAGCGGGTCGACCACGAAGCGCTGTGTCTCGCCCAGCGCCGGGGGCACCTCCTCCTCCATGAGGAGGAGGCCCGTACGACGACCGGCGTTGCCGACCTGGACCTCCACGTGGGCCGCCTCGCCGGCCTCGACCTGGAGGCTGCTCATCGTGCGGCGTACCCACACCTCGCGCTCGGTACGTCGCAGCACCAGCCAGGTGAGCAGGGGCACCAGGGCCGCGAGCAGACCGATGCGCACGAAGTCTCGCTCACCGATCTGGATCCCGCAGACGACCGCCGCGACACCGGCAGCCAGGAAGCACCGCCCCCGGACGGTCAGGCTCCGCACGCGATCACCTCGACTCCCTGCTGCTCGTGGGTGACGCCGTCAGGACCGGGCCGGACCGGGTGGCGGGACCGGGACGTGGGCCAGCACCTGCTGCACCACCTCGGCCGTGCGCCGGCCGCTCATCGTGGCCTCCATGGTCGGCAGCAACCGGTGCGGCAGGACCTCGGGAGCCAGGTCGCGGACGTCGTCGGGCAGGACGTACTCGCGTCCCTGCATCGCGGCCCACGCCTTGGAGGCCCGCACGAGCTGCAGGGTGGCCCGGGGAGAGGCGCCGAGCCGGAGGTCGGGTGAGCGGCGGGTCGCGGTGATGAGGGCGACGGCGTACTGCTGGACGACGGGGGAGACGTAGACGCTGTCGGTGATCTCGATGAGCTTGCGCACCTCGGCGGCGTCGGTGACCGGCTCGAGCTCGTCGAGCGGCCGGACCCCGTCACGGGCCGAGAGCATGGCGATCTCGGCGGACTCCACCGGGTAGCCCATGGAGAGCCTGACCATGAAGCGGTCTCGCTGCGCCTCGGGGAGGGCGTAGGTGCCCTCCATCTCGATGGGGTTCTGGGTGGCGATGACCATGAACGGGGAGTCGAGGAAGTAGGTCGTCCCGTCCACGGTGACCTGGGCCTCCTCCATGCACTCGAGCATCGCGGCCTGCGTCTTGGGGCTGGCCCGGTTGATCTCGTCGCCCACCACGATGTTGGCGAAGATCCCGCCGGGACGGAACTCGAACTGTCGGGTGTCCTGGTTGAACACCGAGACCCCGGTGACGTCGGAGGGCAGCAGGTCGGGGGTGAACTGGATCCGGCGGACCGTGCAGTCGATCGAGCGGGCGAGGGCCTTGCTCAACATGGTCTTGCCGACCCCGGGAACGTCCTCGATGAGCAGGTGCCCACCGGCGAGCAGCACGACGAGCGCCGACCTGGCGATCTCCGGCTTGCCCTCGATCACCCGCGCGACGTTGCCCTGGATCCGCTCCGCGACCGCGCGGACCTCGTCCACGTCGGCACCGTTCGACGGCCGGTGCCCTGCACGCGTCTCTGGTCCGCCCACCACTGGCCCCACTTCTCCCCACCACGTCGGCCCTGGCTGCGTGCAGGGCTGTCTCCCGGTCAAGTGAAGCCCATCGGACCACACCGGACCTGAGCACGGACACCCGAACGTGCGATCGGGTTCCTGCTGCGGGCCGGGACCGCTGAGCCGGGCCGGGGGTCGGGGGAGGCGTTTCGTGGCGAAAAGGGGAGCGATGTGGACCAAAAGTGGTTGACCGTGGAGGGATGTGGAGTAAAGTGGTGCGAAGTGGAGGAACCAAGGGGTTCTGGGGGTCGAGGGGAGCAGCGCATGTTCTCCGGCACCTACACCCCGAAGCTCGACGACAAGGGTCGTCTCTTCCTCCCGGCCAAGTTCCGCGACGAGATGAAGGAGGGCCTGGTGATCACCAGAGGCCAGGAACGTGCCCTCGACATCCGCACCAAGTCCGACTTCGCCGACTTCACCGAGAAGTTCAGGAACGCCTCCCAGACCGACGCCCGCATGCGGGCCTACGGCCGGATGCTCTTCGCGCTGGCCTCCGAGCAGGTTCCCGACAAGCAGGGGCGGGTCACCGTCACCCCCGAGCTGCGGCAGTACGCCGGACTCGACCGGGACGCCGTGGTGATCGGGGTCTACGACCGCATCGAGGTGTGGGAGCCCCAGTCGTGGAGCGCCTACACGACCGACCAGGAGCAGGCCTTCGCCAACCTCCAGGACGAGATCTTCCCCGGCTTCTAGACACCGGGTGCACGCACGGCCAGCAGGACCACAACTCAACAACGGTGATCACAGGGCGAGGCTCGCGTCCGCTCCTCCCAGACTCCTCTGACGCACCTTCCCCGGTGTCAGATGGGTCGCTTCCCTCCAACCGGGAGCTGAGCGGACGGAGAACCTGGCCCTGTGATCCCGGCAAGAAACACACCACGCACGGCACGGCACGTCAGCGCACAGCAACTCAAGGGGTCGACTCCGATGAGCGGTAGCACCATCACACCCGCACGACGGGTCCGGCACGACGTGCGCGACTCCGTCGCCGTCATGGTCTTCTCGGCGGCCACCTCCTTGGCGGTCGCGCTCCTGCTCCTGCTGCTCGTCCGGCTGGGGAGCTAGGGCTCCGACCATGACCACTCCCACCCACGTCCCGGTCCTTCTCGACCGGGTCGTCGCCTTGGTGGCGCCTGCCCTCGAGCGCACGGGCTCGGTCTTCGTGGACGCCACGCTCGGTCTGGGCGGCCACTCCGAGGCCGTGCTCCACCGGTGCCCCGAGGCCCACCTGGTCGGCGTGGACCGCGACCCGCACGCCCTCGAGCTGGCCGGTGCCAGGCTCGCCCCCTTCGAGGGGCGGACCACGCTGGTGCACGCGGTGTACGACGAGATCCCCGACGTCCTCGACGAGCTCGGCATCGCGGCCGCCGACGGCATCCTCTTCGACCTCGGCGTCTCCTCCATGCAGCTCGACGTCCGGGAGCGCGGGTTCGCCTACGCCGAGGACGCCCCGCTCGACATGCGGATGGACGACAGCGAGGGCCTCACGGCCGCCGACGTCCTGAACACCTACCCGGCCGCCGAGCTCGCCCGCATCCTGCGCAGCTACGGCGAGGAGAAGTTCTCCCGCCAGATCGCGCGCGCCATCGTCAAGGCCCGCGAGACCGAGCCGTTCACCGACTCCGCGCGGCTGGTCGACCTCCTCCGCGACACGATCCCCGCGCCGGCCCGTCGTACGGGCGGACACCCGGCGAAGCGCACCTTCCAGGCGCTGCGCATCGAGGTCAACGACGAGCTGGGTGCCCTGCGTCGCGCCATCCCCGCGGCCGTCGCCTCGATCGGCGTCGGCGGCCGGGTCGTGGTGATGAGCTACCACTCGCTCGAGGACCGCCTCGTCAAGCGGGCCTTCTCCGCCGGTACGACCTCACGGGTGCCCCACGACCTGCCCGTCGTGCCCGCCGGGCACGAGCCGCCGCTCCGCAACCTGACCAGGGGGGCCGACAAGGCCTCCGCAGCAGAGATCGAGCAGAACCCGCGCGCCGCCTCCGTCCGGCTGCGTGCGATCGAACGTGTCAACACCAATCCGGGGGTCACCGCCGCATGAGCACCTTGTTCAGCTCCGCCAGGGCCGGGGCACGCACCCGCGTGCCGCGCTTCGCCGAGGCCGCCGTCGAGCGGGCCCGCCTCACCGTCGTCCCCCCGCGGCGCCAGCTCGGCCGCACCCAGGCCGCGCGTACGCCGTTCGCAGTGGTCGTCCTGGCCATGCTGGCGGCCGGTGTCGTCGGCCTGCTGACGTTCAACACCAACATGCAGCAGGCCTCGTTCAAGGCCACGGACCTGCAGGGCCAGGTGAGCGTGCTCACCGCCAAGAAGCAGTCCCTCGACATGGAGCTCGACCGGCTTCGTGACCCCCAGCGCCTCGCGGTCGCGGCCAAGGCCCTCGGCATGGTGGCCCCGGCCCAGCCGGCCTTCATCCTGATCGGTGACGGACGCGTCCTGGGCAACCCGACGCCCGCGACCTCCGGTGACGCGGTGCGGATCAACTCGCTGCCCGCCGAGCTGCCGGACTCCGTCAAGCCGAAGACGATCTTCGTCAAGCCGCCGAAGACTTCGGTCACCGACACCCCCGGCGCCTCCACCACCCGCGCGCGTCAAGGCGATAGGAAGAAGGCCAACACCCAGGCCGACTCCGGAGCAACGCGTTGACACGTCCCCAGTCCAGGAGCTCCGCCCGCGGTTCCGCCCGACGACCGGGCAGCCTGCGTGGTTCCACCCACATGCGGCTGCGGGTCGGGCTGCTGGTGATCGCGATGCTGCTCTCCCTCTTCGGCGCCCGGCTGTTCCAGCTGCAGGGGATCGACTCCAAGGCCTACGCGACCCGCGCGGCCGAGGCCGGCCTGGTCAACATCCAGCTCCCCGCGAAGCGCGGCAGCATCCTGGACCGCAACGGCGTACCTCTGGCGGAGTCGGTGGCCGGGGTGATGATCGTGGCCGACCCGACGAGGACCACGCCCAACGCCGAGGCGATCGCCAAGATCCTCTCCGAGCGGCTGGACCTCGACTACTTCGACGTCCTCGCCAAGCTGACCAAGAAGAACGACCGGACGCGCTTCGTCTACGTGGCCCGTCGCATCCCCTCGACCCTGGCCTCCAGCGTGATGGACGAGCTGAAGAAGCGTTCCTTCGTCGGCCTCGACACCCGCTCCGACCCGCTGCGCACCTATCCGGCCGGTGACGTCGGAGCCAACCTGATCGGCTACCTCTCCGACAACCCCGAGAAGTTCTCCGGCGGCCTCGAGCGGAGCTTCAACAAGCTGCTGGCGGGCAAGGACGGTTCCGAGAGCTACGAGGTCGGCGGCGGCAACCGGATCCCGCTCGGTGACAACAGCCAGGTCAAGCCGGTCAACGGCAAGGACCTGAAGCTGACGATCGACCGGGACGTCCAGTGGTACAGCCAGCGGGTCCTGCGCACGGCGGTCGAGGCGTCCAAGGCCGAGGCGGGGACCGCGGTCGTGATGGACACGCGCACCGGCGAGGTGCTCGCGCTGGCCGACTACCCGACCTTCGACGCCAACAAGCCGGGCAAGGCCGACGAGGGCGACCTCGGCAGCCGCGGTCTGAGTGACGTCTACGAGCCTGGTTCGGTGGAGAAGGTGCTCACCGCTGCGTCGCTCATCAACGCCGGCAAGGTCACGCCGCGCACGCGGTTCACCGTGCCGCCGGAGCTGCCGGTGCTCGACCGCAAGATCGGTGACTGGTTCGACCACGGCACCATCCACCTGACGATGGCCGGGGTCATCGCCCGCTCCTCCAACATCGGCACCGCCATGGCCGCCAGCGAGTTCACCCCCGAGCAGCTCTGGGACTACCTCGACAAGTTCGGCCTGGGCCAGAAGACCGACGTCGGCTTCCCGGGCGAGTCCCGCGGCCTGCTGCCCGCTCGTGACCAGTGGTCCCTGCTGACGCGCGCCCAGATCGCGTTCGGACAGGGCGTCTCGGTCAACGCGCTCCAGATGGCCGCCGCGATCAACACCGTCGCCAACGCCGGCCAGCGGGTCACCCCGAGCCTGGTCGAGGGCCGAGCCACCACCTCGGCCGGCAACGACGTCGGCACCGACACGGCGTCGCGCCGCACGGTCGTCAGCGCCGAGGCCGCGCGCCAGACCGCGGAGATGATGGAGCTGGTCACGACCCAGGACGTCGGAACGGCGCCCGGCGCCGGCATCGCGGGCTACCGCGTCGCCGGCAAGACCGGCACCGCCCAGGAGGTCGGCGGCGAGTGCAACTGCTACGCCGACGGTGGCCTCGCGGTCTCCTTCTCCGGGTTCGCCCCGGCCGACAAGCCCCGCTTCACCGTCTACGTCGTGGTCAAGAAGCCGGGCGAGGGCGCCAGCGGCGGTGGCACCGCCGGTCCGGTGTTCCGCAAGATCCTCAGCTACGTCCTCCAGAAGTACGCCGTCCCCCCGACCGGCACCCCGGGATCCACCATTCCCACCAGGTGGCGCCCCCGGAACCACGGATAGCCTCGGGTCGTGCCGGAGCTGAACCTCACCCGACCTGCGGACCCTCCACGGACCCCGCTCGCGCAGGTGGCCGACTGGACGATGGCCGAGCTCAGGCCCGGGACGGACCCCGGCGACGTCACCGTGACGGGGTTGTCACTGAGCAGCCAGCGCGTGCGGCCAGGGGACCTCTACGCCGCTCTTCCCGGGAGCCGGGCCCACGGGGCGACGTACGCCGCTGAGGCGGTGGCCGCCGGTGCGGTCGCCGTGCTGACCGACGAGGAGGGCGCGCGGATCGTGGGTACGACGGACTCGGCGGTTCTCGTGCTCGAGGACCCGCGCTCGGTGCTGGGAACCCTCGCCGCCCGGCTCTACGGCGACCCGGCCCTCGCCCTGTCCCTGATGGCGGTCACCGGCACCCAGGGCAAGACCACGACCACCCGCCTGCTCGAGGGGGGGCTGAGCGTCGCCGGGGTCACCGCGGCCGTGATCGGCACGGTCGGCACGCGCATCGGGGGCCGGGACGTCAAGACCTCCCTGACCACGCCCGAGGCCCCGGACCTGCACGCGCTGTTCGCGGTGATGGTGGAGCAGGGCGTGACCGCGTGCGCGATGGAGGTCTCCAGCCACGCGCTCGTGATGGGTCGGGTCGCAGGTGTCGTCTTCGACGTCGCGGCCTTCCTCAACCTCGGGCGTGACCATCTCGACTTCCACACCGACGTGGAGGACTACTTCGCCGCCAAGGCCTCGCTGTTCACCCCTGAGCGCACCCGTCGTGGGCTCACCAACCTCGACGACGCCTTCGGCCGCCGGCTCCTCGCCGAGGCGACCGTGCCGATGGCGACCTTCTCCCCGACAGGGGCCGACGCCGACTGGCGGGCCGAGGACGTGGTGCTGGAGCGCGACGGCTCGGACTTCACCGTGGTGACGCCTCAGGGCGAGCGGATCCCGGCCCGGGTGCCCCTGACCGGCGACTTCAACGTCGCCAACGCCCTGTGTGCGATCGCCCTGGCCGGAGAGGCCGGCCTCGACCCACGTCTGGTGGCGGACGGCATCTCCCACAGCGGTGGTGTGCCAGGTCGGCTCGAGCAGGTCGACGCCGGGCAGGAGTTCCTCGCGATCGTCGACTACGCGCACAAGCCTGACGCCGTCGCCGCCGCCCTGGCCGCGCTCCGTCCGCTGACCACCGGCCGGCTGGTGCTGGTCATCGGCGCCGGCGGTGACCGGGACAAGGGCAAGCGACCCCTGATGGGGGAGATCGGTGCCCGGCTGGCCGACGTGCTCGTGGTGACCGACGACAACCCCCGCACCGAGGACCCGGCGACGATCAGGGCCGCCGTCCTGGCCGGGGTCGACGCGAGCAGCAGCAGTGAGGTGCTCGAGATCGGCGACCGGCGTACGGCGATCCGCCGGGCCGTCGCCATGGCCGGGCCGGGGGACACCGTGGTCATCGCCGGCAAGGGGCACGAGACGGGCCAGGAGATCGCCGGAACGGTGCATCCCTTCGACGACCGCGACGAGCTGCGGGCGGCCCTCGACGAGCGGGGTGCAGGGTCGTGATCGCCCTGACGCTCGAGGAGATCGCCGCGATCGTGGGCGGCACCGTCGTCGACGCGACACCCGGGGTCGAGGTCACCGGCCCGGCGTTCCTCGACAGCCGTGACCCCCTGCCGGGCGGCCTCTTCGTCGCCTTCGAGGGCGAGAAGGTCGACGGGCACGACTACGCGCCCCGAGCGCACGAGGGAGGTGCCGCAGCCGTCCTGGGACGGAGGGCCACCGGGGTGCCGACCGTGGTCGTCGAGGACACGCAGGCGGCACTGCAGGAGCTCGCCCGCGTCATGCTGGCGCGACGGCGCGAGCTGCGGTCGCCGCTGACGGTGGTCGCCGTGACGGGCTCGCAGGGCAAGACCACTGCCAAGGACATGCTGGCCCGGGTCCTCGCCGACGTGGGCCCCACCGTGGCCACCGCGGGGTCGTTCAACAACGAGCTCGGCCTGCCGCTCACCGTGCTGCGCGCCACCGACGAGACCCGCTTCCTCGTCCTGGAGATGGGTGCCCGGGGGGTCGGTCACCTCGCCGAGCTGTGCGCCATCGCTCCGCCCGACGTCTCCCTGGTGCTCAACGTCGGCAAGGCCCACCTCGGGGAGTTCGGCTCCCAGGCGAACATCGCACTGGCCAAGGGTGAGCTCGTCGAGGCCCTGGGCCCCGAGGGCACCGCCGTGCTCAACCTCGACGATCCACTCGTCTCGGCCATGGCCGCCCGGACCTCGGCACGGGCGCGGACCTTCGGAGTCACCGCCGGCGCGGACGTGGGCCTGGGCGAGGTGAGCCTCGACGACCTCGGCCGGGCCTCCTTCGACCTCACCCACGGCGGCGCGACCGGGCACATCACCCTGCACCTGCTGGGGGAGCACCAGGCGCTGAACGCCGCGGCGGTGACCGCGACGGCGCTCGCGGTCGGACTGCCGTTCGAGGGGATCGTGTCCAGCCTGCGCGCGATCACCCACCTCTCGAAGTGGCGGATGCAGCTGCTCGAGCGCCGTGACGGCCTGATCGTCATCAACGACGCCTACAACGCCAACCCCGACTCGATGCAGGCCGCGCTGCACACCCTGGCGCGCATGGGCGGCTCGGGTCGTCGGACGATCGCGGTGCTGGGGGAGATGCTCGAGCTCGGCGGCGAGGCCGACGCCGAGCACCGGCAGGTCGGGCTCCTGGCCGACCGCCTCGACATCGACGTCGTCGTGGTGGTGGGGCAGGGAGCCTCCGGAGTCCACGACGCCCTCGTCGAGCTGCGCGGGAGCGACACGAGGACCCGCCACGTCGACACCACCACACAGGCCGGGGAGTGGTTGCGCGAGAATGTGGCCGGTCCCGACGTCGTACTCATCAAGGCGTCGCGCGGCGGGCGGCTCGAACGGGTCGCCGACATGCTGCTGGACGACCAGAACGACGAACGACCTGACAGAGAGGAGCCGGTGAGTTGAGAGCGATCCTGCTGGCCGGTGGCCTGTCCCTGCTCCTGACCCTCGTCGGGACCAGGTACGCCATCATCGTGCTCGCCAAGCACGGCTACGGACAGCTGATCCGAGACGACGGCCCGACCACCCACCACACCAAGCGCGGGACGCCCACCATGGGCGGACTGGTGATCGTGCTGTCCTCGGTGCTCGCCTACTTCGTCGCGACCTACTCCACCGGCAACCGGCCCAGCGCCTCGGTCCTCCTGCTGATCTTCCTGTTCGTCGGACTCGGCACCGTCGGTTTCCTCGACGACTACATCAAGATCTCCCGCCAGCGCAGCCTCGGCCTGCGCAGCCGGGCCAAGTTCATCGGACAGACGCTGGTCGCCCTGGTCTTCGGATCGCTCGCCATCTCGCCGTGGTTGGAGGACGACCGGTTCCGGACGCCCGCCGGGCACGCGATCTCGTTCATCCGGGAGCCGCGCGACCTCGTGCTGCCCTCGGTCGCCCTGGTGCTCTTCATCTGGGTGATGATCGCCGGCGCCAGCAACGCGGTGAACCTCACCGACGGCCTGGACGGCCTGGCGGCGGGCGCCTCGGTGATGACCTTCGGGGCCTACACGCTGGTGAACATCTGGCAGAACAACCAGTGGTGCGGCCGGGCCTCGGGTCCCAAGTGCTACGACGTGCGCGACCCGCTGGATCTCGCCGTGATGGCGGCTGCGATCACCGGAGCGTGCTTCGGCTTCCTGTGGTGGAACGCCTCGCCGGCCAAGATCTTCATGGGCGACACCGGCTCGCTGGCCCTCGGTGGCGCGCTCGCCGGGTTCGCCGTACTCACCCGCACGGAGATCCTGCTCGCGCTGCTCGGCGGCCTGTTCGTGATCCAGACGCTCTCGGTGATCCTGCAGGTCGGGTTCTTCAAGGCCACCAAGGGCAGACGACTCTTCCGGATGGCACCGCTCCACCACCACTTCGAGATGCTGGGCTGGGAGGAGATCACCGTGGTCATCCGGTTCTGGCTGATCGCAGGGATCTTCGTCGCCGCCGGCCTCGGGGTGTTCTACGCGGAGTGGGTCGCCGGCGTATGAGGACGTCGGTCTGATGAGCCCGATCGATGCGCTCGGTCGCACCAGCGACTGGAGCGGCGTGCGAGTCGTGGTGGCCGGCTTCGGGGTCTCCGGCTACGCCGCCGCCGACAACCTGACCTTCCTGGGGGCACAGGTCACCGCCCTCGACGACTCCGAGGCGGGGGACCGCCCCGAGCGTGCCTCGCTCCTGGAGAGCCTCGGCGCCACGATCATCCTGGGCCCCGGCTCGACCGCGACCCTGCCCGCCGACATCGACCTCGTGGTGACCTCGCCGGGCTGGGCCCCGTCGTCCCCGCTGCTCAGCCAGGCCGTCGAACGGGGCGTCCCCGTCTGGGGCGAGGTCGAGCTGGCCTGGCGGCTGCGCGATCCCGACAAGCCCGCGCCGTGGCTGGCCGTGACCGGCACCAACGGCAAGACCACGACGGTGCAGATGCTGGAGGCGATGCTCAGGGCCGCCGGACTTCGTGCGGTCGCCTGCGGCAACGTCGGCCTGCCGATCGTGGAGGCCGTGATGGACCCCGAGCCCTACGACGTGCTGGCCGTCGAGCTCTCCAGCTTCCAGCTGCACTACACCTCGTCCATGAAGGCGGAGTCGGCCGCGGTCCTCAACATCGCCGAGGACCACCTGGACTGGTACGCCGGACCGGAGGGAGGCATGCAGGGGTACGCCGCCGACAAGGGACGGATCTACTCCGGGGTCGAGCGAGCGTGCGTCTACAACGTGCAGGACCCCGCCACCGAGCGGCTGGTCATGGACGCCGACGTGCAGGAGGGCGCCCGTGCGATCGGGTTCACGCTCGGCACCCCGGCCGTCAGCATGCTGGGCCTGGTCGACGACGTGCTCGCCGACCGGGCGTTCATCGAGGAGCGCCAGTCGACGGCCGCCGAGATCTGCACCCTCGGGGACCTGGCCACCGACGCACCTCACTACGTGGCCAACGCCCTGGCCGCCGCAGCCCTGGCGCGTTCCCACGGTGTCCCGGCCGGCGCGATCCGCGCCGCCCTGAGGGAGTTCCGTCCCGACGGCCACCGGATCGCCCAGGTCGCGGTCGTCGAGGGCGTCACCTGGATCGACGACTCGAAGGCCACCAACCCCCACGCGGCGCTCGCCTCGCTGCAGGCCTACGACCCCGTGGTGTGGGTCGCGGGGGGTCTGGCCAAGGGAGCCCGCTTCGACGACCTGGTGGTCGCGGTGCGCGAGCGACTGCGGGGCGTCGTGCTCCTCGGCCGGGACGCCCCCGTGATCCGGGAGTCGCTTTCGCGACACGCGCCCGATGTGCCCGTGATCGAAGTGGCCGCCGGAGAGACTGACGGGGTAGGACCCATGGACCGTGTCGTGGCAGGCGCTGCGACGTTGGCCCGTCCCGGGGACACCGTGCTGCTCGCCCCGGGATGTGCCTCCATGGACATGTTCGCCAACTACGGCGCACGCGGCGACGCCTTCGCCGCAGCGGTGCAGCGGAGGCGGGGGACGGACAACGAGGAGGACCTGTGAGCGTCACCAGCGAGACGCGCCAGCAGTCCGCCCGACCCGGGCTCGCAGGCCGGACAGCGCACCTGCGCAGGACCCTCGAGCGACCTCTCACGTCCTACTACCTGCTGCTCGGCGGCGCCACGATGCTGCTGGCGATCGGCCTGATGATGGTGCTCAGCGCCTCCAGCGTCTACTCCTACCGGGTGCACGACAGCAGCTACTACATCTTCTTCAAGCAGCTCACCTGGGTGGCCATCGGCCTGCCGGCCGCCTACCTGGCCAGCCGGATGAACCGCAGGTTCCTGCGCCTGCTCGCCTGGCCGTCGGTGCTGGTCGCCGTCGTGCTCCTGGTGTTGACCCAGACGAGCCTCGGGTTCGCGGTCAACGGCAACCGCAACTGGCTCGCCCTCGGGCCGCTGACCGTGCAGCCCTCCGAGATCGCCAAGCTCTCGATCATCTTGTGGTCGGCCGACGTCTACGCCAAGAAGGAGAGGCTGCTCGGCAACCCCTGGCACGCTCTGCTCCCCGTGGCGCCGGTGGTCTCCCTGATCGCGCTCCTCGTCGTGATCCAGCACGACCTCGGCACGGCCCTGGTGCTGTTCGCGATCCTGCTGGGGATGCTCTGGGTCGTGGGCATGCCGGCGCGGCTCTTCGGCATCGCCTTCTCGCTCGTGGGCGTGGTGGCGTTCTACCTGGCGGCCTCCAACGCCGAGCGACGCAACCGCCTGACCAGCTTCATCGACCCGTTCAAGGACTTCCAGGGCGCCGGCTGGCAGGCCGGGCACGGCCTGCTGGGGATGTCCAGCGGCGGCATCTTCGGCAAGGGTCTCTCCGCCAGCCAGCAGAAGTGGGGCAACCTGCCCGAGGCCCACACCGACTTCATCTTCGCCGTGCTGGGCGAGGAGCTCGGCCTGATCGGCACCCTGCTGGTGCTGGCCCTCTTCGGGGCCATCGCCTTCGCCGCCATCCGGCTGGCCATCAACACCGCCGACCCGTTCGTGCGCTACGTGACCGCGGGCGTGACCATCTGGCTGATGGGTCAGATGATCATCAACATCGGGATGGTGCTGGCCCTGCTGCCCGTGATCGGCATCCCGTTGCCCCTGGTCTCCTACGGCGGGTCCGCGCTCGTGCCCTCGCTGGTGGCCCTGGGTCTGCTGGTGGGTTTCGCCCGGGCCGAGCCCGAGGCGGCCGAGGCCTTGCGCGCGAGGCGTGGGGAGCGACGGGGTGCGCGCGGGAGGAGCCCCGGCAAGAAGCCGTCCTCGGACGCCTTCCCTGGCGCGACCTCGGCGGGTAGCGCCCGCCCGAGGCGTTCTTGATGGTCCACCCCCCGGCTCCCCGGCGGGTCCTGCTGGCCGGTGGCGGGACCGCTGGCCACACCTCCCCGTTGCTGGCCACCGCCGACGCCCTGCGCCGCCGTGACCCCGAGATCGTGATCACGGCGCTCGGCACCGCACGAGGCCTGGAGACGCGCGTCATCCCCGAGGCCGGCTACCCGCTCGAGCTCGTCCCGCCGGTGCCGCTGCCCCGGCGCCCCAACGCCGACCTGCTCCGCACCCCGGCTCGCCTCCGCGGCGCGATGAAGGCGGCCCTCGAGGTGATCGACCGGCTCCAGCCCGACGTGGTCGTGGGCTTCGGCGGCTACGTCTCGGTCCCGGCCTACCTGGCGGCCCGCAAGCGCGGTCTGCCGCTGGTCGTCCACGAGGGCAACGCACTGCCCGGCATCGCCAACAAGCTCGGTGCCCGGCTCACCACCCACGTCGCGACCAGCTTCCCGGAGACGGCGCTCCCGCACGCGCACTACATCGGCCTGCCCGTCCGGCGGATGATCAGCACCCTCGACCGGACCTCGCTGCGCGCCGAGGCGTGCGCACACTTCGGGCTCGACCCCGACCTGCCCACCCTGCTCGTGACGGGCGGGTCCCAGGGGGCGCGCCGGATCAACCAGTCGGTGTCCGCCGCTGCGCCGGCCTTCGCCGCGGCCGGGGTCCAGGTCCTGCACATCCTCGGTCCCCGGGGCGAGGCCTCCCCGGAGGTCACGCCCGGCGGCCCGGCGTACGTCACCGAGGCGTTCGTCAGCCGGATGGACCTCGCCTACGCAGCTGCCGATGCCGTCCTGTGCCGCGCGGGGAGCAACACCGTCACGGAGGTCTCCGGGGTCGGCCTGCCCGCGATCTACGTCCCGCTGCCGATCGGCAACGGCGAGCAGGCCCACAACGCGCGCCCGGTGGTCGACGCCGGCGGTGGCCTGCTGGTCTCGGAC
This sequence comes from uncultured Actinomycetota bacterium, assembly GCA_963843775.1. Lineage (GTDB taxonomy): Bacteria > Actinomycetota > Actinomycetes > Propionibacteriales > Nocardioidaceae > Marmoricola. The sequence goes on from CAWJLT010000008.1 coordinate 286,899, forward strand.
GCGGCCCTGACCCCCGAGTGGGTGCGCGGCGCCGTACCCGACCTGCTGACCGATCCCGTGCGTCTCGCCACGATGTCCGCGGCCGCCTCCCACGTCATCCCGCTCGACGCGGACGACAAGCTGGCCGAGATGATCCTCACCGCACGCGCCCGTGCGGGCTCCCGGAAGAAGACCCGCCGATGAGGGTGCCCGTCCCCGAGACCCTGCTGCCCGCCGACGAGCTCGGCGCGGTGCACTTCGTCGGGATCGGCGGCGCCGGGCTGTCCGGCATCGCGCGCATCATGCTGGGCCGGGGGATGACCGTCTCCGGCAGTGACGCCAAGGAGTCGCGCGCCCTCGAGGGGTTGCGCGCCCTCGGCGCCACCTGCCACGTCGGGCACGCGGCCGAGAACCTCGGCGCGGCCGACACCGTGGTCATCTCGACGGCCGTGCGCGACACGAACCCCGAGGTGGTCGAGGCAGCCCGCCGCGGTCTGCGCCTGCTGCCGCGCTCGGCGGCCCTGGAGTCGGTGATGCAGGGGCGCGTCGTGGTCGCGGTCGCCGGCACCCACGGCAAGACCACCACCACCTCGCTGCTGACGGTGGCGCTCCAGCACTGCGGTGCCGACCCGTCCTTCGCCATCGGCGGCGAGCTCAACGAGACCGGGTCCAACGCCCACGACGGCAGCGGCGAGCTCTTCGTGGCGGAGGCCGACGAGAGTGACGGAGCCTTCCTGGTCTACTCCCCGCACGCAGCCCTGGTCACGAACGTCGAGGCCGACCACCTCGACAACTACGGGACCGAGGAGGCCTACCGGGCCGCCTTCGACACCTTCGTCGACCGGGTCTCACCCGACGGCTTCATGGTCGTGTGCGCCGATGACCCCGGTGCCGATGCGCTGGGGCGCACGGCCGTCTCGCGTGGCCTGACCGTGGTCCGGGTGGGGGAGAGCCCCGACGCCGAGGTGCGGGCCGAGGGGGTCCGCTTCCTGGGGTCGACCTCGACGTTCACCGTCATGGACCGCGACACCCGGCTCGGCGAGATCACGTTGCAGATCCCCGGGCGCCACTACGTCCTCGACGCACTCGCCGCCCTGGCGTGCGGGCTGCGGCTCGGCTTCGACTTCGCCGACCTCGCACGTGGACTGACCGCGTTCACCGGCACCAGGCGACGGATGGAGCTCAAGGGCCAGGCCGACGGTGTCCGGGTCTACGACAGCTACGCCCACCACCCCAACGAGATCCGCGGGGACCTGCAGGCGGCACGCTCGTTGGCGGGGGAGGGGCGGGTCGTCGTGGCCTTCCAGCCGCACATGGTCTCGCGCACCCGCATCTTCGGCCACGACATGGGCGTGGCGCTGGGTGCGGCCGACTCCGTGGTGGTGATGGACATCTACGTGGCGCGCGAGGACCCGGAGCCGGGCGTCAGCGGCGCGATGGTGGCGGCCGCCGTACCCCTGGACGCGGGCGACGTCGTCTTCGAGCCCTCGTGGTCGGCCGTGGCAGCGCACCTGGTGCGCGCGGCCCGTCCCGGCGACGTGGTGCTGACCCTCGGGGCCGGTGACGTGACCCTGCTGGGTCCCGAGGTGCTCGAGCTGCTCGAGGAACGGGGTGTGCGTGATGTCGATGCTTGACCGCCGCAGCCGCACCTCGGAGGGTGGCGGGTCCGGAAAGCCGCCGCGTCGGGGACTCCTGCGTCGTCGCCAGGACCCCGCACAGGTCGCGCCGCCCCCGTCGTGGGGTCCCGACGAGGAGACCGTGCGCATCGCGCAGCGGGACTTCCGCAAGCGCCGGCTCGCCGGTCGCTGGCACCGGGTCCGCCTCTACGTGCTGGCGGTGCTCGTGCTCGCCCTGGTGGCCGGCGCAGCCTGGGCGATGTTCTTCTCCGGGCTCGTCACCGCGCGCAGCGTCGACGTGGCCGGCACCCAGAGCCTGGGCGACGCCCGGATCAAGCGCGCGGCCGACGTACCGACCGGGACCCCGCTCGCACGCATCAACCTCGACGCGATCCGGGCGCGGGTCGAGTCGATCGCGTCCGTGCAGAAGGCCGAGGTCTCGCGGAGCTGGCCGCACACCGTGCACATCGAGGTCACCGAGCGCACCCCGATCGCGGTGATCGACCGCGGCGAGGGCCTGCAGGCGCTGGACTCCGAGGGCGTCCTCTTCGGCAGCTACGAGACCCGGCCGCCACGGCTGCCGCTCGTCCGCACCGAGCCGGACACCGCCGCGGAGGCGCTGCTGGAGGCGGCCCGCGTGATCGACGCCCTGCCCCAGCGGATCGCCGCCCGGGTCGCCACCCTCGAGGTCGCCTCCGTGGACGAGATCCAGCTCGTGCTGACCAACGGCCGCCGGGTCCTGTGGGGCAGCGCCGAGGACTCCGGTCAGAAGGCCGAGGTGCTCGCCGTACTCCTCAAGCGGCCGGGCCAGCAGCTCGACGTCTCCGTCCCCGGCCGCCCCACCACCAAGTAATCCCCCCACCCCCCTCCCCCCGCTGAGGCGTCGCAGATTGACCCTCGAAAGGGGTCGAGGCGTCGCAGTTTTACCTCCGGGCGGAGTCGCGCAGGTCAATCTGCGACGCCTCGGCACTTCTGCGAGGTAAATCTGCGACGCCTCACGGAAATTGTGGAATCTGTGGGGAGCGCCCGCGTGTTGCGCGAGTACGGCGGGCCCCGCCACCTACTTTGGTCTCACCACCTCAGGTTGACATAACGTTAACCCTCTACTTCAGGGTTAGGGTTTTTTCAGCCCGAGGGGCTTCCCCAAGGAACATCCGAGAGTCGCTCTGCAGTCGGGCAGGGTGGCGAGCACATGAGAGGCAACGCCGTGGCAGCACCCCAGAACTACCTGGCCGTCATCAAGGTCGTAGGTATTGGTGGAGGTGGAGTCAACGCCGTCAACCGGATGATCGAGGTCGGGCTGAAGGGCGTCGAGTTCATCGCCATCAACACAGATGCACAGGCCCTGTTGATGAGTGACGCCGATGTCAAGCTCGACATCGGCCGTGAGCTGACCCGTGGTCTCGGTGCCGGAGCGAACCCTGATGTGGGCGCCCAGGCAGCCGAGGACCACTCTGAGGAGATCGAAGAGGTGCTCAAGGGCGCCGACATGGTCTTCGTGACCGCGGGCGAGGGCGGCGGCACGGGCACCGGTGGTGCGCCGGTCGTGGCCAAGATCGCCCGCTCGCTGGGAGCACTGACGATCGGTGTCGTCACCCGCCCCTTCGCCTTCGAGGGCCGCCGCCGTGCGACCTCGGCCGAGGAGGGCATCGCCTCGCTCCGCGAGGAGGTCGACACGCTGATCGTGATCCCCAACGACAAGCTGCTGATGATCTCGGACCGCAACGTGAGCATGCTCGACGCCTTCAAGCAGGCCGACCAGGTCCTGCTGCAGGGTGTCTCCGGCATCACGGACCTGATCACCACCCCGGGCCTGATCAACCTGGACTTCGCCGACGTCAAGTCGGTCATGTCCAACGCCGGTTCGGCCCTGATGGGCATCGGCTCGGCCCGTGGTGAGAACCGCGCCGTCGAGGCAGCCGAGCTCGCCGTGTCCAGCCCGCTGCTCGAGGAGTCGATCGACGGCGCCCAGGGCGTGCTGCTCTCGATCGCCGGTGGTTCCGACCTCGGTCTGTTCGAGATCAACGAGGCGGCCGCCATGGTCGCCGACGCGGTGCACGAGGACGCGAACATCATCTTCGGTGCCACCATCGACGACGCCCTCGGCGACGAGGTCCGGGTCACGGTGATCGCCGCCGGGTTCGAGGGGGGACGGCCCAAGCGTCGCGAGGAGAGCCACGGGCTTCGCCCGCGTCCCGCGCAGGCGCAGAAGCCGCAGACCCAGGCGGAGACCCTGGCTGCGGCCAGGGCCCTCGCCGAGCAGCGCCGGGGCAGCGAGCCCGCCGCCCCGCGCCGCGAGCCCGTCACCGTCGGTGCCGGTCAGCGTTCGGAGTCCGCGAGCGGCCCGGCACCGTCCGCGCCCCAGCGGCCGGTCGACGCCGAGCTTCGACGACGACGAGCTCGACGTCCCCGACTTCTTGAAGTAAGAGGTCTCGCACACCGGTGTACTCCCACCGCAGCAGCACCGGCCCCGTCGACCTGGCGTTCACCGACAGGTACGACGGGGTCAGTGCTGTCCCCTTCGACAGTCTTGACCTGGCGCTCGTCGGGGACGACGACCCGGCGGCCAGGCGCCGCAACACAGCCCTGCTGCTCGAGGACTTCGCGCCGGGGGCGCAGCTCTGCGACATGTCCCAGGTGCACGGCCGCCGGGTCGTGCAGGCAGGGGGCTCGCGGGAACAGTGCGACGCGCTGGTCACCGACCGGCCCGACGTCGTGCTGATGGTGCGGGTCGCTGACTGTGTCCCCGTCCTGCTGGCGGACCCCGTGGTGGGTGTGATCGGTGCCGCGCACGCCGGACGCAACGGCTTGGCCGAAGGCGTGGTGCCGGCCTGTGTCGAGGAGATGCGCCTTCTCGGCGCCACGCACCTCGAGGCCTGGGTCGGGCCGCACATCTGTGGCAGCTGCTACGAGGTGCCGGCTGAGCTCCGTGACGAGGTCGCGGCCATCGAGCCGGTGACCGCCACGACCACCTCGTGGGGAACACCTGCTCTCGACATCGGGGCCGGCGTCACGGCCCAGCTCGAGCGCCTCGGTGTCACCGTGACCGACGTGTCGCGCTGCACCCTGGAGTCCGCGGACCTCTACTCCTACCGCCGCGACGGCAGCCGGTCCGGGCGACTGGCCGGCGTGATCCGCAGGAGAGGATGAGTCGGTGACCCAACGACGTGACGATCTGCAGGCCGGGCTGGACACCGTGCGGGCCCGCATCAACCAGGCCTGTGCCGATTCCGGCCGCCACCCCGACGAGGTCACCCTGATCGTCGTCACCAAGTTCTTCCCCGCCTCCGACGTCCGCCTGCTGGCCGACCTCGGCGTCCGACACGTCGGGGAGAACCGCCACCAGGAGGCTGTCGAGAAGGCCGCCGAGTGCGTCGACCTCGGTCTGGACTGGCACTACATCGGTGCGCTGCAGAGCAACAAGGCCGCGGCCGTGGCCGGCTACGCCGCGGCCGTGCACTCCGTCGACCGGGCCAAGCTGCTGAACGGGCTGAGTCGCGGGGCCGAGGAGCAGGGCAAGGTGCTCGACGTCCTGGTCCAGGTCAGCCTCGACCCGCCGGAGGCCAGCGGACGCTCCGGTGCCCCGGTCGGCGACGTGCCGGCCCTCGTCGACCGCGTCCTGGAGACCTCGCACCTCCGTCTGCGCGGGGTGATGGGCGTCGCGCCGCTCGGAGGTGACGCTCGCGCGGCCTTCGCGCACCTGAACGACGTGGCCTCCGTCGTACGACGGGACGCGCCCGAGGCGACGTGGATCTCGGCCGGCATGAGCGGGGACCTCGAGCAAGCCATCCGAGAGGGCGCGACACACCTGCGGATCGGCTCGGCGGTCCTCGGTCCGAGGCCTGCGGTCAAGTAATGTCCCAAGTGCCGTGCAACAGCGGCACACAGCGCTACGAGAGCAGAGGATTTACTGATGAGCGCGATGCGGAAGATGGGTGTCTATCTCGGCCTGCTCGAGGACGCCGACGGCGACTACGCCGAGACGGACAACGAGTACGACGAGCCCGCGCGCCGCTCCGAGCCCCGGACCGAGCCCCGTCCCGAGCAGGAGTCCGCCCGCCCCGTGGCGAACCTGTCCGAGCGTCGACGCCCGGTGGCCACCCGGGAGACGCAGGCCCCGCGCCCTACCTCTACGGTGGCGCCCATGTCCCGGATCACGACGCTGCACCCCCGCACCTACAACGAGGCCCGTGTCATCGGGGAGAACTTCCGCGACGGGGTGCCGGTGATCATGAACCTCTCGGAGATGGACGACACCGACGCCAAGCGCCTCGTCGACTTCGCAGCCGGCCTCGTGTTCTCGGTCCGCGGCACCATCGAGCGCGTGACCAACAAGGTCTTCCTGCTCTCGCCGCCCAACGTCTCGGTGACTGCGGAGGACAAGCAGCGCATCGCCGAGGGCGGCTTCTTCAACCAGAGCTGACTTGGTTGGTGATCTAGGCTCCCCACGTGGAAATCATCGGCAGGATCATCGATCTGCTCCTGGGCATCTTCATCCTGTTGCTCTTCGTGCGGCTGATCGTCGACTGGATCCAGATCTTCGCTCGGTCGTGGCAACCCCGCGGCCCGGTGCTGGTGGTGCTCGAGGGTGTCTACAGCGTCACCGACCCGCCCGTGAAGGCGCTGCGCAAGGTGCTGCCCCCGCTGCGGCTCGGTGGGGTCGCGATCGACCTGAGCTTCCTCGCAGTGCTGCTGATCTGCTACATCCTGCGCTACCTCAACGCTGCGATCCTGCTCTGAGCGCGGCCCGCCCGTCGCGTCCCGGGGCCCGCACCTCTGCCTCGCGCTGAACCGATATCGTTCAGGCGCACGCACGTAGACGACTCCGACGAACGAGGATCAGGTGAGTTCATGCCGCTGACGCCCGAGGACGTGAGCAACAAGCGCTTCACTCCGGTACGACTCCGCGAGGGGTACGACATGGGGGAGGTCGACCAGTTCCTCGACGAGGTCGAGGCTGAGCTGGAGCGGTTGCTCAAGGAGAGCGACGACCTGCGGGCCAAGCTCGCTGCCGCCACGGGTGAAGCCCCGCCGGCACCTTCCACACCTGCTCCTGTCGCTGAGACGGACCACCAGCCCAGTGACGCTGCGACGGACGGTTCGCCCGAAGCACCTGCTGAGACCGGCTCGGTGGCCGCGGCCGCGCCGCGCGAGACCATCAAGGTCGTCACTCCGGCCGAGGCCTCCTCGGCAGCACTGCGGCTGCTGGAGCTGGCCACCAAGAACGCCGACGAGGTCGTCGCCGAGGCCAGGGAGGAGGCCGTGCAGATCGTCGGCACCGCCCGCACCGAGGCGGAGCGGCTCGAGTCCGAGACCAAGGCCAGGACCGACGCCCTCGAGCAGGACGCCCGCACCCGCGCGCAGAACCTCGACTCGGAGACCGAGGCCAAGCGCAGCGAGCTGCTCGGCGAGATGGAGCAGGAGAAGGTGCGCCTCGACGGTGAGGTCGACAACCTGCGCGCCTTCGAGCGGGAGTACCGCAGCCGGCTCAAGAGCTACTTCAACGAGCAGCTCCAGGCCCTCGACGGTGTCGGCGAGGGCGGAGGGCTCGTGAACTCGAGCGACGAGCCCCCGAACGGGGACTCCCCGCAGGGCTGAGAGCGGTCAGATCCGGTCCACCGTGAAGGCCATCCCCAGGTCAGCGTCGGTCCGGTCCAGCCCGTCGGGCGTGCCTGCCGCCCGCATCGTGGATGCGAGCACCTCGGTGGCGATCAGCCCGTGGTGCTCGGCCACCGCCTCGGCGAGCTCGCCGGAGGCGTGCCAGGTGAGGGAGATCCGGTCCGAGACGTCGAAGCCGGCGGCCTTGCGTGCCTCCTGCACCATCCGGATCACCTCGCGGGCGAGGCCGGCGCGACGCAGCGCCGGGGTGATCTCGAGGTCGAGGGCCACGGTCTCGCCCTGCTCGTTGACCACCGACCAGCCCTCGCGCGGACGTTCGGAGATGATCACCTCGTCGCTGAGCACCTCGACCTCGGCGCCCTCGCCCGCCTGATCGTGCAGAGTGACGGTGGCCCTCCCGTCGGCCGCCAGGGCCGTCGCCAGCGCCTCCGCGTCGGCGGCCGCGATCGCCGCGGCCACCCGCGGGGTGTCCTGGGCGAACCGCTTGCCCAACGCGCGGAAGTTGCCCTTGGCGGTGTGGTCGACCAGGTCGGCACCGGCGGCGGAGAGGGGCTCGAGCGCCCCGATGTTCAGCTCCTCGGCCACCTCCCGGTGCAGCTCGTCGGAGAGCCGGTCGTGCGCGGTCGTGGCCACCAGGGCCCGTCGAAGAGGCTGTCTCGTCTTGACCTTGGCCTCGGCACGGGCGGCCCGGCCGAGCTCGACGAGTCGTCGGGCCAGCCTCATCTGCTCACCGAGGTCCGGGTCGACCAGCGCCGCGTCCTGCTCGGGCCAGGTGGACAGATGGACCGACTGCGGCACGTCCTCGGAGGTGGCGCCTCCGGGCACCGCGAACAGGTCGCGCCAGACCCGCTCGGTGATGAACGGGGCGAGGGGGGCCATCAGCTGGGTCACGATCTGCAGGCACTCGTGCAGCGACGCGAACGCCGAGGCGTCCCCGTCCCAGAAGCGCCGACGCGAGCGCCGGACGTACCAGTTGGACAGGTCGTCGACGTAGGCCGAGAGCAGGGAGCCGGCGCGCTGGGTGTCGAACCCCTCCATGGCGGTGGTGACGTCGGCCACGAGCCGATGGGCCTCGGAGAGCGCCCAACGGTCCAGCACCGGTCGGTCGGCCGGGGCCGGCACCTCGCCCCCCGGGGTCCACTGCGCCAGGTTGGCGTAGAGGACGTGGAAGGCCACGGTGTTCCAGTAGGTCAGCAGGACCTTGCGCACCGTCTCCTGGATCGTGGTGTGCCCGACCCGGCGCGCCGCCCACGGCGAGCCGCCCGCGGCCATGAACCAGCGCACCGCGTCAGCCCCGTGCTCCTCCATCAGCGGGATCGGCTCGAGGATGTTGCCGAGGTGCTTGGACATCTTGCGGCCGTCCTCGGCCAGGATGTGGCCCAGGCACAGCACGTTCTGGTACGACGACTGCTCGAAGACGAGCGTGCCGACCGCCATCAGGGTGTAGAACCAGCCCCGCGTCTGGTCGATCGCCTCGCAGATGAAGTCGGCCGGATAGGCCTTCTCCAGCATCTCCGCAGATCCCTCGACGTGGGGGTAGCCCCACTGGGCGAAGGGCATCGACCCGGAGTCGAACCACGCGTCGATGACCTCAGGGACGCGGCGAGCCTGCTGCTGGCACGTCGGGCACGCGAACACCACGTCGTCCACGAACGGGCGGTGCGGGTCGAGCCCCGACTGGTCGGTGCCCGTCAGCTCGCTGAGCTCGGCCAGCGAGCCGACACAGGTCTGGTGCCCTTCGGCGCAACGCCAGATCGGCAGCGGGGTGCCCCAGTAGCGACTGCGGGAGAGGGCCCAGTCGATGTTGTTCTCCAGCCAGTCGCCGTAGCGGCCGTGCTTGATCGTCTCGGGGAACCAGTTGGTCTGCTCGTTCTGCTCGAGCAGCGCGTCCTTGATCTGGGTGGTGCGGACGTACCAGGAGGGCTGGGCGTAGTACATCAACGCGGTGTGGCAGCGCCAGCAGTGCGGGTAGCTGTGCTCGTAGGGCACGTGCCGGAACATCAGGCCGCGCGACTCCAGGTCGCGGACCAGGTCGGCGTCGGCGTGCTTGAAGAACTGGCCTCCCACCAGGGCGATGTCGTCGTCGAAGTGTCCGTTGGAGCCCACGGGCACGACGATCGGCAGCCCGTAGGAACGGCAGACCTCCATGTCCTCCGCGCCGAAGGCGGGGGACTGGTGCACCAGCCCGGTGCCGTCCTCGGTGGTGACGTACTCCGCCAGCACGACCAGGTGCGGTGCCGTGCCGCCCTCCTCGACCGGCGGGAACTCCACGAGCTCGAACGGGCGCCGGTAGGTCCAGCGCTCCATCTCCGAGCCGAGGGCCGACCCCTCCACCGTCCAGCCCTCGCCGAGGGCCGCGCCGAGCAGGGGCTCGGCCACGACGAGCTGCTCGGTCCCGTCGGTGGCCAGCACGTAGGTCACGTCGGGGCGTACGGCGACGGCGGTGTTCGACACGAGCGTCCAGGGAGTCGTCGTCCAGACCAGCAGCGAGGCGCCGACCCACGGTCCCGAGGTGAGCGGGAACCGGACGTAGACGCTGGGGTCGGTGACCGTCTCGTAGCCCTGGGCGACCTCGTGGTCCGAGAGACCCGTCTCGTCGCGGGGGCAGTACGGCGCCACCCGGTAGTCCTCGACGAGCAGGCCCTTGCCGTGGATCTCCTTCAGGGCCCACCACACCGACTCGACGTACTCCGCGTCCATGGTCCGGTAGGGCCGGCGCATGTCGATCCAGCAGCCCATGCGGTCGGTCATCTGCTCCCAGAGGTCGACGTGCCGCTGGACCGACTCGCGGCAGCGGGCGTTGAACTCGGCGATGCCGAACGCCTCGATGTCGGCCTTCCCCGAGAACCCGAGCTCCTTCTCGACGGCGAGCTCGACGGGCAGCCCGTGGCAGTCCCAGCCACCCTTGCGGTTGACCTGGAAACCCTGCATCGTCTTGAAGCGGGGAAAGACGTCCTTGAACGTGCGCGACTCGATGTGGTGGGTGCCCGGCCGACCGTTCGCGGTGGGTGGGCCCTCGTAGAAGGTCCACGTCTGGGCGCCCTGGTTGCGGGCCACCGACTTCTCGAAGATGTGCTGCTCGTGCCAGAAGTCGAGCACCTCGGACTCGAGCTCGGGCAGGTCGACCTGAGGGGGAACGGGGCGGTATGTCACTGCGGTCCTTCGGCGTCGGGTGAGCGTCTTCGAAACCGAGGGACGAGGCTGCCTCTCAGCGGCCCCGCGGTACCACCCTCCTTGGCCGGCCAGGTGCTCGCCGACCCACTTCATGGGCGACCCGGGTGGGTCCACCGCTGCCGGTTCTAGTGTGCGACGACCCGGACAGCGGTCGTGCACGTTTCTTCCGGCGACTCCGGGTTGATGTTCTCCAGCTGCCGTGCCACCGGGCTCACACCGTCCCCAGCTCGCTCATGGCCGTGCAGTCGGGTACTCGTCCCCTCCACGCCTTGCGGTGGGCCCAGTGTGCCAGAAGTGTGAAAGAGTTCTCCGACCGTGTGGGATGGTGCCGTGGCACTGGCGGGTTGAAGGGGATCGGCGCGCCGCATATCCTCGCGCCACCACGTGTGACACAGCTCAGGCAGCAGCCGGATGAGGGGCTCTCGGACCATGGCACCAGCGACCAGGAAGTCCTTGGCGAGCCGCGCAGGAGCAGCGGCCCGCAAGGTCGTCTCCCGCGGCTCCTCCGCGGCCAAGCCCGCCAAGGCCGCCAAGGCTGCCCAGGCCGCGGCCCCGAAGAAGTCCGCCCCGCAGAAGGCGACCGCGAAGAAGACGACCGCGAAGAGGGCGGCCCCGAAGAAGGTGGCTGCCAAGACCGCCCCATCCAGGACATCAGCCAAGAAGACATCAGCCAAGAAGACAGCAGCCAGCAAGACAGCGGCCAGCAAGAAGGCCGTAGTGGCGACTCCCGCCACGAAGTCCCCCGCCAGGAACACTCCAGCCAAGAAGGCAGCCAAGAAGACCGTGACCGCTCAGCCGGTAGCCAAGAAGACCCCTGCCAAGAAGACAGCCGCCAAGAAGGCGGCCGCCGCCCCGGACGAGCTCGTCGTCCTCGCGGCGGAGGACCCGTGGACCAAGGCGGAGCTCAAGGAGGTCCGCACCCAGCTCACCGACGACGTCGAGCGCCTCACCGGCGAGCTGGCCGAGGTCGAGGGTGATCTCGCCGGCATGATCGAGAACTCCGGCGAGGGCGCCGGGCACGACCAGGCCGACGTCGGGTCCGCCTCGTTCGAGCGTGACCAGGAGATGGTCATCGTCAACAACGCCCGCGACATGCTCGAGCAGTCGCAGCACGCCCTCGAGCGCATCGCGGACGGCACCTACGGCCAGTGCGAGAACTGCGGCAACGCGATCGGCAAGAACCGGCTGATGGCCTTCCCCCGGGCGACCCTGTGCCTGAGCTGCAAGCAGCGCGAGGAGCGTCGCTGAGCACCAGTGTGAGGCCCGACTCCAGCGCGAGGACCACCGCGGGACTCTCCTTCGCGGTGGCTGCTGCGGCACTCGTCCTCGACCTGGCCAGCAAGCAGCTCGCCGTGCGTGAGCTCACCGGCCGGGCACCCGTGGAGGTCGTGGGCCACCTGCTCGAGCTGCGGCTGGTCCGCAACCCCGGCGCGGCCTTCAGCGCGGGTGCCTCGCTCACCCCGGTGATCTCGGTGGTGGCTGTGGTCGCCACGGCGGTGGTGGTCTACTACACGCTCCAGGCGCGGCACCGGGGCTGGGCCGTGGCGCTGGGCCTGCTGCTCGCAGGTGTCTCCGGCAACCTGGTGGACCGGCTCTTCCGGGCGCCGGGGCCGTTCCGCGGCCACGTCGTCGACTTCTTCGCGCTGCCCAACTGGCCGGTCTTCAACGTCGCTGACATGTGCATCAACGTCGCCGCCGTGCTCTTCGTGGTCCTGCTGCTGCGCGGCGTGCGCCTCGACGGAACTCGTCACCAACCCGCCGACCGGCGGGACGACTGATGACCGAGACCGACGGTGAGCAGCGCACCCTGCAGGTGCCGGAGGGGCTGGGAGGGGAACGCATCGACGTGGCGCTCGCGCGGATGTTCGGGATCTCGCGCAGCAAGGCCGCCGAGCTGGTCTCGCGAGATCTCGTGCTCCTCGACGGCCAGCCGGCCGCCAAGTCCGACCGGCTGGTCCCCGGCACCCAGCTCGACATCACCTTCCCCCGCCAGGCCGACCCGCTCGAGGTCCGCGACGAGGTGGTGGAGGGGATCGGGATCATCCATGACGACGACGACATCGTGGTCATCGACAAGCCGGTCGGGGTCGCCGTGCACCCGTCGATGGGGTGGACCGGCCCCACGGTCGTCGGCCACCTGCGCGGCGCCGGGTTCCAGATCGCGACGAGCGGAGCGCCCGAGCGACGCGGCATCGTGCAGCGTCTCGACGTCGGTACGTCGGGCGTGATGGTGATCGCGAAGAGCGAGCGGGCCTACTCCCTGCTCAAGAACGCCTTCCGCCACCGGGAGGTCGACAAGACCTACCACGCACTGGTCCAGGGGCACCCCGATCCGCTGGAGGGCACGATCGACGCGCCCATCGGGCGGCACACCAAGTCGGACTGGAAGTTCGCCGTTCGCGAGGACGGCAAGCACAGCGTCACCCACTACTCCACGCTCGAGGCGCACCGCTTCGCCAGCCTGCTGGAGGTGCACCTGGAGACCGGGCGCACCCACCAGATCAGGGTGCACATGGCGGCGCTGAAGCACCCCTGCGTCGCCGACATGACCTATGGCGCCGACCCGACCCTTGCGGAGCGGGTCGGCCTCGAACGTCAGTGGCTGCACGCGGTACGGCTCGGTTTCGAGCACCCAGGGACGGGTGAGCAGGTGCTCTACTCCTCGCCCTACCCGGACGACCTGGCTCAGGCCCTGGAGATCATCCGCGATGCAGACTGAGGACGAGTTCGAGCTGCGTCCGGGGTTCCAGGACGACCTCAGCGCGCTGCCCGAGGTCTTCCTGGCCGCGACCGCCGGGCCGGGGCATCCCGACGAGACCAGGAGTCAGGGTGAGGTCAGCGCGTGGGCCCTGGCCCTGCTCGACCGACCCGGGCGCGAGCTGTGGGTGGCGGCCCGGGACGAGACGCTCCTCGGCTTCGTCCTGCTCGAGGGTGACTGGGTCAACCTGCTCTTCGTCCACCCGGACCGGCCGGCCCACGGGGTCGGAGCCGCCCTGCTCGACCTGGTCAAGAGCCTGCGCGCCCGCGGTTTCGGCCTACGGGTCCACCAACGCAACGACCGGGCGCGAGCGTTCTACCGCAGGCACGGTCTGATCGAGCTCGAGCGCACCGACGGCAGCAGCTACCGCGACGCTGAGCCGGACCTGCAGATGGCGTGGCCCGGGGACGACCCGATGGCCTACCTGCGGCGTCGCATCGACAGCGTGGACGACGAGCTGGCGGTGCTCCTGGCGCGTCGTACGGCGCTCACGGGGGCGGTCCAGGACCACAAGGCCGCCACGGGGGCGCACGGCGGGCAGCGTGGCCGTGACCCCAGGCGGGAGGCCGAGATCGTCGCCCGGATGGCCCGCCACGTGCCCGAGCTGGGGCCGGAGCGGATCGCCCGCGTCATGCACACCGTGATCGAGGAGAGCCTCGCCGCCTGGGAGGCGGGTGCCGGCTCGGGGCCGTCCTGACGGGACGCCGAGAAGGCGCCCGCGCCTGTCAGGACCCCCTGTCATGCTGACGTACGCTGACCTTCTTCCCCGCACGACCAGGTCCCGTGAGCGTTCTCGGGCCTGTGCAGAAGACGGGTGTCCACCACAGAGCTCCGGGAAGGGCTGATCGCGCTCCATGTCGGGCAACGCTTCGAACAAGGACGGCTTCGTCCACCTGCACGTCCACACCGAGTACTCCATGCTCGACGGTGCGGCCCGGCTGGGCGGCATGTTCGAGCGCACCGCGGAGCTGGGCATGGACGCGATCGCGATGACCGACCACGGCAACGTCTTCGGCGCCTACGACTTCTGGTCCAAGGCACGGGACGCGGGGGTCAAGCCGATCATCGGCATGGAGGCCTACTTCACGCCCAACACCTCACGCTTCGACAAGAAGCGGGTGCGCTGGAACGACGGTGGCAACGACGACGTCTCGGGTTCGGGCGCCTACACCCACATGACCCTGCTCGCCGAGAGCACCGTGGGCATGCACAACCTGTTCCGGCTCTCCTCGCGCGCCTCGATGGAGGGCTTCTTCTACCAGCCCCGGGCCGACCGCGAGCTGCTCACCGAGTACGCCGAGGGCCTGATCGCGACCACCGGGTGCCCCTCGGGCGAGGTCCAGACCTGGCTGCGCATCGGTGACTACGACAAGGCCCGCGAGGCGGCCGGCGACTTCCAGGACATCCTGGGCAGGGACAACTACTTCCTCGAGCTGATGGACCACGGCCTCGACATCGAGACCCGGGTGCGTGACGGCCTGCTGCGACTGAGCAAGGACCTCGGCATCCCTCCTGTCGCGACCAACGACTCCCACTACGTCCACCAGAAGGACGCCCCCTCCCACGAGCACCTGCTGTGCGTCTCCTCGGGCAGCGTGATGTCGGACCCCAAGCGGTTCCGGTTCAACGGCGACGGCTACTACATCAAGTCACCCGCCGAGATGCGCGAGCTCTGGGCGGTGCGCAACGGCCTGCCCGAGGCCTGCGACAACACCCTGCTGATCGCCGAGCGCTGCAACGTCGAGTTCACCGAGGGCAACGGCACCTACATGCCGCGCTTCGGCTGCCCCGAGGGCGAGGACGAGAACTCCTGGATGGTCAAGGAGGTGGAGAAGGGGCTGCGCTACCGCTACCCCCAGGGCATCCCCGACGCCGTCCGCAAGCGCGCAGACTTCGAGGTCGGCGTGATCATGCAGATGGGATTCCCGGGCTACTTCCTCGTCGTGGCCGACTTCATCAACTGGGCCAAGGACAACGGCATCCGCGTCGGCCCGGGCCGTGGCTCGGGAGCCGGCTCGATGGTCGCCTACGCGATGCGGATCACCGACCTCGATCCTCTCGTGCACGGCCTGATCTTCGAGCGGTTCCTCAACCCCGACCGCGTCTCCATGCCCGACTTCGACATCGACTTCGACGAGCGTCGTCGCGGCGAGGTCATCCGCTACGTCTCCGACAAGTACGGCGACGACCGGGTCTCGATGATCGTCACCTACGGCACCATCAAGGCCAAGCAGGCGGTCAAGGACTCCTCGCGCATCCTGGGCTACCCCTTCGCCATGGGCGACCGGATCACCAAGGCCATGCCGGCCTCGGTGATGGGCAAGGACGTCCCGCTCAAGGAGATCTTCGACCCTGCCCACAAGCGCTTCGGTGAGGGCGGTGAGTTCCGGACGCTGTACGACGGCGACGCCGACGTGAAGACCGTCGTGGACACCGCCATCGGCCTCGAAGGGCTCAAGCGTCAGTGGGGCGTGCACGCCGCCGGCGTCATCATGTCCAGCGAGCCGCTGCTGGACGTCATCCCGGTGATGCGACGCCCGGCCGACGGCGCCAAGATCACGCAGTTCGACTACCCGACCTGCGAGAAGCTCGGCCTGATCAAGATGGACTTCCTCGGGCTCCGCAACCTGACGGTCCTCGACGACGCGCTCATCAACATCGAGTCCAACCGCGGCGAGAAGATCGTGCTCGAGGACCTCGAGCTGACCGACGCGGCGACGTACAACCTGCTGCAGCGGGGTGACACCCTCGGTGTCTTCCAGCTCGACGGTGGCCCGATGCGGGCGCTGCTGCGGAGCATGCAGCCCGACACGTTCGAGGACATCTCCGCCGTCGGCGCGCTCTACCGGCCGGGTCCGATGGGTGCCGACTCCCACAACAAGTACGCCCGTCGCAAGACCGGCCGCGAGCCGGTCGAGCCGCTGCACCCCGAGCTCGCCGAGGCGCTCGAGGAGGTGCTGGGCGAGACCTACGGGCTGATCGTCTACCAGGAGCAGGTGATGGCGATCGCCCAGCAGCTGGCCGGCTACACGCTCGGCCAGGCCGACCTGCTGCGGCGGGCCATGGGCAAGAAGAAGAAGTCCGAGCTCGACAAGCAGTTCGAGACCTTCTCCGGGGGCATGACCGAGCGCGGGTTCTCCTTCGGGGCGATCAAGGCGCTGTGGGACACGCTGCTGCCGTTCTCCGACTACGCGTTCAACAAGGCCCACTCCGCTGCCTACGGCCTGGTGTCCTACTGGACCGCCTTCCTCAAGGCCAACTACCCGGCCGAGTACATGGCCGCGCTCCTGACGTCCGTCAAGGACGACAAGGACAAGATGGCGATCTACCTCAACGAGTGCCGCCGGATGAAGATCCAGGTGCTGCCGCCCGACGTCAACGAGTCCTCGGCCAACTTCACCCCCGTCGGCACCGACATCCGCTTCGGCCTCACCGCCATCCGCAACGTGGGCTGGAACGTCGTCGAGCAGATCATCTCGACCCGGCGCGAGAAGGGCCGGTTCGCCGACTTCGCCGACTTCATGGACAAGGTCCCGGCGCAGGTCTGCAACAAGCGGCTGATCGAGTCGCTGGTCAAGGCCGGTGCCTACGACGACATGTCGCACGGCCGCCGGGCGCTGCTGGCCGTGCACGAGCTCGCCGTCGACCAGTACGTCGACATCAAGCGCAACGAGGCCATCGGCCAGGACTCGCTCTTCGGTGGGATGGACCCCGACGAGGGCGGCTTCGGCGTCAGCGTGACGGTGCCCGACATCGAGGAGTGGGACAAGATGACCCTCCTCGGTCACGAGCGCGAGATGCTCGGGCTCTACGTCTCCGACCACCCGCTGACGGGGCTGGAGCACGTGCTGTCCAACGCTGCCGACTGCACGATCGGCCAGCTGCTCACCGACGAGGACCGCCCTGATGGCTCCTTCGCCACCATCTGCGGACTGATCACCACGGTCACCCGCAAGATCACCAAGACCGGCAACGCGTGGGCCATCGTCACCATCGAGGACCTCGAGGGTGCGATCGACGTGCTGCTCTTCCCCAGCGACTACCAGCTCGCGGCCAACCTGCTCGTCGAGGACACCGTTGTGGCCGTGCAGGGACGTCTCGACAAGTCCAAGGACCAGCCCGAGCTGCGCGGCAAGGCGATCACGACCCCGGTCATGGAGGACCGCGGCACCGGTCCCGTGCTGATCACGCTGCCCTCCACCCGCTGCACGCCACCGGTCGTCGAACAGCTCAAGGAGGTGCTGCGCACCCACGCCGGCACCACCGAGGTGCGACTGCGCCTCGTCTCCCGAGGGGCGACCCGGGTGCTCAAGCTGGACGACCGGCATCGCGTGATGGCCTCGCCCGCGCTCTACGGCGACCTGAAGCACCTGCTGGGTCCGGGGTGCCTGGGATGACCGCGGTGTCCGGGGCCAAGGACGCGCTGGTGGTCGCTGTCTGGTTCGCGGTGATGGGTGTCCTCGGCGCGGTGGTGTGGTGGCAGGTCACCGTGCTGCCCCTGGTCACGAAGTCCGGGGACAGTGCGACGCTCGCGCCCGAGCAGCTGATCAAGCAGGTCGGCATCGACGGCTGGTTCTTCGTCGTGGCCGCGATCGGCGGGCTGCTCAGCGGGGTGGTCCTGATGGCCTGGCGCCACCGGGACCCACTGCTGATGGTGGTCCTGGTCGCGCTGGGGGGAGGGGTGGCGGCCTGGCTGATGATCCACCTCGGCCTGGCCCTGGGACCGGAGAAGGAGCTCACCGCCCTCCGCGCTGTGGCCGACGGCGGCCAGGTCTCGATGCGGCTCAAGCTGCACGCACCCGGGGTGGCCTACGTCTGGTCGATCGCTGCCCTGCTCGGCTCGGCGATCTACCTCTGGGTTCTCAAAAAGCCGGATGCCGGGGAGCCATCTCCCGCTACCCTGCGCTGAACCGTTTTTCTCGTCCGGGGGGACCACATGTCTGAGGATCACACGTCCGCGCCGCCCGAGAGGCAGCCCGAGATGCAGGCCGGGTCCACCCGAGGCAGGCGTGGTGCGGTGGCCGTCGTGGCCTCGGTCGTGGCCGTGGTGCTGATCGCAGGCGGGGGCTACGCCACGTGGCAGTTCTTCGCCGGCGGCGGCCCTCGGCCCGCCGACGTGCTCCCGGCCACGACGTTCGCGCTGGCCACCATCGACCTGGACCCGTCCGGTGGCCAGAAGGTCGAGGCCATCAAGACGCTGCGCAAGTTCCCCAGCTGGAAGAAGCGCACCGGCATCACCCCTGACTCCGACGTGATCAAGGCGATCTTCGACGAGGCCACGAAGGACGGCCCGTGCCAGGCCCTGGACTACGAGAAGGACGTCAAGCCCTGGATCGGCAGCCGCGCAGGCCTGGGCGGCGTACTGCTGGGTGACGGCAAGGTCGCGCCGGTCCTGGCCCTGCAGGTCAAGGACCCCGACCGGGCCAAGGCCGGGTTCGGCCGGCTGGTCGAGTGCGGTGAGCCGACCGGGGACGACTTCGGCTTCACCGTCACCGCCGACTACGTCATCGCCAGTGACAGCACCACCCACGCCGAGGCGATCGCCTCGGCCGGCAAGGACCGGCCGCTCTCGGAGACCAGCGACTTCCAGAAGTGGACCGAGGAGGTCGGTGGCCCGGGGATCATGAACGCCTACCTGGGACCGAAGAGCGTCGAGATCCTCACCGAGAACCTCGGCTCAGGCCTGGAGGACCTCACCGGTGGCGATCCGGCCACCGAGAAGCAGCTCGCCGACGCGCTCAAGAACTTCAAGGGTGCCGCGGCCGGCCTGAAGTTCAACGATGGAGGCCTCGAGCTCGCCTTCGCCGGTGGGGGAGCCGCCGGCGAGAAGGCCAAGACGGTCGGCGAGGACGTCGGTGACCTCCCGAAGGACACGGCACTCGTGCTCGCCCTGGCGGTTCCCGACAAGCAGCTGGCGCAGCTGAAGGCCAGCGGGGACGACGGGGACAGCCTGCTCTCGATGAGCAAGAGGTTCACCGAAGGGACCGGGCTCGAGCTGCCCGACGACCTCATCACCCTGCTCGGCGACTCGCTCAGTCTCTCGGTCGGCGGTGACGCGCCAGCCAGTCTCGAGGACGTCTCCAGCCCCGCCGACCTCCCGGTCGGACTGCTCATCCACGGTGACGACGCCAAGATCCAGGACGTCATCGCGCGGGTGGAGACCGGGGTCGGTGCCAAGCTCTCCGACCTGCCGGCCACCTTGGCGGCCCGGGACGGCAAGGTCGCCATCGCGAGCAACGACGCCTATGCCGACGACCTGCTCGCCGACGGGTCCCTGGCCGAGTCCGAGGACTACCAGAGCGTCATCACCCACGCCGACGACGCCCAGGCCGTCATCTACCTGTCCTTCCAGAACAAGTGGATGGACGCCCTGGGCGACAGCGCTGCCGTGGAGGACAAGGACGCCAAGGAGATCGCGGCGAACATCGCGGTGCTGCGCGCCTTCGGCATCAGCTCCTGGAGCGAGGGTTCGACCGGTCACGGGCTGCTCAGGCTCTCGCTGAAGTAGGAGCCCGCAGCCCTGGGTGCTCACGCGCGAGCGATGCCCGCCACCTTCGCGCCGAGGTGGTCGACGAGATCCTGCGGCGCCAGTCCGAGGTCGAGCCCGCGCTTGCCGCCGCTGACGAAGACGGTGTCCCGGTCCATCGCCGAGACGTCCACCACCGTGACCAGCCTCTTCTTCTGGCCGATGGGGGAGATGCCGCCGACCACGTAGCCGGTCGTCCGTTCCGCCGCCGCCGGGTCGGCCATGGTGGCCTTCTTGCCACCGACGGCCGAGGCCAGCGCCTTGAGGTCGAGCTGTCCCGAGACGGGCACGATCCCCACCACCAGGCGTTCGTCGACGTCTGCCAGCAGGGTCTTGAACACCGCGGAGGGGTCCAGGCCGAGCTGCTGCGCGGCCTCGAGGCCGTAGGACGGGGCGGCCGGGTCGTGCTCGTAGGGGTGGAGCGTGAAGGCGATGCCGGCCCGGTCGAGGGCTGCCGTGGCCGGCGTACCGCCTGGGCGCCTGCCTGGGCGCCTGCCTGGGGACGGGCGCGCCATCAGTTCGGGGACCAGCGCGTGCGGGCGACCTCCGTGGCGGGCAGCGAGGGCAGCGCCCGCATGGCGCGCATCTCCTCGTGGAGCGTCCGACGCAGCATGCCCAGGCGCACCTGCGCGCTGTCGGCCTCCAGCAGCGCCTGGCGCTGGGGGAGCGTGAGCAGGCACGTGCTGGCGAGCGCGTAGGAGAGGTAGGCCGGGTCGCTGGGCATCTCGCCGGCCAGGACCGGGCCGCCACGCAGCTCCGAGAGCTGCAGGCGGTACTTCTCGAACGTGCGCAGCGCAGCCTCCGCCTCGTCCACGGCGTCCGGCTCGTCGGTGTCGGGCAGCAGCTCGACCTCTCCACGGAGGAACGGACCGCTGCTGTCCCAGTCGCTGACCCGGAGCCGTTGGCGGCCGATGATCTCGATGTCGAAACGGCCGTCGTCGTAGGCGTCCACCTCGGTCAGCTGCACCAACGTCCCGACGCGGTGGGCGGACTGCATCCCGTGGTCGCCGACCTCGTAGCCCTCGCGGATGGCGAGGATCCCGAAGACGCGGTCGAAGACGCTCTCGATGCCCGACAACTCACGCACCAGAGCCCGGTAGCGCTCCTCGAAGATGTGCAACGGGGTGACCACCCCGGGAAACACGACCGCGTTCAGCGGGAACAGCGGCACCGTCGTCACCCCACCAATCTAGGGGGTGAGCCCTGCCGCGAGCCCGCCGCAGCGCTCGCGTCTCGACTTTGACGCCACGGCACCGTGTGCCGGGGTGCTCCTGCCCGTTGTTGGAACGTTCGATCAAGACCGTGGTTGATCACACGTTCCAGCAACGAGTGGGACGAGGTCGGGAGGCACGCATCGGCCCACCTAGACTGGGCGACATGATTCGCCGGATCGACCTCCGGGATGGTGCCGCTGGTGCCACCCCCGACTACCGCACCCTCGTACCTCGCGCCGACTTCGACGTCGAGGCGGCCCTGCACGTGGTGCGACCGATCTGCGACGACGTGCGCGACCGGGGCGTCGAGGCGATCGCGGAGTACTCCGCGAAGTTCGACGGCGTCGCCCAGACCGACATCACGGTGCCGCGCGAGGCCCTGCGCGAGGCGCTGGCCAACCTCGACCCCAAGGTGCGCGCGGGCCTCGAGGAGTCGGTACGCCGCCTGCGGATCACCTCGGAGGCCGAGCTCGAGGCCGAGACCGTCACCGAGCTCGGTCCGGGTGCGACGGTGACCCAGCGGCTGATCCCGGTCGACCGGGTGGGCCTCTACGTTCCCGGGGGCGTCGCCCCCCTGGTCTCGAGCGTGCTCATGAACGTCGTCCCCGCCCAGGTCGCCGGCGTGGGGTCGATCGCGCTGACCAGCTCACCCCAGAAGGCCTTCGGGGGGCTCCCGCACCCGAACATCCTGGCGGCCTGCGAGCTGCTCGGCATCGACGAGGTGTACGCCGTCGGCGGTGCCCAGGCGGTGGCCATGTTCGCCTACGGCGCCGGTCCGTGCCGTCGCGTCGACCTGGTCACCGGGCCGGGCAACATCTACACGGTCAGTGCCAAGCGGCTGCTGAAGGGTGTCGTGGGCATCGACTCCGAGGCAGGGCCCACCGAGATCGCGATCCTGGCCGACGACACGGCCGACGCGGCGTACGTCGCCGCCGACCTGCTCAGCCAGGCCGAGCACGACGTGCTGGCCGGCTCGGTGCTGGTGACCGACTCGACCAGGCTTGCCGACGAGGTCGAGGCGGAGCTCGAGAAGCAGGTCGCCGCGACTCGTCACGTCGACCGCGTCCGCACGGCCCTGGGCGGGGTCCAGTCCGGCATCGTGCTGGTCGACGACGTCACCCAGGGCCTCGAGGTCATCAACGCCTACGCGGCTGAGCACACCGAGATCCAGACCGCCGACGCGACCGCCGACGCCGCGAAGGTCCGCAACGCCGGGGCCGTCTTCGTCGGGCCCTGGGCGCCGGTGTCCCTGGGCGACTACTGCGCGGGGTCGAACCACGTGCTGCCCACCGCCGGCTGTGCCTGTCACTCCTCGGGGCTCTCCGTGCGATCGTTCGTGCGCTCGGTGCACGTCATCGAGTACTCCCGCGACGCCCTCGCCGAGGTGGCCGACCATGTCGTCACCCTGGCGGACGCCGAGGACCTGCCCGGTCACGGAGCGGCGGTCAACGTGCGCTTCGGTCGACCGTGAGCGCCGACGTGGCAGGCGTGGTGGGCGGGGAGACCCGGCTCTGGCCACCCGTGCGGGACGAGCTCCGCGGCATCACCCCCTACGGTGCCCCCCAGCTCGACGTGCCCGTGCAGCTCAACGTCAACGAGAACCCCTACCCGCCCTCGCAGGCCGTGGTGGACGACATCACGGGAGCGGTCACGCTGGCGGCCGCGACGTTGAACCGCTACCCGGACCGCGAGTTCACCGAGCTCCGGGCGGGTCTGGCCGACTACCTGACCCGCGAGGCGGGCGCGACCATCCGGCCCGAGCAGGTCTGGGCGGCCAACGGCTCCAACGAGGTGATGCTGCAGATCCTGCAGGCCTTCGGCGGACCGGGGCGTACGGCGATCTCGTTCGCCCCGACGTACTCGATGTATCCCGAGTACGCCCGCAACGCCATGACCCGCTGGGTGGCGGGCCGCCGTCGCGAGGACTTCAGCTTCGACCTCGAGGAGGCCCGGCGGCTGGTCGACGAGCACCAGCCCAGCGTGATCCTGCTGCCCTCGCCGAACAACCCGACCGGCACGGCGCTCCCGCACGAGGTGATCAGCGAGCTCTGCGCCCTCGCCGGTCGGCAGCGAACCCCCGGGATCGTGGTGATCGACGAGGCGTACGCCGAGTTCAGGCGGGCCGGCACACCGTCGGCGCTGGAGCTCCTCCCCGCGCAGCGCAACCTGGTCGTGACGCGCACGATGAGCAAGGCCTTCGCGCTGGCCGGTGCCCGACTGGGCTACCTCGCCGCTGCCCCGGAGCTGTGCGACGCGCTCCGTGTCGTGCGGCTGCCCTACCACCTCTCGGCCGTCACCCAGTCCGTCGCGAGCGCTGCGCTGAGGCACGCCGAGGAGCTGCTCGGCAAGGTCGAGGAGCTCCGTTCGGAGCGGGACCGGACCGTTGAGTGGCTGGAGGCGCAGGGCTTCGAGGTCGCGCCGAGCGACGCGAACTTCGTATTGTTCGGTCGGTTCGACGATCGTGAGGCAATCTGGCAAGGGTTGCTGGACCGTGGCGTGCTGATCCGCGTCACCGGGCCGGACGGCTGGCTGCGGGTCTCGATCGGCACGGCCGCAGAGATGACGGCGTTCAAGAACGCCCTGGAAGAAGTCACCGGAGAGGTATCACCATGAGCAGGACAGCTCGCATCGAGCGCACGACCAAGGAGTCGAAGGTCCTCGTCGAGCTCGACCTCGACGGGTCCGGGCGCACCGACGTGTCCACCGGCGTCGGCTTCTACGACCACATGCTCACCGCCTTCGGTCGGCACGCGCTCTTCGACCTCACGGTGCAGACCGACGGGGACACCCACATCGACGCCCACCACACGGTCGAGGACACCGCGATCGCGCTGGGCGACGCCCTGCTGCAGGCCCTGGGCGACAAGTCCGGGATCCGCCGTTTCGGCGACTCCCTCGTGCCGCTGGACGAGTCGCTCGTGCAGTGCGCCGTCGACGTCTCCGGGCGCCCCTACTGCGTGCACCTCGGTGAGCCCGAGGGGCAGCAGTTCGTCAGCATCGGCCCTGGTCACACAGGGGTGGGTTACCTCGGCTCGCTGACCCAGCACGTCTTCGAGACCCTCGCGCACCACGCCCAGATCGCCCTGCACGTGCGGGTGCTCTCGGGTCGCGACCCGCACCACATCGTCGAGTCGCAGTTCAAGGCCGTGGCCAGGGCGCTGCGCGACGCGGTGGCCCTCGACCCTCGCGAGACCGGCGTGCCCTCGACGAAGGGCACGTTGTGACGCCCGCCCGTCGGCTGTGAGCTCCCCGACCGTCACCGTCCTCGACTACGGCTCCGGCAACGTCCGTTCGGTCGTCCGCGCACTCGAGCGGGCCGGGGCCGTGGTCACCCTGACCGCTGACCGCCAGACGGCGATGGACGCGGACGGGCTGGTGGTCCCGGGGGTCGGTGCCTACGCCGCCTGCATGCAGGGGCTGCGGGCGGTCTTCGGCCACGAGATCATCGGCCGCCGGCTCGCCGGGGGACGCCCGGTCCTGGGCATCTGCGTCGGCATGCAGATCCTCTTCGAGCGCGGCGTCGAGCACGGCGTGGAGACGGTCGGCTGTGACGAGTGGCCCGGCGTGGTCGAGCGGCTCCAGGCGCCCGTCGTACCCCACATGGGGTGGAACACCGTCGAGACTCCCGAAGGGACGTCGCTGTTCGCGGGCGTCGAGGACGAGCGGTTCTACTTCGTGCACTCCTACGGGGTCCGCGACTGGTCCCTGGTCACGAACGGACGCACCCGACCGCCCCTGGTGACCTGGGCCGAACACGGCGGCGACCGGTTCGTGGCGGCCGTCGAGAACGGTCCGCTCTCGGCCACCCAGTTCCACCCGGAGAAGTCCGGGGACGCGGGGGCGGCGCTGCTGCGCAACTGGGTCGCGGGGCTGAAGCGGTGAGCACGCGATGAGCAAGGAGCGCGCCCAGCGGCGTGCCGCGCGCGAGAAGGAGGCGGCCATCGTGGCCTCGGCCCGCGCGTCGCAGGCCGAGAGGCGGGAGCGTCACGCAGCACGCACACGGGCGCTCCGCTCGCGCCTGCCGCGGCGGCGCTCGCGCCCCACCGGCGTCATCGCCCAGCGGCGCCGCCGGCAGACCGGTCTCACGATCGCGATGCTGCTGGCGCTCAACCTGTTCGTGTGGCTGGTCTTCCCGGAGTGGTCGGCACGCGCGATGGTGCTGATCGTGAGCCTGCTCGCCGCCCCCGTCCTGCACACCATGCTGTTCCGACGTCCCTGACCCGAAGCACGGAGACCCCCATGAGTGACCACCTCGAACTGCTGCCCGCCGTGGACATCGCCGACGGGCAGGCCGTCCAGCTCGTCCAGGGCGTGGCCGGCTCGGAGAAGCGCTTCGGCGACCCGGTCGAGGCTGCCCTGCGCTGGCAGGAGGCGGGCGCGGAGTGGATCCACCTCGTCGACCTCGACGCCGCCTTCGGCCGTGGCAACAACCGCGACCTGCTCACCAGGATCGTCGGCACCCTCGACATCGCCGTGGAGATGAGTGGTGGCATCCGGGACGACGAGTCGCTCGAGGCGGCGATGGCGGCGGGGTGCCGCCGGGTGAACATCGGGACGGCCGCGCTCGAGTCGCCCGACTGGTGTGCACGCGCGATCGACAAGCACGGGGACCGGATCGCCATCGGGCTCGACGTACGAGGTGAGACGCTCGCGGCTCGCGGCTGGACCCGCGACGGTGGCAACCTCTACGAGGTGCTCGAGCGTCTCGACGACGAGGGCTGCGCGCGCTACGTCGTCACCGACGTCAACAAGGACGGCATGCTCCAGGGCCCCAACCTGCAGCTCCTGCGCGACGTCTGCGCCTTCACCGACCGCCCGGTCGTGGCGTCGGGTGGCATCACCGAGCTGGCCGACCTCGAGGCGCTGATGGGCCTGGTGGCCCTCCCGGGACAGCAGGGTGGCGTCGAGGGCGCGATCATCGGCACCGCGCTCTACGAGGACCGGTTCACGCTCACCGACGCCCTCGACCTCACCTGGGCGGATCGGCCCGCGCGGTCATGAGCCTCGCCGTACGCGTGATCCCCTGCCTCGACGTCGACGCCGGACGGGTCGTCAAGGGCATCAACTTCCAGCAGCTGCGCGACGCCGGCGACCCGGTCGCCCTGGCCAAGGCGTACGACGCGGAAGGTGCCGACGAGCTGACGTTCCTCGACATCTCCGCCTCCCACGAGGGCCGCGCCACCACCATGGAGATCGTCTCGCGCACCGCTGAGCAGGTCTTCATCCCCCTCACCGTCGGTGGTGGTGTCAGGAGCGTCGAGGACGTCGACCGGCTGCTGCGTGCAGGAGCGGACAAGATCGCCGTGAACACCGCTGCCATCCGGCGACCCGAGCTGGTGGCCGAGGTCGCAGACCGGTTCGGCAACCAGGTGCTGGTGCTCTCCGTGGACGCCCGGCGTGCAGCCGGGACCGACTCCGGTTTCGAGGTGACCACGCACGGCGGGCGAGAGTCCGCCGGTCTCGATGCCCTCGAGTGGGCGGCGCGGGCGGCCACCCTGGGCGCCGGCGAGATCCTGTTGAACGCGATGGACGCCGACGGCACCAAGGACGGCTTCGACCTCGAGCTGATCCGGCTGGTCCGTCGCGAGGTCTCGATCCCGGTGATCGCCAGTGGTGGCGCCGGGGCCGTCGAGCACTTCGCCCCGGCCGTGGAGGCGGGAGCCGACGCCGTGCTCGCGGCGACCGTCTTCCACTTCGGCACGTTGCGGATCCCCGAGGTCAAGCGGGCCCTGCGCGAGGCGGGTCACCCCGTTCGTTGAAGCCCCGTTGGTTGAGGCCCCGTTCGTTGAGGCAGGGTCAGCCCTGCGGCACCCAGCAGTAGCCGTAGCGCTGCCCTGACTTCCACTGGGCGCGGGTGGGCCACTCGAAGCTCCAGGTGAACTTCAGCTTTCCCCCGGCGCGTTGGGAGGCGACCCCCTTGCAGGCGGCGTCGGCGGTCGCGGTCACGCCCTTGGCGAGGTAGCGCGCGTCCTGGGGAAGGTCGATGTCGTCGACGGCACGCCAGGAGTGCTTCTCCGAGCACACGACGCGCGCGAAGCTGCGGGCGCTGGGGGCGGCGGTGCCGCAGGTGCCGTACCGGTCGAGGGCACCCGACCGGTCGAGGACGCTTTTCATCCGGGAGGGAAGCGCTAGCAGTCGTCGCTCCGAGCGCACGGCCACGACGTCGCAGCGATACCAGTTGGCCCCGGCGTCCGCCTGTTCGAGGGACGGGCTGAACCACACCACCTCGAAGCGGCTGAGTCGTCGGGTCGTCCGGTCGCCTCCGAGGAAGGAGCCGGGGGAGGCGGGGCACGAGCTCGCGATCTGGGCGCGGACGGTGCGGGAGTCGACGGCGAGCAGGTGTCCGTCCACGACGGGGTCGATCTCGCCGACCTTGAAGGTCACCGAGGTGTGCGGCTGACGGCACGGGACCGGCTCAGCGGCATCCACCGGGTCGGTCGCCTCGGGGACCGAGAGCTCGTGACAGCTGCCGACCCGGGGCGCCGCGGGCGCAGGCGCGGCCGAGCCGGCCGCCGTGCTCGGAGTCGGGGTGTCAGCCGCCTGTCCCCCGGAGGAGGTGGACGAGGGGGAGGGTGACGACGAGGAGCATCCGGCGACCAGCAGGAGCAGCAGGGCGGCAAGCCACACCAGGGTGCGATGCATCGGCCTCACTGCTCCGTCCTCGACCGGGTAGTTGCCCTTCGACTGCTCTTTCGGCTGTTGACTCCGATGCCGGGCGAGCAGTGCCGAGAGGGTACCGCCGGGTAGGGGGATCTCGACGTCTCGGTGCGGGAGCTGCGCTGCTAGGGTGAGGTGGTCATGACGCGCCAGCCCCTGCTCCTTCGCTGCCGCCGCGAGGTCACCCCGCTCATCTAGCGGAGCCGGACCCCTTGCGGCGGAGAGTGTGTGTCCCCGGCGCCCGTCACTCCTGTTAAGCGAGAAGACCCATGACCCTGCAGCACTCCGGCTTCCAGAACACCCAGCGCGCCAGCGGCATGCCCGTCGAACGCTACCGACCGTTCCCGCCGATCGACCTCCCCGACCGCACCTGGCCCTCGGCCCAGATCACCCAGGCCCCCCGCTGGCTCTCCACCGACCTGCGCGACGGCAACCAGGCCCTGATCGACCCGATGTCACCCGAGCGCAAGCACAAGATGTTCGACCTCCTGGTGGCCATGGGCTACAAGGAGATCGAGGTCGGCTTCCCCTCGGCCAGCGAGACCGACTTCGCGTTCGTGCGCCAGCTGATCGAGCGCGACAAGGTTCCCGAGGACGTCACGATCTCGGTGCTGACCCAGGCGCGCGAGGACCTGATCGAGCGCACGACCCAGTCGCTGGTCGGCGTGCACCACGCGAACATCCACCTCTACAACGCGCTGGCTCCGCTGTTCCGCCGCGTCGTGTTCCGCGCCAGCAACGACGAGATCAAGGACATCGCGGTGCGCGGCACCGAGATGTTCATGAAGTACGCCGAGGCCAACCTCGGCCAGACCATCATCGGCTACGAGTACTCACCCGAGATCTTCACCAGCACCGAGCTGCCGTTCTCGCTCGAGGTGTGCGAGGCCGTCTCCGACGTGTGGCAGCCCGAGGACGGCCGCGAGATCATCCTCAACCTGCCGGCCACGATCGAGGTGGCGACGCCCAACGTCTACGCCGACCAGATCGAGTGGTTCGGGCGTCAGCTGACCCGCCGCGAGCACACCACGATCAGCCTGCACCCGCACAACGACCGCGGCACCGCGGTGGCGGCCACGGAGCTGGCCGTGATGGCCGGCGCCGACCGGGTCGAGGGCTGCCTGTTCGGGCACGGCGAACGCACGGGCAACGTCTGCCTGGTGACGCTCGGCATGAACCTGTTCAGCCAGGGCGTCGACCCGCAGATCGACTTCTCCGACATCGACGAGATCCGGCGCACGGTCGAGTACTGCACCCAGCTCCCCGTCCACCCCCGGCACCCCTACGCCGGTGACCTCGTCTACACGGCGTTCTCGGGCTCTCACCAGGACGCGATCAAGAAGGGCCTGGAGGCCCTCGAGGAGGACGCCGAGCGCGCCGGCCACCCCGTGGGCGAGCACCCGTGGGAGGCCCCCTACCTGCCCATCGACCCGAAGGACGTCGGCCGCACCTACGAGGCCGTGATCCGGGTCAACAGCCAGTCCGGCAAGGGTGGCGTGGCCTACGTGATGAAGGCCGAGCACAAGCTCGACCTCCCGCGCCGGCTGCAGATCGAGTTCAGCCGGGCCGTGCAGGTCAGCACCGAGTCCACCACCGACGGTGGCGGTGGCGAGATGACCTCGGCCGCGATCTGGGAGGCCTTCCAGCGCGAGTACCTCACCCGCGAGTCCCCGCTGAAGCTGAACTCCGTGCACACCTCCTCGGCGGCCGGGGAGAAGGACCAGCTCGACGTCAACGTCTACGTGGACGGTGAGATGCGCGAGCTGCACGGTGCGGGCAACGGCCCGATCGCCGCGTTCGTGGACGCCATCAACGGTCTGCAGTCAGCCGATCGGCCCGACGGCTTCGACGTCCGCGTCCTCGACTACGCCGAGCACGCCCTCTCCTCGGGCGGGGACGCGCTGGCGGCGGCGTACGTCGAGTGTGCCGTGGGGGACGACCTGCTCTGGGGCGTGGGGGTCGACGCCAACATCGTGACCGCCTCGTTGAAGGCAGTCATCTCGGCGGTCAACCGAAGCTGACGCGCGGCGCGGTCGGCAGCGTGGACCTCTGCGCGGCCGACCGGACCAGGGGCAGGGTGATCGTGAACGTGGTCCCGGTCCCCGGTTCGGAGCGTACGTCGATGCGGCCCTCGTGGGTCTCCACGATGGACTTCACGATCGACAGCCCCAACCCCGAGCCCTGGATGGCCTTCTCCTGCACGATCGAGGAACGGAAGAACCGGCCGAAGACCTGGTGGAGGTCGGTCTCGGGGATGCCGAGCCCGGAGTCGGTGACGGTGAGCACGGCTGTGCTGGTGAGCGGGTCTGCCCGCACCTCGACGTGGACGCGCCCACCGTCGGGCGTGAACTTC
This sequence comes from uncultured Actinomycetota bacterium, assembly GCA_963843775.1. Classification (GTDB taxonomy): domain Bacteria; phylum Actinomycetota; class Actinomycetes; order Propionibacteriales; family Nocardioidaceae; genus Marmoricola. The sequence goes on from CAWJLT010000008.1 coordinate 316,795, forward strand.
ACCCCGTTGGTGAGCAGGTTGGTCACGGCCCGCTCGAGGTGGCTGGGATCCCCGTTCACGAGCACAGGGTCCTCGCCGAGGGTGTAGCCCATGTCGAGGTCACGGGTGGCGAGCATCGAGGCCACGGCGCTGGCGCTCTCCTGCACGACGTCTCGCAGGTCGACGTCGACGCTCTGCTCCGGCATCGGGTCGTGGTCGAAGGTCGCGAGCATCAGCAGGTCGTCGGCCAGGGCCAGGAGCCGGTCGCCGTTGCGCGAGATCACCTCGATCATCCGCTGCTGCTCGGGAGGCAGCTCCCCGAGCAGGCCGTCGGCCAGCATCTCCGCGCTGCCGATGATGCTGCTCATCGGGGTGCGCAGCTCGTGGCTCACGGTGGTGACGAAGTCGTCCTTGACCTGGTCCAGGTCCTTGAGCTTCGAGACGACCTCGCGTTCGCGGTGGAGCGCCTTGACCAGGATCTCCTGGCTGCGGCGGGTGTCGGTGATGTCGTTGGCCACGAACAGGTAGCCGAAGAGGTCTCCGAAGGTGTCGGTGACCGGGTTGGTCGTCATCGACACCTTCAGCGGCGAGCGGCCGGCGGGGAGCCAGGTCAAGTCGCGGGTCTCGGGGGACAGGTCACCGGCGGCGTGGTCCACCAGAGCCTCGAAGGTGGACCGGTCGGCGTCACGGGAGACGTAGCGGGCGAGGTCGTCGTCGGCGATGAAGTCGACGAACTCGCGTCCGGTGGCGGAGTCGGCGTCGACGCCGAGCATGTGCTCGGCCCCGGTGTTGAACAAGGTGATCCGCCCGGTGAGGTCGGTGCCGACGAAGGCGATCGTCCGGGCCGAGCGGAGCAGGTGGTTGACCATGCCCGCGTTCTGTCGCGCGTCGGTGACGTCGGTGGCCGAGATGACGACCGTGACCGGCGCGTCCTCGTTGACCTGGTGCATCTGGCTGGAGAAGATCACGGCGAGCTGCTGGCCGTCCTTGGTGCGCAGCTGGGCCTCACCCGTGCGGGGAAGCAGGTTGTCGGCGAAGAGCCGGGCTGCGCCGACGGCCTGCTGACCGGCCATCATCAGCTCCCACATCGGCCGCCCCAGAAGCTCTTCCTCGGTGTAGCCGAGGAGGGTCGTGGTGGCCGGGTTCGCGGCGATGACGGTGCCGTCGGGACTGGTCAGGACGATCATGCTGCTCGCGCTGTCGATCACCGCGCGGGTGTAGTTGCGCTCGGCCTGCAGACGTTCCTGCATCTCGTGCGGTGCCGTGACGTCCACGAGGTGCAAGGAGAACGTGGCGCCGTCCTCCAGCTCCTCGATCAGCGACAGCGTGCCGTCGAGGCGGGTGCGTGGCTTGGCCGTGACCCCGATGGGTCCCGTCCAACCGGCGGCCCGGCCGCTCACGATCCTGCGGGCAGCGTCATCGAGCTCGGGTGCCATCAGCAGGTCGGTCACCCGCTGACGCTCAAGCCCGCCCGAGGACTGCTGCAGCAGGTCGACGGTGGCGTCGTTGCACTCCGCGAAGAAGAGCTCGTCGTCGGCTCGGCGCAGGATCGCCACCGGCACCCGCGACTCGGTGAAGTTGCGCCGGAAGGTGCGCTCGCTGGCCAGCACCTTCGTCAGGGCGTCGTCGTGCTGGCGCATCGCCTTGGCGAGGGGGAGGCCGATGAGCACCAGGCAGATCAGGTAGAGCTGGGCGTGCTGGGTGCTGTTCCCGGCGTCGGCGTCGAACGTCGGGGAGAACGGACCTGCGCCGTACTGCGTGAACACGGTGACCGCGGTGGCGTAGGCGATCGACTCGAGCACCACGACCCACTCGCTGAAGCGCACCGCCGCCCAGACGATCACGGGCAGCGGCGCGAAGCCGAGGGTGAGCTGCGCGGCGGCGAAGGTGATCAGCGTGGCGGTGATCAGGAGGGCCAGCTGGGCGGTCAGCTCGACCCGGCGCGACTGCGACCGGTGGCGCGACCTCCGGCTGAGCAGGGCGACCGGAGCCAGCAGGATCACCGACGCGGCATGCGCCGGCAGGTTGAGTCCGAACGTGGACCAGAACGCGGTGCCCAGGAAGGCGTGGTAGGTCAAGGACACGCCGAGCGCCGCCACCAGGGCCCCCGCCGCAGCGATGGCGAAGAGGCGCCACACGTCGTAGACGTCATCGAGCCTGCTGCCGATGTGGGCCACGACCAGGTAGGCCAGCAGGATGGTCTCCGCCACGTCGCTCACCCCCAGCAGCAGGGAGATGAGCGGCGAGCGGCCGAGGGTGAGGTTGGCCGCCGAGTAGGCCAGGGTCAGCGCCACGAAGACGGCCGGCCACTGACGGCGTGGTGCCAGGAGGACGGCGACGAGACCGACTCCGGCAGCCGGCCACCAGGCCGCGGTGCTGCCCGTGTCGCGACCGATGAGGAGCGCGCCGACGCCTGCCAGGTAGGCGGCCACGACGAGGCAACCCACCAGCAGGCCTCCCGAGCCGAGCTGTCTGCTCTTCACCTCCTGATTCTCCACCAGAGTGAGTGCTTTTGAGGGTTTTTTCCGGTGGTCGTGTCGTGCACCTTGCCGCGCGCCCGGCGGGGTGCATGCCAAGGTGAGCCCATGACCCTGGTTTCGGAGCGGATCGGCCAGCTCTTCCACGACGGCCACCGGCTCGAGTACACGGAGTACGGCGGTGGGGACCGGTGGGTGGTCCTGGTCCACGGGCAGCTGATGCCACGCAGGATGCACCAGCCGCTCGCGCGCTACCTGGCCGCGTCCGGCGCCCACGTGCTGACGCTCGACCTGCTGGGCCACGGTCGCTCCGACCGGCCCGAGGACCCGCTGGAGTACTCCATGACGGCCTTCGGCGAGCAGATCCTGGCGCTCCTCGACGACCGCGACATCGAGCAGGCGGTGGTGGGCGGGACCTCGCTGGGGGCCAACGCGTCACTGGAGGTCGCCTCGATCGCGCCGGAGCGGGTCAGGGGCCTGATCGCCGAGATGCCGGTGCTCGACAACGGCCTCGAGTTCGGCATCCTGACCTTCGCGCCGCTGCTGTTCCTCTCCCGCTTCGTCCCCCTGTCGATCAGCGGGCTGCGGCTGGCCACCCGGGCCGTGCCGCGCGGCGTCGTACCGTTCTGGACCGGCATCGCGCTGGACACGCTCGACCAACGGCCCGGCCCGATGGCCGCGGTGATCCACGGCATCTTCTTCGGCCGGGTCGCGCCGTCGTCGCGACTGCGCCGGCGCATCGAGGCGCCCGCCCTGGTCGTGGGGCACCCGCGCGATCCGCTGCACCCGGCCGCCGACGCGGCGATGCTCGCCGAGGAGCTCCCGAACTCCACCTTCGCCGAGGCCGACAGCATCCTCGAGTGGCGGTTGCGGCCGAAGCGGCTGAACGCGCTCACGGCCGAGTTCGTGGCGCGCTGCTTCGAGTCGGAGACCCCCTCCCGGCGCCTCCAGGGCTGACCTCCTCGCGCTCAGGTCACGGCGTGGGCGCACCCGGTTGTCAGCCCGGCGGGGGACAATGGCCCCATGCCCCTGTACAGCGACGAAGCCATCGTGCTGCGCACGCACAAGCTGGCAGAGGCCGACCGCATCATCACCCTCCTCACGCGCCAGCACGGTGTCGTGCGGGCGGTGGCCAAGGGCGTACGCCGTACCTCCTCGCGCTTCGGCTCCCGGCTCGAGCCGTTCACCCACGTCGACCTGCAGCTCGCGGCCGGCCGCAACCTCGACACCATCACGCAGGCCGAGACCCGCTCGCCCTACGGCAACGCGATCTCTGCCGACTACGACCGCTACACCGCCGCGAGCGTGATGCTCGAGACCGCCGAGCGCCTGGTCTCCGAGGAACGCCAGCCGTCGGTGCAGCAGTACCTCCTGCTCGTCGGCGCCCTGCGGGCCATGACGGCGGGGGAGCACCGCTCCGGCGACGTGCTCGACTCCTTCCTGCTGCGGTCGCTGTCGGTGGCCGGCTACGCGCCGTCCTTCGCCGCCTGCGCCAACTGCGGGCTCGAGGGTCCGCACCGCGCGTTCAGCCCGGCCGCCGGGGGGACGCTGTGCCCGACCTGCCGGGTGCCGGGATCGGCCAACCCGGCCCCGGAGACGCTGCTGCTGCTCGGCGCGCTCCTCGCCGGTGACTGGGAGATCGTCGACGGGTCCGAGCAACGCAACCGCCGGGAGGCCCGTGGCCTGGTGTCGGCCTTCGTGTCCTGGCACCTCGAGCGCGGCCTACGATCCATGCCCTACGTGGGCGAGGGGTGAGTGGTGCGCAGGTCGACGAGGCGTCAGGTCGCCCGAGATCCGGTCCAGGATCAGGGCGGGCGGGTGCTGCGTCCACCCACCCCGCACGTCTCGGGGGCCACCCCTCCTGACGTCCCGCGCGACCAGGTCCCCGCGCACGTCGCGGTGATCATGGACGGCAACGGGCGCTGGGCCAAGGAACGCGGTCTGCCCCGCACGGCCGGGCACGAGCAGGGCGAGTCCTCGCTCTTCGACGTGGTCGAGGGGGCGATCGAGATCGGGGTGCAGGCCATCTCGGCCTACGCGTTCTCCACCGAGAACTGGTCCCGCTCGGCCGACGAGGTGAAGTTCCTGATGGGCTTCAACCGCGACGTGATCCGCCGACGTCGCGACGAGATGCACGAGCTCGGCGTACGCGTGCGCTGGGCCGGCCGGGCCCCCCGCCTCTGGCGCTCGGTCATCAAGGAGCTGCAGGTGGCCGAGGAGCTGACCCGCGACAACGACGTCCTCACCCTGACCATGTGCGTGAACTACGGCGGCCGCGCCGAGCTCGCCGACGCGGCCCGGGCGATGGGCCGCGACGTCGCCGCCGGCCGGTTGAAGCCCGACCGCATCGACGAGCGCACCTTCGCCAAGTACCTCTACGTCCCCGAGCTCCCCGACGCCGACATGGTCTGGCGGACCTCCGGCGAGCAGCGGCTCTCCAACTTCATGCTCTGGCAGGCGGCGTACTCCGAGATGGTGTTCAGCAACGTCCTGTGGCCCGACGTCGACCGGCGCGACCTCTGGGCCGCCGTCGAGACCTACGCCAGCCGCAACCGCACCTACGGGACCGCCTGACCTCCGAAACCCGCTGAGGCGTCGCAGATTGACCTCCGAAACCCGCTGAGGCGTCGCAGATTGACCTGCCACAGGTAGCCCTGTGGATGACGAGAGCGCGAGACGACGAAGCAATCCATGATCTGCGGATGTTGCGTCCGTTCCTGGATCCTGGTCAGCCGCTCCTCGACGATCGGTTCCCGCTGGCCCTCGACCGTCCGTTCACCTCGGAGGAGGCGCGGGCCGTGGGCCTGTTGCCGAGGGAGCTGGGCTGGCTGTGTCGGGAGGGCTACCTGCGCCGCATGCTCGAAGGGGTGTACGTCGCCGGCCCGGTGCCCGACTCCATCGAGCTCCGGGCGGAGGCGCTGCGACTCGTCGTACCTCCTGATGCGGTGGTGACCGATCGCTCGGCGGGCTGGTTGCACGGCGCGGAGATGATCCTGGCGCCGAACGACCACCTCGCGGTCCCACCCGTCTCGGCCTTCGTCAGTCGCCGGGGCGCTCGACTGCGCAACGAGATCACCGAGAGCGGGCAGCGGTTCCTGCGACGGGAGGACGTGACGGAGGTGTGCGGGGTCAGGCTGACGACCCCGTTGCGGACAGCCTGCGACCTCGGCCGGTTGCTCTCGCCCGACGGGGCGTTCGCCGCCCTGGACACCATGCTGCGGCTGCGAGCGTTCGGCCACGACGAGCTCCTGGCGGAGACCGGTCGCTTCCGAGGGATGCGTGGCGTCGTACAGCTGCGCACGTTCGTGCCTCTGGCTGACGCTCGATCCGAGTCTCCGGCCGAGTCCGTCACTCGTCGTCGCTGGATCCACGCGGGCATCCAGCCGCGGCCGGAGCTGCAGATCGAGGTGGAGCGTCCGGGTCAGTGGGCCTACCGGGTCGACCTCGGGGTCGAGGAGCTTCGCTTCGGGGTGGAGTACGACGGGCAGGAGTGGCACTTCCGTACGCCCGAGCAGCGGGCACGGGACAGACGTCGTCGTACGTGGTTGGAGAGCGAGCGCGACTGGCTGATCGAGCCGGTGACCAAGGCGAACGTCTTCGGGCCGCAGCGCGACATCGAGAGCATCATCCTCAACGGGATTCGTGAGGCTCGGCGACGGCTGTGAGACGAGGGCTCAGATGAAGAGCCCGGTGGTGCGCAGCATGAACTCCGTCTCCCGGTCGTGCTCGCTCTTCTCGGTCGGCTGGGGCCGGGACTCCTGGCTGGCGATCATGTCCTCAGGCCGGATCTGCCGGGGGAGCTTGCGGTACTTGTTCGCGGCGGGAGTCTGCTCGCCCTGCTCCGACATGACGACCTCCAGTGGGTCCTGGTTCGACTCGCGTCGCTGACATCTCGGCGCCTGGAGACCAGAGTACGCCGCGCCACAGACTCCTCCGAAGGTCAATCTGCGACGCCTCAGCGGGTTCGGGAGGTCAATCTGCGACGCCTCAGTGTTCGTCGTAGTGGTCGGCGTGCGGGGCGTGGCGGTGGCCGTCGTGGATGTAGTCGACGTGGTCACCGTGCTCGACGGCCGGGTGCCCGCAGGTCGGCCCGTGGTCGTGGGCGTGCTGCTCCTCGGTCGTCCGGTGGTCGGAGGCGTTCACGGCGAGGAACGGGGCGTGCAGCCTCGACCGGTGCCGCACCCAGGCACCGATCGGCCAGGTGGCGATGAAGCCGGCGAGGGAGAGCAGCACGATCGCGGGGCCGGGCGCGACGGTGACGGTCTCGCTGGCGAAGGCCGAGACGACCAGGCCGCCGACGGAGGCCGCCGTACCGAGGACCATCGCCGCCCCGAGCGTCGTGCGGAACGACCGGGTGAGCTGCTGCGAGGTCGCCACCGGCACCACCATCAGTGCGGAGACGAGCAGCAGCCCGACGGTGCGCATGGCCACCGTGACGGTGACGGCGGCCAGCACGGCGACGAGGAGGTTGTAGGCGCGGACGTTGAGGCCCGAGACGCGCGCGAACTCCTGGTCGTGGGCGACGGCGAAGAGCTGCGGGGCGAGTCCGACGCTGCACAGGATCACCACCGCGGCCAGCGCCATCGTGATGAGTACGTCGGTCACGGAGATCGTGGTGATCGCGCCGAAGAGGTACTCCTGGAGTCGCGCCGCACTCTGCCCACCCAGCCCCGTGAGCAGCACGCCGCCGGCCAGACCGCCGTAGAACAGCAGCGCCAGCGCGACGTCCCCGTTGGTGTGCCCGCGCTCGCGGATCACCTCGATCAGCACCGCGCCCAGGATGGCGACCACCACCGCGGTCCAGGTGGGGGAGGTGCCGGTCAGCAGCCCCAGGGCCACGCCGGTGACCGCGACGTGGCCGATCCCGTCACCCATGAGGGCCATCCGTCGCTGGACGAGGTAGGTCCCGATGGCAGGCGCGGCGAACCCGGTGAACAGGGCCGCCAGCAGCGCCCGCTGCATGAAGCCGTAGGCGAAGAGGTCCATCAGCTGCGTTCCAGCGGCGAGGACACGTGCGGGGCGTAGTCATGGTTGAGAGGGGCGTCGCGGTCCTCGACGGGGTAGTGATGGTCGGTCCGCGGATCACCGAACGCGGCATCGTGCACCTGGTGGTCACCCAGCGGCGCGCCGTCGTAGGCCACCCGGCCGTCCCGCATCACCACGGCCCGGTCGACCAGCGGCGCCAACGGGCCGAGCTCGTGGGCGACCAGCACGATGGTGGCGCCTCGGTCCTTGAGCACCCGCAGGGCGTCGGTGAGGGCGAGCTGGTTGGGCAGGTCGACCCCGGCGGTCGGCTCGTCGAGGAAGAACAGGTCGGGTTGGCCGGCCAGGGCCCGGGCGATGAGGGCGCGCTGCTGCTGGCCGCCCGAGAGCTGCGCGACGCCGTCGCGGGCCTTGTCGGTGAGGCCGACGATCTCGATCGCGTCGCGGATCGCGGCGCGGTCCGTGCGCGAGAGCGGTCGGAGCAGCTTGCGCCTGGTCAGCCGGCCGGAGGCGACCAGCTCCCACACCGAGGCGGGGACTCCCGAGGTGGCACCGGCGCGCTGGGGCACGAAGCCGATCCGGCACCAGTCCCTGAAGGAGTCCAGCGGGGTTCCGAAGAGGCGTAGCGACCCCGCGGAGAGGGGCAGGAGCCCGGTGAGTGCCCGCACGAGCGTCGACTTGCCCGACCCGTTGGCGCCCATCAGTGCCAGGAAGTCGCCGGTCTCGACGCGCAGGTCGACGCCCCGCAGGATCGGGCGTCCGCCGATGGCGACCGCTCCGCCCACGAGCTCGACGGGTGTCTCCTGTGTCACGGGCATGCGTTGGCCTTCTGGAGTGCCACGAGGTTCTCCCTCATCAAGGACAGGTAGCTCTCGTCCGCGGTCTGGTCGCTGAGCCCCTCGATGGGGTCGAGGACCGCGGTGGAGACGTTCATGTCGTCGGCCAGCGACTGGCTGAGCCGGGGGCTGGCCAGCCGCTCGGAGAAGACGGTGGTGACGCCGTCGCTCCTGATCAGCTTCTGCAGCCGGACGAGATCGGCCGGCGTCGGCTCGGCGCCCGGCGAGAGACCGGCGATGGGCTCCATCTCGAGACCGTACTTCGTGAGGTAGCCGAACGCGTCATGCGAGACCACGACGGTGGAGCGCTCACAGCTGCCCAGTCCCTTCTCGTAGTCCTGGTCGAGGCCCTCGAGGTCGGTGCGCAGGTCCTTGGCGTTCGCGGCGTACTCCTCGGCGTGGGTGGGGTCCACCTTCGCCAGCTCGGCGGCCACCTCGTCGCCCACGTCGGCGAGCCGCAGGGGGTCCTGCCAGAAGTGCGGGTCGAGGTTCCCCAGGTCGATGTCGCCCTGGTCCGCCCCGTGGTCCTGGGTGCCGTGGTCCTGGGTGCCGTGGTCCTGGGTGCCGTGGTCGTGACCTCCGTGGTCCTGCGGCTGGAGGTCAGCGACCTCGGCGGCGTCGACGGTGACACCGGTGGCGTTCTGCTCGACCGCGTCGTCGACGGCCGGCTGGAAGCCCCTCTCGTAGAGGACCAGGTCCGCGTCGACGATCTCGGCGGTCTGCCTCGGGGGGATCTCGAGGTCGTGCGGCTCGCCGCCGGGCTGGGTGAGGTTGGTGACCTCGGCGCGGTCACCGGCCACCCGCTGGGCGACGTACTGCAGGGGGTAGAAAGAGGCGACGACCTGGATCCCGTCGCTCGACCCGGCCGGTCCGGACTCGTCGGAGAAGGCGGCGCAGCCAGCGAGGGTGAAGGTGCCGGCGAGGAGAGCGGCGACCGCGAGCTGCTTCATGACAATGATTCTCATTCGCGGCGAGAGGCGTTGTCAAATGTCGTTGCCAGGGCGGACCACTAGGGTCGGCACGTGCTGGTCGTCAACAGGTTCAGGGTCCCCGAGGATGCCGCTGCAGAGTTCCGAGAGGACCTCGAGGCGGCGCTGGCGGTGCTCGCGCGCCAGAAGGGGTACGACGACGGCCGCCTCGGGCGCAACGTCGACGACCCGACCCTGTGGACGATGGTCACCCGGTGGCGTGACGTCGGCAGCTACCGCCGCGCGTTGTCGACGTACGACGTGAAGCTGGGTGCCGTCCAGCTCCTGAGCCGGGCCATCGACGAGCCGTCGGCCTACGAGGCCCTCGACGGCGAGCTCAACGAGTCCTTCCCCCGGGAACTCGGGTGAGGGCAGCACCAGCCGGTCGATAGGCCGGTCGATAGGCCGGTCGATAGGATGGGCGCTTCGCCCACCGCCGCCAGCGGCCGGGTACGCGTCCAGCACCAGGAGCTCCACCGTGGCCAAGCCGCCCCCGTCCGTCGTCGACCACGTCGTCTCCCTCGCCAAGCGCCGGGGGTTCGTCTACCCGTGCGGCGAGATCTACGGCGGCACCAAGTCGGCCTGGGACTACGGTCCGCTCGGGGTCGAGCTCAAGGAGAACATCAAGCGCCAGTGGTGGCGCTCGATGGTGCAGTCGCGCGAGGACGTCGTCGGTCTCGACTCCAGCGTCATCCTGCCGCGCAAGACGTGGGAGGCCTCCGGCCACGTCGCGACCTTCACGGACCCGCTCACGGAGTGCCAGTCCTGCCACAAGCGCTTCCGGGCCGACCACCTCCAGGAGGAGGCAGCCGAGAAGAAGGCCAAGAAGAGTGGGCAGAGCGAGGACCCCGACGACGTCGACCTCACCACGCTGGCCTGCCCCAACTGCGGCACGCGGGGCGCCTGGACCGAGCCACGCCAGTTCTCCGGGCTGCTGAAGACCTATCTCGGTGTGCTCGAGGACGAGAGCGGCCTGCACTACCTGCGGCCCGAGACCGCCCAGGGCATCTTCCTCAACTTCGCGAACGTCGTCACCAGCACGCGTCGCAAGCCACCGTTCGGCATCGCCCAGATCGGCAAGAGCTTCCGCAACGAGATCACGCCGGGCAACTTCATCTTCCGCACGCGGGAGTTCGAGCAGATGGAGATGGAGTTCTTCGTCAAGCCCGGCGAGGACGAGGAGTGGCACCAGTACTGGATCGACGAGCGGACCCGCTGGTACACCGGCCTGGGCATCAACCCCGACAACCTGCGCCACTACGAGCACGCGCAGGAGAAGCTGAGCCACTACTCCAAGCGCACCGTCGACATCGAGTACCGCTTCAACTTCGCCGGCTCCGAGTGGGGTGAGCTCGAGGGCATCGCCAACCGCACCGACTTCGACCTCAGGACGCACTCCGAGCACTCGGGCACCGACCTGTCGTACTTCGACCAGGCCGCCGACGAGCGCTACATGCCCTACGTGATCGAGCCCGCGGCCGGTCTGAGCCGCAGCCTGATGACCTTCCTGGTCGACGCGTGGACCGAGGACGAGGCGCCCAACACGAAGGGCGGCGTGGACAAGCGCACCGTGCTCAAGCTCGACCCGCGACTGGCCCCGGTCAAGGTCGCCGTGCTGCCGCTGAGCCGCAACGAGGCCCTCACCCCCAAGGCGAAGGCGCTGGCCGCCGAGCTGCGTGGCTTCTGGAACGTCGAGTTCGACGACTCCGGTGCCATCGGCCGTCGCTACCGCCGCCAGGACGAGATCGGCACGCCCTACTGCGTGACGGTCGACTTCGACACGCTCGAGGACGGCGCCGTCACCGTGCGTGAGCGTGACTCGATGACGCAGGAGCGCATCTCCCTGGAAGGCGTTCGCACCTGGTTCGCGGAGCGCCTCGTCGGTTGCTGAGGCGACAGGAGACGCTGCGCGTCGCCGATCCACGAATGACCACCATCCCGTCCCGCGAAAGGCACAATGTGCGCGTGACACCTCACCGTCGTGCTCGCACGGCTCTCCTCGCCACCCTGCTCGTGCCCGCCCTGCTGCTCACCGGTTGCGGTGGTGGCGAGAGCGACAAGGCCTCGGACCAGCGCACCCCGGAGGCGTCGGCCGAGCTGCCGCAGGGCAACGTCGAGGTGCCGGACGGGGTCACCCTGACCAAGGCAGGCACCGCGTTGAAGTTCGGTGAGCAGGCGTTGGTCGCCTACGAGCCCAACACGCAGCGAGCTCGGTGCTCTCGATGACGGTGAACTCCGTCCAGACGGGCAAGATCGCCGACTTCGCGGCCTACCAGCTCGACGACCGCACCAAGAAGTCCCGCCCCTACTACGTGAAGGTCACCGTCAAGAACGTCGGCACCGGCGACCTGAGCGGTGCCGCCGTGCCGCTGCTCGCGGTGAACAACACCAACGCGCTCGTGCAGCCGTCCACGTTCACCAACAGCAGCCTCGCGGCGTGCCCCTCGAACCCCCTGCCTGCCGGCTTCGCGGCCGGCAAGAGCTACCAGGGCTGCCTCGTCTACCTGATGCCGGAGGCGGGCACGCTGGTGACGATGAGCTACCGCCCGCTGCAGTCGTTCGAGCCGATCACCTGGCAGGGCACGGTCCAGCCGGTGAAGACCGAGCCCAAGAAGGCGAACAAGAAGTCGAAGAAGAAGAAGGCCAACCCCTGAGCACCACCACCCGACCCGTTGCGCTCCGTCTCGGATCGCTGGAAGTCGCGACCCCGGTCGTGCTCGCGCCGATGGCCGGGATCACCAACGCCGCCTACCGGCGTCTCTGCAGCGAGCAGGGCGCCGGTCTCTACGTCTGCGAGATGATCACCAGCCGCGGGCTCGTCGAGGGTGACGCGACCACGAAGCAGATGCTGGTCTTCGACGAGCAGGAGACGGTCCGGTCGGTCCAGCTCTACGGCACCGACCCGTCGTACGTCGGCCGCGCGACCGAGATCCTCTGTGCGGAGTACGACGTCGCGCACGTCGACCTCAACTTCGGATGCCCCGTGCCGAAGGTGACCCGCAAGGGTGGTGGAGCGGCGCTCCCGTGGAAGCGGACGTTGCTGGGCGAGATCCTCCAGGCCGCGGTCAAGGCCGGGGCGAAGTACGACGTCCCGGTCACCATGAAGACCCGCAAGGGGATCGACGACGACCACCTGACCTACCTCGACGCCGGCCGGATCGCCCAGGAGGCCGGAGCCGCGGCCATCGCGCTGCACGGCCGGACAGCCATCCAGAGCTACTCCGGCACCGCCGACTGGGAGGCGATCTCGCGGCTCGTCGAGCACGTCGACATCCCGGTCCTCGGCAACGGTGACATCTGGGAGGCCGCGGACGCGTTGCGGATGCTGGAGCAGACCGGTGCCGACGGTGTGGTCGTCGGCCGAGGTTGCCTGGGCCGGCCCTGGTTGTTCCGTGACCTCGCGGCGGCGTTCGCGGGCGAGGAGGTCGCGACCCTGCCGCGCCTGGGCGAGGTGGCGACGATGATGCGCCGGCACGCCGAGCTGCTGAGCCTGCACATGGGGGAGGAGCGCGGCTGCAAGGAGTTCCGCAAGCACGTCTCGTGGTACCTCAAGGGGTTCCCGGTCGGTGGTGACCTGCGCCGTGCCCTGGCGCTGGTGGTCACGCTGGTGGAGCTCGAGGGGCTGCTCACCCAGCTCGACCCGGAGGCGGCGTTCCCGGTCTCCGAGCTGGGCTCTCCCCGCGGTCGACAGGGAAGTCCCCGGAAGAAGGTGGCGCTGCCGGAGGGATGGCTGGACGACACCGACGGCACCGGTGAGGTGGTCCGCGAGGACGCCTCGGAGACCACCGGAGGCTAGTGCCGGATCCGCCTCGCCGCGCTGCGGACGTGGCGTTCCTCACCCACAGGATGTGACGCACGCATTGGCCGGATGAGCGGTCGGCGTGTTTGGGTGGTCGGGTTCTCCCCCCGTTCTCTGCCCCCGACGATAGGAATCACCGTGCCCCGAGGCCTTCACAGCCTTGAGTCCACGAAAGTCCCGACCCGGAGCTCCCGGCGCCGCCTTGCCCTCGTGACCGCTCCACTGGTCACGGTGCTGGCCGTCGGAGTGGGGGTCGTCACGAGCGGCTTCGGACCGACAGATGCTCCCACCAGCGGTTCCACGGACCTCGCGGCCGCCGCCCCGAAGCCGGTCCAGAGCCAGGCGCCCTCGGAGACCACCGCGGCCCGGGCGGACGACGACCGCACGCTGGGCACCTCACGTTCGATCGACCGGGTGCCACTGGTGGACCACCGGGTCCCGAAGGCCAAGGGCCGGCTCTGGACCACCTCCGACCTCAACCTGCGCGTCGAGCCGCGGGCCAAGTCCAAGGTCGTGAGCGTCGTGAAGTCCGGCAAGCGCCTCGAGGTCACCGGCCGCAAGCTGGGGAACTACTCCGAGGTCATCGTGGGCAGGACGACGACGCGATGGGTCACGGCCGACTACCTGAGCAAGGAGAAGGCCGCGGGTACGACGGGCGTCAGCAACCAGCCCTGCCCCGACGGCTCGTCCATCGAGTCCTCGCTCCAGCCGGCGGCGGTCCGCACCTACCGTGCGGTGTGCGCCGCCTTTCCCGAGCTGTCGGCGTACGGCGGCCAGGACGGTCACGGCGAGCACGTCAACGGTCAGGCCATCGACTTCATGGTGCCGAGCTCCTCGGTGGGCCAGCGCGTAGCGGACTACCTCTACGCGCACCACAGCGAGTTCGACCTGTTCGACATCATCTGGTCGCAGCACATCTGGACGATCGAGCGCGCGGGCGAGGGCTTCCGGTCCATGTCGGACCGCGGGTCGTCGACCGCCAACCACTACGACCACGTGCACATCATGGTGAACTGACCGGGACGGTCATGCGAGCGCCTCGACCGCCAGACCTTGCGTCGGCACCCCCGGCAGCGGTGATGATGGGGCGATGACCACCTATTCCGGCACCAGCGAGTTCGAAGGCGCGAGCTTCGTCAAGGCGAGCTTCAAGGGCGCCACCGTGCGATTCTCCGATGTGAGCGGCGTGACGATGCGCAGCGTCGACGTGGACGGACTCGACATCGACAGTCATGACCTGTTCTTCGGCAGCCTCCTCGTCAACGGGGTCGACGTGGTGCCGCTCGTTGACGCTGAGCTCAACCGGCGGTTCCCGGGCCGCGAGCTGCAGAAGGCGCAGACGCCCGAGGGCCTGCGCGAGGCCTGGATCGCTGTGCAGTCCGCGTGGCAGGAGACGGTGGCGGGCACGCCGCCGGACCTCGTGGACGCCCATGTCGAGGACGAGTGGTCCTTGGCCCAGACCTTGCGGCACCTCGTCCTGGCGACCGACGCCTGGCTCCGCGGCGGGATCCTGCAGGTGCAGCAGCCGTTCCACGAGATCGGCCAGATCTTCACCGGTGCGGCCGAGATGGGCTTCGACATGTCGATCTTCCGCGTCGACCCGCCGCCCTACGAGGAGATCCTTGCCGTGCGGGCCGAGCGACAGCAGCTGGTGACCGACTTCCTGGCCACGGCCACGGCGGAGCTGCTTGTGGAGGAACGCGACAACCCGTGGGGAGGCGGCGACTGGCATCCCAGCGTCGGTGACTGCCTTCGCGTGATCCTGGAGGAGGAGTGGGCGCACCTGCGCTACATCCGACGGGATCTGGCTCGTCTGAGCTGAACCAGAGGGCGCCAGGCAGGACGACGGCCGGGCAGTCTTCCTGGGCTGTCGGGCGCTACCGGTGGCCCACCGGCATCACCCAGCGGAAAGCGCTGAGGACCGGGCCTCGGCACCAGCACGAGGACGAACACTCGCATCGCCGCAGGCCCGCCGCCTCCGCCGCGCGCGTTCCCAGGGACGCGAGGACGTACAGGCTGACGACGACGGTGGCAGCTCGCCTCATGGAAGAACGGTACTTCGACGGCACGCGGAGCGTGCGACAGACGGACCCCTCAGCGGGTGCCGAGTGCCGACCTCGCGCTGCGCAGCACGGCGATGAGGCTGACCGCCGACACGATGACCCAGACGCCCTCGAGAAGAAGAAAGCCCCACTGCCGCTCGAGATGGCCTCGACCGTCAAGACCGCCGAGCCGACCAGGTCCAGCACCAAGTAGGTCAGCGACTTCTGATCGAGCGCTCCTCGCTGAGCGAGG
Source organism: uncultured Actinomycetota bacterium (assembly GCA_963843775.1). Lineage (GTDB taxonomy): Bacteria > Actinomycetota > Actinomycetes > Propionibacteriales > Nocardioidaceae > Marmoricola. Next base: position 332,132 of record CAWJLT010000008.1, read on the forward strand.
GCGAAGCCGGACCAGTAGGACCATGTGCAGTTCCCGCGGGTGGGAGCGATGACGCCGTCGCAGCCGGCGTACGACGTCCTCGGGACGTTCCGCAGAAGCAGGGCCCAGCAAGGCGCACGCAGATCGGCAGCGCCGACTCACATCCCGAGCCGGGCCCGGTGCAGGGCCGCTACCGAAGTCTCGGGGCCGGTGAACTCCAGGTCGGCATGCTGGTCCCGGCCGAAGAGGAACATCGTCAGCTCGGCCGGGGCGCCGGTCACCACGACCGGGTCGTCGCCCTTGCTGAGGGTGGCCGAACGCTTCTTGTCGTCGCCGGCCCAGCGGATCTCGACGGGTGCCTCGACCGAGCGCACCATGCCCTTGCCCGCGACGGAGACCGATCTCCAGATGGCCAGCTGGTCACGCTCGGTGAGCTCCCGCGGCTCCCAGCCGTCGCGGGCCCGGCGGATGTCCTCGTGGTGGACGAAGTACTCCAGCGTGTTCACCGCCCGGTCCAGGGGCGGGATCGCCATCGGCGACCACTTGGGGGGACCGCTCCGGACGCGCTCGACCAGGGAGGTGAAGTCCTGCTCCGCGAGCCGGCGCGAGGACCGCTCGGTGAGGGACTCGAGCCTGGAGAACACGATCCCGGGGGCGCCGAGCGGGTCTCGCTCCCGGACGAGCAGGTGGATGACCAGGTCCTTGACGGTCCAGCCCCCACACAGGGTGGGTGCCTGCTCACCTGCGTCGAGGGCGGTGTTGCACAGGGCGGCGCGCTCAGTGCGCGACATCGGCTCCATGCCGCTGATCGTAGTCGGCCGCCCTCCGACTCGGCAGCGGCCGCACCCGGAGTCCCGGTGCGGAATGTCCGAGGTGCCGTTTAGGGTTGCACCCGTTGTGCCGACCTCACCCGAATCCCTGAACCGATGAGCCGCGCCAAGGGTGCCTCCACCCTGACGGCCGGCTTCCACGTGCTCGGGGTGGCCATCCGCCGCGAGCCCTGGGTGTTCACCCTGTCCACCCTCGGCAGCGTGCTGTTCGGCGCGTTGACCGTGGCTGACGCGTGGGTGCTCGGGTGGGCGACCGACCACGTGCTGCTGCCCGCCTTCGACACCGGAGCGACCACCACGGGCGGGCTGGTGGCCATCTTCGCCCTCTTCCTCGGCGTGGCCATCCTCCGCGCGGTCGGCATCGTCGCCCGACGCCTGGGCGCCGGGATCATGCAGTACCGGATGCAGGCGTCCTACCGCCGCGAGGTCACCCGCCAGTACCTCACCCTGCCGATGTCCTGGCACCAGCGTCACCCCACGGGCGAGCTGCTCTCCAACGCCAACTCGGACGTCGAGGCGGCGTGGGCACCGATCGCACCGCTGCCGATGGCGGTCGGCACACTGGCGATGATGGTGATCGCCGTCGCGCAGATGCTCTACACCGACCTCTGGATGGCGGTCGTGGGACTGCTGGTGTTCCCCCTGGTGATGGTGGTCAACGTGGTCTTCCAGCGGATGTCCTCGCCGATCTTCACCCGCATCCAGGCGCTGCGCGCCGAGCTCAGCGAGATCGCCCACGAGTCCTTCGACGGTGCGATGGTCGTGAAGACCCTCGGTCGCGAGTCCGCCGAGACCGACCGCTTCGCAGCGAAGGCCAGGGTCCTGCGCGACGAGGGGATCCGCGCCGGTCGCATCCGCGCTGCCTTCGACCCGTTCCTGGAGAGCCTGCCCAACCTCGGCGTGCTCGCCGTCCTCGGCGTCGGTGTCTGGCGGGTGCGCTCCGGGGTCGCCGACCCCGGGGACGTCGTCACGGTGGCCTACCTGCTGACCATCGTGGCCTTCCCGATCCGGTCGATCGGCTGGATGCTGGGTGAGTTCCCACGCTCGGTCGTCGGGTTCACCCGCGTCAGCCGGGTGCTCCACACGGCCAACGAGACGACGTACGGCGACGTCCGGCTCGGGGTGCCTGCCGGGGGGGCCGCCCTCGAGGTCGACCGCCTCGCCTTCGCCTACGACGAGGGGCAGCGGTTGCTGCACGGGCTCGACTTCTCGATCGCCCCCGGCCGCACGGTCGCCGTGGTCGGCGCCACCGCCTCGGGCAAGAGCACCCTCACCTCGCTCGTGACGCGGCTCGTCGACCCGCAGGAGGGGGTCGTCCGTCTCGACGGGCAGGACCTGCGCGACCTCTCGCAGGGAGAGGTCGCCGCCAACGTCTCGCTGGTGCCCCAGACCGCCTTCCTCTTCGACGACACGGTGCGCGACAACGTCACGCTGGGCGCGGACCTGTCGGACGACGAGGTGTGGGAGGCCCTGCGCACGGCGCAGGCCGACGGTTTCGTCGCCGCCCTCGCGCACGGTCTCGACAGCAAGCTGGGGGAGCGGGGAACGACCCTCTCCGGTGGCCAGCGCCAGCGGCTCTCTCTCGCCCGCGCCCTGGTGCGCCGCCCGCGCCTGCTCGTGCTCGACGACGCCACGTCGGCCGTCGACCCCGAGGTGGAGGCCCGGATCCTGGCCGCCATGCGCCAGCGCGGCGGTGACTCGACGCTGCTGGTGATCGCCTACCGCAAGGCGACCATCGCGCTGGCCGACGAGGTCCTGTTCCTCGACGGTGGCCGGATCGGCGACCGCGGCACCCACCAGGAGCTGCTCCAGCGCAACCCTGCCTACGCGACCCTGGTCAACGCCTACGAGACCGAAGGAGTGGTCCAGTGACCGTGAACCTTGCTCCGGAGGAGCTGACCGACCAGGGCACGGTCGTCGACAGCGGCGAGGAGATCTCCGCCCGCGAGACGTTGCGCCGAGGACTGAGCCTCTCGCCGGAGCTCGGTGAGGGCTTCGGCTGGACCCTCCTGCTCGCCCTGATCGGCACCGGCGGCCGGGTCGTCGTACCCGTCTCGGTGCAGCAGACCCTCGACCGGGGCATCAACGGGCCCAACGGCGTGGACCTGTCCTTCGTCGCCGAGATGGCGGTCCTCGCAGCGCTGGCGATCGTGGCGACCGGGGCGTCGTCGTACTTCATGACTGCGCGGCTCTTCACCGCCTCCGAGCGGGGGCTGGCCACACTGCGGATCAAGGCCTTCCGACACGTCCACGACCTGCCGCTGCTGACCCAGAACACCGAGCACCGCGGCGCCCTGGTCTCGCGGGTCACCAGCGACGTCGACCAGGTCTCCCAGTTCCTGGTCTTCGGCGGGGTGTTCGGCATCATCAGCGTCGGTCAGGTGCTGCTGGCCACCATCGTGATGCTGTTCTACTCCTGGCAGCTCACCATTCTCGTGTGGGTCTGCTTCCTGCCGCTGTTCTTGTCGCTGCGCTACTTCCAGCGTCGGCTCTCGCTCGCCTACGGCGTCGTACGCCGCTCGGTCGGCGCCATGCTCTCGGCCATCTCGGAGCCGGTCGTCGGTGCGGTGACCGTCCGCACCTACGGCATCGAGTCGCGCACCCAGGACCGCATCGACGAGGCGATCCTGGTGAACCAGACGGCCTCCACCCGGGCCCAGGGCCTGACGGCGTTCTCGTTCAGCCTGGGCGGTGTCTCGGCCGGGCTGGCCAACGCCGGTGTCCTGATCGTCGGCATCTGGCTGGGTCTCGCCGGCGACATCACCTCGGGTGAGGTCATCGGCTTCGCGTTCCTCGTGACCCTGTTCGTGGGGCCGGTGCAGATGGGCACCCAGGTGCTCACCGACGCCCAGAACGCGATCGCGGGCTGGCGCCGGGTGATCGGGATCCTGGAGACGCCCGCCGACCTCGACGACCCGGGGCCGTCCGGGCAGTCGCTGCCCCGCGGGGCGATGGACGTCGGCTTCGAGGACGTCTCCTTCGGCTATCCCGGTGGACCGCTGGTGCTGCGGGAGGTCACCGAGCACATCGAGTCCGGCAGCAGGGTGGCGGTGGTCGGCGAGACCGGCTCGGGCAAGACGACCTTCGCCAAGCTGCTGACGCGGCTGATGGACCCCACGTCGGGCGCGGTGCTTCTCGACGGCGTCGACGTGCGCGAGGTGGAGTTCGCCTCCCTGCGACGGCGGGTGGTGCTCGTCCCGCAGGAGGGCTTCCTGTTCGACTCGACGCTGCTGGACAACGCCCGCTACGGCGACCTCGACGCGTCGCGGGAGAGGGTGACGGCCTCGGCGGTCGAGCTCGGACTGGGGGACTGGCTCGAGGGGCTGCCGCACGGTCTGGACACGAAGGTCGGTCAGCGCGGTGAGTCACTCTCGGCCGGTGAACGACAGCTCGTGGCCCTGCTGCGGGCCCACCTCGCCGACCCCGACCTGCTCGTCCTCGACGAGGCCACCAGCGCGGTCGACCCGGCCCTCGAGATGCGGATCGGGCGTGCTCTGGAGCGCCTGATGAGCGGTCGCACCTCGGTCACCATCGCCCACCGGCTCTCGACCGCCGAGAGCGCCGACGAGGTGATCGTCTTCGACCGGGGTCGCGTCGTCCAGCGTGGCTCGCACGCCGAGCTCGTCGGACAGGCCCTGCCCGACGGTGAGCCCGGCGTCTACGCCCGGTTGCACTCCTCGTGGGTGGCGCAGCAGTCGAAGTGACGTCCTCCAGACTTTCTCGCTGAGACCTGCAACCGATGGCGCAGCTGCTCCGAAGAACAGGCATGGACCCGGGGCAGGCCATCGGTCTGCGACTCTCGCAGCACGACGAGGGCGCGCTGGAGGAGGCCTACTCCACCTACTCGGCCGGGGTCCGCGCCTACGTGACCAGGTTCGTCGGGCCCTCCGAGGCCGAGGACGTGGTGCAGCGGACGTTCCTCGACGTCTGGCGACACGGGTCGCGCTACGACCCGTCGCAGAGGTTCGCCGGCTGGATCTTCACCATCGCCCGACGCCGCGCGATCGACTGCCTGCGCAGCCGACGCCACGACGTGGTCGACGTCGACAGCTTCCGTGACCTCATGGGCGACGACGGTCGCGAGATGGCCGAGCGGCACGCCGACGCGGCCGAGGTGCGCACGGCGGTGGCCCGCCTGCCCGAGCACGAGCGCACGGTCATCGAGCTGGCCTACTTCGGGCAGCTGACCCAGGCGGAGATCGCCAGCCACCTCGACACCCCGCTCGGCACGGTCAAGGCTCGTGCCGCCCGTGGCACCCGTCGCCTGGCCCAGCTGATGGTCGCCGACCGTGAACTGACCGAGAGGACCCGATCGTGAACGACGACCACCCCGACCTGAGCGGGCTGCTGCGGGGAGACCTCGGCAACGCCGAGGCGCTCGAGGTCGCCGCGCACGCGAAGGGCTGCGGCACCTGTCGCGACGACCTGGTCGATCTCTCCCTCGGGCACGCGCTGCTCACCGCCGCCGTACGCCGGGCCGGCGTGTCCACCCCGGCCGAAGTCTCCTCAGAGGCACACCAGGGGCCGAAGCCGTTGCCGGCGGAGCTGCGAGCCGAGATCAGGCGCCGCCAGCGTCGTCGGCCCGTCCTGGTCGCCGCGGCCGCCGCGGTGGCCGTGGCGGCACTGTCGGCGGCGCTGCTCCTCCCCGGCGACGACTCCACCCCGCCCGCCGCCCGCCCGTCGCCCACGCCGACGACACCCGCCCGCACGACCGGACCCCAGCAGGTCGCCGCCCTCGAGCCGGTGGCCGGGGCCGCAGGGGCCGCCGGCGGGCAGGTCGCCATGGACACGGACCGTCAGCGGGTCACGCGGATGCGGGTCGACACCGTGGACCTGCCCCACGCCGCTCGGGGAGAGTTCTACTACGTCTGGCTGCTCGACCCGGCCACCAACAAGATGTTGCCGCTCGGACAGGTGGCACCAGGTCACCGGGCCAGCTTCGACGTCCCGGAGTCACTGGTGGTCGCCTACTCCGCCATCGACATCAGCCTCGAGTCCGACGACGGCGACCCCGGCCACTCGGTGACCTCGGTCCTGCGCGCGTCGTACTCCCCGTCGGCCGTTGCCGCCACCTCGCCCACCAGCGGCTCCTGACCCGGGGCTGTTGAGCAACGACGACTCAGCACCGGCGCCGGTCGCACCCCTCAGGAAGGGTCGGGGATACTCGACGGGTGACTGACCAGCAGACCCTCGACCCGCAGATCGCTGCGCGTCTCAAGCGGACGACCGACGGCCTCGTGCCGGCCGTCGTCCAGCAGCACGACACCGGTGAGGTGCTGATGCTCGGCTGGATGGACGACGAGGCGTTGCACCGCACGCTCACCACCGGCAGGGGCACCTACTGGAGCCGGTCCCGCCAGGAGTACTGGGTCAAGGGCGAGACCTCCGGCCACCGCCAGCGCGTGGTGGAGGTGGCGCTGGACTGCGACGGTGACACGCTCCTGCTCAAGGTCGACCAGACCGGGCCGGCGTGCCACACCGGCGCACACACCTGCTTCGACGCCGACGTGCTGCTCGCGGAGGAGACCGATGCCTGAGGACGCCTCCGAGCGTCATACCTTCGGTCCAGTGGTCCTGGTCGGCCTGGCCACGGCCGCCCTCGCCGCGGTCGCCAGCGCGAAGCCGTGGATCGGCCAGGACTCGACGGCCGGAAGCAGCGACGCCTCCATGGCGGCGCTCGACTCCGGGACCCGCTTCCCGCTCGCCTCGGCCATCAGCCTGGTGCTGCTCGCGGCATGGGGAGTCCTGCTCGTGACCCGCGGACGGGTACGGCGTCTGTTCGCGCTGCTCGCGGCCGTGGCGGCCGTAGGACTTCTGGTCAGTGTGGTGGTCGCCTACGCCACGCTGCCCGACACGGCGCAGGACTCCTTCGACCAGCTGATGGGCCGCCGGTCCTCCGACACCGGATTCACCGGCTGGTTCTGGACGACTGCCGTCTGCGCGGTGCTGGCCCTGGTGCCGGCCGGCCTCGCCGTACGCCTGGTCGGGCGGTGGCCAGAGATGGGCAGCCGGTACGACGCTCCCGGGGCTCCCACTCCTGCGACCGAGATGACCACCACCGATCCGGAGCGGGACCTGTGGCACGCCCTGGACGAGGGACGTGACCCGACCGACACCACCGGTCGCCCACCGGGTGCCTGAGCCCGGCCGACCTCCCCACTAGAATGTCGCCGACGTGGCGACCCCCGTCGCACGCCCGACACACCCGAGGAGCTCCATGTCCGACAACCACGGCAACACCCCCGCAGCCTGGACGGCCGTCGTCGTGGCCCTTGCCGGGTTCGTGGTCGGCGGCATCGGCCTGATGGTGGGCAGCTACCCGATGTTCTGGGTCGGGGTGGCGCTCGCGCCCGTCGCCCTGGTCGTCCTCGGCGTGCTGAACAAGATGGGCTACGGCAGCAGCCGCCACTGACCCATGGACGCCAGCGCCAGGCACGACCCACCGGCCACTGCGGCGGCCGTGGTCTCCGGCAGTCCTCCTGAGCCCTCGGCGCCACCTGCACCGTCCCGGAGGGACCGGCTGTCCGGCCCCCTGATGATCGCGGGCCTCGTGGGCGGGTTCACGGTCGCCCTCCACTTCCGCGACCCCCACTCCCCGGGCAGCTGGGGCCTGTGCCCGTGGCTGCAGCTGACCGGCCAGTTCTGCCCGGGCTGCGGCGCCCTGCGGGCCGTCAACGACCTCAGCCACGGCGACCTCGTGGGGGCGGCCAGCAGCAACCTGCTCTTCGTGGCCGCGATCCCGTTGCTGGTCCTGTGGTGGGTCAGCTGGACCCGTCGCGCCTGGTCCGGTCACGACGCCCCGGCCCGGCCCGGAAGTCGTCACCCCGGAGTGTGGATCGCGGTCCTCGTGGTGGTGATGGTGGTCTTCGGCGTACTCCGCAACGTGACCGCAGGCAGCTGGCTGGCTCCCTGAGGTCCTACGTCGCTGAAGGACCTCGCGGAGCCAGCCCATGGTTGCCGAGGCTCAGTTGGTCTCGAAGCTGTAGTTGCTGTTGATGGCGCCGGTCAGGTTCAGCACCCACACGACGATGGCGAGCACGATCGTGACGGCGCCGAGCACCAGGCCCGCCATGGCCATGCCACCACCCTTGAGCGCGCCCTGCGAGGCATCGATCTGCCTGCGCGCGAGGAAGCCCGTCACGACCGCAGCGATGCCGAAGACGAAGAAGGTGCAGCACGGCACGCCCACGATGCCCAGCACGAGGGAGACGATCGCCAGCGGAGAGTTCTTCTGCGGCTGCCCGTAGCCACCGGGTGCGCCCGGCTGGGGCGGGTACCCGGGAGGCTGGCCGTAGGCGGGCTGACCGTAGGGCGCCGCTCCACCGGGGCCGGCGGGAGCGCCACCGGACTGCGGGTTCCACTGTGGTCCGGAGGGCGGGGGCGGCGGCGGGGGCTGGTTGGACTGCCCCTCCGGCTCCTGGCCGGGGTGGGGAGGGGGGTACTCGTTGCTCATGCAATGCCCTTCTCGCATAGGACCAGGCCGGCTGACGGTTCGAAGGGCTGAACCTACACAAACAGCCGTGTGAGAACCTTGGAACGGCACAGGGACGCCGTGCCACATCCACCACGAAGGCTCCGGAGGGTCACCGCATGTCCGTGCTCGACGACATCGTCGCCGGCGTGCGCGAGGACCTCGCTGTACGCATGGAGACGCTCAGCGAGGGCGCTCTCGTCGCCGCCACCGAGGCACTCCCGGCCCCCCGCGACCCGATGCCCGCCTTCAGGTCACCCAGCCTCTCGGTCATCGCCGAGGTCAAGCGCAGGTCACCGAGCAAGGGCGCGCTCGCCGACATCCCCGACCCGGCAGCGCTGGCCTCCGCCTACTCCGCCGGTGGCGCGGACGCGATCTCGGTGCTGACCGAGCAGCGTCGCTTCGGGGGCAGCCTCAACGACCTGCGTGCCGTGAGGGCGGCGGTGTCGACGCCGGTGCTGCGCAAGGACTTCGTGGTCACCGGCTACCAGCTCCTCGAGGCCAGGGCCGCCGGTGCCGACCTGGTGCTCCTCATCGTCGCCGCGCTCGAGGGCTCGCAGCTCGGCGAGCTGCACGAGCAGGCTCGCTCCCTCGGCCTCACGGTCCTGACGGAGGTCCACGACGAGGCCGAGATCGCCCGCGCTCTCGACATCGGGGCCGACCTGATCGGGGTCAACGCGCGCAACCTGAAGACGCTCGACGTCGACAAGTCCACCTTCGGCCGGCTGGTCACCCTGCTGCCTGAGCACGTCGTCAAGGTGGCCGAGTCCGGGGTCGGTGACACCGCGGACGCCCAGCGCTACGCCGACGAGGGCGCGGACGTCGTGCTGGTCGGGGAAGCACTCGTCAAGAACGGAGACCCCCGGGCGGCAGTGGCGGCGATGAAGGCCGTCCTGGGGACGGCACAGGAGGCCAAGGCATGAGCACGACGATGAACGAACCCAGTGTCAACGGCCCGGACGAGCAGGGGCGCTTCGGCGACTTCGGCGGCCGGTTCATGCCCGAGGCGCTGATGGCAGCGCTCGACGAGCTCACCGGCGCGTGGCAGGAGGCGATGGCCGACGACGCCTTCACCGCGGAGTTCCAGCGCCTGCTCCGGGAGTACGCCGGGGTGCCGAGCCTGCTCTACGACGCCACCAAGCTCAGCGAGCTGGCCGGGGCGCGGATCCTGCTCAAGCGCGAGGACCTCAACCACACCGGCGCCCACAAGATCCGCAACGTCCTGGGCCAGGCCCTGCTGACCAAGCGCATGGGCAAGACCCGGATGATCGCCGAGACCGGGGCCGGCCAGCACGGTGTCGCGGCCGCCACCGCGGCGGCGTACCTCGGCCTGGACTGCACCGTCTACATGGGCGAGGTCGACACCGAACGGCAGGCGCTGAACGTGGCCCGGATGCAGCTGCTCGGCACCGAGGTCATCCCGGTCACCTCGGGCTCGCGCACCCTCAAGGACGCGATCAACGAGGCGATCCGCGACTGGGTGGCCAGCGTCGACCACACCGCCTACTGCTTCGGGACGGCCGCCGGACCGCACCCCTTCCCGGCCATGGTCCGGGACTTCTGCCGCGGCATCGGCGACGAGGCCCGGGCCCAGTGCCTCGACCTCACCGGAGCGCTGCCCGACTCGGTCGTCGCCTGCGTCGGCGGCGGGTCCAACGCCATCGGCCTGTTCACGGCGTTCCTGGGCGACGAGTCGGTGGACATCTTCGGTTTCGAGCCCGGGGGTGACGGGGTCGACACCGGTCGGCACGCCGCGACCATCTGGGCCGGCGACGTCGGGGTGCTGCACGGGGCGCGCACCTACGTCCTCCAGGACGAGGACGGGCAGACCGTCGACTCGCACTCGATCTCGGCCGGGCTCGACTACCCGGGTGTCGGGCCCCAGCACGCACACCTCGCGCACATCGGCCGGGCGCACTACCGCCCCGTGACCGACGCCGACGCCATGGACGCCATGTCACTCCTGGCCCACACCGAGGGCATCATCCCCGCGATCGAGTCGGCGCACGCGGTCGCGGGCGCGATGGAGCTGGCCAAGGAGCGGCCGGGATCGACGATCCTGGTCAACCTCTCCGGTCGCGGCGACAAGGACATGGGCACCGCCATCGAGTGGTTCGGGCTCGGACAGGTCAGCAGGGACGGCACCCCGAAGCCGGCCACCGAGGAACAGATCGCCGAGGGCGCGAAGTGACGTCTGGAAGGACGAGCACCGCGGACGCCTTCGCGAGGACGCGTTCCGAGGGGCGCGCTGCCCTGGTCGGCTACCTCCCTGCGGGCTTCCCCGACGTCGAGGGCTCCGTCGAGGCGATGAAGGTGATGGTCGACTCGGGCTGCGACATCATCGAGGTCGGGCTGCCCTACAGCGACCCGGTGATGGACGGACCGACGATCCAGGCCGCCGCCCTGCAGGCGCTCGAGGGCGGCACCCGCACCAGCGACGTCCTGCGCACCGTCGAGGCGGTCGCCGCGACCGGCACCCCGACCGTGGTGATGACCTACTGGAACCCCGTGGAGCACTACGGCCGCGCGCGGAGCGATGGGCAGAGCGGGGTCGAGCGGTTCGCGCGCGACCTCGCCGACGCCGGGGGAGCGGGCCTGATCACTCCCGACCTGACCCCCGACTCGGGCGCGGAGTGGATCGCGGCCGCGGACAGCCACGACCTCGACAAGATCTTCCTGGTCGCGCCCTCCTCGACCGACCAGCGCCTCCGCTACACGACCGCGGCGTGCCGCGGCTTCGTCTACGCGACCGCGGTCATGGGGGTCACCGGTGCCCGCAGCACCAGCTCCGACCTGGCCGGACCACTCGTCGCCCGCACCCGCGCGGTGACCGACCTGCCGGTGGGCGTGGGACTCGGCGTCTCCAACGGTCAGCAGGCCGCCGAGGTGGCCGCCTTCGCCGACGCCGTGATCGTGGGCTCGGCCTTCGTGCGCGCCCTGCTCGACGCCGACGACCGTCCCTCCGGGCTCAAGGCGCTGGCGTCGCTGACCGAGGACCTCGCCGCCGGGGTGCGCCGTGGCTAGCAGCCAGGCCACCCCCGTCGTTCGAGGCACCTTGGCGGCCCTCCTCGTCCTGGTGCTCGGGCTCCTGGCCGGCTGCGGGTCGTCCGCGGGCGGGTCGGAGACCGGCGCCCCGGTCACCGGCATCTCCAAGTCCGACGACGACGGCTACAACGGCATCCTGATGGACGCACCGGTCGGCACGCCGTACGCCGTCCCGCACGTGCCGCTCACCGGCACCGACGGCAAGACGTTCGACCTCGCGGCCCAGCCGCGCCGCACCCTCACCTTCTTCGGCTACACCAACTGCCCCGACATCTGCCAGATCGTGATGAGCACCCTGGCCTCGGCGATGACCAAGCTCTCCGACGACCAGCGCGACCAGCTCCAGGTCGCCTTCATCACCACCGACCCGGCCCGCGACACGCTGCCGGTGCTGCGGAAGTACCTCGCCCGCTACAACCCGGACTTCGTCGGGGCCACCGGTCCGTTGCCCAGCATCGTCAAGCTGGCCAAGCCGATGGGCATCGACATCCTCGAGGGCCAGAAGCTGGCCAGTGGTGGCTACGAGGTCGACCACACCACCAACGTCATCGCGGTCGAGGCCGGCCGCGGCGACCTCGTCTGGACCGCCAGCACCTCGCCGTCCGACCTGGCCGACGACCTCAAGAAGATCCTGGAAGAGGACGCATGACCCCGCTCTGGACTGTCCTGTCGATCCCGAGCCCCTCGCAAGGCGTCTGGCACCTCGGTCCGCTGCCGATCCGCGCCTACGCGCTGGCCATCATCATCGGGGTGATCGTGGCGGTGTGGACCGGCGAGCGGCGCTGGGTGGCCCGCGGCGGCACCTACGGCCAGATCGGTGACATCGCGCTCTGGGCGGTCCCGGCCGGGCTGATCGGGGCCCGGCTCTACCACGTGGCCACCGACCACCGGCTCTACTTCGGCGAGGGCGGGAACCCCGTCGGGGCGCTCCAGATCTGGCATGGCGGGCTCGGCATCTGGGGTGCGGTCGCGGGCGGCCTCGTCGGTGCCTGGCTCTACTGCCGCCGCCACGGCATCCTCGTCCGCCCCCTGGCCGACGCGCTGGCCCCGAGCCTGCTGCTCGCCCAGGTCATCGGCCGGTTCGGCAACTACTTCAACCAGGAGCTCTACGGCCGGCCGACGGACCTGCCGTGGGGCCTGGAGATCGCCCCGAGGAACTGGCCCTCCGGCACCACCTTCCCGGCCGGCACCGTGTTCCACCCGACCTTCCTCTACGAGGCGCTGTGGAACCTGGTCGGCGTCGCGCTGCTGCTCTACCTCGACCGGCGCCTCAAGCTCGGCTTCGGGCGGGTGTTCGCGCTCTACGTGATGATCTACACCTCCGGCCGCGGCTGGATCGAGACGCTCCGCATCGACACCATCGAGCTCGACAACGTCCTCGGTCTGCGATGGGGGGTCTGGATGTCGGTCGTGCTCTTCGCGCTGGCGGCGGCGTACTTCGTCATGGCGACCCTGCGGCACCGCCCGCCGGACACGCGCGAGCCCTCGCCGTACACCGAGGGGCGGGAGACTGCTCATTCGGACGTGCAGAAGTCGGATTCTGAGCCCGCCTGAGGCCACAGTGGCCCCTTCTGCACGTCGGGGGAGCGCGGCCGCCGCCGTACGATGCACCCGTGGCTAGCGAACCGGACGTGCGACCTGAGGGCTACACGATGCTCTGGGCGGTCCGGGCGGTTCCCGTGCTGGTCATCTTCGGGGCTCTGGACCTGCTCAAGAACAACCCTCCGGTCCCGTTCCTCGTGCTCACGCTGTTCCGGCTCGCCCTCGGGGTCCTGGTCCTGCTGGCGATCCACAAGACGCGCCGGGACCGGCTCGCCCTGGCCTACGTCGTGGTGGTGCTGGTGACCGCGCTGCCCTACCCCGTCCGTGGTGGTGAGCTGCTGGTGCTCGCGGTGCTGGCCCTGGTGGTCACCGGGGGTGACCTGCTCTGGCAGCGACTGCACCCGCGCGCGGCGGTCGACGAGACGGACGCGTCGGGGACGGCCACCCGCTCCTGACCAGCGGGTGGTCTCCGTTTCTGCCCGGACCCGCCCCGAAACGACGCGACGCCTCCGGGGGCTGGGCCGGCACCCCTTGAACCGGTGAGGAACTCGCGCACTGAAACGGACGGGGTTCAGCCCGAATCCCTGCTGTAGGCTGAGTTTTCCGCATGGGCCAATGTCGTCCCAGCATCAGCATGCTCACATCCGCCGCACTCACACGGGGTGACCCGTGGTGCGCTGACCGACGACGGGAGAGAGCACCATGCAGGCATTCCCGCCGCCCCAGGGCCTCTACGACGGGGCACACGAGCACGACGCCTGCGGCGTCGCCTTCGTGGCCACCATGACGGGCGTTCCGAGCCACGACATCGTGAGCAAGGCGCTCACCGCGCTGCGCAACCTCGAGCACCGTGGTGCCGCCGGTGCCGAGCCCAACTCAGGCGACGGCGCCGGCATCCTGATGCAGGTCCCCGACCGCTTCTTCCGCGAGGTGGTCGACTTCGACCTGCCCGCCAAGCACGCCTACGCCGTGGGCACCGCCTTCCTCCCCGGCGACGCCGAGCAGGTCGGCAAGACCCGCAGGCGCATCGAGGAGATCGCCGCCGAGGAGGGCCTCAACGTCCTCGGCTGGCGCGAGACCCCCACCGACCCGTCCTCGCTGGGCCAGACCGCGCTCGACTGCATGCCGTCCTTCGTCCAGCTCTTCGTCGGCGCCAAGGGCAGCCGCCTGGTGGGTATGGGCCTCGAGCGCCTGGCCTTCTGCCTGCGCAAGCGCGCCGAGCGTGAGACCGACGTCTACTTCCCGTCGCTGTCCAGCCGCACCATCGCCTACAAGGGCATGCTGACCACCGACCAGCTCGACCACGTCTTCCCGGACCTCGTCGACGAGCGGGTCGAGAGCTCCATCGCCGTGGTCCACTCGCGCTTCTCGACCAACACGTTCCCGAGCTGGCCGCTGTCGCACCCGTTCCGTTTCATCGCCCACAACGGCGAGATCAACACCGTCATGGGCAACCGCAACTGGATGCGCGCGCGGGAGGCGCTGCTCCGGTCGGACCTGATCCCCGGTGAGCTCGACCGACTGTTCCCGATCGTGACCGCCGGCGCCAGCGACTCGGCGTCCTTCGACGAGGTGCTCGAGCTGCTCCACCTCGGTGGCCGCAGCCTGCCCCACTCGGTGCTGATGATGATCCCCGAGGCGTGGGAGAACCACACCGAGATGGACCAGAAGCGCCGCGCCTTCTATGAGTTCCACTCGGCGTTGATGGAGCCGTGGGACGGTCCCGCGTGTGTCGTGTTCACCGACGGCACCCAGGTCGGCGCCGTGCTCGACCGCAACGGCCTCCGTCCCTCCCGCTACTGGGTCACCGACGATGGGCTGGTCGTGCTGGCCAGCGAGGTCGGCGTCCTCGACATCGACCCGGCCACGATCGTCCGGAAGGGTCGGCTGCAGCCGGGCCGCATGTTCCTCGTCGACACCGAGGAGCACCGGATCATCGAGGACGAGGAGATCAAGACCGAGCTCGCCCTCGAGCACCCCTACGACGAGTGGCTGCACGCCGGCCTGATCAAGCTGGCCGACGTGGCCGACCGCGAGCACGTCATCCACTCGCACGCCTCGGTCACCCGGCGGCAGCAGATCTTCGGCTACACCGAGGAGGAGCTGCGGGTCCTGCTGACCCCGATGGCCAACAGCTCCGCCGAGCCGATCGGCTCCATGGGCACCGACACCCCCATCGCCGTGCTCAGCGACCGCCCACGCCTGCTCTTCGACTACTTCGCGCAGCTCTTCGCCCAGGTCACCAACCCGCCACTGGACGCGATCCGCGAGGAGCTCGTCACCAGCCTGAACGGCACCATCGGCCCTGAGGCGAACCTGCTGGACCCCACCCCCGCCTCGTGCCGTCAGGTGGTGCTGCCGTTCCCGGTGATCACCAACGACGAGCTGGTCAAGATCAGGCACATCAACCACGACGGCGACATGCCCGGATTCATCACGCACGTCTCGCGCGGGCTGTACGACGTCAGCGGCGGCGGCGCAGCCCTGGCCGCCCGGCTCGACGAGATCTGCGAAGAGGTCAGTGAGGCGATCGCCGCGGGCGCACGCGTGATCGTGCTCTCCGACCGGCACAGTGACGCCACCAACGCCCCCATCCCGTCGCTGCTGATGACCGCGGCGGTGCACCACTACCTGGTCCGCCAGAAGACGCGCACCCAGGTCGGGCTGCTCATCGAGGCCGGCGACGTCCGCGAGGTCCACCACGTCGCCACCCTGATCGGGTACGGCGCAGCCGGGGTCAACCCCTACCTCGCCATGGAGAGCGTCGAGGACCTCGCCCGCGACGGCTACTACGTCAAGGTCGAGCCCGAGAAGGCGGTCGCCAACCTGGTGAAGTCGCTCGGCAAGGGCGTGCTCAAGGTGATGTCGAAGATGGGCGTCTCCACGGTGGCGTCCTACACCGGTGCCCAGATCTTCGAGGCGCTCGGACTCTCCACCGAGCTGGTCGACAAGTACTTCACCGGCACCACGTCCAAGCTCGGCGGCATCGGGCTCGACGTGGTCGCCGAGGAGGTCGCGATGCGGCACCGCACGGCGTACCCCGTCGGTGGCATCGCTCCCGCGCACCGCGAGCTCGAGATCGGTGGCGAGTACCAGTGGCGCCGCGAGGGCGAGCTGCACCTGTTCGACCCCGAGACCATCTTCCGGCTGCAGCACTCCACCCGGGCCGGCAAGTACGACGTGTTCAAGCAGTACACCGCCCGGGTCAACGGACAGGCCGAGCGCCTGATGACGCTGCGCGGGCTGTTCCGGTTCAAGGACTCCGAGGCGACCGGTCGTGAGCCGATCGACATCTCCGAGGTCGAGCCGGTCACCGACATCGTCAAGCGGTTCTCCACCGGGGCCATGTCCTACGGCTCCATCTCGGGGGAGGCCCACCAGACGCTGGCGATCGCCATGAACCGTCTCGGTGGCAAGTCCAACACCGGTGAGGGAGGCGAGGACGCCGACCGCCTCTACGACCCCGAGCGCCGTTCGGCGATCAAGCAGGTCGCCTCCGGACGGTTCGGTGTCACCTCGGACTACCTCACCAACGCCGACGACATCCAGATCAAGATGGCGCAGGGCGCGAAGCCCGGTGAGGGCGGCCAGCTGCCCGGTCACAAGGTCTACCCGTGGGTGGCCAAGACCCGGCACAGCACTCCCGGAGTGGGCCTGATCTCGCCGCCGCCGCACCACGACATCTACTCGATCGAGGACCTCGCGCAGCTGATCCACGACCTGAAGAACTCCAACCCGAAGGCGCGGGTGCACGTCAAGCTCGTCGCCGAGGTCGGGGTGGGAACGGTCGCCGCGGGTGTCTCGAAGGCGCACGCGGACGTCGTGCTCATCTCGGGCCACGACGGCGGCACCGGCGCCGCCCCCCTCACCTCGCTCAAGCACGCGGGCGGTCCCTGGGAGCTCGGCCTCGCCGAGACCCAGCAGACGCTGCTCCTCAACGGCCTCCGGGACCGGATCGTGGTGCAGACCGACGGCCAGCTCAAGACCGGCCGCGACGTGATCGTGGCCGCGCTGCTCGGCGCCGAGGAGTACGGCTTCGCCAGTGCTCCGCTCGTGGTCTCGGGCTGCATCATGATGCGGGTCTGCCACCTCGACACCTGCCCGGTGGGCGTCGCGACGCAGAACCCGGTGCTGCGTGAGCGCTACACCGGCCAGGCCGAGCACGTCGTGAACTTCTTCACCTACATCGCCGAGGAGGTACGCGAGCTGCTCGCCGAGCTCGGGTTCCGCACGCTGGACGAGGCGATCGGCCGCGCCGACGTGCTCGACTCCACCGAGGCGGTGAACCACTGGAAGGCCGCCGGGCTCGACATCACGCCGATCTTCCACGTCCCCGAGCTCCACGAGGACACGGCCCGTCGCAACACCCGATCGCAGGACCACGGGCTCGACAAGGCGCTCGACCAGGAGCTCGTGAAGATCTGCGAGCCCGCTCTCGAGCGCGGCGAGCCGGTGCGTGCGCAGCTCAAGGTGCGCAACGTGAACCGCACGGTCGGCACGATCCTCGGCCACGAGGTCACCAAGCGCTACCGCGGGGAGGGGCTGCCCGAGGGCACCATCGACCTGACCTTCACCGGCTCGGCCGGCCAGTCGTTCGGGGCGTTCCTCCCACGGGGGATCACCCTGCGCCTGGAGGGTGACGCCAACGACTACGTCGGCAAGGGCCTCTCCGGCGGCCGGATCGTCGTACGCCCCGACCGGGCGGCGACCTTCGAGGCCTCCCAGCAGATCATCGCGGGCAACACCATCGCCTACGGCGCCACGTCGGGCCAGATCTTCATCCGTGGCGGGGTCGGCGAGCGGTTCGCCGTACGCAACTCGGGCGCCAGCGTCGTGACCGAGGGGGTGGGGGACCACGGCTGCGAGTACATGACCGGTGGTCGCGTCGCCGTGCTCGGCAAGACCGGACGCAACTTCGCGGCCGGCATGTCCGGCGGGGTGGCGTGGGTCCTGGACCTGAAGGACTTCCGGGTCAACAAGGAGCTCATCGAGCTGGGGCCCGTCAGCGGTGAGGCCAGCCAGGAGCTCGAGGACCTGGTGCGCTCGCACCTCGACGAGACCGGGTCGACGGTGGCCGCGGCGCTGCTGGACGACTGGGAGACCTCGCTCACGCGTTTCACCGAGGTGATCCCGCGCGACTTCCGCACCGTGATGCAGGCCAAGGCGAAGGCCGAGGCCGACGGTCTCGACGACAACGAGATCGCCACCGCGATGATGGATTCGCTTCATGGATGAGGTGAGCCGGCCCCGCACGACGATGCCGCCAGTCCTCACGACCACGACCACGGAGGTTCCCGCACATGGCTGACCCCAAGGGCTTTCTGAAGAACGGCCGCGAGGTCGCGACCCGGCGTCCGGTCGAGGAGCGCAAGGAGGACTGGAACGAGGTCTACCCCGGCGGTCCTGGTCGTGCGCTGCTGCCGATCATCAAGACGCAGGCCGGCCGCTGCATGGACTGCGGCATCCCGTTCTGCCACCAGGGCTGCCCGCTGGGCAACATCATCCCCGAGTGGAACGACCTGGTGTGGCGCGACGACTGGGACGCGGCCATCGAGCGCCTGCACGCGACCAACAACTTCCCGGAGTTCACCGGCCGACTGTGCCCGGCTCCGTGCGAGACCGCGTGCGTCCTCGGCATCAACCAGGACCCCGTGACCATCAAGAACGTCGAGGTCTCGATCATCGACCGCGCCTGGGAGTCCGGTGCGGTGCGTCCGCAACCGCCCGAATGGCTCTCCGGCAAGACCGTGGCCGTGATCGGTTCCGGACCGGCGGGTCTCGCGGCCGCCCAGCAGCTCACCCGCGCCGGTCACACGGTCGCGGTCTACGAGCGTGCCGACAAGATCGGTGGGCTGCTGCGCTACGGCATCCCCGAGTTCAAGATGGAGAAGAAGGTCCTCGACCGGCGGCTCGACCAGATGCGGAGAGAAGGGACGGTGTTCCGCTCCGGCATCGACGTGGGCACCTCCCTGACAGGGCCTTCGCTCCTCGAGCGCTACGACGCCGTCGTACTCGCCATGGGGGCCACCGCCGCCCGCGACCTGCCTGCCCCCGGCCGCGAGCTCGGTGGCATCCACCAGGCGATGGAGTTCCTCCCGCAGTCCAACCGGGTCTCGCTCGGCGAGTCCGTCGACGGCCAGATCCGCGCCGACGGGAAGAACGTCGTGATCATCGGCGGCGGCGACACCGGCGCCGACTGTCTCGGTACGGCGATCCGGCAGGACGCGAAGTCGATCACCCAGCTGGAGATCATGAACGAGCCGGGGAAGGACCGGCCGCCGCACCAGCCCTGGCCGACGTACCCCATGACCTACAAGGTCTCCTCGGCCCACGAGGAGGGTGGCGAGCGGGTCTACGCCGTCTCGACCCAGGAGTTCCTCGGCGACGACGCGGGGAACGTGCGTGCACTCCGTCTGGTCGACGTGGAGTTCAAGGACGGGAAGTTCCAGGAGGTCGAGGGCACCGAGCAGGAGATCCCGGCCGAGCTGGTGCTCTTCGCGATGGGCTTCACCGGCCCCGAGAAGGAGGGCCTGATCGAGCAGCTCGAGGTCGAGCTCGACGACCGGGGCAACGTGGCTCGCGACGACGGGTACTCCTCCTCGGTCGAGGGCGTCTTCGTCGCCGGTGACGTCGGCCGTGGGCAGTCGCTCATCGTCTGGGCCATCGCGGAGGGCCGCGCCGCGGCTGCCGCCGTCGACACGTGGCTGACCGGCAGCACCACCCTCCCGGCCCCGATCCTGCCGACCGAGCGCCCCCTGATGGCCTGACCCAGCCCACCCCGCAACCCCCGGCCACCCCCCGCTCCTCCCGCAGTTCCCCGCCGAGGCGTCGCAGATTGACCTCGCAAACCTGCCGAGGCGTCGCAGATTTACCTGAGTCGAGGTCAATCTGCGACGCCTCACCGGTCTTTTGAGGTCAATCTGCGACGCCTCAGCGGGCTGTTGGAACGTTCAAGTGAATGCGGATAGGGTCGCATGGTGCGAAGAGCAAAGATCGTGTGCACCCTGGGCCCTGCTACCTCGTCGATGGAGCGCATCCGTGAGCTCGTCGATGCCGGCATGGACGTCGCGCGGCTGAACCTCAGCCATGGGGCGTACGCCGACCACGAGGAGATCTACCACCGGGTGCGCCAGGCCTCCGACGAGAGCGGGCACGGTGTCGGTGTCTTCGTCGACCTCCAGGGCCCCAAGATCCGTCTCGGGCACATCAAGGAGGGGTCGACGCGGATCACCACCGGCCAGTCCTTCACCATCACCACCGACGCGCTCGACGGCAACAACGAGATCGCCTCGACGACCTACCAGGGGCTGCCGGGCGATGTCTCCGCCGGCGACCAGATCCTCATCGACGACGGCAAGGTCCGTCTGCGGGTGACCGAGGTCGAGGGCACCAACGTGCACACCCAGGTCGTCACGGGCGGTCGGATCAGCGACCACAAGGGCATCAACCTGCCGGGAGTGCCGGTGAGTGTCCCGGCGATGTCCGAGAAGGACATCGAGGACCTGCGCTGGGGGCTGCACCTCACCGTCGACTTCATCGCGCTGTCCTTCGTGCGCTCGGCCGCCGATGTCGAGGACGTCCGCGCGATCATGCGTGAGGAGGGCGTCATGCTGCCGGTGATCGCCAAGATCGAGAAGCCGCAGGCGATCGAGAACCTCGACGAGATCATCAAGGCCTTCGACGGTTTCATGGTGGCGAGGGGTGACCTGGGCGTGGAGTGCCCGCTCGAGGACGTTCCCTTCCTGCAGAAGCGGGTGGTCGAGAAGGCACGGCGCAACGCCAAGCCGGTCATCGTGGCCACGCAGATGCTCGAGTCCATGATCACCAACCCGGCCCCGACGAGGGCCGAGGCCTCCGACGTCGCGAACGCGGTCCTCGACGGTGCCGACGCGGTGATGCTCTCCGGCGAGACGAGCGTGGGGGAGTTCCCCATCGAGACCGTGCGCACGATGGCGCGCATCATCAGCTCCACCGAGGACCACGAGCTGCACCACATGGCCGCCATCGACTGGCAGCCCCGGACCCGAGGTGGCGTGATCGCCAAGGCGGCCGCTGAGGTGGCCGAACGTGTCGGCGCGAAGTACCTCGTGGCCTTCACCCAGAGCGGCGACTCCGCGCGCCGTCTCGCCCGCTACCGCGGCAGGATCCAGGTCCTGGCCTTCACCCCGGAACCCATCGTGCGCTCCCAGCTCTCGCTCACCTGGGGCGTCGAGACCTTCCTGACCTCGGAGGTCGACCACACCGACGACATGGTTCGCCAGGTGGACGAGCAGCTGCTCCGGATCGGCCGCGTCCAGGAGGGCGATCTCGTGGTGATCATCGCGGGCTCCCCTCCCGGCATCCCTGGTTCCACCAACGCGCTCAGGATCCACCGCATGGGCGACGCGATCAACGAGGCCGCGCCCGCCTACCGGCGTCACTGAGGCCCGACGCCCGCGGGGGGACGTGACCGTCCGCGCGGACGGCTGGTGCCGGGACACCACCTGGCCCAGACGCGCTGAGCGAGCTCAGGCGGTGATCTCCTCACCGAGGTAGGCGGCCCGGATGCGGTCGTCGGCGAGCAGGTCCGTGCCGGTGCCGGACAGCACCAGCTCGCCGGTCTCCAGGACGTAGCCCCGGTCGGCCAGGCCGAGGGCCTGGGCTGCGTTCTGCTCCACGATCAGCACGGTCACGCCTGAGGCGTTGATCTCGCGCACGATGTCGAAGATCTGTCGCACGATCAGCGGTGCGAGACCCATGGACGGCTCGTCGAGCAGCAGCAGCCGCGGCTTGCCCATCAGCGCCCTGGCGATGGCCAGCATCTGCTGCTCGCCACCCGAGAGCGTGCCGGCGAACTGGGACTTGCGCTCCAGCAGCCGCGGGAAGTACTCGTAGCAGCGCGCCAGGATCTCCTGGTCGGGCTTCTTGAACCGGAAGGCGCCCATCTCGAGGTTCTCCGCCACCGACATCCGCGGGAACACCCGACGGCCCTCGGGGACGTGGCAGATGCCGAGCCGGATCAGGTCGTGGGCGGGGAAGCCGTCGATGCGCTCCCCGTCGAACCGGATCTCGCCCAGGGACGGCCGCATCATCCCCGACACGGTCTTCTGGGTGGTGGTCTTGCCGGCGCCGTTCGCACCCAGCAGGGCCACGACCTCACCCTCCTCCACGTGGAAGGACACGCCCTTCAGGGCGCGGATGGCGCCGTAGCGCACCTCGATGTCGTCGACCTCGAGCAGGCTCATCGGTGCTCTCCTTCTGCGTCTGTCTTCGTCGAGGCCCTCGGTTCTCGGCCGGGCTCGTCGAGCGCCGACTCGTGGATGTCGATCGCGTGCACCTCCAGGCCCTCCGTCATGGCCGTCGCCTCGTCCTCGGAGGTGCCGAGGTAGGCCGCGATCACCGCAGGGTCCCGCTGGATCTGCTCGGGGGTTCCCTCGGCGATCTTCTGGCCGAAGTTGAGGACGACGAGCCGGTGCGCCACCGACATCACCAGCTTCATGTCGTGCTCGATCAGCAGCACCGAGATGTTGTCCTCGACGTTGATCTTCTGGATCAGTGCCGCGAGCTCCTGCTTCTCCACCGGGTTGGTGCCGGCTGCCGGCTCGTCGAGCAGGATCACGCCGGGCTCGGTGCCCAGAGCACGAGCGATCTCGAGGCGTCGCTGCTCGCCGTACGCCAACGAGCCGGCGAGCTCGTTGGCCCGCCGGGTGAGGCCGACGAAGCGGAGCAGCTCGTAGGCCTTGATGGTCGACTCGCGCTCCTCGCGCCGCTGCCACGGCATGCCGAGCATGGCCGCGATCGGACCCGACTTCTGACGCGTCTCCACGCCCACCTTGACGTTCTCGAGCGCCGTCAGAGCCGGGAACAGCCGGATGTTCTGGAAGGTGCGCGCGACTCCCATGTGGTTGATCACGTGCGTCTTCTTGCCGAGGACCGACGACATCGTGTCGCCTTCGCGGGCAGCCAGCGTGATGGTGCCCTCCTGTGGTGTGTAGACGCCGGTGAGGGAGTTGAACAGCGACGTCTTGCCGGCTCCGTTGGGGCCGATGACGGCGAGGATCTCACCGCGGTGCATCTGCAGGGAGATGTTGTTGAGCGAGGTGACGCCGCCGAAGCGCAGCGTCACGTCCTTGACGTCGTAGACGACCTCGCCGAGCGCGTGCTTGCCGGTCTCAGGTGCGGTTGCGGTCATGTCCTCACATCCCCTCGCCGGCCGGTACGGCCGTGGTCTCTGCGCTCGCGGGTCTGTCCAGACCGGAGAGCTCTGCCTTGCGTCGCTTGGCCGGGATCAGTCCCGCAGGGCGGAAGATCATCATCACCAGGATGACAGCACCGATCCACATCTGCCGGTCCTCGGCGGGCACCTGGTCCTTGAGGAACTCCGGAAGCCAGGTGAGCACCGCGGCGCCGGCCATCGCGCCCGGCAGCGAACCCATGCCGCCGAACACGACGTAGGCGACGACCAGGATCGAGTTGTTGAGCAGGAAGTTGTCCGGGCTGATGACACCGACCTGGCTGGCGAAGAAGACACCGGCGACACCCGACGTCGAGGCGCCGATCGCGAAGGCGAGCAGCTTGACGCGGGTGGTGTTGATGCCGGTGGCCTGCGCGGCGACCTCGTCCTCGCGGATCGCGGCCCAGGCGCGCCCGAGACGGGAGTTCTCGAGCCGGGTGAACAGCAGGACGATCACACAGATCAGCACCAGCAGGAGGTACCAGTAGGGGAGCGCGTCCAGGGCCCACTTGAACTCGAAGAAGCCCAGGTTGATGCTCGGGTGCGGGATGTTGATGGCACCGCGGGGGCCGTTGGTGAACCCGTTGGGGTTGTTGTTGGCAGCGATCCGGATGATCTCACCGAAGCCCAGCGTGACGATGGCCAGGTAGTCGCCGCGAAGCCGCAACGTCGGTGCCCCGAGCATGAGGCCTGCCATCAGACAGATGACGATCGCGAACGGGATCGCCGCCAGCGGCGGCAGGATCAGCCACTCCGGCGGCTTCACCGGGAGCACTCCCACCAGGTAGGCGGTCGTGTAGGACCCGATCGCGTAGAACGCGATGAACCCGAGGTCGAGCAGACCCGCCCAGCCGACCACGACGTTGAGGCCGATCGCCAGCAGCACGTAGATGCCGATCTGGGAGACCAGCACCGACTGCCAGAACGGTGTCGCCATCGGGGGGTAGAACAGGGCCCCCGCGATGACCACGAACAGCACGACCTTGTTGAAGCTCGCCGAGGTCGTCGAGAGGTGGTCGGAGTCCACGGTCTCGAGGCCCGCTGCCACGTCGGCGTCCGCACGCCTGTGGGTCGCGGCGATCCAGCCGGCCCCGGCCAGCATCGTGAACGTGGCGCAGAGGAGCCATCCACCGACACCGAGGTTCTTCCACGGCTTGGACGCGCCGTCGAAGCCGGCCTCGGCGCCCACCGCGGTGAAGTCGTGCAGGACCACCAGGGTGAGCACCACCGCGACGATGCCGAGGGCGAACGCCACCCAGGCCAGCGTCTTGTGGCGCAGGTAGGTAGCGGCCGCTGCGACGGCGATGGTGGCGATGAACAGCACCCACACCAGCCAGCTGATGTACGCCGAGGTGAGCCCGCTCACGCCACTGCCGGAGAACCGGCTGCCGAGGTCGTAGACCTTGTCCACGGCGTTGGTGGGGGAGAACCACGTCGCCGTCAGCAGGGAGATGAGGCCGATGACGAGCCCGAGGACCACCAGGGGGAAACCCGGCCGCCAGGAGAACGCGTGGTCGATGAACCCACGGGTGTCGGCGCTCTGGGCCGTCGACCGGGCCACGACCACGGCGGCGGAGGCGATCGTCAGGTAGCCCAGGAGCGAGGCCAGGGCGCCGGTCGAGTGGTCTGCCGTGCCGAGGAAGCCGCGGACCGAGGCCTGCGCGAAGAAGCCCCAGATCCCGATCACGGTCGACAGGCCGGCGGCGGTCCAGGCGATCGTGCTGCGGTCCAGCACGATGGCCGCGGCCGCTAGCAGCGCGACGATGATCAGCAGGATCCACGCCGTGCCGGGGATGACCGAACCGAAGTACGCGCGTGTCAGGAAGTCCAGGGAACCCGTGTCGGAGGCTGCCTTGGACAGGGCGCCGAGCTTGCCGCCCTCGATCTGGCCGCTGTCGGTCCACTTGAGCAGCCCGTTGGCGACGACGACCGTGATCGCCCCGGCGGCCAGCGGGCGCACGCCCGGGCGCTGGAGGTACGGCGTGACCCGGGGCCAGAACGTGATGAGCAGGTAGACCAGCACGCCGATCCCGAGGAAGACGAAGATGCGGGGATTCAGCACCGCCTCGCGCAGGGCCAGGCCGTAGTCGTTCTGGCTGCCCTCCTGCTTGCCGACCATGAGGGCCAGCACGAGGCCGAGGGCCAGACAGCCCCCCAGTCGCTTCAGCTGGACGCTGAGCTCTGACTCGCGTTTCATGCTGCCCTCCCCAGTCGCTCGCCGAGAATGCCGGACGGTCGGAACACGAGGACCAGCACGAGCACCACGAAGGCGACCACGTCAGTCCACTCGAGCCCGATCCATGACTGGCCCGAACCCCAGGGGGCGGTCGGCACGAGGGCCTCCACCACACCGAGGAGCAGGCCTCCGAGCATGGCGCCTCGGATGTTGCCGATTCCGCCGAGCACCGCGGCGGCGAACGCCTTGACGCCCGGGATGAAGCCCATCGTGTTGAAGAAGCCGAAGGCGGTGCCGAACAGGAACCCGGCGGCGCCACCGAGGGCACCGCCGATGATGAAGGTCCGCGCGATCGTGCGGTCGATGTCGATGCCCATCAGGGCCGCGGTGGGCGCGTCCTCAGCCACGCCGCGGATGCTCCGACCCAGCTTGGTCTGCGAGACCAGCTGGTCCAGGAACAGCATCAGCACCAGGGCCGAGACGATGATGATCACCTGCAGCAGGGTGACGTGCACGCCGTTGATGCTGATGATGCGCTTGTTGGCGTCGAAGTACTCGGGAAAGAAGTTGTTCTTCTGCCGGTTGAACATCTTGCCGGCGAGCTGGGAGAGGAAGAACGACATCCCGATCGCACTGATCAGGAACGCCAGCTTCGGTGCTCCTCGTCTTCGCAGGGGTCGGTAGGCCACGCGTTCGAGCCCCAGGGCCACGATCGCGCCGACGACGCCGCCGGAGATCATGCCGAGGAACAGGACACCGACGACGCCGTACCACGGCAGGAAATTGTCGCCCGCGACGAGGTTCACCACCAGGTAGCTGCCGAAGGCCCCGGACATGAACACCTCGCTGTGCGCGAAGTTGATCAGCTGCAGCACGCCGTACACCAGCGTGTAGCCGAGGGCGATCAGGGCGTACATCGAGCCACGGGTCAGCCCGAGGACGAGAAAGTTCAGAAAGTCTTGCATTCGCTGGTCGCCCTCCCAGGCACACGAAGCGGTGGAGTGAACGGGGCTCCGCACAGGAGCGGTGCGTCCACCGACTGGCAGACGCACCGCTCTGTGTCAGGAGTAAGTCATCACTGACCTAGCAGGTCAGCTCTGCTCCCGGATGTCGCCGACGACGGAGATCTTGCCGCCCTCCTGCTTGAACAGGTTGATGACCTGCGAAGCCTCTTCGAGCTCACCGTTCTCCTGGAACTTGATGGTGGTGGTGATGCCCTTGTAGTCGAGGCCGTTGATGGCCTTGGCCACCGACTCACGGGTGACCTCGCCACCATCCTTGGCCGTCTTGATCGCCTCGATCATGGCGTTCGTGGCGTCGTAGGCCTCGGGGGAGTACGTCGACGGGTCGGCGTTGAAGGCCGCCTTGTAGGCGTCGGTGAAGTCCTTGGCGCCGGGCGCCGTGACGGCGTCGAGGCAACCACAGGAGAAGTACCAGCCGTCGCCGGCCTTGCCTGCACCCTTCTCGAAGACCGACGACTTCACACCGTTGCCACCCATGGCGATCCCGGTGAAGTTGGCCGCCTTGAGTGCCTTGGCCAGCTTGCCGGCCTGGGCGTCGTAGCCGCCGTAGAACATGGCCTGGGCGCCCGACTGGGTCACCTTGGTCGCGATCGGACCGTAGTCGTCGGTCTTGGCGTCGACGCCCTCGGAGACGACCTCGATGCCGTCCTTCTTCAGCTGCGCACGGACGACGTCGGAGGCGCCCTTGCCGTACTCGCTCAGGTCGTCGATGACGAGGACCTTCTTGGCCTTCTTGGCCAGCCAGTCAGCAGCCTGGACGCCCTCGATGTTGTCCGCGGGGACGACACGGTGGAACGTCGTGAAGCCCTGCGAGCTCAGGTCGGGGTTGGTGGCCGAGGGGCTGATGAGACCCATGTTGGCGTCGGCGTAGGTCTTGCCGACAGCCTTGGTCGGGCCGGAGAAGGCCGGGCCGATGACGCCGACCACGGTCGAGTCCTGGAGGACCTGCGCCGCCGCCGAGGGGGCCTTGGACTGGTCGCCGATGTCGTCGGCCTTGAGGAGCTTGAGCTTGAAGCCGAGGTCGCCGCTCTCGTTGGCCTGGTCGACGGCCAGCTGTGCACCGTTGACCTCGTTGATCCCGAGCTGCTGGTTGTCACCGGACAGGGGGCCCTGGAAGGCCACCGTGTAGCTGTCGCTGCTGCCGCCGCTGCCACCGCCGCCGCTGAGACCGCTTCCGCTGTCCTTCTCGTCCGAGCTGCCACAACCGGTGAGCGCGATTGCGCCGATGAGACCGATCGCTGCCAGCTTCGCCATGGGGCGAGTGCGCATGCAATTCCTCCGTTGCCGGGGCCCGTCAGGGCCACGCGTATTCGGGTCTCGGGCGAGACCGCTGCCCGAAGGTTTGTCCCAGGGGGGAGCAGAGTCAAGCGTCCCGGCCGTTCGTGGCCGAGTCGCAACATGGCCGGGACCACTGGTCCAGACAAGTGTCTGGGGCACGCCAGCGGGCACCTAGGATGCCGGGCTCCGACGGGCGAGGGTTCGCCCCGCTCACTCCTTGGGTCCGATCAGGTCGTCGAGCCGCTGAACGGCCTCGCGGCGGGAGACCGAGATGGTCCACGTGTTCGACCGACGCCAGGCCACGTCTGCGAGGTCCAGGGCTTCGCCGCACCAGCCGAGGATGTCCTCGGAGCGGTTGACGAACTGCCACCGCGGGTAGTCATGGCGCCGTCGTCGACCAGCCACGACGCGCGTGGCCCAGTTCCGCACCCGGGCCCCGTCGGAGTGGAACAACCCGCGCAGGAAGTCAGCAGGGTGGGCCGTCACGACCTCCCACTGCCAGTCCGTCATGACCAGGGCCCGTTCGTGCTTGCGGCCGGGACCGTGCTGGGGGAAGAGGCACGGCCAGTGCTTCCAGGAGACCGTCGTAGCGAGACACCCGGGGAGGAGTCGCGTGTGAGGCCGACTGTTCGGTTTCACCGTGCGCATGACTTCCTGGATGTGCGCGTTCACCTTCGGGTAGGCGACGTCGTTGTAGATGTGCAGGTTGTAGACGTCACGACGCCCCTTGCTGATGTACCCGTCGCCCAGGTACCAGCCAAGAAGCTCGGCATATGCGCCTCCGGCGAGCGGCGCTCCGAGACATCGCGGACATTCAGCGTGAAGGTGGGCCTGCCCTCGCGGAAGCTCGCGGCGTTGGTAGTCACGTCGCCACCGACGCAGCGTCTTGACCGCGATCCCGTGAAGGAGCGCGTTGTCGTGGTCGGACATGCCAGCGTCCGAGGCCGCCAGGGCGCTGTCAACGAGCGACTGAGGACGAAAATGAGGCACAACGTCAGCATGCCTTCGACCGCCGACACGCTCCGCCGAGGGGAGCGCCCAGGCAGGTGGCCCACTATCGGGGGAGTGCCGGGTGTGGGACTTGAACCCACACGTCCTTTCGGACAATGGTGTTTGAGACCATCGCGTATGCCTATTCCGCCAACCCGGCCGTGTGAGCGAACGAGGTGATCGCGACCGCTCGGCGATAGCCTATGCCGTTGTGAAGCCAAGCCCTCCGCCCGGTTCCTCGCGGCCCAGTGATCCGCCCCCCGTGCCCAGCGGGCGGCGCCGGGTGGTGATCGCGGAGGACGAGGCACTGATCCGCCTCGACCTCGCGGAGATGCTCCAGGAGGAGGGGTACGACGTCGTCGGCCAGGCCGAGGACGGGGAGAAGGCGATCGCACTCGTCCTGGAGCACCGGCCCGACCTGGTGATCCTCGACGTGAAGATGCCGCGGCTGGACGGCATCTCCGCCGCCGAGCAGATCGCCGGCCAGCGGCTCGCGCCCGTGGTGATCCTCACCGCCTTCAGCCAGCGCGACCTGGTGGACCGTGCCCGGGACGCCGGGGCCATGGCCTACCTGGTGAAGCCGTTCGACCAGACCGACCTCGTGCCCGCGATCGAGATGGCCGTCAGCCGGTTCGCCGAGCTACGCCAGCTCGAGTCCGAGGTCGCCGACCTCAGCGACCGACTCGAGACCCGCAAGGCCGTGGACCGGGCCAAGGGGATCCTGCAGCAGAGCCTGGGCCTGAGTGAGCCGGAGTCCTTCCGCTGGATCCAGAAGACCGCGATGGACCTGCGCCTCTCGATGCGCCAGGTCGCCGACGGGGTCGTCTCGCACGGCCCCGGCATGGCCGAGGAGCCCGCTCCGCCGGGCTGAGGGTCCTCAGCGGAGCTGGACGACGAGCTCGGTCAGCACAGGAGCGACCAGCAGCGCCGGCAGCAGGTCGGCGACCTTGACCTGCTTGAGGTCGAGGAGGCGGAACGCGACCCCCACGAGCAGGAGCCCGCCCGTGGCCGTGAGGGCACTGAGGTGCGCGGCGGGCACGAAGCTCCCCAGGCCGGCGCCGAGCAGGGTCAGCCCGCCCTGGATCACGATCAGCGACAGCACGCTGGCCGCGACGCCCCAGCCGAAGGACGCCGCGAACGCGATGGCGGCGAACCCGTCGAGCGCCGACTTCAGGAGCAGCTGGTCCGCGCCGTTGCCGAGTCCCTCGTTGATCGACCCCAGGATCGTCAGGGGTCCGACGCAGAACACCAGCGAGCTGACCACGAAGCCCTGGACGAAACGTTCGCGTGCCTCACCACCGCCTGCGGCTCCGAACCGGCGTACGGCGGCCCGCTGGAGTAGTCCACCAAAACCCTCCAGCCGGTCCTCGATCCGGAGCAGCGAACCGGTGATCCCGCCGATCAGGACCGACCCCAGGACGATGAGCATCGGGGCCGAGGAGCCGACCGCGTCACTGAGCACGGAGTCGGTCACCTGAGCGGCGGAGAGGCCCGCGATCAGCAGGGTGACGAGGCCGAGGCCGTCGGTGACGACCCTGCGGGTGCGCTCAGGCAGCCGGTGGCCGACGAGGACCCCGACCGAGGTGCCGGCGAGCACCGTGACGACGTTCACGCCAGTACCGATTCCGGGGAGCACCCGATCTCCTTTAGTGTTGAACCACCGCGGCGGTTAGTCTCTCATCGACTCGCCACGGCGCCTCGCAACGGGAGAGTCGACCGGCGCGTCCACCAGCCCACTCCATGGGGCAGAGCCAACTGGCAGGTTAGGGGTTTCCATGCCACGTCAGGCACCGCAGATCCGTGAGGCCGTACCCGACGACGCTGCCGAGCTGCTCGAGCTCTGGGCCGTCACCGGCCGAGGCGGCTCCACCACCCCACGAGGGGTCGAGGACGCGAAACGTGCCCTCGCCAACGTGGCCGCCGACCCGGACCAGCGCCTGCTGGTGGCCGAGGCCGAGGGCAGCGTCGTCGCGGCGATGAAGCTCAGCCGCGGCCCGGTGTCCCCGCTCGTGCTCGAGTCCGTCGTGCACACCTCGTTCCTGCTCGTGCTCCCTCAGCACCGCCGGCACGGCTACGGCCACGCGCTCCTCGACGCCGCCCTCACCTGGGCCGAGGAGAAGGACATCCACGACATCACCGCGATCACCGACGGCAACCGTGAGACCAACCGGTTCTTCGCGCGCCTGGGCCTCTCCACCCTCGGGACGATGCGCCACTCCTCGGTGGCCGGTCTGCGCAAGAAGCTCGCCTCCGAGCGCGGGCACCACCACGGCAACCGGCACCTGGTGGAGGTGCTCGCCCAGCGACGCTCGATGCGTCGCCGCCAGACCTCCGCCTGACCCGCTACCGGGGGTCCGCAGCCGCACCTCTGCCGGGTCGGTCGTCGGTGAGGTCGGTTAGGGTCGAACGCGTGCCAGCGACGTCCTCCGCCCCCACTTCCGCCCCGTCAGCCGCGACGGGAAGCGCCCGGCCCCGGCTGCTGCTCCTCGACGGGCACTCCTTGGCCTACCGCGCCTTCTTCGCGCTTCCGGTGGAGAACTTCTCGACCACGACCGGGCAGCACACCAACGCCGTCTACGGCTTCACGGCCATGCTCATCAACGTGCTCCGCGACGAGCAGCCGACCCATCTCGCGGTGGCGTTCGACGTCTCGCGCAAGACCTTCCGCTCCGAGGCCTACGTCGACTACAAGGCCAACCGTTCCAAGTCCCCCGACGAGTTCCAGGGGCAGGTCTCGCTGATCAAGGAGGTCCTCAACGCCCTGCGCGTGCCGTTCATCGAGAAGGACGGCTTCGAGGCCGACGACATCATCGGGACGCTGGCCACCCAGGCGGTGGCCGACGACTTCGACGTGCTCATCTGCTCGGGTGACCGTGACTCCTTCCAGCTGGTCAACGACCGGACGACCGTGATCTACCCGATGCGCGGGGTCTCGGAGATGAAGCGGATGACCCCGGCCGCGGTCGAGGAGAAGTACGGCGTCCCGCCCGAGCGCTACCCCCACCTGGCCGCCCTCGTGGGCGAGACCTCCGACAACCTGCCGGGGGTTCCCGGTGTGGGCCCCAAGACGGCCGCCAAGTGGATCACCACCTATGACGGTCTCGAGAACGTCGTCAACCGTGCGGAGGAGATCAAGGGCAAGGCCGGCGAGAGCCTGCGGCAGCACCTCGGTGACGTCATCCGCAACCGGCAGCTCAACGCGCTGGTCCTCGACCTCGAGCTCCCCCTCGTGCCCCTCGACCTGGCGATGAAGCCGTGGGACCGCAAGGAGGTCCACACCCTCTTCGACGGCCTGGAGTTCCGGGTCCTGCGCGACCGGCTCTTCGAGACCCTCGAGTCGGCGGAGGAGATCGACGAGTCCGGCTTCGCCCTGGAGATGACCCGCCTCGAGCCCGGTCAGGTGGGTGCCTGGCTCGCGGCCCACGCGCGCACCGGGGAGCGGGTCGGCGTACACCTCGACGGGACGTGGGGCTCCGGCACCGGCGACGTCACGGCTCTCGCCTTCGCCACCGCCGAGGGCACCGCCGCCTTCGTCGCCACGGAGGGCATCACCCCCGAGGACGACGCCGCCCTCGTCTCGTGGATCGGGGACCCCGCGCAGCCCAAGGTGCTGCACGACGCCAAGGGCCCGATGCTGGCGCTGGCGGCCCGTGGCTGGCCGCTCACCGGGCTGGAGCGCGACACGGCCCTCTCGGCCTACCTCGCCCGCCCCGACCAGCGGTCCTACGACCTGGCCGACCTCACCGTGCGCTACCTCAAGCGTGAGCTGAAGCAGGGCACCGTCGACGACGGTCAGCTCAGCCTGGAGGGCATCGACGAGGACAACGGCAGCGACACCGCCATGCTGCACGCGTCTGCGGTCCTCGACCTGGCCACGGCCCTGGACGAGGAGCTCGAGGGGCGGGGTGGCACGGGCCTGCTCACCGCGGTCGAGCTCCCGCTGATCGACGTCCTCGCCCGTCTGGAGCAGGTGGGCATCGCGGTCGACTTCGACCTGCTGGGCGAGCTGGAGGAGGGCTTCGCGGTGCGCGTGCGCGAGGCCGCCGACGCGGCGTACGCCGTGGTCGGCAAGGAGGTCAACCTCGGATCACCCAAGCAGCTGCAGGTGATCCTCTTCGACGAGCTCGAGATGCCGAAGACCAAGCGCACCAAGACCGGCTACACCACCGATGCCGACGCGCTCCAGAACCTCTACGAGAAGACCGGGCACGCGTTCCTCGAGCACCTGCTCGAGCATCGCGACGCCATCCGGCTGCGACAGACCGTGCAGGGGCTGCTGAAGACGGTGGCGGAGGACGGCCGCATCCACACGACGTTCAACCAGCTGATCGCGGCCACCGGCCGGCTGTCCTCGACCGATCCCAACCTGCAGAACATCCCGGTCCGCACCGAGGCGGGTCGCCGGATCCGCGAAGGCTTCGTGGTGGGCCAGGGCTGGTCGGAGCTGATGACGGCCGACTACTCCCAGATCGAGATGCGGATCATGGCGCACCTCTCCGAGGACGCCGCCCTGATCGAGGCATTCCGCTCGGGCCACGACTTCCACTCGGTCACCGCGGCACGGGTGTTCGGCGTGGAGCCGACCGAGGTCACCAGCGAGATGCGCGCGAAGATCAAGGCGATGAACTACGGCCTGGCCTACGGCCTCTCGGCGTTCGGGCTCTCCCAGCAGCTGCGCATCGACACCCGTGAGGCGGCCGGCCTGATGGAGGAGTACTTCGAGACGTTCGGCGGGATCCGCGACTATCTCGGCGGCATCGTGGACGAGGCGCGCCGTACCGGGTTCACCGAGACCATCATGGGCCGTCGGCGCTACCTGCCCGACCTGACGAGCGACAACCGACAGCGGCGCGAGATGGCAGAGCGGATGGCGCTGAACGCCCCGATCCAGGGCTCCGCCGCCGACATCATCAAGGTGGCCATGCTCAACGTCGACCGGGCCCTGCGCGAGCAGCAGCTCGGCTCGCGGATGCTCCTCCAGGTGCACGACGAGCTCGTGTTCGAGGTGGCGACCGGCGAGCGCGAGACGCTCGAGACCCTGGTCCGGGAGCAGATGGCCTCAGCGGCGGAGCTGACCGTTCCCCTCGACGTGTCCGTCGGCACCGGGCGCAGCTGGCACGCCGCTGCTCACTGAGTCGACGCCCGGCGGCGCGACCGGCCGCTGGCTGTGCAGGACCGCGACGGCCAGCAAGGTGAGGAGCAGCACGCCGTCGATGCTGAGCACGACCAGCATCAGGCCGTTGACCGAGTCGGCCAGCTGGCCCGCCGCGACGACGGCGAGCAGCGCTCCCCAGACGAAGAGCACCGCACGCCGCGCCTGCCGGGCGAGCACGCTGTAGATCAGCAGCTGCAGCATCGACAGGACGGTGCCGAGCAGGGCGAAGAGCCAGAGCTCGTCCTGGATCGCGGAGTACTCCCCGCCCCCGACGAAGATGACCGCGAGCCCGGACAGGATCGCCGCGCCCGCTGAGGTCACGGCGCCGAGGAGCACCACGACCAGCAGACTCTTGAACAGGGTGGCTCTCGCGGCGGTGGCGTCGGCCATCGAGGGGAACGCCAGCACGACCACGAACTGGGGGAGGAAGAGCACCGCCTTGACCAGGATCAGCCCGCCCGCGTAGAGGCCGGCGTCGTGGGCGTCCAGCACGTTGCGGGCCACGAGGATGTCGACGTTGGAGAGGGCGAAGAACGCCAGGAGGGTGTTCGAGTTGTGGAAGGTCTCGTGCCAGAGCGCGCGGGTGCTGTGGTCGGTCGAGTGCTCGCCGGCCGCACGGGGGTGGCGGAGGGACCACCAGCCGACGACGACCGGGAAGTACGCCGCGAGGGCCACCCCGGACAGCGCGGCGAACTCGGTCGGCTGCCACAGGATCATGGCCGTGCCGATCAGGAGGCGTGGCACACCGGCGGCGATGTAGATCATGGCGAGCGGGAACCAGCGTCGTTCACCCTGCAGGATCCCGGCCTGGGCGCCCATCAGGGTCAGGGGGGCAGCGGCGAAGGCGGTGAGCGTCGCGGTGGGCAGGCTGTCGAGACGGACGACCTGGTTGATGACCGGGGAGAGCACCAGGCACAGGACGCCCACGCCGATCGCGGCCTGCAGTCCCACGCGCAGGATCACCTGCTCGATCTGGTGCACGTGGCCGGGTGCGGCGGCGATGCGTCGGGCGGCCGTGGCCTGCAGCGCCAGGGAGACGACCATGATGACCAGCAGCACCCCCATCAGGGCGGCGAAGGCGCCGTAGTCGCGAGGCCCGAGGAGCCGCGCTGCGACGATCGTGTAGCCGTAGGTCGTCAGGTTCATGACGCCCATCGCGACTGCGATCACCGAGCCGCCGCGGAGGTTCAGGGTCGGACGCTTCACACGGGTGAGGGTACGGGCAGCGGGCGGCAGAGGTGGGCAGTGGTTGGATGCGGTGGCCAGCAATCGCGGGAGGACGGGGGCAGGTCGTGACCGACTGGCGCCGCCTCCTGCCGTACGCATGGTCCGTGGCGCTGGCCGTGCTCGTCCTCGGGCCGGCCCTCGCTCCTGGCTACGTCCTGAGCTACGACATGGTGTGGGTGCCCGATCTCGCGTTGCGCGCGGACTTCCTCGGCGTGGGGTCGGGACTCCCGCGTGCTGTGCCCTCCGATGCTCTGGTGGCCGTGCTCGACCAGGTGGTCCCGGGGATGCTGCTGCAGAAGCTGGTGCTGGTCGCCGTGCTCGTGGTCGGCGGACTCGGTGTCTGGCGGTTGACCGACCCGAACTCCCTGGCGGCCCAGCTCGTCGCGATGACGCTCTACCAGTGGAACCCGTTCGTGGCGGAGCGGCTGCTGATCGGGCACTGGCCGGTGCTGGTCGGGTACGCCGTGCTGCCGTGGGTGATCGTCGCTGCGCAGCAGTGGCGTACGACGGGACGGCTCCCCGCTCGTCTGTGGTGCCTGCTGCCCCTGGGCTGCCTGAGCGCTGGAGCCGGACTGGTGACGGCGGTGGTGCTGCTCGCCTTCGCGGCCAGCCGCAGCCCTCGCCGGCTCGGGCTCCTGGCAACACTGGTCCTGGCCGGGAACGCGCCCTGGCTCGTGTCCGGCGCGCTGCACGCAGCGGATGCCGTCACCGACCCGGTCGGCGCGGGCGTCTTCGCGCTGCACGGCGAGGGATCGCTGCCCGCGCCGCTCGCAGCCCTGGGTCTCGGCGGGATCTGGAACTCCGAGGTCGTGCCGGTCTCCCGGACCGGAGCGGCCGGCTGGGTGTCGCTGGTCCTGGTGCTGGTGCTCGTCGGGGCCGGCCTGCGCCGTTGGGTCCGGTACGCCGGCGGCCGGGAGGTCGCTGCCTTCGCTTCGTGCTGGGCCATCGGCTGGGGCGTCGCGGTCCTGACCTGGGCCGCACCGGAGCAGATGGCCTGGCTGGTGGCCCACGTGCCTGGTGCCGGTGTGCTCCGGGACGGTTCGCGCCTGCTTGCGCTGTGTGCCCCGCTGGTGGTCGTCACGGCCGGGCACGGTGCGGCCCGGTTGCTGGGTGCGGTGGTCAGGGCTGCTCGCCCGGCCATCGCTGTGGCGCTGGTGCTGGTGCCGATCGCAGTGATGCCCGACCTGGCGCTGGGGCTGTCCGGCCGGCTCGTTGCCGCGGACTTCCCGGCGGACTACGCCCGTGCCCGGGAGGCGATGGTGACCGACCACGACCACGAGCCCCACTCGCCGAGCGACGTCCTGCTGCTCCCGCTCAGCAGCTATCGACAACCAGGGTGGAACCACGGCCACAAGGTCCTCGACCCGGTGGGGCGCTACCTGGAGCCGGACTTCGTCGCGGGTGACGACCTGTTCGTCTCCGGACGGCGGGTCGCGGGGGAGGACCCTCGTGCGCGTGCCGCTGCTGCGGTCCTCCAGCGGCGCACTCCCGAGGAGCGGAGTGCTGGTCTGGCGAGCCTCGGGATCGCCTACGTCGTGACCGAGCGCACGGCCGGGCCCGCACCCGCGGTCGCGGGAGTGGTGGTGCACGACGGCTCCGAGCTGGAGGTGCAGGCGCTGGAGGACGCTGCGAGGCTTCCGGCGCCGCTGGGGTGGAAGGTCGCGATGACCCTTGCGTGGGTGCTCTTCCTGGGTGCCTTCGTCGGGGGAACCGTGGCCGGAATAGGGCGCCTTCTGCGCGTTTCCCGTCTCGATACGCGAAAGTAGAAACCGCTGTTACAGTTACCGCCGAGTCCAGGGAGGGCCTTGAATCGTGGGAACAACCATTCTTGCCACTATCGGCAGCCTGATCGCCGGAGGCGTCGTCGCCTCTGTCGCCGTGGTCGGCCTCGTCAGCTCGCAGACCAGCCCCAGTGGCGCGTCTCCGACCGACGTCACCCAGCCGGTGAACATCGACTACGGCAGCAACGGCTGACCTGACTCCCAGCCCGTCGTCAGAGCGCCTGTTCATCGCGCCCGCTCAGGGCGCCGACGGGACCTCCGGGTCCTGGCTGTCGACCCTCCGTCCGGCGAGCACCTCGCGCAGCACCACGGCGAAGGACTCCTGGGCGTGCTGCCAGGTGAACTGGTGGCTCATCGCCCGAGCGCCCTGCGCGAGACGTGAGCGCAACACGTCGTCGCAGAGCAGCTCGCCGAGCGCGTCGGTGAACTGGTCCGGGGTGTCGACGAGCACGCCCGAGACTCCGTCCTCGATGGACTCACGGGTCCCGCCTGCGCTGCGGTAGGCCACGGCCGGGGCGCCGTGCATCCCGGCCTCGCCGACCACGAGCCCCCACCCCTCTTTGAGGGAGGGCAGCGCGAGCACCCACGCCTGCTCGTAGATCTCGTGCTTGCGCTGCTCCTCGACGTGTCCCTCGAAGACCACGCAGTCGAGAGCGCCCTGCTGCTCGGCGTACGCGTGCAGCCTGCCCTCCCACCAACCGCTGCCCACCACGTGCAGCGTGAGGTCCGGGAACCGGGGCCGGAGGGCGAGCACCGCGTCGATGGCGTGCTCGACCTGCTTGTGCGGCACGAGCCGCCCGACCACGGCGACCATCGGCGTCCCGGACCTCGGGGTCGCCACTGCTCTCGCCGGGTCGGTGCCGTTGTGCACGACGGCGACCCGGGGGCCGCGCACCCCCAGGTCCTGCAGCTCGCCGCGAGTCGCGCGGGAGACGGCGACGTACTGGGAGCGTCGGTAGACCAAGGGCGCGAGGCGGCGCTCGATCCACCACCCCACCCTTCCCGTGAGACCGGGGTAGACGACCGGCCACTGCTCACGGTGGACGTGGTGCACGAGGACGACCACCTCGGCGCGGGTGACCAGTCGGGAGAGGAACGGCAGCCCGTTCTGGACGTCCACCACGACGTCCGCGGGGCCGAGGTCGCCCCGGCGAAGGGCGGCCATGCCGGCCGGGTAGACCGACATCTTCGACCCGCGCCTGACGAACCTGACCCCGTCGATCAGCTCGTCGGGGGGAGCGGCCGCATGAGCCGCACAGAAGATGGTCACGCGGCAGCCTCGTTCGACGAGACCGGCCGCCATCTTCTCGAGGTAGCGCTCGGCTCCGCCGCCCTCCGGGTTGCGGGTGTCCCGCCAGCTGAGGAAGACGACGTGCCTGCCCGCCAGCTCGCTCGGTTCCGACATGGCGGACACGCTAGTGCCACGTGCTGTCCGCGATATGGTCGCCCGCGTGCCCACGCCCGCTGCTCGTCCCTCCCGCTGGCGGGCGACGCTCCGGCGCTCCGTGCGGTTGCTGCGCGAGTTCCGCTACGAGCAGCCGGATCCCGCGCGCTTCTACACCGCTCTCGCGGAGGACTCCGTCGGGCAGCTCGGTCACTACGTCGACCTTGCGGGGCAGACGATGCTGGACGTCGGCGGAGGGCCCGGCTACTTCCGTTCGGCCTTCGAGGGTGCCGGTACGACGTACTTCGCCCTCGACGCCGACGTGGGGGAGCTGGCTGGTCTCGGCGAGATCTCGACGCGCACCGTCATCGGGAGCGGCATGCAGCTCCCGTTCGGGGACGGGGCACTGGACATCTGCTACTCGAGCAACGTCCTGGAACACGTGCGGGACCCGTGGCTGATGGCCGAGGAGATGGTGCGGGTCACTCGACCGGGCGGCACCGTCTTCATCAGCTACACGACCTGGTTCGGACCGTGGGGCGGCCACGAGACCGCGCCGTGGCACTACCTCGGTGGCGCCCGCGCCCGGCGCCGCTACCGCCGTCGCCAGGGCCACGAGCCCAAGAACAAGTTCGGTGAGTCGCTGTTCCCGGTCACGGTCGCTGCGGGGCTCGTCTGGGCGGGCTCCCAGACCGGCGCCGACGTGGTCGAGCTCACCCCCCGCTACAACCCCTCCTGGTCGCGGTGGCTCCTGCACGTCCCCCTCGTGCGGGAGGTGCTGACGTGGAACCTGGTGATCGTCCTGCGAAAGCGGTGAGCGGGAAGGACGAGCCGGGGGAGGAGACCGGGCAGGAGACCGGGCAGGAGACCGGGGCACGACGGCTACGGAGCGCGCTGCGCCTGGTCGCGACCTGCGTCGCGCTCACCGGCCTGGCGCTCGCGCAGACCCCGGGTTTCGTCGTGGCCGACACCAAGTTCGACCTCGCGGTGGCACCCGAGGTGTTCCTCTCGCGTGCGATGCACCTGTGGGACCCGCTGGCCGCTGGCGGCCAGCTGCAGAACCAGGCCTACGGCTACCTGTGGCCCATGGGCCCGTTCTTCTGGGTCGGCCACCTGCTCGACGTGCCCGGCTGGGCCGTGCAGCGGTTGTGGCTCTCCCTCGTCATCTGTGTGGCCTTCCTGGGTGCGGCGCGGCTGGCCCGGGTGCTCGGAGTCCGCTCGGACCTTGCCTGCATCCTCGGCGGGCTGGCCTACGCGCTCTCACCGCGGATGCTCACGGTTCTCGGACCGATCTCGATCGAGGCCTGGCCGAGTGCGCTCGCCCCGTGGGTCCTGCTGCCTCTCGTGATCGGGAGCCAGCGCGGTTCCCCGAGACGAGCGGCGGCGTTCTCGGCCGTGGCGGTGAGCATGGTGGGCGGCGTCAACGCCGTGGCCACCTTCGCGGTGATCCCCCTGGGAGCGCTCTGGCTGCTCACCCGGACGCGTGGTCCGCGCCGCCGCTCCATGATGACGTGGTGGCCGGTGTTCGTGCTGGTGGGCACCGCCTGGTGGTTGGTGCCGCTCTTCGTCCTCGGCACCTACAGCCCGCCCTTCCTCGACTTCATCGAGTCGGCGGCCAACACGACCTTCCCGACCACGCTCTTCGACACCCTGCGCGGCACCTCCGACTGGGTTCCCTACGTCGACCGCACCTCGCGTGGTGGCAACGACCTCATCCGCCTGTTCAACCTGCCGCTCCTCAGTGGGGTGGTGCTGCTGCTCGGGCTGGCCGGCCTGCTGCACCCGCGCAACCAGCACCGACTGTTCCTGGGGCTCGGGGTCGTGGTCGGCATGCTCATGGTCACGGCCGGGCACCTCGGTGACGTGCAGGGTTGGGGTGCGCCCACGCTGAACTCCCTGCTGGACGGAGCGCTGGCGCCCCTGCGCAACGTCCACAAGTTCGACCCCATCGTGCGGCTGCCACTGGTGCTCGGGCTGGCGTGCTCCGTCGACCTCCTCTGGCACGGACTGCGCGCCCAGGACGGCGCTGGCGCGACCGCTCTCGAGGTGAAGGCACGGCGCGCCAGTCTTCGCATCCTGATGGGAACCGCGGTGGTGGCCGTGGTCGCGGCGTCCATGCCCGCCTTCACCGGTCGCATCACCCCGGCGGCTGCGGTGCTCTCGGTGCCCGACTACTGGACCGAGGCGGCCGACTGGCTGGCCGAGAGCCCGGAGGAGGGACAGGCGCTCCTGGTGCCGGGTTCCTCGTTCGGCACCTATGTCTGGGGCTCGCCACGGGACGAGCCGATGCAGTACCTCGCCCGGAGCAGGTGGGGGGTCCGCAACGCCGTCCCCCTGACGCCGCCCGGGAACATCCGGATGCTCGACGCGATCGAGGCTCGGTTCGCGCAGGGGAAGGGGTCGCCCGGTCTCTCGACGTATCTCAGCCGCGCGGGGATGAGCTTCCTGGTCGTGCGCAACGACCTGGCGCGCGTCCCCGACATCCCGGACCCGGTGCTCGTCCACCAGGCGATCGAGGGCTCGCCCGGTCTGCGGCGGGTGGCCAGCTTCGGACCCGATGTCGGCGGTGAGGCGCACCTGAACCGGCGAGGCACACGCATCCTGATCAACAGCGGCTGGCAGAACAAGTACCCAGCGGTGGAGATCTTCGCGGTGAGCGGCACCCGGGGGTACGCCGTGCAGACGCCGTCACCTCCCACTGTCGTGGGTGGCCCCGAGGACCTCCTCGACCTCGCGGACCTGGGCGTCCTGGGCGACGAGCCGACCGTGCTCGCCAGTGACACGGCCCCCGAGGACCGACCGGGATCGGTGGTGCTCACGGACGGCCTGCGTGCGGTCGAACGGAACTTCGGACGGGTGCACGACGCGACGTCGGAGACGCTGGTGCCGGGTCAGGCCCGGCGCCTGCCGAACCCGGCGCGGGACTACCTCCTGCCCGACCCCGACCGTTGGTCGACGACCGCGTTCTTCACGGGGGCCGCGGATGTGACCGCCTCCTCGTCGATGTCCGACGCCACCGCCCTCGGCGTGGAGCAGGGCGGCGAGCAGCCGTACGCCGCGATCGACGAACATCCGGAGACGTTCTGGAGGGCCAACTACCGGGCCAACGAGGCGTCCTGGTGGCAGCTCGACCTCGAGGCGCCGAAGCCGGTCGGAACGATCCGGGTCACGGCTGGACCCGACGACCGCGAGGTCATCCGGGTGCAGACCGATCACGCGTCGGTCGACTCGGTCGTCATCGGCGCCGGTGCGACCCGCGACATCACGCTCGAGGACCCGGCCACGAAGGTGGTGCGGATCCTCGACGACTCGGGTCGCGCTGGGAACCGACTCACGCTGGCCGAGGTCGACGTGCCCGGCGTCGAGGTCTCGCGGGTCCTTCGGCTGCCGAGCATCCCGGACGGATGGGGCAGCCCGGAGGCGATCGTCCTGCGGTCGGTCTCCGACGCGCGGCGGGGTTGTGCCGAGATCGACGGGGACGTCCGATGTGTGGCTGGCCGGGACGTCTCGAGCGAGGAGGAGGGCGATTTCCGCCGTCGGCTGCAGCTCCCGGAGGGGGACTCCTACACGGCACGCATGGAGGCGACCCTGCGCGAGGGGCCCGCTCTGGCCCGCCGCGTGTTCCAGGACCAGCCGGTGAACCTGAGCGCGAGCTCGACCGGCACGCCCGACCCCCGTGGCTCGGTGCTGGCCGCTGTCGACGGTGACACCAGCACGACCTGGACGGCCGAGTCCGACGACCGGCAGCCTGTGCTGACCCTGAGCTGGGTGGACCTGCGGCGGGTGAGCGGGCTGCAGGTCAGCGTCTCGGCCGACACGTCCGCGCAGGCCCCGACCGAGATCGCCCTGACCTGGCCCGGCGGACGGCGCACGGTGCGGATCCGCCAGGACGGGACGGTCTCCTTCCCTGCCATCCGCACGCGACAGCTGACGATGCGGGTCCTCGACTCCGAACCTGCACGGAGCCTCGGCTTCGACTCGCTCTCTGCTCCCGTCCCGATCGGCATCACGGAGCTGCGGGTGACCGGCGTGCCCTACCTGCCGGTGGCGATCCCCACCGCACCCGTGGCCCTGCCCTGCGGGTCGGGCCCCACGCTCAGCGTCGACGGGCGGCTGCAGCAGACCTCGGCTGAGGTGAGCTTCGCGCAGCTGGCCGCCGGCGAGAGCGTGGAACCGAAGCTGTGCGGATCGGCGCAGGTGAGCCTGCGGTCGGGAGCCAACGACGTCGACGTCGTCGGGTCCGACCTCCTGGTGCCGCGATCGCTGGTCCTCTCGACGAGCCCGCTCCTCCCGGCTGTGACCGACCTGAAGTCGTCCGGCAACCTCGCCCCCTCCGAGCGCGCGGTCCAGCCCGTGACCGGGGGTGGTTCGGTGGTCCTGCGCCAGAACACCAACCCGGGGTGGAAGGCGAGCCAGGGCGGCACCGACCTGGCGCCACTCGTGGTCGACGGCTGGCAGCAGGCCTGGCGAGTGGGACCGAGCGATGACTCCGTTGCCCTGACCTTCGGCCCCGACCGCTTCTACCGAGGGGCTCTCCTCGCCGGGTTCCTCGCCCTCGGGCTCCTGGTGCTGCTGACCCTCCTGCCGCTCCGGTGGTGGCGCGGCAAGGAGGCGGCTCCTTCGGCCCCCGGTGCATGGCCGGCGCCGGTGCTGGCCGGTGTCGGCCTGCTGGTGTCCGGACTGCTCGCCGGCTGGCCCGGGCTCGCGGTCGGCGCGGTCACGCTCGTGGCCGTGGCCGTGGTCCGTCGGCGCTGGTCAGCCCTCGCGCCCTGGCTGTTCGGGGCGCTCGGGCTTCCGCCCGCGATCGCCTACGCACTGCGTCCCTGGGGCGGTGAGGGAGCGTGGGCCGGTGGCCTGGCCTGGCCGCACTACTTCGTGGTCGCTGCGGTGGCAGCGCTCTGCGCGCTTGCCGGCGATGCCTCCTCGGCCCGGCCGAGGTTCTTCAGCCGCAGGCCCGGTTTCTCCACCAAGCGGTAGAGGAGCTCGGAGGCCACGAGGCTCAGGGCCACCGTCACCAGCCACAGCTGGAGGCCGTCGCCGGAGAACAGCTGGTGGCCGAGCATCCGTCGCACGAGGTCGAGCACCAGGAGGTGGATGCAGAACGTGCTGAACGAGATCTGCCCCAGGTGGCGCAGCCAGGGCGCCGACATCAGGCGTGCGTATCGACTGCCCGGTGAGGTGAACAGGCCGGTGAGCACGACCAGACCGGCGATCGCGGCGTAGGCCAGGTGCTTGAAGACCGACTGGGTCGGAGTGGCCACGAGCAGCAGGGTGGGTCCGCCCAGGGGTGTGGCAGCAGCCAGGATCAGCCCGGCGGCCAAGGTCCAGCAGACGCCGGGCATCCGAGCGAGGATGACGATCCCGCCCAGGACTCGCGACGTCGAGCCCGTCTGGTGCAGGACGTGGGCGGTCGCGAGGGCGATGCCCACCAGGAACCAGGTCAGCTGGGCCGGCAACCACAGGAGCGGGTTGCCGCTGGTCACCCGGTCCGTCACAGCGGCGAGGTCGACGATCCACCAGCAGCCGAACAGGGCCCCGGCCACCACGATCGGGAAGATCCTCCGGGGGAGCACCGCCGACCGACGGCCCAGCAGCAGAGTCATCAACACGGGCAGGACCAGGTAGAAGGTCACCTCGACTGCCAGGCTCCACATCTGGGTGAGTCCCTGAGGCAGGCTGGCCGTGAAGAAGACGTCACTGAGGGTGAGGGCCCGGAGCCATCCGAGGACACTGCCGCCGAAGTCGTTGTCGCCGATGAGCAGCAGGGCCAGGACGACCGTCACGGCGTACACCGGGTAGATGCGCACGAGACGCTTCCAGTAGTAGCGCCCCGTCGAGGGATGCCTCGCACCCACGGCTGCGCGGGCGAGGTAGGGCCGGGACAGCAGGAACCCCGACAGTACGAAGAAGAGGGCGACCCCGACGTCCAGCCGGGACAGCAGGGCGCCGACGATGCCGTGCCGCACATAGTCCCCGGACTGGAACGCGACGTGGGTGGTGACGACGCCCAGCGCCCCGAAGGCACGCAACGTGTCGAGCACCGGGAACAAGGGGCGCTGCTCCAGCCCGGACTTGCTGGAGGCTTGTAGCCGGCTCGACGCGGCTTCGGCGCTGCTCATGAGTTGCCTCCGGGGACGGGTTGGCCCACCTCGATCGTATCGACGCAGAGCGTGGTGCCTGCATCGAGTCCGTCCACCCGGATCGAGTCGAACGTCCCGCTCACGCGTGCGTAGAGACTGCGAGC
This sequence comes from uncultured Actinomycetota bacterium, assembly GCA_963843775.1. Taxonomy (GTDB): domain Bacteria; phylum Actinomycetota; class Actinomycetes; order Propionibacteriales; family Nocardioidaceae; genus Marmoricola. Next base: position 376,469 of record CAWJLT010000008.1, read on the forward strand.
ACCGGGTTCGACCTGTGTGAGCACCTGATCGTCCCCAGCCGTGATCCTCACCCGGGAACTGTTGCTGGAGAGGTAGCCGATCCGCAGCCACCAGGTCCATGGGAAAGCGCGTCCATCCAGCGGGATGTCCAGACCGGTAGCGGTGACCCGCCAGCCACAGTCGTCCCGAGGTCCTGGTCGCGACAGCACACCCGGCTTGATCAGGGCCGGTGTGAGCCCGCCATCTGGCGTCACCGCCATCAGCCGCGACGAGGTGTCAGGGAAGGAGGCTCGGTCCGAGACGAGCGGAACCAGGTTGCTCAGGCTGTTGTCGGGCGCGAATATCCCAGGGATCACCGCCTCGGGCAGGGCTTGCTCGGCGAGGTCCACAGCACCGTAGGCACGCATCTCGGCTGCAAGTCGATGCACGTAGCCGTCACTGGCGTTCTGGGTGTGCCAGATGTTCACGTACACCGCGCTGCTCACCAGGCTCGAGGTCACCACCATGGCGGTGGCCGTGGCGACGACGGGTCCGCGCGCCTCGATCAGGAGCAGGTCGCGGCGCTGTTCGCTGGACTCCACGGCACCGAGCAGCGGCATGAAAGCCAAACCGATCGCCAGGGCCAGGACGCAGGTGGCATCGGTGAGATAGCGGTACTCGAGTCCGATGAGCGCTCCGTACTCCAGGCCGCGGCTGGACACGAGCAGCGCGAGAAGCACGACCAGGTAGCCGGCCAGCAGCAACCAGGCGCGCAGGGCCCGACGACGGCGCAGCAACGAGTAGGCCACCACCAGGGCGGCGACGACCCACGTCGCGTGGACGGCGGCGCCGGGCGGGTCGGCGAAGGCGTTCGGCGGTGCGAGAGCCGACCAGCGCCACGGCCCACCGACTGCGCCGGTGAGAAAGGCGGAACCGAGCATGGTGGAGGCGAGGTCTCCGATCAGAGACGGGCTCGGAGTCTCAAACGGCTGCGAGACGTGGGTGAGGTAGTAGGCGACGTACGCGAGCACCGTGAGGGTGCCGACGAGCGTCGCCGGCCAGTATCGAGCAGCGACGAAGCTGGCTCGAGCGACCGGTCCGCCCGTGGCGAAGTAGGCCAGAGCGATGAAGGCAAGGACAAGGAAGATGAGCAGTCCCTTGACGTCGAAGGCGAGCCCGAAGGCAACCCCGAAGAGCGTGGCCAGGATCCAGCGCCTTCCGCCCCCTCGCAGGTGGAGGACCCAGGCGCCCACGGCCAGGAAGAGCCCGGCCTGGATCGTGATCTGGGTCAGGCACGCCGTCCACCACATCAGAGCAGGCAGCGTGATGGGGGAGAAAAGATAGAGGGCGAGCGGCCCGAGGATGCCCCATCGAAGGCCGAACAGCGTCATCAGCATCCACAGGGCCGCAGCACTGGCGAGGGCCTGCAGCGCGATGGTCAGGGTGCAGGCCAGCGCCCAGTTCAGCTGGCCCGAGGACTCGACGACGAGGACGAGCAGTCGACCCCCGGGCATGAGGTGGCCGTTGTAGGGGGTGAACAGGTCGCCGAGCCCACGGTGGTCCTGGGCGTCCCGCAGCATCTTGTAGTCGTCGAGGTAGAACCAGCTGGGGAAGAGCGCCCATGCCCGGAAGCCGATCTGCGCGAGGATCATCAGGCCCCCGGCTGCCATGATCAGGCGCGGTGTTTCGTTGAAACCGCCGGGGGCCACGGTCGCCCGATGGGCCCTTGTCACACGCTGCCGCACTCGGCCTCCTCGGCCGCGAACTATGCCACAGGCCGACCCTCAGAACCCGTCGGTAACAAAGCGCACCGGATGCTGTCATGACCCGCGTTCTTGCGCTACGGTGCGGCGACGAGGTTCTGGGAGGGACTGACATGCGCAAAATGATTCCCGTGCTTTTCGGCTTGGGAGGGTTCCTGCTGGTGGCTGGTCTGGTGGCCCTGCTGTGGGCGCCGGGAGTGGCCAAGAAGACTCCGATCGACGTCACCTCGGTCACCCACCTCAGCGGTGAGGCCGCCAAGCTGAACGTCGCGACCGGCGAGCTGGAGTCGAACCCCGTCAAGGCCACCAGCATCACCAAGAGTGACTCCAAGGTCTCCGACGGGGACGTGGTCGCCTTCACCAACAGCTCGTGCCTGCTCATCGACACCAATGACCCCCCGGACTGCGTGGACGGCAACGACGCGCGTCTCATCTCGGCCAGCACCGATGTCTTCGCGACCGACCGCGTGACGGCGCTCTCGGTCAACAAGAGCAAGTACCTGCCGGCGGACGCGGTCCCGCACGAGGGCCTCGTCAACAAGTGGCCCTTCGACAGCGAGAAGAAGACCTACCCCTACTGGGACGGCACCGCGGGCAAGGCGGTTGACGCCAAGTACGTCCGCACCGTCAAGGTCCGCGACCTCGAGACCTACCTCTACAAGGTGGAGTTCACCGGCGCCCCGATCGAGATCGCTGCCGGCGTCGACGGCACCTACGACGACGTCAAGGAGCTCTACATCGAGCCGAAGACCGGGGCGATCATCAACCAGGTCGACGACCAGCAGCGGGCGCTGGCCAGCGGCGACCCGGTCCTGGACCTCCAGCTCGCCTTCACCGACGCGCAGATCAAGACCAACGTCGACGACGCCAAGGACAACATGGGCTCGCTCTCGCTGCTGACCACGACGATCCCCCTGGTCGGGATCATCGGTGGCCTCCTGTGCCTCATCGGCGGTGCCCTGCTCCTCCTGAGGGGTCGTCAGGGCGACGAGACCGACTCGGGTGTGTCCCTGCGCAAGCCGGCCCACGTCTGAGGCACGGGTCAGGGCACGGTCAGCGTCGTCACGAAGATGGCCGAACCCGGCGTCAGCATGCCGCGGAGCCGGCTCCAGCCGCCCCAGGTGCGGTCATGGTCGGCCGGCCACTCGGGCTCGTGCAGGTCGGCGATGACGAAGCCATGACGCGAGAGCGTGCCCACCCAGTCGCCGAGGGTGCGGTGGTGCTCGACGTACCTCGTGGCGCCGGTCTGGTCGTCGACCTCGACGTAGGGCGTGCGGTCCCAGTAGGACTGTGAGGCCACCAGCCCCTCCTCGGTGGGGTCGTCCTGGAACATCCAGCGCGTCGGGTGCGTGATGGAGAACGCGAAGACCCCTCCCGGTCGAAGCACGCGCGCGACGTCTGCCACCAGGGCCGGGGCGTCGGCGACGAACTGCAGGGCGCCGAAGGCCGAGAAGACGACGTCGAAGGTGTCGTCCCCGAACGGCATCTGCGCGGCAGACGCACACAGGGTGGGTACGACGACCCCGTGTTCCACGTCGATCCGGCGGCTGTGCTGAAGCTGCCGGTAGGACACGTCGATCCCGACCGGCCGGCCACCACGGGCCAGCACCCAGCGCGAGCACTGCCCGGCACCGCAACCGATCTCGAGCACGGCTCGACCGGCCACGTCCCCGAGGGCCAGGACGTCGTCCTCGCGCAGGCCCTCGGGTCCCCACAGGAACCCGGCGTCGCCGAGGTACTCGCCGTGGGTCGACTGGTACTCGTCGGCATAGGCGTCCCAGTCGGCACGGTTGGCCACCAGCGACTCGGCCTCGTCGACGGGGCGTCGTTCGGGTCGGACTCCAGACACGTGCGAAGGCTAGCCGCCCGGCCCGCGCATGACAGGGTCGGGGCATGGACGACTTCGCGACCTTCCTGCGTCCGCTCGAGGGTGGCCACAGCGGGGAGACCTTCCTGGCCGGTGCTGGTGGGGAGGAGACGGTGGTCCGGATCTACGGCGGTCGTTCGGCCCTCCGGGGCCCCCTCGCCCCGGAGATCGACGCGGCCGTCCTGGAGCTGGTGCGCGGTCTGCTGCCGGTGCCCGACGTGCTGGAGGTACGCCGCGGCGACCTGGAGGCGGGCCTGCCCGGACTGCTCGTCACCTCGCTGCTCCCCGGCGCACGACTCGACCTCGTGCTGCCCGGTCTCGACGCCCAGCAGCAGATGGTGGTGGGAAGCCAGCTCGGCACGATCCTCGGTCGTCTGGGCCACATGGTCCAGCCCAGGGCCGGGATCTTCGCCGACCGGCTGCTGGCCGTCGACGAGCTGCCCGAGCACCTGCGAGAGCTGCCCGCCTGGGTGCGCTGGCACGAGGGCAGGCTCGGGGCAGGACTCGTGGAGGGACTGCTCGGCGTCGCGGAGGACGCCCAGGACCTCCTGGACGAGGATCGCGGCGTGTGCCTGGTGCACGCCGACCTCAACTCCAAGAACGTGCTCGTCGACCCGGTGAGCCTCGAGGTGACCGGCGTCCTCGACTGGGAGTTCGCCCACGCGGGGTCGCCGTACTCCGACCTCGGGAACCTGCTCCGTCTCGACCGCGCACCCGCCTTCGAGGAGTCAGTCCTGAAGGCCTACCGCGCCTTCATGCCCCCGACGCCGGACGACCTCCTGGAGCGCGCTCGCGCCGCGGACCTCTTCGCGCTGGTGGACCTGGCCGCGCGAGCCGGGGACAACGAGGTCATCGTGGCGGCCAGGGCGTTGCTCTCCGCGGTGGCCGCGACGGGCGACCTGCACGCGGCAGCGCCGAAATCGTGACCGACCGGGGCAATCGGAATCGCGATCCTGGCGACGCGCTGAGGTCGTGGTACTCCGTTGCGGCCCGCAACGGCTTCATGGGGTTACGTTTCATCTGAGCGCCGCCCCGCGGTAGCCATCGCGACTTCGCTGCGCCACCTGAACACCGGAAGGTTCGCCCATGAAGAAGACACGGCTTCTCGCCCTCACCACAGCCTCCGTCCTGACCCTCGCGCTCGCCGCCTGCTCCCCGCCGGCGAAGGAGGGCGACGACGCCACCACCAAGTCGGGCGCGAAGGCCTCCGAGGCCACCTCAGCCGACGACTTCGGTGGCATGGACGGCCTGGTCAAGGCGGCCAAGAAGGAGGGCGAGCTCAACGTCATCGCCCTGCCGCCGGACTGGGCCAACTACGGCAACATCATCAAGGCCTTCTCCGACAAGTACGGCATCAAGGTGAACTCCGCCCAGCCCGACGGAGCCAGCCAGGACGAGATCAACGCGGCCAAGCAGCAGAAGGGCAAGAGCAGCGCCCCCGACGTCTTCGACCTCGGCCAGGCCGTGGCGCTGGCCAACACCGCGATGTTCGCGCCCTACCAGGTGGCGACCTTCGGTGACATCCCCGACCAGTTCAAGGACGCCAACGGCGCCTGGGTCAACGACTACGGCGGCTACATGTCCATCGGCTACGACTCCTCCAAGGTCCCGGACATCGCCGCGGTCGAGGACCTCCTGAAGTCCGACTACAAGGGCAAGGTCGCCCTCAACGGTGACCCGACCCAGGCCGGCGCCGCGTTCGCCGGGGTGATGATGGCGTCGCTGGCCAACGGCGGCTCGGCCGACGACATCGCCCCCGGAGTCGCGTTCTTCAAGAAGCTGAAGCAGGCCGGCAACTTCCTGCCCGTCGACCCGACGGCGGCGACCATCGAGTCCGGCCAGACCCCCGTGGTCATCGACTGGGACTACCTCAACGCCAGCGAGACCGCGAAGCTGAAGAGCTGGAAGGTGGTCGTTCCTCCCGGTGACCCGATCGCGGGCTACTACTTCCAGGCGATCAACAAGGACGCCGTGCACCCGGCGGCAGCCCGGTTGTGGGAGGAGTTCCTCTACAGCGACGAGGGCCAGAACCTCTGGCTCGCCGGTGGCGCCCGGCCCGTCCGCGCGGACGCGATGGACACGGCGGGGACGATCGACAAGACAGCGTTCGACGCCCTGCCGCCCGTCCAGGGCACCCCGGTGGTCGTCGACGAGGCGCAGTCCAAGAAGGCAGCCGACTACCTCGCCGCCAACTGGGCCAAGGCGATCGGCTGAGCTCGCAGATGGCCAAGGGCGGCGTCGGGAGGCAGGTGCGTCAGAGCCTGCCGCTGGCGCCGTTCCTGGCGCTCGTGGGGATCTTCCTGCTGATCCCCACCGTGACCGTCATCGTGCAGTCGGTCTATCTCGACGGCCAGCTCTCGTTCGACCGGATCGTCGCCCTCGGCGACGCGACCGCCCTGCGGGCCCTGTGGAACAGCGTGGTCCTCTCGGGCGTCACCGCGGTGATCGGGTCCGTGCTCGGGGCGCTGCTGGCCTACCTGATCGTGAGCAGCCCGCCGACCTCGCTGCTGCGGCGCACCGTGATCTCGCTGTGCAGCGTGCTGGCCCAGTTCGGGGGAGTGGCGCTCGCGTTCGCCTTCCTCGCCACCGTCGGGGGCACCGGGGTGTTCACGGTCTGGGCCAAGGCGCATCTCGGCCTGGACCTGGGCGGCTCCACCTGGCTCTACAGCCTCAAGGGCTTGATCCTGGTCTACACCTACTTCCAGATCCCGCTGATGGTGATCGTCTTCCTGCCTGCGCTGGAGGGCCTGCGTGAGCAGTGGCGCGAGGCCGCGGTCAGCCTGGGCGCCTCGACCTGGGACTACTGGCGCGAGGTGGCCATCCCGCTGCTGCGACCGGCGTTCCTCGGCTCGATGCTGCTGCTCTTCGCCAACGCGTTCGCCGCCTACGCCACCGCGGCAGCACTGGTCAGCCAGGGCAGCCCGATCCTCCCGCTGCTGATCCGTGCGGCCCTGACCAGCGAGGTGGTGCTGGGGCAGGCCGGCTTCGCCTTCGCGCTGGCCCTGGAGACCGTCGTGGTGGTGGCCGTGATCATGGTCGCCTACACGGTCCTGGTGCGGCGTACCTCGCGGTGGTTGCAGTGATCCGCCCTACCCCGACCACCCGGGTCCTGCGCATCGTCGCGTTCCTGCTGTTCGCGCTCTTCTTCCTCTTCCCGCTCTACGCGATGGCCGACTTCAGCACCCGCGCCACCGGTGGTGGTGCCCGCACGTTGGCCGCCTGGCGGAACCTGGTCGGGGACGACGTGCTCTTCGGGGGGATCGTGACCTCGGTGGCCCTCGCGGCCTGCACCGTGGCGGCGATGCTGCTGGTCCTGGTCCCGACGATGATCTGGGTGCGGCTGCGCGTCCCGTGGGCCAAGGGGATGGTCGAGTTCCTGTGCCTGCTGCCGCTGACGATCCCGGCCCTGGTCATCGTGGTCGGGCTGCGCGACGTCTATCTCTGGGTCACCTACTTCTTCGGCGAGTCCACGCTGACCCTGACCTTCGTCTACACCGTCTTGGTGCTGCCCTACGCCTACCGGGCGCTCGACGCCGCTCTCTCCGCGATCGACCTGCGCACGCTCTCCGAGGCGGCGAGGTCGCTGGGAGCCGGCTGGACCAAGACGATCCTGCAGGTGATCGTGCCCAACATCTGGTCGGGCATCGTCTCGGCGGCCTTCATCGCGATCGCGGTCGTGATCGGGGAGTACACCATCGCCTCGCTGAGCGGCTTCGAGAACCTCCAGGTGGTCATCGTCCAGATCGGCAAGACAGACGGGCCGACCTCGGTGGCTGCCTCCCTGGCCGTGCTGCTCTTCGGGATGGCGCTGCTGTTGCTGCTGTCGTTGTTCACCCGTGGCCGCAAGGCCGGCGTCGAGGACGACGAGCCCGAGCTCCTCACTCCCGCACCCACCGTCCCCGCCCATCGAGGAGCAGACGCATGACGACGTCGACCCAGCACGCACGCGGCACCGAGGCCGGTCTGGCGGTGGAGCTCACCGACCTGCACCGCGTCTACGGCTCCGTGAGCGCGCTCGACGGGCTCACCCTGCACATCGAGCCCGGGGAGATGGTCGCGCTCCTCGGGCCCTCGGGCTGCGGGAAGACCACCGCTCTGCGGATCCTGGCAGGACTCGACGAGGCCACCTCCGGGAGCGTCTCGGTCGGCGGCAAGGATCTGACCGGGGTGTCGGCCAACAAGCGCGACATGGGGATGGTCTTCCAGGCCTACAGCCTGTTTCCCCACCTGACCGTGCTCGACAACGTCGCCTTCGGCCTCAAGCTCCGTGGCGAGGGTGCCTCCGAGCGCCGCACGCGCGCCTCGGAGATGCTCGAGCTGGTGGGCCTGAGCCAGCACCGGGACAAGTACGCCAGTCAGCTCTCCGGCGGCCAGCAGCAACGCGTGGCCCTGGCCCGAGCCCTGGCGATCAGGCCCAGCGTCCTGCTGCTCGACGAGCCGCTCTCGGCCCTCGACGCCAAGGTGCGGGTCCAGCTGCGTGAGGAGATCCGGCGGGTCCAGCAGGAGGTCGGTACGACCACCCTCTTCGTCACCCACGACCAGGAGGAGGCGCTGGCCATCGCCGACCGGGTCGGGGTCATGGGCAAGGGCCGGCTGCAGCAGCTGGCCACCCCCATCGAGCTCTACACCCGGCCGGCGACCCCGTTCGTGGCCGAGTTCGTCGGGCTGAGCAACCGCCTCGCGGCGGAGGTCTCGCAGGACACGGCGCACGTGCTCGGTTCCCGGGTGCCGGTCCTCAAGGGCTCGGTCACCTCCGGTCAGGGGACCGCGATGGTGCGACCGGAGTCGGTGACGGTGAGCGCCGACCCCCAGGGCAATGCCACGATCACCTCGGTGGAGTTCCTGGGACCGTTCTCCCGCGTCCACCTCGACACCGCCGACGGGGTCGACGTCGTGGCCCAGATGTCGAGTGCCGAGGCCAGGGAGCTGCGTCCCGGCGACCGGGTCAAGGTGGCGGTCGAGCCCTCCGGCGTACTCGTCGTGGCCTCCTGAGCGGTGCCTGCGAACGCCCTCGGTTGGACGCTCACGCGCGAGGGCGGATAGACTTCTCGGTGCGCCAGAAGTCTGCCTGAGTCTCAGACGTAGCAGCCTCTCGCTCGCTGTCGGTCCAGTGATGGACGAACGAACAACAATCGTGATGGTGAAACTGGTTTCTGCGCGTGCCCGCACGACTCCCTAACCCATCCGAAGGTTCCTCTCTCCCTATGACAATCACCCCCACTCTTACCGACGCTCCGCAGGTCGCGATCAACGACATCGGTTCGGAGGAGGACTTCCTCGCCGCCATCGACGCGACGATCAAGTACTTCAACGACGGTGACATCGTCGAAGGCACCATCGTCAAGGTCGACCGCGACGAGGTCCTGCTGGACATCGGCTACAAGACCGAGGGTGTCATCCCCTCGCGCGAGCTCTCGATCAAGCACGACGTCGACCCCAACGAGGTCGTCGAGGTCGGCGACAAGGTCGAGGCCCTGGTTCTCCAGAAGGAGGACAAGGAAGGCCGCCTGATCCTGTCCAAGAAGCGCGCCCAGTACGAGCGCGCCTGGGGCACGATCGAGCAGGTCAAGGAAGAGGACGGCGTCGTCGAGGGCACCGTCATCGAGGTCGTCAAGGGCGGCCTGATCCTGGACATCGGCCTCCGCGGCTTCCTGCCCGCGTCGCTGGTGGAGATGCGCCGCGTGCGCGACCTGCAGCCCTACGTCGGCCAGACGCTCGAGGCGAAGATCATCGAGCTCGACAAGAACCGCAACAACGTCGTGCTCTCGCGTCGTGCGTGGCTCGAGCAGACCCAGTCCGAGGTCCGTCACGGTTTCCTCACCCAGCTGCAGAAGGGCCAGATCCGCAAGGGTGTCGTGTCCTCGATCGTCAACTTCGGTGCCTTCGTGGACCTCGGTGGCGTCGACGGCCTGGTGCACGTCTCGGAGCTGTCCTGGAAGCACATCGACCACCCGAGCGAGGTCGTCACCGTCGGCGACGAGGTCACCGTCGAGGTGCTCGACGTCGACATGGAGCGCGAGCGCGTCTCCCTGTCGCTGAAGGCGACCCAGGAAGACCCGTGGCAGCACTTCGCCCGCACCCACCAGATCGGCCAGATCGTGCCGGGCAAGGTCACCAAGCTGGTGCCCTTCGGTTCGTTCGTCCGTGTCGAGGAGGGCATCGAGGGCCTGGTGCACATCTCCGAGCTGGCCGAGCGCCACGTGGAGATCCCCGAGCAGGTCGTCCAGGTCAACGACGACGTGATGGTCAAGATCATCGACATCGACCTCGAGCGTCGACGGATCTCGCTGTCGCTCAAGCAGGCCAACGAGACCGCCACCGCGGTCGAGGGCGAGGAGTTCGACCCGACCCTCTACGGCATGTCGGCGACCTACGACGAGCAGGGCAACTACATCTACCCCGAGGGCTTCGACCCCGACACGGGTGAGTGGCTCGAGGGCTTCGACGACCAGCGCAAGGTCTGGGAGGACCAGTACGCCAAGGCGCACGCGCGCTGGGAGGCGCACCTCAAGCAGCAGGTCGAGGCCAAGCAGGCCGAGGCCGAGGCCGGCGAGGCGACGTCCTACTCCAGCGGCGGCGAGACCGTGGCTGAGGAGGGTGGCGAGGCCGAGGGTGGCTCGCTCGCCTCCGACGAGGCGCTGCAGGCTCTGCGCGAGAAGCTGACCGGCGGGGGCGCCTGACCCGTCCGGTAGCTCGGAACAGCGGAGCCCGGTCCCCTCTCGGGGGCCGGGCTCCGCTGCGTCTCCGTGTCCGACGTCCAGCCCGCGAGCGTCGCGGGCCTAGCCGTGGTGGGCGACCCGCGGAGCAGCCGGCTGACGCCGGAGAGCGAGGTCGGGCCGTCTCCGAGGCGAGTGTCGAGGGGATCGGTCGCCCGGTCAGAGGATTCCGGCGGCCCGGGCCGGGGCCGCGTAGGCCTGCGCGAGCGAGGCCACGGTCTCGTGGGCGTTCAGCCCGCTCGGGTTGGGCACCACCCACAGCTCGGCCCGCTCGAACCGCTGGTCCTGTCGGCCGAGCGTCGCCCTTGGCTGACCGAACGCCTGGCGGTACGCCGTGATCCCGGCGATCGCGACCACCCGCGGAGACCGGACGCGCACCAGCTCGCGGAGGCGGACGCCGCCCGCACGCAGCTCCGCAGGGCTCAGCTCCGAGGCCTTCGCCGTGGCGCGCTGCGCGAGATTGGTGATGCCGAGCCCCCGGTCCCGGAAGCGCTGGCGGTCCTGGTCGGTCATTCCGGCGGAGGGGTCCACCGGCTCGGTGAGGATGCCTGCCCGCAGCAGGGCGGGGTAGAAGCGGTTCACCGGGTGTGCGAAGTGGGTCTGGACGGCCGCTGTCCACAGCCCCGGGTTGATCCCGACGAACAGGAGCCGGAGGTCGTCGGCGAGGAGGTCGGGGACCTCGACGTCCCTGAACGACTCGAGCTCGGCCCGGCTGAAGCCCATCAGCCAGCTCCCGAGAGGAGGGCGGACGGGTCGAGCCACCTGATCGTGCCCGTCGCGAGGAGGTGTCGCACGTCCATCGGCTGATCCTCTCAGCCGAACCCGGGGACGCGGAGCCGGTGGGTGGGTCACACTCTGCCCATGATTCGCTTCGACCTCGGGTTCGGGCTGCTGGTGATGGCCCTTGCGCCGAGCCGGTCGAGGTACGAACGGGCCACCGCGGACTTCCCGGAGTACGACCGCCCGGGCCGCGCCGCGGCGACCGACTCCGGGGACGACGAGAAGTTCCTGCGCCAGGTGCGTGAGCGCGCCGAGGAGCAGCGTCGCGCCCACCGCGAGAGCCAGATGGCCCGCGAGCGGGAGGAGCACGAGAAGCTGCAGCGCCGCCTCCGGCGCCCGGAGCAGGACGGTGATCCGGAGAGCCCGGACACCGGTCCTTGAACGGCGCCTGGGGCCCGACTAGTTTCGAACGCATGAGCGAACAGAATGCATCGACCGAGACCGACACGACCGAGACCCTGGGCAGCGCCGAGCCGGAGCAGGGCGCCACGCGCGACCCCGAGCAGTGGGTCACCGGCGACGAGCCGATGACCGGCCCGCAGCGCAGCTACCTCGACAACCTCGCCCGCCAGGCAGGCGAGGAGATCCCTGCCGACCTCACCAAGGCCGAGGCCTCCGAGCACATCGACCGGCTGCAGCAGAAGGACTCCACCCAGGAGCCCGTCGGCGAGCAGGGCTGAGCCGACGCCGGGGCTCAGGGCTGGGCTCAGAGTGGGGCTGGCATGATCCCCGCATGACGACGCGGGTAGGACTGACAGGTGGGGTCGCCTCCGGCAAGAGCACGGTGGCCGCCATGCTGGCCGATCTCGGTGCGGTGATCATCGACGCCGACGTGCTGGCGCGCGAAGTGGTGCAGCATGGGACCCCCGGCCTCGACGCGGTCGTGGCCGAGTTCGGGGACGGGGTCCTTGCTCCCGACGGGCAGCTGGACCGGCCGGCCATGGGGCGTCTCGTCTTCAACGACGCATCGGCCCGCGCGCGGCTCGAGGCGATCGTGCACCCGTTGGTCCACCAGCGCGTCGTCGAGCTCGAGGGCCAGGCCCCCGACGACGCGGTCGTCGTCCACGACATCCCGCTGCTGGCCGAGGGCGGCCGGGCGGGGAGCTTCGAGGCCGTGATCGTCGTGGATGCGCCCCCGGAGGTGCAGCTTCATCGGATGCTGGAGGAACGCGGCTGGACGGAGGAGGACGCGCGGTCACGGATCGCAGCCCAGGCCACCCGCGAGGACCGCCTTGCCATCGCCACCCATGTCATCGAGAACACCGGAACGCGCGAAGACCTCCGCACCCAGGTGGCGGAGGTCTTCGCGGACGTGGTCTCGGCGGGTTCGCGGAGCGACTGAGTGCACAGTCGGGCTCCGCACCGCCGAGCGGTGGGACCCTGGGCTCAGGCAGCCAGGTCGGGGTCGGCCAAGCGCCGCAGCTTGGCGATCGCCTCGCGCTCGAGCTGACGGACCCGCTCCGCCGAGATGCCGTGGCGGGCGCCGATGTCGGCCAGCTTGTGCTGACGACCGTCGACGAGGCCGTAGCGCGACCGGACGATGTCGGCAGACCGGTCGTCCAACAGGCCGACCAGGGAGTTGAGCCGGTCGCGGGACTCGGTGTCGAGCACGGTCAGGTCGGGTCCCGGCGAGCTCTCCTGGGCGATCAGGTCACCGAGCGAGGTGTCACCGTCCTCGTCGATCGGCGTGTCGAGGCTGACGTGGTCGCGGCCCCAGGACATGAGGTCGAGCACTCGCTCGATGTCCATGTCGAGCTCGGCGGCGATCTCCTCGGGGTCGGGGTCCCGGCCCAGCTGGCGCTCGAGCGTGCGGCGGGCCGAACCCACCTGGTTGAGCTCCTCGACGACGTGCACGGGCAGGCGCACCACGCGGGCCTGCTGGGCGATGCCACGCGTGATCGCCTGGCGCACCCACCAGGTGGCGTAGGTGGAGAACTTGTAGCCCTTGGCGTAGTCGAACTTCTCGACCGCGCGGATCAGGCCGGTGTTGCCCTCCTGGATCAGGTCGAGCATCGGCATCTGGCTGCGGCCGTACTTGCGGGCGATCGACACCACGAGACGAAGGTTGGCGTTGATGAAGCGCTGCATGGCGCGCTCGCCCTCCTCGACCATCCAGCGAAGCTCGTCCTCGGTCGCGAACTTCGGCGCGCCACCCTTGCGGCGGCCGACCCGGCCTTCCTCGATGAGCTTGGCGGCGAAGAGGCCGGCCTCGATGGTCTTGGAGAGCTCGACCTCGGTCGCGGCGTCCAGCAGTGGTGTCCGCGCGATCTCGTCGAGGTAGAGACCGACGCTGTCGCGTCCTTCGATCTCGCGATCGTTGCGTGTGGTCGTGGTGGTGGTCATGGCGGCCTTCCCTTCCTACAGGTGGACCGATGTCGCTGGTCCTGCTTGACCCAACACTTCGCGAAGGTGCGAGATTCCCGCCTGCGCTCCGTGGGAGCCACGTCGTGGCCCCTCATCCCTTACGACGTGCCCGTACCCCGCGAAGTTGCCTCTCACGCGACTTCTCAGGCACTTCTCAGCGAGGTCGGCGCTCGGTGGGCCGAACGGACCGGTCAGTGCGACGCACAGGTCGCCCGATTCACTCCTCGGGTGGAGTGAACGGTCTCAGCTCCGGGTCGGTGGTGGAGAAGCTCAGCACGCGCCCCGGGTCGGTGTGGGCGGTCTCGAAACGGACCGTGACCACCCCACGGCCCGACCCCCAGACCCAGCCGTGGCCGTGAGTCTCGTGGACCACGTCCATCCCCGGGGCCCAGCCGCGGCGGCGCGAGGCGGCCGCGATGGCCGCCTCGGTCGCCTCGTCGGGGACCACGTCCTCGGGCTCCTCGTCGTCGGCGAAGAGGTCCTCCTGGATCCAGTCGGCGAGGCCGGAGACACCCACACCGAGCAGGCGTACGCCGCCCGAGACGTCGAGCTCGGCGAACAGGCGCCTGGCCACGCGGGCGATCTGCCGGACGTCGTCGGAAGGTGCGGACAAGGTGGCCGATCGGCTGACGGTGGAGAAGTCGTGCAGCCGGACCTTGATCGAGACCGTTCGGCCGGAGATCCGCGCCTTGCGGAGTCGCTCGGTGACCTTGGCCGCCTGGCGGTCCAGCAGGGCCTCGAGCAGCCTCCTGTCGACGTGGTCGGTCTCGTAGGTGTCCTCGACGCTGACCGACTTCGTCTCCCGCTCCGGTTCCACGGACCGGTCGTCCCTGGCCCGGGCGAGGGCGTACAGCCCCGAGCCGTGGGCCTTGCCGAGCAGCCGCACCAGCTCCTCCTCGGTGAGCTGTTCGAGCTCCTCGACGGTGTGGACGCCGACCCTGCGCAGACGCTCGGCCGTGGCGGGCCCGACGCCCGGGATCACCGTCACCTGCATCGGCCGGAGCAGGTCCTGCTCCATGCCGGGTGCGACCACGACCAGTCCGTCGGGCTTGTCGAGGTCGCTCGCGATCTTCGCGATCAGCTTGGAGGTGCCGATGCCCACCGACCCGCTGACTCCACCGGTCACCTCGTGGACACGGTCCTTGAGCTCGCGACCCAGGGCGCTGACCGAGGTGACGGAGAGATCGGGGAGGTCGGCGGCCACGAGGTCGACGAACGCCTCGTCGAGCGACAACGGCTCGACCAGCGGGCTGATGGAGCGCAGGAGCTCCATCACCGCACGGCTCGCGTCACGGTAGGCGTGGAAGCGACCCGAGAGGAACGCCGCGTTGGGACACCGCCGCCGGGCCTCGGCGGTCGTCATGGCCGAGTGCACGCCGAACGCACGCGCCTCGTAGGACGCGGTGGCCACCACGCCGCGGCCACCGACGCCGCCGACCACCACCGGCTTGCCTCGCAGGGAGGGCTTGTCGCGCTGCTCCACAGAGGCGAAGAAGGCATCGAGGTCGACGTGCAGGATCGTCGGCTCGGAACGCACGTCGTGATCGTGCCACGGCCCACTGACAGTGCAGCGTGCTGTCCCTGCTGAGGTCGGCCGTCCACCTCGCGTCCACAGCGACCCGGCCGAGGGCCGATGTCCACAGACCGGCACTGTCGGGGTGGCCGCGACGGGCCCGGGCTCCGAAGGTGGGCCGCATGACCACCACCGGCGCTCCCGACCCCTCCACCTTCCTGGCCCGCACGCCCACCGACCTCGTCGCAGTGGTGCCGGCGGTGCTGGGTTTCCACCCCCAGGACTCCGTCGTGCTGCTCACCTTCGGGCCGCCCGGCGGCGCCTTCCACGCCCGCGTCGACCTTCCCGTGGCCGCCGCCGAGCAGGAGGCGGTGGCCGAGGTGCTCGTCGACGCCGTCCTCGCCAACCGCGTACGCCGGGCGGCGGTCCTGCTCTACACCGAGGACGTCGAGGTCGCACTGTCCCAGGGGGAGCTGCTGGTCGGTCGCCTGCTGGACCGGGACGTCGATGTCATCGAGATGCTCCGGGTCGACGACGGCCACTGGCACACGGTGCCCGAGGACGGGTCGCCCGGCACGGCGTACGAGCTCGAGACCCATCCGTTCACCGCTCAGCGCGTCTTCCAGGGACACGTGGTGCACCGCGACCGGGAGGAGCTGGCCGACACCCTCGTGGGGACCGACGAGGACGACGCCGTCGCGGTGGCGCTCGCAGCCACCCGGTTCGCCGGTCTGGTGACCTCCTCCGGGGAGTCGGAGCAGTCGCCCCGCGGCTTCCTGCGGTCCGAGGCCGGCTGGTTGCGGCGGCGTCTCCCGAGCCGGCACGAGCACCGCGCCTCGCTGGGGGCCGCCGACGCCGGGCGGCTGCTGGTGCTGGCCTCGCTCCTGCCGACCCGCAACGCTGCCTGGGCCGAGATCAACCGGGAGAACTCCTCGCTCCACGTCGACCTCTGGCGCGAGCTCGTGCGTCGCTCCCCGCGGGACCTCCTGCCGGGCGCCTCCTCGCTGCTGGCGTTCGCCGCCTGGCAGCACGGGGACGGTGCGTTGGCCTGGTGTGCCATCGACCGGTGCCTCGAGGTCGACCCGGACTTCTCCATGGCGCACCGCGTGGCCGAGCTGCTCATGCGGGCCGTGCCGCCGAGCGCGTGGAAGCAGATCAGCGAGGTCGAGCTGTCGCGCACCGCCGGCCAGGTCCCGATGAGCGGCCGCGACGGTCGGGCCTCGTGACACCACCGTTCCCACCACTAGTCTTCCTCCATGGGAGAAGAAGTCGACCTGCAGGAGTTCAGTCGGGCTGACCGCACGCGCCACCGCGAGAAGGTTCGTCGCTGCCTTGACGTCTTCGCCCGGATGCTTCGCGAGTCGCGGTTCGACATCGAGGACCCCATGACGGGCATGGAGATCGAGTTCAACCTCGTCGACGACGACGGCCGTCCCTCCCTGAAGAGCGCGGAGGCGCTGGAGGCGATCGCCAACCCGAACTTCCAGACCGAGCTGGCGCAGTTCAACCTGGAGATCAACGTCCTGCCCCGCCAGCTCGGTGCGCGCGGTGTCACCGGGTTCGAGGAGGATCTGCGTTCGAGCCTCAACAGCGCGGAGAGCAAGTCCAACGAGGTGCACGCGCACATGGTGATGATCGGGATCCTCCCGACCATCGAGGACGGCCACCTGAGCCCGTCGAAGATCAGTCCCAACCCGCGCTACAAGCTGCTCAGCGACCAGATCCTCGCGGCCCGCGGCGAGGACCTCGTCATCGACATCCAGGGAGCCGAGCGGCTGCGCACCACCTCGGACTCGATCATGCCGGAGGCCGCCTGCACGAGCACCCAGCTGCACACCCAGGTGAGCCCGGAGAACTTCGCGGCCTACTGGAACGCCTCGCAGGCGATCGCCGGCATCCAGCTGGCCGTGGGTGCCAACTCGCCGTACCTGTTGGACAAGCAGCTGTGGCAGGAGACCCGCATCCCGCTGTTCGAGCAGGCCACCGACACGCGCAGCGAGGAGCTCAAGGAGCAGGGGGTCCGCCCGCGCGTGTGGTTCGGCGAGCGTTGGATCACCACGATCTTCGACCTGTTCGAGGAGAACGTGCGCTACTTCCCGGCGCTGCTCCCGATCACCGACGACGAGGACCCGCTGCAGGTGCTCGAGAGCGGTGGTACGCCGTCGTTGTCCGAGCTCAAGCTGCACAACGGCACCATCTACCGCTGGAACCGACCCGTGTACGACGTCAAGGACGGGGTCCCGCACCTGCGGGTGGAGAACCGGGTGCTGGCCGCCGGGCCCTCAGTGGTCGACACGATGGCCAACGCAGCCTTCTACTTCGGGCTGACCCGCGCGCTGGCCGAGGACGATCGCCCACTGTGGTCGCGGATGTCGTTCTCGGCGGCTGAGGAGAACTTCCACGTCGCAGCGCAGCACGGCATCGACGCCCGCGTCTACTGGCCCGGCATCGGTGAGGTCGATGCCACCGAGCTGGTCCTGCGTCGACTGCTGCCGCTCGCGCACGAGGGGCTCGCCCGGTGGGGGGTCGAACCGGACGAGGCCGACAGGCTGCTCTCGATCATCGAACAGCGGTGCGTGCTGCACCGCAACGGAGCCTCCTGGTACATCGACCGGGTGACCTCTCTCGAAGAGGCCGGGACCGATCGTCACGAGGCGCTGCGACTGGTGCTGCAGGAGTACCGCCAGCTGATGCACACCAACGACCCGGTCCACACCTGGCCGCTCTGAACCTCGCTCAACCGGGGCCGGGGGAGTGGCGGGACTGGCGCAGGCGTGTCCAGGTGCGGCGTTCGCCCGTCACGAGGTCGACCCACCCCGTCCGGTTGAGCACGAAGAAGGCAGGCAGGGACAGGCCGTGACGGGCGAAGCCGCACCGGGCGGCCGCGAACCACTCGGCGTCGGCGTCCGCGAGGTCCAGCTCACCTCCCCGGGTGAGCCACCCGCAGGCGCCGTCGGTCAGCACCAGCCCGTCGATGGCGCGTTCCACCAGATCGGCCTGCAGGCCGGGTGCCTCGGCGCCCCCGCCCTGGACCCAGCTCGAGTGCTCTCCGCCGGGATGCCCGATGTGGCAGGTGGTGGGCAACGAGCGTCGGGTGCCCGCCGCGACGGCGAACGCACGCAGCTCGGCCCGGACAGCGGCGCTGAGACAGGGATCGTGCGAGGACTCCATGGTCCACACCCTGCCTCTGGGCAGTGACAAGACGATCCGTCCTCCACAGGGCGCTGGCTCGCCCCGCGTCGACCCCCTTGGCATGATGGCTGGATGGCCATCCACATCACCGGTGACGAGGTCGCCGACCAGGTGCTCACCGACTCGCCGTTCGCCCTGCTGTGCGGGATGCTCCTGGACCAGCAGTTCCCGATGGAGCGGGCCTTCGCCGGGCCGGCCAAGGTGCTCGAGCGGTTCGGGAACCTCGAGCCCGCCGACATCGCCGCGGCGGACCCCGAGCAGTTCGCGTCGCTGTGCGCCGAACCCCCGGCTGTCCACCGCTTCCCGGGATCGATGGCCGAGCGTCTCCAGGCCGTCGCGCGGATCGTGACGGACCAGTACGGCGGCCGCGCGGAGCGCATCTGGACCGAGGCGGAGGACGGCAGGGACCTGCTCAAGCGGATGACCTCGCTGCCCGGGTTCGGGCGGCAGAAGGCCCAGATCTTCGTCGCGTTGCTGGCCAAGCAGCTCGACGTACGCCCTGAGGGATGGGAGTCCGCGGTCGGCGACTACAGCCTCGAGGGCTATCGATCGGTCGCGGATGTGGTCGACGAGGCCTCCCTGAACAAGGTCCGGGCCTACAAGAAGGAGAAGAAGGCGGCTGCGCGCGGATGAACCGGCGCGGAGAACCCTTGGTGGGCGTGCCACAATATGCATGCGGCTGTTGACAGGTACGGCTCTTGTCGCGCCCCCGTAGTTTCCTGAAAAGTTCCTGAACGACAACCGAGAGGTAGTTCGTGTCCTCGAGTTCGTCAAGCACGACCGCGAAGAAGGCGGCCGCCAAGAAGACCGCTTCCCCGGCCACTGACAGCGCGGCCACTCACAGTGCGGCCACCAAGAGCGCGGCTGCCAAGAAGGCGCCCGCGAAGAAGGCCACGGCAGCGAAGACCGCCGAGCAGATCCAGGCTGCGGCCGCTGCGGTGGGTCCCGATGGCAAGAAGATCCTCGCCGACGTCCCGGACGAGCAGTTCGAGAAGGACGTCAAGGCTGATCCGTCGATCAAGGAGGACGAGAAGGACGCCACCTTCATCGTCTCCGCCGCCGACGAGACCGACGAGCCGGAGCAGCAGGTCATGGTCGCCGGTGCGACCGCGGACCCCGTCAAGGACTACCTCAAGCAGATCGGCAAGGTGCCTCTCCTCAACGCGGAGATGGAGGTCGAGCTGGCCAAGCGCATCGAGGCCGGACTCTTCTCGGAGGAGAAGCTCAACAAGGGCGGCAAGGTCAGCCCCAAGATCCTCGACGAGCTGACCTGGATCTCCGAGGACGGCCGCCGCGCCAAGAACCACCTGCTCGAGGCCAACCTGCGGCTCGTGGTCTCGCTGGCCAAGCGCTACACCGGTCGCGGCATGCTCTTCCTCGACCTGATCCAGGAGGGCAACCTGGGCCTGATCCGTGCGGTCGAGAAGTTCGACTACACCAAGGGCTACAAGTTCTCGACCTACGCGACGTGGTGGATCCGGCAGGCGATCACCCGGGCCATGGCCGACCAGGCACGCACCATCCGCATCCCGGTGCACATGGTCGAGGTCATCAACAAGCTCGCCCGGGTGCAGCGCCAGATGCTGCAGGACCTCGGTCGCGAGCCCACTCCGGAAGAGCTCGCCAAGGAGCTCGACATGACCCCGGAGAAGGTCATCGAGGTGCAGAAGTACGGCCGCGAGCCGATCTCCCTGCACACCCCGCTCGGTGAGGACGGTGACTCCGAGTTCGGCGACCTGATCGAGGACTCCGAGGCGATCGTCCCGGCCGACGCGGTGAGCTTCACCTTGCTCCAGGAGCAGCTGCACGCCGTGCTGGACACCCTCTCCGAGCGTGAGGCCGGCGTGGTGTCCATGCGATTCGGTCTCACCGACGGCCAGCCCAAGACCCTGGACGAGATCGGCAAGGTCTACGGGGTGACGCGTGAGCGGATCCGCCAGATCGAGTCGAAGACCATGTCGAAGCTGCGTCACCCGTCGCGCTCGCAGGTCCTGCGCGACTACCTCGACTGATCACCCGTTGCCAGCGTGCTCGTGATCCTGACGTCGCCGAAGCCTCGATGAGGTGAGCTCGCCCGAAGGACCACGCACCACACCGTTGCGCGCCCGGGTGGCGCAGATGCTCACCGTGGTGTGCCTCGGCCTGGTGCTGATGTCGATCTTCGGGGTCGCCGGGTTCTGGTCCCTGGCGAGCGCCGCCGCACTCTTCCTCCTCGTGTGCTACCTCGACGGCTCCCTGGTGCGGTGGTGGCGACGGGATCGTCGGCGGCCCTCGGCCTGAGGGCCACGGACCGAACGCGACGCCGCGCGCCCGGTCAGGTGCGCCCCCGATGGCCTGGCAGGGCCCGGGTGCGGACGAGCTCGGAGGCGACTTGGTGGAGCTTGACGTTCGAGTGCGAGGAGACGCGTTTGAGCACCTCGAAGGCCTGGGCAGCGTTGATGTCGAACCGCTCCATCAGGATGCCCTCGGCCTGTCCGATGACCGTGCGGCTCTCCATGGCGAGATTGAGCTGCTCGATCTCCTGCGCGGTAGCCAGGGCGACCGCGACGTGAGCGGCGAGGGCCTGTCCCTCGTAGCGGGCACTCCTGTCGTCGAAGGCCCCCACCCGCCGCGAGTACATGTTCAGCGCACCGACGGTGTCCCGGTCGGCGAGGAGCTGGATGCAGAGCATGCTGCGAACGCCGAGCTCCTGGACCACCTGGGGTCCCCAGGTCGGCCACCGCGCCTCGTGCGCGAGGTCGCGACTGGTGATGACCTCGTGGTCCCACACGGCGTCCATGCAGGGCCCCTCCTGCAGCTCGTACTGCAGCTCGTCGCCCCGGGTGACCCAGGGGGCGGTGGAGACAGGTGTCGTGAGCGGGCCGCCGCGCGTCACCAGGGTGACTCCTGACCCGTCACAGCCCTCGATGATCTCGACCGCCAGGGCGACGGCCTTCTCGAGGGTGTGCTCGACGTCCACCGAGCGCAGGTCACGGGCGGCGGCCGCGAGCTGTTCTGCGAGATTCTCCAGGGCCACCCGTTCAGCGTGCACCACGAAGTGGTCTCAGGGGTGGTTTTGGGAGGCGAAATTGTAGTGATCGACTCCGCGGAACCGCCGCGGGTCGAGGTGTTCCCCCACGAGCTCGGTCCACCTCTCGCCGTTCCAGTAGCGGTGCAGGTTCGGTCGGCACGGATCTCGGTACCAACCGGCTGGTTCGTCGCGCATGGTGGTGTCTCCATTCCCCCGTCGAGGTGGGCAACCCCGACTTGTGCGCCAACGAGACCGAGGCACCCACGTCACGAACAGTGGAGACGTGAACTGAAGGCCGTGGTCTCGATGGTGATGCGTCGTTTCATGCTGCAGCGCTGTCCGCATGGAGGGACAGGCTGTCCGCATTGTTCTGCCCGGGTGAAGGGAGTTTCAACCCTCCGGACGCTGCCACTTTTCCGGTGGTTCGCGGAGTGGACCCCGTGAAGCCGGGCAGGTGCCAGCCTGGTCACGGGCGACACCACCACCGCGGCAGGCGGCCTGGCGGCTGGACCTGGACCTCGCGCGGTCAGCGCGGCAGAGCGGCCCTGGCAGCGCGACGCTCGCTGCGGCTGGTGCGGGGGGTACGGGCCGGGCGAGCGACCCGCTGACCCTGTGCCGCGGCTGCGGCTGCGCGGTCGTGATGGATGGCAGTGGCCAGCTTGAGGTCGAGCAGTGAATGCATGGGTTCAGTTCTCCTAGGGTTGTTCTAGGGGAACGGCCAGATGCGTCCCTTTAGTCCGGGTGTGACCACTGACACCCCCTGCCGGGCGGCATCGTCTTCGAGCAGTCGTCGCTCGGCCGCCGAGGCGAGGGGACAGGCGCCCGTTACCCTCCCGGACATGAGTGCAGACGACTCGTCGGGACCACGCGTCGAGGACTGGGCGGACTGGGGGGCCGCCCGGCCCCCTTCCTCGGTGCTGCACCTCGACACCGCGGCGGCGGGGCGGTCGTCGACGGCGACCTTGCGAGCGGTCGCGGGACATGCGCTCCTGGAGGCCGAGGTGGGGGGTTATGTCGCCGAGGCACGGGCTGCTGGGTCGCTCGAGGCCCTGCGTCGCGACCTCGCGGCTCTCATGGGCAGCGACCCGGACGGCCTCGCCTTCGTGGAGAGCGCCGCCGCTGCGCTCGTGGCGCTCGTCGACGCCTGGCCGCTGTCCCAGGGGGCGCGCATCGGCGTCGCGACCTCTGAGTGGGGGCCCAACCTCGAGATCCTGGAGCACGGTGGCCTGACCCCCGTGTCGCTGGACGTCGACGACCACGGAGTCCTCGACCTGGAGCGCCTCGCGATCAGGCTTCGCGAGGACCCGCCCGACGTGCTGCTGGTCGACCAGGTCGCGGCGCACCGCGGTCTCCTGCAGCCCACCGAGGACGTGGTGGCCCTGGCCGGGGTGCACGGTGTCCCGGTCTGGGTGGATGCCGCGCAGAGCCTGGGTCATGTGCCCGTCACCGCTGCCGACGCCGTGTTCGCCACCAGCCGGAAGTGGCTGACCGGACCACGCGGAGTCGGGATGCTGACCGTGGCACCGGCCCGTCGCGAGTCCCTCCGGGTACGCCGTCTGGCCAAGCTGCCGGGCCTGCCGCTCGTGCAGCACCTCGAGTCCTTCGAGGCTCACGTCGCCGGCCGGGTGGGGCTCGGGGTGGCGGTGGGTGAGTACGTCGCGGCGGGACCCGACCGCGTCACCCAGCGGCTGGCAGAGGTGGGCCGGCTCACCCGCGAGGCCATCGCGTCCGTGAGCGGGTGGCGGGTGGTCCGACCGGAGTCCCCGGCCGCAGCCATCACCTCCCTCGTGCCCACAGCTGGTCAGGACGTCGCCGAGTCAGCGGCCCGGTTGCTGGGGGAGCACGCGATCGTGACCACCGTGTGCCAGCCGTGGCGTGCTCCGAGGGAGATGGAGGACTCACCGGGTCAGCCGATGCTGCGTCTCAGCCCCCACGTGGACCTCACCACCGACGACCTCGAACGGCTGTGCCGGGCCCTGACGAGCAGGTGAGCAACTGCCTCCCTGGGTGACGTGCCTTGGTCTTGTCGGTGCCGTTTGCAAGACTGTCTCGTAGTACACGAGGACGGCCCGAAACAGGCGGTCGCCCCGCACCGACCCGCGGTCACGAACGTGACCGGTCCGGACCTGGAGGGGTGACCGCAGTGCGTCTGAGTTCCAGCACGATTCAGGACAACCAGCTCGACGACCCACTCGCCAGCGGTGCCGACGCCGTCGAGGCGGCACGTCGGCACGTGGCCGAGGCAGCCCTGAGTGCCGACGACGGGGGACGTGTGGGCCTCGAGCTCGAGTTCCACCTCGTCGACCTCGCCGAGCCGGGGCGTCGTCCTCGCTGGGCCCAGGTCCAGGAGCTGGCGCTCGCTGCCGGCCCGCTCCCGTCAGGCAGCCTGGTGACGCTCGAGCCGGGTGGGCAGATCGAGCTGTCGACGCCGCCCGCCGAGGACGTGGTGGCCTCGGTCTCCCACCTCCGGTCGGACCGGGAGGCCCTCAAGGCCCGGCTCGCCGAGGCCGGCTTCGGCGCAGCCCCGCTCGGCGCGGACCTCGCCCGACCGGTCGAACGCGTCAACCCCGGCGCCCGCTACCTCGCGATGGAGCAGCACTTCGACGCCCTCGGCTGCGCCGGCTCCGGCCAGGCGATGATGTCGGCCACCGCAGCGCTTCAGGTCAACCTCGACGCCGGTCCCGCCACGGGGTGGAACGACCGGATGGCGCTGATCCGCTCACTGGTCCCGGTGCTGGTGGCCATCTCCTCGACCTCCCCCTACCTGGGTGGCGAGAGCTCCGGCTGGCACTCGATGCGGCAGGGCACCTGGCAGGGCATCGACCACGGCCGGAGCGACCCGGTCTCCCGGGGTGAGCCGACCGGGGCGTGGGCGGACTACGCGTTGACCGCGCCCGTGATGCTGCTGCGTGAGGGCGACCAGCTGCACGCGGTGACCGCCCGGGTGTCCTTCGAGGACTGGCTCCGGGGTCGGGCTCCCTTCGACCGCCGGCCGACCCTCGCCGACCTCGACTACCACCTGACCACGCTCTTCCCGCCGATCCGCCCGCGCGGCTACCTCGAGATCCGTTGTCTCGACGCCATGCCCGACCGGTGGTGGCCGGCCGTCGCTGCCCTCACGGCCACGCTCGCGGACGACCCGGTCGCCGCTGCCGTGGCCGCGGAGGCGTGCGCCCCGGTCTCGGAGGACTGGGAGTCGGCGGCCCGTGACGGGCTCGGGGACGCTGCCCTCCGCCGCGCCGTGAGCACCTGCCTCGACGTCGCCGCGCGCCGGTGTCCCGTGGGTCTGCGGGCCGAGGTCGAGGCCTTCGTCGAGCTGATCGCGTCCGGTCGCACCCCGAGCGGGGAGCTGCGCCGCCACGTCGAGGCGACCAGCCCGGTCGCCGTACTCGAGGAGGAAGCGCATGCGTGAGCAGATCGCCCGCGGACTCGAGGACGCCCGCTCCCGCACCCTGGCGCTGACCGACCTCGACGAGATCGAGCTGACCTCGCAGCACAGCCCGCTGATGAGCCCGCTGGTCTGGGACCTCGCGCACATCGGTCAGCAGGAGGACCTGTGGCTGCTGAGGGGCGGGGACGCCGCCGCCCAGGGACTGCTCACGTGCAGGATCGAGCAGCTCTACGACGCCTTCGAGCATCCTCGCGCGACGCGGGTCGGGCTGCCGCTGCTCCCCCCCGGGGAGGCGCGGCGCTTCATCTCCGAGGTCCGCTCCCGGGTCTTCGACGGTCTGGACAGGGTCGAGGAGTCGACACCGGAGCAGCTGTTCCCCTACGTGATGGTCGAGCAGCACGAGCAGCAGCACGTCGAGACCATGATGGCGACCCATCAGCTCCGCGACGGCGCGCCGCTGCTCGGCGCCGGCGCTCCTCTTCCGCGTGGCCGGGTCCTCCCAGGCGGCTCCGTGCTCGTGCCGGCAGGTCCCTTCACCCTGGGGGTCGACCTCGAGGACGAGCCCTGGTCGCTGGACAACGAGCGCCCGGCCCACACGGTCGACCTCCCCGCCTTCGCGATCGCCCGGGTGCCGGTCAGCAACGGGGAGTGGCAGGTGTTCATCGAAGCCGGCGGCTACGACCAGTCGCAGTGGTGGTCGACGCGTGGCTGGCGACACCGGGTCGAGGCCGGTCTCGAACGCCCGCTGTTCTGGTCGGCTGACGGGTCGCGCCGCCGGTTCGGCCACCACGAGGAGATCCCGGCCGACGAGCCGGTCCAGCACGTGTGCTTCTTCGAGGCCGAGGCCTACGCGGCGTGGGCCGGCGCCCGGCTCCCGACCGAGCAGGAGTGGGAGAAGGCCTGCGCCTGGGACCCGGTGACCCACCGTCGACGGCGCATGCCCTGGGGCGACGCCGCGTGGAGCGAGGAGCTGGCCAACCTCGGTGGGGCGGCGTTGCGTCCGGCGCCGGTGGGCGCCTACGAGCAGGGTGCCTCGGCCTACGGCGTGGAGCAGATGATCGGTGACGTCTGGGAGTGGACCTCGTCCGGTCTCGAGCCGTGGTCGGGGTTCGAGACCATGCTGTACGCCGACTACAGCGCGCCCTTCTTCGGCGGCGACTACAAGGTGCTGCGAGGCGGTTCCTGGGCGGTCGGCCGTGGCGCGGCGATCCGCCCGTCGTTCCGCAACTGGGACCTGCCCGTCCGCCGCCAGATCTTCAGCGGCCTGCGACTGGCCTGGGATGTGTAGGCACCTGGCGTGGCTGGGACAGCCGCGGACCGTGTCCTCCCTGGTGCTCGACCCGGAGTTCGGCCTGGAGCACCAGTCCTACGCGCCCCGCCGCCAGCAGCGCGGCCTGATGAACGCGGACGGATGGGGGGTCGGCCTCTACGTCGACGGCCAGCCGACGCCGGTCCGCTGGCGCTCGGCGAGGCCACTGTGGGGCGATGCGTCCTTCGCGTCGGTGGCGCCCGTCCTGAGGTCAGGAGCCGTCCTGGCGGCGGTCCGGTCGGCGACCCCCGGCATGCCCATGGACGAGAGCGCCGCGGCACCCTTCACCGACGGTCACTGGCTGCTCTCGCACAACGGCAGGGTCGACCGCAGCGCTCTCCCCGCACGCCACGACGCCGAGTCGGTCTGCGACTCCGCCCTGTTGGCCGCCCACGTCTTCGCCGAGGGTCCGGACCGGGTGGCCGAGACCATCAGCAGGGTGGCCTCGGCCGATCCGGGCGCCTACCTCAACGTGCTGCTGACCGACGGCGACCGCGTCACCGGAGTCTCGTGGGGGGACCCCCTCAGCTATCTGGTCGACCCGGACGGTGTGGTGGTCGCCAGCGAGCCCTACGACGACGACCCGCGTTGGGTCGACGTACCCGACCGCCACCTGATCGAGGTGACCTCGTCCGGGGTCACCGTGACCGAACTGGAGCGCTGATGCCGACCGCCGACCTTGACGTCCACCTCGACCCGGCCGCCCTCGCGGCGCAGATGGCGGCCGACGTCCGCCAGGGCCTCACGCAACGACCGCGCACCCTGCCACCGAAGTACTTCTACGACGCACGCGGAAGCGCGCTCTTCGACGAGATCACGCGGCTGGCCGAGTACTACCCGACGCGCACCGAGCGCTCGATCCTCGAGGGCCACGTGGGTGAGATCGCACGCGTCAGCGGGGCCGAGACGCTGGTGGAGCTCGGCAGCGGCACGTCCGAGAAGACACGGCTGCTGCTCCGCGCGCTGACGGACGCGGGGACCTTGCGTCGCTTCGTGCCCTTCGACGTCGACCCGGCCGTCCTCGAGGACGCCAGCGAGGCGGTGGCGCAGGAGTTTCCCGAGCTCGAGGTGCAGCCCGTGGTCGGCGACTTCGAGCGACACCTGGGTGACCTGCCGCGGCACCCGCGACGGCTGCTCGCGTTCCTCGGCTCGACGATCGGCAACCTCGACCCGGGACAACGGGCCCGGTTCCTCGGCGAGGTGCGCAGCACCCTGGTCCCCGGGGACGCGTTCCTGCTCGGGACGGACCTGGTCAAGGACCCGCAGCGCCTCGTGGCGGCCTACGACGACGCCAGCGGCGTGACGGCGGCGTTCAACAAGAACGTGCTCACCGTCCTCAATCGCGAGCTGGGCGCCGACTTCGAC
Organism: uncultured Actinomycetota bacterium; assembly: GCA_963843775.1. Classification (GTDB taxonomy): domain Bacteria; phylum Actinomycetota; class Actinomycetes; order Propionibacteriales; family Nocardioidaceae; genus Marmoricola. Next base: position 403,698 of record CAWJLT010000008.1, read on the forward strand.
CCCGACGCCTTCGGGCACCGCGCGGTCTGGGACGGCGCGCACGAGTGGATCGAGATGCGACTGGAGTCGCTCACGGCGCAACGGGTCAGGGTCGAGGCACTCTCCCTCGAGGTGGACCTGGCGGCGGGGGAGGGGATCCGCACCGAGATCTCGACCAAGTTCCGGCGTCGGGGGATCAGTGAGGAGCTGGCAGCGGCCGGTCTTCATCTGAGGCACTGGTGGACCGATCCCGACGGCGACTTCGCGCTGTCGCTCTCCGTCCCGGTCTGAGTCCGGACCCTCAGCCGAGGGCGACGCAGACCACGCTGGTCGCGCACAGGGCCAGCCCGACGGACTGGCCGCGGTGCATCTTCTCGTGCAGCACGAGGGTGGCCAGCAGCACCGTGGCGGCGGGGTACAGCGAGGTCAGCACGGCCGCGACGCTGAGCAGCCCTTGCTGGCGGGCGAGCATGAACCCGACGACAGCGAGGGTGGCGAGCAACCCGGCGCCCAGTCCCCACCAGTCGGCGCCACGGCGCGGCATCGGGTGGCCGCCGAGGAGCTTCGCAGCCAGCAGCACCGCGAGCATCGACACGATCTGGGTCCCCAGGACGGGTCCGAAACCGGCCTCCTCCGGCACCTGTCCCAGCGCGGCGAACAGCAGGCCGAAGCCGAGTCCGGCGAGCACGCCGTCGAGCAGTCCCTCGGCGCTGCTGGCGGTAGCGTGCGCCGGGGCAGGCTCCCGCGAGACCAGCCAGATGCCGGGCAGCGCCACGAGCATGCCGACCCACACGAGGACCGCAGGGCGTTCGCCCGTCACGATGGCCAGGACCGCCGGGAGCAGCGCGGCGCCGACGGCGGAGACCGGAGCCACCACCCCCATGCGTCCGCGGGCGAAACCGCGGTAGAGGAAGACCGTGCCGGTCCCGCTGCCGATGCCACCGAGCAGTCCGAACGCGTAGTCGTGGACCGAGGGGTCGCCCTGCACGAGCAGGACCAGCACCACCGTGCCCAAGGTGGCCCCGAGGCAGGCGGTCAGGGCCACCGGCCAGACAGAGGCGCGACGTGAGGCGACCCCGCCGATGAAGTCGGAGAGGCCGTAGGCGATGGCGGCACCGAGGGCGAGGAGGACGGCCATCAGGTCATGTCACCACGACGCCCACGGCCCAGGCCGTGGCGGCCAGCAGTGACGCGGCGAGCTCGATCAAGAGAGAGAGCCCGACCGCCTTGAGCGCGTGCACGGTGGCCGGCCCGGCGCCGGTGCTGCCCAGTCGCCGCAGCTCGGCGAGGTAGACCCCGACCACGAAGCCGATGACCAGCCCGACCACCGGGATGACGAAGAAACCGACCACCCCGAGCACGCCGCCGAGCACGAGGGTCGAGCCGGGGATGCCGTTCTCCTTCAGCCGCCGACCGGGCACGACGTACTTCACGATGCTCCCCAGCGCGATGAAGGTGGTGGCGACGGCGAAGACGATCCAGCCGGTGGAGACACCCAGGTCCCAGGCCCAGAACAGGACCGCGGCCAGCACCAGCAGCGATCCCGGAAGCACGGGGACGATCACCCCGACGAGGCCGACCGCGATGGCCAGGGCGACGAGGACCTCGACTCCGCTCATGGCGAAACTCTCTCACCCACGGGCCTCCAGGAACGGCCGAGGCCCCGGTCCACCAGGGACCAGGGCCTCGGATCAGTTCCGGGTGGGGTGCCTCAGGCGTCGCTGGAGGAGGACGCGGAGGAGCTGTTGGCCAGCTTGCCGGTCTCGTCCTGCACGTGCTCGGCGACCTCACGGAGCTTGTCGCTGTGCTCACGGGCGTGGTGGGCGCAGAAGAGCAGCTCGCCGCCGCTCTTGAGCTGCACACGAAGGTAGGCCTGGGCGCCGCATCGGTCGCACCGGTCCACCGCGGTGAGCGGGGCGGCGCTGGGGGCTGTCGCAGTAGTCACGTCTGGCCTCACTCTCGTTTGGGTGACTTCCTCAACGAACGTCGTGCGGAAGGATCTCCCCTCCTCGTTCGCTACATCAGTCAGAACAGTCAACCACGCTGGATGCTTCCCTTGCGGATGAGCCTGCCCTCGATGAGACGGGGGTGTTGCTGCTCACACGCTGAGCCAAGTCTGCCGCCCCGGGCATGAGAACGAGGCAAAACGGACTAACTCGCCGGGATGTACCCGTTGCTGCTAGTTCAGCACACGGCACAAGCCCGGTAGCGTTGATTCGTCACCGAGCGTGCCCCGGATTGGTGGCGAGTCGGTCGATCACGACGCCGCGGCGGTCGGTAGATTCGGACATGCCCGTTCCGGCCGGCTCCACCACCGTGCAAGAGGTCACCGTCATCGACAACACCTACAACGCCCAGCACCTGCTCGTCCTCGAGGGGCTCGAGGCCGTGCGCAAGCGGCCGGGCATGTACATCGGCTCCACGGACACCCGCGGGCTGATGCACTGCCTGTGGGAGATCATCGACAACTCCGTGGACGAGGCGCTCGGTGGCCACGGGGACCACATCCAGGTGTTCCTGCACCCCGACGGCTCCGCCGAGGTGCGCGACAACGCACGGGGCATCCCGGTCGACAAGGAGCCCAAGACCGGCCTGTCCGGCGTCGAGGTGGTCTTCACCAAGCTGCACGCCGGCGGCAAGTTCGGTGGTGGGTCGTACGCCGCCACGGGTGGCCTGCACGGTGTCGGGTCCTCGGTCGTGAACGCGTTGTCGGCCCGCCTCGACGTCGAGGTGGACCGGTCACCGGCCACGCAGGCGATGTCGTTCCAGCGAGGCGCCCCGGGTGTCTTCTCGGCCGAGGGACCTGCTGCCGGGTTCTCGCCCCAGTCCGGGCTGCAGAAGGGCAGCCGCGTCAAGAAGGGCGTCACCGGCACGCGCGTGCGTTTCTGGCCCGATCGCCAGATCTTCACCCGCGACGCCACCTTCACCTGGGACGAGCTGGTCACCAGGGCACGCCAGACCTCCTTCATCGTGCCGGGTCTCGAGCTCACCCTCACCGACCTGCGCGGCGAGGAGCCGGTCACGGAGTCGTTCCGGCACGACGGGGGGATCGCCGAGTTCTGCGAATACCTCAGCCACGACGAGCGGGTCACCGAGGTGCTCCGCCTCCAGGGGTCGGACGTCTTCACCGAGACCGTCCCGCTGCTCGACGACAAGGGCCACATGAGCCCGCAGGACGTCGAGCGCGAGCTCGACGTCGACGTCGCGCTGCGTTGGGGCACCGGCTACGACAGCGAGCTGCGGTCCTTCGTGAACGTGATCGCGACGCCCAAGGGCGGCACCCACGTCGCCGGTTTCGAGGCCGCACTGACCAAGACCTTCAACGACGTCATGCGCGGCTCGCGCGTGCTCAAGAACAACGACACCGACGTCATCAAGGACGACGTGCTCGAGGGCATGACCGCCGTGGTGGCCGTGCGGCTGGCCGAGCCGCAGTTCGAGGGCCAGACCAAGGAGGTGCTCGGCACGCCGGCCGCCCGGTCCGTCGTACGCAAGGTGGTGGCGGCGGAGCTCAAGGAGTTCCTGACCTCGACCAGGCGCACCGACAAGGCGCAGGCGAAGCTGGTCATGGACAAGGTCCTGGGGGCCTCGAAGACCCGCATCGCCGCACGGCAGCACCGCGACACCCAGCGACGCAAGACCGCGTTGGAGTCCTCGGCGCTGCCGGCCAAGCTGGCCGACTGCCGCTCGAGCGACGTGGACCGCTCCGAGCTGTTCATCGTCGAGGGCGACTCGGCGCTCGGCACGGCCAAGCTCGCGCGCGACTCGGAGTTCCAGGCCCTGCTGCCCATCCGCGGCAAGATCCTGAACGTCCAGAAGGCGACCGTCGCGGACATGCTCAAGAACGCGGAGTGCGCCTCGATCATCCAGGTCGTCGGTGCCGGCTCCGGGCGCACGTTCGACGTCGAGCAGGCGCGCTACGGCCGCATCATCTTCATGGCCGACGCCGACTCCGACGGCGCGCACATCCGGTGCCTGCTGGCCACGCTCTTCTTCAAGTACATGCCCGAGCTGGTCACCTCGGGCCGGCTGTTCACCGCCGTGCCCCCGCTGCACCGGATCGAGCTGACCAACCCCAAGAAGGGGATGGAGAAGTACGTCTACACCTACTCCGACCCGGAGCTGCAGCGGAAGCTGGCCGAGCTGACGAAGAAGGGTGTGCGCTGGAAGGACCCGGTGCAGCGCTACAAGGGCCTCGGCGAGATGGACGCCGACCAGCTGGCCGAGACGACGATGGACCCGCGCCAGCGCACGCTGAGACGGATCACCGCTGATGACGCCGCCCAGGCCGCCGACGTCTTCGAGCTGCTCATGGGCTCGGAGGTAGCGCCCCGCAAGGACTTCATCGTGGCCGGCGCCTACGAGGTCGACGCGGACGCCATCGACGCGTGACGCGTGGATCGTGACACCCTGAGCGCCGCCTGGGACAAGGTCTGGGCGCTGCTCACCGAGCTCCTGGGGCGACCGAGCGTCCAGCTCGGCTACATCGTCTCGGCGGTGGTGCTCGTCGGGGTGACGCTCCTCGCGACACGCCGGTCGCGCTGGGAGGCCGGCCGGAGCGCGGTGGCTGTCCTCGCCGCCCTGGCCCTCGCCCTGCTCCCGGCGCTCACGCTCGCCCGTCGCGGCGTGGACCTGCGCCGTAGCCCCACCTGCGACTGGGCGTGGGGGGTGGAGCCCGCCAACGCCGAGCAGGTCCTGAACCTGGTGCTGCTGCTGCCCGCCGGATTCTTCGCGGCGTGGGCCCTGCGCCGAGTCTGGCCGGTCCTGCTCGTGGCGCTGGCGCTGAGCCTGGGCGCCGAGACGGTGCAGGCGACGCTGGACATCGGCGCCTGCGAGGCCGGCGACATGGCCCGCAACGTCGCCGGGGCGTGGGTGGGAGCCGTCTGCGGTGCCGTGCTGGGGCGGGTGCTCCTCGCGGTCCGCTCGCGACGTCGTACGAGCTGGTCGCCGTGACCACCACCTCGGATGACCTCCTGGTGGACGTCATCCGAACGGGTCGCCAGGACAGCCAGGTCGTACGACGTCCGGGTCGCTCAGGCGAGCTGGTCGAGCAGGCCGGTGTCGACGTCGTACAAGAAACCGCCGACGGCGATGCGCTCGGGGATGAGCGGGTGCGAGCGCACCATCCGGACGTCGTCGCGCAGCGTCCCCTCCTGGTCCTCGACCACCCCGAAGTTCTGCCAGGACGCGTCCTGGCCCGCCGACTCGCCCACCTTGGCCCGTAGCTCGTCCAGGGAGGAGCTGGCCATCGCGCAACGGGTGTGCGGGACGACCAGGATGCGATCGACCCGGAGCAGGTGGACGCCGAGCACCAGCGCCTCGAGCGCCTGCGGCGTGACCCGGCCACCCGGGTTGCGGAAGATCTTCGCGTCGCCCGGGGTGAGGCCCAGCATCTGCAGCGGTGCGATCCGTGAGTCCATGCAGGTGACGATGGCGATGCCGGCATGGGCCACACCGTCGAAGCCGGCGAAGTCGAAGGTCTCGGCGAAGTGCCTGTTGGCGGAGAGCAGGTCCTCGAAGGCGTCACGTGTCACGGGTAAGAACCTAGTCGCTCCGGGGGCTGGGTCCACGTGATCTTCGCCACCGCAGACGTGTTCGGAGTGCCCGCTCGGCGTCGTACGGCGTGACGAGAGTGCCCGGTCGGCGTGGTCAGAGGGCGCCGGCGAGGCCGGGGCGGGAGACCTCGCGGGTGTCCGCCCCCCGGAAGCACACCAGAGCGGCGACGGCGGCGACGACGGCACAGATCGCGGCCCCGAGAAAGATCGCGTGCAGCTGCTGGATGCCGGCCTCCTCGATCAGCCGGGTGTACGCCGCGCACCGGGTGCGGCCGTTCTCGCAGACGTCGTTCGGGGAGAGGATGCCGGACTGGACGGCGTAGTAGCGGCGCAGCCCGATCGTGGTCAGCGCCGAGATGCCGACCAGCATGCCGACCATGCGGGAGACCACGAGCAGGGCGCTGGTGACGCCGTGCACGGTGGCGTCGGTGCTCGCGAGGAGGGCTGCGTTCACCGGGGCGAGAGCGAGGCCGAAGCCCAGCCCGGTCATGGCGAGCACGGCCGAGGACGAGAGGTCGTTGAGCGATTCCAACCCCCAGCTGGCCATCAGCCCGAAACCGACCGCGGCGAGCAGCATCCCGCCGGCCGCGATGACGCCGGCAGACGCGCGACGGGTGAGTACGCCGCCCACCAGCGCGCCGACCGGCAGTGCCACCAGGAACTCGACCAGCACCAGGGCGGCCTTGATCTGCGATCCCTCGGCGATCGTGATCCGGGCGAAGATCGGGATGTCGACCAGGGCGGCGATCAGGGCGGCGCCCACGAAGAAGCTGACGAGCACCGAACCCCACGCCGCCCGTTGTGCGAAGGCGCCGTGCGGGATCAGCGGGGCCTTCGACCGGCGGTTGTGCAGGGCGAAGAGGATCCCGGCGACGGCCGCCAGGACGAGGTACCACGCTCCTGCCGGGGAGAAGACCTGCACCTCGGGGTCGGCCGTGGCGAAGGCCAGGATGATGCCGCCGAGCGCGACCGAGAGCAGGCCCGCCCCGACCAGGTCGGCCTCGCGCACCGACCGCCACCAGTCCTTGAGGTCCACCAGCGGACGCCTGGCCACCAGCAGGCGGGTCACGAACAGGACCGCCAGGGCGACGGTGACAAGCCCGATCTGCGACCACCACCGGGAGCCCCCGGAGGTGAAGGGCACGAACGGGCCCCCCAGGGACACCGAGGTCACCAGCCCGCGGGGCTGCCGCATCACCAGCAGCATCATCGCCAGGGTGAGGGCGAGGAGGAGCAGGCCGGGGTAGTCGAAGCGGCGCCATCCCGGATAGTCCGAGACGTTTCCGTCGTCCTCGACGGCGTGTCGGGAACGAGAACGTCTCGGACTACCCGAGATCGGGGGACGCATGGAGGCCGGGGTCCGGGTCCCGTCCGTGGTCCGGGTCCGGGTCTGGGGTCGGGTGCGGGTGCGGGTCAGGGTGGCGATCGCGGCGGCGAGGACGAGCCCGGCCGCGAGGTTGATCCAGAAGATGTCGCGCCAGGTGCCGAAGGAGAGGACGACGGCGCCGTACAGCGGGCCCACGACGCTGCCGAGCTCCTGGACCGCACCGACGATGCCGAGCGGGACCCCCCTGCGGTGGGCGGGGTAGAGGTCGGCCACCAGGGCCAGCGTGACCGGCACCAGCCCACCTCCGCCGACGCCCTGCAGGAAGCGCCCGGCGACCAGGCTCCCGAGGTCGTACGCCGCAGCGGTCACCAGCGACCCGAAGGCGAAGATGACCAGCGCCGCGATCAGCACCGGGGTCCGGCCGCGGAGGTCGGCGATCCGGCCGATGAGGGGGAGCATCGCGACGTACCCCAGCAGGAAGCCGCTGACGATCGGGGCCGCGCGCTGGAGCTCGTCGACGCTGAGGCCGACCGAGCCCATCATGTCGGGCAGCGAGAGCACCACGACGTAGGTGTCGGCCGCCGCGAAGGCCACCGCGACCGCCGCGAGCCCGAGCAGCAGCCGGGCCGAGCGGCCCGGGCCAGCGCCCGGGCCAGCCCCCGGGCCAGCGCCCGGTCCAGCACCTGGTCCGGCCGCGTCGATCCCGGCGGTGGAGTCCGGCCCGGTGCTCGCGGAGGACACCGCGCTCAGCCGTTCACGACGTGGGCGCGGTGATCTCGACACCCTTGTCGTACTCGGTGAAGGTCACGTCGTAGGTGACGTCGTCGCCGTCGCTGAAGAACGGGCCGGTGATCCTCACGGTGGTCGCGTAGCCCTTCTCGTCCACCCCGACGGTGGTCTCGTAGGTCTCCTTGGTGGCGGCGCTCGGGATGATCTTCTTGACCGCGGAGCCGGGCAGGGTGCCGCTGTAGCTGGTCAGGATCGTGTCGGCGCTGCGGGTCTGCTTGCCCTTCTTCAGGGCGTCGAGCTGGGTCAGCAGCGCGGAGAGGCCGGTGTCCGGGTCGGCGAAGTCCGCCGGGTCGGGGGCGCCGTACTCAGAGGGCTTGATGACGGCGTACTTGGTGGACAGCGGGAGCTTGGCGTAGACCTTGCCGCCGAGCGAGGTGATCGGCACCGTCGCGGTCAGGCCGCTGAGGACGACCTTCACGTCACCGGCGAACGCGGGGTCGTGCGTGACGTTGCCGTCGGCCCCGAGCACGCCGTTGCCCGAGGGGGTCGAGTCGGTCGAGAGCGCGATGTGCACGCTGCTGGCGTCGTCGAACTTCTTCTTCGCCGCTGCCATCACCATGGCCGGGGTCTCTGCGTCCGCCTTCTTCGTGTCGCCGCCACCGCAGCCCGCCAGCAGCATGGGGGTGACGAGCGCGAGCGCGAGCAGGGGGAGGGCGCGGCTGCGCAGGGACTGAGCCATGCACTCAGCCTGCCATGTCGGGGGTTGGCGACGGGGGCAGCGTCGCCGTCACGGGACCGGCGCAGGCCACGATCGGCTGGCTGCCCGGATGACCGGAACCGTCGCGCCGAAGGATGGGCTCAGGCAGCTCCACGGCAGCGCCACTGTCGGCGGTGGCCAGGGCCGGCGAGGCGCCCGCCCACGCGAAGACGATCTCGTCCTCGCCCTTGAGGAAGCGGTGGCAGCGGACGCCGCCCGTGGCGCGGCCCTTGGGCGGGTACTCCGCGAACGGGGTCACCTTGACCGAGCCGGCCTCGGTGCCGGGCAGCGCGGAGGAGGCCCCGGAGACGGTCACCACGACGGCACTCTCGGGGTCGAGCGCCACGAACGAGACGACCCGGGCGCCGGTGGCGAGCTTCACCCCGGCGATGCCACCACCGGAGCGTCCCTGGGGACGCACCTGGCCGGCACCGAACTGCAGCAGCTGGGCGTCACTGGTGACGAAGCACAGGGTCGCCTCCTCCGAGCGCAGCTCGGTGGCCCCGACGAGCTCGTCACCGTCCTTGAGGGAGATGACGTCCCAGTCGTCGCGGTTGGCGAGGTACTCCGGGTTGACCCGCTTGACCACGCCCTGCTTCGTGCCGAGCGCGAGCCCGGGGGAGGAGGGGTCGAAGCTGGTCAGGGCCAGCACCCGCTCACCCTCGAGCATCACGAACTCACCCACGGGGGCTCCCCCCTGGAGGTTGGGGTGCTGGGCGGTGCTCGGCAGCGTCGGCAGGTCGAGGACGCCGAGCTTGACGACGCGGCCGGCGGAGGTGATCACACCGACCTCGCCGCGGGCCGTCGCGGTGACCGCGGAGACGATCACGTCGTGCCGGGTGCGGCCTCCGCCGTCGCCCGGGGGGTCGAGGGTCGTCGTACGGGCCAGCAGGCCGGAGGAGGACAGGAACACGTAGCAGGGGTCGTCGGCCACCTCGAGCGGCGTGGCCGACGAGGTCGCGGTCTGGCCCGACGACTCCAGCAGGACGGTACGGCGAGGCGTGCCGAACGTCTTGGCCACCTCGGCCAGCTCCTCGGCGACCACCGCGCGCAGCTTGGCCTCGTCGCCGAGGATCTCGTCCAGGGCAGCGATGGTCCGGAGCAGCTCCTCGCGCTCCTTGTCGAGCTCGATCTTGGAGAACCTGGTGAGTCGGCGCAGCGGCATGTCCAGGATGTAGTTGGCCTGGATCTCGGTCAGGTCGAAGACCTCCATCAACCGCTCGCGGGCCATCTCGGCGTTGTCGCTGCCGCGGATGAGCTGGATCACCTCGTCGATGTCGATGATCGCCAGGAGCAGCCCGTCGACGAGGTGGAGCCGGTCGGCGGCCTTGCCGCGGCGGTAGGACGAGCGCCGGCGTACGACCTCGAAGCGGTGCTCGAGGAAGACCTCCAGCATGTCCTTGAGACCGAGCGTGCGCGGCTGCCCGTCGACCAGGGCGACGGCGTTGATGCCGAAGGACTCCTCCATCGGCGTGCTCTTGAACAGCTGCTCGAGCAGTGCCTCGGGGTGGAAGCCGTTCTTGACCTCGATCACCAGCCGCAGTCCCTTGGCGCGGTCGGTGAGGTCCTTGACGTCGGCGATCCCCAGGAGCTTCTTGGTCTGCACGAGCTTCTTGATGGCGGCGATGACGCGCTCGGTGCCGACGCCGTAGGGGAGCTCGGTGACGACGATCCCCTTGCGGCGGGCGGTGACCGACTCGATGCGGGTGGTGGCCCGCATGCGGAAGCTGCCACGGCCGCTCTCGTAGGCGTCGCGGATCCCGTCGAGCCCGATGATCTTGCCGCCGGTCGGCAGGTCGGGGCCGGGGACGAACCGCATCAGGGCGTCGAGGTCGGCCTGGGGGTGCTTGACCAGATGACGCAGGGCCTGGACGACCTCGACGAGGTTGTGCGGCGCCATGTTGGTCGCCATGCCGACGGCGATCCCGGTGGCCCCGTTGACCACGAGGTGGGGGATGGCAGCGGGCAGCACCGACGGCTCGATCTCGCGACCGTCGTAGTTGGGGCGGAAGTCGACGGTGTCCTCGTCGATGGCCGCTGTCATCGCCACTGCGGCCGGGGCCATCCGGGCCTCGGTGTAGCGCATCGCGGCCGGCGGGTCGTCGGGCGAGCCGAAGTTGCCGTGGCCGTCGACGGTCGGGAGTCGCATCGAGAAGCTCTGCGACATCCGGACCAGGGCGTCGTAGATCGCCCCGTCGCCGTGCGGGTGGAAGCGACCCATGACCTCGCCGACGACCCGGGAGGACTTCACGTGTCCACGCTCGGGGCGCAGGCTCATGTCGTGCATCGCGTAGAGGATGCGGCGCTGGACCGGCTTCAGGCCGTCGCGGGCGTCAGGCAGGGCCCGCGAGTAGATGACCGAGTAGGCGTACTCCAGGAAGCTGGCCCGCATCTCGTCCCCGACGTCGATGTCGACGATGTGTTCCTCGAACTCCTCCGGGGGCGGGGATGCGGTACGACGGGCCATGCGGCGATTCTCCCCGTGCCACGCCGCGAATCCTCGCCGGGGCACGCCGGACGGTACATTTCAGTCGTGACTGCGCAGGGCATCGAGGACCCGACCGCCCCCTCGCCCCGGGACTACCCGGAGCACTGGGAGGCGGACGTCCTGCTGCGCGACGGGCGCACCGCCCACCTCCGGCCGATCGTTCCGGAGGACGCCCTGGGGCTGGTCGAGTTCTACGCGCTGGTCTCGAAGGAGTCGAAGTACTTCCGGTTCTTCGCCCCGATGCCCAACCTGTCCGAGCGCGACGTCAAGCGGTTCACCAACGTGGACTACCACGACCGGGTCGCGTTCGTGATGACGGTGGCGCAGAAGATCATCGCCGTCGGACGCTACGACGTGGTCGAGAAGGGGCAGGCCGAGGTCGCCTTCCTGGTGCAGGACGCGCACCAGGGCCGCGGCATCGCCCAGCTCCTCCTCGAGCACCTGGCACAGGCGGGTCGTGAGCGCGGCGTCGACCGGTTCGTGGCCGAGGTGCTGCCCGACAACCGTCGGATGATCCAGGTCTTCCGGGAGCAGGGGTACGTCGTCAAGGGCGGTTGGGAGGAGGGCGTGATGCACCTCGAGTTCGACATCGACCCCACCGACACCTCCATCGGCGTCCTCGCCGCTCGTGAGCACCGTTCCGAGGCAGCCTCCATCGCGGCCTTCCTCAACGCCAAGAGCGTCGCGGTGATCGGCGCTTCCCGCCGCAGCGACACCATCGGCGCGCTGCTGGTGCGCAACCTGGTCCTCGGCGACTACGCCGGCCGCGTCTACGTCGTGAACCCTGCCGCCGACGCGGTGGCCGGCATGCCGGCGTACTCCACCGTCGGGGACATCCCCGGTGACGTGGACGTCGCGATCGTCGCGGTGCCGGCGGAGGCGGTCCAGGACGTCGTGCTCGACTGTGCCGCCAAGGGCGTCCACGGCCTGATCGTGATCTCCAGCGGCTTCGCCGAGACCGGCGAGGAGGGCCGCAAGCGGCAGCGCAAGCTCGTGGGCCTCGCCCGCTCCTACGGGCTGCGGCTGATCGGCCCCAACTGTCTCGGCGTCATCAACACCGCCTCGGAGGTGTCCCTGAACGCCTCGCTGGCGCCGTTGATGCCGCCACGGGGACGGGCCGGCTTCTTCTGCCAGTCCGGGGCCCTGGGCTCGGCGATCCTGGAGAAGGTGCGCGGCCGCGGCCTCGGGCTCTCGACCTTCGTGAGCGCGGGCAACCGCGCCGACGTCTCGGGCAACGACCTCCTGCAGTACTGGGAGGAGGACGTCGCGACCGAGGTGATCCTGCTCTACCTGGAGTCCATCGGCAACCCGCGGAAGTTCTCGCGGATCGCCCGTCGCGTCTCGCGTTCCAAGCCGATCATCGCGGTGCGGTCGGGCCGCAGCACCCAGGGGGTGCCGATGGGGCACGCCGTACGACACATCGCCGCACCGCCCGAGGCGGTCGACGCGATGTTCCGGCAGGCCGGGATCATCCAGGTCGACACCCTCGACGAGATGTTCGACGTCGCCCAGCTGCTCGCGCACCAGCCACTCCCGACCGGGTCGCGGGTCGCGATCGTGGGAAACTCCGACGCCCTCGGCCTGCTGGCGGTCGACGCCGCCGCCGCGAGCGGCCTGACCGTCACCAGCGCGACCGCGCTCGGCGCCGACGCGACCGCGGAGGACTTCGAGGACGCCCTCGACAGCGCCATCGACGACCAGCACGTGGATGCCGTGGTGGCGGTCTACATCCCGCCGCTCGACGCCGGCGGCGAGGAGGTCGCCAACGTGCTCGCTGCGGTCGGTGAGCAGTCGGACAAGCCCCTGGTCTCCTCCTTCCTCGGCCGCGAGGGCGTCCCCGAGCTGCTGCGGGTGCCGGACCTGTCGGGCCACACGGCCGGTCGCGGCTCGGTCCCGTCGTACCCCGCCGTGGAGGCTGCCGTGCGCGCGCTCGCCTGTGTCGTGGAGTACGCCGCCTGGCTGCAGCGGCAGGACGACTCCGTGGGCGTGCTCGAGGACATCGACATGGACGCCGCCAAGCGTCAGGTCAACCAGCTGCTGATGGAGCACCCCGAGGGTCACGACCTGAGCGGGCCGGAGCTCGGGGAGCTGCTCGGCAGCTATGGGATCGACCTGTGGGAGCGCCAGCACGTCACGTCCGTCGAGGAGGCCGTCGCGGCGGGTGAACGGCTCGGCTGGAACGTCGTGCTCAAGGCGACCGCGGAGCGGCTGCGCCAGCGCCCCGACCAGGCTCACGTGTGGCGCAGCATCGACGACGAGTCCGAGATGCGCGACGCCTGGGAGTCGCTGATGGGGATCATCACCCATCCGGCGGACGCCGAGTTCGTGGTGCAGCGCACGGCTGCGCCCGGTGTCCCCGTCGCGATCCGGGGGCTCGAGGACCCGCTCTTCGGCCCCGCGGTCTCGTTCGGGATCTCCGGTGCGATCACCGACCTCGTCGGCGACAGGGTCTTCCGGATCCCGCCGATCAGTGCGCTCGAAGCCGCCGAGACCGTCCGCGCGATCAAGGCCGCGCCGCTGCTGTTCGGCTACCGGGGGAGCGAGCAGGTCGACGTACCCGCCGTCGAGGACCTCGTCCGGCGCGTGGCCCAGCTCAAGAACGACCTGCCCCAGCTGAGCCAGCTCGACCTGGTGCTGGTGCACGCGACCATCCACGGCGTGAACGTGCTGCACGCCACCGGCCGGGTCGAGGCGATGGCCGAGCCGCGCTCGGACCTGTTCGTACGCCGACTCACCGATCCGCTGGACGACACGCTCCACGGGTGACCGGCGCCGTCGCATGACAGACTGCCGCCATGCGTCCCGTTGTCCACAGCGACCGCTTCGGCGACCTCGTCGTTGCGATCGAGAAGACCGGCTACTACCCGCAGGTCGTCGCCGCCGGGGTGCGCTCTGCGGTGGCGGGGGAGAACGTCACCTCGTTCCTGGTCCACCATGAGCCCACCATCGACCGCGACGAGGTCCGACGGCACATCACCGTCGTCGTACTGACCGGCACCCGGCTGATCCTGTGCCACACCGACGAGCACGCACCCGACGACCTGCTCCCGGAGCCCTACACCTCGACCTCCACCGAGGCGATCCAGCTGACCTCGGTGCGTTCGATCGTGGTGAACCGGATGGTCGCCAACCCGGCCACCTTCGACGGTGGTGGCGAGCCCACCCCGAGCGAGGCCGTGCTGACCGTCGGCTGGGGTGGGATCAACCGCATCGACCTCGAACCTGCCTCCTGCGCCGACCCCGAGTGCGACGCCGACCACGGCTACACCGGCATGGTCGTCTCCGACGACTTCTCCCTGCGGGTCAGCTCGGCCGCCGACGGGCAGGCCGCCGTCGACGACCTGCTGGTCTTCGCCGAGAGCCTCTCGGCCCGCACGCAGAGCTGACGGGTGGGTTCGCTCCCGGTCCCGGGGTTCGTCGAGCCGGACTACTCCGGGGACGTGTCCGGTCGCACCCTCGGCGACGTCCTGCCCGCGGTCGCCGCGGCGCTGGGAGTCCCGGTCGGGTTCCACGAGACCTCCTTGGTCCTGCCGCCGGCCCCGGCGTACGTCGTGATGCTGATCGACGGACTCGGTCACGAGCTGCTCGCGGAGCACCGGGGGCACGCGCCGTACCTCCACTCGCTGCTGGGGGAGGAACCCGCGACCTGCGGTGTCCCCTCGACCACGGCGACGTCGCTGACCTCGTTGGGGACGGCGCTGACCCCCGGCCAGCACGGCCTCGTCGGGTTCACCTCGCGCGTCCCCGAGACCGGTGCACTGCTGAACTCACTGTTCTGGGACCAACCGGTGGACCCGCTGGAGTGGCAGCCGCACGAGACCGCGTTCGGCCGGCTCTCAGCCGCCGGGGTCCACACGAGCGTGGTGAGCAAGCGGGACTTCGCGTCGTCGGGCCTCACGCGGTGCGGGCAGCGCGGCGCGTCGTACGTCGGGGCCGACGACGTCGCCGAGCGCATCGCCGGCGCCGTCGCGGGTGCCGGGAACCGGCCCTCGGTGACCTACGTCTACGACGGCGACCTCGACTGGCACGGGCACCGGGCGGGCGTCGACTCGCAGCGGTGGCGGGGGCAGCTGCGCGACATCGACGAGGACGTCCAGGAGCTGCGAGACGAGCTGCCCGGCGAGGTGCGGCTGCTCGTGGTGGCCGACCACGGGATGGTCGACTCGACCCCCGAGAGCCGCCTCGACATCGACTCGCTCCCACAGCTGCGTGACGGTGTGACCCTGCTGGGCGGCGAGGCCCGCTTCCGGCACGTCTACTGCCACAGCGGGGCCGTCGAGGAGGTGGCGGCCACGTGGCGGGAGACTCTGGCCGGCCGCGCGACCGTGCTCACCCGCGACGAGGCGATCGAACGCGGTTGGTTCGGGCCGGTCGAGGCGCGCGTCCGCCCCCGCCTCGGCGACGTCGTCGCCGCGGCGCACGACGACTGGGCGCTGATGAGCTCCCGCGACTTCGCCTACGAGATGACCCTCATCGGGCTGCACGGCTCCCTCACGCCGCGGGAGATGCACATCCCGATCCTGGTCGGGTGAGGGTCACGACGGGGGACAAAGCGGGTGGCGTTCCAAGGCAGTCCCTGACGTTGTCGGGTGTTGCATCGGCCATCAACGACCGGGATCCCCGGCTGCCCGGGGAAACCTGCACCCTCAGGCGAACGGGAGGGGCTCGGCGATCATCGAGATCGCCCGGGCCCGGGCGGCGGTCAACCGGCGGCGGTGGTGGGCGCGGCAGAGGACCTCGTAGGCGATCTCGGCCGGGATCTCGCCCTCGACGTCACCGACCACGATCACCTCGCCCTCGGTGACCATCTCTCCGTCGACGGTGCGGGCGTTGTGGGTGGCGCGCCGGCCGCACCAGCAGAGCGCCTCGACCTGCAGCACGTTCATCCGGTCGGCCAGCTCGACCAGTCTCCGGGACCCCTCGAAGAGGGCGGTTCGGAAGTCGGAGAGGATGCCGAAGGCGAAGACGTCGATCTGGAGCTCGTCGACGATCTTGGCGAGCTCCTCGACCTGCCGGCCGGTGTAGAACTGGGCCTCGTCGCAGATCAGGTAGTCGATCCGCGCGCCGTGCGTGAGCTCGTCGACGACGTAGCGCCAGAAGTCGAAGTGCTCGTCCACCTCGAGGGCGTCGTGGGTCAGGCCCAGCCGTGAGGAGATCCGCGCCTCGCCGGCGCGGTCGTGGGTGGTGAAGATCCGCCCGATGCGTCCGCGCGCGGCGTGGTTGTGGTTCGTCTGCAGCGCTAGCGTGCTCTTCCCGGAATCCATCGTGCCGGTGAAGAATTGGAGTTCAGGCATCGGGGAGGATCATGCCATGCACGCATCCCAGCACGGTCCGCTGATCGACGTCGACGAGCTCGCTGCCCTGGTCGCGGACGGCGGGTGCACGGTGCTCGACGTCCGCTACCGGATGGGTGGCCCACCCGGCGCAGGGGAGTACGCCGCGGGGCACGTCCCCGGAGCGGTGTACGTCGACCTCGACACGGCCCTCGCCGCCGCGCCGGGACCCGCGGGCCGGCACCCGCTGCCCGACCCGGGGGTCTTCGAGGAGGCGATGCGCAACGCCGGGGTGTCTCACGACCGACCCGTGGTGGTGTACGACGACTGGCAGGGTCGCGCGGCGGCCCGGTGCTGGTGGCTGCTGCGCTGGGCGGGCCACGAGGACGTGCGCGTGCTCGACGGGGGTTGGACAGCCTGGGTGGTTGCCGGCCATGACCAGTCGGACGTGCAGAACCTCACCGAGGTCGGCGACTTCAGGGCCAGAACCGGACTTCTGCACGTCCTGGCGGTGGACGACGTCCTCGAGCTCGCCGAGCGCGGGGTGCTCATCGACGCGCGCAACCCGGAGCGCTTCCGCGGCGAGGTCGAGCCGGTCGACCCGGTGGCCGGTCACGTGCCGGGAGCCGTGAACGTGCCGACCGGGGCGAACCTCACCGACGACGGACGCTTCCGCTCGCCCGAGGAGCTCCGCGAGGTCTACGCCGTGGTCGCGGGGCGCGAGACCGCGGTCTACTGCGGCTCCGGGGTCACCGCCGCCCACGACCTGCTGGCGATGGCGGTGGCGGGGATCGACGCGGCGCTCTACCCGGGATCGTGGAGCGAGTGGGTGGCCGACCCGGCTCGACCCGTGGCCACGGGCGGCTGAGTGACCCGCCCACTGGCTCTGCTGCGGGCGAGCCACCCGGGCCCGAGCACGGCCGTCACGCTGCTGACGGCGTTGCTGGCGGTCGGGGCCGGCCACGGGCTCGCTTCGGGGGCCCTGGTCACCGCTGCGGTGGCGGCCGGACAGCTCAGCATCGGCTGGTCCAACGACCTGGTCGACGCCGCCCGCGACCGCCAGGTCGGCCGCGGTGACAAGCCCGTGGCCGTGGACGAGGTCACCCGGGCCGTGGTCCGCCGCGCGACCGTCCTCGCGCTCGCCGTCTGCGTGGTGCTCTCGCTGGCCTGCGGGCCGGCGTCGGGAGCGGTCCACCTCCTGCTGGGGGTCGGCTCGGGCTGGGCCTACAACCTGGTGCTCAAGCGGACGGTGTGGTCGGCGGTCCCCTACGCGCTGGCCTTCGGCTGCCTGCCGGCCGTGGTCACGCTGGCCCTCCCGGACCCTGCGCTGCCGGCGCCGTGGACGATCGCAGCGGGGGCGCTGCTCGGCGTCGCTGCGCACCTGCTGAACGCCCTGCCCGACCTCGCCGACGACGCGCTCACCGGTGTCCGCGGCCTGCCCCAGCGGCTTGGAGCGCGGTGGGTGCGGCTCGTGGCGCCGCTGGTGCTCCTGGCCGGCTCGGCGGCGGCGGTCCTCGGCCCGGGAGGTCGGGGTGCCGGGCCGTGGGGGACGTTCTCGGCGACGGTGGTGCTGGCCGTGGTGGCGCTGACCGGACGCGGGCGGGTGCCGTTCGTGGCCGCCATCGCGATCGCCCTGGTCGACGTGGTCAGCCTGGTCAGCGCGACCTGAGCGACATCAGGACGAGGTCTCACCCAACGGCTGCGCCCCGACCACGGCGCTGGGGGACAGCGGTCCGTAGATGTGTGGGAACCACTCCTCACCCACGGGGTCCTCGCGCCAGGGCACGTCGAGCAGGTCGGTGTCGATCCTGAGCAGGACGAGGGGCTCGGCACAGTCGCGGTAGTAGCGCCCGAGGACACCCGCCGTCTGGTGCTCGTGCGAGGCGTGCAGGAAGCCCTCCTCCTCGAGGGTCCGGCCGAGGGTCGAGGTGGTGTAGCTCCCCGACTCCTGCGCTCGCTCCCAGTCCGCGACGGTCGCGATGTGGAAGATCACCAGTGGACGCCCTGGAGCAGGCGGGAGAGGACCATCTGGGCGTTGACGCTCTCGGACTTGCCCTCGCCGCTCACCCCACGCGCCGCGGAGGAGTCCGGGAAGACCTGGTAGGCCATGTGCAGGATCCGGAACGCCGTCTTGGGTGCCAGCGTGTGGGCGAGCGCACCCAGGTTCCCGGTCTTGGTGTTGATCTCGTGGGGCTTGTGCACCAGGGCGGTGATCACCTTGCTGGCGGCCTGCCCGGGGCTGATCGTGGGGAACCGGTCGTACATCTTCGTCGGCGCGATCATCGGGGTCCGCACCAGCGGCATGTGGATGCTCGTGAAGGAGACCCCGTCACCGATCAGCTCGCTGGAGACCACGTTGCTCCACGCGTCGAGCGCAGCCTTCGAGGCGACGTACGCCGAGAAGCGCGGCGGGCTGGTCAGCACGCCGATCGAGGAGATGTTCACGATGTGGCCGGACTTCTGGGTGCGCATCGTCGGCAGGATGCCCATGATCAGGCGGATCGCGCCGAAGTAGTTGAGCTGCATCGTGCGCTCGAAGTCGTGGAAGCGGTCCTCGCTGAGCTTGAGCGAGCGCCGGATCGACCGCCCGGCGTTGTTCACGACGAAGTCGAGGTGCTCGAAGTCATCGGAGAGCTGCTTGGTGAGGGCGTCGATGGCGTGCAGGTCGGAGAGGTCGCACTGGTAGGCGTGGGCCGTCCCGCCCTGGCTCTCGATCAGCCGCTTGGTCGCCTGGAGCTTCTCGAGACCGCGGGCGATCAGGATGGGGATGCCGCCTGCCTTGGCGATCTGCACCGCGGTGACCAGCCCGATCCCCGAGGAGGCACCCGTGATGACCACGGTCTTGCCCCCGAGCGCCTTGACGGCCGCGGAGTCGCCCTTGATCGAGTCGTCGAGCATCTCCTCCCAGTAGGACCACAGCGTGGAGGCGTAGGACTCCAGGTCGGGCACCGAGATGCCGGACCCGGCGAGGGCCTTGCCGGTGGACCGGGACGCGTAGACCGAGGAGAACGACACGTGCTCCAGCACCTCCGGGGGGATGCCGAGGCGGCCGATCGTCTGGCTCAGGGCGAGGTGCACCGGTGGCGTGCGGAGGGCGGCGCCGAGGAGGTTGGCCGGGCGCAGCACCCGGGGGAGGAGGGCCGTGGGCAGCAGGCCCGTGACGCTGCGGTCCACGGGTACGGCGAACTGGGGTGACTTGGCTGCCGCCGCGAAGGTGTTGATGAGGTCGATGGTGCTGATCGGCTCCGGGTTCACCAGGTGGAAGGCCTGGCCGTCGAGACCGGGCTTGTGGGCGATGTGGTCCATCGCCTTCGCCACGTAGTCGACGGGCACCACGTTGGTGTCACCGAGATCGACGCCCACCAGCGGCATCCAGCCGGGCAGGCTGTCGCGCAGTCGCTTGAACAGCGGGAAGAAGTAGTAGGGGCCGTCGATCTTGTCCATCGCGCCGGTCTCGGAGTGTCCGACCACGACGGCGGGCCGATAGACGCGCCACGGCACGGTTGCCTCCTCCCGCACGATCCTCTCGGACTCGAACTTCGTGCGGTGGTACGCCGACGGCAGCCGCTGGCCCTCGTCGAACATGGACTCGTCGAAGACGCCGCGGTAGTCGCCCGACGCCGCGACCGAGGAGACCTGGTGGAAGTGGCCGGCTTCGAGCTTGGCGGCCAGCTCGATGGCGTTGCGGGTGCCACCGACGTTCATCGTCTCGTTCATCTCGTCCGAGGCGGTCATGTCGTAGATCGCGGCGAGGTGGAAGAAGTGGTCGATCTCGCCCGTGTGGGCGGTGATCCACTGCTGGCTGACGCCGAGGTCGGGCGAAGCGAGGTCGCCGATCACCGGAGTGACGCGGTCGGTGCCCCAGTCGTCGACGAGGGCCTCGAGCCGTCCGAGCGACGAGGCGCGGCAGAGCACGAAGATCTCGCCCTCGCGGTTGTCGACGAGCTCCTGCACGAGATAGCGGCCGATGAAGCCGGTCGCGCCGGTGACGAAGTAGGCCATGGTGAGGGCACCGCTCTCGGAGGGTCGTAAGTGGGTGTGGCTGCCATTCAACTCGCCGCGCCATCGTCGGTCACGCGATCGCGGCAAGATTACTGATGGGTAACCTCCGGTGCCACGCCTCCGCCGACGTGGGCGTGGTCACTCGTTCTTGCCGCCGCCGAACATGATCTCGTCCCACGACGGCACCGAGGACCGGCTCTTCTTCTTCGGCGGGGGCGCCACCTCCGCGGTCGGCTCGTCAGCCAGGTCGGCGCCAGGAGCGGCGTCCTTCGACGCCTCGGACTCCAACGGCGGCTCGCTGACCGGCTCGGCGACCGGGCCGGCGTCGCGCTGCTCGTCGGTGATGGGGTCCTTCGAGGGGGGATCCTGGGTCATCCAGTCGGCATCCGCGGTCTCCGACGCAGGATCAAGGATCGAGTCGAGGGTGGGCTGGGCCTGGGCCGGAGCTTGTGTCTGGGCCTCCGGGCCGGGGTCCACCAGATCGGCGTCCACCTCTCCCGCGAAGTCCGCCAGCGCGGTGGGCTCGTCCGCCGCCGGCTCCCGGTTTCCGTCCTCGGTCCGGTCGTGGTCCCCGTTGTGGTCCCCGTTGTGGTCCCCGTTGTGGTCACGGACGAGCTCGATGGCGTCATCGCCCAGGGGCAGCTCGTCCTGCGAGGGCACCGAGCTGAGTCGTCGGCTGGGCGCGGTGCGGCCGCCGGCGGGTTGACGTGCCTGGGGCTCAGGCACCTCGCCGGTGAGGATCCGGGCCTCGTCGTTCTCGGCGACGACGTAGCGGCCGGGAAGGTCGTGGGAGAACTCGGCCCGGCGCTCGCGCCCGCCGGCGGCGTAGGTCGCCACCAGCATCCAGCGCCCGTCCGGGGTGCGCCAGGCGTCCCACTCGACGTCCTCGTCGTGCAGCTGGTGGTCGCTGAAGAACAGCTCGGCCGCCTCGCCGAGAGTCCGGCCGGCCGAGGAGGACTCACCGGAGCGGCGGCGTACGGAGGCCTTCAGGGCGGTGTGCGCGACGTGGGCACGCTCGGCGAGCACCGGGGTCGCGAAGCCCATGATGGCCTCGACGGTCGTCTGGGCGGCGGCGGCGACGTCCTCGGGGGACTCGCCCGCGCGGATCCGTGACTGGATGTCGCGAGGGCGCAGGGCGCTTTCCATCTTCATCTCCAACTGAGCGAGTCGTTCGTTGTCACCGCGCAGTGCGGCGCGCAGCCGGGTGTCGACGGGAACAGCGAACTCCTCGCCCGCCAGGCTGAGCAGCAGCAGTCGCCTGCCGTCCTCGCTCAGCCCCACCGGAGTGAGGTACTGCATCCGTGGCTGCTCCTTCGCCTCGCACCTGTGGGCGAGCCTACTTCAGGCCGACCTGCGCCTTTGCGGGGCGACGCGCCGCGAGCCCTAGGCTTCGCCCATGGTCGAGGAGAGCACGAGCACCCTGCTGCTGGTGCTCGACCTCGGCGGGATCTTCGTCTTCGCGATCTCGGGCGCGCTGGTGGGGGTGCGCAAGCAGCTCGACGTCTTCGGGGTGCTGGTCCTGGCCGGTACGACGGGTCTCGGCGGCGGCTTCCTGAGGGACCTGCTCATCGACGCGACGCCACCGGCTGCGCTGGCCGACTGGCGCTACCTGATCGTGCCTGTCGTGGCCGGTCTGGTCACCTTCGTCTTCCACCCGTCGGTCGGCCGGCACGAGCGGGGCGTGATCGTCCTCGACGCCGCCGGGCTGGGCCTGTTCTGCGTCACGGGCGCGCTCAAGGCGCTCGACTACGGGCTGGGACCGATCCCGGCGGCCCTGATGGGGATGCTCACCGGGATCGGCGGCGGCATCGCCCGCGACCTGCTGGCCGGCCGGGTGCCGGTCATCTTCTCCAGCGAGCTCTACGCCACGCCGGCGCTCCTCGGTGCGCTGTGGGCCGTGCTCGCCGAGGGGCAGGACCAGCCGGTCGCCGTGGTGGCGATCCCGGGCGTGGTCATCTGCTTCGGACTGCGGATCCTCGCCCTGTGGCGCGGCTGGCAGGCCCCGCTGCCCCGCGGGTCGGCCAGCGTCTGAGCCGCGGCCAGGCATCCCGTCGAGCGAACGGGCGGCTCAGGCCCCGAGCACCCGGTCGAGGTAGGGGTTGGTGAAGATCCGGTCCGGGTCGAGCCGGTTGCGGACGTCCTGGAAGTCCTGCCAGCGCGGGTACGCCGGGGCGAGGTCCTCGGCGGTGCGCGTGTGCAGCTTGCCCCAGTGGGGGCGGCCGTCGTACCCGCGGAGCACGTCCTCGACGCCCTTGAAGTAGCCACGGTGGTCGGTCTGCGGGTTCATGTGGAAGGCGAGGTAGACCGAGTCGCGGCCGTGTGCGGTCGAGAGGGGTACGTCGTCGGCGGGGCAGGTGCGGACCTCCACCGGAAAGCTGATCAACCAGTCGCTGCGCTCCACCAGGGCGCGGACGTCCCGGAGCGCCTGGAGGCCGACCTCCCGGGGCACGGCGTACTCCATCTCCCGGAAGACCACCCCGCGCCGAGTGGTGAACACCTTGTGGGGCACGTCGCTGTAGGTGCGCTCGGTCAGCGCGCGGGCCGAGAGGTCGTTGATGCGGGGGATCAGGCGCGGGCGTCGGTTGCCGAGGCGGTTCATCCAGCCGAAGGCGCGGTTGGAGAGGAAGTCGTCGTCGAGCCAGCCACGGAAGCGGGAGAGGGGCTCGGCCTCGTCGAGCGTGCGGTTGTTCTGCTTGGTCAGCAGGCGGTCGGTGTGCGGGAACCAGTACATCTCGAAGTGGTCGTTGTCCTCGACCAGCTGATCGAAGTCACGCATCGCCTCGTCCCAGCGCATGGGGCTCTCGTGGGCCTCGAGGACGAACAGCGGCTCCACCCGGAGGGTGACCGTGGTGAGGATGCCAAGTCCCCCGAGCCCGATCCGGGCGACGTCGAGGACGTCGGGATTCTCCTCGGCGGTCGCGCGGAGCAGGGTGCCGTCGCCCGTGACGAGCTCGAGCCCCGCCACCTGGGCGCTGAGCGAGGCGACCACCCCACCCGTCCCGTGGGTGCCGGTCGAGATCGCGCCGGCGATGGTCTGCTCGTCGATGTCACCCATGTTGTGCAGCGAGAGGTCGAGCCGGGAGAGCGCGGTGTTCAGCTCGATCAACGGGGTGCCGGCGAGAGCGGTGACCGTCATCGTCTCCCGGTTGACGGCGACGATGCCTCGCAGGCTGCCCGGGAGCAGCAGCAGCCCGTCCGTGACGGCGATGTCGGTGAAGGAGTGCCCGGTGCCGGCCATCTTCACCGTGAGGTTCTGGTGGCGGGCGGCGACCACCGCGTCGACGACCTCTCCGGCGTCGTGCGGGCTGAGCTCCTGTGCCGGATGGGCGGTGGCCAGTCCCGCCCAGTTGGTCCATGTCGCCATGGGCGCAGGTTAGCCCTCCACCCCGCGTGGCTCGCGGACGGTGAGCCCCGCGAGCACGGCCAGGGTCGCGGAGACCGTGCACACCCAGAAGGCCGTCGATCCGCCGTGGCCGTCGGCGACCACCCCGGCGAGCCAGGCACCTGGCGCGATCCCGGCACTCATCCCGGTCTGCACGACCCCCATCGCCTCGTTGAGCCGCGAGCGCGGGACGGAGGCCTCGATCAGGGAGAACAGGGCGATCAGGGTCGGGGCGAGCGCCAGCCCGGTGAGGGAGAGCGCCACGGTGACCAGGGCCAGGCCGGGCAGCAACGGCAGCGACGCCGTGCCGAGGACCAGGAGGCTCATGCCGATGCGCGCCCGCGGGAGGGGGCCGCGCTCCCAGACCATGGCGCCGGCCCACACGCCGGCGACGAGGCTGCCCAGGGAGAAGGCGCCCAGCATCAGCCCCGACAGGGCCTTGTGCCCGGCGTCGTCGGCGAAGGCGACGGTGGCCACCTCGAGGGCACCGAAGACGCTGCCGAGGGCCAGAGCGCCCACCGTCAGCGGGGCCAGCAGCTCCCACGGCATGGGGCTCCTGGCCACGGCGGGGTCCCGCGGGTGGGCAGGTGGCTCGGTACGACGCTGCAGGGCGAGCGCGACCGTCCCCATCGTGCCGGCGACGATCGCCACCACGAGGCCCGACTGAGGTGCGAAGACGGTGGACAGGAAGGTGACCAGCGCCGGGCCGGTGACGAAGACCACCTCGTCCGCGACCCCCTCGACGGCGAAGGCCGTGTGCCGTTCGCTCTCCACGTCGAGCAGGTGCGCCCAGCGTCCGCGGACCATCGTGCCGATCTGGGGGATCGCCGCCCCGGCGAGCGCGCCGAGCAGGTGCGGCAGTGGGAACGCCCAGGTGTCGGTGATCGAGACGATCATCAGCGAGCTCGCGAAGGCGAAGACGACCGAGTCGGCGTAGAGCACCCGGCCCTGGCCGAAGCGGTCCGCGAGCCGGCCGTGCGGTACGGCGAAGACCGCGTTGCCGATGATGTACGCCGCCGAGACCTGGCCAGCCAGCCCGTAGGAGCCGGTCAGGGTGCTGACCAGGAGCACGATGCCCAGCGTCATCATCGAGATCGGCAGCCGGGCCACGAGGCCGGTGGCCGAGAACGCGAGCGCGCCGGGGTGGGCGAAGACCCGACGGTAGGAGGCGAGCACCGCCCTACTTTAGGGGCCTGCGATAAGGGCCCCGACCAGTCCTGGGGGTCACCGTTCGGGGGCTTCTTCTAGGCTGGGCCCATGCCAGATCCGCTGCCGTACGACGCACTCCTGCTGGTGTCCTTCGGCGGGCCCGAGAAGCCCGATGACGTCCTGCCCTTCCTCCGCAACGTCACGGCGGGCAAGGACATCCCCGACGCGCGGCTCGAGGAGGTGGGCGAGCACTACTTCCAGTTCGGCGGGCGCAGCCCGATCAACGACCAGAACCGCGACCTGATCGACGCGATCCGGTCCGACCTCGAGGCCAACGACGTCTCGATCCCGGTCTACTGGGGCAACCGCAACTGGGACCCGTTCCTGCGCGAGACCCTCGAGCAGATGAAGGCCGACGGGATCACCCGAGCCGCCGCCATCCTGACCAGCGCCTACTCCTCCTACAGCGGCTGCCGGCAGTACCGCGAGAACCTCGCCGCTGCCGTGGCCGAGGTGCCCGGTGCCCCGCGCATCGACCGGCTGCGCCACTACTTCAACCACCCGGGCTTCATCGAGCCCATGGTCGACGCGACCCTGGCGGCGCTCGCCGACCTGCCCGAGGATGCGCGCCGAGGCGGGCACATCGCCTTCGTGACCCACTCGATCCCCACCGCGATGAACGAGGCGAGCGGTCCGACGGGCGGTGCCTACGTCGCGCAGCACCAGGTGGTCGCGGCCGAGGTCGTGGAACGGGTGCGCGAGGAGACCGGCCACCGCTACGCCCACGAGCTGGTGTTCTGCTCCCGCTCCGGCCCGCCGCAGATGCCGTGGCTCGAGCCTGACGTCAACGACCACCTGCGTGCTCTCAAGGCCCGGGGCGTGCCAGGGGCGGCCGTGGTGCCGATCGGGTTCATCTCCGACCACATGGAGGTGATCTACGACCTCGACACGGAGGCCAGCGCGACCGCCGAGGAGATCGGGCTCCCGTTCGCCCGGGCAGCGACGGCCGGTCTCGACCCCCGGTTCGTGGCCATGGTGCGCGACCTCCTGCTGGAGCGCAGCGCCGTCGAGCAGGGCCGGTCACCGGAGCGGGCGGCCGAGGGGTCGGAGGCCGTGTGGGACGTCTGCGCCGCCGGTTGCTGCCCCAACCCGCGTGGCTACAAGCCGGCGCTGTGCGGGCAGGACTGATCCCGTGAGCGACGTGCCGCAGACGCCTGAGGACCTGCTGCTGCTGGCGCTCGCGACCGCTCGGGAGGCCGGCGCGCTGATCGTCGCCCTCCGGTCGGGCGGGGTGGAGGTCGCCGACACCAAGTCCAGCCCGATCGACATCGTCACCGACGCCGACCGAGCCTGCGAGGAGCTCATCCGCCAGCGTCTGCTCGGGGCCCGCCCCGGGGACGGGTTCGTGGGCGAGGAGGGCGACGACGTCGCGACCGGCTCCCGGGTGCGCTGGATCGTGGACCCCATCGACGGCACCGTGAACTACCTCTACGGCCAGTCCGACTACTCGGTGTCCATCGCCGCCGAGCTCGACGGCCAGGTCGTCGCCGGGGTGGTCCTCGGGCCGGCACACGGTGTCGAGTACGCCGCGACGCTCGGCGGGGGAGCGACCCGCAACGGCGTACCCGTGCGCGTGCGGGACACCCCGCCCCTGGAGCAGTCCCTCGTCTCGACCGGCTTCGGCTACGAGGCGGTCGTCCGGGAGCGCCAGGCCCGGGCGGTGGCGCGGATGCTGCCCCAGGTGCGTGACATCCGACGGCACGGTTCCTGCGCCCTGGACCTGTGCGCGGTGGCCGCCGGCCAGTGCGACGCCTACGTCGAGGAGGGCTGCAACCTCTGGGACTACTCCGCAGGCGGCCTGGTCGCTGCGGAGGCCGGTGCTACTTTCGAGGTCTGGACCACGACCGCCGGCCGCGATCTGGTGGTGTGTGCTCCGACACCCGGTTGGGCTGGCTTCTCCTCGCTGGTGCGGTCGTGCGGATTTCTCGGCGACACACCCGCCTGAGCAGGCCTTTCGTCGAGTGGAGCGCCACCCGGGGCAGCCACTTCGGAGATCGGGAACAACCGCCGGTGCGCGTGCGTTAGCGCATCGTCCGGGACGCACGAACATGGCTTTGTGGGGACGGGTGTGCACATTGGCTTCGACTAGTGCACAATCTGCGCCTCACGTGATTACGGCGCATCGGCGAGCATCGGGGCTCGATTTGGGCAGA
The DNA here is from genome assembly GCA_963843775.1 of uncultured Actinomycetota bacterium. GTDB lineage: Bacteria > Actinomycetota > Actinomycetes > Propionibacteriales > Nocardioidaceae > Marmoricola. Next base: position 430,552 of record CAWJLT010000008.1, read on the forward strand.
CGCCCGACCGAACGCCCGGGAACCACGCTGGGACTTGGGAGCAGGAGAAACGCACATGGCAACCGACTACGACGCACCGCGCAAGACTGAGGAAGAGCAGAACGAGGACAGCCTCGAGGAGCTCAAGGCGCGCCGTCACGACAAGAATTCCGGGAAGGTCGACGAGGACGAGGCCGAAGCGGCCGAGTCCTTCGAGCTTCCCGGAGCAGACCTGTCGCACGAGGAGCTGGCCGTCGAGGTCAAGCCCAAGCAGCTGGACGAGTTCACCTGCATGAGCTGTTTCCTCGTGCACCACCGCAGTCAGCTCGCGGACGAGAAGAAGCTGATCTGTCGCGACTGCGCCTGACGCACGCACACCTGAGCGAAGGGCCGTCTCCCCACGGGGAGACGGCCCTTCGTCGTGCTCGATCGACCTGCTGTGCCTGGGTCAGGTGGTCGCGGCCTTCGCGTCGTCGGCGTCCTGGTCGTCCTTGCGGAGCCCGGGAGGCAGCTGCCCGGTCGACTTGGCGTAGTAGTTGGCCGCCCGACGGGTGGCCAGCATCCGGGCGAGCTGGACGGCGGTGCCGCTGACCGTCGCCCAGAGCACCGCCTCCCACAGGTCGACGTCGGGGTCGGCGGGGTTGGCGGGCGGGTTCTTGCCCGTCGCGCTCTGCCACACCTTCGTGAGTCCCTTGCGCGCCACGGTGGCGCCGAGCAGTGCTGCTGCGAGCGAGAAGATCGACCAGACCTTCGAGCTGTCCTTCGACTTCTTCTCTGACGTGTCCTTGGCCATGTCCTGCCTTTCAGGTAATGCCTCTGTCAGGCATGAGTACCCATTAACCCTAGGGTGTCCCGTCCGGACGGGAGGGAACGGAGTCGGCGAGGGCCTTCGCGAGCTCGCGCGGGTGCCGGGTGGAGACCAGCCAGTACGGCGTCCGGTCGGCCGGGTCGGCCAGGGTGATCTTCACCGACCGCTTCAGGTAGGGCCGGGTCAGCAGGAAGGCCCGCGCGTCCGCGTCCACCCCGTGCACCCGGCGGGTCTGCTCGGCGTCGAGGGCCTCGACCGGCCCGAGCAGCGCGGTCGAGATGTGCGCGGGACCGGCGTACAGCACGCCGTCGCGCACCGCCACCCGCGTGCTGCCGACCCACGAGAAGAGACCGAAGGTCAGGAGCACCAGCACCCCGGTGCCCGACCACGCGGCCCAGGCGGGCATCGCCACGACGAAGGCGAGCCACAGGCTCGCCAGCAGCATCGTCGCCTGCACCCACCAGCGCAGCGGCACGTGCAGGCGCTCCGAGTAGGCAGCAGGTGTGGACGGCACGGTCAAAGCCTGTCATCTGGCCGCGCGCCGAGCGCGGGTAGGGTCGCGAGCCATGGTGGAGATCTCGATCAAACGGCTCGACGCGGGGCTGCCGCTCCCGTCGTACGCGCACCCCGGCGACGCGGGGGCCGACCTCCACTCGGCGGTGGACCTGACCTTGGAGCCGGGGGAGCGGGCGCTGGTGCCGACCGGCATCGCGATGGCCCTTCCCGAGGGGTACGTCGCCCTGGTGCACCCGCGTTCCGGGCTGGCGGCCAGGCACGGGATCTCCATCGTCAACGCCCCGGGGACCATCGACGCGGGCTACCGCGGCGAGGTCAAGGTGTGCCTGGTCAACACCGACCGGCACGAGGCGTTCACGATCCGGCGCGGGGACCGGATCGCCCAGCTCGTGGTCCAGCGGTTCGAGACGGCCCGTTTCCTGGAGGCCGACGTCCTGGCCGACTCGGCGCGCGGTGCCGGGGGTTACGGTTCCACCGGGGGATTCACCCCCACGACGCAGACCCCGGACGAGGTCCGGGCAGGAGGGACGACCACGTGAGGTTCGGCCGCAAGTCAGGTGTGAACGAGTCCGAGGAGCTCTCGGAGACGGCGCACGAGGAGGCCGCGACCGCGAGCGGACCGTTCGACTCCACCGAGATCGAGGACCTCGACGAGCGCGAGTGTGTCGACCTCGGCAGCCTGCTGGTGTCCCCGGTGGGCGCCGTCGAGCTGCAGCTCCAGGTGGACGAGGAGAGCGGCGACGTCCTGGCCGTGGTGCTGGTCGGTGAGCAGGGGGCGCTCGAGCTGAGGGCCTTCGCCGCCTCGCGCGGGGGTGGAGCCTGGGACGAGCTCCGCCCGCGGATCGCCTCCGAGATGGCGCGGCTGGGCGGCACCACCGACGTGAAGCAGGGAACCTTCGGCAGCGAGCTGCTGTGTGTCGTGCCGGTCCAGACCCCGGACGGGAAGCCGGCCACCCAGGCGAGCCGGATCGTCGCCCACGAAGGCCCGGCCTGGCTGCTGCGGGCCACCATGATGGGGCCGGCCGCCGTGGACGAGGAGCTGGCGGCTCCCTGGGAGGAGACGATCCGTCAGGTCGTCGTACGCCGTGGTCGTGAGGCGATGCCTCCCGGGGCTCCGCTGCCGCTGCATCTCCCGCCCGAGGCGCGTCGGATCGACGCCCCCACGGGCGACTAGGCTCTCGTCATGTCCGAGCACAAGAGCAGGCTGCGAGCGTCGATCAGCCGTTGGGCCAACCAGGACCACGAAGAGGCCCAGGAGCTCCGCAAGGACACCGTCAAAGCAGGCCTGATGACCATCAAGGACGCGCCCGACCGCCGGAAGGTGATCGTCCAGGGAACCCTGAAGACGGTCACGCTGCGGCCGCGTGGCGGCGTCCCGGCCCTGGAGGCGGAGCTCTACGACGGCTCCGGCTCCATCAGCGTGGTCTGGCTCGGACGTCGGCGTATCGGTGGGGTCACCCCCGGCCGCGGCATCCGGATCGAGGGACGCATCGGGCTGCAGGACGGCGTGCGGGTGATGTACAACCCGCGCTACGACCTGCGGCCGCGGTGACTCCTGACATGGGCCCGGAGAGAGGACCGGAGAGAGGACCGGAGACAGGACCGAGGACAGACCCGAAGACAGGGTCGGCGACGACCCACACCGTCGAGGAGGCCGTCCGCAAGAAGCTCTCCGAGGCGCTCGGTGGTGTGCGAGGGATGCTCGAGGCCGCCGTCCCCACCATCGCCTTCACGATCCTGTTCCTGACCGTCCACGACCTCCGCCTGGCCATCATCGTGAGCGTCGGCTGTGCCGGTGTGCTCCTCCTGGTCCGGCTGGTCCAGCGCTCGTCGCCCCAGTTCGTGATCAACGCGCTGTTCGGCATCGGGCTCGGCGCGCTGTTCGCGTGGCGGGCGGCTCGGGGGGGTGGCGACGCGGGGGAGCAGGCGCTGGCCTACTTCCTGCCCGGCCTGCTCTACAACCTGGTCTACGGCGCGGTGATGATCTTCACCATCCTGATCAGGTGGCCGCTGGTGGGCTTCATCGTCGGGAGTGTGGCCGGGGGCGATCCGACCGCCTGGCACGCCGACAAGCACGTCGTACGCCTGTGCGGGCGGCTGACCTGGCTGTTGGCCCTGCCGTGCCTCGTCCGGGTCGTGGTCCAGGGCCCGGTCTACCTGGCGGGCAAGAACGGCTGGTGGTCCACCGACTCCGCCGTCGCCGCGCTCGGTCTGGCCAAGCTGACCATGGGCTGGCCGCTCCAGATCGCGGCGCTCGCGGCGATGGTGTGGGTGCTCACCCGCAACAGCATCCCGCTGGACCCGGGCGAGGCCGAGCCCCACCTGTCTCCGACCGACTGAGACCCGCTGCGGCTACCTCAGTTCGTGCTGCGGGGGTGGTCGCCGTGCTCGTCGGGCGCGAGCATCTTCTCGAGCTCCTCCTCGATCTCGGCGGGCACCACGAACAGCAGCTCGTCGCCCGCCTCGATGGGCTGCTCGGGGTCGGGTGTGTAGACCTGTCCGTCGCGCAGGATCGTGACCAGGGCGCAGTTCTCCGGGAACGGGACCAGGCCCGAGGGCTTCCCGACGTACGGCGAGTCCGCGGGCATCGTCATCTCGACCAGGTTGGCGTTGCCCTGGCGGAAGGTGAACAGCCGCACCAGGTCGCCGACGGTCACGGCCTCCTCGACGAGGGCCGACATGATCCGCGGAGTCGAGACGTTCACGTCGACGCCCCAGGCCTCGGTGAACAGCCACTCGTTGTTGGGGTGGTTGACCCGCCCGACCGTGCGCGGCACGCCGAACTCGGTCTTGGCCAGCAGCGAGGTCACCAGGTTGGCCTTGTCGTCGCCGGTCGCGGCGATGACGACGTCGCAGTCCTGCAGCCGTGCCTCCTCCAGGGAGGACAGCTCACAGGAGTCCGCGAGCAGCCACTCCGCGTCCGGGACGCGGTCGGGCTTGATGGAGGACGGCTCCTTGTCGATGAGCAGCACCTCGTGGCCGTTGCCGATCAGCTCGCGAGCGATCGAGCGGCCCACGGCTCCTGCTCCTGCGATGGCGACTCTCATGTCTACTCGTCCTCCGGACCCTTGTTGAGGACGTCGTAGACACGGCTGGCGTTCTGCTCACGCATCACCAGGTGGAGCATGTCGCCCTCCTGGAGGACAGACTCGCGCGAGGGCAGCATGCCCTCGCCGAGACGGTCGATCCACGCGATCCGGCACGCGGACTCGTCCTGGAACTTCACGGTCCGTTGGCCGACCCACGGGTCGGGGACGGGCACCTGGTCGACCCGGATGGTGCCGGAGGGATCCCGGAAGTCGGGCTCGGCGCCCGCGGGGAGGATCCGGCGGAGCACCTGGTCGGCGGTCCACTTCACCGTCGCGACGGTGGTGATGCCGAGCCGCTGGTAGACCTCCGCACGACCGGGGTCGTAGATCCGGGCCACCACCTGCTGGATCCCGAAGGTCTCACGCGCCACGCGAGCGGCGATGATGTTGGAGTTGTCACCGCTGCTCACGGCCGCGAAGGCGTCGGCGCGCTCGATGCCGGCCTCGGTCAGGACGGCCTGGTCGAAGCCGTAGCCGGTGACCTTGGTGCCGTTGAAGGACGGGCCGAGACGCCGGAACGCATCGGGATTGCCGTCGATGACGCTCACGGTGTGGTTCCGGTCCTCGAGGCTGCGGGCGAGCGTCGAACCGACGCGGCCACAGCCCATGATCACGACGTGCACGTGCTGAACACTAGGCCATGTCCGTGGTCCGGGTGGCGGCACGCGGTGGACGTCCCGCTGGGTCTGGTCTCGCAGACGAGCAGAGTGCTCTAGCCTCCCTGTGTGGGCGTAGGAAATGTCTCGAAGCGGATCCTCCTCGGCCGCAAGCTTCGCAGTTCCCAACTGGGCGATACCTTGCTGCCGAAGCGCATCGCCCTACCCGTCTTCGCCAGCGACGCCCTCTCCTCGGTGGCCTATGCCCCCGACGAGATCTTCATCATGCTCTCGATCGCCGGCGCCTCGGCGTACACCTTCAGCTGGAAGATCGCGCTCGCGGTGGCCCTGGTCATGCTGACCGTCGTCGCGTCGTACCGCCAGAACGTGCACGCCTATCCCAGCGGCGGCGGCGACTACGAGGTCGCCAGCGTCAACCTCGGCAACAACGCCGGCGTCACCGTCGCGTCGGCGCTGCTCGTCGACTACGTCCTGACCGTGGCGGTGTCGGTCTCCTCGGGCGTGCAGAACGCCAACTCCGCGATCCCGATGATCACCGGCCACGAGGCAGTGGTGGCCAGTGGGCTCGTGGTGCTGCTGGCTGCGATCAACCTGCGCGGTGTCCGCGAGTCGGGCGCGTTCTTCGCCATCCCCACCTACGGGTTCATGTTGGGCGTGCTCGGGATGGCCGCCTACGGTGCGATCCGCGCCGCCCAGGGCACCCTGCCCGACGTCGAGAGCGCCAACCTCGTCATGACGCCGGCTCCCGGCTACGGCGGGGAGATCTCGCAGGTGGCGATGATCTTCCTGCTCGCGCGGGCGTTCTCCTCGGGCTGTGCGGCACTGACCGGGGTCGAGGCCATCTCCAACGGGGTGCCGGCCTTCCGCAAGCCGAAGAGCAAGAACGCCGCGACCACGCTGTTCCTGCTGGGTTCCATCGCGGTCACGATGATGATGAGCGTCGTCATCCTGGCCCGCAACATGGGTCTGCGGTACGTCGACCCGAGCGATCTCGACCGGCTGACCCGGGCGGACGGCTCGGCGCTGCCCAGCGACTACGACCAGCACACCGTGATCGCACAGATCTCCCGGGCGGTGTTCAGCGACTTCCCGCCCGGCTTCTACTTCCTGGTCGCCATGACGGGGATCATCCTGATCCTGGCCGCCAACACCGCCTTCAACGGCTTCCCGGTGCTGGCCTCGATCCTGGCCAAGGACGGCTTCGCTCCCCGGCAGCTGGGCTCGCGCGGCGACCGGCTGGCCTACAGCAACGGCATCCTGATCCTGGCCGGCTTCGCGGTGATCCTGATCCTCGCCTTCAACGCAGAGGTGACCAAGCTGATCCAGCTCTACATCGTGGGTGTCTTCGTCTCCTTCAACCTCAGCCAGCTCGGGATGATCCGCCACTGGACCCGGCTGCTGAAGGCCGAGACGGACCCCTCGGTGCGGCGCAAGATGTTCCGCTCGCGCATCATCAACAGCATCGGCCTGGCGATGACGGCGTCCGTCTTCGTGGTGGTGCTGATCACGAAGTTCCTCGCCGGCGCGTGGATCGCCATCCTCGCCATGGTCATCTTCTACGCGATCCTGCGGTCGATCCGGAACCACTACGACCGGGTCGAGGCGGAGCTGGTCATCGGTGACGACGACCAGATGCTGCCCACCCGGGTGCACGCGATCGTGCTGGTCTCCAAGCTGCACAAGCCGACGATGCGGGCGCTCGCCTACGCCAAGGCCAGCCGGCCGAACATCCTGGAGGCGGTCTACGTCGACATCGACGGCGGTCGGTCCAACAAGCTCGTCGACGAGTGGGACGCCCAGCGCATCGACGTACCCCTGAAGATGCTCTACTCCCCGTTCCGTGAGGTCATCCGTCCGATCGTCCAGTACGCCGTGGAGATCCGTGAGGCGAACCCGCGCGGGGTCGTGGCGGTCTACATCCCGGAGTACGTCGTGGGCCGCTGGTGGGAGCAGGTGCTGCACAACCAGACCGCCCTGCGCCTCAAGGGCCGGCTGCTGTTCACGCCGGGCGTCATGGTGATCTCGGTCCCCTACCAGCTCCGCGGGGCCGAGCACGCGCGCGACCGTGACGACTGGGAGCTCCAGCGCAGCCGCCCCGGTGACGTCCGCCGCGGCCGGACCCGGAACGGCAAATGACCGAGGTGAGCGAGCCCGACTCGTGGGTGGGTCGGCGCTTCGAGGTCGAGGTGGGTGCTGTGGCCCACGGTGGGCACTTCGTGGCCCGTCATGACGGACGGGTCATCTTCACCCGGCACGCACTGCCGGGCGAGCAGGTCACGGTCGAGATCACCGAGGACAGCGGCCGTTTCCTGCGGGGCGACGCGATCGAGGTGGTGGTGCCCTCGGTCCACCGGGTGCGACCGCCGTGCCTGCTGGCCCATCCCGGGGGCTGCGGAGGCTGCGACTTCCAGCACGTCGAGCTCGCCGAGCAGCGCAGGCTGAAGGCCGACGTCGTGACCGAGCAGCTCTCCCGGCTGGCGGGCCTGGAGCGCGACGTGGTCGTCGAGGCGGTGCCGGGGGACCAGGACGGTCTCCGGTGGCGCACCCGCATGCAGTACGTCCACCTTCCCGGCGGGGATCGCGGACTGCGCAAGCACCGCTCGCACGAGGTGGTGCTCGTCGACGAGTGCCTGATCGCGCACCCTGACGCACGCGAGCCCGAGCGCTCCGGCCCGGTGACCGAGCGGGTCGAGACGGTCGCTGGGTCCCACGAGTTCAGCGTGGCCGGGGACGGGTTCTGGCAGGTGCACCCCGGAGCCCCGCGCGTGCTCGTGGAGACGATGCTCTCCATGCTCGCTCCGCGTCCTGGCGAGCGGGCCCTCGACCTCTACGCGGGGGTGGGACTGTTCAGTGCCTTCCTGGCGGAGGCGGTCGGTCCCTCCGGCGCGGTGACCGCGATCGAGAGCGAGCAGCGGGCGACCGAGCTTGCGGGGGAGAACCTCCTGGCTCACCCACAGGCCACGGTGCTGCACGACCGCGTGGACCGCGCCGTACGCCGCCTCGATGCTCGTGAGGTCGACCTCGTCGTACTCGATCCGCCCAGGGCCGGGGCCAAGCGCCAGGTCGTGCGCTCGATCACGGGGCTCGCGCCCCGGGCGGTCGCCTACGTCGCCTGCGACCCGGCTGCCCTGGCCCGCGACATCGCCTACTTCGCCGAGCAGGGCTACGGCCTCTCCGCCCTGCGGGCCTTCGACCTCTTCCCGATGACTAGCCACACGGAGTGCGTTGCGCTGCTGGAGCCTGTGAACGTTTGTGTGAAGTTGCCCAAACCAGGTTGACGATGACCGGCCATGTGGAGTGCGTCGCGCTGCTGGAGAAGGCGTGGGTCTCATTCGTCAGGGCCGCTTCGCGTTGAAGTCACCGGATGGGGAATTAGGAAGCAGTGCGAGCACTCGCCGGTGGTTGGAAGCGCGCTGAGGGCGCTCTCTGCGCTTCAAGCACGAGGGTGACGAAACGCGTCGACGGCGAACAACCCCAGGCACCATGCCCAGAGGTCGCAGATTCAAAATCCTGCCCCCGCTACCCACGTTGAGAGGCCCCCCACAGCGCAACTGTGGGGGGCCTCTCGCATTTGCGCAGTCAGGTTGCTCCGCCCCAGTTCCACTCAGGGGTAACCGCGAGTCCGGACTTCCAGATCGTCTCCCGCGCCAGGCATCACCCTGAGGCCGGTCGCCGAGTCCATCGCTTCGAGCTCTGCCCGCAGGAAGGCGGTCACGTGGTGGGCGACCACGTCACGGGCTGAGGCCCGGTTCCAGGCGGGGTCGTCGCAGAACCCGAACGGCACCACGGTCATCACCCGGCGCACGGACGCGCAGGGGCCCGTGAACGCGAAGTGTTCGGCGCCGACGAGTCCCACCTCGACCGCTCGTGGGGCGTTTGCCTGGTCGTAGGTCAGGCGTGCCCCGGTGGCGTAGGGCGTGTCGCGGTCGGCCGTGCCGCCCAGCGCGGCGACCGGCACGTTGAGGGAGCGCAGACCCGCCTCCCCGAACATCACGGCGTCACCGGCCATGGAGACCACCGCATCCACCCGGTCGTCCGACCAGTCCGGCCACAGCCCCTCGGGCAGGGCCGTGAGGTCTGCCCGGTCGGCCATGTCGGCCAGGTGAGGCTCGAGGGCGTCACACAGGAACACACCGGCGTCGTCGGCGCGGCGGGCATCCACGCACGCGGTCCGGAGCGACTGCGTGTCCAGGCGCGCCCCGCCCATGACCTGGGAGGCGTAGCCGCCGTAGGAGTGTCCGGCCACGGCGATGCGGTCGGCGTCGACCAACGCCGAGACGGCGTCGCCACTTGTGGTCATGTGGTCGATGACGGCCCGCAGGTCCCGTGGGCGGTCCACGGTGGCCTGCCACAGCTTCGAGGGGTCGAGGGGCTCCTGGTGATCGGGGGAGACGACCACGAAGCCTCGGGTGGCCAGGTGCTCGGCAAGCCACCCGTAGGCGCCGGGTCCGAGCGCGAAGCCGGGCGAGAGCACGACCAGCGGGTACGGGCCGGCGGTCTCGTCGGCCGGCGCGCCGCGACGAGCCTGCCCTGGGTAGGTCGCCAGCGTGACCGGGTTCGTCCCGGAGAGCATGCCGACGGTGTACCGGTACGTGACGCGCTCGGCTGCGCTGGTGGTTGCGGGGTACCAGACCGTGGCAGGCAAGGGATGGTCGCCGTGCACGGTGAGCTCGCGGACCCCGACCGGGTGGGGTCCGGGTTGGGCGTAGGGCACCACCGTTGGGTCGAGGGTGGAGTGCTCGGGTGCGGCGCGGACCATGCCGAGGCCCATCGCCGCCGTCCAGCCAAGGAACACCACGGCCCCCAGGGCGGTCAGCCCGGCACGGGTCGTCCAGCTTCGCAGGCGCGTGGGGCCGGCTGCGGTTGATGTGGTGGGTTCACGCATGACGTTGCACCTCCCGCCAAGTGGTGTCGGTGACCGCGACCGCGACCTTCCCGCGGCCGTGTCCTCCGTGGAAGTGGGTGACGGCGGCCGCCACGTCTTCCAGCGGGTAGACCGCGGTGACAACGGGCCGCAGCCTGCCGTCCCGCGCGAACCCGGCGAGGGTGCGGAGGTCCTCGGTCTCGTCGCGATGCACCAGCACGCGGAGCCGTTGCCGGACCAGCGGGTTCAAGACTGCAGCTTGGAGGAAGCGTCCGGTTCCCTTGAACCAGCGACCGCCGCTGCCGCCGACCAGCACCAGGGTGCCGTTGGGTCGCAGCGCATGCCGGTACTCGGCGATCGGGCGGGCGCCGACCAGGTCGACGACCATGTCGAACCGCGCCGGACCCGCCGCGACGTCGTCGCGGGTGTGGTCCAGGACATGGTCCGCGCCCAGCTCACGGACCAGTTCGCCACCGCCCGGCCCCTGCAGGGCGGTGACCTCGGCACCGAGCGCCTTGGCGATCTGGACGGCGAAGGTGCCGACGCCGCCGGACCCGCCCACGATGAGGACGTGCTGTCCCGGACGGAGCCTTCCGGAGTCCCGCAGCGCCTGCAGGGCCGTGAATCCCGAGACCGGGATGACAGCCGCCTCCACCGACGACAGCATGGGGGGCTTGAGGACCAGTTGCTGCTCGGGGACCGCGGCGAACTCGGCGAGCCCGCCCACGCCCCAGCCGAAGACCTCGTCGCCGGGCACCAGGTCGCGGACCTCGGGGCCGGTGGCCTCGACCACTCCGGCGATCTCTCGGCCGGGAGTCCGGTGGCGGGGGCGGAGCAGTCCGATGGCGGGGCGGGCGACGTAGGGCCAGCCGGCCATCAGGTGCCAGTCGTCGCCGGCTACGGCGGCGGCCTCGACGCGGACCAGCACCTGGTCCCCCGTCGGCGTGGGGCGGGGCACGTCTCGGACCCGCAGCACCTCCTGCGCGGCGCCGTAGCGCTCCTGGACGACGGCCCTCATGCCGTCACCCCCGTGTGGGAGTCGACGCCGTCGACGTCGCGACGCCAGGCATCGGGCCTCACGCCCTTGAGGAGGAGCCAGGCGATCATCGAGAACTCCGCGATGACGGCTGGTGCCAGCAGCACCGGTGACAGGGTGCCGTCGTAGTCAGGGAGCAGGAAGAAGCCGAAGCTGTCGGCGGCGTACCCGACGCCGGCGACGCCCAGGATGACGCCCAGCCAGCTGGGGAACCAGGAGGACTTGATGAGCAGGTAGGCCAGCACCAGCAGGTGGGCGGCGAAGAACACCAGGCCGATCAGGTAGCCGTAGGAGTGCGCCTCCATCGTCAGTCCCACCAGCGCGTCACGGTCGTCGGTCGACAGCCCGGCGCCGGGGCCGGCGGGGTCGAGCAGGAGCAGAGCGGCGAACTGGGCGAGCAGGATGGAGCCCAACACCGCGGCCTGGGTGAGCCGGAACGCGGCCGCCAGCGTGGACAGGGTCCTGCTGACCGGGCGCAAGAGCACGTAGAGCAGCACGGCCACTGCGACGTCGCTGAGCACCATCAGGGTGTCGGCGACGAAGCCGACGCGGAACAGGCTTTCGGAGCCGGTGATGTTCGCCGCGGTCGCGGCGGCACTGGCCGGGTCCACCAGTGTCCCGCGGACGTAGAGCTCGCTGAAGAGCCCGCAGGTGAAGATGATCAGGTAGAAGACGCCTGCGGTCCGGGCGACCGCGCTTGGTGACCAGCGCCGCGACGTCGTGGGTGTGTTGTTGACGGGATTCGGGGTTGTTGTGAGTGTGTTCATGGCTCGACGTTCCCGGGAGCCGGTCGAGACGTGGTCCAGATCCGGTCGAGCCTGGGTCGAGACCGTGCGCGGTCTCCAGGGCAGGAGGGGCGTCACACGGTGGCCGGTAGCGAGCAGCAGACTCTGGGGCCGATCGACATCCGACTGCTAGGCGGTGTCGCGGCCACCGTGGCCGGCGACACGGTCGAGCTCGGCCCGCCGAAGAGCCGAACGCTGCTGGCGGCGCTCGCGCTGGTCTGCGGCGAGACAGTCCCGGTCACCCGGCTGGTCGACCTCATCTGGGCAGAGGACCCGCCCCGGACGGCGGAGAAGACCCTGCAGACCTACGTGATGCAGCTCCGCGCGGCGCTCGGAGCCACCGCCGTGGAACGCTTCGGCTCCGGGTACCGCCTCACCTTGGATCCCGGCTGTGTGGACGCGACGCGCTTCGAGGACCACCTGGCCTCCGGTGACGTCGACGCTGCGCTCGTGGAGTGGACCGGGCCTCCGCTCGCGGGACTCGACGCACCGGGACTGGCGCCGCAGGCGGCCCGGCTGACCGAGCGGTGGGTGGAGGCGACCGAGGCCCGGATGGCGAGGCTTGTGGAGAACGACCCGCGGGACGCGATCGCGGTCCTGAGCGGGCTCACCGCCGAGCACCCGTTCCGCGAGGAGATGTGGGCGCTGCTGATGACCGCCCTCTACCGGGCCGGCCGACAGGCCGAGGCGCTGGCGGCGTACCGCACGGCCCGAGAGCGGCTCGTCGACGAGCTCGGCCTCGAGCCCGGCCCCCGGCTACAGCAGGTCGAGGCGATGATCCTCGACCACGACGCCCGGCTGCGACCAGCCCCCGTTGATTCTGCTCCGGCTGTCGCACCGGAAGCGCACCCCTCGCCCACCCTGCCCACGAGCACTTCCCCGCTGCTTGGCCGCCAACGAGAGCTCGCCGAGGTGGAACGGTCCCTCCGTTCGTCGCGTGTGGTCACCGTGACCGGGCCCGGTGGCATCGGAAAGACCCACCTCGCCCTCACCGTCGCGAACCGGGCCCAGACCTCCTACCCTGACGGGGCTCACCTGGTGGACCTCTCCGACCGGGGCGCCCACGACGACGTCGCCCGCGCGGTGCTGGACGCGCTCGCGCTCCCGGAAGCGCCCGGCCGGGAGCCCATCGAGACCGTCGTGGGGGCACTGCGGCGACGGCGGACCCTGCTGGTCCTCGACAACTGCGAGCACGTCGCCGACAGCGCCGCCACCATCTGCCGGGCACTTGTCGACCAGTGCCCGGACGTCCAGGTGCTGGCCACCTCCCGAGAGCCGCTGGCCATCGGGGCCGAGCAGCTCGTCCCGCTGCCTCCACTGGACCCCGCAGGAGCCGGTACCGAGCTCTTCGCGCAACGCGCCGTCGCCCTCGACCCGCACTTCGACCTGGCCACCTGGCAGCAGGACGTTACCGAGATCTGCCGCCGCCTCGACGGAGTGCCGCTGGCCATCGAGCTCGCCGCCGCCCGCTCCCGCACACTCACCCCACCCCAGCTGCTCGACCGACTCCGGGACCGACTCCGGCTCCTCGTCGGCGGCCGGAGGGACCGTGTGGAACGACATCGCACGCTCCGAGCCACCCTGGACTGGTCCTACGACCTGCTCAGTCCCACCGAACAAGCCACGTTCGGCCGGCTCTCCACGTTCAGCGCACCGTTCAACCTCGAAGCCGCCGAAGGCGTCGCCGCCGACGGCGACCTCGACCCGGTCGACGTCGACGACCTGGTAGGCAGTCTCGTGGACCGGTCACTGCTCACCGTGACGACCGGACCGCGGGGCGAGCGACGCTACAGAATGCTGGAGACCATCCGCCACTACGCTGCCGAGGCACTCGCCGACACCGGCGAGGCCCAGGCGACGCAGCGCCGCCACGCGGACTGGTGCCTGGGGGAGGTCCGAGAGATCCACCAGCTGCTCACCGGCGCTGAGGAAGTCGGCGGCGTCGAGCGGCTGGAGAACTTCTGGCCGGAGCTGCGCACGGCGGTCGAACGAGCCCTCGTCTCCGGCCAGCCCCAGGACGTGGTCGATCTGGTCGAGCCCGTCGCCGGGGAGGTTCTGCTCCGCAGCCGGCAGGAGATCGGCGACTGGGCCGAATGGGTCCTCGACGCGAGCGACGGCGATCCGGAACTGACCGTGTTCGGGCTGGTGTGGGCCGCCCACCGCCACGCCTTGGCGCAGACCCCCGATGCCTACGATCGGCTCGTCCAGGACCACCCGGAACCAGACAACCCGCTGGTGCGCCACGGGAGGGCGTTCGCCCACGAGGACTGGGAAACACTCCTGGACCTGGTCCCCGACGCGGAGGCCGAACGCCACCGCCGCGGCCAACCGTTCCTCGCCGAGCTCATGGAGACCGACATCCTGGCTGCCTACCTCAACCTCGGCCGCTTCCCCGAGCTCGAGGCACTGGCGCCGGTGCTGACGCAGCGCTATCGCACCCTCGGCCCACCCACCCTGCTCAACTGGACCCTGATGCTCCACGGCTACGGCGCTGCGTTCCAAGGCGACCACGACCGCGCCGACCACCTGTTCGAGGAAGCCGCCCGCGTCGAGGTCCCGGCCCGGACCCACACCCCCACCACGGCCGTCTCCGCCCGCGTGGCCTTCCGGCGCGGCGACACCCACACGGCCTACACGCTGCTCCTCCACCATGTCGAAGACCTCCTCGACACCGGCAACATGCAGGGCGTCGGCGTCGCCGCCATCGAGTTCGTCCGGATGATGCACCTGGCGGATCGGCTCGACGAGGTGGCCCGACTCGTCCGATACCTGGAGGCCAGTCCACTTCTCGAGTCGCCGTACTTCCGCGGCTTGGTCTCCGACGCCATCACCGCCAGCAACCCGGCACAGGTTGCCGAGATCTCGGATGACCTTGGTGCAGCCGAGTACATGGTCGAGCTGCTCGAAGCTGTCGTGCGATCAACGGAAGGATCCGAAGGTGGCCGCAAGTGCTGATGGAGACGATCCCCGGGACGTGACCGGGGTGTCCCTCTCATTTCTCGTGATCGGAGCATGCGCAACTGGTGGCACCCCCCGTGGCAACATCTTCGCGGCGCCGGAGTGGACGGTTGTCCCAAAGGGAGGAATCATCAACTCCCCGTGCCGTCGGCACTGCGAGTGGAGGCAATCGCGAGCCTGAACACGGCCCACACGACTCCGGTTGCCGCGGTGGCGATGAGGGCGAGAGCGAGGTCGGGTTGGTACAGCATGGTGTTCGTCAGTGGGGTGCCGAACAGCCTCGGCACGAGGTCGATGATGACCCAAGCGGCTGCGACCGTGGTGAGCAGCGGGAACCAGAGACTGAAGAGGCCGAAGGCGCCCGCCTTGGCGCGTAGGTCGGCGCGGTGGCGCCAGGCCCAGACCATGCTGAGCGTGTAGACGCCTGGCAGGAGTACGAGGGCGATGAACAGGGCCTTCTGGGACAGCCTCGACCCTTCGCCGTCGTAGGCAAGGTCCAGTGCCTCGGCGGTGATGGCGTTGCGGAGCTGGGTCGTCTCGCCGAACCCGACGCCGCTGCCTGAGTTGACCAGCACGACGACCGCGTGGTTCCCGGAGGGGCTCATCGTCGCGAGCGTCTCGAACCCGGGACTGGACCCTGAGTGCCAGACGGTCCCGTTGCTTGAGTCCACGAACCAGCCGAGGCCGTAGAACGGCGATGCGGCGCTGGCGGGTCGCATCATCTCGGCCTTGCCTTCGGCACTCAGGACGTCGGCTCGGCCGTTCATCATCGTCTGCAGGAACCGGGCTACGTCGTTGGCGCTGGAGATGATGCCTCCCTGCGGCGCCGTGCCGAGCTGCGTCCGGTTGTCGGAGAGTGGTCGCTTGGTGCCGAACCACGGTCGGTGTCCGGTCGCCATGTTCGCGTGGACCTCGCCGTCGGCGACGAAGCTGTCCCGCATGCCGATGGGTTGGAGGATGTGCTCTGTGACGTAGCTCTGGTACGAATGCCCGCTCACGACCTCGACCACCCGCCCGAGGATCTGGTAGTTCGCGTTCGAGTACTCCCACCTCTGCGCGGGTGCGTGGGCTGGGGTGACGTCTGCGAGGTGCTCGACGCGCTCGGCGAGCTCGTGCTCTCCGCCGGTCAGGTCGGTGGGCGCGGTGTTGCCCTGCCAGGTTGAGTAGCCGCTGGTGTGGTCGAGCAGCTGGCGGACGGTGATGGTGCCTGCCGGGTTGCTGGTGAAGCCGTCGAGATAGCCGTGGACAGCGGCGTCCAGGTCGACCCTGTCCGCCTCGACCAGCTGCATGACGGACAGTGCGGTGAAGCTCTTGGAGATCGACCCAGTCAGGAACGGGGTGTCTGGTGTGACCTCCTCGTCGCCGCCGAGCTCGACGACTCCTCGCGCGCCGGCGGAGGTGATGTTGCCGTCCGTCACGACAGCGTAGGCAAGGCCGGGTGCCCCCGAGGCGCCCATCTCGCTGTCGATGACGTCGTCGACGGAGCCGCCCAGCCCGCTCATCGGCGACGCGATCCCCAGTCCGACCACGAGCATCGTCATCAGTGTCTTCACCAGCATCGTCCCTCTCCAGCCGTTAGGGCTGTTGTCCAGCCGGCGCCGGTCCTGCAGCGCTGGGTGCCGCTCAGGCCCGCCGGGCGGCCGGAGCCGTGGCTGGCTCGCTGGGCTCGGCGGGAGCTGCGCGCCGACCGGTGGCCACGAGCAGGAGCCAGAGCGCGAAGCTCATTTCGCCGATCACCGACGGGACCGCGACGATGGCGAGGAGGAGGTTGGCGGAGGCTTCGTAGTCGGCCAGTGCGAGGTGGGCGACGGTGTCGAGGACGTACGCGGCTGCTGCGGCCATGAGCAGCCAGCCGATCCACCGCGGTCCGCGAGCCTTGAGCAGCAGCACACCCAGCACCGCCAGGTGCGCGCCGAAGGCAGCCAGGCCGGCGACCCAGGTGAACTCGAAGGTCTGCAGCGCCAGCAGCACGGCGTCGTCGTGCGCGTCCCCGAGAGCGTCCGGTGAACTGGCCAGCCAGATCGCGGCGTAGAGGAAGCCGAGCGCGGCCCCGAGTACGACGGTGTACGTCAGCCGGAACCAGGCCGAGAGCAGGGACAGGTCGCGGTGGACCGGGCGGAACAGCACCCACAGAGCCCAGGCGACGACGACGTCGATGATGAAGATGCCGACGAAGGCCACCGCTCCGAGGCGGAACGAGGTCTCGGAGTCCTGCAGCGCGGTCGCGGTCGCAGCAGCATCGCCGGGGTGGATGACGGGGCTGAGTGCGAGGAAGTTGGCGAAGATCCCGAGGGCGAAGAGGGCGAGATAGCCGCCCGCCGCCCAGGCGGCGGCGGTACGTGGAGCCGTGCTAGTGCGGGAAGCGGTGCTGGAAGTCGTGGTGGGAGTCGGACTGGAGGTGGTGCTGGTGGCGGCCATCGGGATGGTTCTCCTGTCGGGGGTCGGGGGTCGGGGGTCGGGAGTCGGGAGTCGGGGGTCGGGGTGTGGAGTGCGGCGTGCCCGGTCACGGGGTGACGGCGACCTTGCCGCGGGCGTGTCCGCTCGCGACGTGGTCGATCGCCTTGGCCGCCTCGTGCAGTGCGTAGGTGCGTTCGAGTGCGGGTCGCAGGTGCCCGTCGTCGACCAGCTGCGCCAGGGTGTCGAGGTCGTCGGCGTTCTCCTTGCTCAGCAGGGCGGTGAGCCGCTGGCTCACGAACGGTGAGAGCGCCAGTGCGGCGAGCTGGCGGTGGGTGCCGCCGAGCCAGCGGTCGCCGCCCTCGCCGCCGACGATGACCAGGGTGCCGGTCTCGGTCAGGATCCGGCGCAGCTGGCGGATCGGACGGAGACCGGCGATGTCGAGGACGACGTCGTAGCGGGTGCCGTCGTCGAGGTCCTCGCGGGTGTAGTCGATGACGCGCGTGGCGCCGAGAGCACGGACCAGGTCGGCCTTGGCGCCGCTGGCCACGCCGGTGACCTCCGCACCCTGTGCGGTCGCGATCTGGACGGCGTAGGAACCGACGCCGCCGGAGGCGCCGATGACCAGCACCTTGGCGCCCGGCTGGACCCGGCCGGCGTCGCGGACCGCCTGGAGGGCGGTGAGGCCGGAGATCGGCAGCGTGGCGGCCTCCTCGAAGGAGAGCCCGGCCGGCTTGCGGGCCACCCGCGCCTCGGGAACCACCGCCAGCTCGGCGAAGGACCCGTCGGCTGTGCCGATCACCTCGTCCCCGACGGCCACGGCCGTGACCTGCTCGCCGACCTCGGCGACGACGCCGGACACGTCGCGGCCCGGAACGGGGTGCTTGGGACGACGCAGGCCGAAGGCGAGGCGGACGGCGTAGGGGTGCCCGGCCATCAGGTGCCAAGTGCCGCGGTCCACCCCGGCAGCTCGGACGCGGACGACCACGTCGCGCGGACCGGGGGTCGGATCCGGCACCTCGGTGAGGGTCAGCTGCTCACTGCCGCCGTAGCGGTGTTGGTGGATGGCTCGCATGATCGTGCTCCTTTGCGTACGGTGTAAGTTATTGAGGACAACCGTAAAAGTACGGTGTATGTTTTGTCAACGGCTGTCGCGAGACGGTCATGAAGGAGACCGGAATGGCAGGCAGACCACGCTCGGGCGCGGAGCGACTCACGCGCGAGGGAATCGTCGCGGCGGCCATCGGCCTGGCCGACGCCGAAGACCTGGGGGCGCTGTCCATGCGTTCAGTCGCACGCCAGCTCGGCGTGATGCCGATGTCGCTGTACAACCACGTCGCGAACAAGGAGGACCTGCTCGACGGCATGGTCGACGCCGTGTTCGTCGAGTTCTACGCCCCCGTGCCGGGAGCAGAATGGCGCAGTGAGCTTCGACAACGGGCGCTCACCGCCCGCGAGGCGCTCAAGCGACACCCGTGGGCGGTCGGGCTGATGGACTCCCGTCGCAACGCCGGCTACGCGACGTTGCTGCACCACGACGCGGTGATCGGCTGCCTGCGCGAGGCCGGCTTCTCGCTGACGCTCACCGGTCACGCCTTCGCCGTCCTGGACGCCCACCTGTACGGCTTCCTGCTGCAGGAGGTGAGCATGCCCTTCGAGCCCGGACGGGACCTCGCCGAGCTCGGCACCCAGATGGTGGCTGCGCTACCGGAGGGCCAGCTGCCCTACTTCCGCGAGTTCACCCTCGAGCATGCGCTGCAGCCCGGCTACGACTTCGGCGACGAGTTCGAGGTCGGGCTCGACCTCGTCCTGGACGGACTCGTCGAACGCCTGGCCGAGCAGCAGCAGAGCCGGGCGTCCTGAACGTCGGCTGCCGGTACAACGCGTCTACGCGGGTCGGCCACCGTCCACGCGGCCGCTCTCGTAGGCCCAGATCACGAGCTCGACGCGGTTGCGTGCCGACAGCTTGGTCATCAGTGCGCCGATGTGGGTCTTGACGGTGCTCATCGAGAGGTGGAGGTCCTCGGCGATCTCGGAGTTCGTCCGACCGGTGGCGGCCATGTCGAGGACTGCTTCCTCGCGCGGGGTCAGCGGGTCGATGGGCTCAGAAACCGAGCCGACCCGCGACGATGCGAAGGTGGCCAGGAGCCGCGCCGTCACCGCTGGAGCGATGAGCGCGTCGCCGGCCGCTGCGGACCGTACGGCGCGGGCGAGCAGGTCGGGGTCGGCGTCCTTGAGCAGGAAGCCACGGGCGCCGGCACGCAGGGCGTCGTAGACGTACTCGTCCTGGTCGAACGTCGTGATGACGATGACCGGGACCGGGTCGTCGACCTCGGGCCCGGCGACCTGGCGGGTGGCCTCGATGCCGTCCAGGACCGGCATCCGGATGTCGAACACGCACACGTCGGGCCGCAGCGTCCTGACGAGCTCCACGGCCTCACGACCGTCGCGTGCCTGGCCGACCACCTCGATCGAGGGTTCCGCGTCGAGGATGGTCGCCAGGCCGACGCGGACCATGTCCTGGTCGTCGGCGATCAGCAGCCGCACCGGATCCGTCATCTGGTTCACTTCCTCGCGCCGAGGGTGGTCGGAACCGTGGCCTCGACAGTCCATCCACCGGCAGGGTCCGGCCCGGCCTGCACGGCCCCGCCCACGAGGGAGATCCGCTCTCGCATGCCGGCCAGACCGTAGGAAGGGCTGGCTCGTCGTCCACCTGCGGGCGCGGCCCGCCGGCCGTCGTCGTGCACCCGCAGCCGCACCAGGTCCCTGTCGCGGGCGAGGTCGATCGCCACCACGGTCGGGTCCACGGCGTGACGCCGGGCGTTGGTCACGGCTTCCTGCGCGGCGCGGAAGAGCGCCGACCCGATCGGCGCCGGCAGCCGTTCGACGTCGCCGAAGGTCTGGACGACGACCCGCGGGCCCTCCCCGTGGTCCTGAGCCAGCAGTGGGATGTCCCGCACCCCGTACGTCGGAGTCCGACCGGCCCCGTCGTCCTCCCCGTCGCGCTCACGCAGCACCGCCACCATCGCCCGCATGTCCTCAAGAGTCTGCCTGGCCGCGGCCTCCATCCCGTCGATCGCCTCGACGGCGCCGGCCGGGTCGGTCCGACCTCTGACCTTCGCCGCCCGCGCCTGCATCAAGATGCCCGACACGTGGTGCGCCACGGTGTCGTGCAGGTCGCGCGCCAGCCGCTCCCGCTCCCGCTCCCGGATCTCCTCGCGTCCTCGCACCTGCGAAGCAGCCCAGAACCGGGCCAGGGCGCCGAGGGCGACCGGCAGCATCAACGCCCCGACGCCGAGCAGCATCGACGCGCCGCTGGAGTCGTAGAGCGGCTCCCGGCCCAGATGTGCCACGAGCAGGAAGACGCAGCCCGCCACCACGCCCCGGCCGCTGGCCCACCGGCCCAACGAGTAGGCGAGCAACAGCACGACAGCGGTGACGTCGAGGACGCTGTGGGGCTCTCCTGCCAGCGCAGGGACCACTCCCGCCACCGTCTGCGCCCCGAAGGCGAGGACGAGCATCGTCAGCGGATGACGGGCCCGCCACCACAGCGCAGCGACACAGACCAGCGCCCACGCCGCATGCCAGAGCGGCCACACCACGTCGGTACGGAGGCCGGCCTCCAGCGCTGTCAGCGGGACCAGGCCGGCGACCAGGGCCCGGTCCCACCACGCCGTCCCAGGCGGCGCGACCGCCCGCGGTTCGTCCCACAGTGCTTGTAGCCAACCTCGGCCCATCACCTCAGCGTAGAGGCAGAACACGTTGGCCGGACGGTACCTGGGGCCAGTCCGGGTTGGCCTTGAGGACGAGACGAAGGCGGCCTCGGCTCCGATGTGATCCCGCGCCGATCCGAGCAGGGTGAAGGACATGACACGACTCACCTCCACCACCGGTCCCTCCTCATCCACCACGACCGCCCCCACCGCGGTCACGCCGGCGCCCACCTCGACGTCGGCACCGCTGATCCGCACCGCTGGCACCGCTGCCCAGGTGGTCGCCGGCACCTACGTCATCGGCTTCCTCGCGATGGTCGTCTATCTCCTTCCCCGCGGCTTCACGTCTCCCGTGGGCGACCCCGCAGCGTCGCTGGACTTCCTCCGCGACCACCAGGGCGAGCTGGCCGCCTGGTACTTCGTGCTCTACCTTTTCGGCGGGGCTGCGATGGCACTGGTGTCGCTCGGTGTCGCCCAGCGTCTGGCGCCGGCACCCGCACTGGCCCGGATCTCCGCCGCATTCGGCCTGATCTGGTCCGGTCTGCTCATCGCGAGCGGAAGCATCGCGCTCGTCGGCCAGCACGCCGCAGTGACCCTGCAGGCGCAGGACCCCGACCTCGCCCTCAGCACCTGGGTCTCCACCAGCGTCATCCAGGACGCCCTCGGCGGCGGCATCGAGGTCGCCGGCGCACTCTGGGCAGCCGCGGTCGGAGTCGCCGTCCTGAGGTCCCGCGCCCTCTCCGCCCCGCTCGGAGGGCTCGCGCTCGGTCTCGCGACCGTCGGCGTGGCCACCGTCTTCCCGGCCGCCGCCGACACCGCGACCTCCATCTTCGGGCTGGGCCTCATCCTCTGGTTCACCTGGCTCGGCCTCGCCCTGCGACGCCGCTGACCACCGCGACCTCTCCTCACCCAGTCCGTCGCGCCACCCAATCTCAAGAAGGACGAGCGGTGTGGTTCGATCCGGTCATGAGCGTCGGGTGGCAGATGTCCGGGCGCAGGCTGACGGCCGTGGGGGAGTGACCGACGACGGTCAACCGAGGGATCGCAGGTCTGCGGCGTCTCCCCGCTACCAATGGGATGGCTCAGGACATTTGCAAGGTCCGAACCCACGGATGTGGGTTCGGACCTTGTTCCTTTCTGGAGTTGGTAGTCCCTGCTGGTGTCGATGGTGAGCTCGCGGAGAGTTCGCCGCTGATGGCGTTGACGACTCGACCGCTGAGGTCTGAATCCCCCTGAAGACACAAGGAGATTCACACGTCCGGTGGCTCGAGTGGTGGAGCAGGAGTGCCGCCAGCGGATTCCTTGCGAGACGTCATGGGCCTCCGACTGGAGGAGGCTCATGAGGGGGCGCACACGAGTCGCAGCGGGTTCGACCGACGGGGCGCGCGATCCGGCGACGGGGCGTTGCTGAGAGTTTCCATGACAGCCTCGGCTGCCGTCGTTTGTGACCGTCGGAGCCCGCTGACAGGGGGGCTCGGAATGGGCTCGCCTTGATTCGCAAGGGCCCGCAACACCGCTCCGGCGCCGGCAGTCCGCGAGGGCGGCATCGCCGCAGGTCAGAGGCCGGTTTCGCCTCCTGAGCGCAGCCGACCGCAAAGGATCGCGTTGACGCTCGTGATCATCGGTGTGGTCCCGATGACTCCACATCTTGAGGTCGTGGCGCAACTTGTGAAGAGCGGTTCTGAGGTGCGGTGATGCGATGCGGGTCCTCGGCGTCAGACCCTCCGAATGAAGCATCCCGGAGTGTCCGGGGTGCCCGGACACCGTGTCCGGTGGACCGGGTCAGGCTCCGTACTGGGTCTATGCGTGATCGTGTCATGTGGCTCGCCGCCCGGTTGGATATGACCGCTTTGGTCATGCACTGACGGTCTCGCATCTTGCTTGCCCCCGACTGTACTGTCGTGCCCTCAGCGTTTCCCGCACCCGGGCTGCTGGTTACCTTTACCGGCATTCTCGAGCTGGCGGGAGCACTCGGCATTCGAAAAGTGAGCATGACCTCTTAGGCGCTTCATCGGACACCTCGCACCGGCAAGATGGCCAAGGCTCCCAAGAGCGCGCTTGCCCCGGCGACGGTGTACAGAAGCGCGTAACTGTCGCCGCCGACAGACAGCAGGGCTGGAGCCACGGCCGGAGCCAGCGCAAAGGGCAAGGCGCCCGCGATGTTGAGAACGCCGAGGTCCTTGGCGGCGGTGTCCGCGTCAGGCAGAACGTCCACGACGAGTGCGAGGTCAACGGCCATGTACATGCCGAACCCGAGCCCTCCGATACCCATGCCAACCAGGTATCCACTTACCGTGCTCGCACTGGCGATGACGAACAGAGCGCCCGCGTAGATGACGGCGGCACTCATCACGAAGACCTTCCGTCTACCCACACGGTCGGAGAGCCGTCCGGCTACCGGTGCGACTGCTACCAGGACAACGGACTGGGTGACGGTGCCGAGGTACACCTGCCGCGGCACCGCGTCCTCGCTGCTGCCGACCTGGGCGATGAGGTAGTAGGCCTGGTAGGTGACGAGGAAGGCGTACGCGGTGACTAGGAGGAACCGGGACAGGAACGCCCACGCGAAATCCGGATTCCGGCGAGGGCTCACGTAGAACGTCCTGGCCAGTTCACGAAGCGACCACGGCGGCTTGTCTGCTGGGGCGAGGCGCCTGTCGGGGAGGCGCCAAGTGAAGAGGAGCACCGCGAGGCCCCCGACGGCGCATGGGACGGTGAACATTAGGACGGTCGAGTAGTCGAACGCCTGGACCAGGTAGGTCCCAACCACCGACGCGGCGGGGACGCTGAGTCCGATGAGGCCGGACATCAGCCCGCGTTGGTGGCTGGGCACCTGGTCGGGCAGCACCGCTGCCTGGGCGGCCAGTGTGGCGTTGAAGAAGACCTGGCAGACGCACCAGCCGACAAGCACGGTCGCGATGTTCGGGGCCAGAGCGACAATCAGAGTGCCGGCCGCGCCGACGGCGACGCCGGTCACCATCCAGGGCCGCCGCATCCCGAACCGGGAAGTGGTGCGGTCGCTGAGCCGGCCGAATAGGGGGTTGGCGACGATGCTCAGGAGCGACCCGACACTGGTGACCAGCGCGAGGTTGCGGGGGGCGGCGTCGATGCCGACGAGGTCGTTCACTTTGAGAGCCAGTGACACCAGGAGCGGCGCTAGGAACAGCAGGGACCCGCCGGTGTAGGAGACCGCGTACAGGAGGATGAAGCCCCACCCCACGCGTTCAGGCGCGCTTGGTTCGTCGGCGGTGGCTGAGCCGGCATTGTGTCGCATCGCATCGGTCAACGTGGACTCCCCATGTGCCGCCCGAGCACCTGAGTGTTGTCGCCGACCCGCCCTGCCTGGTTCGCCCAGGCGGTGGCTCGTCGACGACCCCGACGTGGCTCCCAGCATGACCCAGCCATGAGTGCTTGCAACAGGGGTGGCGGGCACCGGTCTTTAACGGAGAGCACAGGCCCACCTACCTGACCGATTCCCCTACGCTTTCGATGCAGGGTCGACGCTGGGAGGGAGTGCGGATGGCTGTTGCCCTAGTGCGCACCAAGATGGCGTTCCCGCGCTCGCGTACGGAGCTGGTGAGCCGGCCTCGGCTGACCGAGGGTTTGAGGCAGGCAGGAGACGCCGCGTTGGTCCTGGTGTCGGCGCCCGCAGGGTTCGGGAAGACGACCTTGGTCGCTGCGGCGCTCGGTGACGGCACCCCCGTGGCGTGGGTGTCGCTGGATGCCCGGGACGGTGACGGCACCCGGTTCTGGACGTACACGCTGAATGCGCTGGAAGCGGCAAGCCCGGGCTGCGCGAGCGCCGCATTGACGCTGCTGGAGGCGGGGAACGCGGGTTTGGACGAGGTGGTCGCCAGCCTGGTGAACGAGCTGAGCGTGCGGCCGGACCCGCTGACCTTGGTGTGGGACGACTACCACCTCGCCGACACGAGTGATGTCAGCGACAGCGTCGCACTGCTGCTGGAGCACCGCCCTCCGCAGCTCCACCTGGTCATCAGCACTCGCGCCGACCCGGCGCTGCCGCTGTCGCGCCTACGGGCCCGCGGTCAGCTGGTCGAGTTCCGTGCTGCTGACCTGCGCTTCACCGTCGACGAGGCCAGCCTGTACCTCAACCGCGTCCACGGGCTCGACCTGGCGACCGGTGACGTGGATGCGTTGGAGTCGCGCACCGAGGGTTGGGCGGCAGCGTTACAGCTCGCCGCTGTATCGCTGCGAGGCCGGGACGATGCGACGGCGTTCATCGCCTCGTTCGCGGGGGACGACCGGTACGTCGTGGACTACCTGGTCGACGAGGTGCTGGACCAGCAGCCCGCTCATCTCCGTCAATTCCTGCTGGATACCTCGGTGCTGGACCGCCTGTGCGGCCCACTCTGCGACGTGGTCACCGGACCCGCCGACGGCATGCCCGGCACTGCGGTGCTGGAGATGTTCGAACGACGCAACCTGCTCCTGGTGCCGCTGGACGACCACCGCCGCTGGTACCGCTACCACCACCTGTTCGGGGATGTGTTGCATGCGAGGTTGCTCGCCGAGCGCCCCGAGGACGTCGCTGGCCTGCACGCGCGGGCGAGTGGCTGGTACGACTCGGCAGGCGAGGTGGAGGCTGCTGTCCGACACGCGTTCGCGGCCGGTGACTCTGGCCGGGCTGCGGACCTCATCGAGTTGGCTACCCCGGAACTGCGTCGTCAGCGGGCCGAAGGTGTCCTCCGGAGCTGGGTGCCACTCGTCCCGGCTGAGGTGTTGGCGCGACGCCCGGTGCTGGCCAGCAACCTCGTCGGCGCTCTGATGGCCAGCAACGCCTTCGACGGCGTCAGCGAGAGGCTGGACGCACTCGAGCGCAGCCTGTGCGTCCCCACCCGAGTCGCTGACGATCCGCAACGAGGCCGAGTGGGCACGGTTGCCGGCGCAGGTAGCCACTCACCGGGCAGGGTTGGCGCTGGTCGCCGGGGACGTGGCCACCACCATCGCCCACGCCGACGATGCTTTGGCACGAGCCGCGGCCAACGACCAGCTCACGGTCGCCTCTGCGTCCGCACTGAAGGGTCTGGCGTCGTGGGCAAACGGGGACCTGCTCGCCGCCCTGCGCGGATACCGGGCAGCCATCCAGGGACTTGCCGCGATGGGGCACGTGTCGGACGTCCTGGCTTGCACCGAGATCGTGGTCGACCTCGAGCTGCAACGCGGCCACCTCGACGAGGCCCGGGACGCAGCCGAGCGTGCTCTCGAACGGGCTGGGGCCGCCTCCGGAGACCTGGCGAGTCGAGGTTCCGCCGTGGTGAGAGGGACGGCCGATCATGTGGACGGCGCTGGCTCGGATCGCCTGGGAGACGGGGCGACAACCGAGAGGTGGTCCAGCACCTGGGCCGGGCGAGTGACCTGGGCGATGGTGCCGGGCTGCCGCAGCAGCCGTACCGGTGGCGGGTCGCCATGGCGCACCTGCGGGAGAGCGAGGGCGACACGGCCGCCGCGGCCTCCCTGCTCTCGGAGGCCGAACGCCTCTTCAACAGCGACTACTCACCCAACATCCGACCCGTCTCGGCCGACAGGGCACGACTGCACATCCGCGGCGGCGACCTCGCAGCAGCCCGCACCTGGGCGGTCGCCGCAGGCGTCAGTGCCGATGACGAGCTGGACTACCTTCGCGAGTACGAGCACCTGACCCTGGCTCGACTGCTGATGGCCGAGCACCAGGCCACCGGCGATCCGGATTACCTCGACCAGGCGGCCGAGTTGTTGGAACGCCTTCTCGTGGCCGCGACTGAGTCAGAACGGACCGCCGCACAGGCGGAAGCGCTGCTCCTCCTCGCCGTCGTTGCGGATGCCACCGGCAGAGCCAGGGAAGGCCTGGTCCGGGTGCAGGCAGCCGCGGAGCTGACGCGCCCGGGCGGCTGGGTACGCCCGTTCCTGGACGCGGGACCACGAGCGGTGGAGTTACTCGGGCTGCTTCCCGATGAGACCCGGTTCGCGGCCGCGGTTGCCGCGGCGGCGGGCAACCCGCCGCACCCGGCCAGAGCGTCGGCCGAGCCGCTGATCTCGACTGGAGCGGAAGTTCCGCTGGTAGAGCCGCTGAGCAGCCGCGAACTCGATGTTCTACGACTCCTCGGCTCGGACCTCGACGGACCCGCCATTGCCCGCCACCTCAACGTGTCGTTGCCGACCGTGCGGACCCACACCCAACACATCTACGCCAAGCTCGGCGTGAACAATCGTCGGGCCGCGGTGCGACGCGCCCATCAGCTACACCTCTGACTCAACGACCCGACAGTCCTGGCGCCCTCCGGGACGTCCCGGTAAGGAAGTTCATCACCGCACTCATCACCTGTGATGACGCGCGCTCATCACCCCCGTTCCTACCTTGCTGGCCATGAGCAGCACACCGAACGGGCGCCACGGCGACTGGTACGAGATCCGCATCCAGGGCCGGCTCGACGACCGCTGGTCTTCCTGGTTCGACAACCTCGACCTCTCCCACACCGACGACGGCATCACCGTCCTCCGCGGCCCGGTCGCCGACCAGTCCGCGCTGCATGGGCTGCTGCACAAGCTACGCGACCTCGGGGTCCCGCTGCTGTCCGTCACCCAGACCGACCCCGACAACCCCAGCCACCCCGGCCATCGACCTGAATCGACCAACCCCAGCCCCCGGCTCACCCCGGGCCGCTCACCAGGAGGTACGCATGACCACCACCCAGCACACCCGCACCGTCGACCGTCAGCCGGCCGCGGACCCGACGCGACGCGCCGCCACCATCGTCGGCTGGCTCTTCATCGTCACCTACGTCACCTCGATCTCCGCCAAGATCGGGTTCTACCCGCCGCTGTTCGACGGCAACTACGTCACCGGCCCCGGACAGGACTCCCGCGTCCTGTGGGGCGCGTTCGCTGAGTGCATCCTCATCATCGCCAACATCGGTACCGCCACCGCGCTGTACACGGTCGTCAAGCACCGGTACCCCAACCTCGGCCTCAGCTTCATCGCTGCCCGGATCATGGAGAGCGTCTTCATCGGTGTCGGCATCCTCGCCGTCCTCACCGTCGTCACGCTGCGTCAGGACTACGCAGCCGCCGACGAGCAGTCCGCCGCCGGCCTGGCCGCCGTCGGGGACGCGTTTCTCGTCATGCAGGAGTGGACCTTCAACCTGGGCCCGGGCGTTCGTCGTCGGTGTCGGCAACGGCTGCGTCCTCGGCTGGATGATGTGGCGCAGCCGGCCTGGTGCCCCGCCGGCTCGCCGTGCTCGGCCTCATCGGCGGGCCGTTCATCGTCGCCTCCGGCTCCGCGGCCGTCCTCGGCCTCATCGAGCCCGGCGGAGCACTCCAGAACCTCTCGGCCGCTCCGGAGTTCTTCTGGGAGCTCGGCCTGGGCATCTACCTCATCGTGAAGGGCTTCAAGACCCCCGGCGCGGACGTCCAGGGCGCCATGGGCGAGCCGGCGGTGACCCGATGATCTGCGTGGAGCACGTGACCAAGACCTACGGGGCCTTCACCGCCGTCGACGACGTCACCTTCACCGCCCGCCCCGGCCGGGTCACCGGATTCCTGGGACCCAACGGCGCCGGAAAGTCGACCACCCTGCGGGTCGTCGTCGGCCTCACCCCACCCGACCACGGCACCGCGCAGGTGCTCGGACGCCGGTTCCGAGACATGCCCAACCCAGGCACCGAGGTGGGCGTCCTCCTCGACGCGTCCGCCCAGCACGCCGGCCGCACCGGCCGGGAGGTGCTGGGCATCGCGCAGACCACCATGGGCCTACCCCGCCGCAGGGTGACCGAGGTCCTCGACGTTGTCGGCCTCAGCGAAGCCGAGGCCAACCGGCGGCTGCGGGACTACTCGCTGGGCATGCGGCAACGCCTCGGGCTCGCACACGCGCTCCTCGGTGACCCGGAGGTCCTCATCCTCGACGAGCCGGCCAATGGCCTCGACCCGGCCGGCATCCGCTGGATGCGAGACCTGCTGCGCGGCTACGCCGATCGTGGAGCCACCGTCCTGCTGTCCTCCCACCTGCTGCACGAGATCGAGGTCGTTGCCGACGACCTGGTCGTCATCGGGCACGGGCACGTGGTCGCGGCAGGAACCAAGGACGACCTGCTGGCCGGCGCCGGCACCTACGTCGCCACCCGCGACCCCGCCCCGCTCGCCCAGGCTCTGACCAGCGCTGGGCTCAGCCACCACGCCGACGACACCAGCGGCGCCGGCGCCGGTACGTCGACCCCAGCGGTGTTCCGCGTGGACGCAGACGCCGAACTCGTCGGCCACGTCGCGTGGACCGCCGGGATCGCCCTCACCGAACTCCGGCCGGCCGACGGCGCCGGCCTGGAGGAGATGTTCCTGACCCTGACCGCCGATACCCAACGCGACCGGCACCCGGCCGCCACCTCGCAAGGAGCAGTCGCATGACCACCTACGTGTCCTCAACCGCGGCAGATGGTGCGGTCGTCGCGTCAGTCGCCCCGCCGGCCCGGCGGCCCGCCGCCCAGACCACCGGCCGGGTGCCGTTGACGCGGCTGGTGCGGGTCGAGCTCCGAAAGAGCTTCGACACCCGCTCCGGTCGATGGCTGCTGGCCAGCCTCGGACTCGCCGCACTCCTGACCACGGGCGCCATCATCGCGTGGGCGCCATCCTCGCAGCTCGCCTACAGCGAGTTCACCCTGGCCATCGGCGTTCCGATGACCATCATCCTGCCCATCATCGCGGTCCTGTCGGTGACCTCGGAGTGGAGCCAACGCTCCGGGTTGGCGACGTTCACCCTCGTTCCCGCACCGGGGTCGCGTGGTGCTGGCCAAGACCGTCGCAGCCGTCCTCGTGACCATCCCGGCAACCGCTGTCGCGTTCGCCGTCGGTGCGCTCGGCAACCTCATCGGGACCGCGTTGGCCGACGTCCCCGCCGTGTGGAACCAGTCGCTGGTCGACGTCGGCTACTTCGCTGCCGGTCAGACGCTGCTGCTACTCGTCGGGTTCGTCTTGGGGGCGCTCATCAGGAACAGCTCGGGCGCCATCGTGGCCTACATGCTGTACGGGTTCGTCGTCCCCGGGCTGTTCGCCTTCCTGGCGTTCAACCAGGACTGGTTCGCTGACGCCCGGCCTTGGGTGGATGCGAAGTACAGCCAGGATGCGCTGCTGCGTGGTGAGTTGGCTGGCGACGGCTGGTCACACCTGGCGGTCACGAGCGTCGTGTGGCTGGTCGTCCCGATGGTCGTCGCCGTCTGGAACGTGCTCCGCTCCGAGGTGAAGTGATGCACACGAACCACCCCGGCACGGTCACTACTGGAAGGGCGGTAGCGCAGACCAGGTACGGCGGCCCCGAGGTGTTGCAAGTGACCGAGGTTCCCCTCCCGGTACCGGGTGCTGGTGAGGTTCTGGTGCGGGTGCATGCCGCGTCGGTGAACGCCCGCGACTGGCACGTGATGCGGGGCGAGCCGCGGGTGGCGCGGCTGATGGACCGCACCCTGTTCGGGCGTCGCGGACCGCGCGTCGCGGTGCGCGGCACCGACTTCGCCGGCGTCGTCGAAGCCGTGGGCGCTGGCGTCACCGCGTGGCGGCCTGGCGATGCGGTGTTCGGCGAAGGGGTCGGCACGTTCGCCGAGCACGCCATCGCGTCAGCCGAACAGGTGGCGGCGGTACCTGCGGGCACTACGTTCGAGCAGGCGGCTGCGCTGCCGCTGGCTGCCACCACGGCTCTGCTGTGCCTCGAAGAGACCAGCCTCGAGGCGGGTGGCGGCGTCCTCGTCAACGGTGCGTCCGGCGGTGTGGGGACGTTCGCCGTCCAGGCCGCGAAGGCGATGGGCCTCCACATCACGGCAGTGGTCAGCACCCGCAACGCCGAGCTCGTCGAATCGCTGGGTGCCGACGAGGTTGTCGATTACACGACCACGGACTTCACCCGGAGCGGCCGGGCCTGGGATGCGGTCCTGGACCTGGTGGGAAACCACCGGCTACGTGACCTGCGGTCCACAGTCCGGCTGGCGGTCGACTGGTCTTGTCTGGGGGCGGCAACTCCGGTGAGGGACGCATCTTCGGGCCCATGAAGCTGCTGGTCGGTGCGATCGCGCTGGCACGACTCCAGCCGTTCGAGGTTCGTGCACCCCAGTCCGTCACGACCACGAAGGCGTTGGAGCGGGTCTCGGGCATGGTGTCTGCGGGTCAGCTCTGGCCGGTGGTGAACCGAATCTTCTCGTTGGAGGACGCCCCGGCTGCGATTCGCCACGTGGAGACCGAACATGCCCGCGGCAAGGTCATTATCGCCGTTGCCTGATCGGTGAGTCAGCTGCCCACCGCGCCCGCGATGAACAGCCGGGTCACCTCAGCGCATGTGCATACCCGCAGTCGCCCAGTCCACTCGTGCCGCCGGCATACGGAGCATGGCATGGTCGACCCGGAACCACGCGCCCACGATGGCCACGACTGGCTCTACGTGTTGTCGGGACAGATGCGTCTCGTCCTGGGCGCAGGGACTGGGTTCTCGGGCCGGGAGAAATCGCAGAGTTCGACACCCAAGTCCCGCATTGGTTCGGAAGCACCGGCCAAGCACCGGCTGAGATACTAAGCATCTTCGGGCGACCAGGTGAACGAATGAAGAACCGAAGAAGATTGACCCTTATTCGAAGCGGCAGTCTCGTGCGCTGGCTGCGGACGTTTGCGACCGTCGGCGCCCGTCGACGGGAGGGCTCGGATTGGGCTCGCTTTCGTTCGCAATCATCTGCAATTCGACGCCGACGCTCGCGCGCGTCCAGAACCGCATCGCCGCAGGTCACCGGCTCGTTCGGCCTCTTGGGTGCAGACGTCTGCAAAGGATCACACTTACGCTCAGGGTCATGTGTGTCTTCCCGATGACGCACCACGTGGAGTGCGTCGCGCTGCTGGAGAAAACCGGCTCTGACCTGCGGTGACGCGATTCCCCTTGCGTTGGCTAACGTTCAGGAATCCGCCCTGGAGCGCACTTTGGGCACCACGTACGCCGACGGGCGCCCGTGACACCGCATGCGGCCCAGGGGCGGCTGGGCGGTTTCGTCGGGCGCGGCGGGGCTGAACCGACCCGGGCCGCACTTCGGGCGAGTGGCTGGTTATGACGGCCAAGGCCTACGCATTCAGCGACGCCTTCCGCTCAGTCATCACCCAGCCCACTCGAGCCATCCAGGAGGACGCAGCCGACCTCGCTGCCGTCATCCCATGGCTCCCCGGAGCGCCACTCCAGTCCCGTCGGCGACTGACCGACCAGGATCTCGAGCGGAACACCCGCGCTACCGAGGCCGTCGGTTCGCCCGGCACTCACAGGATCTACCAGTACGCGTGGGAGCAGTGGACTACCTGATGTGCCGAGCGCGGATTCGAACCGCTGCCGGCAGCCCCGTCGCGACGTGCGGGTTCATGACCCAACGCGTCGCCGACGATCTCGCCGTGATCAACCTCAGCCCCTTCATCAGCGTGAGCAAGTTCCATCAGGGACCTGGGTTGTGAGCGATCGAGCGTGTTGTTTCACAATCCTTGAAAGCCTTCTAGGATTGTGCCCATGGGAGTAGTCAGTGTCGCGCAGGCCGCGGAGCGGCTCGGCGTCAGCGTGCCTCGGATCCACCAGCGCATCGCGGACGGTTCGCTGATCGCAGAGCGGATCGGGTCCCAGTGGGTGGTCGACGAGCGTTCCCTCCTGCATATCCAGGAGCGCAGCAAGCCTGGCCGGCCCCATTCGGCCCGCTCCGCCTGGGCCGTTATCGCGGTGGCGGAGAACGATCGCGACCGGTTGCGCCCGAGTGGGCCGGCAGCGTGGGCGCGGGCCCGGAAGCAGTTGAAGCGACTGTTGGAGCCTGCTGAGCTACCCGCCAGCAGTGAGAAAGGCGTCGGCGATCTGGCGGTGTCAATTCGGTCAGTGTTCCGCAACCGGGCCGAGCGTCGACAGTGTCGTGCGGCGCCCGCCGATCTTGCCGATCTCAGGGCCGATGACCGCTGGGCCATGATCGTCGACTTGGGGGCGAGCGGCATCGCCTCGGCCGACGTGGAGGGCTATCTGGGTGAGTCAGAGGTCGCGGGAGTGATGAAGGACTACCTCTTGGTCGAAGCCGCAAGCGAAGCGAACGTCGTCCTCCACCTCATCCCTGACGAGCAGTACCCGTATCCGAACTCACGTCTTCGGCTCGCGGCGGATCTCGCCGAGCATCGCGGGCCGCGCGAGGAGGCCAGGGCAGCTGAGTTGCTGCACGAGCTGGCCGGTGAGCGGAAGGCAGCAGAGCAATGATTGTCCTGCCGGCGATGCCGCCCGAGCAGACCGCCTCGTGGTTGGGACTGCTGGATCTGCACGAGCGGCTCGCCGAAGGCTGGACGCTGATCGGCGGACAGCTTGTGCATCTGCACTGCGCCGAGCGAGGACAGTTCCCCGTCCGGCCAACGAACGACGCCGACACCGTCATCGACGTACGTGCCGACCCGACGATGCTTGTCACCTTCACCAAGACCTTGACCGAGCTCGGCTTCGCCTCAGCCGGCGTTTCGGCCGAGGGCCTCCAGCATCGCTGGGTCCGAGACGACGCCTCGCTCGATGTGCTCCTGCCGGACGGCATCGGCGAGCGCGCCAGCCTGCGCCGGGGAGTCACGGGTAGTCCGACCCTCGCGACGGCCGGAGGAACCCAAGCGCTGCAGCGCAGTGAAACTGTCGGAGTGATGGTCGGGGGCCGCGAAGGATCCGTACGTCGGCCCAATCTCGTCGGCGCCCTCGTCGGCAAGGCGGCTGCTCTCAGCAACGCGGGTGATCCCGGCCTCGGTCGGCACCGGCGCGACTTCGTGCTCCTCGCCGAACTGCTCACGGCCCACGACTTCCGGGGCCAGGCGCCGACCAGGAAGGACCGCCAGCGGCTGCGGGCGATGGTCGCGGCGGTCCGGAAGGATCGCGGGCTCCTGCTCGAGGTCCCCAGCGCCGCGGTCTCGCTCGATCGGCTCGTCACGGCCGCGGACCTGTGACTTCCGCCAGTCGCCGTCAGATCCGGCATCGCTATCGTGACGAGCGTGCCGGAGGACTTTGTGATCGCCCGCAACACCGAGCCCGGCTCGACGCTGCCGTACCTCCTCCGGATCCCGCTCGGGGACGGCATCATCCTCAAGGCGAAGGACACCTGGCCGCGTACCGGCAAGGTCTACTGCCATCGCGTCGACGGGTGGCCGGCCGACGCCGAGATCATCGAGCGGGTGCAGGTGCGGTCCTGTGTGAGGCGGGGTGCTGCGATCGACCTCGTGCTCGACCGCGGCCGCGAGAACCGTTCCCAGATCGTCGTCACCAACGCCCGCGGCCGGCAGATGATCTTCTGGCAGACCGCCCGCACCTCGAAGCAAGCGCGTCCTGCGGTGACCCTTCCCGGTGCCCGGGCCAGCGGAGTCGCTGACCTCGAGATCGCAGTCGACATCCGTGAGCGCTATCCATTCACCTTCGCTGACCGGCAGGCGACAACTCGACGCGCGCCGCTCAGCGCCGGTGACTACGGACTCATCGTCGACGGTCTGTTGCAGGCGACGGTGGAGCGCAAGTCCATGACCGACCTCGTTTCCTCGCTGACCACGGGCAGACTGAAGTTCCAGCTCACCGAGCTCTCCGCGATCCCGCGTGCCGCGGTGGTCGTCGAGGAGCGCTACTCGCAGGTCTTCAAGCTCGATCACGTCCGGCCCAGCGTCGTGGCTGATGCGATAGCCGAATGCCAGATTCGGTTTCCGACCGTTCCGATCGTCTTCTGCGAGACCCGCAAGCTCGCCCAGGAATGGACCTATCGGTTCCTCGCCGCGGCTCGGGTCGGGCTCTCCGAGGAGATGGTCGGCGACTTCGCCGTGCGCGGCCTCGAAGCGGCGCCGCCTCTCGCGCCCGCACCGCCAACACCTGCCGACGTACGTGGCTGGGCGGCATTGAACAACATCGTCGTCGCCGACCGGGGCAGGATCGCGGCGGTCGTGATGGATGAATACCTGGAGGCCCGGGCCCGAGGCGAGACCTGAGACTGCGGTCGCGGCCCGTGGGAGCCGATTGTTCGAGGGCGCGGTTCTAGGCGCGCTCCGAATCGCGGAGGGTCGCAGAGGGGAGCCGACGCAATCGGCGTTCCAGGCGACAAAGCCGCAGGTCAGCGGCTAGTTTGCTCTCATGCACGCAGTTGTCGGCAAAGGATCACACTCAGGATCATCGGTGCCTTCCCGATGACGCACCACGTGGAATGCGTCGCCGTGCTGGAGCCTATGTGACCGAGATCCCGGAGTTCCTCGACCTGGTCGGGCAGCTGGACGAGGTCTCGGTGGTGACGCACTCGCGCTACTCGAAGCTCGAGGTGGACGGACGGACCTTCGGCTACCTCTGGGAGCCGACCCGGACCGTCGGCCTCAAGCAGACGCTGGCCGAGCAGGCGGCGCTGGTGGGAGAGCGGCCGGAGGTCTTCGAGGTGCAGTTCACCGCCGGCGGCTTCGGCTGGGTGGTGGTCCGGCTGGAGGCCGTCGAGCGTGACGAGCTGGCCGAGCTCACCTTCGAGGCCTGGCGGCTCTCGGCCCCCCAGCGGCTGGTGGCCGAACGCGGTGACCGGTTGCCGAGCTGAGGGATGTCCCCGGGTTTGCGTTCGATTGCACTCGAAGTCGTAGCGTCGAGGACATGACTGAGAACTCATCGACGACTCCAGGCAAGACCTGGTTCATCACCGGCTGTTCGCGCGGCTTCGGCCGCGAGTGGGCGATCGCCGCCCTCGACCGCGGCGACCGTGTCGCCGCGACGGCACGTGACCTCTCCACCCTCGACGACCTCGTGCAGAAGTACGGCGACGCCATCCTGCCGATCCAGCTCGACGTGACCGACCGCGACGCCGACTTCGCCGCGGTGGCTGCCGCGCACGAGAAGTTCGGCAGCCTCGACGTCGTCGTCAACAACGCCGGCTACGGACAGTTCGGCTTCGTCGAGGAGGTCAGCGAGGAGGACTTCCGGGCCCAGATCGAGACCAACGTCTTCGGCGCCATGTGGGTGACCCAGGCGGCGCTCCCGTTCCTGCGCGAGCAGGGCTCGGGCCACATCCTGCAGGTCTCCTCGATCGGCGGCATCTCCGCCTTCCCGAACGTCGGCGCCTACCACGCCAGCAAGTGGGCCCTCGAGGGCTTCTCGCAGTCCCTGGCCCAGGAGGTGGCCGACTTCGGCATCCACGTCACCCTGATCGAGCCCGGTGGATTCTCCACCGACTGGGGCGGCCCCTCCGCCAAGCACTCGGCCGAGATCCCGGCGTACAACGAGATCAGGGAGAAGTTCGCCGAGCAGCGCAAGACCCGGATGTCCGAGCCCGGCGACCCCACGGCGTCGGCCGCCGCCGTCCTCCGCGTCGTCGACGCCGACGAGCCCCCGCTCCGTGTCTTCTTCGGCAAGGCCCCGCTCGGGATCGCGAAGGCTGACTACGCCTCCCGCCTCGAGACCTGGGAGAAGTGGGACGACGTCTCCCGGATCGCGCAGGGCTGAGCTGGCTCTGATCCGACCACCGCTGGTCGACCAGCGGTGGTCGGATCAGCCCGACGTCGGTGCGACGGCAGCCCCGCCCCGGGCCGTCAGTGCGGAAGGACTATCAGCTCGCGCGGACCGGACACCGCTCCAGGCGCGCCACGGGGAAGTCATGAGCGAGCTGGTAGTCCTTCGGCCCGCCCTCCTCCGGCACCACGACTGAGCCGTCAGCGGCGCTTCTGGTTCTGGAAGTAGAGGACCGCTATGACCACGGCGATCAGGACGACCGCGACCCAGGGGTGGTGGGACAGGAAGAACAGGCCGCGGGTTCCTCGGAGGGTCGTCAGGGCGATCACCCCACGAAGGTAACCGCACCACTCAACAGCCGGGGCGCTACCGCAGGTCGTCGAGGGTGGCCACGGCGACGACGCCCTCGAGCCGCGTGGCCAGGTCTGGGTCCAGCGTGATGAGGGCGTCGGCCTGGAGCTGGGTGAGGGCGACGTACTCGGCGTCGTAGGTCGAGGCCCAGCCGAGCTCCTCGGCGAGGTCCCAGGCCCGGCGGCGGAGCACGGCGTCGCCGAGCAGCCGGATCGACAGCCGCCGGACGCGGGTGAGGTGGACCTGGGCCTCGGAGGCAGCCAGCTCACCGCGCTGGACCGACTCGTGCAGCAGCGAGAGCGTCTGCGAGCGCAGCAGCGTGGGAGCCAGCAGCTCGTGGTGGGACGCGACCTCGACCTCGGTCGCCACGAGGCGCAGCACCGCGCCGGCGTCGACGACGTAGCGGGTCACCGTGAGACGTCCTCGGGCAGGGGGAGACGACTCACTCCGCCGAGCCGGCGGTGGAAGCGCACATGGTCGGCGTACGACGACAACACCTGCCACAGGGCCACGTGAGCCGACCAGGGAAGTGGCTCCTCCCCGTCGCGCCAGGTGCTGCCGAAACCGATCCACACCGGCGTCCAGTCGGCGGCGAGGTCCCACTCGCCTCGATGCTTCACCAGCAGGTCGCGTCTGATCTGGAACGCCCGGCGCGGTCCGTCCGCGCAGATCGGCGCGGTCCGCACGGGCCACAGCGGAAGGTCGAGCGACATCAGCGCCAGCTCGAGGTCCTCCAGCGCACGCGGGTCCACCAGCACGGTCGCGACGTTCTCGTGGGGGGCGCGTCTCACAGCGGCACGCTAACCCGCGCAGGGCCGGATCGTCAGCCCCTCACGCGGATCGGTTCAGGCGACGCTGACCCCGGCCCGGCGCATCTCGGCGAGGGCCTTCTCGGTGGATGCCGGAGCGACGCCGGCGCACAGGTCGACCAGCAGCCGGGTGGTGAAACCGTTCTTCACGGCGTCCAGGGCGGTGGCGCGCACGCAGTGGTCCGTGGCGAGACCGCACACGTCGACCTGCGCCACGTCGTGGCCACGCAGCCAGTCGGCCAGAGCGGTGCCGTTGCCGTCACGTCCCTCGAACCCCGAGTAGGCAGCCACGTGCTCACCCTTGAGGAAGACAGCGTCGAAGGGCTGCGGGTCCAGGTTGGGGTGGAACGCCTCACCGTCGGTGCCGACCTCGCAGTGCACCGGCCACGAGTCCACGAAGTCAGGGCTCTTCGACCAGTGCGCACCCGGGTCGATGTGGTGGTCCTTGGTCGCCACCACCACGTCGTAGGCGGGGGCCTTGGGATCCTTGCGCGTCCAGTGGTGCAGCAGGGCGGCGATGTCGCTGGCGACCCGGGCCCCACCCGTGACAGGCAGCGAACCACCCTCACAGAAGTCGTTCTGCACGTCGACGACGATCAGTGCCTGCTTCATGCAGCGAACCTACTCGAACCCCTCGAAGCGGGTCTCGATGACCGGGTCGCCCTTCGAGAGCTGGCGGGCCACCAGGGGAAGCTCCGCACGAGAGCGCAGGTGCCGCGCCCGTGAGTCCTCCAGCGTCTCGCGCCCCACCACCCGGCCGTCGCGCACGAGCGGGACGAGCAGCGAGCGGTCGTTGCCGTCGTCCTGCACGGGGTGGCCGATCCCGATGACCTCGGCCTGGGCGAGACCGTCGCGACCGATCTGGCGCAGGGCGTACTTGCGACCCCCGATCGAGATCTTGTCCTTGCTCTTCTTCGCTACACCGACGACCTTGCCGGTCTCGTCCTCGCGGGCCACCAGCTTGTAGACGAAGCCGCACGTGGGGTGGCCGCTGCCGACCACCAGCTGGGTACCGACGCCGTAGCCGTCGACCGGTGCCGACGCGAGCCCTGCGATCGCGAACTCGTCGAGGTCGGAGGTGACCACGATCCGGGTGTCCGGTGCGCCGAGCTGGTCGAGCTGGGCCCGCACACGCTCTGCCAGGACGCCGAGGTCGCCGGAGTCGATCCGGACGGCCCCGAGCTCAGGTCCGGCGATCTCCACGCCCAGCCGCACGGCCTCGGCTATGTCGTAGGTGTCGACCAGGAGCGTGGTGCCCTTGCCCAAGGACTGCACCTGGGCGCGGAACGCGTCCGACTCGGTGTCGTGCAGCAGGGTGAACGAGTGGGCGCTGGTGCCGGTCGACGGCACGCCGTACTCCTGGCGCGCCCGGAGGTTGGAGGTGGCGGTGAAGCCGGCGACGTACGCCGCACGCGCGCAGGCCACCGCGGACCACTCGTGGGTACGCCGCGACCCCATCTCGATGCAGGGCCGGTCACCGGCGGCCCACGTCATCCGCGACGCCGCGGAGGCGATGGCCGCGTCGTGGTTGTAGATGGAGAGCAGCACCGTCTCGAGGAGCACCGCCTCGGCGAAGCTCGACTCGACGACCATGAGCGGGGAGTAGGGGAAGTAGGTCTCACCCTCGGGGTAGCCCCAGATGTCGCCGCCGAACCGGTAGTCGGCCAGCCACTCCAGGGTCGGCTCGTCGACGATGCCCTCCTCCCGGAGGAAGTCGATCTCGACCCCGGTGAACCGGAACGCCTCGATCGCGTCCAGCGCCCGACCCACCCCGGCCACCACGCCGTAGCGGCGCCCCGTCGGCAGGCGTCGGGGGAACAGCTCGAAGACCGAGCGGCGGTGGGCGGCGCCGGAGGCGATCGCGGACTGCAGCATCGTCAGCTCGTAGTGATCGGTCAGCAGCGCCGTCGAAGGTCCCGACGAGGAGCCGGTCGAGGTGCCGGGGGAGGTGCTCACCGGATCACCCTAGTGCGGGCACAATGGTCCTCGTGTCCACTTCACCGGTCGAGCTCGACGAGCCCGAGGTCGACGAGATCTCCCAGCTCGCGAGTCCCTGGGTGACCATCGTCTGGAACGACCCGGTCAACCTGATGTCCTACGTGTCCTTCGTCTTCCAGAAGCACTTCGGGTACGGCAAGAAGAAGGCCGAGAAGCTGATGATGGAGGTCCACGAGGACGGCCGCTCGGTGGTCTCCACGGGGACCCGTGAGGCGATGGAGCGCGACGTGCAGGCGATGCACGAGTACGGCCTGTGGGCCACGATGCAGAAGGCCGACACTCCTTGAGCGGCTTCAGGCGGCACCGCCGCAGTGGCGCGAGCGTGGCCACCTTCACGGCCTTCGAGGCCGACCTGCTCCGTTCCCTCGCCGCTCAGCTGATCGAGCTGCTGCGCAACGAGTCGGCCACCGCCAGCGTCCAGAGCGACCCCCTCGAGCAGCTGCTCGACTTCTCCGGACCCACCACCGAACCAGAGGACCCGGTGCTCGCGCGGCTGTTCCCCACCGCCTACCCCGACGACGAGGAGGCGGCCGGGGACTTCCGCCGGTTCACCGAGAGCGCGCTCCGTGACGGCAAGGCGGGGGCCGCAGCGTCGATCATCGACGCGCTCGAGGAGTCAGGGCTGACGACCGAGCCCGTCGACGGCACGTTCATCGACGTCGAGCTCGACGAGGAGGCGGCCCTGACCTGGATGCGCTCCTTCACCGACATGCGCCTGGCCATCGCGACCAGGCTCGAGGTCGAGGAGGGCGACGAGGACTACTGGCACTCCCTGCCCGACGACGACCCACGCGCGCAGGTCCACGACGTCTACGACTGGCTGGGCTACCTGCAGGAGACGTTGGTCCACTCGCTGCGATGAGGGCCGCGAGGTCCTCCCGGCGTCCGGTGGCCGGGCGAGGCGCGGAGGGCGGGGGCCCAGCCCCTACGCTGGAGCGGTGCTGACCCTCACCCAGGCGATCCGTGACGCGATCGTGGCCCACGCCAAGCGCGACCACCCCGACGAGGCCTGCGGAGTCGTGGCCGGTCCCGAGGGAAGCGACCGTGCGGTCCGCTTCGTGGAGATGGTCAACGCTGCGGGCAGCCCCACCTTCTACGAGTTCGACTCGAGCGAGCTCTTCTCGCTCTACAAGGAGATGGACGCCAACGACGAGGAGCCGGTGGTGATCTACCACTCGCACACGGCGACGGAGGCCTACCCGAGCCGCACCGACATCGGTCTCGCCAGCGAGCCCGGCGCCCACTATGTGCTCGTCAGCACACGTGAGCACGGGAATAGTGAGGGCCCGGTGGAGTTCAGGTCCTACAGGATCACCGACGGCGACGTGACCGAGGAAGAGGTCGCGATCTCCGACGCCCCAACGCCCCACACAGCCCAGCAGTCGAACGAGAGCGAGTGACGTCCATGACCATCGAGGTCCGTATCCCGACCATCCTGCGCACCTACACCGGCGGCGAGAAGTCGGTCGAGGCGGCGGGCTCCACGCTCAGCGCGCTCATCGACGACCTCGAGGCCAACCACCCCGGCCTCAAGGACCGCCTCATCGAGAGCGGTGACCTGCGCCGGTTCGTGAACCTCTACGTCAACGACGAGGACGTCCGGTTCACCGGCGGTCTCGGCACCGAGCTCACCGACGGCGACCAGGTCGTCGTCCTGCCGGCCGTGGCCGGCGGGTCCTCCTGATCCGATGACCCGCTTCGACAACCTGCTCGACTCGGTAGGCGGCACCCCGCTCATCGGGTTGCCGAGGCTGTCCCCGTCACCCGACGTGCGGCTCTGGGCCAAGCTGGAGGACCGCAACCCGACCGGCTCCATCAAGGACCGTCCCGCGCTGAAGATGATCGAGCAGGCCGAGAAGGACGGGACCCTCCGACCCGGCTGCACGATCCTGGAGCCGACCAGTGGCAACACCGGCATCTCGCTGGCGATGGCCGCTCAGCTCAAGGGTTACCGCTTGGTCTGCGTGATGCCGGAGAACACCTCCGAGGAGCGTCGTCAGCTCCTCCGCATGTGGGGCGCCGAGATCGTCTCGTCGCCCGCTGCGGGCGGTTCCAACGAGGCGGTCCGCAAGGCCAAGCTCATCGCCGAGGAGCACCCCGACTGGGTGATGCTCTACCAGTACGGCAACGAGGCCAACGCGCTCTCCCACGAGGAGGGCACCGGCCCCGAGATCCTGGCCGACCTCCCGGAGATCACCCACTTCGTCGCGGGCCTCGGGACCACGGGCACCTTGATGGGCGTCAGCCGCTTCTTCCG
Source organism: uncultured Actinomycetota bacterium (assembly GCA_963843775.1). Taxonomy (GTDB): domain Bacteria; phylum Actinomycetota; class Actinomycetes; order Propionibacteriales; family Nocardioidaceae; genus Marmoricola. Next base: position 472,177 of record CAWJLT010000008.1, read on the forward strand.
TGTCCACAAGCCCGAGGTCAAGATCGTGGCCGCCGAACCGCGCTACGGCGAGCTCGTCTACGGCCTGCGCAACCTCGACGAGGGCTTCGTCCCCGAGCTCTACGACGAGTCGCTGATCGACTCCCGCTTCTCGGTCGGTCCGCGCGACGCCGTACGCCGCGTCCGGGAGCTGCTCCAGGCCGAGGGCATCTTCGCCGGCGTCTCCACCGGCGCTATCCTCCACGCCGCCCTGGGCCAGGCGGCCAAGGCCGTCAAGGCGGGGGAGCGGGCCGAGATCGCGTTCGTCGTGTGCGACGGCGGCTGGAAGTACCTCTCCACCGGCGCCTACGAGGGGACGGTCGACGAGGCCGAGGAGCGACTCGAAGGGCAGCTCTGGGCGTGATCCACCCCGTGAGGCGACTCGCTGCACCCATCGCTCCCCAGGGGCCCCGATGAAGACGCTCCAGCTGGGCATCACCACCATCTGCCTGCTCAGCGCGCTCTGGCTCGTGGTGCTCCTCGTCCGGGACCGCACGCCCGACCGACGCTTCCTCAACGTGATGCTGGGCGTCGAGACCCTGCTGGTCGTGCACCTGGTCGTCGGCCTCGTCAGGCTCACCGACGCGCCGAGCGGCGTCTCGGTCTGGGAGTACGCCGGCTACCTCGTCGGCGTCCTCCTGATCGTCCCGGTCGGTGTGATCTGGTCGTCGGGGGAGAAGACCCGTGGCGGCACCGGCGTGCTCCTGGTGGCCCTGCTCGTGGTGCCGTTCATGTTCGTGCGCCTCGCCGACATCTGGTCCGTCGGTGCCTGACCGGCCGGTGGCCCCGAGGGGCACAGCGACCGGTCACGGCTTCGGCCGGGTGCTGGTCTTCGTCTACGGGATCTTCGCGCTGGCGGCGACCGGTCGCTCCACGTTGCAGCTGGCCACGAACGCCTCCGAGGCGCCGTTGCCCTACTCGCTGAGCGCGTTCGCGGCAGTGGTCTACCTCGTGGCCACGTTCGCGCTGGCCACCGGCCGCCGCAGCCTGGCCCTGGTCACCGTCAGCATCGAGCTGGTCGGCGTCCTCGTCGTCGGACTGACCAGCGACCTGTTCCCGGCCGACTACCACGACAAGACGGTGTGGTCGGACTTCGGCGCCGGCTACGGCTACGTGCCGCTGGCGCTTCCCCTCGTCGGTCTCTGGTGGTTGCTGCGCGGCACCAGATCGTGACCTGAACGACAGGTGACCTGAGTCGCTATTGAGTGGCGATCACGTGCTTGGCCATTAGCCTTGCTCCTTGTGACTGACGCTCCGATCGGGATCTTCGACTCGGGCTTCGGTGGTCTCACCGTCGCTCGCGCCGTGATGGACCAGCTGCCCCACGAGGCAGTGGTCTACCTCGGCGACACCGCGCGCCAGCCCTACGGCCCCAAGCCGATCTCCGAGGTGCGCGAGTACGCCCTCGAGTGCCTGGACCACCTCGTCGCCGAGGGCGTCAAGGCGCTCGTCATCGCCTGCAACTCTGCCAGCGCCGCGATGCTCCGCGACGCCCGCGAGCGGTACGACGTCCCCGTGGTCGAGGTGATCCTGCCGGCCACGCGACGCGCGGTGGCCGCCACCCGCAGCGGTCGCATCGGTGTCATCTGCACGCGGTCCACGGCTCAGTCACAGGCCTACGACGACGCGTTCGCGGCGGCTCCGCAGGTGACCCTCTCGACCCAGGCCTGCCCGCGCTTCGTCGAGTTCGTCGAGCAGGGCGTGACCGGCGGCCCCGAGCTCCAGGCGGTGGCTCACGAGTACCTCGACCCCTTGCTCGCCGCCGACATCGACACGCTCATCCTCGGCTGCACCCACTACCCCCTGCTCACCGGTGTCATCTCGATGGTGATGGGCGACGGGGTGACGCTGGTCAGCAGCGCCGAGGAGTGCGCCAAGGACGTCTACCGGATGCTGGTGCAGCACGGCATCGAGCGTGACCCGGAGGGGATGCCGGGGGAGCCGCACCCCAGGCACCGTTTCCTCACCACCGGCCAGCCCGAGGAGTTCGCGACGACCGGACGACGGTTCCTCGGTCCCGAGCTCGAGAGCGTCACGCAGTTCGTCGGTGGAGCGTGGGCGGTGGGAGCAGGATGATCACCGCACGCCCCTGTCCATCCCACCGCACGTCACCGCCCCGGGAAGGCCCATGAGACTCACCGTCATCGGCAGCTCCGGGTCCTACCCGGGACCCCGCTCGTCGGCGAGCTGCTACCTCCTCGAGGCGGAGCAGGAAGGCCGCACCTGGCGCGTGCTGCTCGACCTGGGCAACGGCGCCCTGGGCTCGCTGCAGCGCTACGCCGACGCCGAGGTGATCGACGCCGTGTTCCTCTCGCACCTGCACGCCGACCACTGCCTCGACCTGTGCGGCTACTACGTGATGCGCAAGTACCACCCCGACGGTGCGCTCCCTCGCATCCCGGTCTGGGGCCCGGCCGACACCGCTCGGCGGCTGGCCAAGGCCTACGACCTCGAGGAGGACCCGGGGATGAACGAGGAGTTCGACTTCATCCCCTACCCCTCCGAGGCAGTCAGCTTCGGTCCGTTCACCGTCACCGTGCGTGAGGTGGCCCACCCGGTCACCGCGTACGCCCTGCGGGTGGAGGCGGGTGGTCGCACCCTCGCCTACTCGGGGGACAGCGGGACCTGCCTGGGGCTGGAGGACACCGCTCGCGGAGCGGACCTGTTCCTGTGCGAGGCCTCCTTCATGGAAGGAGCTCCCAACCCTCCCGACCTGCACCTCACCGGGGCCGAGGCCGGCCGGACGGCCACCGACGCGGGTGCCCGACGGCTGCTGCTCACCCACATCCCTCCGTGGCACGACCCCGAGAAGGTCCTGGCGGAGGCCATCGGGACCTACGACGGCCCGGTGGAGCTGGCCGCACCAGGCGCGACGTACGACGTCTGAACGATCCCGCGGGCGCGCCGGGGGAGAAATGCCGTGGACGAGTTCGGCATGATGGCCGTCATGATCACGCTCGAGAACCTGACCAAGCGCTACGGCCAGTTCACCGCGGTCGACGACGTGTCCTTCGTGGCGCAGTCCGGGAAGGTCACCGGCTTCCTCGGTCCCAACGGCGCCGGCAAGTCCACCAGCATGCGCATCATGGTCGGGCTGACGCCCCAGGACGGTGGCCAGGCCCTGATCGGTGGCCACCGCTTCTCCGACATCCCCAACCCCTCACGCCACGTCGGGGTGCTGCTCGACGCCTCGGCCCAGCACGCGGGCCGCACCGGTCGTGAGGTCCTCCGCCTGAGCGCCGACACGATGGGCATGGGCAAGGAACGCGTCGAGGAGATGCTGACGCTGGTCGGCCTCTCCGGGAGCGAGGCCAAGCGTCGCGTCCGCAACTACTCCCTCGGCATGCGCCAGCGCCTCGGCATCGCCAACGCCCTGATCGGTGACCCGTCGGTGCTCATCCTCGACGAGCCCGTCAACGGACTCGACCCGGCCGGCATCCACTGGATGCGTGGCCTGCTGCGCAACTTCGCCGGGCAGGGGGGGACCGTGCTGCTGTCCTCGCACCTGTTGCACGAGGTCGAGATGATCGCCGACGAGATGGTGCTGATCGGCCGCGGCAAGATCGTGGCCCAGGGCACCAAGGCCGAGCTGCTCCACACCGCTGGCACCTACGTGAAGCCGGAGGACCCCGTCGCCCTGGAGCGCGCCTTGCAGGCCGCCCACATCTCGGCGACTCCTTCCGGTGACGGCGGCTTCCGCTCGGAGGCGGAACCGATCGACATCGGCCGGGCGGCGGCAGCGGCAGGTGTCGTCCTCGCCGAGCTCAAGCGCGCCGAGGGCGCCGGGCTGGAGGAGATGTTCCTGCAGCTCACCTCCGACGACCAACGCGACAGCATCACCCCCGAAGGAGTCCGAGTATGAGCACCGTGCGAGCCCCCGCCAGCAGTACGCAGCAGCGCCACACCCTGGACGTGACCTCGACGTCGAAGGTGCCCACCACCCGGCTGGTCAAGGTCGAGATGCGCAAGATGGTGGACACCCGCGCCGGTCTCTGGCTGATCATCGCCATCGTCGCGATCACGGCCCTGATCACGGTCATCTTCATGCTCACGGCCGCGGAGTCCGACCGCACCTTCACCAACTTCATGGGCATCATGGCCACCCCCCAGGGCTTCCTGCTGCCCGTGCTGGGCATCCTGCTGGTCACCCAGGAGTGGAGCCAGCGCACCGGCATGGTGACGTTCACCCTCGAACCGCACCGGGGCAAGGTGATCGCGGCCAAGGTGGTCGCCGCCCTGATCTACGGACTGCTCGCGGTGGTCATCGCCATCACCTTCGCCACGCTGGGCACGCTCGTGAGCGGAGGACCCGACGCCTGGGTGAACATCGGGCCCGACGACTTCGCGAAGTTCGCGCTGCTCCAGGGCACCGGGGTGCTGCAGGGTCTGGCCTTCGGCCTGATCTTCCTCAACAGCGCTGCGGCGATCGTGTCCTACTTCGTGCTGCCGATCGCGTTCACGATCGTGGCCTCGCTCTGGAGCGCGCTCAGCGACATCGCCCCCTGGGTCGACCTCGGGACCTCCCAGCAACCCTTGTTCAGTGGAGAGAACCTGTCGGGCGAGCAGTGGGCCCAAGTGGCCACCAGCATGCTGATCTGGGTCGTGCTGCCGTTCCTGGCAGGGCTGGTCCGCGTCCTGCGCGCCGAGGTGAAGTAGCCCGGGCGGTGCCACGGTTCAGCCGTCGTAGGTCGTCGGTAGGGTCGCGGCATGACTTCCTCCGACCTGTCCCGCGCTGACGGCCGCGCCGACGACGAGCTCCGCACCATCAAGATCACCCGCCACTGGCAGGACCACCCGGCCGGCTCCGTGCTGGTGGAGTTCGGTCGCACCCGCGTGCTGTGCGCGGCCTCCGCCTCGACCGGCGTGCCGCGTTGGCGCAAGGGCTCCGAGCTGGGCTGGGTCACCGCGGAGTACGCCATGCTGCCGTCCGCGACCAACACCCGTTCGGACCGGGAGTCGGTCAAGGGCCGCATCGGTGGCCGCACCCACGAGATCTCCCGGCTCATCGGGCGCTCGCTGCGCGCGGTGATCGACTACAAGGCCCTGGGCGAGAACACGATCGTCCTGGACTGCGACGTGCTCCAGGCTGACGGCGGCACTCGCACGGCCGCGATCACCGGCGCCTACGTGGCACTGGCTGACGCGGTCGCTCACCTCCGCGGGGAGGGCGCCCTCAAGGGCGACCCGCTGACCGGGTCGGTCGCTGCGATCTCCGTGGGGATCATCGACGGGGTGCCGCGCCTCGACCTGCCCTACGAGGAGGACGTCCGGGCCGAGACCGACATGAACGTCGTGATGACCGGCGAGGGCAAGTTCGTCGAGGTGCAGGGCACCGCCGAGGGCGCGGCCTTCGACCGCGCCGAGCTCGACTCGCTGCTGGCCCTGGCCGAGAAGGGCTGCGCCGACCTGACCCGCATGCAGCAGGAGGCGCTGACACTTGGCTGAGCTTCCTGCCGGTGGCCCCCGGGTCTTCCTCGCCTCCCGCAACCCCAAGAAGCTCGAGGAGATGCGGAGGATCCTGGACCAGCACCTCCCCGGGATCGAGGTGCTCGGGCTCGACGACGTCGTCGCCTACGACGAACCGGTGGAGGACCAGCCGACCTTCGAGGGCAACGCCCTCCTCAAGGCCCGCGCCGGGGTCCGGGCCACGGGTCTCCCGTCACTGGCCGACGACAGCGGGCTGTGCGTGGACGCGCTCAACGGGATGCCCGGGGTGCTCTCGGCCAGGTGGTCCGGCCCGCCGAAGGACGACCACCGGAACAACGTGCTCCTGCTCGACCAGCTCGCCGACGTGCCCGACCGGCGGCGCGGTGCGGAGTTCCGCTGCGCCGTCGCGCTGTGCCACCCCGGTGGCGAGCAGAAGGTCACCACCGGCGAGATGCGCGGGCGGGTCGTCCGGGAGCCTCGGGGGAGCGGTGGCTTCGGCTACGACGTGCTGTTCGTGCCCGAGGACCAGGACGGCGACCTCACCGCGGCAGAGCTGTCGGCCGGGGACAAGGACCGGATCAGCCACCGCGGTCACGCGCTGCGTGCGATCGCCCCGGTGGTCGCCGACCTGCTCAGCTCGTGACGGCGGCGGGAGGCGTACGCCGGGAGACGGTCTGCGGTCGAGCGTGTGGGTGCCGAAGGGGGGACTTGAACCCCCACGCCCGAAGGCACAGGTACCTAAAACCTGCGTGTCTACCTATTCCACCACTCCGGCTTGCAGCGCGAGTCTAGGACCGGCTCACACCAGGCCGAGGTCCTTGCGCAGCTTGGCGACGTGCCCGGTGGCCTTGACGTTGTACTGAGCCAGGGCGACCTGGCCGGACTCGTCGACCACGATCGTCGAGCGGATCACGCCCTGGACCACCTTGCCGTAGAGCTTCTTCTCCCCGAAGGCTCCGTAGGAGGTCATGACGGACCGGTCCTCGTCGGAGGCCAGCGTGATCGAGAGGGCGTCGCGATCGCGGAACGTGGCCAGCTTGGCCGGCTTGTCGGGGGAGATGCCGACGACCTCGTAGCCCTCACCGCGCAGGGACTCCAGCGAGTCGGTGAAGTCGCAGGCCTGCGTGGTGCAGCCAGGGGTCATCGCGGCCGGGTAGAAGTAGACGATGACCTTGCGGCCCCTGAGGCCGGACAGGGAGACGTCGTCACCGGTGTCGGTGGGCAGGGTGAAGTCGGGGGCGGTGTCGCCGGGGGAGAGGCGGTGGGGCGCCTGCTGTGACTCGCTCACGGGGATCTCCTACTGGTCGAGTGGGTAGTTGCGAACAATTTGCAACAACGTAGTGTGTGTCTCATGCACGTTCCCGACGGCTTCCTCGATGCGCCCACGTCGATCGCGACCGGTGTCGTCGCCGTCGGTGGGCTCGCCCTCGCCCTGCGGGGAGCTCGCAGAGAACTCGACGACCGTACCGCGCCGATGGCGGGCCTCGTCGCGACCTTCGTCTTCGCCGGACAGATGATGAACTTCCCGGTCGCGGCCGGCACCAGCGGCCACCTGCTCGGAGGGGCGATGGCAGCAGTGCTGGCCGGGCCGTGGACGGCGGTGCTGTGCATCAGCACGGTGCTGCTGGTGCAGGGGCTCTTCATGGCCGACGGTGGCATCACCGCCCTGGGCACCAACATCGACCTGATGGCGCTCGTCGGCGTCGGTGTCGGGTGGCTGGTCTTCAGGGTCGTCCGTGCGGTGCTGCCCGACCGGCTCGGGCTGGTCGCCCCGGCGGCCGCCGTCGGCGCCCTGGTCAGTGTGCCTGTCGCCGCCGCCGCCTTCAGCCTGCTCTTCGCGATCGGTGGCACGGCTCCCGTCGCGACCGAGAAGGTGCTCGTGGCGATGGTCTCCTGGCACGCCGTCATCGGGGTCGGCGAGGCAGTCATCACCTTCCTCGTCGTCGCCTCGGTGATCGGCGTACGCCCTGATCTCGTGTACGGCGCGCGCACGGCCCTGCGCGCCAGGACCCTCGAGATCCGTGAGGCCGCACCGAGCGCCGCGCCAGCTCCCGCGTCGACCCGCGCGCCGGAAGGGGATCAGCCGTGAGCGAGAAGCGCACCAGCACCAAGAGGTTCTTCGCGGTCTTCCTGCTCGCGGCGCTGCTGATCGCCGGGGGAGCCAGCTACTACGCGAGCTCCCACCCCGACGGACTGAACTCCGTCGCCGAGAAGACCGGGTTCATCGCCCAGGAGAAGCCGTCCGCCACCGCCGACGGACCCTTCGCCGGCTACTCCACCAAGGGCATCGACAACAAGCGGCTCAGCGGCGGGGTGGCCGGAGTGGTCGGCTGCCTCCTCGTGCTGGGGATCACGGGCGGGTTGTTCTGGATGTTGCGCCGCCGCGAGGGTGAGAGCGCCGACGACGACGCGGAGCAGCGCGCTCCCACGACCTCGGAGCTCTAGCAGTGGGCGCCGGGCACGGTCATCGCCTGCACTACCACGGCCACAGCCTCGTTCACCGGGCTCCGGCGCACCTCAAGCTGGTCACCCTCGTGAGCTTCATGCTGGTCGTGGTCGCCACCCCCCGCGGGTGGTTCCCGGTCTTCGCGGGCTACCTGCTGATCCTGCTGGCGGTGGTGGCCCTGAGCCGGGTCCCGTTCGGCTACATCGCCAAGCGGATGCTGATCGAGACCCCCTTCGTGCTGTTCGCGGTGCTCGTCCCGTTCATCGCCGAGGGTCCGGAGGTCGAGGTTCTCGGCCTGACCGTCTCCGAGCCCGGGCTGCTCGCGGCCTGGGGGTTGCTCGCGAAGGGCTCCCTGGGTGTGCTCGCGTCCCTGACGATGGCCGCGACCACCGACCCGCAGGACGTCCTGCTGGGACTGCGGCGGCTGCGGATGCCGGACCTGATCGTGCAGATCATGGGGTTCATGCTGCGCTACCTCGACGTGGTCTCCGCCGAGATGGGCCGGATGATGACGGCCATGAAGTCACGCGGCTGCAACCCGAGGTCACCTCGTCACTGGCCCGTGCTCGCCCGGTCGCTCGGCGCCCTGTTCATCCGGTCCTACGAGCGCGGTGAGCGGGTGCACCTGGCCATGCTCGCGCGCGGGTACGACGGCACCCTGCCCACGTTCGCCCCTCGCGTGGCCAGTGGGGTACCCGCGTCCGACCACGACCACGACCACTACCACGACCACCGCGACCACGACCACGACCACGACCGGGACCCCGTCATCGAGCAGGCGTCCGCCTGATGCCGGTCCCGGTGCTCGACGTGCACGGCCTCGCGCACGCCTACCCCGACGGCCACCAGGCCCTCTTCGGGGTCGACCTGCACGTCCACCAGGGGGAGCGGGTCGCCCTGCTGGGGCCCAACGGCGCAGGCAAGACCACGCTGGTCCTGCACCTCAACGGCATCCTGACCGCGGGTGCCGGCAGCGTCTCCGTCTCGGGGATGCCGGTGGAGAAGGCCAACCTCAAGGAGATCCGGCGCCGCGTCGGCATCGTCTTCCAGGATCCCGACGACCAGCTGTTCATGGCCACGGTGCGACAGGACGTCGCGTTCGGCCCGGCCAACCAGGGCCTCCGCGGCGCGGAGCTCGACGCCCGGGTGATGGCGGCGCTCGAACAGGTCGGCATGGCGGAGTACGCCGACCGCCCGCCGCACCATCTCTCCTTCGGCCAGCGCCGGCGGGTGGCCGTGGCCACGGTGCTGGTGATGGAGCCCGAGATCCTGGTGCTCGACGAGCCGTCGTCCAACCTGGACCCGGCCTCGCGCCGCGAGCTGGCCGACATCCTGCGCTCGCTCGACGTCACCGTGCTGATGGTCACCCACGACCTGCCCTACGCCCTCGAGCTGTGCCCGCGGTCCGTCGTGCTCCACGACGGGCAGGTGGTCGCAGACGGCTCGACCTACGACCTGCTGACCGACGTGGAGCTCATGCGGCGCCACCGGCTGGAGCTCCCGTTCGGGTTCGATCCGGCGACCATCCCCGGGATTGGTAACCTTCCTGCCTGATGGCCCGTCCCCGCCCGGGGGAACGGCCCCAGGCGTGACCGACAAGGAGCCAAGGACTGTGTCCGACCAGGTGTCGTCCCTCGAGAACGAGATCGAGCAGACTCGTGAGCGCCTCGGCGCCACGATCGACCAGCTCGTCTACCGTGCCAGCCCCAAGACGATCGCGCGGCGCGAGATCGCCTCGGTGAAGGCCTACTTCGTGGACCCCAGCGGCGCTCCGCGCCAGGACAACATCCTCAAGGTCGCCGGTGGTGTGGCAGGGGTCGTCGCGCTGTTCGTGATCGTGCGCAAGCTCGTCCGGTGACCGCGCCAGGCGTCGGCACGGTGGCCGGAACCGCGGCGACGAGCGGCGAGAAGGTCGCGATCCGGATGCTCCACGACCGGGTGCTGGTGGCGGTCGACCTCGAGCAGGGCGAACGCCGCTCGACCGGCGGCATCGTGATCCCAGCGACCGCGGCCATGAGTGCTCGCCGCCTGGCCTGGTGCCGGGTGGTCGCGGTCGGCCCCCACGTGCGCTCCATCGAGGTCGACGACCGGGTGCTGTTCGACCCCGACGACAAGGCCGAGGTCGAGGTCACGGGCGAGCTCTACGTCGTGCTGCGAGAACGTGACGTGCATGCCGTGGCGGCCGAGCGACTCGGGGACAGCCAGACCGGGCTCTACCTCTAGGACGTCCCGGGCCGTGCCGGCGTGATGTCCCTCGCGTGACGTGCCTGCGGCAGCTCCGCGACGGCCGGTCTCCCGTCCATCAGCGGGACGGTGAAGGCGAAGGTCGTCCCCTCGCCCGGGAGCGACTCGAAGTCGATGCGGCCGTGGTGGGCCTCGGCGATCGAGCGGACGATGTGCAGCCCCAGGCCGGTGCCCTGGATGGCGTTGCGGGTGGCGAGCGAGGAGCGGAAGAACCGCTGGAAGAGACGACCCTGCTCCTCGATGGGGATACCCATGCCGGTGTCGGTCACGCGGAGCTCGGCCACGTCCCCGTGCACCTCCAGGCGAACCTCCACCGTGCCCCCGTCGGGGGTGAACTTCACGGCGTTGGTGACCAGGTTGAGCACCAGGCGCTCGAGGTAGGCCGGGTCGCCGTCCAGCATCACCGGTTCGGAGGGCACGACCACCCGGAGGTCGACGCACCCCTTGCGTGCCGCGTGCGCGACCTCTTCGGTGGCCACCCGGACCGGATGGCGGAGATCGGTCGGGACCTGCTCCAGGGAGAGGTCGCCGTCCTCCACGCGCGCGATGGTGAGCAGGTCCTCGACGAGGTGCAGGAGGCGTCCGCCGTTGCGGTCGATCCGCTCGACCAGCCGGTGCTGCTCGTCGGTGAGGTTCTCGGAGAGGTCGTCCGCGAGCAGCTCGGTGAGACCGATGATGCTGGTCAGGGGCGTGCGCAGCTCGTGGCTGACCGAGGAGACGAAATCACTCTTGACCCGGTCCAGCTCCAGCATCCGCTGGTTGTTCTCGCGCTCCTTGTCGAGGGCGAAGACCAGGGCCTGCTCGGCCGCGCGGCGATCGGTGACGTCGCGCACGACGCTGAGGTAGCTCAGCGGTCGACCGTCGTCGTCGCGCACCGCCGTGACGCTGAGCGACACCGTCAGGCGGCTGCCGTCACGTCGTACGTAGGTCCAGTCGCGGGTGTCCTGCTCGGCCCCCTGCTCGACCAGGTGGGTGACCGCCCCGTAGCCGGCCACGGTGCCGAGCTCCTTCGCGCGAGCCGCGAGCTCGGGGATCTCGTGGAACGGCATCGGCGTGATGCGGCCGACGACCTCCTCGCCCCGATAGCCGAGCAGCTGCTCAGCACCGGGACTGAACCAGGTGATCAGGCCAGCGAGATCGGTGGCGATGAACGCCGTACCGCTGGCGGAGTCGAGGAGCTGGCCGAGCTGGAGCTCGTTCTCGTGGTTGCGCCGTAGGGAGTCCCTGAGGCGTCCCATCGTCATCGAGAAGGCGACAGCGGTCACGGCCCCGACGGCGGTGAAGGTCTGGGAGCTGGCGGCGATGTCGAGCGCGTTGGACTGAGTGGTGATCAGAGCGAAGGGCCCCCGGTCCAGCTCTGGGAGCAGGGCGATCCCGACGGCCACCGCCAACAGCTCCAGGTTCGCCCACCGCGGAGTGAAGCGTGCGGCGGCCCACATCAGCAGCGGGAGCAGCAGGAAGGCGACCGGCTCGGCATGGTCGGCGACGAGACAGACGACGGCGCCGAGGGTGAGCAGGCCGAGGTGGCTGGCGATCTCCACCGCGGAGATCTCGACGTGGTGCCGCGCCTGGTGCATGACCAGGGGAAGAGCCACCGTCTGCGCACCCAGGTGGGAGATGGCGACCCACAGCAAGGGTCGCCACAGGTCCGTGCCGCCACCGAGGCCGATGGTCACAGCCGTGATCGAGCCCGCTGCACAGCTCGCCACGGTGATGCCGAGCAGCCAGCGGCGGTAGTCGCTCCACGTGCGCAGCTGCGGACTGCCACTCTCGGAGCCGGTGAGCCAGCGCACGACCACCAGCACCTCGACCGCGTTCGCGAGCGCGAAGCCGACCGAGAACACGGGGTCGCGGCCGGCGACCAGACAGGCCGTGAGCATCAGACCTGCCACCAGCGCCGTGAGCGTCCGGGTCCACCGGGGCGGGGCCAGCAGGACCATCACGGTGGCGACCGCGGTGGCCGCCCAGGCGCGTGCCACCAGCTCGGGGTCGGCGGTGACTCGGAGCGAGTGGGCAGCGAGGACCAGGGTGGTGGCCGACAGTCCAGCTGTCAGCAGGACGTTCGAGCGTGAGCCGTGCACGGGACTCGTCCTTTGTCCTGATAGCCGTCGGGGCAGAGCGGCCACCCGTCCTGCCGGGCAGCCTGCCCTGACGACGGTAGGACAGTGCTGAGAGTTATGTGCGCTTATCTACCAGTTTGTCCGAGAGTACGACTCAGATCTGGTCGTGCCTGGGGTCACGTTCGCCGGGAACGATCGTCTCCGGACCAGATGGCACCGGGTTGGCAGGTCCCGTGTGGGCGTTCCCCGCCGCAGGGTCGGGCTCGTGCTCGTTCTGCGCCTCGGCCGGATCGCTGCGGCGGCTGCCGTCGAGGTCGGGTGCATAGTCCGAGGACCTGTGGTCGATGTCCGGGTCGAGCCGGTCGGCCTCTCGGAGCGTGTCCTCCTGCTGGGCTCGCGTCTGCTCGTAGGAGGTGCGCTTGTCCTGGGCCTGGGCGTCGAGCCGGTCGGCCTGGGCCCGGGCTCGCTCCGCCTCTGCCTCCGCCTCCCGGGCGCGGGCTTCCTCCTGGTGCCTGGTGGAGGCGACCTGGGCGGCGTCGGAACGCAGCTCGTCGGCCCGCACGCGGGCGACCTGGTCCTTCTTGCGCTTGGTCGCAGTCGCGATCAAGGCGACCGCAAGCACGACGGCCACGACGACGAGGATGATGATGACCCACTTCATGGATGCTCCCTGGTTGTGACGCCCGCTCGTGACGGGCACCCGGTTTCCTGCCACCGTCCGCGTACCCGGCGCACGGAAGGCCGAAACAACGGCCACGACGGCACGGGGTATGGTTCCCCGGGGCTACGGGGGCGCGTGGGGTCTTGAGGAATCCAGGCGAACCACTATGTGGACGTTTTCCACCTTTTTCGGGTGAAACGGACATACCGGTCTAGTCTGGCGTGAGGAAAAGCCCATTTCCCCCCCGAACTGGATGTAGCCATGATGCGTCGCCTGACCCGTGTTCTGATCACGCTCCTCTGCACCTTGCTCGTCGTGAGCATGGGGGCCACGGCCGCCGAGGCCAAGAAGGGCCGGAAGGGCAAGCAGGGCATGCGTGTCTCGGCCGTGACGCGGGCCGGGCAGGACTGGTACCACGCCAAGCTCCTGGTCAAGTGGCGCGCGGTCCCTGGTGCCTCCTACCAGATGCGCTGGTCCTACACGCCCTCGAGGCTGTCCTACAGCAAGCTCGTGGGTTCCGGTACCTCAGGCGGGACCTACACCGGCACCCTCGACCGTGGCAAGACGTGGTACGTCCAGGTGCGGGCCGTCCGCAGCGGCAAGATCGGCCCCTGGTCCAAGACCCGTGGCCTCCGTTTCGCCAACTACTGGCCCAAGGCCCCTGTGCTCTCGCGGGTCAGCCTTCCCGGCGCTGTGCAGTTCACGTGGAACTACACCCCCTACGCCTCGCGCTACCGCGTCCGCTGGTCGCCGGCCTGGTACGGCGCCTGGTCGAGCAGCCCGAGCTACGTCGACCGGAGCACCGGCGGCTGGATCGGTCAGACCGCCCGGCAGTCGACCTACCGCGTCCCCACACAGGCGGGCCCGGGCGACAACTACCTCGGCGTGGCCTACGCCAACCCCGTCTTCGGCCAGATCGAGGCCAACAACGCCTACAACCCGGGTGCCAGCCAGCGGTCGCAGTGGATCGCGGCCTTCCCGACGCCGCCCACCCCCGCAGCCGGGGACCCCGTGCGCATGGGCACCTACAACGTCATGCTCTTCCCCACCGGCAGCCGGGCAGCGGCTGTCGCCGCGAACATCAGCAGTCACGGGCTGACGATGGTCGCCCTGCAGGAGGCCAATGCCGCCACGGCGAACGCAGTCGTCTCCTCCCTTGGCACGAGCTGGCGCGCCGCGCCCTCCGGCCTGGACTCCGGCCTGGGGCAGCAGATCCTCTACCGGAGTGACAGGTTCTCCTTGCTCTCCAGCGGCCACTTCGACGTACCGAACCCGAAGTCGCCGTCCCAGCCGCTCGCGACTCCCTGGGCGCGATTCTCCGCGAAAGGCCGCAACAGCCAGAACTTCTGGGTCACCTCCGTGCACTTCGCCGAGAACTCGAGCAAGAGCGCGCTCGACAAGAACAGGGACACCGGCCTGGCCGCCCAGTCGGTGATCAGGAGCATGGACTCGCTCAACAAGAGCGGCGAGCCCACCATCGTGGCCGGGGACATGCGCTACGGGCGCGAGCCCTACGGTGACCCGGCCGGCTACACCGCGGCACAGCCCACGTTCATCCGTGACGGGTACTACGACTCGATGGCGTCGCTGAAGAAGGTCAACGTGCAGTACTCCATCGTGAACATCACGAACGGCGTTCCGAGCGCCCGCCAGATCGCGCACCCCTCCGGGCTGGGTCCCCGCTCCGACCACATCCTGTTCAAGGGCTTCGTGGGCAGCAGCCAGTACGTGAACGTCGTCAACTGGTCCTCGGGCGGGGCGGTCCCCTCGGACCACAACCTCGTCTACACCGACATCGCCATTCCCTTCCGCTAGACCTCACGCAAGGTCCACGAGTCCGCGGAGCTCGGCCTATCGCCAGTCGAAGTACTCGCGGTGGATGTTCCTGGAACGCACTCCTCGTTCTCGAAGGCCTGTCATGAGGTCTCGGAGCATGGCTTCGGGGCCGCAGAGGAAGACCGAGAGGCTCGGCGGGGCAGCAGAGGTGTGGGAGATGATCCGCTCGGCGCTCAGGCGGCCATCGACGGCGGAGTCGACGAGATGCACCCGGACGTTGTCGCTGGCCTTCCCGAGGGCGGTGAGCTCTGCGGCGAACGGGGCCGGTCCTCCGGTGAAGGCGTAGTAGAGGTCGACCTGGCCGAGAGGCGGGTGGGCTGCGAGCGCGCGCATCCAGCTCAGGAAGGGGGCGACGCCGACACCGCCGGCGATCCAGATCTGGTCCCTGGTTCCCTTGGCGTGGTTGAAGCGACCGTGGGGCCCACCGATCACCGCTGGCATTCCTGGTTCGAGGAGGTCGCGCAGGGACGACGTGTAGTCGCCGAGGGCCTTGACCGTCACGCGGACGACCTGCTCCGTGGGTGAGCTGGCGATGGTGAACGGATGTCGGTGCCACCCGTCCTTGGCCTCGATGTAGACCAGGGCGAACTGGCCCGGGACGAACGTCATCGGGCGACCGATCGGCCGCAGGCCGATCTCCACCAGACCTTCGCCAGCGGGTGTGACCGTGTCGACCTCGTAGTCGTGCAGGGACAGGAAGTAGCGGGCCAGCACCTCCCGGTAGAGGTAGAAGGCGATGCCGATGCCACCGATCGCGACGTAGGTCCACCGCAGCAGTGGTGACTTCGGGAAGGGTGAGCCGTCGAGCAGCCCGTGGAAGAACGCGGCGGCGACGAGGAGTCCGGTCAGGCGGTGGACCTGGCGCCAGCGGTCGTAGCCCCCGAAGATCGTGCGGACCTGCCGGATCACGGGAGTGTCCTTGAGCATCTTGACCGAGCCGCGCAGGGGGCGCGGCACGACCGACTGCCAGCGCGGCAGGATCGCCCAGAGCGCGAGGGCCACCATTCCGACCGCCCCGATGGCACCGAGCGGCCCACCCCACCGGGAGTGGATCGGGCTCGACGACAGCGGGATGTGGGCGACCAGGAGCACCAGGCCGGAGATCGCCAACCGTCGGTGCCAGATCGCCGCACGGTCGATGCCGTCGAACCATTCCTCGACCCACGGCAACGAGCTGATCAGCACCAGCGCTGCCGACAGCAGCAGGATCGAGACAGCGCCGGCCAGCTGCCCGACGTAGGCGCCGGTCGGCTCACCCGTGGGCCGGGCGAGCACCCAGAGTGCGAGGTAGCCGACGAGCAGTCCGAGGATCGTGATCGGACCCAGGTTGCGCGCGGACGCGACTTCTCGCAGCTCCATCCTCCGACGCTAGTCCCCGGAGGTCCCTCGTGGAGCCAGAACGACCAGCCGACACAGAAGGCCAGGCACCGTGGAGGTGCCTGGCCTGAGGTTCTGTGCGCCAGCAGGGACTTGAACCCCGAACCCGCTGATTAAGAGTCAGCTGCTCTGCCAATTTGAGCTACTGGCGCGTGAAGCGACTGAACCTTAGCAAGCAGAGGGCGGCCCCGCCAAAACGGGGGAGGCCTTCCCTCAGTCGACGTCCAGCGGGGTCAGCGCGTGGATGGCGGGAGCCGCTGCGAGCTCGCTTCCCAGGACGGCGAGCGCGCCCTGGATGTGCTCGGTCTCCATGTGCTGGTCGAGGTCGGAGGGGTCACGCCACTCCTCGACGGTGATGAAGGTGCCGGGCGCCGACGAGGACTCCGAGAGGTCGTAGGACAGGCACCCCTCCTCCTCGCGCGTGGGGCCGACGAGACCCTTCATCGCCTCACGGACGGCCTCCTCCGAGCCGGGCTTGGCGGTGATGACGGCTACGACGCTGATGCTCATGGATCCTCCAGGGGGTGGTTGTGGTGGTGAGGCTAGTACGACGGGAACATTGAACGTTCAACTAGTGTTCAGCAGGCATAATCGAATCCATCCCCCGGAGGTGCGCAATGCCTGCTGTGACCGTTGACGACCTGACCGTCCTGACCCGCCTGAAGGCTCCGGGCCTGGGTGACACCGTTCGCCCGGTCAAGCAGCTGATCGAGGCGCCCAAGGGCTACGAGGGCGAGGGCTTCCCCGTACGCCGCGCGTTCGCCGGCGTGGACCTCCGCGACCTCGACCCGTTCGTGCACATGGACCAGATGGGCGAGGTGGAGTACGCACCCGGTGAGCCCAAGGGCACGCCGTGGCACCCGCACCGCGGGTTCGAGACCGTGACCTACATCATCGACGGGGTCTTCGACCACCACGACAGCCACGGTGGCGGCGGGTCGATCACCAACGGCGACACGCAGTGGATGACCGCCGGCTCGGGGCTGCTGCACATCGAGACCCCGCCTGAGTGGTTGGTCCAGAGCGGCGGCCTGTTCCACGGCATCCAGCTCTGGGTGAACCTGCCGCGCGACGCGAAGTGGAACCCGCCCGCCTACCAGGACATCCGCAGTGCGCAGGTCGGCCTCGCCACCTCCGCCGACGCGGGCGCGCTGGTGCGTGTGATCGCCGGCCAGGTGGGCGAGGCGACCGGCCCCGGCTCGACGTACACCCCGATGACGATGGTGCACGCCACCGTCGAGCCGGGTGCTCGCCTCGACCTGCCGTGGTCCGTCGACTACAACGCGCTGGTCTACGTGCTCTCGGGCCACGGAACCGTGGGCGACGAGCAGACGGCCGTCAGGTCGGGCAACCTGGCCGTGCTCGGGACGGGCGACTTCGTCAGCGTCAGGGCAGCCGGCAACCAGGACAGCCGGACACCGGCCCTGGACGTCCTCGTCATCGGCGGCCAGCCGATCCGTGAACCGGTGGCGTGGGCAGGGCCGTTCGTGATGAACACCAAGGCCGAGGTCATGGCCGCCTTCGAGGATTTCCAGAAGGGTCGCCTCGGGACCATCCCGAGCGTCCACGGGGCGCCGACGACGCCCGTCTCGACCGAGGACTGATCAGCCGGGACGGCTCTCCTCCCAGAGGGCCGTCCGGCCGGACCCTCGGTCAGGACAGCCCGACGATGGTGCCGTCGTCGAGCAGGTCGATGCGCGCGGCGGCCGGGGTCGAGGGCAGGCCCGGCATCGTCATCACGTCGCCGCAGACGAGCACCACGAACCCCGCGCCGGCGGAGAGCCGCACCTCGCGCACGTGCAGGTCGTGACCGGTGGGTGCGCCCCGCAGGGTGGGATCGGTCGAGAAGGAGTACTGCGTCTTCGCCACACAGACCGGCAAGCCGCCGTACCCGTCCTTCTCCAGCCGGTCGAGCCGCCGCTTCGCCTTTCCGTCCCAGGTCACGGTGGCGGCGCCGTAAAGCCGGTGCGCCAGGGTCTCCGCCTTCTCCTTCAGCGACGCGTCGTCGGGGTAGGTGAAGGCGAACGTGGACGGGTCCGACTCCTCGAGCAGGTCGAGCACGCCCTTGGCCAGGTCGGTCGCCCCGGTTCCGCCGTCGGTGAAGTGGGTGGCGGCGAAGGCGCTGACGCCGAGCGCGTCGACGAGCTCGACGACCCGTGCGACCTCGGCGTCGGTGTCCGCCGGAAACCGGTTGAGCGCCACCACGCACGGGATGCCGTAGACCTCGCGCACGTTGCGCAGGTGACGCGCCAGGTTCTCCATGCCGCGTTCGACGGCTCCGAGGTCCTCCCGTCCGAGGTCGGGTACGTCGATCCCACCGTGGAACTTCAGCGCCCTGACCGTGGCCACCACGACCGCGGCGTCCGGGCGCAGACCGGACTTGCGGCACTTGATGTCGACGAACTTCTCCGCGCCCAGGTCGGCGCCGAATCCGGCCTCGGTGACGACGTAGTCGACCAGCCGCAGCGCCGCCCGCGTCGCGATGACGGAGCTGCACCCGTGTGCGATGTTGGCGAACGGGCCACCGTGCACGAACGCCGGCGTGTGCTCGAGGGTCTGGACGAGGTTGGGCGCGAGGGCATCGCGGAGCAGGACCGCCATCGCCCCGTGCGCGCCGAGCTCGCGTGCCGTCACCGGCTTCTTGGCCCGGGTGTAGCCCACGACGATGTCCCCGATCCGGCGCTTCAGATCGGCCCATGACTCGGTCAGGCAGAAGATCGCCATCAGCTCCGAGGCCACCACGATGTCGAACCCGTCCTCACGGGGATAGCCGTTCGAGATCCCTCCGAGACCGATCACGACGTCGCGCAGCGCTCGGTCGTTGAGGTCCAGGACGCGCTTCCAGTCGACCGCCCGGACGTCGATCTCGAGCGCGTTCCCGTGGTGGATGTGGTTGTCGATCAGCGCCGCCAGCAGGTTGTTCGCGGCCGCGATGGCGGCGAAGTCACCGGTGAAGTGCAGGTTGATGTCAGTCATCGGCACCACCTGCGCGTAGCCCCCGCCGGCAGCCCCGCCCTTCATGCCGAACACCGGGCCCATCGACGGCTCTCGCAGGCAGGCCATCGACCTGAGCCCGAGCCCGTGGAGAGCGTCGGCGAGCCCGACGGTGGTCGTGGTCTTGCCCTCGCCCGCAGGAGTCGGGGACAGCGCCGTCATCAGGATCAGCTTCCCGAGCGGCCGGTCGGTGAGCGACTGCAGGTAGCCGAGGTCGACCTTCGCCTTGTGGTGGCCGTAGGGCACGAGGTGGGAGGAGTCGATCTGCAGCTCCTCCTCGGCGACCCGCAGGATCGGGTGCAGCTCGGCGGCGTTGGCGATCTCGATGTCCGACAGCATTCAGGTTCTTCCCTTCGCGACGCCCATGCGTCTGAGCAGTCCCGACCGCGCGTCGCTGTCGGGGAGGGAACGCAGGTTCGACTCCACGTTCATCCGGGCGATCTCCGAGCCGGCGCGTGCGACCTCCCCGGCCGCGACCAGGTCGGCCGACAGCCCGGGCCGGGAGGCAGGTCGCAGCTGGTCGATCAGCACCAGCACCTCGATGGAGGCCTCCACCACGCGTGCCTGTGGTTCGGCAGCCATCAGCAACGCCTCGCCGATGGCCGACCGACGTACCTGGGCCTCGTCCGGGGCGTCGCGGGGGAGCGCCCACGCCGCGGCCACGGCGCCGAACGCCTGCTCGTCGTCGCTGGCCAGCTGCTGGGCGCGTCGGACGAGGTGTTCGGCCCGCTCGACCAGGGGCTGGTCCTCGCAGTAGCGCGCCACCATGGCCACCAGCGCCGCGGCCTGGGCCGTGCACAGGGCGGCGACCGAGCCGCCGGCAGGTGTCGGACTGCGAGCCGCGAGACGGTCGAGGAACTCCGAGACCGTGCCGGTGTTCGCGTGCGCGTCGAGATCCACGCTGGTCACGCTAGCGCCGCATCCGCCCGGCGTCACCAGGTCTGCTCGAGCCGTTGGGGATCGCTACGGTGTCGAAACGGGGTCAAGAGCGTGCATCAGCGAGTGCTGCACGCTCTTGAGCTGAGTGCTCCAGGACTGGACCGGGCTCATCGTCCTCTCCAGGATCTCGAGCTGTTGGTCCAGGACGACGAGCTCGGCCGTCACGGCCTGGATGCTCAGACGCTTGGCCTGCAGCTCGCTCATCAGCACGTCGATCTCGTCGGTGAGCAGGGGAGCCTGCTCAGCCATGGCGCGCAGCGAGGTGAGCATGCGGTTGACCGGCTCGAGCACGGAGTCGGGAAGCACCGCGCGCGCTCCGGCGCTCCCGGTCCGAGCCACCAGCTGTGTCACCGACCGTGTGCTCTCCAGGAGCACGTCGAGGGAGGACTGAAGCCTGCTGTTTCGCGTGTGGTGCTCGTTGTCCGTGGACATCATCAAGCTCCTGGTTCGGGGGCCGTGCCGTACGACCGATGCTGCCCGCAGGACGTGGACCTGCGGCAGGGCCTGTTCTCACTGCGGGCCGGGACCTTCGGCCCTAGGTTCCGGGGCTCCTGGGTCCCTAGCGTGGGTGGCATGACCGGGACACCCAGCGTTGGCGGGTCCACGGACCCCACCGCTCCGGTGAGCACGGGGTCCAGCGTCGAGCTCTACTGGCTTCCTCTGGGGGCCGGCGCAGGCAACGGCATCGTGCGGCTCAGTGGGCGGATGTACGAGGCATGGGCTGCCCGCCGGGCCGCACGACCGCGGAAGGCCCTGTTTCACTCCGCCCTGCGGGTGGTGGTCGACGGGAAGCTCTTCGTGATCGAGATGACGCCTGTCTGGGGAAACAGCGACCCGGACCGGGGCGTGGTGGCCGAAGGTGCGGTGGGACTCCCTGGCCTCCGCTCCTTCTCGCTGTTCCGCTACGAGGTCCGACGCTGGCTCGACGGGAACATCCCGGACATCGCCTACGCGGTGGACAGCCCGCGGCTGCTCAGCGCAGACCATGACCGGGCCCGGCGACTCCTCGAGGCCGTCCCCGTGTTCCCCACCGCCACCTGGGGGCTGGACGAGCTGGGAACCGGGGAGATGTGGAACTCCAACTCGCTCACCGCCTGGCTGCTCGCCGTGAGCGGGCACGACATGGCCGGCACCGCACCGCCTGCCGGTGGCCGCGCGCCGGGCTGGGACGCCGGGCTCGCCATCGCTGCGGACCCTGCTGGTCGCCGTCCATGATTCGCGACGTCGATCCCTTCGGCCGGGTCCGCTGGGTAGGAGCCGGTCCAGGTGGCGGGCGCGTGGGACACGTGCCGCAGCACGCCCAGGCGCTGCGACCCGTAGGTGAGCATCGCGAGGGGGATGGGAAGTCAGTACTGCAGCATCCACCAGGTCAGGACACCCAGCAGGGCGACCGGTGCGCCGGCCCCGAAGGCGACGATCGCCGGGGATCGTGACTCCTTCGACGACCCCCAGACCCCCTGGGGTGATCGGGAGCACGGCCATCGGGTTGAGGGCGCCGTACAGCGACAGCAGGGGCCCGACGGCCGCCACCGCGACCAGCAGCACCAGAGCCACGCCACCCGCCACGGCGTAGGACGCCCGGTTCCCGGTCGTCTGGAGCGACAGCTGCGGTCGCGCCTCCGCCCGGCATCACGTGGCTGAAGCCGTACCCGGTGAGGGCGGTGAACGACGCCAGCGAGCAGACCTCCAGGACCAGCGCCACCACGAGAAGCACAGGCTCGGCGGAGGAGAGCGGGGAGATGTCGTCGCTCGCCCCGATCAGCTGCGACAGGACGAACTACTCGACGACGACGACGATGATGAGTCCACCGCGACGCAGCCGTGGCCAGACGTGAGCGCGGATCCCCGTGCTCACGGGCTCAGACGGTGGCTGGGACAGCGGCGTACTCGAAGACCAGCCGCGCTGGGACGTGGCCGGAGAGCACCTCGGCGATCGCCTCGTTGACGTCCTCGATGTTGCGGGCCTCGGCGATCACGCGCGTCTTGCCCGCGGCGTGCAGGGCGAAGACCTCGGTCAGGTCCTGACGGGTGCCGACGATGGAACCGATGATCGAGATGCCCTTGATGACCGTGTCGAAGATCGAGACGGACATCGCAGCACCGTCGGCCGGGAGGGCGACACAGATGAGGCGGCCACCGCGGCGCAACGAGTTGAAGGCCTGCTCGAAGACGAGGGGTGACGCGGCCACCACCACGGCGACGTCGAGGCCGCCGATCTCCTGGATGGCCTCGACCGGGTCGACCAGGGCCGCGTTGACCAGGTGCTCGGCTCCCAGCTCTCGTGCGAGCAGCAGCTTGTCCTCCTCGATGTCGACGGCGAGCACGGTGCCACCCATGATGCGGGCGTACTGGACGGCGAGGTGACCGAGTCCGCCGATGCCGAAGATGCCGACGAGCTCGGTGGGCTCGACGTGGGCGACACGGAGCGCCTTGTAGGTCGTCACGCCGGCGCAGCTGAGGGGAGCGGCGTCGACCGAGCTGATCCCGTCAGGCACCGGGACGACGTACGCCGCACTGGCGACGGCGTACTCGGCGAACGCGCCGTCGACGGAGTAGCCGCTGTTCGCCTGCTGCTCGCAGAGGGTCTCGCGACCGTCGATGCAGTAGCGGCAGGCCCCGCACGCCGAGCCGAGCCAAGCGATCGCCACGCGCTCACCGATCCGGCGGTTGGTCACGCCGGCGCCGAGCTCCTCGACGATGCCGATGCCCTCGTGGCCGGGGACGAACGGGAGCGGGGGTTGGACCGGCCAGTCGCCCCTGGCGGCGTGGATGTCGGTGTGGCACAGGCCGCACGTCTCCATCCGCACCAGCACCTGCCCGGCTGCGGCCTCGGGCTTCTCCCGCTCGATGATCTCGAGCGGGCTGGAGAACGACGTGACGACTGCTGCCTTCATGGTGGTACCTCTCGGGGGCCTCGGTGTCGTGTGCCGCCGACTCGATCGAGCCGGTGTGCCACGGCTGACTGCCACTTCAGGGTCACAGCCGGCACGCCGGTGCAACAGAGCCGAAGGTCGGGTGACCCGGGACCTCTGGCCCTGCCTGCGCGATCCGCCCGGGTGGTGTTCTGATGGGACCGCCTCCACGAACAGCGATCCAGACCCCGGTCCAGGAGCATCACTTTGGTCCACCTTCCGCCCCTCACCAACGGCCCACGGGACAGTGGCAACGTTCTGCCCACGTCTCGGACGGCGATCGCTGGTGTCTAGCGGGTCCGTCGTGCCGTCGTACTCCGCGCTCTCGTCGGAGGCGGTCGCCACCGAGCTCGCCGTTGTCGTGGACGCGGGCCTGAGCACCGACGAGGCCACCAGACGGCTCGCTCGGGACGGTCCCAACGAGCTGGTCTCGGCCCCCGTCATCTCGTGGTGGCGCAAGGTGCTGGGGCAGTTCCAGGACCCGCTGGTCTACCTGCTGATGGGCGCGGTGCTGGTCTCGGTCCTCGTCTGGGCGGTGGACGGCGCGACGGGAGTGCCGGTGGATGCCGTCGTGATCGCCGGGATCCTCCTGGCCAACGCGGTCCTGGGCTTCGTCCAGGAGGCGCGCGCCGAGACCGCCGTGGCCGCACTGCAGAGCATGACCGCGGTGACCTCGGCCGCACTGCGCGACGGTGAGGTCGTCCGACTACCTTCCGCAGAGCTGGTTCGAGGAGACGTGCTCGTCCTCTCCGAAGGCGACAGCGTCGGCGCAGACTCCCGACTGGTGACGGCGAGCAGTCTGCACGTCGCCGAGGCGTCCTTGACCGGGGAGAGCGAGCCCGCGGCCAAGGGGGTCGAGACCTTGGTGGGTCGCCCGCAGGTCGGTGACCGCACCAACATGGTCTTCAAGGGAACGGCTGTCACGCAGGGGACCGGCCGCGCGGTGGTCACGGCGACGGGTATGGACACCGAGGTGGGGGCCATTGCCCGGTTGCTCGAGGCGACAACCCGGGAGGCGACGCCGCTCGAGGTGGAGATCGCCCACGTCGGCAAGGTGCTGGGTCGAGCCGTGGTAGCCATCGCCGTGGTGACCATGGCCGCGATCTGGCTGGTCAGTGGGGTGCACACGCTCCCCGACGCAGTGACCGTGCTCCTGCTCGGTGTCTCGCTGGCGGTCGCGGCTGTGCCCGAGGGACTGCCGGCCATCCTCTCGGTCGTGCTCTCCGTCGGAGTCCAGCGCATGGCTGGACACGACGCCATCGTGAAGAGGCTCAGCTCGGTCGAGACGCTGGGATCAGCGTCCGTCATCTGCTCGGACAAGACCGGGACCCTGACCCGCAACGAGATGACCATCCAGCGAGTGGTCACGGCGTCGGGGAGCGTGCGGATCACCGGGGTGGGCTACACCCCCGAAGGCGACGTGGTCGCCACCGGGGGTCCGGCCGCCGGGACCCCGGTTCTCGGCGCGGTCCTCGGCCCCGACCTCCGGGCCGAGGACATCGTGGTGCTGTCCGGTGGCGCGGTGGCCTCCAACGCCGTGCTGCGACGGGTCGACGACGACTGGCAGATCGTGGGTGACCCGACCGAGGCTGCGTTCCTCGTGGCCGAGCGCAAGCTCGGGACGCACGACCGCCGCGAGGCCCGGTTCACGCGGGTCGCTGAGGTTCCGTTCACCTCGGAGCGCAAGATCATGTCCACCGTCGAGGTGGACCACGAGAACGAGGATGGACTCCTGCTGGTCAGCAAAGGTGCCCCGGACGTGCTCCTCGAGCGTTGCAGCAGCGTGCGACACGGGAGCTCGACGGTCCCGCTGGACGAGGAACGGCGGGCCCGCATCCTCCAGGAGGTCGAGACGATGTCCGCGGAGGCGCTGCGCACGCTGTCGGTCGCCTACCGACCCTTGGCCGACGGGGAGTTCGTGCCCGATGCCGCGCACGGGAACAAGGCCGCCGCTGCCCTGGAGCACGACCTCGTCTTCGGCGGGACGGTCGGCATCATCGACCCTGCTCGGGCCGAGGCGGCAGTCGCGATCGAGGAAGCACATCGGGCTGGGATCCGGGTCATCATGATCACCGGCGACCACCCGTCGACGGCCATGCGAATCGCCCAGGACCTGGGCATCGCCGGCCCCGACGAGAGTTCACTGACCGGCGCTCAGCTTCAGGAGCTGGACCAGCAAGGGCTTCGGGCCGCGGTCGGGTCGACGTCGGTGTACGCCCGCGTGGCACCCGAGCACAAGCTCCGGATCGTGGACGCTCTGCAGGCCGAGGGGAACGTGGTCGCCATGACGGGGGACGGGGTCAACGACGCGCCGGCGTTGAAGTCCGCCGACATCGGGGTCGCCATGGGGCTGACGGGCACCGAGGTGACCAAGGAAGCCGCAGCGATGATCCTGGCCGACGACAACTTCGCCACCATCGTGGTCGCGGTGCGGCAGGGGCGGGTCATCTTCGAGAACATCAAGAAGTTCCTGCGCTACCTGCTGTCCTCGAACATGGGGGAGGTGCTCACCGTCTTCGGCGGTGTGGTCCTGGCGGGGGCGATCGGTCTCGACGAGGCGTCGAGCGCATCGGTGGTGCTGCCGTTGCTGGCGACGCAGATCCTGTGGATCAACCTCATCACCGACTCCGCACCTGCACTGGCCATGGGCGTGGACCCGGAGACAGAGGACGTGATGGCCCGAGGACCACGAGGACGGGACGAGCGGGTCATCGACGCCCGGATGTGGAGAGGCGTGGTCCTGGTCGGACTCGTCATCGCGGTCGCGACGCTCCTGACCATCGACATCTTCCTGCCGGGGGGACTCGTGGAAGGAAGTGACTCGCTGGCGGTGGCTCGCACGTGCGGCTTCACCACGTTGGTCCTGGCGCAGCTCTTCAACGCGTTCAACTCCCGCTCGGAGACGACGAGCGCGTTCCATCACCTGTTCGTCAACGGCTGGCTGTGGGCCGCCGTCGGGTTCGGCGTGGTCGCACAGGTGGCGGTCGTCGAGGTTCCGCTGCTCCAGAGCGCCTTCGGAACTGCGTCGCTCGACCCGCTCCACTGGGTGGTGTGCGTGGCGATGGCCAGCTCGGTGCTGTGGTTCGACGAGCTGCGCAAGGCGTTCTCCCGGGTCCGGAGACAGCGAGCCCACAGTCGACGATCGCCCGTGCCTCACAGGAGCTGAAGCAGCTCAGGGGACGCGCCTACGGCAGGTCCAACGGAACGACGGCGACCGGGCAGGTCGCGTGCTCGACCAGCCAGACCGAGACGGAGCCGAACATGAACTGCGAGGCGCGGCTTCCGTGGTGCTGCCCCACGACCAGCAGGCTCATCCGGTCCGCGAGCTCGATCAGGTGACGCTCGGGCATGCCCCGCTCGACCACCGGGTGCACGACGACGTCCGGGTACGCCTCGGCCAGGCCGGCCAGGGACTCGGCCAGCGCGATCCGCTGTGCCTGGCTGGTGCTCACAGGATGTGGACCAGCGTCGTCGTCGGGTGGGTCGAAGTACCAGCAGTGCACCACGGTGAGGGGAAGCGTGTGCCAGTCCGCCTGCTGGAAGGCGAAGTCCAGCACCGCGAGTGAGTCCGGCGTCGCGTCGGCGCCCACGGCGATGCCGTGACGCCTCGCCCCCGACTCGTCGGGGCGGTGCACGATGACTGGACAGTGGGCGTGCCGGACGACGGCGACTGCCGTGGAGCCCAGCAGGAGGCTACGCAGGTGGCCACGACCGCGGGAGCCCACCACGACCATCGCGGCGTCTTCTGACAGCTCGAGAAGGACCTCTCGGGGATCACCGAGGCGGAACAGCTCGTGCACCGCTAGACCGGGAGCCCGATTCTCGACGTGCTTCCTGGCCCGGTCCAGGACTTCTTGGCCTCGTTCGCGCAGGCTGGCCGCGTGGGAGGCGCGGACGCCGACGACCTCGGGGTCGAGCCAGGCCGGGGTGGTGGCCGGCAGCGCGTGCACCACTGTCACGGCACGGTGCTGGAGGACTGCCTCGTCCACCGCACGCTCCAAGGCCTGGAGCGACCCGGCTGAGTCGTCCACACCCACCACGATCGTTCCGCTACTGGGTCTCATGCTGCCTCCTGGCGATCCCGTCGACGGTCTCGGCCGTCCCGTCCAGTCTCCGTCGACCGGCCGACCCGGGTCAGGGGATCAAGGGTGCGGGTGGTGGGACCTAAGACCCTGGTCGCCGCACTCACCCCGCCCGCCGCTCCCACAGTCGGCCGGTGTGCCGGTCCCGGGTTCCCTCAGTCGAGGGCATGCGCCTGAACCTCCTCGGTGGTGGCGGTCAGCTCACCGAGCAGGGTCCTCGCGCAGCGGATGGCGCTGGGTGTGTCCACGAAGATGCGGCCCTGTCGACGGAGCAGGGGGGCGATCCCGAGCGAGCTCAGCACGTCCTCGTGCCCGGCGGCTATGCCGGAGAGCAGCACGATGATGCCGCGGCGTTCGAGCCTCGTGATGGCGTCTCCCAGGACCTGTGCACCGGTGGCGTCCATGGTGGTGACGCGCGACATCCGGAGGATCACGACGTCGACGTCGACGATGTCGGGCAGCTCGAGGAGCAGGCGGTGGGCGGCGCCGAAGAAGAGGGGACCGTCGATGCGGTAGGCGACGATGTGCTCGCTCAGGAGCGAGTGCTCCTCCCGGGTGTGGTCGCCGGCCTCGAGGGGGACCTGTTCCAACCGGGCCGTACGGGCCACCGAGCGCAGGGCCAGGACGATGGCCACCCCGACGCCCACTCCGACGGCCGTGACGAGGTCGACGGCGACGGTGACGGTGAACGTCAGGGCGACGATGACGGCGTCGGAGCGGGTCGAACGCACCAGGGCGCGCAGCGATCCGGCCTCGACCATCCGGATGCAGGTCGCGAACAGCACCCCGGCGAGCGCTGCGAGGGGGATCTCGGAGACGAGGGGCGCCGCCGCGAAGATCAGGAGCAGCAGCACCAGCGAGTGGGTGACGGCGGCGAGTCGGGAGCCGGCACCCGCGCGTACGTTCACCGCGGTCCTGGCGATGGCGGCGGTGGCCGGCACCCCTCCGAAGATGGGTACGACCATGTTCGCCAGGCCCTGGCCGAAGAGCTCGCGGTCCGGGTCGTGCCTCTCGTTGACGGTCATGCCGTCCGCGACGGTCGCGCACAACAGGCTCTCGAGGGCGGCGAGGGCTGCGATCGCCAGGGCGGCGGTCGCCAGCGAGCCGACGGCACCCACGTCCACGAAGGCGAGCGACGGGGCCGGTAGACCGGCCGGAAGGTGCCCGAGGGTCGTCAGGCGAAGGTCCAGCAGCCGGGTCACCAGCGTCGCGGCGATGACGCCGATGAGCGAGAAGGGCAGCCGGGGGCGCCAGCGCGCCCCGACGAGCATCAGCGTGGCCACGGACAGGGCGACCACGAGCGGGGCCGGATCGGGGGCGGCGACGTAGCGGCTCACCGCGTCGGCGGCGACGGCCCAGACCTTCTCGCCCGAGGCGTCGGCCACCCCCAGGGCCGCCGGGACCTGCTGGAGGGCGATGACGACGGCGATCCCCGCGGTGAAGCCCTCGATGACGGACACAGGGAGGAACTGCACGTAGCGACCGAGCCGCGCAGCGGCCATGACCACCAGGACCAGCCCGGCAAGCAGGCCGACCATCAGCACGCCCGACGCTCCGTGCTGGTGGACCACGGGGACCAGCACGACGGTCATGGCGCCCGTCGGGCCCGAGACCTGGAGGTTCGAGCCGCCGAAGACGGCGGCGATGATGCCCGCCACCACGGCGGTGGCCAGACCGGCCTGGGCGCCCAGTCCCGAAGCCACTCCGAACGCCAGTGCGAGCGGCAGGGCCACGATGGCGACCGTCACCCCGGCCAGGAGGTCCTGACGGGGGTTCCGGCGTACGGCGGCCAGGTCCGCCCCGGTGGGGAGGAGCGCCCGGAGCCGGTGGCCGGAGAGGCGCACGACGCGTTGTGCGGGTCCGATGGCCCGGGTGAGTCTCACACCGAGTCCGCTGAGTCGCGGAGCTCCGCGAGAAGGCCCTGCTGCTCGGCGCCCAGGGCCAGGAGGATCCGGCGACCGTGGAGCAGGAGCTGGGCGACGTCCGTCGTGGCCAGGCGGTAGAGCACGGTGGCGCCCTCACGCGTGGAGCGGACCAACCCGGCCCGTCGGAGCACGCCGAGCTGGTGGGAGAGGTTGGAGGCCTCGACGTCTATCCGGACCAACAGCTCGCTCACCGGCCGCGGCCCGTCCTGCAGCAGCTCCAGCACCCGGATCCGGACGGGATGTCCGAGGGTGCGGAAGAGGTCGGCCTTCGCCTCGTACAACGGGATGCTGTCCATGTCGTCGACCACCCTCCTGGTTGGTTGGTCTGACATGGCGAGTTTATCACATGAAAAAGTCTTCAAGTCCGCAGTTCAGGGACGTATCTGGGTCCCGGCTCCGCCGGAGACCACGGAGGCCACGTCGTCGAGGGAGCCGATGGCGGCTCGGTGTCCGGTGGCCTCGACGAACTGGCAGACCGCCTCGATCTTGGGTCCCATCGAGCCTGCCGGGAACCGGTGGCCGGTCAGCTCGGAAGGAGTCACCTCGCCCAACGGCTTCTGCTCAGGCGTCCCGAAGCCGACCATCACGGCAGCGACGTCGGTGAGCACGACGAACAGGTCGGCGTTGAGCTCCTCGGCGACGTGGGCCGCGACGAGGTCCTTGTCGACGACCGCCTCGATGCCCTCGAGACCATGCGGGCCCTCGGTGACCGGAACACCCCCGCCTCCGGCCAGGACCACGGTGACCCCACTGCTGAGCAGCAGGTCCGCGGTGCTGGTCTCGACGACCCGACGAGGCCTGGGGGAGGCCACCACCCGGCGCCAGGCCTGCCCGTCGCGGGCGAAGGTCCAGTCGTGCTCGGCCTCGAGGGTCTTCGCCTCCAGGTCGTCATAGACCGATCCCACGAACTTGGTGGGGTGGTCGAAGGCCGGGTCGTTCGCGTCGACGACGGTCTGGGTCACGAGGGTCACCACGGGCGAGGCCAGGGTCCGGCTGATGGCCTGTTGCAGCCAGTAGCCGATGAGTCCCTGCGTCTCCGCGACGAGGTCACCCAAGGGGTAGGGCCGGCTCAGGGACTCGTCGGCCGCGCTCTCCAGCGCCAGCAGGCCGACCTGGGGGCCGTTGCCGTGGACGAGAACGACCTCGTGAGCGCGAGCGAGGTCGGCGATGGGTCCGGCGACCTTCGCCACCTGGTCCAGCTGGGGCGCCGCGTCGGGGCGTTCGCCGCGGTGGAGCAGCGCGTTCCCGCCCAGGGCGATGACGATGCGCACGGCGTCAGGTCCCGAGGGTGGCGACCATGACGGCCTTGATGGTGTGCATCCGGTTCTCGGCCTGGTCGAAGACGATCGAGCTCTCCGACTCGAAGACGTCCTCGGTGACCTCCAGGGCGTCGAGCCCGGTGCTCTCGAAGATGTGCTCCCCGACCTCGGTCTCGCGGTTGTGGAACGCCGGGAGGCAGTGCATGAACTTGACGTCGGGGTTGCCCGTCTTGTCCAGCAGCTGGCGATTGACCTGGTAGGGCAGGAGCAGGTCGATCCGCTGTTGCCACGTCTCCTCGGGCTCGCCCATGGAGACCCAGACGTCGGTGTAGACGAAGTCGACCCCTTGCACGCCGGCGCCGGGGTCATCGGTGATCGTGATCCGGGCGCCGGTCTCCGCGGCGATGGCCTTCGCCGCCTCGACGATCTCGGGCGGGTTGGACAGCGAGGTCGGTGCGACCATGCGTACGTCCATCCCCATCATCGCCCCGGCGACCAGCAGCGAGTTCCCGACGTTGTTGTGGGCGTCGCCGATGAACGCGAAGGCGATCTCACGGTCGGCCTTGCCCGCGTGCTCGCGCATGGTGAGCATGTCGCACAGCGACTGGGTGGGGTGCCACTCATCGGTCAGGCCGTTCCACACCGGGACGCCGGAGTACTCGACGAGGGTCTCGACGGTGGCCTGGGAGAACCCGCGGTACTCGATGGCGTCGAACATCCGCCCCAGCACGCGGGCCGAGTCCTTGGCGGACTCCTTGTGGCCCATGTGTGAGCCGGACGGGTCGAGGTAGGTGACGTGGGCACCCTGGTGGTGCGCGGCGACCTCGAACGCGCAGCGGGTGCGGGTGGAGGCCTTCTCGAAGATGACCGCGACGTTCGCCTCGGACAGCTGCTTGGCGCGTTCGGGCCGGGTGTAGAGCTCCACCTTGAGGTGTTCGGCGAGGGCGAGGAGGGACAGCCACTCCTCAGGGGTGAAGTCGAGCTCCTTGACGAAGCTGCGGCCCAACAGGTCGGTCGTGACAGTCATCAGTGTGCCGCTTCTCTCTCGATGGGACAGGTCATGCACCGCGGGCCGCCACGGCCGCGTCCGAGCTCGCTGCCGACGACGGGGATGATCTCGATGCCCTCGTCGGTGAGGTAGCGGTTGGTGGTGGTGTTGCGTTCGTAGCCCAGGATCACACCGGGGGAGACGGCGAGGAAGTTGTTGCCGTCGTCCCACTGCTCACGTTGGGCGCCCATCTTGTCGATCGGCGTGCGCAGCACGCGGACCTTGTCCAGTCCGAGCGCGTCGGCCACGGCCGGGAACAGCTCCTTGTTCTCCTGGAGGGTGAAGTCGCCGCCGGTGCCCTTCGCGCTGAGGGTGAAGGAGCGCAGCTCGTGCGGGAGGTAGGGGAAGACGCTGAACGCGTCCCGGTCGATCATCGTCATGGCGGTGTCGAGGTGCATGAAGGCGCGCTCGCGGGGCAGCTCCACGGCGATGACGGTGTCGACCGACCCGACGGAGAACAGGGTCCGGGCCAGCGTCTCGACTCCCTGCGGGGTCGAGCGTTCGCCCATGCCGATCATGACGGCGCGGTTGCCGATGACGGTGACGTCACCGCCCTCGATGGTGGCCGGTTCATGGGACAGCGAGTCGTTGCCGTACAGATAGCTGAACTCGGCGTCACGGAACATCGGGTGGAAGTTGTAGATGACGCGGGAGTTGATGGTCTCCCGCTTTCGCGCCGGCTTGGCCATCGGGTTGATGGACAGTCCGTTGTAGACCCAGGCTGCGTTGTCACGCTGGAACAGGTGGTTGGGCAGGGGGGCCAGCAGGAAGTCGTCGTCACGCAGGTAGTCCATCAGCAGGCTCGGCTCGTGCAGGCGATCGCTCACGTCGGACTTCAGGACGCCACCGATGAGAAGGTCGGCGAGAAGATGTCCCGGGGTCGAGGCGACCAGGTCGTCGAGGGGCTTGTCCAGGGCCGGGCCGAAGCGGGTCGCCGTGGTGAGCCGGTCCTGGAGGAACTCCCTGGCGCCGGGCTCGTCGAGCGCCTCGGCGAGGAGCGTGGCGAAGTGGTGCACGACCACCCCTCGCGCCTCGAGCTGTGAGACGAAGGTGTCGTGCTCCTCCCGCGCCCGGTGAGCCCACATCACGTCGTCGAACAGCAGCTCGTCGACGTTGGCGGGGGTGAGGCGGGCCAGCTCGATGCCGGGCCGGTGCACGATGGCCTGCTTGAGCTGGCCTACTTCGGAGTCAACGTGGAACGTCATGGGATCTGCTCTCTGCTTGGAGACTGGCACGGAAGCGGGGTCGATGCGAGTGGGTCATGGCTCCTCCTCGCCTCTGCTGCCCATCGCACAGGAGCAGGGCGCGTCTCGGTACGGCCGAAAGGCCCGAGGTCGTGCCGAAGGTCCCGAGGGCCCCGGATCGGAGCCACGCGGAACCGCTCGGGATTGTGTGACCAAGTGCCCTGTTGCTTCCGGGAGTGGTCAGGTCGACTGGACCCCTGGGCTGACCCGCCCGGTGCTATCGAGGAGTCCAGACCGTGGCTGCTGTGCCTGTCCGATCGATCCCCATCCCTTCACGCGAGCAGACGGGCGAGCAAGCGGGCGTTGGCCGCGCCCCCATGGTCATGCTGGTGGTGGCGACCATCGGGTTCGCCCTCAACTTCTGGGCCTGGGCACTGATCAGCCCACTGGGACCGTTGTTCCGCGACAACGGAGCGTTGGGCACTCTCTCGGAGCCCGATGTGGCGCTGCTCGTGGCGGTCCCGGTCGTCGTGGGCTCGGTGGGCCGGATCGCGGTCGGCGCCCTCACTGACACGTTCGGTGGGCGGGTGATGTTCCCGATCGTGTCGGGCGTGACCATCATCCCGATCCTGTTCATCGCCTTCTTCGCCCTGAACTCCTACGCCCTCCTCCTGGTCGGCGGCTTCTTCCTGGGAATCGCCGGCACGGCCTTCGCCGTGGGTGTGCCGTTCGTGAACTCCTGGTTCCCCCCGGAACGACGTGGGCTGGCGGTCGGCGTCTTCGGCGCCGGGATGGGCGGCACCGCGATCAGCGCGCTCACCACCGTGAAGCTCTTCAACAACGTGGGCTCCCGCGCGCCGTTCCTCCTCACGGCGGCGGTGCTGGGGGTGTACGCCGTGGTCGCCTGGCTGGTCCTTCGTGACGCCCCGGGCCGCACCGCGCCCACCACCTCGCTGGCGAGTCGGCTCTCGGCCAACGCGAAGCTCCCGATCGCCTGGCAGGCAAGCCTGCTCTACGCCGTGGCCTTCGGCGGCTACGTGGCCTTCTCGGTCTACCTCCCGGCCTACCTCAAGACCGCCTACGAGCTGAGTCCCGCCGATGCCGCGAACCGGATGGCGGGCTTCGTGGTCGTGGCCGTGCTCATGCGACCTGTCGGCGGGTGGCTCTCCGACAAGTTCGGTGCCGTCCCGGTGCTGGCGACCGGGTATGCCGTCGTGGTCGTCGGGGCGGGGGTCGCCGCCACCAACCCGTTGCTGGCGCCGATCGGTGCGGTGGCGTTCCTGGCCATGGCAGCGGCTCTGGGGTCGGGGAGCGGAGCGACCTTCGCCCTCATCTCCAAGGTGACCGAGCCTGCCCGGGTCGGTGGCGTCACCGGCCTGGTGGGCGCTGCCGGCGGGCTCGGAGGCTTCGTGCCGCCGCTGATCATGGGCTTCGTCTACGGCCGCACCGACTCCTACGCCATCGGGTTGTGGTTGCTCGCGATCACGGCGGCCCTCACGCTCCTGCTGACTCTGACCATCGTCCGCCGTACGGCTGAGGGACCGGGAACGCCTTGACCCGGGACCGCGAGATCGGGATGGACGGAGCGCTCGAGGACGCGTTGGTGCGCAGCCGACGCTTCTTCACGAAGGGAAAGGTCTCGGCCGACCTGCGGACCCTGTCCAAGGTCGGTGGCCGGTCGGCCGACGACTTCTACCGCGACCGGTGGAGCCACGACAAGGTGGTGCGATCCACCCACGGGGTCAACTGCACCGGATCCTGTTCGTGGAAGGTCTACGTCAAGGACGGGATCATCACGTGGGAGACCCAGCAGACCGACTACCCGTCGGTCGGGCCGGACTCCCCGGAGTACGAGCCCCGGGGCTGCCCGCGGGGAGCAGCGTTCTCCTGGTACACCTACTCGCCGACCCGGGTCAGGTATCCCTACGTGCGCGGCATCCTGCTCCAGATGTTCCGGGAGGCCAAGGACCAGCACGAGGGCGACCCGGTCAAGGCCTGGGCGCACATCGTGGAGAATCCCCAGCGCGCCAAGGCCTACAAGGCCGCCAGGGGAAAGGGTGGGTTGGTCCGCGCCACCTGGGAGGAGGCCACCGAGATCGTCGCGGCCGCCCACGTGCACACGATCAAGGAGTACGGCCCGGACCGGGTGGCCGGGTTCTCGCCCATCCCCGCGATGTCGATGGTCTCGCACGCCTCAGGCGCACGGTTCGTGAACCTCATCGGTGGATCGATGCTGAGCTTCTACGACTGGTACGCCGACCTCCCGGTCGCCTCGCCGCAGGTCTTCGGTGACCAGACCGACGTGCCGGAGTCCGGTGACTGGTGGAACGCCGGCTACCTGATCATGTGGGGTTCGAACCTGCCCGTCACCCGCACCCCGGACGCGCACTGGATGACCGAGGCCCGCTACCGCGGGCAGAAGGTGATCGCGGTAGCGCCCGACTATGCCGACAACGTGAAGTTCGCCGACGAGTGGCTGCCCGCGAAGCCAGGCACCGACGCGGCGCTCGCGATGGCCATGGGGCACGTCGTGCTCAAGGAGTTCTTCGTCGACCGGACCACGCCGTACTTCACGCAGTACGTGAAGAGCTACACCGACCTGCCCCACCTCGTGCGTCTCGATCCTGCGGGCGAGGGCGAGTTCACGGCCGGCAAGTTCCTCACCGCCTCGGACCTGGCCGGGCACGCGGACGACGAGAACGCGGCCTTCAAGACCGTCCTGCTCGACGCCACCACCGGCGAGCCGGTCGTCCCCAACGGGTCACTCGGACACCGCTACGGCGAAGCAGGTGTCGGGAAGTGGAACCTCGAGCTCGGCGACACCGACCCGGCACTGTCCTTGCTGGACACGGCTGAGGACAGCGTGCTGGTCCGGATGCCGCGCTTCGACACCGCCGACGGTGCTGCCGCCGATCTGCCCCGGGGAGTGCCCGTGCGCCGGGTCGGAGGGCATCTGGTCACGACCGTCTTCGACCTGCTCCTCGCCCAGTACGGCGTCGCGCGGGAGCTGAACGGTCAGAGCCTTCCTGGGCAGTGGCCCACCGGGCCCAACCAGGGGTACGACGACGCGACGGCGCCGTACACCCCAGCCTGGCAGGAGGCGATCACCGGCGTGCCCGCCTCGACCGCCGCCCGGATCGGCCGGGAGTTCGCGGCGAACGCCGAGGAGTCCAAGGGGCGCTCGATGATCGTGATGGGAGCCGGCACCAACCACTGGTTCCACTCCGACACGATCTACCGGGCCTTCCTGACCCTGACGAACCTGACCGGCTGCCAGGGCGTCAACGGTGGTGGCTGGGCGCACTACGTGGGGCAGGAGAAGGTGCGACCCCTGACTGGCTACAACCAGGTCGCCAACGCCCTGGACTGGAGCCGTCCGCCTCGCAACATGATCCAGACGGCGTTCTGGTACCTGCACACCAACCAGTTCCGCTACGACCCCTTCGGCGCCGACACGCTCTCGGCGACCACCGGCAAGGGTCAGCTGGCCGGGAAGACGACGGCCGACGTGATCGCGCAGAGCGCACGCATGGGCTGGATGCCTTCCTACCCGACCTTCAACCGCAACCCCCTCGGGATCAGCGACGACGCAGCAGCAGCGGGCCAGCCGGTGGCGGAGTACGTCGTCGACCAGCTCAAGTCCGGCGACCTCGAGTTCGCCGGTGAGGACCCTGACGCGCCGAACAACTACCCGCGGATCCTCTCGATCTGGCGGGCCAACCTGCTGGGGTCCTCGGGCAAGGGCAACGAGTACTTCCTCAAGCACCTGCTCGGGACCGACAGCTCCGTCCGGGCCACCGAGGCCCCGGAGGGTCAGCGCCCGGCCGACGTGACGTGGCGCGAGGTCGCACCCGAGGGGAAGCTCGACCTGTTGATGACCATCGACTTTCGCCAGACGAGCACGACGATCTTCTCCGACGTCGTTCTGCCGGCCGCCACCTGGTACGAGAAGCACGACCTCAACACGACCGACATGCACCCGTTCGTGCACTCGTTCAACCCCGCCATCGCGCCACCGTGGCAGACCCGCACCGACTGGGACGCCTGGCAGAGCATCGCCGCGAAGTTCAGCGAGCTGGCCGCCACCCACCTCGGGGTGCGCAAGGACGTCGTCGCCGTCCCGCTGACCCACGACACCGTCGACGCGATGGCCAACCCGCACGGCGTCGTCCGCGACTGGAAGGCCGGGGAGTGCGAGCCGATCCCCGGGGTCACCATGCCCAAGCTGGTGGAGGTGACTCGCGACTTCGGCGCCGTGGCGGAGAAGATGAACGCCCTGGGTCCGTTGATGGACACCCTGGGTGCCACCACCAAGGGCGTGACCTTCGAGCTCTCCGAGCAGGTGGACTACCTGCGCCGCAAGAACGGCGCCGTCCGCGGTGGTGTGGCCGACGGACGTCCCTCGCTCAAGCGTGACGTCCACGTGTGCGAGGCGATCCTGACGCTGTCGGGGACCACCAACGGAAAGCTCGCCACCCAGGGCTTCAAGACCCTGGAGAGGCGCACCGGCACCCGGCTGGCCGACCTGGCCGAGGAGCACGAGGGCAAGCACATCACCTTCGCCGACACCCAGGGCCCGCCCGTGCCGGTGATCACCTCACCCGAGTGGTCCGGCTCGGAGTCCGGCGGCCGCCGCTACTCCCCGTTCACCATCAACGTCGAGCGCAAGAAGCCCTGGCACACCCTGACCGGCCGGATGCACTTCTACCTCGACCACGACTGGATGACCGAGCTCGGGGAGGGCCTGCCGGTCTACCGACCCCCGCTCAACATGGCGGCGCTGTTCGCCGAGCCTGCTCTCGGGAACCTCTCCGACGGGTCGCCCGGACAGGGAGTGGAGGGCCTGACCGTTCGCTACCTGACCCCGCACAACAAGTGGTCGATCCACTCGGAGTACCAGGACAACCTGTTCATGCTCTCGTTGTCCCGTGGCGGCCAGAACATCTGGATGAGCGACCGGGACGCGGCCAAGGTCGGGATCAAGGACAACGACTGGATCGAGGCGGTCAACCGGAACGGGGTGGTGGTGGCCCGGGCGATCGTGTCCCACCGGATGCCTGAGGGAACGGTGTACATGTACCACGCCCAGGACCGGTTGATCGACGTACCGCTGGCGGAGACGTCCGGCAGACGAGGTGGCATCCACAACTCGCTCACCCGCCTGCTGGTGAAGCCGAGTCACCTGATCGGCGGCTACGCCCAGCTCACCTTCGCGTTCAACTACCTCGGCCCGACGGGCAACCAGCGCGACGAGGTCACCATCATCCGCAAGCGCTCACAAGACGTGGAGTACTGACGATGCGAGTCATGGCACAGATGGCGATGGTGATGAACCTCGACAAGTGCATCGGGTGCCACACCTGCTCGGTGACCTGCAAGCAGGCCTGGACCAACCGCTCCGGCACGGAGTACATCTGGTTCAACAACGTGGAGACCAAGCCCGGCCTGGGCTACCCCCGGACCTATGAGGACCAGGAGAAGTGGAAGGGCGGCTGGGAGCTGAACAAGCGGGGCCGGATGAGGCTCAAGGCCGGCGGTCGGTTCAAGAACCTGATGACGATCTTCTCCAACCCCAAGCTGCCCTCGATCGACGAGTACTACGAACCGTGGACCTACGACTACGCAACCCTGACCGACGCTCCTGCCCAGGAGCACACGCCGGTCGCGCGACCGAAGTCGCTGATCTCGGGCAAGAACATGAAGATCGAGTGGTCGGCCAACTGGGACGACGACCTCGGCGGCTCCACCGAGACCGCGCACCTCGACCCGATGCTGAAGAAGATCGGCGACAAGGTGAAGTTCGAGTTCGAGCAGACCTTCATGTTCTACCTGCCGCGCATCTGCGAGCACTGCCTGAACCCCTCGTGCGCGGCGTCGTGCCCCAGCGGCGCGATCTACAAGCGCGAGGAGGACGGCATCGTCCTCGTCGACCAGGACAAGTGCCGCGGCTGGCGCAAGTGCGTCTCCGGCTGCCCCTACAAGAAGATCTACTTCAACCACCGCACCGGCAAGGCCGAGAAGTGCACGTTCTGCTTCCCGCGCATCGAGGTGGGCCTGCCCACCGTGTGCGCGGAGACCTGCGTGGGTCGGCTCCGCTACATCGGCTTGATGCTCTACGACGCCGACAAGGTGCTGGAGGCGGCCTCGACCGAGGACGAGCACGGGCTCTACGAGGCGCAGCGAGAGGTGTTCCTCGACCCGTCCGATCCCGAGGTGATGCGTGCGGCGGAGGAGGCAGGTATCTCCCGCGACTGGATCGATGCGGCCCAACGGTCCCCGATCTACGCCCTCATCAACACCTTCAAGGTCGCGCTGCCGTTGCACCCGGAGTACCGCACCATGCCCATGGTCTGGTACATCCCGCCGCTCTCGCCCGTGGTCGAGGTCGTCCAGGAGACCGGTGAGGACGCCGAGGACAAGGGCAACCTGTTCGCCGCCATCGACGCGCTGCGGATCCCGGTCGAGTACCTCGCCGAGCTCTTCACGGCCGGCGAGGTGGAGCCGGTGGATGCCGTGCTCAAG
The DNA here is from genome assembly GCA_963843775.1 of uncultured Actinomycetota bacterium. Classification (GTDB taxonomy): domain Bacteria; phylum Actinomycetota; class Actinomycetes; order Propionibacteriales; family Nocardioidaceae; genus Marmoricola. Next base: position 511,111 of record CAWJLT010000008.1, read on the forward strand.
AAGCTCGCCGCCATGCGCTGCTACATGCGTGACATCAACATGGGCCGCGATCCCGATGCCTCGATCCCGGCCGCGGTCGGGATGAGCGAGGAGGAGATGTACGACATGTACCGCCTCCTGGCGATCGCGAAGTACGACGAGCGCTACGTCATCCCGCCCGCACACCTCGAGCAGGCGCACTCCCTGGAGGAGATCTCCACCGAGTGCTCGGTCTCGGAGTACGGCGGCGGCCAGCAGGGCCTCTTCGGCGAGGGCTCCGGGACGCCGACGCCGATCGCGGTCGAGAACTTCCAGATGCTGCAGAGCCGGCAGACCTCGGACTCGCTGGCCGGCCCCGACGCCAAGGACTCCCGGGTGAACCTGCTCAACTGGGACGGCAAGGGATCACCGGGCGGCCTCTTCCCGCCGCGTGAGGACGGTGAGTGAGCGTGCGGACACGCACGACGAGGAAGCCTGCTCACTCGGCCCGGACCCTGACGGTGACCTGGCAGGCGGCGTCCCTGCTCCTGGACTACCCCGACCCTGGACTCCTGGAGCAGGTGCCGATGGTGCAGGCGGCCGTCCGGTCGCTGCCGGATGCCCTGCGTGACCCGATCGAGGAGTTCCTGACCCGGCTCGGGTCGACGCCTCTGCAGGAGCTGCAGCAGGACTACGTGGAGACCTTCGACAACCGCCGGCGCTGCAACCTGTTCCTCACCTACTTCGCCCACGGGGACACCCGCAAGCGGGGGATGGCTCTGCTGCGGTTCAAGCAGACCTACCTGGCCTCGGGGTTCGATCTCGACGACGCCGAGCTTCCCGACCACCTGTGTGTCGTGCTCGAGTACGCCGCCACCATCGACCAGGACCAGGGTCGCCGGCTGATGCTCGACCACCGGGCCGGGCTCGAGCTGCTCCGTCTCTCGCTCCGTGACCTGCACTCGCCGTGGTTCCCCGTGGTCGATGCCGTGTGCCGCACGCTGCCGCCGCTGCAGGGCGACGAGCGCGACGCCGTACGCCGGCTCGCGGCCGAGGGGCCACCGGAGGAGGAAGTCGGGCTCGCCCCGTTCGCGACCGCCGCGTTCAGCCCAGGCGCAGGTGCCGTCGGACGTGTGGGGCTGCCCATGCCGACCTTCCCGGGAGCACGCGCATGAACGAGTTCCTCTTCCTCATCGTCCCCTACCTCTGCCTGACCACCTTCGTGGTCGGTCACCTGTGGCGCTACCGCTACGACAAGTTCGGCTGGACCACCCGCTCCTCGCAGCTCTACGAGAACCGGCTGTTGCGCATCGGGAGCCCGCTGTTCCACTTCGGGATGCTCGGTGTGGTCGGTGGCCACGTGATCGGTCTGCTGGTCCCGCAGTCGTGGACGGACGCGGTCGGGATCAGCGAGCGCACCTACCACGTGGTCGCTGTCGCCGGTGGCCTCCTGGCCGGGGTGATGACGGTGGTCGGCCTGGCGATACTGGTCTACCGTCGGCGCACCGTCGGCCCCGTGTTCTCCGCGACGACACGGATGGACAAGGTGATGTACGCCTTCCTGGTGGTGGTGATCGTGCTGGGCATGTGGAACACGATCGCCGGCTCGATCCTGACCATCGGCGGTGAGTACAACTACCGCGAAGGCGTCTCGGTGTGGTTCCGGTCGTTCCTTGCCTTCCACCCCGACCCCGCCCTGATGGCGGAGGCGCCCCTGGGATTCCAGCTGCACGCACTGGTCGCGTTCGGACTCTTCGCGCTGTGGCCGTTCACCCGGCTGGTGCACGTGTTCAGTGCACCTCTGGGCTACCTGACCCGCCCCTACATCGTCTACCGCAGTCGTGACGACCACCAGCTCGGCAGCCACCGGCCCCGACGTGGCTGGGACCGGGTGGGTTGAGCTGTCCGACATCCGCGCCGGTGGCTCCCTCGCCCACGGCACTCACCGAGACCATCACTGCTCCCAGACGATCGCCACCAGAAAGCCCGTCCAGACCGACCTCGGAAGTGAGAACGATGCAGAAGCAGTCCCTGACCGCGCTGACCCGGCACCACCTCGACGAAGCGCGCACGGCCACCAGTGGCCGAAGCGCCCACACGATCTACGGCGGACACGAGCACGTGCTGCGCCAGACCCTGATCGCACTCCGGGCGGGCGCCAACCTCGACGAGCACGAGAACCCGGGCGAGGCGACCGTCCAGGTGCTGCACGGTCGCGTGACCCTCGTCGCCGGTGAGGACCGATGGAACGGCTCACCCGGAGATCTGTTGTTCGTCCCCGACTCCCGGCACGCCCTCGAGGCCGTGGAGGACTCCGTCGTGCTGCTCACCGTCGGCAAGAGCAGGGCCTGACCCCGGGGTCGGGGGTCGGGGGAGCCGCGGCGCGCGGGTCACTACTCGGCCAGCGCCCGGCCAGCCTTCGTTCAGCGTTCGCTCTGGGGCCGGGAGTAGACGTCGGGAACGCCGTCGGCGTCGTCGTCGCGTTCCTCGTCCTCGCAGATGCGGCGGTAGACCCGGTTGCGGCCCCGGAGCAGGATGGTGGCCAGCACGGAGGCGAGCAGGGACCCGGCCAGCACACCGACCTTGACGTGCTCGTCGGTCGCGCTGTCGGGGCCGAACGCCAGCTCGCCGATCAGCAGGGACACCGTGAAGCCGATACCGGCCAGCATCGAGACCCCCAGCACGTCGACCCAGGCCAGGTCGTCATCGAGCTCGGCACGGGTGAACCTCGCCATCACCCAGGTCGATCCGAAGATCCCGAGCACCTTGCCGAGCACCAGGCCGGCGACGATGCCGACGGCCACCGGGTCGGTGAAGGCGTCGCCGAGACCAGTGAGCCCACCCACCGTGACGCCGGCGGCGAAGAGTGCGAACACGGGAACCGCGACTCCCGAGGAGAGCGGTCGGAGCAGGTGCTCGAAGTGCTCGGCCATCCCGCGTCCGGCCTCCGGTCCGCCCGCCGCGTCACTGCGGATGACCGGGACCGTGAGCGCGAGCAGCACGCCCGCGACCGTGGCGTGGACCCCCGAGGCGTGCACCAGGCCCCAGGCGACCAGGGCGAGCGGGAGCAGCAGCCACCACGACCTGACCCGCCGTTGCACCAGGATCCCGAAGATCCCGATCGGGATCAGGGCGAGCAGCAGCCACACCGGGTCGAGTGAGCGGGTGTAGAACAAGGCGATGATCGTGATGGCGAGCAGGTCGTCCACCACGGCGAGGGTCAGCAGGAAGGTGCGCAGCGCGGCGGGCAGGTGGGTGCTGATGACGGCCAGCACCGCGACCGCGAAGGCGATGTCCGTCGCCGTCGGGATGGCCCACCCGTTGAGCGCGCCGCCCTCGGCGCCAGCGGCGAGGTTGACGGCGACGTACACCAGAGCGGGAACGGCCATGCCGCCCACGGCGGCGAGTACGGGGATGGCCGCCCGACGGGGGTCGCGAAGGTCTCCTGCGACGAACTCGCGCTTGACCTCGAGTCCGGCGACGAAGAAGAAGATGGCCAGCAACCCGTCGGCCGCCCAGGTGCCCAGGCTGAGATCGAGGTGGAGCGCAGAGGGGCCGACGGTGAAGTCCTTGAGCGCGGTGTAGCCGTCCGCCCAGCCCGAGTTCGCCCAGACCAGGGCGACGACGGCGGCGATGAGCAGCAGCGCCCCGCCCACGGTCTCGTGTCGGAGGAGCTCGGTGACGCGCGCGGTCTCGGTCCAGGTGCCACGCGGGAACAGCCTGGGATGCTCCGGCTCGGGGGTGCGGTCAGTCATCAGGGATCCTTCGGGGTCGTCGACACGTTGCCGACCAGACTTCCCGGCTCACCACCTGCAACGGTACGGCACGATCATGGTCAGGGAGCCATCGAGCGTGGGGGGTGAGCAACCGGACGGGCTGCACGACCCTCGCCGATGACTGAGGGGGGACGAGGCTCGAGCGGCCTGGAACGGGTAGGTGCGGCGCTGTTCGCGTGCGAGTGCCCGGTGCAGTTCTACGATCTCGAGCAGGTGGCGCAAGCACTCGAGGACGCACTCAGCGGCAAGGTCATCAAGCCCGTACTCCGCATGAATGATTCACATTGACCAGAAGGGCAAGACACATGGGACTTCTCGACAGCGCAGACTGGCAAGGCAACATCTACAAGGGAGGGCAGTGGACGGCGGGACGCGGGGGCGACTACGCAGTCGTCGAGCCGGCCACCGGAGACGAGATCGGCCGGATGGGGCTAGCGACCGCTGAGGACGTGGCCGAAGCAGGTCTGAGCGCCACGGCCGCCCAGAAGGATTGGGCCTCGCTCCCGCACACGGCGCGGGCGGCCGTGCTGCGCAGGGCCGGGGACCTGTGGCAGCAGCACGCCGAGGAGATCAGCGGCTGGAACGTCCGCGAGGTCGGCGCCGTACCGGGCATGGCGGGTTTCGCGCTGCACGTGGCGGCCGAGGAGTGCTACGAGGCTGCGGGCCTACCGGGCCGTTCGATGGGGGAGCTGTTGCCGTCCGAGCAGCCGCGCCTGTCGATGGCGCGCCGCGTGCCTGCGGGCGTGGTGAGCGTCATCTCACCGTTCAACGTGCCGATCATCCTGGGCATCCGCTCGGTCGCTCCCGCGCTCGCGCTCGGCAACGCCGTGATCCTGAAGCCGGATCCCCGCACCGCCGTCACCGGCGGCACGCTGATGGCACGCGTCTTCGAGGAGGCCGGCCTGCCGGCGGGGGTGCTGCAGATGTTGCCCGGCGGCGCCGACGTCGGGGAGGCCCTGGTGACCGACCCCGCGATCCGGATCATCTCGTTCACGGGGTCGACTCCCGTCGGACGACGCATCGGCGAGCTGGCCGGCAAGCACCTGAAGCGCGCCCACCTCGAGCTGGGAGGGAACTCGGCTCTCCTGATCCTCGACGACGCCGATGTCGAGGCCGCCGTCAACCTGGCGGCCTGGGGGTCGTTCTTCAACCAGGGACAGATCTGCATGACCACCGGCCGCCACCTGGTCGCGGACTCGATCTACGACGAGTTCGTGGAACAGCTCGCCGACAAGGCGGCAGGTCTCCCGGTCGGAAACCCCGCCCTCGAGCAGGTCGCTCTCGGACCTGTGATCGACCAGGGTCAGCGCGACAAGATCCACGGACTGGTGACCGCAAGCTCCGACCAGGGAGCGAGGATCGCGGCCGGGGGTACCTACGAGGACCTCTTCTACCGGCCGACCGTGCTGGCGGACGTGCCCGTGACCTCGGCCGCGTACGCCGACGAGGTGTTCGGGCCCGTCGCGCCCGTGACGCGCGTGAGCTCGGTGGAGCATGCGATCCAGCTCGCCGCCGACAGCGAGTACGGGCTGTCCTTGGGCATCGTGACCAAGGACGTCATGCACGGGCTCGCCATCGCCGAGCAGATCCCGACGGGCATCGTGCACATCAACGACCAGACGGTCAACGACGAGGCCAACGCCCCCTTCGGTGGCGTCGGCGCCTCCGGGACCGGTTCGCGGTTCGGCGGGGCGGCGGCGAACATCGAAGCCTTCACCGAGACCCGCTGGATCACCATGCGGGGAGAACCAGCGAGGTACCCGTTCTGAGCCCCGTCGTCGACGACGAGCACCGGCGGCGCTGACGTGGTGGGTGGGGATGAGCTGCAGGCTCATGGCCCGGGCGAGGCCGGTGACCGGCTGCGGCCGACCGCGGAGCACCCCGAGGCCAGACGAGTCCGCGGTGGTGGCCAGCAGCCACCACCGCGTTCCGCCACCCCACCTAGGAGAGTGCGGCCGCCCCAGCGATCAGCACCGTGCAGACCACGAGCAGTCCGAGCAGCAGTGGCGCGACGAAACGCACGTACTCGTCGTAGCGCACCTTGGCCAGCGCCAGACCACCCATGACGACCGCGGACGTGGGCGTGACCAGGTTGACGACACCCGATGCCGACTGGAAGGCCGTGACCACGATCGCGCGCGGCACGCCGGCGAAGTCCGCAAGGGGCGCGAGGATCGGCATCGCCAGCGCTGCGTGGCCCGAGGTCGAGGGGACCAGGAAGGCCAGCGGCACGTTGATCAGGAACATCAGGCCACCGAATATCGCGGGTGAGGTGTTGTTGACCGCGCTCTCCATCGAGTGCAGCACGGTGTCGGTGATCTGGGAGTTGTTCATGATGACGGTGACGCCACGGGCGAGCACGATGATCAGGCCGACTCCGATGAAGTCCCCGGCACCACGCACGAGGGTGTCGGTCATCCCCTTCTCCCCGAGGCCGCCGATGAAGCCGATCAGGATCGCCATCACGATGAAGAGGGCGGCGAGCTCGGGGAAGTACCAGTCGAGCTGCCAGCCGTAGCTGTCCGCGTCGGGTCCACTGATCACCTGGGCCCAGGGAACGATCGCGAAGATCATGAACGCGAACGTGAGGGCGACCACGGCCAGGACCGTCTTCTGTCGCCGCGTGATCTCGGGCATCTCGCCGACCCCGGCCTCGGCGATCTCGGTGTCGCCGGGCTGGGGCCCGGACAGGGACGCAGCAGGGTCGTGCTTGATCTTGCGGGCGTAGCGGAGCACGTAGAGCACGCCGACCGGCACGAGCAGGAGATACATCAGGAAACGGAAGCCGATGCCGTCGCCGATGGAGATCCCGGCGGCCGCAGAGGCGACGCCGGTGGCGAACGGGTTCACGGTCGAGGCGAGGACCCCGACGCCGGCCCCGACCAGGATGGTGGCCGCGGCGACCATCCGGTCATAGCCCAGGCTCAGCATGAGTGGGATCACCAGGGCGTAGAAGCCCAAGGTCTCCTCGGCCATGCCCTCGGTGGTTCCGCCCAGGGAGAAGAGCACCATCAAGATCACGATCACCACAGCACCCTTGGCGCCATAGCGCTTGGCCACCCGGGCGATGCCGCTGTCGATGGCGCCGGTGCGCATCGACATCGTGATGAAGATCCCGATGGCAAGCACGAACAGGAAGACTCCGGCGGCCCCGAAGAGCTCTCCGCTCTCGTAGGGGCCGATGAAGCCACCATCGGAGGCCTGGACGCCGTAGAGACCGTTGATCGGAGCCAGGAACAACTGCATCAACCGGTCGCCGAAGGAGAGCCCTGCGTCGACGCCTGCGTAGCTCCCGGGGATCGGGCCGCCTGCCTTGTCGAGCTTGTAGGCGCCGGTGGGCACCAGGAACGCCAGCAGCCAGACCGCGACCGTCACGACGAACAGGACCGTGAAGGCGCTCGGGAAGTTGAAACGACGCGTCTTGACGTCTGGTTGTGCCGGTGGTTTCGAGCGGGTCCCAGCGGTCATGTCATGCCCTCCACGGTCTTGGGTTGCTGTGTGACCAGCGAACCAGCCGAGCGGCCCACGCGATGCTGGCGAAGGTCCCTAGGCCGACCGCCTTTGGACCCTCGCTCGGCCCGCTCTCCCGGTCGCCCGCGAGGATTTCCCACCCACCGGGGCCTCGCCCGGGAAGCGATCGAGCCCCTGCCCGCAGTGCTGCGGACAGGGGCTCGATGCTCTTGGGGTGAGTAACGGGACTTGAACCCGCGACATCCGCCACCACAAGGCGGCGCTCTACCAGCTGAGCTATACCCACCAGGGGATCTTGCGAGGCAAGAGTGTAGCGGTTCCTCAGCTCGTCCCTGACACCGGGCGGTCACCGGTCAGAGAGCCTTGGTGCCGGGCAGCGATCGTCTTCGCGGCAGACGAGTCCGGGCCGGGGGACGAGACGAAGACCGCCTCCCGGTAGTAGCGCAGCTCCTCGATGCTCTCGCGGATGTCGGCCAGCGCCCGGTGGTTGCCACCCTTGGACGGGGCGTTGTAGTAGGCCCGCGGGAACCAACGGCGCGAGAGCTCCTTGATGGAGGAGACATCGACGATCCGGTAGTGGAGGTACTGCTCGAGGTCCCGCATGTCGCGGGCCAGGAAGGCCCGGTCGGTCGCGACGGTGTTGCCGGCCAGCGGGGGGCGACTTCCCTCCGGGCAGTGGCGCTTGACGTAGGCCAGCACCTGCTCCTGGGCGTCGTCGAGGGTGGTGCCGCCGTCCAGCTCCTCGATCAGGCCCGACGTGACGTGCATGTTGCGCACGAACTCGACCATCTGGTCCATCGCCTCGGGCGGCGGCTTGATCACGATGTCGACGCCCTCGCCGAGGACGTTGAGGTCGAAGTCGGTCACCAGGGCAGCGACCTCGATCAGGGCATCTGCCACGATGTCGAGGCCGGTCATCTCACAGTCGATCCAGACGAGTCGGTCAGTCACAACGAGCCACACTACCCAGACCGACGGATTCCCGGCCGGACGCCGGCGATCGGCCGTGTCGTCGTACGCCGTGACCTGGCGCGAGCACTCGACTCCTACGCTGGGTGCATGCCCGCCGCGACCACGCCTCCCGACTCGGACGACGAGACTCCGGAGCGCAACCGCCGCCTGCTGCTGGTGCTCGGGGTGCTGGGAGCGGTCTCGGCGGTGGTCGCAGGAGCGGTCATCTTCTCCAGCGGCGCAGAGTCCACGCCGCCGAAGGACCCGCAGGCGCTGGCCCGCGCGGAGGACCTGTCCCTCACGGTGGGTCGGTCTGGTGCGCGGGCGCAGGTCGTCGTCTACGAGGACTTCGCCAGCTCCGCCAGCAGGGCCTTCGAGATCGCCTCACGCGACTTCCTCAGGGTCGAGGCCGCGCAGGGCCAGGTGCGGGTGGAGTACCACCCGGTGACGCTGACCGACGACGAGTCCACCGCCGCCCCCCTCGCGGCGTGGGAGACGGTTCTCGCGCAGGGGACCGCCCAGCAGGCGCTCGCCCTCCACGACCTCCTCTTCGACCGCCGGCCGTCGGACGAAGGCGTGGCGGCTGCGGATCTGGTCGCGCTGGCCAAGGAGGCCCGGGTGAAGGACAGCGACGTGCTCGAGGCGGTGGGAGCGCTCGACCTCACCACAGCACTCTCCACCCGGGAGGCGGCCCGTGCAGCCGGAGTGCGTACGACGCCCACGGTCCTCGTCGACGGCGAGCCGGTGAGTGCTGCGTCGCCGACCGCCCTGGCCGACGTGGTGCAGCACCTCGTTCTCGCGGCCGACCCCTCGTGACCGGACGGTGGGGCCCGCGCAGCCGTGGCACGCTCTCGTGGGCGGGCCTCGTCGCCCGGCTCGTCGTGGGCGGCGTCTGGATCTGGGCCGGATCCATCAAGCTGCCCGACCCCGAGGCGAGCGTCACCGCCGTGCGTGCCTACCAGCTGCTGCCGCCCTCCCTCGCCGATGGCGTCGGCCGCGTGCTGCCGATGCTCGAAGTCGTCGTCGGCGCAGCGCTCGTGCTGGGGTTGCTGGCCCGGTTCGTGGGCGTACTGTCCGCGCTGATGCAGCTCGCCTTCATCATCGGCATCGTGTCGGTGTGGACCCGCGGCATCGCGATCAACTGCGGGTGCTTCGGCGACGGCGGCCCGGACCCGGACGCCTTCGGGAAGTACCCCTGGGAGATCGCCCGCGACACCGGCCTGCTGCTGCTCTCCGTGCTCGTCGTGTGGCTGCGTCGTACCCCGCTCGCCCTGGACAACCTGTTGTTCCCCGACCACCCCGAGGACCGTGATGTCGAAGAAGGACCGTGAAGGAAACCGCGCCGAAAGGGCTGCCGCCATCCAGCGGGCGCAGGCGAGCCAGGAACGAAACCGCAAGATCCTGGTCGTGGCGGTCGTCCTCGTGGTGCTCGCCGCGGCCGTCATCGCCGGCGTGCTCCTCTCGGGGGGCGACAAGAAGGACCCGGCGACAACGGCCGGACCATCGGCCACGGTCTCCGGTCAGGCGCTGACGGTCGGGGACGACCCGTCCGCCACGACCAAGATCGTCGTCTACGAGGACTTCCTGTGCCCCTACTGCCGCCAGTTCGAGGCGGCTTCGCGCACCTACCTGCGCAAGGCCGCCGAGCAGGGCAAGGTGCTCGTCGAGTACCGGCCCTTCCACCTCCTTCAGGACGAGTACTCGACCACGGCACTGACCGCGTGGGCCGCAGTCCTCGAGGGCGGAACGCCCGGACAGGCGCTGAAGTACCACGACCTGCTCTTCGAGAACCAGCCCTACGAGAACGACGCCGCCAAGCCAGGGGTCGCCGACCTCACCGACCTGGCCAAGAAGGCCGGCGTCACCGACAAGTCGGTGCTCGACTCGATCGGCGTGGCGAACACGCAGTTCGTCGACGCGGCCGACCAGTCGGCGACGGACGCCGGTGTGAAGGGCACGCCGACCGTGATCGTCGACGGGAAGACGCTCGAGGCCTCCTCGATCTCTGACATGTCCGACCAGCTCGAACAGCTGATCGCGAAGGGCTGACGCGTGGAGGTCGAACGGGTCCAGCGATGGGTGATGTCTGCCCTGCTGGTCACCGTCTCCTTCGTCCTCGCGGAGGGCATGGCACTGCTCAGCTCCACCTCGCTGCAGGCCGGCGCCCGACCCGGCCTGCTGGGGATGTCGCTGGTGGTGGGAGTGGCCGGAATCGTCGGCCTACGCGTCATCAACTCGAAGTCGCCGCTCTCGCCCTGGCTGCTGGTGGGTGCACTGCCGGCGGTGCTCGGCTGGGTCCTGACGCGCTGACCCGGACCCTCCGGGTGAGGTGGCCGCTGACATGCTGGGCGCCATGTCCTCGCTCGCCGGCTTCATCACCCGTCTGCCCAAGGCCGAGCTGCACGTGCACCAGGTCGGCTCGGCGTCCCCCCGGATCGTCTCCGAGCTGGCGGAGCGGCATCCGGGCACCGTGCCCAGCGATCCCGAGCAGCTGGCCGAGTTCTTCGCCTTCCGCGACTTCGCGCACTTCATCGAGGTCTACCTCGCGGTGGTGGACCTGATCCGTACGCCGGAGGACGTCCGGCTGCTCACCTACGAGATCGGCCGTGAGATGGCGCAGGTGCAGCAGGTGAGGTACGCCGAGCTGACCGTGACGCCGCACACCTCGGTGCTCTCCGGCGTTCCGATCGAGGCCTTCACCGAGGCGATCGAGGACGCCCGTACCGCCGCCGAACGCGATTTCGGGATCGTGTTCCGCTGGATCTACGACATCCCCGGCGAGCTGGGTCTTCCCGGGGCCGACGCGACTCTCGGCTACGTGCTCGACCACGCGCCGGACTCGCTGATCGCCCTGGGCCTCGGCGGTCCGGAGATCGGCGTCCCACGGCCACAGTTCAAGCCCCACTTCGACGCCGCCCGAGCCGCCGGTCTCCACTGCCTCCCACACGCCGGGGAGACGACGGGGCCCCAGACGGTCTGGGACGCCCTGCACGTCCTCGGGGCCGAGCGCATCGGGCACGGCACCACCTCGGCGCAGGACCCGGAACTGCTGGCGTACCTCGCCTCCAGCGGCATCCCGCTCGAGGTCTGCCCGTCCTCCAACATCGCCACCCGTGCGGTCGCGAAACTGGAGGAGCACCCGCTGCGTGCCTTCCGCGACGCCGGGGTGGTGGTGACGATCAACAGCGACGACCCGCCGATGTTCGGCACCACCCTCAACCGCGAGTACGAGATCGCCGCCGACCTGCTCGACCTCGACGAGGCCGGCCTCGCCGACCTCGCCCGGACGGCCGTGCGCGTCTCGTTCGCGCCCGAGGACGTGAAGGTGCGGGTGCTGGGGGAGATCGACGCTGCTGCTGGGGGAGTGCAGGATTCCCCGGGCGACCGGTGAAACTGGCGCTTCCCGGCTGATACTTCACCCGACAACGTCAGGCAATGCCCATCAACCCAATCCCTTTTGTCCGCCCATCTCGGAGAACCGGGCAAGACGAAGGCCCTGCGGTCTCATACTCCGCAGGGCCAGTTCTTTTGTACGACGAAGCCGGTCCCACCGCGGGCACCGACACGCTCAGCTCGTGACCCGGCTCACGAGGGCTCCCTCGTCCTCCGGGAGACCTAGAGTCGCCTCATGAGCGACCGCCCCGAAGCCTTGAACCGCTGGCACGCCGTCTTCGAGTCCCAGGACCCGGGTCTGCTCGACGCCCTGATCGCCGATGAGTGCGTATTCAGGTCGCCAGCGGTGCACACTCCGCAGGAGGGCAAGGCGCTGACGTCGGCGTACCTCACCGCCGCGATGACCGTCCTGGGCCCGACGCTGCGCTATCAGCACGAGTGGTGGGACAACGGTTCGGCGGTGCTCGAGTTCATCGCGGATCTGGACGGCCTGACCGTGCACGGGATCGACATGCTGCGATGGGGCAGCGACGGGCGGTTGGTCGAGTTCACCGTGATGGTGCGGCCCTTCAAGGGCCTGACCCAGCTGATGACGCTGATGGCCGCCGAGCTCGAGCGGCGAACCGACTGATGTCGGGGATCAGAGCATCTTGAAGAGCTCGAGGCGCTTGACGATCAGCTCCGAGCGACGCCACTCCTGCGGGATCTCGCCTGCGGGATCCCGTTCGGTCCCTGGGCCCACCTGGTAGGTGATGCGCGGGTACCACCGGCGGTTCGGGTTCTCGAACATGTCGTCCCACGCCCCGCTGCCCGCCCGGACGTCGAAGGCGGTTCGATTCATGATGACGGCCTTCTGGCCGTCGATCCACCAGGTCATCGAGCCAGGCGCCTTCTCGAAGCGGATGTTGTGCTCCAGGTTGCGCCCGTCGCCGCCGAGCTGCGGCAGGTTCTCACCGAGCTGCCGGTGCTCGGCACCGTAGGGGGTCTTGTGGATCGTGGCCGTCGCCTCGTTCGGGAGGCCGTACTGACCGCCGAACCACTCCATGATGTCGATCTCGCCCTGCGCGTCGCGGTCCGCGCGCGTCACCAGCGGGCGGAACCACAGGGGTGCCGGCCACATCCCGATCGAGAGGGTGGGAAGCTGGTAGACGAGATTGACCGCGAAGTAGTTCGGGACCGGATGCCCCTCGCCCAGCAGGTCCACGCTGTAGACGGGAGCGGCGGGGGAGGCCCGTTCGGCCACGACCGTGAGCCACTTCCCGTCCGGACCCGTGCCGAACCTGGCTTGTCTCATGCGTGAGCGTGAGGAGTCCCGCGAGGCGATGATGCCGGTATCCATCCAGCCGCCGTCGTTGCTCGAGAAGTCGATGGCTTCGAGCCGTTGCCAGTCGAAGGGCGAGTCGATCCTGGGTACGCCGGGTGGCACCGGTACGGCGCCGCGGTCGGCCAGGTCGCGGGGCCACTGGCTGACGATGAGCGCCAACAGGCACGCCCCGAGGAGCACCAGTCGAAAGACCAGCTTCGGGTCGTGGTCCAAGAAGCGTTCCCACAAGGAGGACCGGGAAGGCGTACGTGGCCGGTTCACCGGTTCGTCGACGCGCAGACCGGTCCGAGCGTCGCGATCACGAGACGTGGAGGCGGGTCGAGTAATGGGGCGTGGCATCTGAACACTCCGAGACGACGGCTCACTGAGCGTTCGACAGTAGACCAGCGGGTGAGGATGCCGAAACGCACCGGTAGTGGGACATGAGATGTCTAGTCCAATCCAACACTCCGCTTCGGTACGGGAACTTCTCGTGAGGGGAGAGCTGGGACCAGATGTGCTCGTGACGGTCCTCGGGCGCCCCTGGCAGGAATCGAACCTGCGACCTAGAGATTAGAAGGCTCTTGCTCTATCCAGCTGAGCTACAGGGGCGGGGGTCGGAACTCGCGTCGGAACGAACATCGGGACAGAACCCCGGTGATGTCTGCAGTCCTGGCGCGCCCCGACCCGGGGCCAGTATGCCGCAACGCCCGCCTCGACTCGTGGCGGTGGGGTGCTGGCTGCGAGTGGGTCCGGCTGGTCCTGGGGCCCGGGCGTGGGTGACAGGCCTGGGGCCACACGACGGGTTGGTGACAGGGCGCCGGTGGCGGCACCGAACGGTTGCGCACGGACCCGGTCCGGGAGCAGAGTGCCACACAGTGTCGTGCACAGCCGATGCACGGCTCGGACCCTGGAGCACTCCATGCAGCGTCGTCGGATCCTCACCACCCTGTCAGTCTCAGCCGTCGTCGCCGCGCTCCTGAGCCCGGTCGGCCCCCAGGGGACGGCCCAGGGTGCAGCGCCAGCACCTCCGACATCGGCGCAGGGGATCGCCGGCACCACCCGGGTCGTCTCCTCCTCCGCGACGACCACGATCGCCGCGGGAGCCCCGGGCTCGGTCGGGCGACCAGCGACTCACGAGCTGAGCCCGGTGCAGGTCTCGGAGGGTGATGTGAACGCCCGGACCGCCGCGCGGCGGCGTACGACGCTCGGGGTGAACCGAACGGTCCGCCCCGACGGGACCGGCGCTTCGAGCAGACGCAGCGCCTCCCCCACGGCCGCCGCGAAGACCGAGTCGACCGGGATCGTCCGGACCGGACCCGAGCTGCTCCGCAGCCTGCCCGGCCTGAACCACTTCGACTCACGCACGGCCGACAACGGCAACCAGTTCTCCGGGGAGCCGCCGGACCAGGCCCTGTGCGCGGGCAACGGCAAGATCGTGGAGTCTGTCAACACTGCGGTCCGGGTGCGCGACGCCAACGGCGCGCCGCACGGCGTGGCCAGCCTCAACCGCTTCTACGGCTTCGCCTCGGCCTTCGTCCGTCCCGACGGACCGTTCGGCCCCAACCTGTTCGATCCCACGTGCGTCTTCGACCCGCAGACGGGGACGTTCTTCCACGTCGTCGACGACCTCGAGGTCGACCCGGCCACCGGTGACCTCACCGGCCGATCGTTCCTCGACCTCGCGGTGACCAAGCACCCCCTGGGCGCCTGGAAGGTCTACCGGCTCGACGTCACCGACGACGGGTCGGCCGGCACCCCCGTGCACGCAGGGTGCCCGTGCCTGGGTGACTACCCGCATGTCGGGGTCGACGCCCACGGCTTCTACATCACCACCAACGAGTTCTCACTGTTCGGTCCGGAGTTCGACAGCGCCCAGGTCTACGCGTTCAGCAAGGCCGAGCTCGCGTCCGCCGCCGACCAGGTGCACGTGACGCAGTTCGACACCTCGGGCGCCGATCGTGGCAACGGCGGCTTCACGGTCTGGCCGGCGCAGTCCCCGTCGGCGGCCGACTTCGACCGGCGCGCCGGGGGAACGGAGTACTTCTTGTCCTCCAACGCCGTCTTCGATGCCGACGGCGTCTCCGGCACCATCGTGTCGTGGTCGATGACGGGCACCTCGACCCTGGGCCAGCAGCATCCGACGGCGCGTCTGCGTGACTCCCGCGTGAAGGTCGACACCTACTCGGTGCCGCCCCCGGTGGTCCAGCGAGACGGACCCGCTCCACTGCTGGAGTGCCTCAACGACCCGGCGTGCCGTCCCGCGCTGGCCGACCCCGGTCCGCCCGAGGTCCTGCAGAGCCTGGACAGCAACGACAGCCGGATGCAGCAGGTCGTGCTCGCCGGCGGTCGGCTCTACGGCGCCCTCGACACCGGGGTGCAGGTGGCCGGGAAGACCCAGGCCGGGGTGGCGTGGTTCGTCCTGGACCCCGCGCCCCAGAGGTCGAGGCTGCGGGCCGGCGGTCAGCTCGGCGTGGCGGGCAACGACATCATCTATCCCGCCGTCGGGGTGACCAGGAAGGGGCGGGGCGTGATCGCGATGACGCTCGCAGGGCCGTCGTACTACCCCAGCGCGGCGTACGCCCCGATCGATGCGCGCGGCGTGGGTCAGGTGCGGGTGGCCGCTGCCGGTCTCGGTCCGCAGGACGGCTTCGCGGGCTACGCGGCGTACAACGCGCCGGACCCGGTCCGTCCCCGCTGGGGCGACTACGGGGCAGCCTCCGCCATGGGCGACGACGTCTGGATCGCCTCGGAGTACATCGGTCAGCGGTGCACGCTGCCGCAGTACGAGGCGGAGCCGTTCGGCACCTGCGGCAACACCCGGACCGCACTGGCCAACTGGGGGACCCGGATCAGCCAGATCCGTCCCTGACCGGGGCTGCGGCAGTGCTGCACGCCGCCGGATCAGCCTCGGAGCGCGGCCATCCACTCCTCGATCTCACCAGGATCGCGCGGCAGCGCCTCCGAGAGGTTCCGCATGCCGTCGGCGGTCACGACGACGTCGTCCTCGATGCGGATGCCGATGCCGCGCAGCTCCTCGGGGACCAGCAGGTCGTCCTCCTGGAAGTACAGCCCGGGCTCGACCGTGAGCACCATGCCCTCCTCCAGGGTGCCGCCTGGGTAGATGCCGGTGTCGGCGGCCGCGCAGTCGTGCACGTCCATCCCGAGCATGTGGCTGGTCCCGTGGAGGGTCCACCGGGCGTAGACCCGACTGTCCGGGGAGAGCGCCTCCTCGGCGGAGACCGGCAGCAGGCCGAGGTCCTCGAGGCCGTGGGCCAACACCGTCATCGCCGCCTCGTGCGCAGCGCGGAACGCAGCACCAGGACGTACGGCGTCGAGCCCGGCCTGCTGGGCGGCCAGCACCAGCGAGTAGAGGTCGCGCTGCACGGTCGTGAACGTCCCGTCCACGGGCAGGGTGCGCGTGACGTCGGCGGTGTAGAGCGAGGACGCCTCGGCTCCCATGTCCAGCAGGAGCAGCTCACCGGGGGTGACCGGCCCGGAGTTCTCGATCCAGTGGAGCGTGGTCGCGTGCCGACCACCGCCGACGATCGAGTCGTAGCCGATGTCGTTGCCCATCGCCCGGGCGCGCCGGAAGAAGGTCCCCTCGATCCAGCGCTCGCCGTGCTCGAGCACGCGGTCCCACTCGCGCACGGAGTCCTCGAAGCCGAGGGTGGTGATGTCGCAGGCCGTCTGCAGCTCCGCGACCTCCCACTCGTCCTTGACCAGCCGCAGCTCGGAGAGGACCCGGGCGAGCTCGGCGTCGCGGCCGGCGTCGCTCGGCACCTGTCCGTCCACCCGGGCGTCGACCCCGCGCAGGACCCGCGTCTTGGCTGATCCGGAACGGGGGCCGGACAGGGAGCCGGGCAGGTCGTCGATGTGCCGTGTCCGTACGCCGAGCGAGGCGGCGATCTCCTCCAGCGAGGGTCGCCGGCCGGCCCAGAGCTCGCCGTACTGCCGGTCCCGGAAGAACTCGTCGGTCTCGCGCGAGCTGCGCGGACGGGCGTAGAGGACCTCGTCACCGTCCTCGATCACGAGCACGGCGTCACTCGTCTGGTTGCCGGAGAGGTAGGTGTGGGCGGTCTCGGAGCGGAACCGGTAGTCCGTGTCGTTGGAGCGGACCTTGAAGGCCCCCGAGGGGATCACCAGCCGCTCGCCCGGGAACTGCTCGCCCAGCCGCCGCCTGCGGGCTCGCGCCCACTCGGTGATCGGATGAGCCGGCACGTCGAGCTCGCGGTCACCCCAACCCGTGCGCATGAAGGCCGCATAGGCCTCGGGCACGGCGGGGTCGTGGCTCTCGGTGTGGCTCCCGTTTGGTTCACGTGTGGTTCCCCGTGCGGTTCTCGGGGTCCGTCACCACGTCGCTCTGCAGGCTGGTCTCCGTCTCATCAGTCACGGTTCCACTCTACGACCGGAGCATCGTTACGCTACGGCCATGCAGACCCGCCGTACCTCCGCAGCGTTCACGGTCGTCGTGTCGGTGGTGATGCTGATCGGTGCTGCCGCCATCGGTCTCGTGCTCCTGCTCTCGGGGGCTCCGGGCGCCCTCGTGGTGGGTCTGCTCCTCGCCGCGCTGCCCCTGGGTCCGCTGATCAGCGTCTACATGTGGCTCGACCGCTACGAGCCCGAGCCGCGGTCGCTGCTCCTCCTCGGCCTCGGGTGGGGTGCCTTCGTGGCGACCTCCGGGGCGCTGGTGCTGCAGACGGTCGACGCCCTGATCTTCGAGTCCACGGACACCTTCACCGCCACGGTGGTCGCACCGATCACCGAGGAGGCGGCCAAGGGCCTGTTCATCCTGCTGCTGCTGTTCTACCGGCGGCACGAGCTGGACGGGATCCTCGACGGCATCGTCTACGCCGGGATGGTGGGCATCGGATTCGCCTTCACCGAGAACATCCTCTACCTGATGTCGGCCTACATGGGCGATGGTGGCCAGGCCGGCGGCATCGGCGGTGCGGTGGGCCTGTTCATCGTGCGCTGCGTCTTCAGCCCCTTCGCCCACCCGTTCTTCACCGCGTTCACCGGCATCGGCATCGGGCTGGCGGTGACCTCGCGGAGCAAGGCTGTGCGCATCATCGCGCCCGCCCTCGGCTACCTCGTGGCCGTCGCGGCGCACGCGGCGTGGAACGGCTCCCTGAGCCTCGACGACGGCCGCAACGCCATCGCCACCTACGTCTTCTTGATGGTGCCGGCCTTCCTGCTCCTGATCGGCGTCGCGGTCTGGTCGCGGCGCCGTGAGGGCGGGGTGCTGACGACCGCGCTCACCGACTGCGCCCAGCGCGGCTTCCTCGACCCTGCCGAGATCCCGTGGCTCTCCCGGATCCCGGCGCGGCGCTTCGCCCGGAGGTACGCCGAGAATGCCGGCGGCAAGCAGGCCCGGCGGGTGATGGTCGCCTACCAGAACGAGGCGGTCGAGCTCGGTTTCCTCCACAGTCGCTACCTGCGCGGGGTGGCACCGACCGACTTCGCCGTGATGGGCCAGGAGCACGTCGAGCGGATGCGGGCCCTGCGCCCGGGACTGCTGTGGCCCCAGCCGACCGGCGACCGGCGTCCCGCCCAGATGCCCACGGTCCCCGGTGGCCGCGGGACAGGACCCGGAGCATCGCGGTGACCGGCGCCGGGCACCCATCGGGGGAGTCGTCCGGAAGCCCAGCGGGAGGAGCCGGGTCCGAGGCCTCTGCGCGAATGCTCACGACGCTGACGGGCCTCCGCGAGGCGCTGAAGCATGCGCAGCTCCCGCTCGAGCTCCCGGGCGTCGGGGAGAGCCGTGCCGCGCGCGCCGAGATCATCGATCAGCTCGAGGACTACGTGCTGCCCCGACTGGTGCAGATCGACGCCCCGCTGCTCGCCGTCGTGGGCGGTTCCACCGGGGCCGGCAAGTCGACCCTGGTCAACTCCCTGGTCGGGGAGCGGGTCAGCGAGCCCGGCGTGCTCCGGCCGACGACGCGGTCTCCCGTCCTCGTCCACCACCCCGACGACGCGAGCTGGTTCGAGCAGCAGCGGATCCTGCCCGAGCTCGAGCGCACCACCCGGGCCACCACCGACCCCGGGGCGCTCCAGCTCGTCGCCTCGACCGCGATCCCGCAGGGGCTGGCCCTGCTCGACGCGCCCGACATCGACTCGGTGGAGGAGCGCAACCGCAGCCTCGCCGCCCAGCTGCTGGCTGCGGCCGACCTCTGGCTCTTCGTCACCTCGGCCGCGCGCTACGCCGACCAGGTGCCGTGGGGCTTCCTCAAGCAGGCCGCCGAACGCAGCGCCGCCGTGGCCATCGTGCTCGACCGGACCGCAGCGGCCGCGATCCCGGAGGTCAGCAGCCACCTCGCCCGGATGCTGGTCGAACGCGGTCTCAAGGACTCACCGCTGTTCACCGTGGCCGAGGCACCCCTGGACGAGAACGGCCTGCTGCCCGCCGGCTCCGTGAGCGACATCCGGGGGTGGCTCAGCGACCTCGGCGCCGACGTCGAGGCCCGCAACGGGGTGGTGCGCCAGACCCTCGACGGTGCCGTGCGGTCGATCGCCCGGCGGACCTACGACCTCGCCGACGCCTGCCTGGCCCAGGCCGAGATGCAGGGGCGTCTGAAGCGGGACGTCGACGCGTCGTACGACCAGGCGATCCTCGACATCGACAAGGGCTCGGCCGACGGGACCCTGCTCCGCGGCGAGGTCCTCGCCCGCTGGCAGGAGTTCGTCGGCACCGGCGAGCTGCTGCGCAACCTCGAGAGCAAGGTCAGCTGGCTTCGTGACCGCATCACCAACGCGGTCAGGGGGAAGCCGCAGCAGGCCGAGCGGGTGACCGTGGCCGTGGAGTCGGGGTTGCAGACGCTGATCCTCGAGCACGCCGAGGCGGCGGCCGAGCGGGCCGACGCCTCCTGGCGCTCCGTCGCGGCCGGGACCCAGGTGCTCGACGACGGCGGGGCCGACCTGTCGCGCGCCTCCCGTGACTTCCGTGCCCGCTCCGAGCGGATGGTCCGTGACTGGCAGTCCGGGGTGCTCGACCTGGTCCGCAGCGAGGGTGGCGACAAGCGCACGACGGCTCGTTTCCTCGCCTACGGCTTCAACGGTCTCTCGGTCGCGCTGATGGTCGTGGTGTTCGCCTCCACGGGGGGCGTCACCGGGGCCGAGGTCGGGATCGCAGGCGGGTCCGCGGTCGTCGGTCAGAAGCTGCTCGAGGCCGTCTTCGGCGACCAGGCCGTGCGCCGCCTCGCCCTCAACGCCCGGCGGGACCTCGCCGTCCGGGTGGACGCGCTGATGGACGAGGAGCGTCAGCGCTTCCTCTCCCGGCTCGACGCCCTCGAGCTGCCCACGGACTCCTCCGAGAGGCTGCGCGTGCTGGCCCGCAAGGTCGACGACCTCCGTTTCGCCACCCCCAGGAGCGGCTCGTGAGCGGGTTGGTGGCCGGCGCGCGCAAGGTGCTGGGCCGCAAGGTGCCGCTGGACGAGCGGGTCGAAGGGCTGGAGCGGGCCGTGCAGGCCGGTCGGGGACGGTTGGACGACTCGGTCATCGAGCCCGCCTCCCGGGTGGTCGAGCGTGCCGGTGCCCGGTTGCGGCTCTCGGCCGAGCACACCGTCGTCGCCCTGGCCGGGGCCACCGGGTCAGGCAAGTCGTCCACCTTCAACGCCCTGACCGGGCTCGACCTGGCTGCCGTCGGCGTACGCCGGCCCACGACGTCCTGGGCCACCGCCTGCATCTGGGGCAACGACCCCGCCGGCGGGCTGCTCGACTGGCTCGACATCCCGCCGCGCCACCGGGTGCTGCGAGAGTCGATGCTGGACCGGCAGCAGGACAAGTCCCTCGACGGGCTCGTGCTCCTCGACCTGCCCGACCACGACTCCACCGAGGTGAGCCACCACCTCGAGGTCGACCGGCTGATCGGGATGACCGACCTGATGGTCTGGGTGCTCGATCCGCAGAAGTACGCCGACGCGGCGATCCACGACCGCTTCCTGCGACCGCTGGCCTCCCACAAGGAGGTGATGCTGGTCGTGCTCAACCACATCGACGAGGTGCCCCAGGATCGCCGCAGCAGCATGCTCGACGACGTACGCCGCCTGCTCGAGCTGGACGGCCTCGGTGGCGTTCCGGTGCTCGGCACCTCGGCCAGGACCGGTGAGGGCATCCCCGAGCTGCGCCACGCCATCGGCAGGCGGGTCGCCGACAAGGCCTCGATCCGCGCCCGGCTGGCGGGCGACATCTCCGACGCGGCCGCCCGGATGTCGGCGCACAGCGGTGACGCGCAGCCGCGGGAGCTCGCGGCCAAGGACCAGCGCGAGCTGGTCGAGGCGCTGACCGGCGCTGCCGGGGTGCCGCTGGTCGTGGACGCCGTACGCCGGGCGACGGCGATCCGGGCACGACGGGCCACCGGGTTCCCGCTGACCGCCTGGCTCTCCCGGTTCCGGCCCGACCCGCTGAGACGCCTCCATCTCGACCGGGGCACCTCGGGAAAGGACCTCGTCACCGCGGCGAGGTCTTCGGTCCCGACCACCGACCAGGTCCAGCAGGCCCGCGTCGAGACCTCGGTGCGCGACCTGTGCGACGACGTGTCCAACGGGCTGGCCCCACCCTGGTCCCGGTCGGTGCGAAGGGCCTCGACCTCGCGTTTCGCGGACCTCGGGGACCGGCTCGACCGGGTCCTGACCACCACTGACCTGGGCGTCTCCGGGACGCCGCTGTGGTGCCGCGGTGTGCGGGCGCTGCAGTGGGTGCTGTTCCTGACCGCGCTCGCGGGCGGCCTCTGGCTGGGCGTGCTGGCCGGGACGGCCTACCTGCAGATGCCCACCCCGGGGACCCCGGACTACCGGGGCTTCCCCGTCCCGTCGTTGATGCTCGTGCTCGGGGTGGCCGCAGGCATCTCGCTGGCGCTGCTCTCCCGGGCGTTGATCTCGGTGGGCTCCACGTCGCGGGCCCGTCGGGCCGACAAGCGGCTGCGAGCCGGCGTCGCCGAGGTGGCCCAGGAGCTGGTCGTCGAGCCGGTGTCGGCCGAGCTGGCGGCGTACCGCACGACGTGGGAAGGCCTTCGCAGGGCGCGCGGCTGACCGTTTCGCACGCCCACCCCCGCCCTTTCCGAGCCTTGTCCACAGGCTGGCCCTCACCGTCCCACGACGTCGCCGACGACGGGTGGACTGTCTCCACCACAACCACCAGGAGGAGACAGATGAACGAGAGCTACGTGACCCTGCAGGGCTGGGTCGGGGGAGACGTGGACGTGCGCGAGGTGGGGGAGACCCACTGCGCGTCCTTCCGGGTGGGGTCCACCCCGCGCTACAACAAGGCCGGCACCTGGGTGGACGGTCAGACGTCCTGGTTCACCGTGAACTGCTGGCGTGGCCTGGGCAAGAACGTCATCGACTCCATCAAGCGGGGCGACGCCGTGGTCGTGCACGGCCGTGTCCGGGTGGACGTGTGGGAGCGGGAGGACCAGCCGAGCTCCGTGAGCTGGGTCGTGGACGCGACGTTCGTCGGCCACGACCTGAACAAGGGCACCAGCAGCTTCGAGAAGACCGCTCGGGCCACGCCGCGGGACCCACGGGAGAACGAGTCGGTGCGCGAGATGGTGCACGCCTACGAGGTCGACGGGCCGCAGCTGGACGCCGCGGGGGACCCGGTGAACCCGGCCGCCTGAGCGGGCGCCGCCCGGCGCCCGGCCCGAATCGGCTCACAGGGGTTCTCCCCGTAGGCTTGCCGAACCATGGCTGACTACGTTTTCACCCTCCGCAATGTCCGCAAGGCCCACGGCGACAAGGTCGTTCTCAACAACGTCACCCTGTCCTTCCTGCCCGACGCCAAGATCGGCGTCGTCGGACCGAACGGCACCGGCAAGTCCACCCTGCTGAAGATCATGGCGGGCCTCGAGCACGCCAACAACGGCGACGCCATCCTCGACCCCGGCGCCACGGTCGGCATGCTCCAGCAGGAGCCGCCGCTGAGCGAGGGCAAGACGGTCCTGGAGAACGTCGAGGAGGCCGTCGCCGAGATCAAGGGGAAGATGGACCGCTTCAACGCCATCTCCGAGGAGCTCGCCGACCCGGACGCCGACTACGACAAGCTGCTGGCCGAGATGGGTGACCTGCAGACCGACCTCGACCACGCCAACGCGTGGGACCTCGACAGCCGGCTCGACCAGGCGATGGACGCGCTCCGCTGCCCGCCGCCGGACGAGCTGGTCGACCACCTCTCCGGTGGTGAGCGTCGCCGCGTGGCCCTGTGCAAGCTCCTCCTGCAGCAGCCCTCGCTCCTGCTCCTCGACGAGCCCACCAACCACCTCGACGCGGAGTCCGTGCAGTGGCTCGAGGGCCACCTCGCCTCCTACCCGGGCGCCGTCCTGGCCGTGACCCACGACCGGTACTTCCTCGACAACGTGGCTACCTGGATCCTCGAGCTCGACCGCGGTGCCGCGCACCCCTACGAGGGCAACTACACGACGTACCTCCAGACCAAGAAGGACCGCCTCAAGATCGAGGGCCAGAAGGACGCCAAGCGCGCCAAGATGCTCGACCGCGAGCTCGAGTGGGTGCGCTCCAACGCCAAGGCCCGCCAGACCAAGAGCCGCTCACGTCTCGCGCGCTACGAGGAGATGGCGGCCGAGGCCGACCGGATGCGCAAGATCGACACCTCCGAGATCAACATCCCCGCGGGTCCCCGTCTGGGTGACATCGTCCTCGAGTCGCACGACCTCACCAAGGGCTTCGACGGCCGCACGCTCATCCACGACCTGTCCTTCAGCCTGCCCCGCGCCGGCATCGTCGGTGTCATCGGGCCCAACGGCGTCGGCAAGACGACCCTGTTCCGGATGATCACCGGTCAGGAGACGCCCGACGAGGGTGACCTCAAGGTCGGCACGACGGTCAAGATCTCCTACGTCGACCAGAGTCGTGGGGGCCTCGACCCCACCAAGAACGTCTGGGAGGTCGTCTCCGACGGCCTGGACTTCATCAAGGTGGCCAACTTCGAGATGAACTCGCGCGCCTACGTCGCGTCGTTCGGCTTCAAGGGCCCGGACCAGCAGAAGAAGGCCAACGTGCTCTCCGGTGGTGAGCGCAACCGCCTCAACCTGGCGCTCACGCTGAAGATGGGCGGCAACATGCTGCTGCTCGACGAGCCCACCAACGACCTGGACGTCGAGACCCTGTCCTCGCTGGAGGACGCGCTGCTCGAGTACCCCGGCTGTGCCGTGGTCACCTCGCACGACCGGTGGTTCCTGGACCGCGTGGCGACCCACATCCTGGCGTGGGAGGGCGACGACCAGGACTCCGGCAAGTGGTTCTGGTTCGAGGGCAACTTCGCCTCCTACGAGGAGAACAAGATCGAACGCCTCGGGGCCGATGCCGCGCGTCCGCACCGTGTCACGCACCGCCGCCTGACCCGCGACTGAGGACGCCGACCGGCGCCGACATTGCCTCAGCGGATGTCGGCGTCCTCGGGCTTGCCCTGGAGCAGGCGGTCGCTGACCTCGTTGAAGATCCGGCCCAGTGCAGCGAAGTCGTCGTCCGAGGCGATGTCGACCAGGTGGGCGCGTACGCCGCGTACGTGCGTCGGGGCCGCCTCGACCAGCTTGCGCCGTCCGGTGTCAGTCATCACGGCCTCGACTCCGCGACCGTCCGACTGCGCGGCGGCTCGTTGCACCAGCTCGGACTTCTCCATCCGCGCGATCGTGTGCGTCACCCGGCTGCGCGAGTGCGACATCGCGTCGGCCAGGAGGGCCATGCGCATGCGCCCGTCGTCGGTCTCCGAGAGCCGCACCAGGATCTCGTACTCGCTGAACGAGAGGTCGTGCTCCTCGCGCAGCTCACGGTCCAGCTGGTGCTGCAACAGCTCGGTACCCATGATGTAGGCGCGCCACGAGTGCTGCTGCTCCTCGTCGAGCCAGTTGACTTCGGTACCCGTCCCCATGGCCGAAGTCTAGATGGGTGAGCCGGCGAAAGATTTTCCGACGCCCCGGGAATACGCGCCTCACGACAGTAGTTGAAGCTTCTACTAGCCGGTGCGAGGAAGACGCATCGACCCAGACCGTGAGGAATTGATTCGCATGACGACCACCACCGAGTTCAGCACCGACATCGTTGCCGGCACCTGGAACATCGACGCCAGCCACTCCGAGGTCGGCTTCACCGTCCGCCACCTGATGAGCAAGGTCCGCGGCCAGTTCACCAAGTTCGAGGGCAGCCTGATCACCGGCTCGACGCTCGAGGAGACCCGCGCGACTGCCACCGTCGACCTCAACTCGATCGACACGCGTGACGAGACCCGCGACGGCCACCTGCGCTCCGGGGACTTCTTCGACGTCGAGAACCACGGTGGGATGACCTTCACCACCACGTCCTTCGACGGCACCACTGCCAAGGGCGACCTGACCATCAAGGGCGTCACCCGCTCGGTGGAGCTCGACGTCGAGTTCCTCGGCGCCGGCCAGGACCCGTGGGGCGGCTCGCGTCTGGGCTTCGAGGCCAGCACCGAGATCAGCCGCAAGGACTTCGGCGTGGACTTCAACGTCCCGCTCGACGGCGGCAAGCTCCTCATCGGCGACAAGGTGAGCATCCACCTCGCTGTCGAGGCCGTGCTCGTCCAGGCCTGACCGACCCGAACGATCCCCCCAGACGTCGCTGAGGCGTCGCAGATTGACCAGTCAGAACCGCTGAGGCGTCGCAGATTTACCTCTGGAAGGTAAATCTGCGACGCCTCGCGGTGTTCTGGAGGTAAATCTGCGACGCCTCGGCAATCGGGTGGGGCGGGTGGGGCGGTGGGGTCAGGTCAGGAGATGCGCTCGAGGATCATCGCCATGCCCTGGCCGCCGCCGACGCACATCGTGATCAGGCCGGTGGACTTGTCGTGCCACTTCAGCGAGTTCAGCATCGTGTTCTGCAGGCGGGCGCCGGTCATGCCGAAGGGGTGGCCCACGGCGATGGAGCCGCCGTTGACGTTGAGGCGGTCGAGGTCGATCCCGAGGTCCTGGTAGGACGGGACGACCTGGGCGGCGAAGGCCTCGTTGATCTCGACGAGGTCGATGTCCTCGATGCTCATGTTCGCGCGCTTCAGGGCCTGCTTGGTCGCCTCGACCGGGCCGAGGCCCATGATCTCGGGGGAGAGGCCGGTGACGCCGGTGGAGACGATCCGCGCGAGCGGGGTCAGGCCCAGCTCCTCGGCCCTCGTGTCGGACATGATGATGACCGCCGCCGCGCCGTCGTTCAGGGGGCAGCAGTTGCCGGCGGTCACGACGCCGTCGGGACGGAAGACCGGCTTCAGGCTGGCCATCGCCTCGTAGGTCACGCCCGCGCGCGGGCCGTCGTCGGCGGAGACCACGGTGCCGTCGGGGGCCGTCACCGAGGTGATCTCGTTGGCCCAGAAGCCGTCCGCGATCGCCTTCTCGGCGAGGTTCTGGCTGCGTACGGCGAACTCGTCGAGCTCCTTGCGGCCCAGGCCCCGCATCCGCGCGACGTTCTCGGCCGTCTGGCCCATGGCGATGTAGACGTCGGGCAGGTGGCCGTCCTCGACGGGGTCGTGCCAGTCCTGGCCTCCGAGCGCGAGCTCCTCGGTGCGCTTGGCCGCGTCCTCGAACAGCGGGTTGCGGGTGCCGGGGATGTGGTCCGAGGTGCCCTTGGCGAAGCGGGAGACGGTCTCGACGCCGGCGGAGATGAACGCGTCGCCCTCGCCGGCCTTGATGGCGTGGAAGGCCATCCGTGAGGTCTGCACCGAGGAGGAGCAGTAGCGGGTGATCGTCGTACCGGGGATCTCGTAGCCCAGCAGCGAGGAGACGACGCGGCCCATGTTGTTGCCGGACTCACCGCCGGGGAGCCCGCAGCCGAGGATCAGGTCGTCGATCGTGGTGGGGTCCAGCTCGGGGATCTTCTCGAGCGCGGCCTTGATGATGAGTGCGCTCAGGTCGTCGGGACGGAAGTCCTTGAGCGACCCCTTGTTGGCGCGGCCGATCGGGGTGCGGGCCGCGGAAACGATCACTGCCTCGGGCATGGGGGAGATCTCCAGTCGATGGGGTGTACGACGCACCTGGCGCCGCGTTCGGCGAGGCCCAGACTAGACGTTGGGTTCTAGGCGACCGGCCCGGGGCCGTCGCCCACGAGCGCTCCCATGAGCAGCTCCAGCCCGTCCTTCATGTACGCCGCCCGCTGGTCGGGTGCCTCCCGGAGTGCGTGCATCAGCACTCCGTCCAGGGCCGCGATCAGGGTGCTGGCCCGGGCCCGGCTGTGGTCGTGACCACCGGTGACCATGGCGTGCTCGACGATGTCCTCGAGCTGGCGCAGCTGGGCCCTGGTGATCTGCGCGATCTCGGGCTGGCGTGATCCCTCGAGGCTCAGCTCGACGCGGGCGAGCAGCATCTCGGGCTCCTGCAACCACGAATGGAGCATGGCCGCGGTCTGCTGCACCTCGTAGCCCTCGGCGCCGCGGTGCTCCTCGATGCGCCGGGTCAGCTCCTGGATGTCGTGGGAGAAGTGCTCGGTGACGTACTCGGTCAGGCGGGTCAACAACGCCAGGCGGGTGCGCATGTAGGCCGAGCTGGTGCCCTGGGGGAGGCCGGCCTCGCTGTCCACGGCCCGGTGGGTGAGGCCGCGCAGGCCGGTCCTGGCCAGCACCCTGACCGCCGCCGCCAGGAGCACGGACTCCCGCGCGGTGAACGACATGTCCCCTGTCGTGCTGCTCATGACTCCTCCTCGGCCGTGACGCAGGACACTACCGCTGTCCTTGTGCTCACTCCTTCTACAGGCGTAGATTCATCTACAGATGTAGAAAACCCGAGAGGAGGAAAGATCATGGACTTCATCCTGTTGCCCGACCTGGCCGCTTTCATGATCGGCTTCGTGGCCATCGCTGCCGTCAGCGTCGCGCTCGCGATCGGTACCACCGTGCTGTTCTTCGCCGACAACCACACCCTGCGCGTGCGCCGTCACGAGAGCGTCCGCCACTACTACGGGCACCTCGCTCTCGGGCGCTGAGCCTGCCCCACCCTGTCGTGGGCACCCTCGGGTGTCCTGAGACGATCTGCCCGTGCCGCACACCTACGAGTGCTTCCTGCGCTGGGCCGACATGGACCTGCTGGGCCACGTCAACAACGTGACCTACCTCGACTACGTGACCGAGGCCCGTGAGGCCCTCTTCGCCGGACACCCGGTGGGGAGGGCCCCGGTCGTCTCCCACCAGGTGGAGTTCGTCAAGCCGCTGGTCTTCCGCCGGGCCCCCGTGCTCGTCGACACCTGGGTCACCGACGTCGGCAGCGACCGGGTCACCCTCACCCACGAGGTGTACGACGCCCCCACGAAGGCGGGCGCGGAGCGGACCGTCTACCTGCGCGCCACGGCGGTCCTGGCCCATCGCCTCGGCGACCTCGAGACGAGGCTCGCGGAGCAGCACCGCGGGCCGGCGCTCGCCTGGCGCCCGCTCAACACCGACCACCGCTCGGCCGGTGACGTCCTCGAGCTGCCGGTGCGCCGGTCCGACCTGGACGAGACCGGTCAGGCGTCCGCGGGCATCTTCTTCGAGTACGCCCAAGAGGCCCGCATCCGCTACGTGATGAGCCTGCACACCCGGGGTGAGCAGTGGAGCCAGCACGTCATCGCGCGCACCGACATCGACTACTTCGCGCCGGTGACCTACCGGCGCGAGCCGTACTCCGTGCACTCCTGGCTCGCCCACCTGGGCCGGCGGTCCTTCACCATCCGCTCCGACGTCCGCGACGGGGACCGGTTGCTCGCCAGCGCGGCGGTGGTGATGGTGACCTTCGACCTGGACACCCAGGGGACCACCGAGATGGCCGAGCAGCAGCGCGCCCGTCTCGAGCGGGAGCTCGCCGGTCCCTAGACCACGTCCTCCGAGGTGTTGATCATGAACTGCGCCGCGTGCGTGACGTACTCCCAGAACTGGGTGTCCTGGTCGGGCGGCAGCTGCGCCTCGTCGAGACCGGCCCGGAAGTGCGTGAGCCAGTGGTCCCTGGCCGTCGGCGTGACCTCGAAGGGCGCGTGCCGCATCCGGAGGCGCGGGTGGCCGCGCTGGTCGGAGTACGTCGTGGGACCACCCCAGTACTGCTCGAGGAACATCGCGAACCGCTCCTCGGCCGCGGCCAGGTCGGGCTCGGGGTACATCGGCCGCAGCACCTCGTCCTCCGCGACCCCGGCGTAGAAGCGCTTGACGATCTTGCGGATCGTCGGGCTGCCGCCGATGTCGTCGTAGAAGGTGCTCATGGCGTCATTGTCGCAACCGCCCCTCAGCGCAGGGCGGTCAGGTAGTGCTGTGCCGTCTCCAGGTTGCGACGCCGTGCCTCCCAGGTGACACCGACGGCGAGCAGGACCAGCCCGACCCCGCCGAGAGAGATCCAGCGGGGGACCGCGTCGGCGATCGGCTCGAGGTGGCGTACGGCGAGAACGCCCGTCGTCACCGCCCCGAGCACGAACGGGGCCGCCAGCCGCTGCTGCACCCCGGCGGCGAGCACCAGCACGGCGGCCACGCCGATCAGGGCACCACGCAGAGAGACCGGCTCCTCGAGCGCGAGCAGCAGGCTGGGGAGCAGCGCCAGCGTCAGGCCGCTACCGAGCATGGTGAAGCTGCTCGACCCGGGATCCCGGCGCAGCTGCCAGGCGCCGGTGGCCACGAGCAGCGCGGCGGCCGGCAGCGTGTACAGCTCCGGGGCGCTCACGTCGGCGGCCACCCGCACCACGGTGGCCAGACCGAGCACGGCTGTGCCCGACCAGCCGAGGAGCGCCCGGTCCCGGGCGGTGACCGCGATGACGCAGATCGCCGTGCCGGCGATGGTGAGGACCATGGCTGCCGTCCGCTCGTCCGGTGCGACGACGGTGGCCAGGATCGCGAGGGTGGCGGCGGATCCCTCGAGGGAGATCCGGGTGGCGAGCTGGCGGGTCGTGGGCGAGGCGAGGACGGCCGCCAGGGCGGCGTACAGAGCCAGCGCCAGGACGCGAGACGTGAGGTCGGCCTCCATGACCTGTCCCCACTCGACCAGGCCCCAGCCCCCGAGGAGCAGGGCGAGACCCCCGGCGGTCGCCGCCGAGACAGGCGCCGTGGCGCGCTCGCGCGACACGCACGCCGCCGAGAGCACGAGGGCCAGCGTCGTGGCCGTCAGCGCGGTGAGCAGGTGGTTCGCCGAGGCGGCGTAGAGCGTGACCAGGGCGAGGTACGCCGTGGTGCCGCTCCCCAGGGCGGCGGCGGCCACGTGCTCGCGGGTCCACCAGGTCGCCCCGGCGGCGACCAGGGTCGCGAGGATGCCGGCCAGGACCCCGGTCCACAGGGGCGGCTCAAGCTCGAGGACCAGGACGAGCCCTCCGAGCGTCAGCACGGCGGCGCCGACCGCGGCGAGCGACCGACGGGCCAGGTCGTGGCGGGCAGGGGGCACCTGCCGCAGCAGGCACCAGCCCGCCGCCACGAGGGCCAGGGCCGTGAGGGCGAAGGTCCACGCCGCCGCGTTGTCCTCGGGGGCCGACAGCAGCACGGTCGCGTCGGCGCGGCCGTCGGTGTCGAGGTACTGCAGCACCTGCCACGGCGCCACGGTCAGGGCCAGGCCGAGAGCCAGGGTCCCCAGGACGGTGAGGGCCGCGGCACCCCGGGCCCAGGCCCGCGGTGCGAGGGCAGCCACCAGCGCCAGCGCCACGAGGACGGCGCAGTCGACCAGCCGGTCCCGGCTCGGGGTCCCCTCGGTGAACGGCGCACGAGCCAGCAGCACGAGGGGGAACAGGGCCAGGCCCGCCGCGACGGGCCGGGCCCGCGCGGGGACGCCCGGCACGTGCACCACAGCAGCCGCGAGGACGGCCGCAACCACGAGCGGCCAGCCGCGGACGTCGGACCACCAGGCGCCGAGCTGGGCGGACTCGAGGGCGCGGTCCCAACCCAGGCCGAGCAGCACCAGCCAGGAGATGCCCGCCAGCCCGCCCAGGCCGTACGCCGCCAGGGGGACCCACCGACGGAGGAGGAGGAAGAGTGCGACGAGCAGCGGGATCGACGCGGTGGTCGCGATCGCCGGGTTCTCGGCGAGCCAGGCGTCGGACCAGCACAGCACCACCGCACCGAGGACGGCGACCGACTCCGCGCCGTACAGCCGAGCCACGGGTTGGCGCCCGGCCCAGATCCCGACCCCGGTGCCCAGCGCCAGCAGGGCGACGCCGACCAGTGCACCGACGCCGCGCCAGGACAGCGAGTCGAGCCCGACCAGCCCGGCCGACTGGGCGGCGAGCAGGTCCACCGTGAGCATCCCGGCGACGATGAGCCAGAACGTCTCGGCAGCACCCCGCAGGGCCTTGCGGGTCAGGACCACGGCCACTGCGGCGAGGACACCCGTCACGCCGAGCAGCACCAGAGTGCGTCCCGTCAGACCGAGCAGGTTCCAGGCGACGGCCGCGAACACGACCGCCGCGACCAGGAGACAGAGCCCACCCAGGGACAGCAGCACGACCTGGACCGACGCGGCGGGAAGGCGCCGGGGCGGTGCGGGCCGGCGTGTCGTGGCGGCTGGGACCGGATAGTTCGGGAGCGGGACCGGACCTCCGGTGCTCTCGGTCTCGGGAGCAGCGAGCGGGACCGCCATGGGGGCGCTTCGCAGCTGCTCGACGAGCCGGTCGGCGTTGACCATGGTGTGCCAGAGCTCGAGCGCGACGGGTCCCGTGACCTGCAGCCCGCAGATCGTGCAGGTGGCACCGGGATCCAGCGCGCCGCGGCAGTCCGGGCAGATGGTGGTGTCGACGAGTCGGCTCATGGACAGATACTCGCCTGTCGTGGGGGCCGCGCGCGTCCGGCGCGCGACTCACCCGCTCTGAGTAGGTCTACTCAGGGGTGGGGGAGACGTCCGGCTTCGGTGGAGCGTCACGCTGCCAGACGACACGCTGCGGCAGGGGCATCACGATGCCCTCCTGGTCGAAGCGAGCCTTGATCCGCTCCCGCATCTCCCGGGCCACGTGCCACTGCTGCATCGGCGCCGTCTTGAGCGTCACCCGCACGATGACGGCGTCGGGGGCGAGGTTCTGCACACCCCAGACCTCGGGCTCCTCGATGATCACGCCCTTGTAGTCCTCGTCGTCCCACAGGCTGTGGGCCACCTCGGTGAGCACCCCGCGGACGCGCCCGAGGTCCTCGGAGTAGCTCACGCCGATGTCGAGGACGGTGCGGGCCCAGTTCTGGCTCTGGTTGCCCACGCGCAGGATCTCGCCGTTGCGGACGTACCAGACGGTGCCGTCGATGTCGCGCACGCGGGTGACCCGGAGGCCGACGTTCTCCACGGTGCCGACGGCCTCACCGAGGTCGACGACGTCGCCGACGCCGTACTGGTCCTCGACCATCATCATCACGCCCGACAGGAAGTCCTTGACCAGGTTCTGCGCGCCGAAGCCGATCGCGAGCCCGAGCACACCAGCGCTGGCCAGGATGGGAGCGATGTCCATGCCCACCTCCGAGAGCGCCATCACGAAGGCGATGCCGAACACGACGGTGGTGGTGATGCTCTTCAGGAGGGTGCCGAGGCTCTGGGCGCGCTGGGCGCGGCGGTTGAAGGTCAGCTTGGCGCCGGGGATCGCGGCGGTCTCGGCCCGGCTGACGACCCGGTCGATGGCCTTGGAGGCGAGCCAGCGCACGATGCCGGCACCGATCAGGATGGCCAGGATGGCCAGCGGTCTGCCGATCAGCCAGGTGGCGCTCTGGGCCAGGGTCTCGTTCCCGGTCCAGTCGTAGACGGCGGCACACGTCCAGCTGTTGCTCTCCTGGCACGTGGCGGGCATGTCGAACAAGCCCGAGGGAAGTGAGGTCGGAGAAAGCATGTGAGCGAGGCTACGAGGGACGGGCGAGACCGACCAAGCCAACACTGGCTATCCTTCATGTGTGTTCACTCACGATGCCTCCCGTGCCCGACGACCCGCCGGCCGATCCCCGAGCACATCCCCGGGCACATCCCCGGGCACATCCCGGGGCAGTTCCTTGGGCAGATCCCTGCTCAGCCTCCCCGTGGCCTGCTCGCTCGTGCTCGGCGCGGCGCTGGTCAGCCCGGCCGCTGCCGACACCCCCTCAGCCTGGGAGGAGGCACCGGCCGTCTCGCCCCTCGGTTTCCTGCTGGTGCTGGTGATCATCCCGCTCGGCATCGCGGCCGTCCTGGCCCTGCTGACCATCCTGCCCTCGCTCGCGAGCGACCGGGGCTACGAGCCGGGTCAGTCCTGGCGCGGTGAGGCGGAGTGGTTCGGTGGCCCGACCCAGGGCGTGAAGTCCGCCGCCGAGGTCACCCCGGAGCAGATCGAGTCCCGCTCCAAGGACACCGGGGGCACCAGTGCCAGCTGGTGACGCCTTCTCCTCGGCCCAGGAGGCCGAGATCGACCGCTCCATCCGGGCGGCAGAGACCTCCTGCCGCTTCGAGTTCTCGGTCTACGTCGGCGCGGTGGAGGGCAACCTCAACGCCTACTCCCGACGCCTGCACGCCTCGCTGTCCTCACCGGCTCGCAGCGTGCTCATCGTGGTCGACCCGGCGGCGCGTGCCCTCGAGGTGGTCACCGGGTCCGTCGTACGCCGATCGCTGAGTGACGAAGCCGTCGCGCTGGCCGCGGTCGGCATGCAGTCGGCCTTCGCCGGCGGAGACCTCGTCGGTGGCATCAAGCACGGTGTGGGCCAGCTGGCCGAGGCGGCCCGCCAGCCGGAGAGCCTGCACGAGAAGTAGCGTCCGGGCAGGAGTGGCTCCTGCCCTGCGACCTACCGCCCGTCCCTCTCCTGCCCGGCGAGATAGCGCTCCACGTCCGCCGCGCCCTCGCGCACGTACCGCTTCGCCGCCGGGTTGGCCGACGACTCCTGCAGCCAGGTGCTCACCCGCTCGAGGAGCTCGGGTGAGGCCAACGGGCGGGGGAACAGGAACTCGAGGGCGGTCGAGGCGCGCTGGGTGCCCTTCTCCTCCCACAAGGTGTCGGCGACCTGGAGGTACTTCTCCAGGTAGGGCATCAGGAGCTCGTCCTGGCCAGGCTGCATGAGGGAGAGCACCACGCTGCGCTGCGTCTCGTTCGGCACGTCGTCGCGAACGACAGCGATCTCCCACGCCTCGGCCTTGGCCTCGGCGCTGGGGCGGCAGGCGCGGGCCGCGGCGGCGCGTTCCTGGCCGGAGATGGTCTGGTCCTGGTGGAGCTCGGCGGCGATGCGCTCGTCGTCGGCCCGGCCACCGCGTGCGAGACCGGTCAGCAGCGTCCACCGCAGGTCGGTGTCGATGCTCAGTCCCTCGATCACCAGGGACCCGTCGAGCAGCCCCTCGAGGTCGTCGAGGGCCTCGGCGGTGTGGGCCGAACCCGCGAACGAGCGCGCGAAGGTCAGCTGGTGGTCGCTGCCCGGCTCGGCCTCGTCGAGCAGGCGGCGCAGCCCGCGCTCCCACGTCTTACGCAGTGCGGCTCGGTTGCCGGGGGCGGAGAAGTTGTTGGCGGCCTGGGCGGCGTACCCCGGGATCCTGGAGGACCCGAACGCGTCCGTCTCCGCGGCGATGTTGCCCAGGACCAGGGTGACGAAGTCGGTGGCGCTCAGCTCGGCGTCACGTGTCATGTCCCACGCGGCTCCCCAGCACAGGGCTCTGGCCAACGAGTCGTCGAGCCGGGAGAGGCCACCGACCACGGTGGCGAGGGAGCGCTCATCGAGGCGGATCTTGGCGTAGGACAGGTCACCGTCGTTGAGGAGCAGCAGGTCGGGCTGCCGGGTGCCGACCAGCTCCTCGATGCTCGTGGTCTCGCCCTCGACGTCGGTCTCCACGGTCGTACGACGGACGAGGTGCGCCTCGCCGTCCGGCAGGTTCTCGAGGTCGTAGAGGCCGATCGCGATGCGGTGACGGCGCAGCGTCGGGTGCTCCGTCGTCGCGCTCTGGAGCACCGAGAAGCGGGTGTAGCTGCCGTCGTCATCGACCTCGAACTGGGGCGTGAAGGTGTTGACGCCGCTGGTCTGCAGCCACTCCCTGGCCCAGGAGTCGAGCTCGCGGCCCGAGGACTCCTCCAGGGCGCCGAGCAGGTCGCTGAACTCGGAGTTCCCGAAGGCGTGCTTCTTGAAGTACGCCCGCAGCCCGACCAGGAAGTTGTCCAGACCGACCCAGGCCACGAGCTGCTTGAGCACCGAGGCGCCCTTGGCGTAGGTGATGCCGTCGAAGTTGACCTCCACGGCCTGCAGGTCGTAGTTGTCCGCGGCGATCGGGTGGGTGCTGGGCAGCTGGTCCTGGCGCAGCGCCCAGTTCTTGCGAGCGTTGGTGAAGCCGGTCCAGGACTCGTCGAACTCGGTCGCCTCGACCGCGGCGTGGTAGCACGCCCACTCGGCGAAGGACTCGTTGAGCCAGAGGTCGTCCCACCAGCGCATCGTCACGAGGTCGCCGAACCACATGTGCGCCATCTCGTGCAGGATCACCGAGCACCGGAACTCGTAGAACGAGGCGTCCTGGCGGCTGCGGGGGAGGTACTCGTCGCGCAGCGTCACGGCGCCGGCGTTCTCCATCGCGCCCATGTTGTACTCCGGCACGTAGAGCTGGTCGTACTTGTGGAACGGGTAGGGGTAGTCGAAGGCCTCCTCGAAGAACGCGAAGCCCTGGCTGGTCATCTTGACCAGCTCCTCGGTGTCCATGTGCTCGACCAGCGACTGGCGGCAGTAGTGCCCCAGCGGGATGTCGCCGTTGGCGCCCCGGTAGGTGTCGAACTCGGCGTGGTACTCGCCGGCGATCACGGCCGTGATGTAGGTCGGCATCCGCTCGGTGGTCGGGAAGTGCCAGGCGGCCTTGCCGTCGGCCAGCGGCTCGGGCTCGGGAGTGGGCGCGTTGGAGACGACGACCCAGCTGTCCGGGGCGGTCACGTGGAAGGTGAAGACGCTCTTGAGGTCGGGCTGCTCGAAGGTGGCGTAGACGCGGCGGGCGTCGGGGACCTCGAACTGGGTGTAGGTGTAGACCCGGTCGTCGGCCGGGTCGACGAAGCGGTGCAGGCCCTCACCGGTGCGCGAGTAGGGACAGTCCGCCTTCACGACGAGCTCGTTGCGCTCGCGCAGGTCCGCCAGCCGGATCCGGTGGTCGGCGTACACCTCGGCCGGGTCGAGGGCGACGCCGTTGAGGGTGATCTCGTGGATCGTCGCCCCCACGAGGTCGGCGAACGTCTCGGCACCGGACTCGGTGCTCGTGAACGAGATGGTGGTGGTGGTGGCGAAAGTCGTCTCGCTGGTCGTCAGGTCGAGCTCCACGGTGTAGGAGTCGACGCTGAGGAGCCGGGCGCGGGTCTGCGCCTCGTCACGGGTGAGGTTGGTTCCAGGCATGTGGAAGATCATCGCACCCGGGGAATGATTCCCAGGTTCCGAGGTGTTCGACCAGGTATGACGACTCCTCATGCCGACTTCTGGTTCGACCCCCGCTGCCCCTTCGCCTGGGTCAGCTCACGCTGGATCCTCGAGGTGGAGCAGGTCCGCGACATCGAGGTGCGCTGGCACGTCATGAGCCTGGCCTACCTCAACCAGGACAAGGACATCCCCGACGACTACCGCGAGATGCTGCAGAGCGCGTGGGGTCCTGTACGCGTGCTCATCGCCGCCGAGCAGAAGTACGGCAACGAGGCGCTGCTCCCGCTCTACACCGCGATGGGCACCCGCATCCACATCGGCGAGGAGGACGTCGACCGGGCGATGATCGAGGCGTCGCTGACGGAGGCCGGCCTCGCCGTCGAGCTGGCCGACGCGATGGACGACAGCTCGCTGGACGAGGCCGTGGCGAAGTCCCACCACGAGGGCATGGACCCTGTCGGGGACGACGTGGGCACGCCCACCATCCACGTGAACGACGTGGCGTTCTTCGGCCCGGTGATCACCAAGGCGCCTCGTGGCGAGGAGGCCGGGCGGCTCTGGGACGGCGTGCTGGCCGTCTCGTCCTACCCGCTGTTCTTCGAGCTCAAGCGGAGCCGGAGCGCCGAGCTCGACTTCAGCTGACGCGACCGCCGCAGACTCAGCCCGACGTCGCGGCGGTCGTGGTGGCGACCATCACCGCGGTGACGGCGGCCTGAGCGGCGGCGACGGCGTCCTTGACGGCCTTGGCCGCCCAGTCGCCGTCAGCAAGCGCCTTGGCACGCTTCTTCACCTCACCGGCCGGAAGGCCCTCGCGGTCGACGACCTTGTGGGCGAGGCCGAGGGCGGACAGCAGCGCGACCAGCGCGGCCGTCCTCTCCTCGGGCCTCGCACCCCGGACGAGCGCGTCGCCGAGCTGGCGGCGTACGTCGGCCTCGTGGCTGCTGTCGACGGTGGGCCACCGCTTGCGGGGGAACAGCCCCATCACCCTGTCCTCATGGCGCTGGAGGATGCCTTTTCCCTCGAGCCGCTCGAGGAGGGCGTCGCGCCGGTGCTTGCCGAGCCGTCCGACCAGGTCCTGGGCGGTGCGCTCCTTCTCCGACACGAGGGCCATCGCCTCGACGAGCATCGGGTCGCCGGGGGACGGGCCCACCACCGGGTGCACCTTCGCCCTGGCCCACAGCCCCGAGCCCTTCATCACCTCCACCGTGCCGCCCAGGGCGAGCTCGACGAGCAGGGCACCGCCGATGCCCACGTCGAGGTAGGTCGTGTGGGTGAGCTTGCCCGAGTCGTCATCGAGCAGCAGGAGCAGCAGGTCCTCGGCGATCAGGGTGGTCATGTGTGGAGCGTAGGCCCGTCGACCATAGGATCACGGCCATGATCTTCACCCCACGAGACCGCGCAAGCGGCTCGCTGCGCTCGCACGCCTCACGCCTCCGCGGGGACCCCGAGAAGTGAGGGTCCTGTCCGCCGTCGCCTGGCCGTACGCCAACGGCCCGCGCCACATCGGCCACGTGGCCGGTTTCGGTGTGCCCTCCGACGTCTTCAGCCGCTACATGCGGATGGCGGGCCACGACGTGCTGATGGTCTCCGGCACCGACGAGCACGGCACCCCGATCCTGATCGCGGCCGACGAGGCGGGGGTGACCCCGCAGGAGCTGGCCGACCAGAACCACCGCGTGATCGCGGAGGACCTCGCGGCGCTGGGCATCTCCTACGACCTCTACACCCGGACGACGACGCGCAACCACACCGCTGTCGTCCAGGAGCTGTTCACCGGCGTCCACGCCAACGGCTACTTCATCGAGCAGACCACCTACGGGGCGATCAGCCCCTCGACGGGCAGGACGCTCCCGGACCGCTACATCGAGGGCACCTGCCCGATCTGCGCCTACCCCAGCGCGCGCGGGGACCAGTGCGACAACTGCGGCAACCAGCTCGACCCGGCCGACCTGCTGAACCCGCGGTCGAGGATCAACGGCGAGGTTCCGGAGTTCATCGAGACCCAGCACTTCTTCCTCGACCTCCCTGCGCTGGCGGGGGCCCTGAAGTCCTGGCTGGACGAGCGCGAGGCCAGTGGCACCTGGCGGCCGAACGTGATCCGGTTCAGCCAGAACATCCTCGACGACATCCGTCCCCGTGCGATGACCCGCGACATCGACTGGGGCATCCCGGTGCCGCTGGAGGGCTGGGTCGACAACCCCACCAAGCGGCTCTACGTGTGGTTCGACGCGGTGATCGGCTATCTCTCGGCCAGTGTCGAGTGGGCGCGCCGGGGGGAGGACCCCGAAGCCTGGCGGGAGTGGTGGAACGACCCCGAGGCGCTGTCCTACTACTTCATGGGCAAGGACAACATCACCTTCCACAGCCAGATCTGGCCGGCCGAGCTCCTGGCGTATGCCGGGAAGGGCGACAAGGGCGGAGAGCCCGGGCCCTTCGGCGAGCTCAACCTGCCCACCGAGGTCGTCTCGTCGGAGTTCCTGACGATGGAGGGCAAGAAGTTCTCCTCCTCGCAGCGCGTGGTGATCTACGTCCGCGACCTGCTCAGCCGCTACCAGCCCGACGCGTTCCGCTACTTCGTCGCCGCTGCCGGCCCGGAGAACCAGGACTCCGACTTCACCTGGGCCGAGTTCGTACGCCGGACCAACGACGAGCTGGTCGCGGGCTGGGGCAACCTGGTCAACCGCACGGCGAACATGATCGCCAAGAGCTTCGGTGAGATCCCGGAGGCCGCTGAGCTGGACGCGGCCGATCAGGCCCTGCTCGACCACGTGGCGGCGACCTTCGACACCGTGGGCGACCTCATCGGTCGGCACCGCCAGAAGGCGGCGATCAACGAGGCGATGAGGGCCGTCTCGGAGGTCAACAAGTACGTCTCGGACTCCGAGCCCTGGAAGCTCAAGGGTGACGAGGAGCGCGAGCGGCTCGGCACGATCCTGCACGTGGTGGCCCAGTGCGTCGCCGACCTGAACACGATCCTGTCGCCCTTCCTGCCGTTCTCGGCCAACGCGGTGGACGTCGTCCTCGGTGGGACCGGTGACGTGCAGCCCATGCCGGTGCTGCAGGAGGTGAGCGACCTCGACGGGGGAGCGGGCTACCCGATCCTGACCGGCGACTACACCACCGCCGCACGCTGGGAGCGGCACGCGATCGTGCCGGGCACGCCCATCGCCAAGCCGGCGCCGGTCTTCGTCAAGCTCGACCCGTCGGTCGTCGACGAGGAGCTCGCGCGGCTCGCGACGGAGTGACGCCTCCGGCGACCAGGCGCACGGCAGGATGAGCGCATGACCGCGCCGATGTACCTGCCCCAGTTCCTCGTCAAGCAGAAGCTGACGATGATGGTCAACCGCTACGAGATCAGTGAGGCGAACCCCGACGGCTCCGTGGGACGGCTGATGGCGGTCGCGCAGCAGAAGCGGATGGCCTTCAAGGAGCAGGTCACCTTCTTCAGCGACGACCGGCGCACCGAGCCCGTCTTCTCCTTCCAGGCCCGCCAGGTGCTGGACCTCGGGGCGGGCTACGACGTGCACGACGCAGGTGGCGCGCCTCTCGGTGAGTTCCGCAAGGACTTCGGCCAGAGCCTGCTGCGCTCGACCTTCCACCTGCGGGGCCCCGGCCTCGAGGCGACGGGGAAGGAGCGCAACCAGGCTGTGGCGATCATTCGCCGGTTCGTCGACTTCCCGCTCCCCTTCCACTTCGACTTCAAGGACCCGGCGACCGGTGCCCTCGTGATGAGCTCGGAGCGGCAGATGTCACTGCGCGACCGCTACGTCGTCACCGTCCCCGACCCCCGCCTCGACTTCCGCCTGGCCGCCGCGATGGCGGTGGGTCTCGACGCGCTGATGGGCCGCTGAGCCGTGCTGTACCCACAGGCCAGGAAGGCCGTCGA
Source organism: uncultured Actinomycetota bacterium (assembly GCA_963843775.1). GTDB lineage: Bacteria > Actinomycetota > Actinomycetes > Propionibacteriales > Nocardioidaceae > Marmoricola. Next base: position 551,093 of record CAWJLT010000008.1, read on the forward strand.
CGAGGCAGCCGGTTCTCCGAAGGTCTGGCAGACCGGCATCGACGAGGCACGGGCCGCGGCCCGGCACGAGGCGTCCGGGGCGCCTCGCGAGGACGTGGCCGAGGTGCTGGACCTCGAGCTGGACGGTGTGCGGTGCCGCCTCTACCGGCCCGAGGGTGCCCGCCCCGGACTCGTCGTCCATCTGCACGGTGGAGGATTCGTGTTCCACGACGTGGAGGTCCATGACCCCGCCGCACGCCGCGTCGCCAACCGCTGTGGCATGGCGGTGCTCAGCGTCGACTACCGGCGCCCGCCCGAGCACCGGTTCCCGGCCGCGCCCGAGGACGTGGACGCCGTCCTCGCCTGGGTGGCGCGCGAGGGGGCAGCGCACGGACTCGACGGACCCCTGTTCCTGCACGGTGACAGCGCCGGCGGCAACCTCGCCCTGGTGGCGGCGCTGCGCAACCCCGGGGCGTCGGCGGGCCTGGTCCTGATCTATCCCTTCCTGGACCCTTCGGCCTCGTTCGGCTCCTACGTGAGCGCCGCCGACGGCTTCGACCCCCGGGAAGCCGCCTGGTACTGGCAGCAGTACGCCGCCTCGCCCGAGGACCTCACCGACCCGGACCTGGCGCCGCTGGGGCCGGACCTCGCCGGGCAGGCCCGGTACTCCGGGCTGCCTCCCACCCTGGTCGTCACCGCCGGCCAGGACCCGCTCCGGGACGAGGGCGAGCACCTCGCCCTGCTGCTGGCCGAGGCCGGCGTCGAGGTGACCGCCACCCGCTACCTCGGGCAGGTGCACGGCTTCTGGCGACACCCGGACGTCTTCGGACCCGCCGAGCCACTGGTCCGGCAGGTGGCCGGCTTCGTGCAGCTCGTGGCCTCGACCACGCCCCGGTGAGCCTCGCCGACGTCCTCGACCAGGTCCGGGAGAGCGCCTTCGGCACCCAGCCGGCGCCGTCGACCGGACTGGTGGTGGGCACCGGGTTCGCCGCCCTGCTCCTGCTGACGCCGCAGGCCTGGCCCTGGTCCCGCCACCTCGTCACCATCGCCCACGAGGGCGCCCACGGGGTCGCGGCGCTGCTCAGCGGGCGTCGGCTCGCCGGGATCCGGCTGCACTCCGACACCTCGGGCCTCACCCTGTCCCACGGACGTCCCACCGGCCCCGGGATGGTGCTCACCGCCGCGGCCGGGTACCTCGGCCCGGGCCTGCTGGGTCTCGGTGCGGCGTACCTCGTGCAGGTCGGGCACGCCGTGGGGATGCTGTGGCTGGCACTGGTGCTGCTCGCGGCGCTGCTGGTCCAGATCCGCAACCTCTTCGGACTCTGGGTGGTGCTGGTGGTCGGGGTGGCGGTGTTCGCGTTGTCCTGGTGGGCCACCGCGACGGTCCAGGTCCTCGTCGCCCACGTCGTCACCTGGTTCGTGCTCCTCGCCGCGCCGAGGGCCGTGCTCGAGCTGCACGTGCAACGGCGGCGTGGGCGTGCCCACACCTCCGACGCCGACGTGCTGGCCCGGCTGACCAGGGTGCCCGGTCTGGTGTGGGTGGGGCTGTTCTGGCTGGCGAACACGGCTGCCCTTCTCGTGGGCGGCTACTGGTTGCTCGCCGCGACCGGCTGAGCCTCGGACCGGTCTGCCAGAATCGCGGCATGCGCGTCCACCTGGGTTCCGACCACGCCGGCCTCGAGCTCAAGGACCACCTCGTGTCCTGGTTGCGCGAGCACGGCCACGAGCCCGTGGACCACGGGCCCTACCGGTACGACGCCCTCGACGACTACCCGGTCTTCTGCCTGCGGGCCGCCGAGGGCGTGGTGGGCGACCCGGGCAGCCTGGGGGTGGTGATCGGCGGTTCGGGCAACGGCGAGCAGATGGCGGCCAACAAGGTGCGCGGCGTCCGGGCCGCGCTGGCCTGGAGCGACGAGACCGCCACGCTCGCCCGTCAGCACAACGACGCCAACGTGCTGTCCGTGGGTGGCCGGATGCACACCGTCGAGGAGATGACCCGCTTCATCGGCGTCTTCTTGACCACCGACTTCACCGGTGAGGAGCGGCACTCGCGCCGGATCGCGATGCTGGCCGACTACGAGACCACGGGTGACCTGCCTCCGCTGCCGGAGTCCGCCGCCGGGCACGGTCAGGATGCCTGAGGGACACACTCTCCGGCGGCTGGCGGACGACCTGACGGCGGCCTTCGCCGGACGCCCGGTCCGCGTGAGCAGCCCGCAGGGCCGGTTCGCCGCCGACGCGGCACTGGTCGACGGACAGCCGCTGCTGGCCGCGGACTCGGCCGGCAAGCACCTGTTCGTCGAGTTCCCCGGCGAGCGCTACATCCACGTCCACCTCGGCCTGATCGGCCGGTTCGACCTCCTCCCCGCACCCGCGCGGGTCCCGGTGGGGATGGTGCGTCTCCGCCTCGCGAACGACACGGCGTACGCCGACCTGCGCGGCGCCACCCAGTGCGAGCTCGTCGGTCGGGAGAAGCACGACCAGGTCATCGCCGCCCTGGGGCCGGACCCACTGCGGCCGGATGCGGACCCGATGACCGCCTGGGCGCGGATCAGCCGGAGCCACCGCGCGATCGGTGACCTGCTGATGGACCAGAAGGTGCTCGCAGGAGTGGGCAACGTCTACCGCGCGGAGGTGCTCTACCGGCACCGCATCCACCCGCTGCGGCCCGGCAGCTCCCTGCGCGTCGGCCAGTTCCGGGCCCTGTGGCAGGACCTCGTCGAGCTGATGGGTGAAGGGGTGCGCACCGGGCGGATCGACACGGTCCGGCACGAGCACACCCCTGAGGCGATGGGTCGGCCACCACGTGTCGACGACCACGGGGGCGAGGTCTACGTCTATCGACGCACCGGACAGCCGTGCCTGGTCTGCGGGGCGAAGGTGAGGACCCAGGAGCTCGTCGGGCGGAATCTGTTCTGGTGTCCGCGATGTCAGCCCGCGTTCCGCTCGCGCGCCGTACGCTAGGCGACCAGCGCACTGCCCGAACCACCACGAACACACCCGAATCATGGTCCGGCGACACCCCGGCCGGACCGCTCATCGCCGGGTCCCACCCTTGACTCAGGCCGACCGGAGGAACGCGGAGGCGACCTTGGCTACCCGGCACTCGGCCCCCTGGCGCGGCCTGTCACTGCGTTTCCGCCGCGAGATGTCGGTCTCCGACCGACCCACGCTGGTCTTCCTCGTCCTGCTGACGGTCGTCGGCACGCTCCTCGGGTTCCTCTACCCCGACGTCGCCCCGTCCATCGTGCTCCTCATCCCGATGTTCATCGGCAGCCTCTGGCTGGGGCCACGAAGCCTGCCGTGGTTCGTGGTCTTCGTCTGTGCCTGCTTCTGCCTGCTCCTGCTGGACCAGCCGGTGGTCAACTACCGCACGATCGCCCGGGCGGTGGTGACGTTCACGATCGCGCTGCTGATCATGTCCGCCTCGTTCCGCCGGAGCCGGCTCGGGGTGTCGGGGCCGTTGGGGGAGTCGATGTTCGTCGACCTGCGCGACCGGATCTCCAAGCAGGGCACGGTGCCGGCGCTGCCCCCGACCTGGCTGGTGGAGTCGGTGGCGAAGTCGGCCGGCGGGACGTCTTTCGCCGGAGACTTCATCGTGGCCCGGCGTTCCACCGACGACCGGCTCGACCTGGTGGTCGTCGACGTGTCCGGCAAGGGCGTCGAGGCCGGGGCCCGGGCGCTGTTCCTCTCCGGGGCCTTCAACGGGATCGTGTCCGCGCTGCCGGGGGAGCAGTTCCTGCCGGCCGCCAACGACTACCTGATCGGGCAGGACTGGGGTGAGGGGTTCGCCACCGCCATCCACCTCCACCTCGACCTGGCCACCGGTGACTTCGAGCTGCGCAAGGCCGGCCACCCACCCGCGGTGTGGCTGCACGCGGGCTCGGGACGCTGGTCGGTCATCAACTCCGACGGACCGGTCCTGGGACTGATCGACGATGCCGAGTTCGAGTGCGTCAGCGGGCGGCTCGCTCGCGGGGACGGAATGCTCCTGTTCACCGACGGTCTCGTGGAGACGGCCAAGCGCGACATCGCGCTGGGGATGGACAAGCTGGCGGGCCTGGGGGAGCGGCTGTTCCAGCAGGGCTTCGACGGCGGCGCCAAGATGCTGATCGACACGATGGAGCAGACCAACGACGACCGGGCCCTGGTCATCGTGCACCGGCGCTGAGGCGCAAACGGCCGGTTCGTGAGCAGGGGGTCCGCTGTGGCACGATGGTCCACGCCCTCTTCAGAGGGCGATTTCGCGGATGTAGCTCAATGGTAGAGCCTCAGTCTTCCAAACTGAATACGCGGGTTCGATTCCCGTCATCCGCTCTCAGGAGCCATGAAAGTGGCCTTCTGGCGGGGCGTAGCGTAGTGGCTAGCGCGCCTGCTTTGGGAGCAGGAGACCGCAGGTTCGAGTCCTGTCGCCCCGACTTTGCACCGTCCGCACGAACTGACCAGCACCACCAGCCCAGAACTCAAGGAGACACCCTGTGAAGAGCGCCGTCGAGACGCTGAGCCCGACCCGGGCCAAGATCACCGTCGAGGTGCCCTTCGAGGAGCTCAAGCCGAGCCTCGACGCGGCGTACCAGAACATCGCCAAGCAGATCAACATCCCCGGCTTCCGCAAGGGCAAGGTCCCGCCGCCGGTGATCGACCGCCAGGTCGGCCGCGGCGCCGTCCTCGACGAGGCGATCAACGACGCGCTGCCGAAGCTCTACATCAAGGCGCTCGAGGACAACGACCTGCAGCCGCTGGCCCAGCCGGAGATCGACGTCACCAAGCTCGAGGACAACTCGCTGTTCGAGTTCACCGCCGAGGTCGACGTCCGCCCGAGCATCGAGGTCCCCGCCTACGACGGGCTCTCCGTGCAGGTCGACGACCTGGCCGTGACCGACGAGGACATCGCCGAGCAGGTCGAGGCGCTGCGTGAGCGCTTCGCCACCCTCAAGGACGTCGAGCGCGCTGCCCAGGACGACGACATCGTGACGATCGACCTCAAGGCCACCTCCGACGGCGAGGACGTCGAGGGCGGCGAGGTCAGCGGCTACTCCTACAAGGTGGGCTCGGGCGACATGCTCGAGGGCATCGACGAGGCCCTGCGTGGGCTGAGTGCCGGCGAGGAGGCCACCTTCACCTCGCAGCTGCTGGGTGGTGACCTGTCCGGTCAGGACGTCGAGGTCTCGGTCTCCCTGACCGCGGTCAAGGAGCAGGAGCTCCCCGAGCTCGACGACGACTTCGCCCAGACCGCCTCGGAGTTCGACACGATCGAGGAGCTCCGCGCCGACGTGGCCACGCGCCTCGAGCGTGGGAAGCGCCTCGAGCAGGCCGCTGCCGCCCGGGACGCCGTGCTCGAGCAGCTGCTCGACTCCGCCGAGATCCCCCTTCCTGACGGCGTCGTGGCCGAGGAGCTGGCCGGTCGTCGTCAGGAGATCGAGCAGCAGCTCACCTATGCCGGCATGTCGATGGAGCAGTACCTCGAGAACGAGAAGCAGACCATCGACGAGTTCGAGGCCGAGCTCGAGAAGAGGGTGCGCGACGCCATGGCCTCGCAGTTCCTCCTCGACGAGGTCGCCAAGGCCGAGGAGATCGGCGTGGAGCAGAGCGAGCTCTCCGAGCACCTGTTCCGTCGCTCGCAGCAGTCCGGCCAGAACCCCGACGAGTTCGTCAAGCACATGGTCGAGCACAACCACATCCCGGAGATGGTCTCCGAGGTCGTGCGCGGCAAGGCCCTGGCGCACATCGTCGAGGGAGCGACCGTGACGGACGCCTCCGGCAACATCGTCGACCTCAAGAACCTCCTGCCGGACGGCAGCATCGGTGACCCCGACGCTGCCGCGTCCCAGGAGACTGCCGAGGAGAGCGAGCCTGCGGCCGAGGACGCGTCCAAGGCCTGAGCCTGGCGTGGCGCGTTGACCGCGGGCGGCGTTCAGTGAACACTTGTGCACTGTGAACAGGAATGACGCACGTGTGCTGGACGCCGCGGCTCTCGCGGCGGAGTTCGTCGAGGACCTGGTCGTCGGCACCGTCCGCGACGTGCACGGCGCCGTCGCCGGACGCGTGCACGGCGTCGGCGACTACGTCTCCGGCCGTACGACGCTCACCCACCGGGTCCACGACGGTGTCTCCAGAGCCGTCTACTCGGGGATCAGCGCGGGACTGAAGGCCTCGGCCAGGGGCTTGCGGGCGGCTGGCCGCGCCGGCATCTCGCCCGACCTCGAGGGCACGCCGCGCGGCCGACACGTCGTGGCCCTGGTCAACGGCCTCGTCGGCGACCGCCTGCGCGAGGACGGATCCGCCCTGTCCTTCGACATGGGCGTGCGGGTCGATGGTCGCGACGTCACCCTGGACTCCGCGGGCGTGGCGGCGGCCTACCCGGACGCCAACGACACCATGGTGGTCTTCGTCCACGGGCTCAGCGAGAACGAGGCGCACTGGAACCGTGCGGCTCGACCCAAGCGCGAGGTCGACGACCACCGCAGCTATGGCGAGCGCCTCGAGGGGGAGGGGTGGACCCCCGTCTACGTGCGGGTGAACACCGGACTCCCGATCGCCGAGAACGGTGTGGCCCTGGCGGCCCTCCTCGACCGCCTCGTCGAGGCCTGGCCGGTCGGCGTACGCCGCATCGCGCTCGTGGGCCACTCGATGGGTGGCCTGCTGGTGCGGGCCGCGTGTGCGGTCTCCACCGACACCGCGTCGCCGTGGACCGACAAGGTGACCGACGTCGTGTGCCTGGGGACCCCGCACCTCGGCGCCCCACTGGAGCGCGTCGTGAACAAGGGGGTGGGCTATCTCGGCGCCCTGCCCGAGTCGGCGCCCTTCGGCCGGATCCTGGAGTACCGCTCGGTCGGGATCCTCGACCTGCGCCACGGGCTGGCCCCGGACGTGCAGAACCTGCCCAACGCCCGCTACCGGCTGGTGGCCGCGACCCTGACCAGGTCCTCGCGCTCGGTCACCTCCGGGACCATCGGCGACTACCTCGTGCCCTATGCCTCGGCCCTGGGTCGCCCGCGTGGCGGCAGTGAGATGTTCCCGGGGGCGGAGACCCTCCACGTCCCGTCTGCCGACCACTTCGACCTGCTCAACCACGACGACATCTACGCTGCCATCCGTGAGTGGCTCCGTGACCGCTCCGACCCCCCCACCAAGGAAGAGAGCCCCCGAGGATGAGTTCCCCCGCACCGATCTCGGCGACCGTGGAGATGAAGGCCGGACCCGAGGTGGTCTGGGAGGTCGTCTCCGACCTCGCCCGCATGCCGGAGTTCAGCCCGGAGCTGCGCAAGGCGTTCGTCGTCGGCAGACCCGGCCTGGGGGCGAACATCATCGGGATCAACCGGCGCAAGGCCGTGGTCTGGCCGACCAGCTCGAAGGTCGTGCGCTGGGAGCCGGGTCGCGCGGTCGCGTGGAAGACGCGCGAGAGCGGGGCGACGTGGATCTACGAGCTGGAGCCGACGGCCACCGGCACGTCGGTCACCGGCAGGCGGGTACTGCCGAAGTTCACCCGGGGCACCACGCTGCTCGGCCCGGTGATCGGTGGAGCGGCCGGGCACGACGCGGAGCTGGCCGAGGGCATCAGGACGACCCTCGAGCGGATCAGGTCCACGGTCGAGAAGCAGGGCGTCCGCTGAGTCTGCTGTGGGCGAACACGGCCGTTTCCTCGTGGTTTTGCCACGGTGGACGTCTAGGGTCGGTCCCGTGACTGAGAACTCCATGCAGGACCAGACCTCTCCGCGGATGGACGGCGGAGGCGGGTCGTACGGCCTCGATGACCACATCTACCAGCGGCTTCTCCGGGAGCGCATCGTCTTCCTCGGCTCGGAGGTGCGCGACCAGAACGCCAACGCGATCTGCGCGCAGCTGCTCCTGCTCAGCGCCGAGGACCCGGAAGCCGACATCTTCCTGCACATCAACAGCCCTGGTGGCTCGGTGGACGCAGGCATGGCGATCTACGACACCATGAACTACATCCCCAACGACGTCGCCACCGTCGGCATGGGCCTGGCGGCCTCCATGGGGCAGTTCCTCCTCTGCGCCGGCGAGGCGGGCAAGCGCTACGCGCTGCCCCACGCGCGGATCATGATGCACCAGCCCTCGGGTGGCATGGGCGGCTCGGCCTCGGACATCAAGATCCAGGCCCAGCAGTCGCTGCACATCAAGAAGGTGCTCTTCGAGCTGATCAGCCAGCACACCGGCCAGCCGCTCGAGCAGGTCGAGACCGACGCCGACCGCGACCGGTGGTTCACCGCCGCGCAGGCCAAGGACTACGGCTTCATCGACCACGTGATCACCAGCGCGCGTGAGGCGGCCGACGAAGGCCGTCCCGCCCGTCCGGGCACCAAGTGACCAGCTGCTTCGCTCAGAAACGAGAGTCCTCATGAACTACTACATCCCGCAGTGGGAAGAGCGGACCTCCTACGGGGTCCGCCGCATCGACCCGTACGCCAAGCTGTTCGAGGACCGCATCATCTTCCTCGGCACGCCGATCAGCGACGACATCGCGAACGCGGTGATGGCGCAGCTGCTCTGCCTGGAGTCGATGGACCCCTCGCGTGACATCCAGATCTACATCAACAGCCCCGGTGGCTCGTTCACCGCGATGACCGCGATCTACGACACGATGCAGTTCATCCAGCCTGACGTGCAGACCGTGTGCCTGGGCCAGGCGGCCTCGGCCGCGGCGGTCCTGCTCGCGGCAGGAGCTCCGGGCAAGCGCCTCGCGCTCCCCAACAGCCGGATCCTGATCCACCAGCCCTACACCGAGGGCACCTACGGGCAGTCCTCCGACATCGAGATCCAGGCCAACGAGATCCTGCGCATGCGGGAGCTGCTCGAGAAGCTCATCGCCCAGCACTCGGGCAAGACCCCCGAAGAGGTCAACCTCGACATCGAGCGCGACAAGATCCTGACCTCGGACGCTGCGCTGGAGTACGGCCTGATCGACTCGATCCTGGAGTCCCGCAAGGCCGTCTCTGTCGGCGCCGGACGATAGCTTCGAGTCGTCGTGTCCTCCTCCCCGGAGGGCCATCTCGGAGTACCGTCGTTGAGCACGACGCCTGAGGCAACAACTTGTCGGACCCCGGTCCGACCGAGAGATTGAGGGACGCATGGCACGGATCGGTGACGGGGGCGACCTGCTGAAGTGCTCGTTCTGCGGAAAGAGCCAGAAGCAGGTCAAGAAGTTGATCGCCGGTCCAGGCGTCTACATCTGTGACGAGTGCATCGACCTGTGCAACGAGATCATCGAGGAGGAGCTCAACGAGACCTCCGAGGTCGGTCTCGAGGAGCTGCCCAAGCCCCGCGAGATCTTCGAGTTCCTCAACTCCTACGTCATCGGCCAGGAGACGGCCAAGAAGTCGCTCGCCGTGGCGGTCTACAACCACTACAAGCGGGTGCAGTCCGGCGTCACGGTCAGCACGAGCAAGCACTCCAAGGAAGACGTGGTCGAGGTCGCCAAGTCCAACATCTTGGTGATCGGTCCCACCGGGTGTGGCAAGACCTACCTCGCGCAGACGCTGGCCCGCATGCTCAACGTCCCCTTCGCCATCGCCGACGCCACCGCCCTCACCGAGGCGGGCTACGTCGGCGAGGACGTCGAGAACATCCTGCTGAAGCTGATCCAGGCGGCCGACTACGACGTCAAGAAGGCCGAGACCGGGATCATCTACATAGACGAGATCGACAAGGTGGCCCGCAAGGCGGAGAACCCCTCGATCACCCGGGACGTCTCCGGGGAGGGTGTCCAGCAGGCGCTGCTGAAGATCCTCGAGGGAACGACCGCTTCGGTTCCTCCGCAGGGGGGACGCAAGCACCCGCACCAGGAGTTCATCCAGATCGACACCACCAACATCCTGTTCGTGGTGGGTGGTGCCTTTGCCGGCCTCGAGCACATCGTCGAGCAGCGTGTGGGCAAGAAGACCCTCGGTTTCACCGCCGAGATGCGCAGCTCCAACGAGACCGAGTCCGACGCGATGTTCTCGCAGGTCCGTCCCGAGGACCTGGTGAAGTTCGGGCTGATCCCCGAGTTCATCGGCCGGCTGCCGCTGATCGCGAGCGTGAACAAGCTCGACCAGGCCGCCCTCGTGCAGATCCTCACCGAGCCGCGCAACGCCCTGATCAAGCAGTACCAGAAGCTCTTCGAGATCGACGGCGTGGAGCTCGAGTTCACCGACGACGCCGTCGAGGCCATCGCGGACAAGGCGATGGAGCGGGGCACCGGTGCGCGAGGTCTCCGGGCCATCATCGAGGAGGTCCTCCTCAACGTGATGTACGACGTGCCGTCCCGCGAGGACATCGGCAAGGTCGTGGTGACCGGTGAGGTCGTCTCCGACAACGTCAACCCGACGCTCATCCCCCGCGAGGCGGAGCCGAAGAAGAAGAAGTCCGCCTAGCGCCTGCACGCGCACTAGACCAGTTGGCCATCTCACTAGACCACTGTGTCTTTGCGGCGATTCGCCCGTATTCTACGGAGACTGTTCTCACGCTTGTGCGTGATGTCCGACGCGGGGGAAATCGATGATGTCTGCAGAGCACCGGAGACCCCTCGCGGGCTTCGTGGTGGTCGGTGCAGCGGCGTGCCTGATCATGGGCGTCGGGCTGCAGGCCCCGGTGCACCGGGTCTTCGTCAGCGGCGTGGCGCCCCAGGCGCAGGTGCCCGTCGTCGGGACGGACGTGCTCCTGGGACAGTCGCTCGACAGGGCGCCGGCCCAGGCCCGGCCTCCGGCCACACCCAGCCAGGACACGTCCACCCCGAGCGGCTCGGGCGAGGCCAGCAGTCGGTCCGGCACGAGCCCCGCCCCGGCCACGGTGCCGGCAACCGTCACAGTCGTCACAGTCGCGACCCCGCCGGTGACCTCCCGCTCGACGGCCCGCTCGACGGCCCGCTCGACGACCCGACCGACGATCCGGTTGACGGTTCGCTCGACGGCCGGCCCGACGCCCGCCCCGGAACCTGCTGTGAAGCCCGCCGTGAAGCCGGTCCCGCCCAGCAAGAATCCGGGCGTCATCCCCAAGCCGGACAAGCCGGCTGTCGCTCCGGCCAAGCCGGGAAGCGGGATCGGTACCGGCCACTCCGCGACCGCCCGCACCGCCGGCTTCGTGGCGCGCCCCGAGAAGGTCGCAGAGAAGTCCCCGTCCAGGGGGTCGGACAAGAGCTCGGACAAGAGCTCGGACAAGAGGTCGGTCAGGGGTTCGGTCAGGGGATCGGACAGGGGCTCGGACAGGGGACGCTCGGCGCAGCACGCCCGAGCGTCGGAGGAGCGGCCTCAGCGCGCGAAGGCTGGTGACGCGAAGGCCGATGAGAGTGCGCGCGACCGCGGCGAACACGGTCACCGCGGCCACGGTCACTGACCCGGCACAGCGCCAGCGTCAAGCAGCGCAGCCGGAGACCGGTCACCTCTTCGGCGGAGGCTCCCCGAGCGTGGCGTTCACGGTGATCTCGGCGCCTTCTGCTGCCACGAGGTCCAGGTCACCGGTGATCGAGCCCACGGCTCGTAGGTCGCTCTCCGCACTCCGGATCGCCTCCAGGGCCGCAGGAGCGCCGGTGACGGTGGCGTGCTCGACCGGGGTGCGCATGCCGACCTTGGCCGTCGACTTGGCGCCCCGGACACCGGCGAGCACCGCGGCCACGGCGTCCAGGACCGCCGGATCGGCTGCGGCTGCCTCGCCCAGCTCGGCGGCCGTGGGCCACGTCTGCAGGTGCACCGAGCCCTGCTGCCACCACGACCACACCTCTTCGGTGGCGTAGGGCAGGAACGGCGCGAACAGGCGCAGCTGCACGTGCAGCGCCGTCGCCAGGGCAGCCCGCGCCGAGGCCGTCGCAGCACTGCTGTCGTCGCCGTACGCCCGCTCCTTGACCAGCTCGACGTAGTCGTCGCAGAAGTCCCAGAAGAACTTCTCCGCGTGCTCCAGGGCAGTGGTGTAGTCGTAGCCGGCGAAGGCCCTGGTGGCCTCGTCCACGGTGCGGGCGAGCTTGGCCAGCAGCGCCCGGTCGACCGGCTCGGTGACCGAGGCGGGGTCCACCGTCGTGGCACCGACGCTGCCCAGGACGAACTTGGAGACGTTGAGGACCTTCAGCGCCAACCGGCGACCGACCTTCATCTGGGTCTCGTCGAAGGGGGAGTCGAGGCCGGGGCGGGCCATGGCCGCGCGCCAGCGGACCGCGTCCGCGCCGTACTTGTCGAGGACCTCGTTGGGCACGACGACGTTGCCCTTGGACTTCGACATCTTCTTGCGGTCGGGGTCGACGATGAAGCCGGAGATCATGGCGTGCGACCACGGGGCGGCCTGGTTCTCGAAGTTGGCGCGGACGATGCGTGAGAACAACCAGGTGCGGATGATGTCGTGCGCGTTGGTGCACAGGTCCATCGGGAAGACCCGCTCGAAGAGGTCGGGGTCCTCCTCCCAGCCCCCCGCGATCTGCGGGGTGAGCGAGGAGGTGGCCCAGGTGTCCATCACGTCGGGGTCGCCGATGAAGCCTTCGGCCTTGCCACGCTGGTCCTCGGAGTAGCCCGACGGTGCCCGGGTCGACGGGTCGATGGGAAGCTCGTCCTCGCGGGGAAGCAGCGGGTGCAGGTAGTCGGGCTCACCCTCGCCGTCCAGGGCGTACCAGACGGGGAACGGGATGCCGAAGAACCGCTGACGGGAGACCAGCCAGTCACCGTTGAGACCGCCGACCCAGTTGTCGAAGCGGTGCTTCATGTGGGGCGGGATCCACTCCACCTCGGCGCCGCGGTCGAGCATCTCGGCACGCAGGCCGGCGTCGCGGCCGCCGTTGGTGATGTACCACTGCCGGGTGGCCACGATCTCGAGCGGCTTGTCACCCTTCTCGTAGAAGTTCGCCATCCGCTGGGTGGGGGTGGGCTCACCGTCGAGGTCACCGCTCTCCCGGAGCAGGGCCACCATCGCCTCGCGGGCGCTGAAGGTGGTCTTGCCCTGGAGCTCGTCGTACGCCGCAGCGGCGCCGTCGTTCGAGAGCCACTCGGGGGTCTCCCGCGAGAGGCGACCGTCGCGGCCGACCACGGTGCGCACCGGCAGCTGCAGCTCACGCCACCAGGTGACGTCGGTGAGGTCACCGAAGGTGCAGCACATCGCGATGCCGGCTCCCTTGTCGGGCTCGGCCAGCGGGTGGGCGAGGACGGGGATCTCGACCCCGAACACCGGCGAGGTGACCGTGGTGCCGAACAGCGCCTGGTAGCGCTCGTCGTCGGGGTGCGCGATCAGCGCCACGCACGAGGGGATCAGCTCGGGTCGCGTCGTCTCGATGTGGACCGGTCCGCCGGCGGCGTGGAACGCGACGCGGTGGTAGTGGCCGGCGTAGTCGCGGGCCTCGAGCTCGGCCTGCGCCACGGCCGTCTGGAAGGTGACGTCCCACAGGGTCGGCGCCTCCTGCAGGTAGGCCTCGCCGCGGGCGAAGTTGCGCAGGAACGCACGCTGGCTCACCTTCTGCGCCTTCGGCCCGATCGTCGTGTAGTGCTGCTTCCAGTCCACCGAGAGCCCGAGGGTGCGCCAGAGGTCCTCGAAGACGACCTCGTCCTGCTCGACCAGCCGCTCGCAGAGCTCGATGAAGTTCGGGCGACTGATCGGGACCTGACGCTTGGGGTCGGGCTTCTCCGGCGCGGTGAAGTCGTCGTCGTAGGGCAGCGAGGGATCGCACCGCACGCCGAAGTAGTTCTGGACGCGACGCTCGGTCGGCAGACCGTTGTCGTCCCAGCCCATCGGGTAGAACACCGACTTGCCCTGCATCCGCTGGAAGCGCGCCACCAGGTCGGTGTGGGTGTAGGAGAAGACGTGTCCGACGTGGAGCGACCCCGAGACGGTGGGCGGGGGAGTGTCGATCGAGTAGACCTCGCTGCGCGGACGGGTGCGGTCGAAGGCGTAGGTGTCGTCGGCCTTCCACTGCGCGGACCACTTGTCCTCCAGGCCCTCGAGCGCCGCCCGGTCCGGTACGACGGCCGCAGCGGGTGCGGTCGTCTCACGGGACACGGTGTTCTCGGGGGAGTCAGTCATGCAGCGAATCCTACGGAGACACCGGCGTGGGCCGAAAACGCGTTCCCCCGTCGACATAAGCCCCGGACAGTCACCCGGACAGTCACCGCGAGTGCCGCCACGACCGGTCGCCAGAAGGGGGCGCCACGAACGGGGCACCACAACGGGCCACCACAACGGGGCACCTAGACTCGGAGGCGATGGACGACATGCCTGCACCCTCTTCCGACGATCCCAGCAACCCCCGTCTCGCCGAGACCTACGCCGAGGTCGAGGACGCGCTGCTCAGCCGGTGGCCGGAGACGAAGCTCGAGCCCTCCCTGGACCGCATCGAGGCGTTCATGGAGCTCCTCGGCGACCCGCAGCGGAACTACCCCGTGATCCAGCTGACCGGCACCAACGGCAAGACCTCGACGGCCCGGATGATCGAGACCCTGATCGCCACCATCGGGCTGAGGGTGGGGCGGTTCACCAGTCCCCACCTGGAGTCGATGACCGAGCGGATCAGCCTCGACGGGGAGCCGATCAGCGAGGAGGCGTTCGTCACCGCCTTCAACGACGTCGCCCCCTACATCGGCCTGGTCGACGCCGAGCAGGACCACCCTCTCTCCTTCTTCGAGACCGTCGTCGCCATGGCGTACGCCGCCTTCGCGGATGCCCCGGTCGACGCGGCCGTGGTGGAGGTCGGGATGGGCGGCACCTGGGACGCCACCAACGTGATGGACGCGAAGGTCGCGGTGCTGTCGCCGATCGCGGTCGACCACGCCAAGTACCTCGGCGAGACGCCGGCGATCATCGCCCTCGAGAAGGTCGGCATCATCAAGCCTGGTGCTGTGGTCGTGAGCGCCCTCCAGTCGGCCGAGGTCGACCAGGTGATCCGCGAGCGCTGCACCGAGGTGGGCGCCACCCTCGCCCGCGAGGGCCTGGAGTTCGGTGTGACCAGCCGGGTGCCTGCCGTCGGCGGCCAGATGCTGGGTCTTCGCAGCCTGCGCGGCAGCTACGACGAGGTCTTCCTGCCGCTCTACGGCGCCCACCAGGGGCAGAACGCCGCGCTCGCGCTGGCGGCTGTCGAGGCCTTTCTCGGCGGCGACGACGCGCTGGACGCGGAGCTCGTGCGCGAGGCCTTCGCCGAGGTGACCTCGCCGGGTCGCCTGGAGATCATCAGGCGCTCACCGACCATCGTGCTCGACGCGGCGCACAACCCGCATGGCGCAGCGGCCGTGGTGGCCGCCCTCGAGGACTCGTTCACCTTCTCGCCGCTGATCGGGGTCGTCGGGGTGATGGAGGACAAGGACTACGAGGGCATGCTCTCGGAGCTCGAGCCGGTGCTCTCCCACGTCATCTGCACCCAGAACTCCACCGCGAGGTCGATGTCCTCCGCCGCCCTGGCGGAGGTCGCGCTGGGCATCTTCGGCCAGGACCGGGTCAGTGAGGCCCCGTCGCTGGCGGACGCTCTGGACCAGGCGACCGCGCTGGCCGAGGCCGGTGGCGCCTTCGGTGACGCGATCGGTGCGGGCGGCGTACTGGTCACCGGGTCGGTCGTGACCGTCGGCCAGGCGCGCGCCATGCTCCGCTCGCGTCGCAACCCCGACGGCAGCAGGAGCAGGGAACAGAAGGAACAGGACGAGCTCTGATGCAGCGACGACTCTGCGCGGCGATCCTGACGCTCGAGGCGATCGCCTTCGGGTTGGCCACCCCGGTGCTGATCTCGGTGGCAGGCGTCTCCACCGCCGCCGCGCTCTGGATCGGGCTCGGGCTCACCGTCGCCTGCCTGCTGGTGGCCGGCCTGCTGCGGTTCCCGTGGGCCTACTGGCTCGGATGGGCCATCCAGCTCGGTGCCCTGGCCCTCGGGTTCGAGGTGGGCACGATGTTCTTCCTCGGTGCGATCTTCCTCGCGCTGTGGGCCACGGCCTGGTTCCTGGGTCGCAAGATCGAGAGGGAGCGGGCCGAGTGGGAGGTCACGGGGGAGTACCCCGGCCGGCCGCGCGCCGAGGCACCGGCAGACTCCGCCGATCAGCAGCACTAGGGTGAGCGTCATGTCTCAGCGCACCCTCGTCCTCCTCAAGCCCGACACCGTCCGACGCGGACTCGTGGGCAACGTCCTCTCCCGGTTCGAGTCCAAGGGCCTCACGATCGTCGCGCTCGAGCAGCGCCACATCGACGTCGCCCAGGCTGACGCCCACTACGCCGAGCACGTCGAGCGGGACTTCTACCCGCCGCTGCGCGCCTTCGTCACCAGCGGACCCCTGGTGGCGCTCGTCCTCGAGGGTGACGAGGCGATCGAGGTCGTCCGCGCGACCAACGGAGCGACCGACGGTCGCAAGGCGGCCCCGGGCACGATCCGCGGCGATCTGTCGCTGTCCAACCGCGAGAACCTCGTCCACGGATCCGACGGCGAGGAGTCCGCGGCGCGCGAGATCGCGCTCTGGTTCCCCGAGCTCGCCTGACACGTTCGGCGGTGGAGCAGGCGATCGTCGCCTGATGCTTGACGGGTCCCACGCGTCGTCAGAGGGTGGAGCCTCATCCACGGACTCTCGGGAGCCGATCATGACTCGACACCTCACCCGCCTGCTCGTCCGCCTGTGCGCGGTCTGCCTCCTCGCCGGGGCACTGAGCGCTCCAGCGGTCTCCTCCACCGCACGCGCTGGTGCCCCGCCACCGACCCGCACGACCGTCAGGGGTGTCGACGTCGACGCCGCCACGATTCCCCGGCTGCAGCGGCTGATGGACCGGGGCAGGCTCAGCTCCCAGGACCTCGTGCACTTCTACCTCAGCAGGATCGCGCGGCTGAACCCCAGCCTGCACGCCGTGATCACGGTCAACCGGTCGGCGCTGGCGCAGGCGCGGAACGCCGACCGCCGCCGCCGCCGAGGTGACGACCGTCCGATGCTCGGCATCCCCGTGATCGTCAAGGACAACATCAACACCACCGGGATGCCGACCACCGCGGGGTCACTCGCGCTGAAGGGGAGCACTCCACCGGACGCCCACATCGTCAAGCGACTCAAGGCGAAGGGGGCCCTGATCATCGCGAAGGCCAACCTCTCGGAGTGGGCGAACTACCGCGGCTCGAGCTCCTCGAGCGGCTGGAGCGCCGTCGGCGGCCAGACCAACATGGCCTACGCCCTCGACCGGAATCCCTGTGGCTCGAGCGCCGGCAGCGCTGTTGCCGCCTCCGCCGACCTGGCGACCGTGGCCATCGGCACCGAGACCGACGGCTCGATCGTCTGCCCGTCCGGGCAGAACGGCGTCGTCGGCCTCAAGCCGACGCTGGGCCTGGCGAGCCGCACGGGCATCGTTCCCATCTCGGCCCAGCAGGACACCGCCGGCCCGATCACCCGCAACGTCACCGACGCTGCCGTGGTGCTGGGCGCGCTCACCGGGGTCGACCGGAGGGACGAGGCGACCAGGGCCCAGCGTGGTCACGTGCGGGCCGACTACACCCGGCACCTGTCCCGCCGCGCGCTCCGTGGTGCCCGGGTCGGTGTCTGGCGTGAGGGCACGTTCGGTTCCTCGCCCGCGACCGACGCGATCATGGAGCGGACGATCAAGCGGCTCCGCGCGCTCGGCGCCACCATCGTCGACCCGGCGAACATCCCGATCGCCCCGGCGTACGAGGGGGAGAACACGGCGCTGCAGTACGAGTTCAAGCACGACATCGCGCAGTACCTCCGCACCTGGACCGCTCCGAGGTACCCCAAGACCCTGGCCGACCTGATCGCGTTCAACCACGCGAACAGGGCCAGGGAGCTGCGGTACTTCGGGCAGGAGACCTTCCTGGCGGCGCAGGCCACCCGTGGGGGTCTCGCCAACCCCGCCTACGTGAAGGCTCGCCGGGACGCGACCCGTATCGCCCGGCAGGCGATCAGGAGCACGATGAGGAAGTACCACCTCGACACGATCGTGGCGCCGACGAACTCGCCGGCGTGGAAGACCGACCTGGACAACGGCGACGACTTCCTCGTCAGCTCGAGCAGCCCCTCCGCGATCTCCGGCTTCCCCGACATCACCGTGCCGGCGGGCTACTCCTCGGGCCTCCCGGTCGGGGTCTCCTTCATCGGCAGGAAGTGGCAAGAGGCCAGGCTGCTCTCCCTCGCGTACTCGTGGGAGCAGGCCACGCGGGTGCGCCGCCCGCCGCAGTTCCTGGCCACGGTGCCCCAGCAGTAGGGACCAGCCGCACTCCGCTCGCGGCGGTCCCACCGGGGACCCGGTGAGACCGCCGAGCCGCCCCCGAAATCAGCGGCGGCCAGTTCCCGCCGCGTGTCGTCACCGCGAGGGGAGGCTTCCGCTCTTACGATTCGGTGACGGGTGGGGCGCGTGTTGCGCCGGACCTTCCCCATTACTGCACCTGCGAGGCGGCACGGATGGCCAACAGTCTGATCGGCCGCGACATGGCGGTCGACCTCGGGACGGCGAACACGCTCGTCTATGTCCGCGGCAAGGGAGTGCTCGTCGACGAGCCCTCCGTCGTCGCGATGAACACCCAGACCCACGAGCTCCTGGCGGTCGGCCACGAGGCCAAGCGCATGATCGGTCGTACGCCGGACGGCATCACCGCGATCCGTCCGCTCAAGGACGGTGTCATCGCCGACCTCGACGCGACCGAGGAGATGCTGCGGCACTTCATCCAGCAGGTCCACAAGCGTCGCTACTTCGCCAAGCCCCGGATGATCATCTGCGTCCCCAGCGGAGTGACCGCCGTCGAGCAGCGCGCGGTCAAGGAGGCCGGCTACCAGGCCGGCGGTCGCCGGGTCTACATCATCGAGGAGCCGATGGCAGCCGCGATCGGTGCCGGCCTGCCGGTCCACGAGGCCACCGGCAACATGGTGGTCGACGTCGGCGGCGGCACCACCGAGGTGGCCGTGATCTCCCTCGGGGGCCTGGTCACCACCCTGTCCGTGCGCACGGCCGGGGACGAGCTCGACCAGGCGATCGTCACCTGGATGAAGAAGGAGCACTCCCTGATGCTGGGGGAGCGCACCGCAGAGGAGATCAAGATGACCCTGGGGTCGGCCTTCCCGCTGCCCCAGGAGCGTCAGGCCGAGGTCCGCGGACGTGACATGGTCTCCGGCCTGCCGCGCACGGTCACCGTCTCCAGCCCCGAGATCCGCAAGGCCCTCGAGGAGCAGCTGCACTCGATCGTCGACGCGGTCCGGACCACCCTCGACCAGACCCCGCCCGAGCTCGCCGGCGACATCATGGACCGAGGCATCGTGCTCACCGGGGGTGGCGCGCTGCTGCTCGGACTCGACGAGCGCATCCGCCACGAGACCGGCATGCCCGTCCACGTCGCGCACAACCCGCTCACCTCGGTGGCGCTGGGTGCGGGCAAGTGCGTGGAGGAGTTCGAAGCCCTCCAGCAGGTGCTCGTCTCGGACCGCAGGCGGTAGCGGGTGGCCTCCAAGCGCCTACGTCGCAAGGTCGGTCCCAGGATGGGCAACGTCAGGGGACCCGCGCTGGGTCGATCCATGACCGAGGACGACGGCCGCACCCGTTTCGGACGCGAACGAGGGGGTTCCTCGCGCCTGATCATCGGGCTGCTGGTGGCGGGCTCGCTGGCGGTGATCACCGTCGACGCGGCTGGTGGGGACGACTCCCCGGTGGACCCCGCGCGCGCCGTCGTGGGCAACGTCATCGGACCGATCGAGTCCACCACCGCCACTGCGGTGCGTCCCTTCCGCGAGACCCTGGCCTACTTCAGCTCCAACGACGACCTGCGGGCCGACGTGGCGCGTCTGTCCGCCCAGAACTCCCGGCTCCGCTCCGAGGCCGAGCAGGTGCCGCTCGACCGCAACCGGCTGCGGGAGCTCGACGGGCTCACCACCACCGCCAACGAGACCGGCTACGCGCTGGTCGCCGCGCGCGTCGTCGGCATGGGCCCGATGCAGTCCTTCTCGCGCACGGTCACCATCGATGCGGGCACGTCGTCGGGGATCCACAAGGACCTGACGGTGCTGAACAACGACGGGCTGGTCGGCCGGGTCATCAGCGTGACCCGCACGACCGCCAACGTGCTCCTCGTCCTCGACACCGACTCGGTGGTCGGCGGCCGGCTCGGCTCCAACATGGAGATCGGCTTCCTGCGCGGCCGCGGCGTCACCGGTGACCGTGGTCGGCTCGACCTCGACCTCGTGGACCACTCGGTCAGCCCGGCCACGGGGGACGTCGTCGTCACGTGGGGGAGCCAGAACGGTGTCCCCTACGTCGCCGGCATCCCCATCGGCAAGGTCGAGTCCGTGTACTCCACCCCGCGTGAGCTGGCCAAGCACGCGGTGATCGACCCGTTCGTCGACTTCACCTCGCTCGACGTCGTCGGGGTCGTCGTACCCCGCAGGACCCAGGGTGACCGCCTCGTCATCAACGGCTTGGCCAGCACCTCGAAGGGGAAGCCATGAACATCTCCCGCACAGGAGTCGTCGGCCTCGTCATCGTGGCCGCCGTGATCCTCCAGGTCGCCGTGTTCAACCTGTTCTCCGTCAACGGTGTCGTGCCCAACCTCGTCCTGATCGTGGTGGTCGCTGCCTCGATCGCCCGCGGACCGCAGTTCGGCGCCACCGTCGGGTTCATCGGTGGCCTGCTGCTCGACCTCGCGCCTCCGGCCGACCACGTCGCCGGACGCTGGGCCCTGGCCCTGGTGCTCGTCGCCATCCTGGCGGGCCGGGTCCGGGCCGACGCCCGCCGCAGCCCGATCGCCGGTCTCGCCACCGTGGCCGTCTGCTCCTTCATCGCCACGTCGGTCTTCGCGCTCAGTGGCGTCGCCCTCGGCGACCACGCGCTGCCGGCCGGCGAGATGATGCAGGTGATCGGCATCGCGCTGCTCTGGGACATCGTCTGCGCGCCTCTGCTGCTGCCCGGTCTGATGGCGCTGTTCGAGCGGACCCGCTCCTCCGAACTGGCGTTCTGAGATGGCGGCAGTCCTCATCCGGCCCAACGCCTCGGAGAAGAGCCGGCTCCGCCTGCTCGTCGTCCAGGCGCTGGTGCTCGCCCTGTTCGTGACGCTGTTCGCCCGGCTCTGGTACATGCAGGTACTCACCGGCGAGGGCTACCAGGCGCAGGCGGCCGAGCAGTCCGTGCGCGACGTGGTCGTGCAGCCCAACCGCGGCCTGATCGTCGACGACATGGGCCGCCCCCTGGTGGCCAACCGCAGCAGCTGGGTGCTCAGCATCGACCGCACCCTGCTCGGCAAGCTGCCGGACGACGTCCGA
Source organism: uncultured Actinomycetota bacterium (assembly GCA_963843775.1). Taxonomy (GTDB): domain Bacteria; phylum Actinomycetota; class Actinomycetes; order Propionibacteriales; family Nocardioidaceae; genus Marmoricola. Next base: position 572,245 of record CAWJLT010000008.1, read on the forward strand.
CGCACCACGCTGACCAAGCTCTCCCGGGTGGCCGACGTGCCCCTGTCCGAGATCGAGGCGCGGATGGTGCTCTGCGGCCAGCCCGGCTCCACGCAGGGAACGTGCTGGAACGGATCGCCGTACCAACCGGTCCCGGTCGCCCGCGACGTCCCGCAGAAGCTCGCGGTCAAGGTGCTCGAGAAGGCGGAGGACTACCCGGGCGTGCTGGCCCAGCAGGAGAGCGTGCGCGCCTACCCCTCGCCGTACGGCGTCAACGCCGCGCACCTGCTCGGCTACCTCAGCCCCATCACCGAGGGAGAGCTCGACGAGGCGAAGACCGACGGCGACACCTCGGTCAACGGTGCCTCGGTCGTGGGCCGCGCCGGCGTGGAGAAGGGGTACGACGCGTTCCTGCGCGGTCAGCCCGGCTACAAGAAGGTGGCCGTCGACTCGATGGGCCGGGTGCTCGGCGACTCCGGCGAGGTCGACTCGAAGCCGGGCGACACGCTCGTCACCTCCATCGACTCCAAGGTCCAGGCCTTCGTGGAGAAGCAGCTGCACCAGACGATCATGACCGCGCGGGCCACCACCGACACCGTCACCGGTCGCAAGTACGCCGCCGACAGCGGAGCCGCGGTCGTCCTCGACGCGAAGACCGGACGTGTGGTCGCGATGGCGAGCCAGCCGACCTACGACCCCGAGGTCTGGTCGGGGGGGATCACCAGCAAGCAGCTCAAGCGCCTCTACTCCGAGAAGGCAGGCACCCCGCTCCTCTCGCGGGCCACGCAGGGGCAGTTCGCCCCCGGCTCGACCTGGAAGCCCGTGATGACCGCCGGGGCCCTGGAGAACGGCTTCAGCACCAACACCAGCCTGGCCTGCTCCTCGGGGTTCCAGGTCGGCAACCGGGTGTTCAAGAACTACGAGTCCGGCTCCTACGGCTCGATCGGGTTCGCCAAGGCGCTCGAGGTCTCGTGCAACACCTTCTTCTACCGGGTCGGCTACAGCTTCTGGCAGAAGTACGGCACCGACGTCTCCGACGTGAAGGCCAAGGACCCCCTGGTGAGCATGGCGAAGAAGTTCGGCTTCGGCGAGAAGACCGGGCTCGACATCCCCGGCGAGGCCGCCGGACGGATCGCGGACCGTCAGTGGAAGCTCGCCTACTGGAAGTCGATGAAGAAGTACTACTGCAAGGTCGGCAAGCAGGACGGCAGCGACTTCCTGCACCGGTTCGCGCGCGAGTTCTGCCTCGAGGGCTACGCCTACCGGGCCGGTGACGCCGTGAACTTCGCGATCGGCCAGGGCGACACCGTGGTCACACCCCTCCAGCTCGCGCGGGCCTACGGCGCGATCGCCAACGGTGGCACGCTCTACGAGCCGCGTGTGGCCAAGGCGATCGTCAGCCCCGAGGGCAAGCTGATCAAGTCCTTCCCGCCCAAGGTGCAGGCCAAGGTGCCGGTCAAGAAGGACTACCTCGACTACATCGACAACGCCCTCAAGGGTGTCGCCAAGCAGGGCACCATGGCCTGGCGGCTCACCGAGTTCCCGCTCGACCAGGTCACCGTGCGGGCCAAGACGGGTTCTGCCGAGGTCTACGGCAAGCAGAGCACCTCCTGGGTGGCGTCCTACACCAAGGACTACGTGGTCGTGATGATGGTCAGCCAGGGCGGCACCGGGTCGGGCACCTCCGGCCCGGCGATCCGCAAGATCTGGGAAGAGCTCTACGGCATCAAGGGGATGGACGTGAAGCCGCGCAACGCCGCGATCCCGGGCACCTCGGCGCCCAAGGGCCTGCCGACGTTCGCCAAGGACGGGTCGATCCTGCCCCCCTCGAAGGAGGCCACGCGATGACCGTCCTGCCCATGGGCCGGCTGGCCGTCAGCCGCAGCCGGGTGGTCGTGCCCCGCCTGGACTGGACGCTGTTCGGCGCCGCGGGCCTGATCCTCACGATCGGCACGCTCCTGGTCTGGTCGGCGACGTCCACCAACGACGTGCTGACCCAGGGCGACTCCACCGCCTACCTGCACAAGCACCTCGTCAACATCGTCATCGGTCTGGTGCTCGCGGCGGCCGTGATGGCCACCGACCACCGGTGGGTCCGCATCGTGACGCCGCTCGTGTACGTCGCCTCGATCGTGGGCCTGCTGCTCGTGCTGGTGATGGGTACGACGATCAATGGGTCGCGCTCCTGGCTGATGCTCGGCGGGCTCTCGATCCAGCCGGCCGAGTTCGCGAAGCTGGCGGTCGTGATCGGGATGGCGATGATCATCGCCGAACGCACCGAGAGCTCACGCCAGCGCCGGGTCGGGATGGTCGACGTGGCGCTGATGGGGGTGATCGCCGGGATCCCGGCGCTGCTGATCATCCTGCAGCCCGACCTCGGCACGATGCTCGTGCTCTCGGCGACCGTCTTCGGCGTGCTCGCCGTGGCAGGGGTGCCCCGCCGCTGGCTGGTGTCCCTCTTCGCCGGGGGCGTCACCGTGGCGGTGCTCGCGGTGTCGCTGGGCCTGCTCAAGCAGTACCAGATCAACCGGTTCATGGCCTTCACCGATCCCGGGCTCGATCCCCGGGGTGCCGGCTACAACACCACCCAGGCCCGCATCGCCATCGGCAACGGGGGACTGTTCGGCCAGGGGCTCTTCGACGGGTCCCAGACCAAGTCGCGGTTCGTGCCCGAGCAGCACACGGACTTCATCTTCACCGTGGCCGGCGAGGAGCTCGGACTGATCGGAGCGGGCTTCTTGATCCTGCTGTTCGCGGTGCTGCTGTGGCGGGCCCTGCACATCTCGTTCAACGCCGACGACATGTTCGGTCGGGTGGCTGCTGCGGGGATCGCCTGCTGGTTCGCCTTCCAGACCTTCCAGAACGTCGGCATGTGCCTCGGCATCATGCCGGTCACCGGAGTCCCGTTGCCTCTCGTCTCCTACGGCGGGTCGTCGATGTTCGCCTCGATGATGGCGCTCGGGCTGCTGCAGAACATCGCGATGCGGGGGAGCGGAGCCTCCCGGGCGGTCGGGTCGCGGCTCAGGCCTCGGGCAAGGTGAAGGTGAAGGTGGAGCCCCCTCCGGGGTTCCGCCTCGCGGAGAGCGCGCCGCCGTGCAGTCCCACGATGCGCCGGGTCAGGGCCAGACCCAGTCCCGTGCCGGCTGAGCGTCCTTCGACAGGTCCACGGTGGAACTCCTCGAAGATGAGCTCTCCCTCGCCCTCGGGGATGCCGATGCCACGGTCCACGACGTTCACCCGGATCCAGCCGGGCTCCACGTCGCGCTCGGAGCAGATCTGCACGAAGGGCGCCTGGTCGGGAGCGGTGTACTTGATGGCGTTGCCGACCAGGTTGTCCAGCAGCTGCCGGAGCAGACCCGGGTCGGCCTCCACGCTGTGCCGGAGGTCGAGCTCGAAGCGCGGTTCGGCCCCGTCGGACCAGAGCGCCCGTCGACTCTCGATGATCTCGCTGGCGACCTCGTCGAGCTTGACCGCATCGGGTCGCAGCTGACCGTTCTGGACAACGGTGTAGTTGAGCCAGTCCTCGATGACCTGGCGCATCCGCCTGCTGGCGTCACGCGCCTTCGACAGCGCGTCCTCCACGAGCTGCTCGCCGTCGGGGCCATCGCTGTCCTGGACGACCTCGAGCCAGCCGTCGAGGACGGTCAAGGGTCCCCGCAGGTCGTGGGCCACCATCCCGGCGAAGTTGCTCAGCTCGCGGAGCCTGGCGCGCTGCGCGGTGATGTCGTGGAGCATGACGACGGTCGAAGGCGTGGCCAGGTCGCCGAGCGGCTGCGCGGTCACGTCCAGGATCCGTGCGGTGTCGTCGTGCCCGACGAGGACCTCGAGCGACTTGGCGTGGGTCGCCCGGTCCTGGGCGAAGAGGCCCTGGCGCAGGTCGTCGTCGTCGAGGGGGGCGCCGTCAGGGCTGGCGAGGCCGAACGTCTCGGCCCACGACTCGGGGCGTCCCCGCGGGATCGGGCGGGCGAGAAGCTGCCGAGCGGCGCTGTTGTACAACGAGACCTCGGAGTCGTTGACGATGATCACGCCGTCGGTCATCGAGTTGAAGACCGTCTCGAGCACTCGCCGCTGGGTCTCTGACTCGGCGCCCTTGCGGTCGAGCTCGTAGATCAGCTCGCCTCGCTCCTGTCGCATCAGGGTCAGCAGCAGGGCGAAGGTGGTGCTGGCGATGACGAGCAGGTCCACGATCGAGGACGCGGGGAGGATCCCGGAGTAACCGAAGGCGTTCTGGGGCAGGTAGGTCATGGCCGTGGCGAGCAGGGCGATCGTGATGCCGAGGTAGCCGGTGCCCCGCACGGTGAGGGTCAGCCCGCCCCACACGCTCGGCACGATCAGCAGCCAGGACAGTGGCAACGACGGGTCGTAGTAGGTGCCGTAGACACACACGGCGGCGGTGCCGACCAGACCGACCCGGTTGAGCCAGGAGCTCGGAGGCAGGATCGTCGATCGTGACGAGTAGAACATCACCATGAAGGTCACACCACCGACGAAGCAGAACACCGTGTTGCGCAGCACCCACCACAGCAGCACCTTGGACGGCAGCATGTCGGGTGTCATGGACGGGAACCCGCCGATGACGCCGAGCAGGATCGAGGAGCTCACCGCCGCCAGCAGCAGGGCAGCCACGTCGTGGGGGACCCGGGGTGCCCAGCCCTCGTGCGACAGGCGCCGCCGGTAGAGCCAGATCATGAGCACGGGCTGGCCGACACCGGTCAGCGCCAGCCAGATCGCGACAGGCGGGTCGTAGCCCATCGCCACGGCCGTGCTCGCGAAGACGAGGAACATGGCAGCGAGCGTGGCGCCGACGAAGCGCCGGCCGGCCAGCCACACCGTGGTGAGCAGCACGAACCCGACCCCGCCCGGGGGCCAGACCTCGGCGATACGCGGGTCGACCGTGCGGCTGTCGAGTCCCATCCAGGGGGCGATCAGGTAGCACACGGACGCGAAGGCGAAGCAGGAGAGGAGGCGTCGCCCGGACAGGCCGGTAGGCGCTTCCGCACCAACGTGCGGAGACGCGTAGTCGGCTACCTCACTGGCCCGTGGCATTTGCCCCATTTCCTCCGGGTAAGTCTAGGCAGGAGAGGGGTTGCTCGTATCGATATCCGGGGATTGACCAGTGGTGTCGTCCAGGGTGGCCGACCGGGCCGCGAGGTCGACCACGGATCGGTGTGCCGGGTCCTCAGCCGCGGGGGAGAGTCACCGTGATCGTGGTTCCCGGGCCCTCGTTCCGCTGGGCCGTGATCAGACCGCCATGGCGTCGGACGATGCGCTTGCACAGCGCGAGGCCGAGGCCGGAGCCCTCATAGGCGCCCTGCACCGAGGAAGCCCTCCTGAACGGCTCGAAGATGGTGACCTCCTCGCCCTCGGGGATGCCGATGCCGGCGTCGACGACGTAGAGGCACACCCAGGCACGGTCGTCGCTGGCGCGGCTGCGCACCGCCACCGACGGTGTCTCGCCGGGGAGGGTGTACTTCACGGCGTTGCCGACGAGGTTGGCGAGCAGGTGTCGGAGCAGGGTCGGGTCGACCATCACGGTGTCGGGCGCGTGGATGTCGAAGTCCGCGCCCGGGAAGGTGGCCGCTAGCGCGTCGACGTACGGCTGGAGTGCGATCGGCTCGGGTTGCACCACGCCCTCCCGGGCGACGTTGTAGGTGAGCCAGTCCTCGATCTCCTGGGACATCCGGTCGGTGGCATGGCGGCCTCGCGCAAGAGCCTGCTGGGCGACCCCCGGGTCACTGCCGAGTGCGTCCTCTGCCACCTCCATCCACCCCTGGACGGCTGCGAGGGGACTCTTGAGGTCGTGAGCGGCGACGGCGGCGAAGCTGGCCAGCTCCTCGATGCGACGCTGCTCGGTGGTCACGTCCCGGACGATGGCCACGACGCTGTCGGACCCGGCGTACTGCACGGAGGCAAGCTGGACGGCGAGGATCCGGACACCGTCCTCGGAGCCGTCGCGGTTGTAGGAGTAGCTGAACGAAGGCCGTTCGGTCATCCGGCGCAGCCACCGACCGGGCTCCGCGGTGAGCTTCTCCCGCCCCAGGATCTGCACGGCAGCCGCGTTGTGCAGCTGTACGACGCCCTCGGTGTCCATCAGGACCAGCGCCTCGTTGATCGACTCGAACACGGTGCCGAGCAGGCCCGCCTGGTCGAGGGCCTCCTGGCGCCGGCGTACGACCTCCCCCGCGAGGTGGGCCCTCTGGTCGCGCACCAGCGAGAGAAGCAGGACCACGAACACGAACGCGGTCATCAAGGTGTCGAGCAGGAGGACGCTGGTCAGGTCCGAGGTCCCGTAGGTGTCGTCGGCCACCGGAAGTGCCTGCGCGACGACGACCGCCAGGATGACGGTGAGGCTGTAGGCCGCCGAGGTCCAGGGGCCCAGGCTGAGGCCGGCCCAGATCGCCGGGAGCATCACGATCCAGGTCAGCGGGAGCTCGCTGAACGTGAAGACGGCGCCGAGGCAGAGGCCGGTGACGAGCAGCTGGAGGTAGACGTCCATGACGCGCGTCGGGATGGCCTCGGTGCGGGGTCGGCGCTGGACCAGCAGCATGAGGCAGGCGCCGCCGACGAAGACGTAGGTGGTGCTCAGGACCGTCCACCAGAGGAGTTCGAGGGTGGTGCTGTCGAGCCAGATGCCCGGGCCAGGCGCGAGCGGGATGACCACCAGTGCGCCGACCACGCTGGACAGGGCGAGGTCGACGATGTCGGTGGGGCGGTGAGGGGCGAGGTTGTCGTCCCCGATCCGCCATCGGTAGAGCGCCAGCGTCACGGCCGCCTGCACGACGGTCGCCAGGGCCACCCGGGCCGCGCCGAGCGGGTCCCCGTCGATCGCCACCGTGGTCAGGACGTGGGCGCCGAACGCGAGCGCGACGGTGAGGGCCACCATCTGGCGGCGCGCCCGGCGTACCGGCCACGACCACGCGAGCAGGATCCAGAGGAACGCGATGAGGCTGTCCCCGTGGATGGAGCTGATCCTGCCGACCTGCAAGGAGGTAGCGTGTTGCAGGATCAGGGCCCCAGGGGTCGCGACCAGGCACACCAGCCACATCGCCCACATGGACCGGACCGAGAGGCGTCGGGAAGGACGCCATGCGAGGGCATACTCGGGCACCCGATCCCCCCTTCGACTCGGGTCAGCACGCACCTGGGCAAGCACGTAAACTGGTACATCCCCACTTAGTGGAAGGTTCATGCATGTCCGTCTCACCTGGTGAGTCAGTCTTCGCCACGCTGGAGCCGCACCTGGCCCGTGTCCAGAAGCCGATCCAGTACGTCGGAGGTGAGCTGAACTCCGTCCACAAGGCGTGGGAGGACACCGACGTCCGCTGGGCCCTGATGTACCCCGACGCCTACGAGGTGGGGTTGCCCAACCAGGGCGTCCAGATCCTCTACGAGGTCCTCAACGAGCGTGAGGGTGTCCTCGCCGAGCGCACGTACTCGGTGTGGCCGGACATGGAGACGTTGATGCGCGAGGAGGGGATCCCGCAGTTCACCGTCGACGGACACCGACCGGTCAAGGGCTTCGACCTCTTCGGTATCTCCTTCGCCACCGAGCTCGGCTACACCAACATGCTCACCGCCCTCGACCTCGCGGGCATCCCGCTGCACGCGGTCGACCGCACCGAGGACGACCCGGTCGTGCTCGCCGGCGGCCACTCCGCCTTCAACCCCGAGCCGGTCGCCGACTTCGTCGACGCCATCGTCCTCGGCGACGGCGAGGAGATCGTGCTCGCGATCACCGAGGTCTTCCGGGAGTGGAAGAACGAGGGTCGGCCCGGCGGTCGTGACGGCGTCCTGCTGCGGCTCGCTGCCAGCGGTGGCGTCTACATCCCGAAGTTCTACGACGTGGCCTACGGTCCCGACGGTGCCCTGCTCGGGGTGCTGCCCAACCGGCCCGGTGTGCCCGATCGCGTGCGCAAGCACACCCTGATGGATCTCGACGCGTGGCCCTACCCCCGCAACCCGCTCGTGCCGCTGGCCGAGACGGTGCACGAGCGGTTCAGCGTGGAGATCTTCCGCGGCTGCACTCGTGGCTGCCGGTTCTGCCAGGCCGGGATGATCACCCGGCCCGTGCGCGAGCGCTCGATCACCACGATCGCCGACATGGTGGAGAACGGCATCCGCAAGTCCGGTTTCGAGGAGGTCGGCCTGCTCTCGCTCTCGAGCGCCGACCACACCGAGATCGGTGAGGTCGCGAAGGGGCTGGCGGACCGTTACGAAGGCACCAACGTGTCCCTCTCGCTGCCCAGCACCCGGGTGGATGCCTTCAACATCACCCTGGCCAACGAGTTCTCCCGCAACGGACGCCGCTCGGGGCTGACCTTCGCCCCCGAGGGCGGGTCCGAGCGCATGCGCAAGGTGATCAACAAGATGGTCACCGAGGAGGACCTCATCCGCACGGTCTCCGCGGCGTACTCCCACGGCTGGCGCCAGGTGAAGCTCTACTTCATGTGCGGTCTGCCCACCGAGACCGACGAGGACGTCCTGGCCATCGCGGACCTGGCCAAGAAGGTGATCGCCGAGGGGCGCAAGGTCGCCGGGCACAACGACATCCGCTGCACGGTGTCGATCGGTGGGTTCGTCCCGAAGCCGCACACCCCCTTCCAGTGGGCCTCCCAGCTCGACGTCGAGACGACCGACGAGCGACTGCGCAAGCTCCGCGAGACGGTTCGCTCGGACAAGAAGTTCGGCCGTGCGATCGGTTTCCGCTACCACGACGGCAAGCCCGGCATCATCGAGGGACTGCTGTCGCGCGGGGACCGCCGGGTGGGGCGCGTCGTCGAGCAGGTCTGGCGTGCGGGCGCCCGGTTCGACGGATGGAGCGAGCACTTCTCCTACGACCGGTGGATCGCGGCGGCCGAGAGCGGGCTGGCCGGGACCGGCGTCGACCTCGACTGGTTCACCACCCGAGAGCGGGGGTACGCCGAGGTGCTGCCCTGGGACCACCTCGACTCGGGTCTCGACAAGGACTGGCTGTGGCAGGACTGGGAGGATGCGCTCGACCCGGACTCCGTCGACGTCGAGGACTGCCGCTGGACGCCCTGCTACGACTGCGGCGTGTGCCCGGAGATGGGCACCGACATCCAGATCGGCCCGACGGGTCAGAGCCTGCTGCCCCTGAGCGTGGTCTGAGCACGGGTTCTGAGGGCGGGCCTCGGTGCCGGCCGTGCTGGTACAGACCGCCGACCAGACAATACGGAACAGCCACTGACGGCTGGGTCCGTTGGTGAGTAGCGTCCCGAAGCACGGCGGTCGTGGGGACTGCCGCCGGACCGCGGATCCGCCCGGTCCGCGTCCAACCGGGAGTGCCGCATGCGAATCCTGAGCAGAACCACGCTAGCCCTGACCGCCGTGACCGGCGCGATGGTCCTCGTCTCGACCTCGACGGCCGGCGCTGCGCCAGCCACCCGATCCAGCGAGGGGCCCTCCGGCGACCGCGTCATCGCCAACGGGGTCGGGGCCCCGTTCCAGATCGCGCGCCGCAAGGGCACGGTCTACTACGCCGACGGTGGCGCGGGGACGATCAGCAAGATCACCCGCAAGGGTCCCAGGGTCGTCCGCAGGGTGGTTGACGTCGCCGGGGTCGAGTTCACCCGCAGCGGCAGGACCATGGCGATCGCGAGTGGCAGCCCCATGGGCTCCGCGCCGCAGCGGGTCACCTTCGTCCGCGGGCATCACGCCCCGGTCGTGGCCGACATCCTCGCCTACGAGAAGAGGGTGAACCCGGACCGGAACATCACCTACGGGGTGATCGCCGGCGGGAACCCGACGTGCAACACCGCGCTGGCCGGGCTGACGGGAGGACCTGCCACCTACAAGGGGGCCGTGGACTCCCACCCCTACCAGCTGGCGCCGCTCGCGGGCGGCGCGTTCGCGCTCGCCGACGCCGGTGTCAACGCCATCCTCCGGGTCGGTCCGAGGGGCGGCATCTCCACGATCGCCGTGCTCCCGCGACAGCCGATCACGTTCACCTCGGCGCAGGCCACCGGACTCGGCGTTCCCAGCTGCGCCGGTGTCACCTACGCCTTCGAGTCGGTCCCCACCGACGTGGAACGCGGACCGAGGGGATCCCTGCTCGTCTCGACCCTCCCGGGTGGACCTGAGAGCCCGGCCCTGGGGGCCCGGGGGTCGGTCTACAAGATCTCCAGGCGAGGAGCGGTCTCGCGAGTCGCGACCGGGTTCCTCGGCGCCACCAACCTGGCCGTCGCCAGGGGCAAGATCTACGTCTCCGAGCTCTTCAGCGGCAAGATCACCCAGCTCGGCAGGGGTGGGCGCAGGACGGCGCTGAACATCGCCAACCCGGTCTCGGTGGAGGCCACGCGCCACAAGCTCTACGTCGGCACCCTGGGGAGTGGTCCCTCGGCTCCGGGCACGGTGGTCCGCGTCCCGCGATGACCGGATGAGTCAGTGCGCGGTGTCGCGTCCCGCGGGGGCCAGCTGGTCCTCGATGTAGGCCGGGCGCGACACCGCCACACCCACCATCAGCTGCGGGACGGTGAGAGCCAGCAGGACCAGCAACGGCACGGTCCACCCGTTCGAGAGGTCGCGCAGCACGCCGACGCCGAAAGGCCCCGCCCCGGCGATCAGGTAGCCCGTGGCCTGGGCGAACCCGGAGAGGGCCGCCGTGCCGTTCGGTGTCCGGGCCCGTAGGCCGATCAGCGTCAGGACGAGCGGGAACGTGGTCGTGCCGATGCCCACGAAGACCGCCCACACCACGGCGCCACCGTGGGGCGCGATGATCAGTCCCAGGTAGCCGATCGGGTAGCACCCCATCACCGTGCACATCAGCACCGTCTGGTTCTCGAGCCGCGCCACCACCGAGGGGATCACGAACGACAGCGGGATGCTCACCCCGGTGATCACCCCGAGGAGCAACCCGGCCGAGTGCGCGGAGAAGCCGGCGTCCTGGTAGAGCTCGGCGAACCACCCGAAGATCGAGTAGGCCTGCAACGACTGCAGGCCGAAGAGCAGCGCCAGCAACCACCCCAGGCGGGTGCGGCCGACGGCGAGCAAGCCCACCGCCCCCTCGACCTCCCCCGCCCTGCGGTCGTGCACGACGAGGCCCAACCAGGGGAGTACGGCGATCCCCGCGGTCAGCGACCAGAAGAACAAGCCGTCGCGCCAGCCGGTGCCGGCCTCGCTGATCGGCACCGTCAGCACGGAGGCCGACGTGAGGCCCAGGGCGAGCGCGGTCGAGTAGATCGAGGTCATCAGCCCGACGTGGTTCGGGAAGTGCAGCTTCACCAGGGAGGGCAGCAGCACGTTGGCCGAGGCCATGCCGGCCAGGGCGAGCAACGAGAGCACCAGGAAGGCCGAGACCGAGGACACCTGGGATCGGGTCGCGAGACCCACGACCAGGCACAGGAGGGCGCCGAGCGTCAGCCGGTGCACCCCGACCAGGCGGGCCAACCGGGGGGCCAGGGCGCCGAAGACGGCGAACGCGAGCACCGGGAGCGAGGTCAGCACACCGGTCTGGCTGGCGGACATGGCGAGCCCGTCCCTGACGTCCCCGAGCACCGGGCCGACGCTGACGGCGGCCGGCCGCAGGTTGAAGGCCAGCACGACGATGCCCCCCACCACCAGGGCACGCTGCGCCCGGGTCTGCGAGGTGAGGGTCACTGCAGCATCGTGCCGGAGGACATCGCGTCGGCGTCGCACGGGGTCCGCCCGACCTGGAGTCCGGGCCCTCGTGTCTGTGCGGGCTGCGAGGATCGCGTCATGCAGCGCGTCAGCGACAGCCAGCGACGATCCCGACTGGGCACGCGGCACGCACTCTCGGCCCGCGTCGGTTCGGTCGCCGAGGTGGTCGCGGCGATGACCTGCCTGCACGCGACCGAGCCGGCCAGCGTCTATCTCTCGGCGCACGCGCGCTCCTCGGCCTCGCGCGCGGAGATCGACCATGCGCTCTACGACGACCGTGACGTCGTCAAGCAGCTCGCCATGCGGCGCACCCTGTTCGTCTTCCCGCGCCACCTGCTGCCGGCGGTCTGGGGGAGTGCCTCGGAGCGGGTGGCTCTCCAGCTCGCGACCCGGCTCGCCAAGGAGGTCGAGGGCAACGGTCTCTCCGATGACGGTCCCGCCTGGGTGAGGAGGATGTCGGAGGCCGTGCTCGAGGCCCTGGACGACGGACCAGCCACGACCGCAGAGCTTCGCGAGCGCATGCCCGAGCTGTCCCAGCGGCTCGAGATGAGCCCCGGCAAGAGCTACGGCGGCAGCTTTCCGGTCGCGCCCCGTCTGATGAGCACCCTCGGCGCGAGCGGCCGGATCGTCCGCGGCCAGAACGCCGGCGACTGGCGCAGCTCCCGTCCCCGCTGGACGTCGACCGAGGAGTGGCTGGGGGCGACACCACAGCCGGACGACTCCGCGTCGGGCTACCTGGCGCTGGTCGAGCGCTGGCTGCGCACCTTCGGGCCAGGCACCGAGGCTGACCTGGTCTGGTGGTTGGGCGCGACCAAGGGCGTCGTACGCCGTGCCCTGGACGAGCTCGGCGCCGTCGAGGTCGCGCTCACCACCGGCGTGGGCTACCTGCTGCCCGACGACCTGGACGACGTCCCGGAGCCCGAGCCGTGGGCGGCGCTTCTCCCGGTGCTCGACCCCACGGTCATGGGCTGGAAGCAGCGGGGCTTCTACCTGGCCGAGGACGACGTGTCCCACCTCTTCGACCGCAACGGCAACGCCGGTACCACCGCGTGGTGGGCTGGACAGGTGGTGGGGTGCTGGATCCAGGACGACGACGGGGTGGTCTCGGTGGTGCTCCGGCACGACGTCGGCGCCGACGCCACCCGTGCACTGGAGGTCGAGGCGGACCGCCTCACCACGTGGCTCGACGGGCAACGGGTGGGCACGGTCTACCCGTCGACCCTGATGAAGTCCGGGCGACAGTCCGCGGTTGACCAGCGAGCCGGGCCTCCGACCCCGTAGCGTTCCGCCATGACCTCGCCCGACCGGGTGGGACCGGTGGTGCGGAGGGTGACAGGGATGACGAGCCTCAGCGACCGGGCGGTCCTCGACTCCCCGGGTGGGGAGGAGGCGAGCTACGACGTCGTCGTGGTGGGCGGCTGCGGACACGTGGGTCTGCCCCTGGCCATCGCCTTCGCGGACCGTGGGCTGAACGTGGGCATCTACGACGTCGACGAGGCGGCCGTGAAGCTCGTGCAGAGCGGTGGACTCCCCTTCCAGGAGGAGGGCGCGGGACCAGTGCTCGAGCGGGTGATCGAGGACGGACGTCTCTCGGCCAGCACCGATGCTGCCATCATCTCGGCTGCGGACGTCGTGGTCGTCGTGATCGGCACTCCGGTCGACGAGCACCTCAACCCCAACCCGCACGCCGTGACCCGGGCCCTGGCCCAGGCCACCCAGCACTTCCACGACGGGCAGCTGCTGGTGCTGCGCAGCACCGTCTACCCGGGCGTGACCCGTCGTGTGGAGCGGATGTTCCACGACCTCGGGCTCGCCGTGGACGTGGCCTTCTGCCCGGAGCGGATCGCGGAGGGCAAGGCGATGACGGAGCTGTTCACGCTGCCCCAGATCGTCTCGGGCCGGACCCAGGAGGTGCGCGACCGTGCGGCCGCCCTGTTCCGGGTCCTGACCGGGACCATCGTCGAGCTCGAGCCCGAGGAGGCCGAGCTGGCCAAGCTGTTCACCAACACCTGGCGCTACATCAAGTTCGCTGCGGCCAACCAGTTCTACGAGATGGCCAACGACCACGACCTCGACTTCGACCGCATCCGCAGCGCGCTCGCCCACGACTACCCCCGGGCCGCCGACATGCCGGGCGCGGGCTTCGCGGCGGGGCCGTGCCTGCTCAAGGACACGATGCAGCTGGCAGCCTTCACCGACAACTCCTTCGTGCTGGGACACGCGGCGATGCTCGTCAACGAGGGTCTTCCCCTCTACGTCGTCTCCCACCTCGAGAGGGAGCACGACCTCGCCAACCTCAAGGTCGGCGTCCTCGGGATGGCGTTCAAGGGTGGGAGTGACGACATCCGCTCGAGCCTGTCCTACAAGCTCAAGCGCATCCTGGAGTTCCGCGCCCGCGAGGTCCTGTGCACGGACCCCTACGTCACCGTCGACCAGAGCCTGGTCCCGCTCGAACGGGTGCTCGCCGAGTGTGACCTGCTGGTGCTGGGTGCGCCGCACCAGGTCTACCGCGACCTCGAGACAGACCTTCCCGTCGTGGACGTGTGGAACCTCCGGGGCCAGGGGAGCGCGGTATGAGCCTGGCTGTCTCGGTGGTGATCCCGGCCTACGACGAGGGAGAGGCGATCGTCCCCGTCCTGGAACGCATCGTGGAGGCGGTCGACTCCGAGGTCGAGGTCATCGTCGTCGTCGACTTCCCCGAGGACACGACCGTCGCTGCGGTCGAGGCCCTTGCGCAGAGAGACCCCCGGCTCCGGGTCGTGGTGAACACCTATGGCCGTGGACCGGCTGCTGCCATCCGCTACGGGGTGGACCAGGTCACGAACCCCGTGGTGGTCGTGACCATGGCCGATGGCAGCGACGACCCTCGGCAGATCGACGCCCTGGCCCGGTTGGTCGAGCGCGGGGTGGTGGTGGCGGCCGCCTCGCGGTACAGCTCGGGCGGCCAGCAGGTGGGTGGACCCATGCTCAAGGGGATGCTCTCGCGCGGGGCCGGACGGTCCCTGGGGACGTTCGGGCGCGTCGGCACCAGGGACGCGACCAACAGCTTCAAGGCCTACTCCTCCGAGTTCGTCCGCGAGGTCGGCATCCACAGCCGCAGTGGCTTCGAGATCGGGCTGGAGCTCACCGCCAAGGCTCGTCGGCTCCGCCTCCCGGTGGCCGAGCTTCCCACCATCTGGCTGGACCGTGAGTTCGGCGAGTCCAAGTTCGAGCTCAAGGCCTGGATCCCGAAGTACCTGCGCTGGTACCGATTCGCCTTCGGGCCGCGGTTGACCCTCGAGCAGGTGAGGAGCCGGGCTGCGAGGATCGCGGTCCTGAACAACGATCCCGAAGGAAGCCGCAGCTCTCGTGAGTGACAAAGAGAAGGTCCTCGTCTCCGGTTCCGCCGGCTTCATCGGCGGCTATGTCGTCGAGGAGCTGCTGAGCCGCGGCTACGGCGTCGTCGGCATCGACAACTACTCCAAGTACGGCCCCGTGGTGAAGTCCTACGACAGCCACCCCGACTACGACTTCGTCGAGGACGACGCCCGCGACGTGCAGCTGATGACCAAGCTGCTCTCGGGCTGCGACCACTTCGTCGCCGGTGCGGCGCTCATCGGGGGCATCTCCTACTTCCACGCCTACGCCTACGACCTGCTCGCCACCAACGAGCGCATCATGGCCTCGGAGTGCGACGCCGCCATCGAGGCCCACCGCAGCGGCAGGCTGAAGAAGGTGACCTACCTGTCGAGCTCGATGGTCTTCGAGTCCACCGATCACTGGCCCTCGGTCGAGGGTGACGAACGGAAGATCCCACCGCCGCTGTCGTCCTACGGCTTCCAGAAGCTGGCCGTCGAGTACTTCGCCAAGGCGGCCTGGGACCAGTACCAGCTGCCCTACACGATCGTGCGCCCGTTCAACTGCGTCGGCGTCGGCGAGGGGCGCGCCCTCGGTGACGTCGAGGTCGACTCCGGCAACGTGAAGCTGGCCATGAGCCACGTGGTCCCCGACCTCGTCCAGAAGATCGTCAAGGGACAGGACCCGCTGCACATCCTCGGCGAGGGCAACCAGATCCGGCACTACACCTACGGCGGCGACCTCGCTCGCGGCATCGTCGAGTGCATGAGTCAACCCGCTGCCTTCAACGAGGACTTCAACATCTCCACGGCGGAGTCGACGAGCGTGCGAGAGCTCGCCGCGGTGATCTGGCGCAAGATCAAGGGCGACGCCCCGCTGGCGCTGGTCCACGACCCCGCCTACGAGTACGACGTCCAGAGGCGCGTCCCCGACGTGGAGAAGAGCAAGCGAGTGCTCGGCTTCGAGTGCACGACCTCGCTCGAGGAGATGCTCGACGAGGTCATCCCGTGGGTCACCCATGCCGTGGAGGACGGCCGGCTCTAGGTCGACCCGCACTTCTCACTCCGCGGGGCGGGGCCGGCCGACCATGAAGGCCTGGGCGCCCAGGAACCGCCATGCCAGCGGGACCCTGAGGTAGAGCTTGACCAGCCTGGGTCCGCTCGGGAGACGGCTCTTGGTCGTGTAGGGAAGGAAGCGCGGGAGGTTGAGCTCGACGTCGAACCCGGTCGCCCGGAAGGCCTCCACCAGCGCCCGGTCGTCGATCGGGGTGATGTGGTCGAAGAACATCCAGTAGTCGCGGGCGCAGTAGCGCACGTTCGGCTGCAGGACGAGGACCTTGCCGCCCGGCCTGAGGACCCGCCTCACCTCGAGCAGGGTCGCGACGATGACCTCGCGGGTGATGTGCTCGAAGAAGTTGCTGATGAAGACGCGGTCGACGGAGGCCGACTCGATGTCCGTCATGGCGTCGGAGCGGGAGATGAACGCCTCGACGCCCTGCCCCGCCCGGACCAGCACGTCGGGGTTCAGGTCGACGGCGATGCGCCGCCCGGCCTCGATGTTGTTGATGAACTCGCAGTGACCGGCCGCGACGTCCAGCACGACTGCGTCGTGCGGCACCCATCTCTGGAAGAAGTCTCGGCACAGCACCTGCCAGAGGTCGGTGCGCTGGACCTCCTCGGAGCCGAAGCGGTTGCCGTACAAGACCTTCAGGTCCTCGGGTTCCGCGGTCATGTCGTCCCCTCTGGTGCGGTGGATGGCTCGAGCGAATCGTCATCGTAGGTGCTCTCGAGGGCAGGACCGGGGACCGTGGCCGTTAGGGTCTGCGGGTGCCCAGCCCCGACAAGCGCAGCCAGCCAGAGCAACAGGCCCCGCCGGTGCAGCGGCTTCGCCTGCACTACGCCAAACGCGGTCGGCTCAGGTTCACCAGTCACCGTGACTTCAGCCGAGCCTTCGAGCGCGCCGTGTTCCGGGCCCGCATCCCGATGGCCTACTCGTCGGGGTTCAACCCCCACCCCAGGATCTCCTACATGGGTGCTGCTCCGATGGGGTCGGCGAGCGAGGCGGAGTACGTCGAGATCGCCCTCGCCGCGGTCGTCGACCCGGCCCAGGCCCACGCCGACATCGACGAGGCACTGCCCGACGGGCTCGACGTCATCGAGGTCGTGGCCAGCGCCGGCGACTCGCTGGCGGACCGCCTGCAGGCCTCCTGGTGGCGCATCACGTTGATCGACACGCCCGTCGACCTCGCCCTTCCCGCAGTCGAGGCGCTGCTCGCCACGAACGAGGTCATCGTCGAGCGAATGACCAAGAAGGGGGTCCGCAGCTTCGACGCTCGGGCGGCGATCGTGTCCGTGGCCCTGGCGGAAGCGGCGTCCCGGGAAGCCTCGTGTGCGATACTCGACGTGGTCCTGCGGCACGGCTCGCCGTCCGTGAGACCCGACGACGTTCTCGCCGCTCTTCACGAGACTTCAGGTCTTCGCGTCACCGCAGCCCTCCAGCAGCGGTTGGCGCAGGGGCCGTTGGATGGTGAAGGCGGCACGGTGGGTGATCCATTGGCACCCGACCGCGACGCGGCTGGTCAGTGAAGGTGACAGCTCCACTGACGTGAGTGCCCTGCGACCGCGGTTGGTGCCGACGAGGAGTCCATTCGACGCGAAGGCGCGGGGGATGTCGCCGCCGACCGAAGGCTTTTGGCGCACACCGCAGTGGATCCTCGCTGCGTGGTACGCCCGACCAGCACCGTCGCGAGGAACCCAACCGGACGACGTGCACTAGGAGTCACCAGTGCTCGACAACGACCCGACCACCACCGACAACAACGACGAGGCAGGCGCAGCACCGGTCTCCGGAGCCCCGGACACGCCGCCGGGCTCCCCACTCGAGTCTCCGGCTGACGCCGCACCCCAGGCTCCCACGGACACCGACACGGATGCCGACACGCCCGGGGCCGAATCCGTCCCCGCCGAGAAGCCGGCGCGCAAGACGGCGGCCAAGAGGGCCGCCAAGGCTCCGGCCAAGAAGACGGCCGCGAAGAAGACGGCGGCGCGCAAGACCGCCAAGTCCGCCGCCGCTGAGCCCGACGCGCCGATCGACGCGATCTCCGACCTGCCTGTCGAGGGCGAGGGTGAGACCCCGGTCGAGAAGCCCAAGAAGAAGGCAGCGGCCAGGAAGCGGACCACCAAGCGCGCGGTCGCCCCAGAAGCAGACGCTGGCACAGCTGCCGAGCCGGGTCCCGACGCGACTCCCGAGGAAACCGGGGACGCGCCGCTGGCCGGACTCGAGATCGGGTCCACCGTCGACGGGGCCTCCAGCGCATCACCCGCCGCTGCCCCGGCCGTCCTCTTCCAGGCGCCTGAGGCGAGGACTGCCGCGCCGCGCAAGCGGACCACCCGCAAGGTCTCGGCGGCCCCCAAGGCACCCGCCGAGGACGCGGCCACCGACCACGAGGCGGCGGCGGTCCCGGAGCAGAAGGGCGAGACCCCGGACGCCGGTTCCTCAGACGCGAGCACCCAGGAATCCAGCACCCAGGAATCCAGCACCAGGAATCCAGCACCGAGACCGGCACTGAGACCGGCACCGAGACCGGCACTGGGACCGGCGACGACCGCAGCCAGCGAGGCGGACGCGGTCGCGGCCGGGGCGGGCGGTCGGGCCAGCGCGGCAAGGCCTCCGACGCCGAGGACACCGACGACGAGACCCCTGAGACCGACGACCAGGACGACTCTGACGACGACTCGAGCGAGGGCGAGGGCGGCGCCCGTCGCCGTCGCCGTCGTGGTGGCCGTCGTCGGCGCAAGCCCTCGGACGGCGACAGCGACAACAACGGGGACGACTCCTCCGAGGATTCCGACGACTCCGAGGACGGCGGCAGCGAGTCCCGCGGCAGCAGCGGCCGGGAGACCGGTCGCGGCCAGGACGGTGACTCGAACCGGGACTCGAACCGGGACTCCAACCGGGACCCCGGTGGGGACTCGAACGGGGACGGCGACGGGGACGGCGACGGCACTGGGTCGCGCCGGCGTCGCAGGCGCCGCCGCACCGGCGACGAGAGTGACGGCTCGGGGGACGACTCCGGCAACGGCAACGGCAACGGCAACGCGGGAGGCGGCGGTGGCCAGCGTGCACGCAAGCCGCGCAACCCCGAGGACGAGATCACCAGCATCGGCGGCTCGACCCGCCTCGAGGCCAAGAAGCAGCGTCGCCGCGAGGGTCGGGAGGCCGGCCGCCGCCGCGCCCCGATCGTCAGCGAAGCGGAGTTCCTGGCCCGTCGCGAGGCCGTCGACCGCGTCATGGTCATCCGGCAGAAGGAAGACCTGACCCAGATCGGCGTACTCGAGGACAAGGTGCTCGTCGAGCACTACGTCGCGCGGGAGTCGCAGACCTCGCTGATCGGCAACATCTACCTCGGACGCGTGCAGAACGTGCTCCCCTCGATGGAGGCGGCGTTCGTCGACATCGGCAAGGGCCGCAACGCCGTGATCTACGCCGGTGAGGTCAACTGGGCCGCCGTCGGCCACAAGGACGGACAGCAGCGCAAGATCGAGTCCGTGCTGTCCTCGGGCCAGACGATCCTGGTGCAGGTCAGCAAGGACCCCGTCGGCCACAAGGGTGCTCGTCTGACCGGGCAGATCAGCCTCCCGGGACGCTTCCTGGTCTACGTGCCGGACGGCAACACCTCCGGGATCTCGCGCAAGCTGCCCGACACCGAGCGCAACCGCCTCAAGACGCTGCTGAAGAAGATCGTCCCGGAGACCGCGGGCGTCATCGTCCGCACCGCCGCCGAGGGCGCCTCGGAGGAGGAGCTGACCCTCGACGTCGAGCGGCTGACTGCTCGCTGGGCCGACATCGAGGAGAAGGTCAAGGCCGGCAAGTCGCCGCAGATGCTCTACGGCGAGCCCGACCTCACCCTCAAGGTCGTCCGCGACCTGTTCACCGAGGACTTCGGCAAGCTGGTCGTCCAGGGTGACGACGCCTGGGACCTCGTCTCCAACTACGTCTCCCACGTCGCGCCCGACCTGCAGGAGCGCCTCGAGCGCTTCGAGCCGGGCGAGAACAACAAGGACCTGTTCGCGACCTACCGCGTCGACGAGCAGATCGCCAAGGGACTGGACCGCAAGGTCTGGCTGCCCTCCGGTGGCTCGCTCGTGATCGACCGCACCGAGGCGATGACCGTGGTCGACGTCAACACCGGCAAGTTCACCGGCTCGGGCGGCAACCTCGAGGAGACGGTGACCAAGAACAACCTGGAGGCCGCCGAGGAGATGGTGCGCCAGCTCCGGCTGCGCGACATCGGCGGCATCATCGTCATCGACTTCATCGACATGGTCCTGGAGTCCAACCGCGACCTCGTGCTGCGTCGTCTGGTCGAGTGCCTCGGACGCGACCGGACCCGCCACCAGGTGGCCGAGGTCACCTCGCTGGGCCTGGTCCAGATGACGCGCAAGCGCATCGGCACCGGTCTCGTCGAGGCCTTCAGCACCGACTGCGACGCCTGCAAGGGGCGCGGCCTGGTCGTGCACGAGCACCCGGTCGAGGCCGGTACCGGTCCCGACGACGACGACTCGCGGGGCCGCGGTCGCGGCCGGAGCGGTCGCAACCGCGGAGGTGCCCGAGGCAACGACGGCAACGGCAACGGTGGCGGTAGCGGCAACGGAAACGGCGGGGGCAACGGCGGGCCAGCGGCGGTCAAGCCGTCACCCGCGGACCTGGCCAAGATCCGTCCGCAGGAGAAGCAGGACGACGACGGCGCGAACGCTGACGAGGGGGACCAGAACCAGGCTCCGGCCGCCCCCGACGAGGCCCCAGCCCCGGCGCAGACTCAGGTCGCGAGCCCCAGGTCGCGAGCCCCAGGTCGAGCCCCAGGTCGAGGACGGGCCGGTGCCCGAGACCGAGCCCCAGGTCGAGGTCGATCAGTCCGGGTTCGGCAGACCCACCGGCACCAGTCCCGAGCCGCAGGTCGTCCCGTCCGAGTCGACCTCTGCCGAGGTGGCCCCGGCTGCCCCGGAGGCAGAGGTGACGCCCGCGGAGGAGCCTGTCGCCCCGCCGGCCTCACCTCGGGTGGTCACGACCACCCGGCGGCGTACGGCGAGACGCCCGGCCGGTCCGCCCAGCACACTGGGCGATGCGGCCCCCACCTCCGGTGCCGGTCGGGAGGCCCTGCCCTCGGCCGAGCCGGTCCACATCCCGGTCGAGCCCGGCGACACTCCCGACCCGACGTGGCCCCGCGACGAGTCCGACACCGGTGAGTCGCACGACGACACCGGCGAGGACACCGAGGAGGGCGACGAGGGATCCGACAACGGGTTCTCGCTGTCGCACGTGCCCGTCAAGCGCAAGGGATCACGCAAGCGATGAGAGCCAGAAGTACGCTGGGAGGGGCAGTCAGGCGCCCGGTGGTGGGGGTCGTTTTGACCCTGCGACCTGCGTGCCCGTAAAGTTGACCCTCGGTGTGCTCACGCACACCCAACCATCTGCGCGGATCGCGCCCCCGACGCTCGTCGTCGGTGGAAGTGCGCTGACGCAGTCTGAGACTTTCAACGTCGTAGTAGACCCGAGGAGAGTGAGTCCGCCGTGTACGCAGTTGTGCGCGCTGGCAGCAAGCAGCAGAAGGTTGCTGTGGGCGATGTCATCGAGATCGACAAGATCGAGACCGGTGTAGGTGAGTCGCTGACCCTCCCCGTCGTCATGGTCGTCGACGGCGACCAGGTCACCGCGACCGGCCTGGACAAGGCTGGAGTGACCGTCGAGGTCCTCGGCCGGACCAAGGGTCCCAAGATCGTGATCCAGAAGTTCAAGAACAAGACCGGATACAAGAAGCGCCAGGGTCACCGTCAGAAGTACACCCAGGTCAAGGTCACCGACATCAGCGTCTGACTCGCGTCAGCATTCACCTCAAGGACAGTTCATGGCTCACAAAAAGGGTGCAGCGTCGACCAAGAACGGTCGCGACTCCAACTCCCAGCGCCTCGGCGTGAAGCGGTACGGCGGCCAGCTGGTCAACGCGGGCGAGATCATCGTCCGCCAGCGGGGCACCCACTTCCACCCGGGCAGCGGCGTCGGCCGCGGCGGCGACGACACGTTGTTCGCGCTGGTCGCGGGCAACGTCGAGTTCGGCACCAAGCGCGGACGTCGAGTCGTCAACATCGCGCCGGCCGGTCAGGTCTCGGGGGAGTAACCCTTCACCACCGGCTACTGATCCACCAACGAGGGCGTTCCTGAGACCATCGGGAGCGCCCTTCGTGTTTCTCGATTCCCGGGGGTCGGGGAGCGGCGCCACCGAGCGCCTCCCGACCACCACACGTTCGACAAGGAGCTTGACCATGGCAGTGCCCACGTTCGTCGACCGGGTGACGCTGCACATCGTCGCCGGCCGCGGAGGCCACGGGGTCGCCTCTGTCCACCGCGAGAAGTTCAAGCCGCTCGGTGGCCCCGACGGCGGCAACGGTGGTCCGGGTGGCTCGGTCATCCTGCGCGTCGATCCCGACGTCACCACCTTGATCGACTACCACCACAGCGCCCAGCGCGTCGCTCCCCACGGGGGTCATGGTGCGGGAGCCCACCGCAACGGCTCCCACGGTGAGGACATGGTGCTGCCGGTCCCTGACGGCACCGTCGTGACCGACGAGTCCGGTGCCGTGCTGGCCGACCTGGTCGGCCCCGGCACGGAGATGGTGATCGCCCAGGGGGGTCGCGGCGGACTCGGCAACGCTGCCCTCGCCTCCGCCAAGCGCAAGGCCCCGGGCTTCGCCCTGCTCGGGGAGCCGGGCGACGACCTCGTCGTCCGCTTCGAGCTCAAGGTCGTGGCCGACGTCGGTCTGGTGGGCTTTCCCAGCGCCGGCAAGTCCAGCCTGATCGCCGCTTTGTCCCGCGCCCGGCCCAAGATCGCGGACTACCCGTTCACCACGCTCGTCCCCAACCTCGGCGTGGTGAAGGCCGGCGACACCACCTTCACCGTCGCCGACGTACCCGGTCTCATCGAGGGTGCCAGCGAGGGCCGCGGCCTCGGACACGACTTCCTGCGCCACATCGAGCGCTGCGCCGCGATCGTGCACGTCGTGGACCTGGCCACGATGGAGCCGGGCCGCAACCCGCTGGGTGACCTGGAGGTCATCGAGCAGGAGCTGCAGCGGTACGGCGGCCTCGAGGACCGGCCCCGGCTCGTCGCACTGAACAAGGTGGATGTTCCCGACGGACGTGACATGGCCGATCTCGTCACCGAGGACATCGCCGCCAAGGGGTGGAAGGTCTTCGCGGTGAGTGCCTCCAGCCACGAGGGGCTGCGCGAGCTGATGTTCGCGATGGCCGGCATCGTGGCTGCGCGACGCGCCCAGGAGCCGGTCAAGGAGACGACCCGCATCGTCATCCGGCCGAAGTCGCTCAGCGGTGGCACCGAGTTCACCATCAAGCCTGCCCGCACCGAGGACGGCGTGGACGGGTGGCGCGTCCGCGGCGAGAAGCCCGAGCGCTGGATCCGGCAGACCGACTTCGGCAACGAGGAGGCGGTGGGCTTCCTCGCGGACCGGCTCAACCGGCTCGGCGTCGAGGCGAAGCTCGTCGGGATGGGTGCGGTGGAGGGTGACCCCGTGCTCATCGGCGATCCCGCCAACGCCGTGGTCTTCGACTTCAAGCCCGGCATCGACGCGGGTGCGCAGATGCTCGGCCGACGCGGCGAGGACCAGCGCCTGCGCGAGGACCGGCCGGCCGCCGGTCGCCGCCGGGCGATCGACGAGCTCATGCCCGAACGTGGTGAGACCGAGGTCCGGGCCGACGTGGCTCGCCGTCTCGACGACCCGGCCACCTACGACCCGGCCCACAGCGACGCCCCCTCCGGCCACCAGTCCTCCGACCAGCCGAGCTTCGACAGCGAGGACGAGGACGAGGCATGAGCCGCGACGCCCTGACCAGTGCCACGCGGGTCGTGGTCAAGGTCGGTTCCTCGTCGCTGACGACCGCCGCCGGGGGGATCGACCCTGAGCTCGTGCGTCGTCTCGTGGACAGCCTGATCGGTGTCCGAGCACGAGGCGCCGACCTGGTCCTGGTCTCCTCGGGTGCGATCGCGGCGGGGCTGTCCCCGTTGGCGTTCAAGCGTCGACCGCGCGACCTGGCCCGGCAGCAGGCAGCCGCATCCGTGGGTCAGGGGCTCCTGGTGCACCGCTACACCGAGGAGTTCGCCCGGCACGGCCAGGTGACCGGCCAGGTGCTGCTGACCCTGGACGACGTCACCCGGCGCAGCCACTACCGCAACGCACAGCGCACCTTCGACAAGCTGCTCGAGCTCGGGGTCGTGCCCATCGTCAACGAGAACGACACCGTCGCGACCACGGAGATCCGGTTCGGGGACAACGACCGCCTCGCCGCCCTGGTGGCCCACCTCGTCCACGCAGACCTGCTGGTGCTGCTCTCCGACGTCGACGGGCTCTACGACGCCCCGCCCTCCCACCCGGCCAGCACCCTGGTCACCGACGTGGTCGACGGCAGCGATCTCGAGGCCGTCCGCATCGGCAAGGCCGGCGCGTCCGGTGTCGGCACGGGCGGCATGGCCACCAAGCTCGAGGCCGCTCGCATCGCCACCGGGGCCGGCATCCCGGTGGTGCTCACCGACATGGCCCATGCCCGGTCCGCCCTCGCGGGGGAGGCCACCGGCACCCTGTTCCACCCCACCGGCCGTCGTCGTCCGAGCCGGCTCCTCTGGCTGGCCCACGCGACCGACGCGAAGGGGCGGATCGTCCTCGACGAGGGAGCGGTGCGAGCGGTCGCGGAGCGGCGGGCGTCGCTGCTGCCTGCAGGCATCACCGAGGTGGCGGGCGGGTTCGTCGCCGGCGACCCCGTCGACCTCGTCGACCAGCGGGGCCGGGTGGTGGCTCGCGGTTTCACCAACTACGACGCCGAGGAGCTCCCCGGCCTGCTGGGTCGTTCGACCCGAGACCTGGCCCGTGAGCTCGGAGCGGCGTACGAGCGCGAGGTCGTGCACCGTGACGACCTGATCGTGCTCTGAGACCTACCGGAGCGATTGTCGGGTTTCCCTTCGCGCGGACGTCCACTTCGTGGACACTTGGGCCAGCCGGGTGAGGTGCCCGGTGCCCGAGGGGGAGCTGAGTGAACCAGGCCGTACGTCACTGGCACGTGACCTTGACCCTCTCCGGGGATCCCGTGGAACCTCTGATCATCCGTGGCGCGATGCAGCGTCTCAACGACGAGCACCAGTTCCTCGACTCGGTCATCTCCACCGCGAGCTCGGTCGAGATCCAGTTCTGGGACGAGGGTCAGAACATGTTGGACGTGGCCTCGCTCGCCATGCGCCTGTGGAACGAGCACCGGGAGTCGGCGAGGCTTCCCAGCTGGGAGGTCGTCGGTCTCGAGATCGTCGAGAAGGACCTCCGCGAGACCCGGGGCGCCCTCGGCCGACGCGCCTGACGCGCGGCGGCTGCCGCTGGTTAGGCTGGTGCCATGCCACAGTCCGCCTTCACCGCTGTGGCGACGCGCTCCCGCGCAGCCTCGAGGGAACTGGCGCTGGCCACCCGGGCCACGAAGGACGGCGCCCTCGAGCTCATGGCCAGGGCCCTGCTGGCCGACGCGGGTGGGATCCTGGCCGCGAACGCGGCGGACCTCGACACGGCCCGGGCCGGTGGCACTCACGAGCACCTCCTGGATCGGCTGCGCCTCGACGAGGCCCGGCTCGCGGCAATGGCCCAGGGCCTTCGCGACGTGGCCGGTCTGCCCGACCCGGTCGGCGAGGTCCTCCGGGGCTCGACCCTGGCCAACGGCCTGCAGCTGCGTCAGGTCCGAGTGCCGTTCGGGGTGGTCGGCATCATCTACGAGGCCCGACCCAACGTCACCGCCGACGCCGCCGGCATCTGCCTCAAGAGCGGCAACGCGGTGCTCCTCCGCGGGTCCTCCAGCGCCAGGAGGTCCAACACCGCCATCGTCGCCGCGCTGCGCCGGGCAGCAGGCGAGTCCGGGCTGCCCGAGGACGTGGTCCAGATGGTCCCGGGCGAGGGCCACGAGTCGGTCAAGGAGCTGATGCGGGCCCGAGGGCTCGTCGACGTGCTCATCCCACGCGGCGGGGCCGGATTGATCGCCTCGGTGGTCGAGGAGTCGACCGTGCCGGTGATCGAGACCGGCGTGGGCAACTGCCACGTCTACGTCGACTCCGCGGCCGACCTCGACATGGCCGAACGCATCGTCCTCAACGCGAAGACCCACCGCACCTCGGTGTGCAACGCGGCTGAGTCGCTGTTGGTGCACGAGGACGTCGCGGCCTCGTTCGTGCCCCGCATCACCCGTGCCCTGCAGGAGGCGGGTGTCCTGGTCCACGGCGACCGGACCTTCGCAGCCCAGGAAGGTGTGGTCCCGGCGACGGAGGAGGACTGGGGGACGGAGTACCTCGCCCTGGAGATCTCCGCCGCCGTCGTCACCCTCCCTCGACGCTGCCGTCGCGCACATCCGGCAGTACTCGTCGGCGCACTCGGACGCGATCGTCACCGACTCCCAGTCCCACGCCCAGACCTTCGTGGCCGCGGTCGACTCCGCGGCCGTGCTGGTGAACGCCTCGACCCGTTTCACCGACGGGGGAGAGTTCGGGTTCGGTGCCGAGATCGGCATCTCGACCCAGAAGCTGCACGCGCGCGGACCGATGGGCCTGCCGGAGATGACGTCGACCAAGTACGTCGTCACCGGGTCGGGCCACGTCAGGTGAAGCTGTTCTGGCTGACCTTCGGGTTCGGTGCGATCTCCGCGGTCATCCCGATCTTCAACATGGAGGCCTACATCTCCGTGCTGTACGCCAACTCCCAGCAGCACTCGGCGCTGAGCCTGGCCTTCGTCGGGTCCTTCGGCCAGAACCTGGGGAAGCTGGTCTGGTACTACCTCTCGCTCGGCGCCCTCGACATCCCTTGGCTCAGGAAGCGGATGGACACCCCCAAGCGCCAGGCCCAGTTCGAGCGCTGGCGCACCTACGTCCAGGGCCGGCCGATCATGAGCGGGCTGCTCACCTTCGTCTCGGCCGCCATCGGTTTCCCGCCGTTCTTCGCGATGGCGATGGTCGCCGGGACCTTGCGGATGAACGTCGTCGTCTTCTTCATCGCCGGGCTGGTCGGCCGCACGCTGTTCTTCTGGGCCTGGCTGTTGGGTGTGGGGATGATCTTCCGCTGAGCCGCCCGACCTCCGGAGGCGTGCGCAGGTTCCGGTGCGGATAGGCTGTGGGCCATGCTGAGTCTCATGCTGCTGCCACTGGCCGCCGAAGAGGGTGCCGGTGTCGCGCCCTTCCTCATCGGCGGTGGTGCCCTGCTGTTCCTGCTGGCCATGGTCTTCGCGATGCTGGCCTTCGGCAAGGGACGCGAGCACTCCTGAGCACGACACCTGCCGGCACTCCCCGAAGGGTCTCCGGGGACGAGGCCGCAGACCTCGTGGACCAGTCCCTGACCCCCAGGCGGCGGGTCGGCGTGATGGGCGGAACCTTCGACCCGATCCACCACGGCCACCTCGTCGCGGCCAGTGAGGTCCAGGCGTGGTTCGAGCTCGACGAGGTCGTCTTCGTGCCGACCGGCGAACCGTGGCAGAAGTCGGAGCGCGATGTCTCTCCGGCCGAGCACCGCTACCTGATGACCGTGGTGGCGACGGCCTCCAACCCCCGGTTCACGGTCTCGCGCGTCGACATCGACCGGCCGGGGCCGACGTACACCATCGACACGCTGCGCGACCTCGCGGAGCGACTGCCCGAGGCGGACCTCTACTTCATCACCGGTGCCGACGCCCTGGCCGAGATCTTCACCTGGCGTGACGCCGAGGAGCTGTTCGGTCTGGCCTGCTTCGTCGGGTGCACCCGCCCGGGCTACGAGACGAGTCCGAGCACGCTGGACGGGATCCCCAGCGACCGTGTGACGATGCTCGAGATACCGGCCCTGGCCATCTCCTCGACCGAGTGCCGGGAGCGCCGGGCCAAGGGCGAGCCGGTC
This sequence comes from uncultured Actinomycetota bacterium, assembly GCA_963843775.1. Taxonomy (GTDB): domain Bacteria; phylum Actinomycetota; class Actinomycetes; order Propionibacteriales; family Nocardioidaceae; genus Marmoricola. The sequence goes on from CAWJLT010000008.1 coordinate 600,150, forward strand.
TGGTACCTCGTCCCCGACGGCGTGGTGCAGTACATCGCCAAGCACAACCTCTACTCGACGAAGGTGCACTCCGCATGACCGCAACCGAACACGCCATCGAGCTGGTGTACGCCGCAGCGCGGGCCGCCTCGGACAAGCTGGCCGAGAACATCCTGGCCTTCGACGTCAGTGAGCAGCTCGTGATCACCGACGCGTTCCTGCTGGCCTCGGCCACCAACGAGCGTCAGGTCAAGTCCATCGTCGACGAGATCGAGGACAGGCTGCGCGAGATCGGCGCCAAGCCCGTACGCCGGGAGGGCGAGCGTGACGGCCGCTGGGTGCTCATCGACTACGCCGAGATCGTGGTGCACGTCCAGCACACCGAGGAGCGCGAGTTCTACGCCCTCGAACGTCTGTGGCGCGACTGCCCGGTGATCAAGCTGCCCGCGGACGTCACCTCCGGCCGTGGACGCTGAGCTGAGCGCCGACCCCGGCCAGGCTCTCGTGGAACACACCGGGCGCAGTCGCCGGGTCGTGCTCGTCCGGCACGGGCAGACGGCCTGGAACGCCGAGGGCCGGGCCCAGGGGCACACCGACATCGGCCTCGACGACACCGGCCGTGCACAGGCGGAGGCGATGGCCCCGGTGGTCGCCGCCTACGAGCCCGCGCTGCTCGTCTCCAGCGACCTGGCCCGCGCCCGGGAGACCGCCGCGTTCCTGGAGAAGGAGACCGGCCTGAGCGCCGTCGAGGACGCCCGGTGGCGTGAGTACGACCTCGGTGAGCGCACCGGGTTGACCTTGGCCGAGTTCGGCCAGCGCATGGGCGTCGAGTTCGAGGGCTGGTGGGACGTCCATGCCCACGTCCAGGTCCCGGGGGCCGAGACCCCCGACGAGCTCGCCACGCGTGTGCTCCCGGCCTTCGGCGAGGTGCTGGAGCGACTGGGGGAGGGCGAGACGGCCGTGGTCGTGACCCACGGAGCGTCTCTTCGGGTCGTCATCGCAGGGGTCCTGGGCTGGCCGGTCGAGGCCGCCGGTGGCCTGGAGGCCATGCGCAACTGTGCCTGGGCGACGCTCGCAGAGACCGGGCCGGGACGGTTGCGACTGTCGGCGTACAACCAGAGCGTCGTGACCCTGCCCCCCGATTAGCGTCCGCGTCGGGCGTTGGCTAAGATTCCCCGCGTTGCCTGAACACAGGGCGATGGGGCTGTGGCGCAGTTGGTAGCGCACTTGCATGGCATGCAAGGGGTCAGGGGTTCGAATCCCCTCAGCTCCACCCAGGACGACGGTAGGCAGACGACTCTGCCGCGAGGGAACGCCGACGACTTCGGTGCGGCAGTGCCGGCTGTGCGCGACCTGCGTGGAGTCGGCGAGCTTGTCTCCAGGGCTGTCCTTGACGCATAGCTGCGACGCTTCACGTCACGAGAACGCGCCTTCCGGGACCACGACGCGGCCGACGGCAAGGCTTCCAGCCGGGCCGCGCTCGTCGTCCTGCGTGAGCACGGCCCTGCCGACGACCTGGACGACCTGGACGACCTGGTGCAGTGGAGCAGCACCCACCTCGAGCTACCCCTTGTCCGATGACCCGCAGGCGCGCCGACAGCGGCAGAAGCGTGCGCCCACCTGTCGCCGTGACTCCGTGCCACACCGGAGGCAGTTCGCGGCGGACGCAGGCCCGTCCCAGCGTCAGCGACGCTGCGCTCCTCTGCACTGCCTCCTCTCAACGCCGCTGCGAACGCGCGGCCGCGCCTTAAGGACGATCAGTTGGGACCGCGCGGATGCCGCGCAGGCGTGAACACCGCACCGACGACCTCGAACTGATAGTCCTTCGGACGTCGTTGGCGACGGCGGGCCTCGGTATGTCCGAAAGGTCACGCGGGCCAACCCGCAGGGCGTTGACCGGATCTCGGCACGACCCGCAATTCTGGCACGTCCGGACTCCGACTCAAACCGGTGTACACGCGGAGTAGCGTCTTCTCATGAGCACCGCAGGGAACCCACCCCGCCCTCCGTGGCGGGTGTTGGTCACGGAACGGAGAGCCATCGATGGCTCATTCCTCTCATCGGCAGCACAAGGGCTGCCAGCTCTGTAAGCCTCACAAGGACCGTCGCAACGGTCGCGCTGTGCGCGAACCGTGGGCGGTGTTGAGGAGGGTCGGAAAGAAGCGGCGGGTGTCGCGCCGCGATCTGGGTGATGCCGGCGACTGACGGCGACGCCGGCAGTCTCGGGGCCCCACCCGGCCACGGTCGAACCGGTCGCGAGGCTCGATGGCCCGCCCCCAGACCTGTTGGCGGTCACCCTGCTGCACGTGACTGTCGAGCCGCAGCAGGTCCGGCGGCTGCTCGAGGACAACCCGGAGCGGACGTCGGTGACCTCTGCTCTGGCAGCGGTGCCACGCGACGTCACCCTGACGGTCTGCCTACCTCGCGGGGAAGGCGCTGGACAGTGTCGGCGGGCTGGGTCACTTCGAGGTCGACCTGCAGGTGTTCGCTTTCGTGATGTCGCACCCGCAGGTGTGCGCCGACGTCAAGGCGCTGGAGGCGCGCCTGGGTGCCCGTTGCGGGATCGCGATGGAGGGCGTACCGGCTCTGCGGGTGCTGGACCCGGTGCCGTGGAGGGCCAGCGTCGACGCTGGCCGGGATCGACCGTCGAGCAAGGCCGAGAACCCGAACGCGCCTAGTCGATCCTGACTACATCCACCGAGATCTCCACCGCCGCAACCGTCCCGGTGTTCTCGAGCCAGTGGAGGGTGTTGCGGTCCTCGGGCCAGCCCACACCCGGCCCGTAGTCCGTGGTGATCCCTTCTCGATGATCGGTGATCGTTCCCTGCAGGATGTAGACGATCCCCGGTCTGTCCTGGTGTCCGTGAACCGGGCCGAAGACTCCTCCCGGCTCGATGGTCACCTTTCGCATCCGAAGCTGGCGACCTTCCATCCCCTGGATCTCGGGGCCGAGATCGACGGTGGCCAGAAGCTCGACTGCGACACCTTTCGTCTCCGGCGCCACCTGCTCTTCGCTCATCGCGCTGTCCTTTCCCAGGGACAGGCGTGCCGTCGAAGACCGGGTCCTTCCGGCGTCCCGCCAGGCGATGGCCCGAGCCCGGCGGGCGCGGATGACTGTCCACTCCCATGAAAGCCCTCTGGGGTGCCACCTGACCAGCAGAGTCCGCAGGTTCCGCATGCAGACACGAGGGACGCCCGGGCGCCGCAGACACGAGAGCGGCGCCCACCGAAGGTGGACGCCGCTCTCGCATCATGGTGCAGGTCTGCTCGTGCTCAGGCAGCAGCCTCCAGGGCCTTGAACTCCGCTTCGGTCAGCTCGATGCTCGCCGCGGCGGTGTTGGACTCCAGGTGGTCGATGCTCGAGGTGCCGGGGATCGGCAGCATCACCGGCGAGCGCTGGAGCAACCAGGCCAGGGCCAGCTGTGAGGGCGTGGCGTCGTGCTCCTTGGCCGCGTCCGCGAGCGGGCCGTCGTCCTTGGAGAGCGCGCCGGTCGCCAGCGGGAACCACGGGATGAACGCGATGTTCTCCTTGGTGCAGTGGTCGAGCAGCTCCTCGGAGTCGCGCTTGGCGAGGTTGTAGAGGTTCTGCACGGACACGATCTCCGCGGTCTTCTGGGCCTCCTGCAGCTCGGCGACGCTCACCTCGGAGAGGCCGATGTGACGGATCTTGCCCTCGTCCTGCAGCGCCTTCAGCTCGCCGACCTGGTCGGCGGTCGGGTAGTTCGCGTCGATGCGGTGCAGCTGGAACAGGTCGATGCGCTCCACGTCGAGCCGGCGCAGGCTCATCTCGACCTCCTGGCGGAGGTAGGCCGGGTTGCCCAGCGGGGTCCACTCTCCGGGACCCTGGCGAGTCAGACCGGCCTTGGTGGCGATCACGACGTCGTCGGCGTACGGGTGCAGGGCCTCGCGGAGCAGGTCCTCGGCCACGTAGGGACCGTAGGAGTCGGCGGTGTCGAAGAACGTCACGCCCACCTCGACCGCCCGCCGCAGCACCCGGATGGCCTCGTCGTGGTTCTTCGGCGGACCCCAGACGCCTTCGCCGGGGAGCTGCATGGTGCCATATCCCAGACGTACGACGGGAAGGTCTCCGCCGAGGGAGAAGGTGCCGGACGGTGCTGCGAGGTTCTCGTTGCTCATCGGGTGAATCCCTCTTTCACTGGAGGTTCGGACCTAGTCTCAAGCGGGTGCCGGGGTCGAAACATTCCCCGGGCAGGGGTGGGAAAGCGGCTCAGCCGCGCCGGTCGATGCGCAGCAAGGTGCCGTGGTCGCCGTGCTCCCGGCTCTCCCCGGGGATCAGCCCGGTGCCCTCCAGGAGGCCCGTGACCGCAGCCACCTGGTCGTGCGGCCCGAGCTGGAGGAGGGCGACCCCGCGGTCGGCGAGGTGGGTCTCGATGGCGGCCAGGCACTCCCGCACCACCGTCAGTCCGTCGTCACCGCCGTCGATCGCGAGCAACGGGTCCTCGGGGAACCGCTGCGTCTGTCCCCGGGGGACCCAGGGTGGGTCGGCGATGATCAGCGGGAACCTCTCCTCCGCGAAGAGCACCTCGCCGATCAGGCCCAGACGCATCTCGACGCGGGCCCACAGCCCGGCCTTGAACGCGTTGGCCAGCGTGAGCTGGGCCGCCACCGGATTGACGTCGACACACACGAGCCGTCGGCCGGAGTCAGCGACGGCCAGCAGCCCGATCTGACCTGCCCCGGAGCAGAGCTCGAGGACGTCGCCCTCGGGCAGGCCGGGCAGCAGGTCGGCGGCCCAGCGGGACTGGTGCTCGGTCCAGGCGCGAGGGCGCAGCACCCGCTCGTCGAACGAGATCTGCAGGCCGCCGAAGTCCATGGTCTCGCGCACGAGGTCGGTCATCGGATCGCCTTGTGGGTGCTGTCGCACCAGGGCTTGCGCGACGACTTCCCGCACGCGCACACGGCGACCACGGGCCGCGAGACGGCGTGCTCCACACCCTCGTCGTCCAGCACCGTCTCGGCCCCGCGCACCAGCAGCGGTCCCCCCGGACAGGCGCGGACCTCCACACCGGGGGCCGCGACGACCTGGCTCACGAGGCCTGCTCCAGCTCGGAGGTCCAGCGGTGCAGCAGCTCGCCGCCCGACAGGGAGTCGAGGAGCAGACAGCTGGCCGCCCCGAACATGACGTCGTCACGCAGGACAGGGTCGTCGGCGACCATGTTGCCGCAGATGTCCCTGGACGCCACGTGCTCGTGGACGGCGTCCGCCTCGACGTGCTCGTGGAAGTACGCCGAGACTGTCGCCGAGAGACCCACTCGCTCGATCCCGGCCGCGATCTTGCGCGAGGGAACCGAGCTGGACGCCTCGAACGCCGCCAGGTGTCCCATGGCCGCACCACGCAGACGTCGGTTGAGCCCGAACATCGTCGTGACGTTGGTGCAGGCGAGGCTGAGGGCCGAGACCTCGTCGATGTAGGCGCCGTAGGTCGGGTCGAGTCCGGCTGCGGCCAGGGCGTCGGCGTACATGGTGGCGTGCAGGCGCTCCGGACGTCCGCCGCCGTACTCGTCGTACTGCAGCTCGGCGAGGGCTGCCTTCGCAGGACCCTCGAGGCGTGGAAGCACGAACGACTGGGCGTCGGACTCCTTGAGCTGTTGGACGCTGCGCTCCCGCAGGTAGTCGAGCAGCTGCGCGCGAGACGCCTTGCGCTGCAGGAACGCCGCGGGGGAGGGGCTGTCGTCGGCGGCGACCAGGTCCAGCAGCTGCGGTCCGACGTCACCGTCAGGGGGGACCACCTCGAGCAGGTCGCGCGTCCCGTCACGGAGCTCCTGCTCGAACCGGCGCTCGAGGTCACGACGCAGCCTCAGCAGTCCGAGGTCCCACTCACGGTCGGCCGCGACGCCGTCGAAGCCGCGGTAGTGCAGCTCGTAGATCATCCACAGGGCCAGCTGCGCATCGGCGTCAGCGATCACCGGGTCCGGCCCGAGCGCGAGCGACGGCGCCTCGGGCTGGTCGGTCACCAGCGTTTCGATGACGTGCCTGCTGATCGGTCCGCGCTCGCGGGGCAGCTGCATGGGGAGGCCTCCTGGAAGATGAGTGGTCCCCCCGTACCCACGAACGGCTCACCGCCAACGTCCGCGGGCCGTGTGAGCAACGTCTCCGATCAGCGCCGCTCTGGGGCCGACCCTCGTCACCGCCCCCCGGAACATCTCCAGGGTCCGACTTTTCGGGGCGACCGCGGAGACGAGGAGCACGCCGACCGCGAAGGCGTTGCCCTCGACGGTGAAGAAGCTGAAGAAGTTGCCGGGGTCGAACAGGTCGCGCTCGACGAGGACTGCCACCTCGGTGACGAGGGCGCTGAAGCCCAGCAGGGCCAGCAGCACCCGGTAGGCGCGCAGGGGGCGGTCACGGCTCGAAACGGTAGCCCATGCCCGGTTCGTTCAGCAGGTACCGCGGACGACGGGGATCGGGCTCGAGCTTGCGCCTGAGCTGGCCCATGTACAGGCGCAGGTTGCCGTGGGCGTTCTCGTAACCGGGGCCCCAGACCTCGGCCAGCAGCTTCTTCTGGCTCAGCAGCCGGCCGGGGTGACGCACGAGCACCTCGAGCAGGTGCCACTCGGTCGGCGTGAGTCGGACCTCCTCGTCGTGCCGCGTCACCCTCCGGGCCACAAGGTCGATGGTCGTCTCGCCGAGCGTGACGACCGGTACCTCGGCGTCGAGCGGAGCGGCGCGGCGCACCATCGCGCGCATCCGGGCCAGCAGCTCGTCCATCGCGAAGGGCTTGGTCACGTAGTCGTCGGCTCCGGCGTCGAGGGCCTCGACCTTGTCGATGCTGTCGGATCGGCCCGACAGCACCAGGATCGGGGCGCTCGTCCAGCCGCGCAGCCCGGCGATGACCTCGGTGCCGTCCATGTCGGGCAACCCGAGGTCCAGGACGACGAGGTCGGGACCATGGGCCGCGGCGACCGCCAGCGCCTCGCCCCCCGAACCGGCGGTGCGGACGTCGTACCCACGGGTGCGGAGGTTGATGGCCAGGGCCCGCACGATCTGGGGCTCGTCGTCGACCACCAGCACGCGGGTCACCTCGACACCTCCTCCTGCGAAGCGATCTCTGCCCGCTCACGGAGGCCGGGTGCGGGGGTCACCCCGGACGGCTCGCCCTGCGCGAGCCGCACCACCATCGTGAGTCCACCACCGGGAGTGTCCTCGGCCTCGAGGGCCCCGCCCATGGCCTCGGTGAGTCCTCGCGAGAGAGCCAGGCCCAGGCCGACCCCCGTGGTGTTGTCCGTGTCGCCGAGGCGCTGGAACGGCAGGAACACCTCGTCGCGCTGGTCGGGCGGGATGCCAGGCCCCCGGTCGACGACCCTCACCTCGACGTGCTCCCCGAGGCTGGCCGCGGTGAGCCGGGGCGGGTGCCCGTCGGTCGAGAAGCGCAGCGCGTTGGCGATCAGGTTGACCAGGACCCGTTCGAGGAGCCCGGCATCGGCGAGCACCGCGGGCAGCGCGTCCGGCACCTCGACCACCACCTGGCCCGCCTCCTCACCGAGGTCGTCGAGAGCGGTCGCGACCACCTCCGCGATCGCAACCTGACGTGGGTGCACGGCCAGCGCGCCTGCCTGGAGCCGGCTCATGTCCAGGAGGTTCTCGATCAGCTTCGTGAGGCGGTCCAGGGACTCGTCGGCGGTCTCCACCAGCTCGGCGGTGTCCTCGGGGCTGAGGTCGAGGTCCGTGCTGCGCAGGGTGCTGATCGAGGCCTTGGCAGCGGCCAGCGGGGTGCGCAGGTCATGGCCGACGGCGGCGAGGAGCGCCGTACGGGTGCGGTCGATCTGGGCGAGCCCGGCGGCCTCCGCAGCCTGGTCGCGCAGAGACATCCGGTCCACGACGACAGCCACCTGGGCGGCGAAGGCCGTGACCACGCGTCGGTCGTCGGCCTCGAGCAGCCGGCCCTGGAGGGCGAGCACGCGGTGGTCGCCGGCGGGGACGACGGTCTCGACCGACTCGGGGGTCGTGCACGACCCCCCGGTCGTGGCGAGCACCTGCCAGCGCTCCCCGTGCTGCTCCAGGAGCGTCACGTCCCGCAGGGCGAACGTCTCGCGCAAGCGGCCCAGCATCAGGTCCAGGGTGTCGCCCTCGTGCAACGTCGCGGAGGCGAGGTTGGCGAGCGTGTCCGATTCGGCGGCCGCTCGCGCGGCCTGGCGGGTACGCCGGGCGGCCAGGTCGACCACCGAGCTGACCAGCATCGCCACGGCGGCGAAGACGAACAGGGCCAAGGCGTTGTTCGGGTCTTTGATGCTCAACGTGTGCAGGGGCGGGGTGAAGAAGTAGTTCAGGATCGCTGAGCCGATGACGGCGGAGACCAGAGCCGGACGCATGCCGCCGACGAGCGCGACGACGACGGTCATCAGCAGGAACAGCAGCATGTCGCTGACCAGGTTGACGTCTCCGCGCAGAGGAGCGAGCGCCAGCGCCACCAGGACGGGCCCGCCGACGGCGAGCAGGTAGCCGTACGTCGTCCGGCGCGCACCGAGCGTGCGCCGTGGGCGGTGGAGTGGCCCACCGGTTCCGGCGTCGCGGTGCGTGACGATGTGCACGTCGATGTCGCCCGAGGCGCGGATCGTGCCGGCCCCGATGCCGGGGCCGGTCAAGAGCGCGGCGAGCCGGCTGCGACGGCTGTCACCCAGGACGAGCTGGGTGGCGTTCTCCGCCCGTGCGAAGGTCAGCAAAGACTCGGCCACGTCCTCGCCGAGGACCTGGTGGTAGCTGCCGCCCAGCCTCTCCACCAACCTCTGCTGCTCGGCCAGCGCACCCTGGCTGGCGCCGTTGAGGCCGTCCGAGCGCGCGACGTGCACGGCCAGGAGGTCTCCACCTGCCCGGACCGCGATCCGGGCCGCCCGACGGAGCAGCGTCACCCCCTCCGGGCCACCCGCCAGGGCGACCACGACCCGCTCGCGCGCCTCCCAGATCCCGGTGATGTCGTGCTGCTCGCGGTACTGCTGAAGCGCGTCGTCCACCCGGTCGGCCGTCCAGAGCAGCGCCAGCTCGCGGAGCGCGTTGAGGTTCCCGGCCCGGAAGTAGTTCGCCAGCGCCGCGTCGACCTTCTCCGGCGCGTAGACGTTGCCGTGGGCCAGCCGGCGTCGCAGTGCTTCGGCCGTCATGTCGCGGAGCTCGATCTGGTCGGCCGCCCGCACCACTGCATCGGGGACGGTCTCACGCTGGACCGCCCCGGTGATCTTCTCGACGATGTCGGTGACCGACTCGAGGTGCTGGATGTTGACGGTGGTGATCACGTCGATGCCGGCCTCGAGCAGCGACTCCACGTCCTGCCACCGCTTCTCGTGGCGCGAGCCCGGGATGTTGGTGTGCGCCAGCTCGTCGACGAGCACCAGGCGGGGGGCGCGGGCCAGCACGGCGTCGAGGTCCATCTCCTCGTAGGCCGCACCCCGGTAGGACAGCGACCGGCGGGGAACCATCTCCAGCCCGTCCATCATCTCGGTCGTGTGCTGGCGTCCGTGCGTCTCGACGAAGCCCGCGACCACGTCGGTACCGCGCTCCAGGCGTCGCCTGCCCTCGCCGAGCATGGCGTAGGTCTTGCCCACGCCCGGCGCTGCGCCGAGGTAGACGCGGAGCTTGCCGCGGGGTCGCGGTGCGACGGACGGGGTGGTCACGGTGCCCAGTCTGACCCAGGGCGCGGCGCTAGCCACGCTCGTCGAGGGCGAGGTTGAGCTCGAGCAGGGCGACCCGGGGCTCTCCGAGGAACCCCAGCACCCGGCCGGACGTGTGCTGCTCGACGAGCCGGCGCACCCGCGCGGTGGTCAGGTCCCGTTCCCGGGCCACGCGGACGACCTGCTGCGCGGCGTACTCCGGGCTGATCTGCGGGTCCAGGCCGGAGCCGCTGGCGAGCAGGGCATCGGGCGCGACGTCGGCCGGGGCCGTGCCGTCACGCTTTGCGGTGGCTGCCCGGCGTGCGGCCACCTCGTCGAGGAGCTCCCGGCTGTCCAGCCCGAGGTTGCTCGCGCCCGTGGACCGCGGGTCGTAGCCGTCGCCAGCGGCAGACGGTCGTCCCTGGAAGTACGCCGGGTCGTCGTACGCCTGGCCGATGAGGGTGGAGCCAACGACCTCTCCGTCGCGCCGGACCAGCGATCCGTCCGCCTGGCCGGGCATGGCGATCTGCGCGATGCCGGTGACGAGGAGGGGGTAGGCGAGCCCGAGGAGGAGGGTCGCGAGCACCGTCAGGCGCACGGCGGGGGCGAACTGACCCATGGATCTCACGACAACCTGCACAGGGGACTTCATGGTGGCCTTTCTGCTCACATGCCGGGGAGCTGGGAGACGACGAGGTCGAGCAGCTTGATCCCCACGAATGGGGCCACCAGACCGCCGAGGCCGTAGACGGCCAGGTTGCGCCGAAGCATCGACGCGGCGGACGAGGGTCGGTAGCGGACGCCGCGCAGGGCCAGGGGGATCAGGGCCACGATGACGACCGCGTTGAAGATGACCGCGGAGAGGATCGCCGACTCCGGGGTGGCCAGCCGCATGACGTTGAGACTGTCGAGCCCGGTGAAGGTGCCGGCGAACATGGCCGGGATGATCGCGAAGTACTTGGCCACGTCGTTGGCGATGGAGAACGTCGTCAGGGCACCCCGGGTGATGAGCAGCTGCTTGCCGATCTGCACGATCTCGATCAGCTTCGTCGGGTTGGAGTCGAGGTCGACCATGTTGCCGGCCTCCTTGGCCGACGACGTTCCGCTGTTCATCGCGACCCCGACGTCGGCCTGGGCCAGGGCGGGCGCGTCGTTGGTCCCGTCGCCGGTCATCGCGACCAGCCGACCACCCTCCTGCTCCTTCTTGATCAGCGCCATCTTGTCCTCGGGCGTGGCCTCCGCGAGGTAGTCGTCGACCCCGGCCTCCTCGGCGATGGCCCGGGCGGTCTGCGGGTTGTCGCCGGTGATCATCACGGTGCGGATGCCCATCCGGCGCATCTCGGCGAAGCGCCCTGCCATGCCCTCCTTGACCACGTCCTTGAGGTGGACCACCCCGAGCGCGCGAGCGTGTCCGTCGCGGAGCTCGGCCACCACGAGCGGCGTACCCCCGGAGGTGGAGATGCGGTCAACGAGGCTGCGGACGCTCTCGTCCCCGCTGCCACCCTGCTCGCGCACCCAGGCCAGCACGGCCCCGGCCGCCCCCTTGCGCACGACGCGGTGGGGCAGGTCCACGCCGGACATCCGCGTCTGCGCCGTGAACGGTACGAACGCGGCCGCGGGCAGCTCACCTGCGGATCGCTCGCGCAGCCCGTGGGCACTCTTGGCCAGCACGACGATCGAGCGGCCCTCGGGGGTCTCGTCGGCCAGGCTCGACAGCTGCGCCGCGTCGGCGAGGTCGCCGATCTCGACGCCCTCGACCGGGAGGAACTCGGCTGCCTGCCGGTTCCCGAGCGTGATGGTGCCGGTCTTGTCGAGCAGCAGAGTGTTCACGTCGCCGGCGGCCTCGACGGAGCGGCCTGACATGGCGAGCACGTTGTGCTGGACGAGCCGGTCCATGCCCGCGATCCCGATCGCGGAAAGCAGTGCCCCGATGGTGGTGGGGATCAGGCAGACGAGCAGTGCCACCAGCACGACCACGCCCTGCGGAGCGCCGCTGTAGGTCGCGAACGGCTGCAGCGTCACGGTGGCGACGAGGAAGACGATCGTCAGGCTGGAGAGCAGGATGGTGAGGGCGATCTCGTTCGGGGTCTTCTGCCGGTCTGCCCCTTCGACGAGCGCGATCATCCGGTCGATGAAGCTCTCGCCCGGCTTCGCCGTGATGCGTACGGCGATCCGGTCGCTCAAGACGCGGGTGCCGCCCGTGACCGACGACCGATCGCCACCGGACTCACGGATCACCGGCGCGGACTCACCGGTGATCGCCGACTCGTCGACGCTGGCGATGCCCTCGATGATGTCGCCGTCACCCGGGATGACCTCGCCGGCGACCACCACGACGATGTCACCGAGCCCGAGCCGGGAGGCCGAGACCTGCTCCTCAGTCCCGTCGGCCAGCAACCGGCATGCCGAGGTCTCGATGCGGGTACGCCGCAGCGTGGCTGCCTGCGCCTTCCCCCGGCCCTCGGCCACCGCCTCCGCGAGGTTGGCGAAGACGACGGTCAGCCAGAGCCAGACCACGACCGACCAGGCGAAGACGCCCGGGTCGAGGAGGGCTGCCACCGTGGCGAAGACCGCTCCGACCTCGACGACGAACATCACCGGCGCCTTGACCATCACGCGGGGATCGAGCTTGAGCAGCGCGACCGGCAGGGAGGCCACCAGCTGCCGTGGGTCGAGCAGACCAGCGCCTGCCCGAGGCGCGTGCGTGCTTGCGAGGGAGCTCATGACAGTCCTTCGGCGAGAGGTCCCAGTGCCAGCACGGGGAAGAAGGTGAGGCCGGCGACGATGACGGTGACGCCGACGAGCAGGAAGACGAACAGGGGACCGTGGGTGGGCAGGGTGCCCTCGGTGGCGGGAACGGACTGCTGCCGGGCCAGGGAACCGGCCAGGGCCAGCACGAGCAGGATCGGGAGGAACCTTCCGACCAGCATGGCCAGCCCCAGGGCCACGTTGAAGAAGGTCGTGTCAGCCGTCAGCCCGGCGAACGCGGAACCGTTGTTGTTGCCCGCAGACATGAAGGCGTAGAGCACCTCGGAGAGCCCGTGCGGACCGCTGTTGAGCATCGAGGACCGCGGCCCGGGCAGGGCCATCGCGATTCCGGTGCCGATGAGCACCACCAGCGGCATGGTCAGGATGCTCAACGCCACCAGCTTCATCTCCCGGGCGGTCACCTTCTTGCGGAGGTACTCCGGTGTCCGGCCGACCATCAGCCCGGCCACGAACACCGAGAGCAGCGCCAGCACCAACAGGCCGTAGAGACCCGATCCGACTCCGCCCGGGGCGACCTCTCCGAGCCCCATGTTGAGCAACAGCACCCCACCGGCGACCCCGCCGTAGGAGGAGTGGAAGGAGTTGACGGCACCGGTCGAGGTCCCGGTCGTGGACACGGCGAACAGTGCGGAGGCGGGTACGCCGAAACGGGTCTCCTTGCCCTCCATGGAGGCGCCCGCCGCCTGGGCGGCAGCGCCGGGGTGGTGCATCTCGAGGGTGGTGACGGCCACCAGCGCGCCCGCCCACAGCATCCCCATGACGGCGAGGACCGCCAGGCCCTGCCTGCGATCGCCGACGAGGGTCCCGAACGTGCGGGTCAGGCAGACCGGGAGCAAGAGCAGCAGGAAGATCTCGACCACGTTGCTGAACGGGTTGGGGTTCTCGAAGGGGTGGGCCGAGTTCGCGTTGTAGTAGCCACCGCCGTTCGTGCCGAGCTCCTTGATCGCCTCCTGGGAGGCCACGGGCCCGCCGGTGAGGGTCTGGATGTGACCGGAGAGGGTGGTGGCGTCCGGCCCCTCGCCGAAGCGCTGCACGACCCCGGTGGCCACCAGCACGATCGCGGCCACGACGGCGATCGGCAGCAGGATGCGAACCGTCCCGCGGACGAGGTCGACCCAGAAGTTTCCGATCCGGTCGGTCCTGCCGCGCGAGAAGCCACGGATCAGTGCGACGGCCACGGCGAGCCCGACGGCGGCGGAGACGAAGTTCTGCACGGCGAGCCCTGCCATCTGCGTGAGCTGACCCAGCGTGGACTCGCCTGAGTAGGCCTGCCAGTTGGTGTTGGTGACGAACGAGACCGCGGTGTTGAACGCCAACGCCGGGTCCACGTCGGCGAAACCCAGCGACAGTGGCAGGTGTGACTGCACGCGCTGCAAGCCGTAGAGCACCAGCGCTCCCACGAGCGAGAAGGCGAGCACGGACCGCGCGTAGACGGGCCACCGCTGGTCGGCTCGCGCGTCGACACCCGCCAGCCGGTAGACCACGCGTTCGACGCGCAGGTCCCGGTCCGAGGTGAAGACGCGGGCCATGTGGTCGCCGAGCGGCCGCCGGCACACGGCCAGGGCCGCCACGACAAGGCCGACCTGCAGGAGGACGGCGAGGGTGTCGCCCATCTCAGAAACGCTCCGGGAGGAGGAGGGCCACCAGAAGATAGGCGAGGACCAGCACACTGACCGCGAGCCCCACGAGGTCGGTGGCGCTCATCGGTCCAGCGCCTTCACGAGCAGCCAGAAGAGGGCGAAGACCGCCGCGAGGACGAGGATGTAGACCGAGTCGTTCATGCCCCCATCAGAAACCCGCCGGAGGTCCTCGGAGCCTTCCCTCACACGATCCTGACGGCCGGGTGGGCTTTCCTGACACGGCCCTGACGGTGAGGGCCCCTCGGGTCAGACCGTGACGAAGTCCCTGACGTCGATCTCGTCGCAGCGCCGCTGGTACTCCTCGACGAGACCGGGCCAGTTGGTGGAGATGCGCCCGCCGTCCTGGTGGTACCAGTTGTGGCAGCTGGCCCAGACGCTGTGGCGCAGGCGTCCCTGGATCTCCTGGTCGTAGCGTCGCTCCACCTCCGGAAGCACCGCCACCGAGCGGGCGCCCTGGCTCTCGGTGTGGCGCAGGAGCGTGACGATCGCCCGCGACGCCGCCTCGAGCATGTTGATGATCGAGCTGCCACCGAGGTTGGTGTTGGGTCCGTAGACCAGGAACAGGTTCGGGAAGCGCGGCACACACAGGCCGAGATAGGCGTGCGCTCCCTCCTCCCACTGGGTGTGCAGGTCCGCGCCGCCGGTTCCTGTGACCTGGATGGGCGCGAGGAAGTCGGTGGCCGCGAAGCCGGTGCCGTAGATGATCACGTCCACCTCGTGCACCTGGCCGTCCGCGCTGCGGACCCCTTCGGGGAGGACCTCGATCACCGGCTCGGTGACGACGTCGACGTGGGGCTGGGCCAGGGCGGGATACCAGTCGTTGGAGAACAGCACCCGCTTGCAGCCGAACTCGTAGTCGGGCACGAGCTTGGCGCGCAGCTCGGGATCGCGGACCTGCTGGTGCAGCTGGGCGCGCCAACCGAGCTCGACGGCCTTCTTCAACGGGGTCTTCCCGATCAGCGACTTGTTGAACTGCTCGGTGACCAGCCACGTCAGCTGCCGGCCGAAGGCCTGGGTCCTCGGGAAGCGTCGGAACATCGTGCCGTGGGCCCTGGTGTACTCCCGGTCGGGCTTCGGGGCGACGTACGGCGCCGACCGCTGGAACACCGTGACGTGTTCGGCCCTGGGCACGATGCCGGGCACGAACTGGATCGCGCTCGCGCCGGTGCCGAGTACGGCGACCCGCTGGCCCACGAGGTCGACGTCGTGATCCCACTCCGCCGAGTGGAAGGCGGGGCCGGCGAAGCTGTCGAGCCCGGGCAGGTCCGGGACCGAGGGACGGGAGAGCTGGCCGACGGCGCTGACGAGCACGTCGGTGTCGATCTGCTCACCGGTGTCGGTGGTCAGGTGCCAGGAGCCGGAGCCCTCGTCGTAGGCCGCCGACGCGACCTCGACACCGGTGCGCACCTGGTGGAGCACGCCCTGCTCGGCGGCCGTCCGCTCGATGTAGGCGAGGATCTCGTCCTGGCGGGAGTAGCGGTGCGGCCAGTCGGGGTTGGGTGCGAACGACCACGAGTACAGCGACGAGGGCACGTCGCAGGCGGCGTTCGGATAGGTGTTCTCGCGCCACACACCGCCGACCCCCGCTGCCTTCTCGAGGACCGTGACATCGGTGAAGCCGGCGCGCTTGAGCTCGATGGCAGTGCCGAGTCCGCCGAAACCGGCGCCGATGATCGCGATCGATGGCTGGGGCATGCCCTGACCCTAGGGCTTCTGACAGGGAGCCCTGTCAACTGTCTCAGACGGCTGCGTCGGTCATCGTCGCGAGGAGCTGACGGCCCTGCTCGGCGAACTTGTGCTCGACGAGCACCTCGTAGCGGGTCGCCACGACCTGGGTCACCGAGGTGAAGTCGCGCTGCCCGCGGGTGGCGAGGTAGCCCGCCATCGCGAACACCAGGCCGAAGACCGCACCGAAGAGCATGGTCGAGGCGATGATCGCGAAGGTGCCGCCCGTGCCGAAGAGCGAGAGGACCAGGCCGACGAACAGGCCCATCCACAGGCCGGAGACCAGGCCGCCAGCGGCGACCTTGCCGTTGGTCAGCCGTCCCGTCACGCGCTCGACCTGCTTGAGGTCGGTGCCGACGATGACGCAGTTCTGGACCGGGAACTCGTTGTCGGAGAGGAAGTCGACGGCCTTCTGGGCCTCTTCGTAGCGCCCGTAGACCGCGAGCGACATCGGGTAGTCGAGGGTCAGGGAGGAAGTGGGGATGCGGAAGCTCTGCTGCTGGCTCATGCCTCCAGTGTCGCAAAGTCCTGGGCAGTCGGCCGCGGTCGGCATCGCCCTGCTCCCCAGCGGTCAGGACCCGGCCCTCGCGCTGCTGCTCTTCGGCCTCGGCTCGATGGTCGCGGCGGCCCTGGTCCTGGTCACAGCCGACCGCACGAAGGCTCGGGCAGCAGTGGTCCAAGCCCTCTTCCCGGCCCTGGCCCTCCTCTCGCTCCTGCTCTGGGCCGTCCTCTAGCTGTCACCCAGTGGCAGGTCCGGCCTCCGAGGGTCGAGCACTGGCCAGGCTCAGGTGATGGTCATCCCGCCGTCGACCGGGAGGGTCTGGCCGGTGATGTAGCCGGCCGCGTCGGAGGCCAGGAAGATCGCCGTGGCGGCGAGCTCGCGGGGGTCACCCTTGCGACCGACGGGGATCCGGGACTGCTGGCTCTCGAGGTAGCCCTCCGGGTAGGAGTCGGTCATCTCGGAGGCGAAGAAGCCAGGGGCGATGGCGTTGACCCGGATGCCCTTGCGTCCGGTCCACTGCTGGGCGAGGTCGCGGGTGAGACCGATCAGGCCGGCCTTCGAGGAGGCGTAGGCGGCCTGGGGGAGCCCCGCGGTGGTGATGCCGAGGACCGAGGAGATGTTGATGATCGAGGAGCCGGGCTTCATCACCCGCCCGCACGCCTGTGCCATCCAGAAGCAGCCGTTGAGGTTCACGTCGATGACCTGGCGGAACTGCTCGGGGGTCTCGCGCGTGGCGGGCACAGCCGTGCCGATGCCGGCGTTGTTGATGAGCACGTCGACCCGGCCGAACTCGGCCATCGCGGCCTCGACGAGGTCGGTGCACGCCTGGGGGGAGGCCACGTCGGTCGCGACGCTGATGGCGCTGCGCCCGGCTGCTGCGACGAGGTCGGCCGTGTCACCCAGCTTGTCGACGCGCCGGGCGCCGAGGGCCACGTTGGCACCGGCCTCCGCGAAGGCCTGGGCGAACGCGACGCCCAGTCCCGAGGACGCGCCGGTGATGACGGCGACCTTGCCGTCGAGGGAGAAGAGGTCCGTGATGCTGCCGGTAGTGGTCATGGGCCGATCATGCCGCAGGTCGCTAGTGGGCGGAACGGGCCTCCCAGGCCGAGCGCACCATCTCCTCCAGAGAATGGCGGTTGGCCCAGTCGAGGTCGCGGGCGGCCAGCTCCCCGGTGGCGACGATGCGGTCGGGGTCGCCGGCGCGACGGGCTCCGATCTCGGGGGTGAAGTCGTTGCCGGTGACCGCACGGATGGCGTCCATGATCTCCCGGACCGAGGATCCCGTCCCGCTGCCGAGGTTGTAGACGGGTTCGAGGGGGTCTCCGGCGGCGAGGTGCTGCGCCGCCGCCACGTGGGCGCTCGCGAGGTCACCGACGTGGACGTAGTCGCGGACGCAGGTCCCGTCGGGGGTGTCGTAGTCGTCCCCGTTGATCCGCGGCGTCTTCCCGGCGATCAACATCTCGAACACGATCGGGAACAGGTTGTGCGGGCTGGTGTCGTAGAGGTCGTTGCTCCCGGAGCCGACCACGTTGAAGTAGCGCAGGGAGGTGTGCCGCAGGTCGGTGGCACGCGCCTGGTCGCGGATGACCCACTCCCCGATGAGCTTGCTCTCGCCGTACGGCGACTCGGGTCGCGTCGCGGTCTGCTCGGTGACCAGCTCGGTGTCGGGGGTGCCGAAGGTGGCGGCGCTCGAGGAGAACACCATGGAGCTCACCCCGGTGCGCTGCATCGCCTCGAGCAGGTTGACGGTCCCGGTGACGTTCTGCTGATAGGTGTGCAGCGGGCGACTGACCGACACCCCGGCGTACTTGAAGCCGGCGAGGTGCACGACACCCTCGACGGTGTGCTCCTCCATGGTGTGCACGAGGAGGTCGGTGTCGACGATGCTTCCCTCGACGAACGGGACCTCCGGTTCCACGAACTCTCGGTGACCGCTCGAGAGGTCGTCGATCACGACGGCGTCGAGTCCGACTTCCTGGAAGGCGCGTACGACGTGCGCCCCGATGTAGCCCGCGCCACCCGTCACCAACCACGACATGGAAAACCTCCAGAAAGGGAACGTGGACCTGACCGGGAATATCGCCTGCGAGGGAGTAACGTGCGACTCGGTTCACAGCAGATACGTCTCCGGGAGGCTCGATGGTACTGGCAGCGGACACTCAGCTCAGGCTCGACGCCAACTGGGTCGACTACGTGCTGGTCGCGCTCTACTTCGCCTTCGTGCTGGGCATCGGCATCATGGCGAAGCGCTCGGTCTCGAGCAGCATCGACTTCTTCCTCTCGGGCCGTTCACTGCCCGCCTGGGTCACCGGCCTGGCCTTCATCTCGGCCAACCTCGGCGCGGTCGAGATCATCGGCATGTCCGCGAACGGCGCCCAGTTCGGACTCCCGACGGTGCACTACTTCTGGATCGGCGCCGTGCCGGCCATGTTGTTCCTCGGCGTGGTGATGATGCCGTTCTACTACGGCTCGAAGGTCCGCTCGGTGCCGGAGTTCATGAACCGGCGCTTCGGCAAGGAGGCACACCTGGTCAACGCGATCAGCTTCGCCCTGGCCCAGCTCCTGATCGCGGGCATCAACCTCTACCTGCTGGCCAAGATCGTCGAGGTGCTCCTCGGCTGGCCGCTGTGGACCGCGCTCCTCATCGCTGCGGCAGTCGTGCTCACCTACACCGCGCTCGGTGGACTCTCGGCCGCGATCTACAACGAGGTGCTGCAGTTCTTCGTGATCGTCGCGGCGCTGGTGCCCCTGACCGTCGTCGGCCTCTACAAGGTCGGCGGGTACGGCGGCCTCAAGGACCGCATCAACCAGCTCGGTGACGCCTCCGACCGGCTGAACTCCTGGCCGGGCACCAACCTGACGGGCATCGACAGCCCCCTGCTCTCGGTGATCGGTCTGGTCTTCGGTCTCGGCTTCGTGCTCTCCTTCGGCTACTGGACCACCAACTTCGTCGAGGTCCAGCGAGCGATGGCCTCCAACTCGATCTCCTCGGCCCAGCGGGCGCCCATCATCGGTGCCTTCCCGAAGATGTTCATCCCGTTCATCGTGATCCTGCCCGGCATGATCGCGGGAGTCATCGTCACCGAGCTCGCCTCGCCCGGGGCCGGCGCGAAGCCCGACTACAACAACTCGATCCTCTACCTGATGCGCGACCTGCTGCCCAACGGCATGCTGGGCATCGCGATCGCAGGTCTGCTGGCCTCGTTCATGGCGGGGATGGCGGCCAACATCTCGGCCTTCAACACTGTCTTCTCCTACGACCTGTGGCAGACGTATGTGAAGAAGGACGAGGAGGACAGCTACTACACCCGGATCGGGCGGCTCGCCACGGTGGCGGCGACCCTGATCGCCATCGGCACGGCGCTGTTCGCGGCCAGCTACTCCAACATCATGGTCTACCTGCAGACGCTCTTCGGGTTCTTCAACGCCCCGCTCTTCGCCACCTTCATCCTGGGCATGTTCTGGAAGAAGATGACGCCGGCGGCCGGCTGGATCGGC
Source organism: uncultured Actinomycetota bacterium (assembly GCA_963843775.1). Classification (GTDB taxonomy): domain Bacteria; phylum Actinomycetota; class Actinomycetes; order Propionibacteriales; family Nocardioidaceae; genus Marmoricola. The sequence continues at coordinate 619,859 of CAWJLT010000008.1, forward strand.
CTCGTCAGCGGCACGGGGGCCGCGGTCATCGTCGGCATCGTGAGCAAGGACGCCCTCGGTGGCCTCTCGATCGGCCTGATCGACAGCCTCCAGGGGCAGGGAGCCAGCTTCGTGGCGGCCGGCGCGGCCTTCGTGGTCGACATCGTCGTCAGCATCCTCGTCAGCCGGGTGACCGCACCGAAACCCGAGTCCGAGCTGCGGGGGCTGGTCTACTCGCTCACCCCGAAGGAGGACTTCCACGACGAGGACGAGGGAGTGCTCGCGTGGTACCAGCAGCCCAACAAGCTGGCTGGTGTCGCCCTGGCCATCGTCGTCCTCCTCAACATCGTCTTCTGGTAGGAGATCCACATGGCTGAGCACAGCGAAGCATCCGGCGAGCAGAAGCACCGCGCGGGACTGTTCGACATCCGGGTCATCATCGCGGCCCTGATCGGTCTCTACGGGGCGATCCTGTTCGTCGTCGCGTTCTTCACCACCGACGCGCAGAAGGCCAAGGCCGACGGCCTCAACATCAACCTCTACGCCGGCATGGGCATGCTCGTGGTCGCGGCCCTGTTCGTGCTCTGGTCGCGCTGGCGCCCGATCGTGGTGCCGGACGAACCGGCCGCCGACAAGGATGACCAGCGTTCGTCGCACTGAGCAGGAGCCCGGCCCGAGTCGTTGAGGTCGCCACTGAGCACGCTGGCTCCGGCCCGTCGACGCCTGGTCGTCGTCGTGCTCGGTGTCCTGGTCGCGGCGCTGGTCGCCGGGGCGGGGGTACTGACCGTCCATCGTCTCGCCGGCGGGGGGATCGCCGAGCAGTCACGCCCGGGGCCGGTGCTCCTGGTCCCCGGGTACGGCGGCGACGTCGGATCGCTCGACCCGCTCGCGGCAGCGCTGCGTGAGCAGGGCCGTGACGTGGTGGTCTTCCAGCCGACCGGGGGAGGAACGGGCGACCTCGAGGTCCAGGCGGCGCGACTCCGGGACCTCGTGGAGCGGACCCTCGAACAGACGGGCGACGAGTCGGTCGACCTCGTCGGCTACTCCGCCGGGGGAGTGGTGGTGCGTCTCTACGTCCGCGACGACGGGGGTGCCGACGTCGTACGCCGGGTGCTGACGCTGGGATCACCGCACCACGGGACCGACGTGGCCGCCCTCGCCCTGCAGGCAGCCGGGGGATGTCCGAAGGCGTGCGAGCAGCTCGCCACCGGGAGCGACCTGCTGCGCCGGCTCGACGCGGGCGACGAGACCCCGGCCGGGCCGCGGTGGGCCACCGTCCGCACGGCGAACGACCAGACCGTCGTGCCGGTCGACTCGGCCGTGCTCGAGGGCGCCCTCAACATCGAGGTGCAGGAGCTGTGCCCCGACGCGACGACCTCGCACGGCGCGCTGCCGGGTGATCCCGTGGTGCTGGCCACCCTGCGCAGCGTCCTGGGCCGCTCGGCCCCGACGGTGCCCGAGGACGTCACCTGTTGACGTCGCGGGTGGCGAAGTTGGCCCACGCCGCGCCCGCGAACACCACGAGGTAGGCGAGCTGCGCGAGCACGCCGTGGATGACGTCGCGCCACCGGATCGGGTCACGGAACAGGTCGATGAAGGAGAGCCAGTAGCGGGTCACCAGGTAGGGCTTGATCGAGTCCGCGGCGTCCAGCCCGAGCAGCACGGTCGAGGCCACCAGGAAGCCGATGGTGCCCAGAGCAGCCGCCACCGCCGAGTCGGTCATGGTGCTCAGCATCAGCGCGATCGCGGCGACGCCGAGCATCGCGAGCACGACGTAGAGGAAGGCCATCGCCGATCGCTCGAGCATCTGCGTCTGGGTCAGGGTGGAGCCCGAGACGCTCACGACGCCGTTGGCCGGGGCGTCGCCGAGGAGGAGCTTGCCCTCGACGTAGGCCACGAGCGCGACGGCCAGGGTCGCGAGGAAGACGAAGGCGATCACACTGATGAGCTTGGCCACCAGCAACCGCAGACGGGACACAGGACGGACCAGCAGGTAGCGCAGGGTGTCGCTCTGCACCTCCCCGGCGATGGCGTCACCACCGACCACGGCGACGGCCACGGGCAGGAACAGGGGCAGCACGATGCCCAGTGCGGCCAGCGGGAACAGCGTCCCGTCGGTGAGGACGGCGGAGAGGAACGGCGGCCCGGTGCCGGGCCGGGGACCGAGATCGGTCAGGGCCAGGAGGATCGCGACGAGGGTGGGCAGCGCGTTCAGGGCGGCGATCGTCACCCAGGTCAGTGGGCGACGCAGCATCTTGACCAGCTCGACGCGGATCACCGGACCGCCTCCGTCGCCGAGGTCGCGGCCAGGACGATCTCCTCGAGCCCCCGACGCAGGGGAGCGATCTCCATGACGCGCACCCCGCTCGAGACGAGGTGGTGGTTCAGGGTGGCGGGGTCGTCGGCGCGGACGAGCACGACGTCGGCCGTGCGGTGCTCGACGCGGCCGTCCAGCAGGGCGATCGTCTGGTGCACGTCCGGCGTCCGGACACGCACCAGACCCGTGTCCTGCTGCAGCGCCGACATGTCCTCCTGGAGGACGAGCCGGCCGCGGTCGAGGACACCGACCCGTGTCGACATCTGCTCGATCTCGGCGAGCAGGTGGCTGGAGAGGAAGATCGTCGTCCCCTCCCGGTTCAGGTCCAGCAGCAGCTCCCGGATGTCGCGGATGCCCTGGGGGTCGAGACCGTTGGTGGGCTCGTCGAGGACCAGCAGCGGTGGTCGCCTCATCAGTGCGCCGGCCAGGCCCAGGCGCTGCCGCATGCCGAGGGAGTAGGCCTTGGTGGGTCGTTCGTCGGTCGGGTCGAGCCCGACCTGGTCGAGCACCTCGCGGACCCGCGAGCGACGGGCGGACCGCGGCACCCGCGGGCCGGAGGCGGCATCGAAGAGCGCGAGGTTGGCGTGTCCCGACAGGTGCGGGTAGGCGCCCGGCCCCTCGACCAGCGCACCGATCCTGGGCAGCACCGACGCAGCAGCGCGGGGCATCCTCTCGCCGAGCACCTCCGCCTCACCCGAGGTCGCCAGGACCAGGCCGAGCAGCATCCGGACCGTCGTGGTCTTCCCGGAGCCGTTGGCCCCCAGGAACCCGTAGACGTCCCCCTCACGGACGTCGAGGTCGATGCCGTCCACGGCTCGCACCTGCCCGTAGCTCTTCGTGAGCCCCTGCGTGCGGATCACTCGGTCCTCACCACCCCGTCGGCCACGTCGGCGGCGGCCGTCTCCAAGGTCGTGGGGGTCACCGTGCCGATGAGCAGGAAGTCGGCGGTCCTCGTGCGCTGCAGCAGCACCGACAGGGGGCCGACCTCCAGGGCGACGCCGGGTCCGGTGTCGCGGGAGCTGCTGCTGCTCCGCAGCTGCTTGCGCAGCTGGCGGGCCAGGGTCTCGCGCACGGGCACGGCGAGCACGGCGGTCGGTCCGCGGCCGTAGACACCCACGGCCCCGAAGTCCGCGGCGTTCCCTCGTCGCGGCAGTCCTGCGACCGACTCGGGCGGGATGAAGGGGGCGAAGGCGTTGGCTCCGGCTGCGGTGTCGAGCGCGACACCTCGCGAGAAGTCGAGGGTGTGCGAGAGCCTGAAGTTCACGTCGTCCTTGGAGGGCTTCCCGAGGTCGAGCGAGATCAGCTCCGTGCTCAGGACCGCGACACCGGCCGGCTCGCCGTACACCTTGACCCGGAGGGGCAGGCCGGACGAGGTGTCGGCCCAGACGTCGACGCGCGAGATGGTGGATCGCTCGTCGGAGGGCACCAGCCTCAGCCCGAGGGCGCTGCGGCCCGCGACCCGCTCGGCCGGGAGCCGGGAGAGCTCCTGAGGCGTGGCGCCGGCGAGGAGACGCTGCGCGAGCGAGCCGGGTACGACGTCGACGTCGTCGGGCAGCCGGATCGGGGAGTAGGGCGTGAAGTTCACCCGGTTGTCCTCGTAGTTCCACCGGACGGTGAGGCCGCCGTCCCGGACCAGGTCGGACTCACCGGTCGCCCGCAGCCGGTCGATCCGCCAGTTCTCGGAGTCGCGCCACCAGACCCGCAGGTCGGTCCGCTCACCGAGCAGGCGGGAGACGCCACCGAACGTCGAGCCCGTCAACGGCACCTGCACCGACCCGAGCGAACGGACCTCGCCGGACCAGCCGAGGTCGGCGGTGTCGTGGATGCGCTCCGCGAGGCGTACGGCGGAGATGGTGCTGTCATGGGCCGGCAGGGCGCGCGCCACGAGGGGCGCGGAGACGAGCCCGATTGCGACGGACGCCACTACGAGCCAGCGCGTCGCGGGGACCATCCCCTCACGTTACGACCCGACGCCAGACACCGTCGTGGAACGTGTCCAGCGGAGGCGGGCCACAGGAGCGTTAGGATGGGGGCATGAGGCAGGTCCTTCTCCTTACCTAGCCGCGTCGGTGCTGACACCCGACGCGGCTGCCCCTCGTGCCCGAGGGGCTTTTTTGCGCCCGGGTACGCCGAAGCCAGGACCACCCACGACGACGTGAGAGAGACCAGACCATGAGCGAGCAGGAAGAGCGAACCGGCTACGACGTCCACGCGACAGAGGCCAAGTGGCTGCCGGTGTGGAACGACCTCGATCCCTTCCGCGCGGACGACGACAGCCCACGCGAGAAGCGCTACGCGCTGACGATGTTCCCCTATCCCAGCGGGGACCTGCACATGGGGCACGCCGAGGTGACGGCGCTGCACGACGTGATCGCTCGCTACTGGTGGCAGCGCGGCTACGAGGTGATGAACCCGATCGGGTGGGACTCCTTCGGGCTGCCTGCCGAGAACGCCGCGATCCAGCGCAACGAGCACCCGGCGACCTACACCTACGCCAACATCGAGACCCAGGCCGCGTCCTTCCGCAAGTACGCCGTGAGCTTCGACTGGTCCCGGCGGCTGCACACCTCCGACCCGGAGTACTACCGCTGGACCCAGTGGCTGTTCCTGCAGTTCCGCAAGCGCGGGCTGGCCTACCGCAAGTCGAGCGCGGTGAACTGGTGTCCCCACGACCAGACCGTGCTGGCCAACGAGCAGGTCGTGGACGGTTTCTGCGAGCGCTGCGGCGCGCAGGTGACCAAGCGTGAGCTGACCCAGTGGTACTTCAAGGTGACCGAGTACGCCCAGCGGCTGCTGGACGACATGGACGACCTGGCCTGGCCCGAGCGCGTGCTGACGCTGCAGCGCAACTGGATCGGACGCTCGGAGGGGGCGCACGTCGACTTCGAGGTCGCCACGGACGGTGGCGGGTCGCGGCAGGTCAGCGTCTACACGACCCGGCCCGACACGCTGTTCGGTGCGACCTTCATGGTCGTGGCCGCCGACGCGGCGCTGGCCGGCGAGATCGTGAGCGAGCAGCAGCGGGGGGCCTACGAGGGCTATCTGGAAGAGACCCGGATGGCCTCCGACATCGACCGGATGTCCACCGACCGACCGAAGACCGGGGTCTTCCTGGGCGCCTACGCCGCCAACCCGGTCAACGGTGCGTCGGTGCCGGTGTACGCCGCCGACTACGTGCTGGCCGACTACGGCACCGGCGCGATCATGGCGGTGCCCGGACAGGACCAGCGCGACTGGGACTTCGCGAAGGAGCACGACCTGCCGGTGGTGCGCACGGTGCAACCGACCGAGGGCTTCGAGGCCGACGGCGGTGAGGCGTTCACGGGTCAGGGACCGGCGATCAACTCGGCCAACGAGTCGATCTCGCTGGACGGCATGGAGATCGACGAGGCCAAGCGGTCGATCATCGACTTCCTGGAGAAGCAGGGCAACGGTCGCGGCGCCGTCAACTACCGGTTGCGCGACTGGCTGCTGTCCCGCCAGCGCTTCTGGGGCTGCCCGATCCCGGTGATCCACTGCCCGACGTGCGGCGAGGTCGACGTACCCGAGGACCAGCTGCCCGTCGTGCTGCCCGAGCTGAAGGGCGCCGACCTGAAGCCCAAGGGCGTCTCGCCGCTGGCCGCGGCCGAGGAGTGGGTCAACGTCGACTGCCCGCGGTGCGGTGGTCCGGCCAAGCGCGACTCCGACACGATGGACACCTTCGTCGACTCGTCCTGGTACTTCCTGCGCTACTGCTCGCCCCACGACGGCACCCAGGCCTTCGACCCCGAGCTCGTGCGGCGCTGGATGCCGGCGCAGCAGTACGTCGGCGGCGTCGAGCACGCGGTCCTGCACCTGCTGTACAGCCGCTTCTTCACCAAGGTCCTGCACGACATGGGTCTCGTCGACTTCGAGGAGCCGTTCTCCGCGCTGATGAACCAGGGCGTGGTGATCAACCAGGGCAAGAAGATGAGCAAGTCGCTGGGCAACGGCGTGAACCTGGGGGACCAGCTGTCGGAGTTCGGTGTGGACGCCGTACGCCTGACCCTGGTCTTCGCCGGCCCGCCGGAGGACAACATCGACTGGGCCGACATGTCGCCGGCCGGATCGCTGCGCTTCCTGCAGCGAGCGTGGCGGCTGTCGGGCGACGTGACCTCGGTGTCCGGTGTCTCGCCGTCGGCGGGTGACCTGGCCCTCCGCAAGATCACCCACCGGACGCTGCACGACGCGGCCGAGCTGGTCGAGTCGCACCGCTTCAACGTGATGGTCGCCCGGATGATGGAGCTGGTGAACGCCACCCGCAAGGCGATCGACGCCGGCCCCGGCGCGGACGACCCCGCCGTGCGCGAGGCGACCGAGGCCGTGGCGATCCTGCTGTCCCTGGTCGCGCCGTACACCGCGGAGGAGATGTGGTCGCGGCTGGGCCACGAGCCCACCGTCGCACGCGCCGGCTGGCCTGTGGTCGACGAGGCGCTGCTGGTGGAGGACTCCGTCACGGCCGTCGTCCAGGTGCAGGGCAAGCTGCGTGCCCGGCTGGAGGTCTCGCCGGACATCAGCGAGTCCGAGCTGGAAGCACTGGCACTGGCCGACGAGGCCGTGCAGCGGGCCCTGGAGGGCAAGCAGGTGCGCAAGGTGATCATCCGTGCGCCGAAGCTGGTCAACATCGTCGCTGGTTGAGCCTGGCTCTGGCCTTGGCGACCTCGACCGGTCCCGGTGGGTGGGGGAGAGCTTCTCGAAACCAGCTCTACGTCGGGGCGGGCTCAGCGCCGGTTTTACGCTGACGGCAGGCCACCGACCCCGCCGCCACCCGCGGGCAGCCGACCGGGTCGGGCTGTCGAGATTTGTTCAAGAAAGTTTCGGATCCCCTGTGGAGCATGGGGAATCTCGGGTCGGCTTGTCAGTGCTCGGTGCTTGAATTGGTTCCATGACAACCACGACACCCGACACCGTCGAGGAGCTCGACAGCTCCTCGGACGTGCTGGGTTTCGTGCGTTCCAACCGCCGGACGGCCGACGCCGCCGAAGCCGCCGTCCTCCTCGGTGCCGCCACCTGGGCCGAGCAGCACCCACCCGAGTCGATCCACCACGCCGCGACCTGGATCACCGCCGGTGGCGACACCGGTCTGCTCCTGGCCGGGCCGGGGGCACCCCTGGTCGCGGAGTTCTGCATCGCCGAGCTCGCCCTCGCGGTCGGGCTCTCCACCGACGCCGGACGCACCCTGATCGCCCACGCGGTCGAGCTCAAGCACCGCCTGCCCAAGGTGTGGTCCCGGGTGATGACCGGTGACCTCCAAGCCTGGCGGGCCCGCAGGGTCGCCGAGCACACCCTGCTGCTGTCCCCCGAAGCCGTCGGGTTCGTCGATGCCCAGGTCGCCGGGTTCGCCCACAAGATCGGGTACACCGCCCTCGAACGCCTCGTCACCGAGGCCACCAACCGGTTCATGCCCGAGAAGGCAACCGCCGACGCCATAAAGGCCGCCGATGGTCGCCACGTGGGTTTCCACCACGACCAGGTCTCCTTCAACGGCACCACCCGCATCGAGGGCGAGCTCGACCTCGCCGACGCCCTGGACCTCGACGCCGCCCTGACCCAGACAGCCGAGCAGCTCCGACTCTGTGGGTCGGAGAAGTCGTTGGACGTCCGCCGGGCGATGGCCGCCGGCGAGATCGCCCGCCACCAGCTCGCCCTGCACCTCAATCACCCTGGACCCGTCGACACCGCTCCAGACGCGAGGCCGGTCAAGGCCCGTCAGGTGGTCCTGCACGTCCACCTCTCCGAAGCCGCGATCACCGGCACCGGGGACGACCTCCACCTGGGCCGGGTGGAGAACACCCGCACCGGGGTCACCGCCGACCAGATCAAGACGTGGTGCGGCAACACCGACACCCAGATCACCGTCAAACCGGTGATCGACCTGAACGACCACATCGCCACCAACGCCTACGAAGTCCCCGACCGGCTCGAGGAACAGACCAGGCTGATCAACCACACCTGCGTCTTCCCCTGGTGCAACCGGCTCGCCCGCAGGTGCGACAACGAGCACTGCGTCCCCTACGACCAGGGCGGCACCACCTGCTCCTGCAACATCGCCCCGCTCTGCCGGCGGCACCACCGACTGAAGACCCATACGACCTGGCTCTACACCGTCCTGGAACCCGGCACGTTCCTGTGGACCAGCCCCCACGGCTACCAGTTCCTCCGCGACCACACCGGCACCCTCGACGTCTCCCCCGACAAACGACCCCGCAACCTCCACCCACCCGAGCAATAGCCACCCCGCCCCGACACCCCGCCGCAGCACCACCCGGCGGGGGGCTTGGTGCGTCCACACCGCCGGTCTCGTGGCCGGACTCGTGGACGGGTGGAGAGCCGCTTACGCTGCCGGGGTGCTGAGTCTTCGTGACCTGAACCGCACCTTGCTGCTGCGGCAGCACCTGCTCGAGCGCACGCACACTCCGGTGCTGAAGATGGTCGAGCACCTGATCGGGCTGCAGGCGCAGGACAACCTGCCGCCGTACCTCTCGCTCGCGGCACGCATCGAGGACTTCGACCCCCACGAGCTCTCCGCCGCCCTGGAGAACAAGGACGCGGTGCGACTCCTCACCCTGCGAGGGACCATCCACGTTCTGGTGCCCGACGACGCGCTGGCGCTGCGGCCGTGGGTCCAGCGGATGCTCGACCAGCAGAGTGCCACCAACCAGATGAGCCGCCCCGCACGCGGGGTGCCCGTCGACGACCTGATCGACACCACGCGGCGGCTGCTCGAGGGCGGTCCCTTGCCGGTCAAGCGGCTCGGTGAGCAGCTCGCTGAGGTCTTCACGGACTGCCCAGCAGCTGCGCTCGCCCATGTGGCCCGCGAACGGGTGCCGATGGTGCAGGTGCCGCCGCGTGGGTTGTGGGGGCGCTCGGGCGGCGTCGCCTACCAGACGGTCGAGACCTACCTCGGTCGGCCCACGATCGAGATCGACCTGCGGGAGACGGTCCGGCGCTACCTGCGAGCCTTCGGGCCCGCCACCGCCGCCGACATGACGACGTGGTCGCGTGTCACGAGGCTGGGTCCTGTGTTCGCGGGGATGAAGGACGAGCTGGTCGTGGTCGAGTGCGAGGACGGCAGGACGAGGTACGACGTCCCTGGCGCGCCGTACGCCGACGGTGACACTCATGCACCGGTCAGGCTCCTCGGCGTCTACGACAACCTCTGGCTCTCCACCGCCACCCGCGACCACATCGTGCCCGGCGACGTACGCGCACGCTGGTCGGGCGCCAACGGGGGAGTCGGTCACACGGTCTTCGTCGACGGCTTCATGGCCGGACTGTGGTGGATCCGCGACGGGCACGTGGTCACGGAGCTCTTCGGCCGGCTCTCGAAGCGACAGCGTTCGGAGCTGGACGACGAGCTCCAACGTCTCGAGGCGCTGCTCGCGCGATGAGCAGGTGAGGGACGCGGGCGGAGGCCGTGAGCCGTCCGGCCAGTCCACAGGAAGCGTTCACGCGCCCGAAACACCACCGACACCCGGGGTGCGGAAGCCCCTCTACGTTGAACGGGTCGATCCTCCACCGCCGCGGCACGCGGCTTCGTTCAAGGGATGCCCAAGTGAGTGGAAACAACGTTCGCCTCCAGGCGATCAAAGATGTCGAGGCCTATGTCCCGCCCGCGGTGAGCTTCGCGCTGCACGAGACCCCCGGCGAGATCTTCGGTGAGAACGTCTTCAGCAAGGCCGCGATGCAGAAGCGGCTGCCGAAGTCGGTCTACAAGTCGGTGCTCGCGACCATCGACCACGCGGCCCCGCTCGACCCCACGGCCGCCGACGCCGTCGCCTCGGCGATGAAGGACTGGGCGATGGAGAAGGGCGCGACCCACTACGCGCACGTCTTCTACCCCCTGACCGGGCTGACCGCGGAGAAGCACGACAGCTTCCTCGAGCCCACCGGTGACGGATCCGCGCTCGCCGAGTTCTCCGGCAAGACCCTGGTCCAGGGCGAGCCCGACGCGTCCAGCTTCCCCAACGGTGGTCTGCGCAACACCTTCGAGGCCCGCGGCTACACCGGGTGGGACGCCACCAGCCCGGCGTACGTCCTGGAGAACCCGAACGGCAACACCCTGTGCATCCCCACCGTCTTCGTCTCGATGACCGGTGAGGCCCTCGACCACAAGACGCCGCTGCTGCGTGCCCAGCAGGCCATGGCCGACCAGGCCGAGCGGATCCTGCGCCTCTTCGGGCACGACCCCGACCGCGTGGTCTCCTACTGCGGCGCCGAGCAGGAGTACTTCCTGATCGACCGCCACTTCTTCCTCGCCCGCCCCGACCTGCTGAACTCGGGCCGCACGCTCTTCGGCACCAAGCCCCCCAAGGGTCAGGAGTTCGACGACCACTACTTCGGTGCCATCCCCGAGCGGGTGCTGGGTTTCATGATGGACACCGAGCGAGAGCTGTTCAAGCTCGGCATCCCGGCCAAGACCCGGCACAACGAGGTGGCTCCCGGCCAGTTCGAGATCGCGCCGATGTTCGAGCGCGGCAACGTCGCGGCGGACCACCAGCAGCTGTTGATGACGACCTTCAAGACCGTCGCCAAGAAGCACGGCATGGAGTGCCTCTTCCACGAGAAGCCCTTCGAGGGCGTCAACGGCTCCGGCAAGCACGTCAACTTCTCGCTGGGCAACTCCAGCGAGGGCAACCTGCTGCTGCCCGGTGACAACCCCCACGACAACGCGCAGTTCCTCGTCTTCTGCGCTGCCGTGATCCGCGCCGTGCACAAGTTCGGCGGACTGCTGCGCGCCTCGGTGGCCTCCGCGTCCAACGACCACCGACTGGGTGCCAACGAGGCGCCGCCGGCGATCATCTCGATCTTCCTCGGTGACCAGCTCGCCGACGTGTTCGACCAGATCGCCAAGGGCGGTGCGACCTCGTCGAAGGACAACGGGACGCTGATGGTCGGGGTCGACACGATCCCCGTCCTGCCGACCGACCCGGGCGACCGCAACCGCACCAGCCCGTTCGCCTTCACCGGCAACCGCTTCGAGTTCCGCGCCCCCGGGTCGATGCAGACGGTCGCCGGCCCCATGGTCACGCTGAACGCGATCATGGCCGAGGCGCTCGACTACATCGCCACGGACCTCGAGACCGCCAAGGCCGACGGGGTGGACTTCAACACCTCCGTGCAGAACATCCTGGCGGAGATCATCAGCAACCACGGTGCCGTCGTCTTCAACGGTGACGGCTACTCCGAGGAGTGGCAGGAGCAGGCAGCGGCCCGCGGTCTCCCGAACCTGCGGACGACGCTCGACGCGCTGCCGGAGCTGATCACCGAGGAGTCGATGGAGCTCTTCGAGCACTACAAGGTGTTCAACCACCGTGAGATGCACAGCCGCTACGAGATCGGGCTGGAGCACTACACGTTGAGCATCGGTGTCGAGGCGCGCTCGACCCTCGAGATCGGCACCACCGCCGTGCTCCCTGCCGCGATGCGCTACCAGACCGAGGTCGCCCAGAACCTGGGTGCCCTCAAGGCGGTCGGCATCGAGCCCGACACGACCCCGCTCGAGGCGGTGTCGGGCCCGCTGGCCAAGCTGCGGAGCGCGCTCGAGACCCTCGGCGCGGCCCTGGCGGCCGAGCACGGGTCCACGGCCCTGGCCGAGGCGGAGTTCGCCCGTGACTCCCTGCTGCCTGCCATGGCACAGGTGCGGTCGGCCTCGGACACCCTCGAGGCGCTGGTGGCCGACGACCTGTGGCCGCTGCCGACCTACCAGGAGATGCTCTACATCCTCTGAGACCTGGAGGACAGGTCAGAGCCCGGCGACGGCCTCCTCCACCGGCAGGTCGCCACCGAGCACGTCGAAGGTCTTCCCGATGGCGTGGCCGGACTCGAGCACGCAGGCGAGCACGTGCGCGACGTCGCCGCGGGTCACCGAGCCACGCTCGAGCTGGCCGACCTGCACGCGACCCGTGGGCACGTCGTCGGTCAGCATCCCGGGCCGCACGACGGTCCAGTCGAGGTCGCGTCCACGGACGTCGTCGTCGGCCGCCTGCTTGGCGCGCAGGTAGACCTGCATGACGTCCTCGGAGTCGGGGTCGGCCCCTTCGGTGCCCATGGCCGAGAGCATCACGTAGCGGCGTACTCCGGCGGCCTCCGCCGCGTCGGCCAGCATGATCGCGGCCCCCTTGTCGACCGTCTCCTTGCGCTCGGCGTTGCCGTCCGCGCCCCCACCGGCAGCGAACACCACGGCGTCGGCACCCTTGACGATCTCGGTCATCTCGGCGACGTCGGTGTGCTCCAGGTCGATGAGGGCGGGCTCCACACCGTCCTCCTGGAGGTCGGGGACCTGCTCGGGCTTGCGGATCATGCCCACGGGCTGGTGGCCCGTCGCCGCGACCAGCCGACCGAGCTGCCGGGCGATCTGGCCGTGTCCGCCTGCGATGACGATGCGCATGTGTGCTCCTGCTCCTCGAGGTGGCGAGCCACGGCTCGTGCCGCGGTCCCGTCGACGTTAGTACCCCGTGACCTGAGGCGTACGCCGCCTCGGCCACCCCGAGGAGCGGGCACCAGCGTGGCGCGCGTGGAGGAGGCGAGAACGGCCCCGGCCTCCGAGGTGGCCGAGGAGGACCGGAGGCGGTGGCGGCCCTGGCGGTGTGCCTGGTGGCAGGTGGGATGTGTCTGCTGGACGTGAGCATCGTCCACCTCGCCCTGCCGTCGATCCGCACAGGGTTGTCGGCCGACGACAGCGACATCCAGTAGGTGGTGGCGGGCTACTCGCTGGCCTTCGGTGTCGCCCTGGTGCCCGCCGGACGGCTCGGTGACGCCCGCTCGCGACGGTCGGTGTTCATGGCCGGTGTCACGGTCTTCACGCTGGCCAGTGCCGCGTGCGGTGCGGGCCGGCGGTGGCCTGCTGCAGACCTTCCAGCGTGTGGGCTCCGCCATCGGGGTGGCCGTGGTGCTGGCCCGGTTCTTCGACCGGCTCGCCTCGAGCAACGGGACGCGGCCGAGGCGTTCTCGACCGCGCTGCACACCACGATCGGCCTGATCGTCGTGGCGCTCGTGCTCCGACTGGCCGACCTCGGACGGCGGCGGCTCACTCCCCAGCCGCGGCGATAGCCTCTCGTCATGCCCGTCGCCCTGGTCACCGACTCGACCGCCTCGCTCTCCGCCGCGGAGGTGGCTGCGCACGGCATCGTCGTGGTGCCGCTGCAGGTCGTCATCGGGGCCACGTCGTACGACGAGAGCGGCGGGCCCGACTCCGTCACGCCGCAGATGCTCGCCGACGCCCTCAGGGAGTGGACCCCGGTCAGCACCTCGCGACCGAACCCCGAGGCGATCCTCGAGAGCTATGAGAAGCTCGCGGCCGACGGGGCCGGCTCGATCGTCTCCGTGCACATCTCGGCCGAGCTCAGCGGCACCTTCGAGTCGGCCCAGCTGGCTGCTCGGCGCTCCCCGGTCCCGGTCACGGTCGTGGACTCGCGCCAGGTCGGGATGGGCACCGGGTACGCCGTCCTCGCCGCCGCCGAGGCCATCGCCGCCGGGGCGGACGCGCCCACCGCCGGTGAAGCCGCGCGAACCCGCGCGGCCCACACCACGTCGCTGTTCTACGTCGACACCCTGGAGTACCTCCGACGTGGAGGTCGGGTGGGTGCGGCCGCAGCCCTGCTGGGGTCGGCCCTCGCGGTGAAGCCGATCCTCCGCGTGGACGATGGCCGCATCGGCCCGTTCGAGAGAGTGCGTACCTCGGCGAAGGCGCTCTCCCGGCTCGAGGAGCTCGCGGTGGCGGCCGCCGGTGACGCGGACGTCGACGTGGCGGTCGCCCACCTCGCGAGTCCCGAGCGCGCCACCGACCTCGCCGGCCGGCTGGCGAAGCGCCTGGACCAGGGACTCGGCGGACGGGCGGTGTCGCTGGGTGAGATCGGAGCGGTGCTGGGTGCCCACGTCGGTCCCGGCATGGTGGCCGTCGCCGTCTCACGGCGCAGCTGAGCGTCCACACCCCTCACGCGGCACGGGTTCTCCACAGGCCGCTGGTTCGCCCTTCCGTGGATCGGAGCGACTTCCTAGCGTCGAGGCATGCACAGGCAGTCACACGAGGAGGTCGCGGCCGCGGCACGACGCCGGCTCGAGCTGCTGGGGCGCGAGCTCGACCAGGCCGGGCTGCGCCGGGTCGAGGATCTGGACGAGCACGGGGCAGACGACCCCGAGGATGAGGGGGCCCGGGGCACCTTGCCCGGCCCGGACCTGCCGGCGGCCTCCACCGTGCCACCGGTCGGGAGGCACCTGAGACCGCACCCTGGGATGTTCCGGCGGGCGGGCGGTGGCGTGCGGGGGTGGGTCGCCGACCAGGTGCCCGAGACCCTGCGGGGGCGGGTCGGGCTCGACGCCGGCCCGGTGCTGCTCGTCGTGGCGCTGGTCGCGCTCGCGGTGACCGCGACCACCTTCGTCGTGCTGCGCATGGGGGGTGACGCCCAGGCGGTCCAGCAGCGTGTGCCCGTGCCCTCGGGTGGCGCCGTGCCCCTGGTGCCGTTGACGTCGGCGGTCGCGCGCGGCTCGGCGCCTCCGGCCACGGGCGCCACCCCCGGGGCCACTTCCGCCGGGAGCGTCACGGTCGATGTCGCCGGGAAGGTACGCCGCCCGGGGGTCGCCACCCTGCCGGTCGGGTCGCGGGTGGTCGACGCGCTGAAACGGGCCGGTGGCGCTCGCGGCCGGGTCGACCTCAGCACCCTCAACCTCGCGCGGATCCTGGTGGACGGCGAACAGATCCTCGTCGGTCGCCCTGCGCCGGGAGGGATCGCCGCCGGCGCCAGCACAGCCGCCCCCGACGCGACGGGTGCCCTGGTGAACATCAACACCGCGACGGCTGACCAGCTCGACACCCTTCCCGGCGTCGGACCCGTCACCGCACAGAAGATCCTGGACTGGCGCACCGCCAACGGCGCGTTCTCCTCGGTGGACGAGCTGATGGAGGTCGACGGCATCGGGGAGAAGACCCTGGCCGACCTGGCCCCGCACGTCACGTTGTGACGTCCCGGCCGACACCGGCGCCGCCACGCATCCACCGGGGCATCCACCCGGGCGTCCACCCGGTCCTCCACCCGGGCCTCCACCCGGGCCTCCACCCGGGCATCGACCTGCGCGCGCCCGTGCTGGGGGTGGTCGCCTGGCTCGCCGCACTCACTGCGCTGCTCACACCGTGGTGGGTCCTGGTCCTCGGGCTCGTCCTCGGGTGGCTCCGCGTCGTACAGCGGCGTCGCCGCGGCCTCGAGGTGCTGAGCCGGCTGGCCTGGCTCGTGGCCGCGAGCGGGGTGGCGGCCTCGGCCCTGATGCGCGCCGAGGCCGTGCACGACAGCGCCGTGCACACCCTCGCCCGAGAGCACGCAGCAGTCACTCTCCGGCTGGTGGTCACCTCCGACCCCGTGCTGCGCAGCGGACGCTTCGAGGACTACGTCGTCTTCCGCGCCCGCACCGAGAGCGTGTCCGGCCGCGGGATGCGTCACCGGGTGCGGGCCCCGGTGCTGGTGATCGCCGACGAACGCTGGCACCGGCTGCCACTCGGCTCCCGGCTCCAGGCGGCCGGCCGGCTCCAACGCTCCAGCACCCGTGACCTCGCCGGCGTGCTCAGCACCCGCGGGCCACCCGAGGTGCTCGCAGGGCCGGGGCCCTGGGGACGCGGGGCCGAGGAGCTGCGGGCCTCCATCCGCGACTCCGTGGACGGGCACGCGGTGGGGCCGAGGGCGCTCGTGCCGGCCCTCGTCGACGGCGACGACGGCGGCATGCCGAGCGAGCTGAGTGACGACTTCCGCACGTCCGGCCTCACCCACCTGCTGGCGGTCTCCGGCACCAACCTGACGCTCGTGGTCGGGTGCCTGCTCCTGCTGGCGCGGTGGGCGGGGGTGCGAGCCCGCGGGCTGGTGGTGGTCGGGGTCCTCGGTGTCGTGGGCTTCGTCCTGCTGGCCCGCACCGAGCCCAGCGTCGTCCGAGCAGCGGCGATGGGGTCCGTGGGCCTGATCGGCATGGGCCACCACGGACGGCGGCGCGGCACGCGTGCGCTCGGGGCCGCGGTGCTGCTCCTGCTGCTGTTCGACCCCTGGCTCGCGCTCTCCCTCGGGTTCGCGCTCTCGGTCCTGGCCACGGCCGGGATCCTGTGGTTGGCCCCGGGGTGGCGCGACCGGTTGATGCGGTGGCTGCCGCGCTGGGTCGCGGAGGCCGTCGCGGTGCCGCTGGCAGCCCAGATCGCGTGCACCCCGCTGGTGGCCGCGATCTCCGGCCAGGTGAGCCTGGTGGCGGTCGTCGCCAACCTCCTCGCCGCACCCGCGGTCGGGCCGGCCACGGTGCTGGGGCTCGCGGGTGGGGTGGTCGGACTCGTCTCCGGCCCGCTCGGCCAGGTCGTGGCGGCACCGGCCGCATGGTGCGCCGCCTGGATCATCGCGGTGGCCGTGCACTGTGCCGATCTCCCCGTGGCCGCGGTGGGCTGGTCGGCCGGTCCGATCGGTATCGGAGCCCTGACGGTCATCTGTGGGGCGGTCGCCTTCTTCCTCGGCACCCTCCTGGCACGGCGCACCGCCACCGTGTTCCTCAGCGTGCTGATGGTGGTCGCCCTGCTGGTGCCGCTGCCGACGCCTGGATGGCCGCCCCGGGGATGGGTGATGGTCGCCTGCGACATCGGCCAGGGGGACGGCCTGGTGCTCAACGCCGGGCCAGGAAGCGCCGTGGTCGTGGACACCGGCCCCGATCCGACCTCGATGGGGCGTTGCCTCGACCGCCTCGGCATCACCCGGGTGCCCCTCGTCGTGCTGACCCACTTCCATGCCGACCACGTCGACGGGTTGGCAGGGGTGCTGGACGGACGCCGGGTCGGTGCCGTCGAGGTGACGACGCTCGCGGACCCGCTCTCCGGGGTGCGCCTGGTCGAGGCCGTCGCGGGGCGTGCGGGGGTGCCGGTGCAGCGGGCGGCGTACGGCGAGAGCAGGCAGGTGGGACCCCTGAGGTGGCAGGTGCTCGCTCCCTCACGTCCACCCTCACCCGACGCGGACTCACCGCCCAACGACTCGAGCGTGGTGCTGCTCGTGGAGACACGAGGGATCCGGATCCTGATGATGGGCGACGAGGAGGACGGCTCCCAGGCCCAGCTCCTCCGTGAGACCGGGGGAGTGCAGGTCGACGTGCTGAAGGTGGCCCACCACGGCAGCGCCAGTCAGGATCCGGACCTCGTACGCGGGCTGGGCGCGCGCCTCGCGGTGATCTCGGTGGGGGTCGACAACGACTACGGCCACCCGGCGCCCTCGCTGATGGCGCTGCTGCACGAGAGCCGGATGCAGGTCGCGCGCACGGACCGGCAGGGCGACGTGGCGGTCGTCGTGGACCACGGGCTCCGGGTCGCCGACCGGGGCAAGGTCGGCGTCGGCCCCTGAGGCACTGCTGAGACGCTGCTGGGATGCTGACGCCGTGACGACGTACCCGTTCTCCCAGGTCGACGTGTTCGCCCCCGCGCCGCTCACCGGCAACCCGGTGGCGGTGGTGCACGACGCGGTGGGGCTCAGCGAGAAGCAGCTCTCGGACTTCGCTCGCTGGACCAACCTCTCCGAGACGACCTTCCTGCTCCCTCCGGAGGACCCCGCGGCGGACTACCGCCTGCGCATCTTCACCCCGACCCAGGAGCTTCCGTTCGCGGGCCATCCGACCCTCGGCAGCGCGCACGCGTGGCTCGGCGCCGGGGGAGTCCCGGCCACCGGAGGCCGGATCGTCCAGGAGTGTGCTCTCGGACTGGTCGAGCTCCGGCTCCGTGACGACGGGGAGGTCGCGTTCCGCGCGCCGGACCTGCTGCGGGCAGGGCAGCCCGACGAGGAGACGCTGGCCCGCGCCGTCAGCGCCCTCGGTGTCGCGCAGGACCGGGTGCTGCGCTCCCACTGGATCGACAACGGTCCGGGCTGGCTGGGGCTCCAACTGGCGACGGCCGAGGACGTCCTGGGCCTGGAGCCCGACTTCGCGATGATGCGGGGCCTCGAGCTCGGGGTGCTCGGAGCGCACGACGCTCAGGGACGGGCGGCCTGCGGCGCGGACTACGAGGTCCGAGCCTTCTGCCCGGAGTACTCCGTCCCCGAGGACCCGGTCACGGGCAGCCTCAACGCCGGGTTCGCCCTGTGGCTGACCGGTGCGGGCCACCTGCCGCCCGAGTACGTCGTCCGGCAAGGAACCGCCATGGGACGTGACGGACGCGTGGTCGTCAGCACCGACGACGCCGGACAGGTCTGGGTCGGTGGCGCCTGCCACACGCTGGTGAAGGGCACGTTGACCCTGTGACGCCGCGCGCCCTCGGACGTGGGCTGTCCGGACCGCGTGAGAAGGTGCGGTCATGGCCAACCCGCAGCCGCAGGACGTGCTCGGTCGCGTCACCCTGGTGACCGGCCCCGAGGAGTTCCTGGGTGAACGGGCGATCTCCGACGTCCGCTCCGCGGTGCGGGCCCACGACGTCGAGGCCGAGTTCTCCGAGACCGCTGCCACCACGCTCACCATGGCCACCCTCGGCGAGCTCGCGGCGCCGTCACTGTTCTCCTCCACCCGCTGCGTCGTCGTACGCCGCCTCGAGGACCTGCCCGAGGAGTCGGCGGCCGGCCTGCTCGACTACGCCGCGGCTCCGGCCGACGACATCGCGCTGGTGCTCGCGCACAGCGGCGGGTCCAGGGGCAGCGGGTTGCTGACCAAGCTGCGCAAGCTCGGTGCCGTGACCGAGGTGAAGTCGGCCCCGCTGACGGCCCGTGAGTTCCCGGGCTTCGTGACCAACCTCCTCCGGGGACGCCAGGTGCGCATCGACCCCGACGCGGCGGAGTTCCTGATCCAGGCCGTCGGGCAGGACCTGAGGTCGCTCTCGGCGGCGGCCGGACAGCTGGCCGACGACTTCGAGGGCAAGCCGATCTCCATGGAGATGGTGAAGAAGTACTTCGGCGGCCGGGCGGAGGCCAAGTCGTTCGCCGTCGCGGACCACACGATCTACGGCCAGACGGCCAAGGCCCTCGAGGAGCTGCGCTGGGCGCTCGACGGTGGCACACCGGCCGTGCTGGTGACCAGCGCCATGGCCGGTGGCCTGCGCAGCCTGGCCAGGTTCATGGCCGCGCCCCGCGGCATGCGCAACAACGACCTGATGCGCGAGGTGGGAGTGCCGGCGTGGAAGCTCGACACCCTGCGCCGCCAGTCCCACGGCTGGGACGAGGACGGCCTCGGACGGGCCATCCGCTCGGTGGCCAGGGCCGATGCCGACATCAAGGGCCAGGCGAGCGACGCGGCGTACGCCCTGGAGAAGATGGTGCTCGACGTCGTGCGAGCCCGGCCTGCTCGCTAGGTCCCCGTCGTCAGGTCCCGTCCGGACAGCAGGAAGGCGCCGGACCCCCGGAGGGGTTCGACGCCTGTCGCGCTGGGCCGGTCAGCCCGGCAGGGGAAGCCTCAGAGCGAGGACGCCTGCTTGTGGATGGCCGACTTGCGGTTCGCGGCCTGGTTCTTGTGGATGACGCCCTTGGAGGCGGCCTTGTCGAGGCGCTTGGCGGCGTCGAGCGCGGCGACCTTGGCCTCGTCGGCGTTGCCGGCCTCGGCGGCCGCACGGAACTTGCGGACCGACGTCTTGAGCGCGGACTTGACGGCCTTGTTGCGCTCGTGAGCCGCGTCGTTCTGCTTGTTGCGCTTGATCTGGGACTTGATGTTCGCCACTGCAGGCTCGCCTCGTTTGGTGTGGAGATCAGATTCGGGGGTGCCCGGACCGAGCCCAGACACAAGGAGAGACGATATCAGCGTGCGGCGGTGCCGCCCAAATCGGCGTCGGGGGCGCCAGGCGGCCACCCGGATCCTCGCGGGTAGCGCTCCCTACCGCTGGGCACCGTGTCGCCCGGCGTCATACGTTCTGGCGGCTATGGACGCCGAGAGGTATGACGTTCCGCGGGACGTCATCCGCATCGGCTGCCCCGGCGACCAGTTCGTATGACGTCCCGGCGCGCGGGGGGCCAGCCGGTGCCCACACGAAGGGGTGGGTGACCGCGGAGCGAAAGGGTACGAGCGGGGCGCAGGTCCGAGAACCCCGAGCGAGAGGAACGCGATGACCACGGTCGCCGAGCTGCTGATCGAGTCCCTGGCCGACTACGGCGTCACCTCGGTGTGGGGGGTCGTCGGGGACGCGCTGAACCCGGTGACCGACGCGATCCGCCGGGAGGACCGCATCGACTGGATCGGTGTACGCCACGAGGAGGTCGGGGCCTTCGCGGCCAGCGCCCAGGCGCAGCTCAGCGGCAGGCTCGCGGTGTGCATGGGGACGGTGGGCCCCGGAGCCATCCACCTGCTCAACGGGCTCTACGACGCCAAGAAGTCGCACGCCCCCGTCCTGGCCATCTGCGGCCAGGTGCCGCGCGAGGAGATGGGCACCGAGTTCTTCCAGGAGGTCGACAACGACGCGCTCTTCGCCGACGTGGCGGTCTTCAACCAGACCGTGACCAGCATCGACCAGCTGCCGATGCTCATCGAGCAGGCCGGGAACGCCGCGATCCAGGAGTCCGGCGTCGCGGTGCTCACCCTGCCCGGAGACGTGGGCGGGCTCGACCTGCCCAAGGGAACGGCCGTCCCCACCTTCATCGACACCCGCCCGCGCAGCCAGCCTGCTCCCGACGTCGTCCAGCAGGCCGCCTCGCTGCTCAACGGGGCAGGCAAGGTCACGTTGCTCGTCGGGCAGGGGGCTCGAGAGGCCCGGGACGAGGTGCTGCAGCTGGCCGAGCGGTTGGCGGCCCCGATGGTGCTCACGCTCAAGGCCAAGGAGGGTCTCGAGCGGGACAACGCCTACCAGGTCGGCCAGTCCGGTCTCCTCGGCAACCACGCGACGGCGAAGGCCTTCGACGGGTGCGACGTCCTCTTCCTGGTCGGCACCGACTTCCCCTACCGCGACTTCCTGCCGAGCGGCAAGACCGTGATCCAGCTCGACGTGCGCGGGTCGCACATCGGGCGTCGTACGCCGGTTGACCTCGCGCTCGTCGGCGACGCCGACCTGGGTCTCCAGTCGTTGCTGCCGCTGCTCGAGCAGAAGACCGATCGTGCCCATCTCGACGGGGCCCTCAGCAGCTACGCCTCGTGGCGCAAGCGGCAGGCCGCGTTCACCGATCCGGCCTACGACCGCAAGCCGAAGGGGTTGCTGCGCCGCAAGGTCGACAACCCCGACTCGTTGATCCGTCCGGAGCTGCTGGCCTCGGCGCTGAACCGGCACGCGGCGGCGGACGCGGTGTTCACGACCGACACCGGCATGGCCACGGTCTGGCTCTCGCGGTTCGTGGAGATGACCGGCAGCCGCCGGCTCGTCGGGTCGTTCAACCTCGGGTCGATGGCCAACGCGATGCCGCAGGCCCTGGGGGCGAGCGCCCTCGACCGACAGCGGCAGGTGGTGGCGTTCTGTGGCGACGGCGGGCTCTCCATGCTGATGGGCGACCTGATCACGGCGGTGACCTACGACCTGCCCGTGAAGCTCGTGGTCTTCGACAACGGCCGGCTCGGGATGGTCAAGCTGGAGATGGAGCAGGTGGGGCTGCCGGAGTACGGCACGGTCCTGCGCAACCCCGACTTCGCCCGCGTGGCCGAGGCGGTGGGGATGCGCGGCCTCCGTGTGGAGAGACCGGAGGACGTGGACGCTGCGGTGCAGGAGGCGCTGGCCCACGACGGCCCCGTGCTCCTCGACGTCCTCACCAACCCCGACGAGGTGGCCATCCCGCCCTCGCCCACCCTCGAGCAGGGCTGGGGCTTCGCGATCGCCAAGACCAAGGAGTTCGTCGACAGCGCCGAGTGAGGCACGGCTGGACAGGACGGCCCCCGGCTTCGTTAGGTTGGTTGAATGCTCTCTGAACACCTCGACCTGCTCCATGCTGCCCACGGCCTCAGCCTGACCCCCGACGGCGCGACGGCTGTCGTCCCCGTGCATCGTCCCGACCTGGAGTCCGACTCCTACCGGGGTGGCCTCTGGGCGGTGCCGACCTCCGGGGACCCCGTGCGGCGACTGACCAACGGTGAACGCGACGGTGCTCCCGTGGTGAGTCCGGACGGTCTGCGGGTGGCGTTCCTGCGATCCGGCAAGGAGACCGCGCCCCAGGTGCACGTCACCGGGATCGACGCGGGGGAGCCGATGTGTCTCACCGACCACCCCCTGGGGGCCGGGTCGCCGGTGTGGAGCCCGGACGGGCGTCGTCTGGCCTACAGCGCACGGGTGCCCGAGCAGGGGCGCTACGGGACAGAGGGGCCGGACGGGGCCACGCCGAAACCGGAGGCCGAGCCCGCGCGGCTGGTCACCGAGCCGGCCTACCGCCTGGACGGCCTGGGCTACACCCGTGACCGGCGCCAGCACCTCTTCGTCGTCGAGGTCCCGCCGGTGGAGACCACGGCCGGGTCCGACCTGCCGTCACTGCCCCTCACCCCCCGGCAGCTGACGACGGGGGACCGTGACGACGAGAACCCCGCCTGGAGCCCGGACGGCTCCTGCCTCGCCTTCGTCTCCAGCAGCCACGACACCCGGGAGACCGACCTGCGCTCCGCCGTGCACCTGGTGGCGGCCGACGCCGCGGACCCCGTCGAGGAGCCGGTAGCCGTCACCGGCAGTGACCTGACGGTCAGTGCCGTCGGGTGGCTCCCGGACGGACGTCTGGCGCTGGTCGCCACCGAGGTCGGTGCGGACGGCCGTGACTTCGTCGGGCGTTCGGGGCGGCTGTGGACGACCCGTGAGCCGGCGGACCCGGGAGTCACGCAGCTAGAGCTGCTCGCCCTCACCAGCGAAGACCTCGAGATCGACGGGGGTCCCGACGCCCTGGCCGTGGTGGCCGGCCGGGTCGTCGTACGTGCCCTGCGCCGGGGCGCCGTGTGTCTCGTGTCCGTGGATCCGGACGCGTCCGGCGACCCGGAGGTCGTCCTGGACGGCGAGGTCGTGGTGAACCACCACGCCGCGTCCGCGGACGGCTCCACGCTCGTGGTGGTCGCAGCCGACCGGGAACGGACTGGCGACGTCGCCCTCGTGCGTGGTCGGGAGCTGCACTGGCTCACCGACCTCAGCGCCCGACTCCGGGAGGCCGGCGTCCGGCCCCGCCGCGAGCTCGAGGCCCGCTCCAGCGACGGCTACCCCGTGCACGGCTGGGTCCTCCTGCCCGACCCCGCGCTGTTCGGGGAGGGGCCGCACCCCGTGCTCCTCAACATCCACGGCGGCCCGCACGCGCAGTACGACTGGGCCCTCTTCGACGAGGCCCAGGTGTACGCCGGCGCGGGTTATGCGGTGCTGATGTGCAACCCCCGTGGGTCTGCCGGCTACGGCCTCGACCATGCCCGCGCCGTGCGGCACGCCATGGGCAGCGTCGACGCCGAGGACGTCATCGCCTTCCTCGACCAGGCTCTCGCCGACTCGTCCCTGCGGCTGGACGCGGACCGCCAGGGCGTCATGGGTGGGTCGTACGGCGGCTACCTGACGGCGCTGCTGACCACCCGGACCCACCGCTTCGCCGCGGCCGTGGTCGAGCGCGGCTACCTCGACGCCACGTCGTTCGTCGGGTCCTCCGACATCGGCTGGTTCTTCCCGGGGGAGTACCACGGCACCCCGGAGGCGATGCGGGAGCAGAGCCCGATGACCCACGTCGGCGACGTCACCACCCCGACGCTGGTGATCCACTCCGAGGCCGACTGGCGCTGCCCGGTCGAGCAGGGGCAACGGTGGTTCACCGACCTGCGCTCCCGCGGGATCCCCACCGAGCTGCTGCTGTTCCCGGGTGAGGGTCACGAGCTGAGCCGCAGCGGACGGCCTCGGCACCGCAAGCAGCGCTTCGACCACATCCTGCGGTGGTGGAACGAGCACCTGCCGGTCGGCTGAGCACTCACGCCGCCGCACGCGGTGCCCGCGGAGGCGGGCGCCGTCCCACCCCTATGGGAGAATGAGAACGTCCCCCGCTCGTCAACGAGAGTCGTCTGTGCCCTCCGTGCCTCCGAACGTCGCCGCGCCCGTCCCGGGCAAGACCAATCCCGCGATCATCCGCAACTTCTGCATCATCGCCCACATCGACCACGGCAAGTCGACGCTGGCCGACCGGATGCTGCAGCTCACGGGAGTCGTGGACGCGCGGGCCGCGCGGGCGCAGTACCTCGACCGCATGGACATCGAGCGCGAGCGCGGCATCACGATCAAGAGCCAGGCCGTCCGGATGCCCTGGACGGTGAAGCCGGACAACGACGCGGGCGCCGAGCCCGACACCTACGTGCTCAACATGATCGACACCCCCGGGCACGTCGACTTCACCTACGAGGTCTCCCGGTCGCTGGAGGCCTGCGAGGCCGCGGTGCTGCTGGTGGACGCGGCCCAGGGCATCGAGGCGCAGACTCTGGCCAACCTGTACCTCGCCCTGGGCGCGGACCTGCACGTCATCCCGGTGCTCAACAAGATCGACCTGCCCAACGCCCAGCCGGAGAAGTACGCCGCCGAGCTGGCCGGCATCATCGGCTGCGACCCCTCCGACGTCCTCCAGGTCTCGGCCAAGACAGGTCTCGGCGTGGAGCACCTGCTCAACGAGATCGTCGCCCAGACCCCGCGACCCCAGGGGGACGCGAACGCCCCGGCACGCGCCCTCATCTTCGACTCGGTCTACGACACCTACCGCGGCGTGGTCACCTACGTCCGCGTCTTCGACGGCAAGCTGAGCCACCGCGACCGGATCAAGATGATGTCCACCGGGGTCGTCCACGAGATGCTCGAGGTGGGCGTGATCAGCCCCGAGCCGGTGAAGGCCGGCGACCTCGGGGTGGGGGAGGTCGGCTACCTGATCACCGGGGTGAAGGACGTCCGCCAGTCCCGCGTGGGTGACACCGTCACCAGCCAGCACCACGGCGCGACGACCCCGCTCGGCGGCTACAAGCACCCCAACCCGATGGTCTACTCGGGCCTCTACCCGATCGATGGCGACGACTACCCGACGCTGCGTGACGCCCTCGAGCGGCTGCAGCTCAACGACGCGGCGCTGGCCTACGAGCCGGAGACCTCGGGCGCTCTCGGCTTCGGCTTCCGCTGCGGCTTCCTCGGCCTGCTGCACATGGAGATCGTGCGCGAGCGGCTGGAGCGCGAGTTCAACCTCGACCTGATCTCGACCGCCCCCAACGTCGTCTACGGCGTGCTGATGGAGGACGGGTCCGAGCAGGTGGTCACCAACCCGAGTGAGTACCCCAACGCCGGCAAGATCGTGGAGGTCCGGGAACCCGTCGTGAAGGCGACGATCCTCAGCCCCAGCGACTACATCGGCGTGATCATGGAGCTCTGCCAGTCCAAGCGCGGACAGCTGCAGGGGATGGACTACCTCTCCGAGGACCGCGTGGAGATGCGCTACACCCTGCCCATGGGGGAGATCGTCTTCGACTTCTTCGACCAGCTGAAGTCGAAGACCAAGGGATACGCCTCGCTCGACTACGAACCCACCGGTGAGCAGGCGGCCGACCTGGTCAAGGTCGACATCCTCCTGCAGGGCGAGACCGTCGACGCCTTCAGCGCGATCGTCCACCGGGACGCGGCGTACGGCTATGGCGTGATGCTGGCCGGCAAGCTGCGTGAGCTGATCCCGCGCCAGCAGTTCGAGGTGCCCATCCAGGCCGCCATCGGGGCGCGCGTGATCGCCCGCGAGACGATCCGGGCGATCCGCAAGGACGTGCTGGCCAAGTGCTACGGCGGTGACATCACCCGCAAGCGCAAGCTGCTGGAGAAGCAGAAGGAGGGCAAGAAGCGGATGAAGATGGTCGGCCGCGTCGAGGTCCCCCAGGAGGCCTTCATCGCCGCCCTGTCCACGGGCGGGCCGCCCGAGAAGGGCAAGAAGTAGAAGTCCCTACACCGGGTCCACGGCCGCCGCGTCCGCCGCGGCCTGGTCGGCCCTAGCCGCCGCGCTGGCCGAGGTGGCCCTGAGCTCCACGGGCGGCATCAGCAGCAGGATCAGGAACGCCAGGACCATCACCAGTCCGCCACCCAGCAGCACCATGCTCATGGAGTCCGCGAACCCGACCTTGAACGGGTGCGCGATCACCGAGCTCATCCGGTTGATGATCGAGGAGTCGTTCTGCACGGCGGTGAAGACACCGCCGCTGTCGCCCTTGCCCGCCAGTCCGGCCAGCACCTGGTCGTTGACCGGGTTGTGCGGGATCTCGCCCGCGGCGGCCGCCTTCTGGATGCCCGGCACCGCGGTCTTGAAGGCGTCCTGGATGTTGCCTCCCAGGGTGCTGAACAGCAGGGACAGGAACACGGCGACGCCGAGCGTGCCGCCGAGCTGACGGAAGAAGGTGGCCGAGCTGGTGGCGACCCCGATCTCGCGCGGGGGTACGGCGTTCTGCACGATGATCGTCAGCGGCTGCATGCACTGACCGAGCCCCAGGCCGAGGAACAGCATGCCGCCCATGACCCACAGCAGGCTGGTGTCGGCGCCGACGAACGACAGCGCGATCATCGCGGCCGCGGCCATCCCGGAGCCGATGATCGGGAAGATCCGGATCTTGCCGGTGCGGGAGGTGTACTGGCCGACCGCGATGCCGGCGCTCATCATGCCGACCACCATCGGCAGCATCATCAGCCCGGCCTTGGTGGGGGAGGCGCCGTGCACGATCTGCATGTACTGCGGGAGCACCGTGATCGCGCCGAACATCGCGGCCCCGACGATCACGCTGGCGCCGATGACCACGGAGGCTGCGCGCAGCTTGAAGATGCGCAGTGGGATCAGGGCGTCGTCGCCCATCGCCCGCTCGATGAGCAGGAAGGCGACCACACCGGTCGCGCCGATGGCGTAGCCGGTGATCGAGCGCCCGGAGCCCCAGCCCCACTCGCGGCCCTGCTCCGCCACGGTGAGGAGCGGCACCAGTGCGACGACCAGGGCCGTGGCACCCCACCAGTCGATCCGCGCCTCGCGACGGACGTGGTGGAGGTGCAGGTTCTTGGTGACGACGAAGAGCGCGAGGACGCCGATCGGGACGTTGACCAGGAAGACCCAGCGCCAGCCGGTGATGCCCAGGATCGTGTCCTGTCCGGCGAAGAGCCCGCCTGCCACCGGCCCGAGCACGCTCGAGGTCGCGAAGACGGCCATGAAGTAGCCGGTGTACTTGGCCCGCTCACGGGGGGACACGATGTCGCCGATGATCGCGAGCACGAGGGTGAAGAGCCCGCCGGCGCCGAGTCCCTGCACGGCCCGGAGCCCGGCCAGCATGTACATCGAGTTGGCGAACGAGCAGGCGGCCGACCCGAAGATGAACAGCGTGATCGCGAAAAGGAACAGCTTCTTGCGCCCGTAGAGGTCGCCGAGCTTGCCGTAGATCGGGGTCGTGATCGTCGAGGTGATCAGGTAGGCCGTGGTGACCCAGGCCTGGATCGACAGGCCGTGCAGGTCGTCGGCGATGGTGCGGATCGACGTACCGACGATCGACTGGTCGAGGGCGGCGAGGAACATGCCGAGGAGCAGGCCCGAGAGGATCGTCAGGATCTGGGCGTGCGAGTACTCGCCCGTCTCGACCGAGGTGTGGTCGGGGCCGCTGCCGGGCCGTGCCGCCGTGGCTGTCATCGAAGAACCTGTTCTCTCGGGGTCCGCGCGCGATGTCAGCCGGGGCGTGTGGTCTCAGCGGGCTGAAGTGTCAGACGGTTGTAGCGTACAACCGCTCTGGCAGCGGTCGGCCCGTGCGGGCGTCAGTGCGATCATCGCCCCGTGAGCACACCACGCCTTCCCGACGGTGTCCTCGGAATGGCGCGTCGCGGACCGGAGTGGGCCGACTGGGTGGATCGTCTCCCGGCCGTGCTCGGCGGGCTCCTCGACGAGTGGCAGCTGACCACGGACGGCGCGATGATGCACGGCTACGTCTCGATCGTCGTCCCGGTGCGCACCCCCGGCGGCCGGGCCGCCGTGCTGAAGCTGAGCTTCCCCGACGAGGAGAGCGAGCACGAGCACCTGGCCCTGCGGCACTGGGGTGGCCGGGGCGCGGTGCAGCTGCTGCGGGCCGACCCGCACCGCTGGGCGATGCTGCTCGAGCGGCTGCACCGGGAACGGCTCGACGAGATGTGGGACCTCGAGGCCTGCGAGGTCGTCGCCCGGCTGTACCCGCTGCTGCACGTGCCGGCGATCCCGCAGCTGCGCTCCCTTGCTGCGCACGTCGAACGTCGGGCAGTCCGGCTTGCCGGCCTGCCCCGCAGCGCCCCCCTGCCCCGACGGCTGGTGGAGCAGGCCATCTCGCTCTCGCGTGACTTCGCCGCCGACCCGGGCAGCACCGGGACCATGATCCACGGCGACCTGCACTACGAGAACGTGATGGCCGCGGATCGTGAGCCGTGGCTGGCCATCGACCCGAAGCCGATGAACGGGGACCCGCACTACGAGCTGGCGCCGATGCTCTGGAACCGGTTCGGCGAGCTGGAGGCCCCGACGAGCGGGCAGAGCGTCCGCGACGGCGTACGACGCCGCTTCCACACCCTGGTGGACCACGCCGAGCTCGACGAGCACCGAGCGCGCGACTGGGTGGTCGTACGCATGCTCGACCACGCGATCGAGCGGTTGATGGCTCCACCCGGCGTGAAGCAGCTCGGCTCGACCGGCGACCACCTGACGATGTGCATCGCGGTCGCCAAAGCGGTCCAGGACTAGGAGGGCAGGGCGTCCCTCCGCCCCGTCAGGAACGCCTGCTCGGCCTGGTTGCCGGCCAGTGCGATCGCTCGGTCGTACGCCGCCCGCGACTCGCCCCACCGCCCCAGCCGCCGCAGCAGGTCGGCGCGCGTCGCGTGCCAGGCGTGGTAGATCGACAGGTCGAGCGGCTCGACGAGAGCGAGGGCGACCTCAGGGCCGTCGACCTCGGCGACCGCGACCGCGCGGTTCAGTGCCACCACGGGGCCAGGCGCCAGCGCGAGCAGCTGGTCGAAGAGCCGCACCACCTGAGGCCACGCGGTCATCGACGCCTCGATCGCGTCGGTGTGCACCGCGTTGATCGCGGCCTGGACCTGGTAGGGACCGGGGCGGTTCACCGCGAGGCAGCGGCGCACCAGGCGATGGCCCTCGTCGATCATCCCGGCGTCCCAGCGGGCGCGGTCCTGCTCGTCGAGCGGGACCAGGACCCCGCCCCTGAACCGGGCAGGAGCCCGGGCCTCGACGAGCAGCATCAGGGCCAGCAGGCCGTCGACCTCGGGCAGTGCTCCCAGCGAGGGTGTCGCGGCCACCATCTCGCGGAGCTGGCGTGCCAGCCGGATCGCCTCGGCGGTGAGGTCGCCGCGCACGGCCTCGCCGGAGGAGCCGAGGTAGCCCTCGTTGAAGACGAGGTAGAGCACCGCGAGCACGCCCGACAGCCGCTTCGGCAGGTCCTCGGCGCCGGGGATCCGGTAGGGGATGTGCGCCGCCTTGATCTTCTGCTTGGAGCGGGTGATGCGCTGAGCCATGGTCGTCTCGGGGACCAGGAACGCAGCGGCGATCTCAGGAACGGTCAGCCCGCCGAGCAGCCTGAGCGTGAGGGCGACGCGGTTCTCCGGCGCGAGCGCCGGGTGGCAGCACGTGAAGACGAGTCGGAGGCGGTCGTCCTCGACCGGGCCGGTCGGCTCGGCGGGAGGCTGGGGGAGGCGGTCGTTCATGGTGGCGACCTCGGCGTACTTGTCCTGGCGGCGTCTGTCCCGGCGGAGGCGGTCCAGCGCCTTGTGCGCCGCCACCGTGGTCAGCCAGCCCCCCGGGTTGGGAGGAACGCCCTCGGTGGGCCAGCGTTCGGCGGCGACGACCAGGGCTTCGCCCGTGGCGTCCTCGGCGAGGTCGAGGTCACCGAAGCGGCGGGCCAGGTTGGCCACGACGCGGCCGTGCTCGGCCCGGAAGACCGAGGCCAGGTCAGGCATCGGATCGACCTGCGGTTCGACGTCCGGGCCGGGCACGGGCACACGGGGCGTGGGTCGGGTCATGCGCCCTGGAAAGGGCGGACCTCGACCGGTTCCCGGCACGCGACGGAGGCACGCCTGGCGATCTCCAGGGCCGCGTCCAGGTCGGGAGCCTCCACGACCCAGAAGCCGCCGAGCTGCTCCTTGGTCTCGGCGTACGGCCCGTCGGTGACCAGGACGTCGGAGCCGGTGGCGTCGACCACGGTGGCCGTGGTGGGCTCCTCGAGCCCTCCTGCGAACACCCAGCTGCCGCCGGCCTGGAGGTCGGTGTTGAAGGTGTCGACCGCGGCGTAGGCCGCCTGCATGTCGGCGTCGGCCATCTCGCGACGGCCGGAGGCGGGGTCGTGGACGGAAAGCAGGTACTGGGTCATGTCGTGCTCCTCAGGTCGGTGGTCGCGGCCGGTACGGCGTACCGGCCCATCATCTCGACCAGTCCACGAACGGGCTACGACCGATACGACAGGTCGTCGAGAACTTTCTTCTCCCGGCTGCGCTCCTGCGAGACTCGACCCATGGCGCAAGTGATCTCGATCAACGTCGGCACCCCGCGCAAGGAGTCGTGGGCCGGCATCGGCCGTACGTCGATCGACAAGCACTCGGTCCTGGGTCCGGTTCCCGTCACCCGACTCGGCGTCGAGGGTGACCAGGTCTCCGACACGGTGCACCACGGCGGGGTCGACCAGGCGGTCTACGCCTTCGCCCGCGAGGACCTCGACTGGTGGGAGGGCGAGCTCGGCCGGGAGATCCGCGACGGGCAGTTCGGGGAGAACCTCACCACGCGGGGCATCGACGTCAACGAGTCCGAGGTGGGGGAGCGCTGGCTGGTCGGCACCGTCACGCTCGAGGTGGCCATGGTGCGCACCCCGTGCAACGACTTCAAGAGCTGGCAGCGCCTCAACGGGTACGACGACCGCGCGTGGGTCAGGAGGTTTGCCGCCGAGGGACGCCCGGGGCCCTACCTCCGGGTGATCCAGGAAGGGGACCTCCGAGCCGGTGACGACCTCACGGTGGTGCACCAGCCGGGTCACGGCGTGACGGTCGCGATGATGTTCCGGGCCCTCATGGGCGAGCCCGCCCTGCTGCCGGAGCTGCTCAAGGTCGACAACCTCGCCCGCGTCGCCCGCCGCCGGGTGGCGGAGTACGTCGGCTAGGTCGCTCCGGACCCCTGCTGCGCGATCATGTGCCACCTGGTTGCGTCGGTCCACCAGTTCTCAGGCGTTTCGCAGAAGTTGCGGCCTCCGCTGTGAGGCGGGGGGTGCCAAGGCCGGTCCTGTGATCTAGGTTACCTACCAGTCACCTACCACCTCGGTCCTGTCCAAGGACACGCCCAGCCCTTCCAGGAGCACCCATTGTCTCCCGTCAACACCGACACCTCCTTCATCGAGAACCGGGCGCCGAACATCGCCGTCCAGTTCCGCGACCGGGTCCACAAGAGCCCGGGCGGGGAGGCCTACCGCTACCCGGCCGCCGAGGGTGAGCCGTGGGTCTCGCTCACCTGGAAGGAGACCGGCGACCGGGTCGAGAAGCTGGCGGCCGGTCTGCTCGCCCTGGGGATCGCCACCGAGCAGCGGGTGGGCATCGCGTCCGGCACCCGCGTCGAGTGGATCCTCGCCGACCTGGCCGTGATGTGCGCTGGTGGTGCCACGACCACTGTCTACCCCTCGACCATGGCCGAGGACGTCTCCTACATCCTCTCCGACTCCGAGTGCCACGTGGTCTTCGCCGAGGACGCCGAGCAGGTCGCCAAGATCAAGGCGCACCGGACCGAGCTCCCGCACCTGGAGAGGGTGGTGCTCTTCGACGGTGCCGACGAGGACGACTGGGTGATCACGCTCGACGACCTGAGCGCCCTGGGCGAGAAGCACCTCGCGGACAACGCCGACGCGGTGACCCAGGCCATCGACGCGATCGAGCCCAGCCACCTGGCCACACTGATCTACACCTCCGGCACCACCGGCAGGCCCAAGGGGGTCCGGCTGCGTCAGTCCTCGTGGACCTACGAGGGCGCCGCCATCCAGGCCCAGAAGATCCTCGACGAGACCGACCTGCAGTTCCTGTGGCTGCCGATGGCGCACTCGTTCGGCAAGGTGCTGCTCTCCACCCAGCTGGCGTGCGGCTTCCCGACCGCCGTCGACGGCCGGGTGGACAAGATCATCGAGAACCTGGCGATCGTGAAGCCCACCTTCATGGGGGCCGCGCCGCGCATCTTCGAGAAGGCGCACGGCCGCATCGTCACGATGCAGGCGGCCGAGGGCGGCGCCAAGGAGAAGATCTTCCTCAAGGCCTTCGACGTCGGTCGCAAGGTCGCGGCCCTCAAGCGGGACGGCAAGCCCGTGCCGCTCGCGCTGAAGGCGCAGCACGCGGTGTTCGACAAGCTCGTCTTCTCCAAGATCCGCGACCGGTTCGGCGGCCGGGTGCGCTTCTTCATCTCGGGTGCAGCAGCGCTGAACCAGGACATCGCCGAGTGGTTCAACGCGGCAGGCATCCTGGTCCTCGAGGGCTACGGCCTGACCGAGTCGGCGGCCGGCTCGTTCGTGAACCTGCCCGACGACAACAAGTTCGGCACCGTCGGCCCGGTGTTCCCCGGCAGCAAGGTGCGGCTGGGCGAGGGCGACGAGATCCAGATCAGTGGCCCCGGCGTCATGGAGGGCTATCACAACCTCCCCGAGGAGACGGCCAAGACGCTCACCGAGGACGGCTGGTTGCGCACCGGCGACAAGGGGTCACTCGACTCGGACGGGCACCTGAAGATCACCGGTCGGATCAAGGAGCTGTTCAAGACGTCCGGCGGCAAGTACATCGCCCCCCCGGCGATCGACGCCAAGTTCAAGGCCGTGTGCCCCTACGCGAGCCAGTTCATGGTCTTCGGCAGCCAGCGCAACTACTGCGTCGCCCTGGTCACCCTCGACCCGGACGCCATGGTCGGCTGGGCCGAGGAGAACGGTCTGGGCGACAAGTCCTACGCGGACCTCATGAAGGAGCCCAAGACCGTCGAGCTGGTCAGCGGCTACGTCGACACCTTGAACAGCCAGCTCAACCGGTGGGAGACCATCAAGAAGTTCGAGATCCTCGACCACGACCTCTCGGTGGAGTCGGGCGAGCTGACCCCGTCGATGAAGGTCAAGCGCAGCATCGTGGAGACGAACTACGCCGACATGATCGACAAGTTCTACACGTAGGCGCGCACCTGTTCGGCGTCGTGCCCGGTCCCCGCCACGGTGGGGGCCGGGCACAGCCGTCTCACGGGGTCGTTCGGTCGTGCTGGCCTCTCATGAGGTCGGCGACGTCGTGCTCGCGGTCGCCGCCCTCCAGGCTGAGGCCCTCGACCACTCCCGTCCGGTCGGCCTCCGACCGGTTCTGGCTGAGCTTGGCCTTGCCCTCGACCTTCTCGATGGACAGCTCGATGCCGACGATGGCCTTCAGCTGCTGCTCGACGAAGGTGGCAGGGGCGTCGTCCACCGACCAGGGCCGGTCACGTCGCCCCTCGTTGAGCTCGGTCAGCCGGGTCACCGCGTCGCGCAGCCACGCCGGGTCGTCGTACACCTGGACGCGGCCGGTGAAGTGCACGGCCGTGTAGTTCCAGGTCGGTACGACGCGGCCGTGCTCGGCCTTGGACGGGTACCAGGACGGGGAGACGTAGGCCTGCGGCCCGGCGACCACGGCGAGCGCGGGGGAGCCCGGCGTGATCGCCTTCCACTGCGGGTTGGCCCGTGCCATGTGCAGGACGAGGCGCCCTGGCTCCCAGACCACGGGCAGCAGCGTGGCGCAGGGGTAGCCGTCGGCTCCGACCGTGACGAGCTCGGCCGAGCCCACCGCGGCCACCAGGCGCGGGATCTCGGGATCACCCATGGTGTTGAAGCGTGGAACGTACATGCGACCTCCGCGTCCGACGTCGACACCGGTTCGGTGTCGCCCTCATGATCCCTGACTGATTCACGGTGGGCGGCCGGTGTGAGACTGGAGGGGTGCCCACCGCCCCGACCGACGTCCCCTTCGGGTTCTACGTCCATGTGCCGTTCTGCGCGGTCCGGTGCGGCTACTGCGACTTCAACACCTACACCGCGACCGAGCTCGGCGGGGGCGGATCGCAGGCGGCGTACGCCGGCCACGCGGTCGCGGAGGTGGAGTACGCCGCGTCCGTCCTCGGACCCGACCGGCCCCAGGTCTCGACCGTGTTCTTCGGTGGTGGCACCCCGACTCTGCTTCCGCCCGGTGACCTGACCCGCGTCCTGGGTGCGATCTCGGCCTCGTTCGGGCTGGTGCCCGACGCGGAGGTGACCACCGAGGCCAACCCGGACAGCGTCACCCCCGAGGGCCTGGCGGCGCTGCGAGCAGGTGGCTTCACCCGGGTCTCGTTCGGGATGCAGTCGGCGGTGCCGCACGTGCTGCAGGTGCTGGAACGCACCCACGATCCCGCGAACGTCGAGCGGGCGGTCACCTGGGCCCGGGCGGCGGGCTTCGAGCAGGTGAGCCTCGACCTGATCTACGGCACCCCGGGGGAGTCGGTCACCGACTGGCAGACCTCGGTCGAGGCGGCGCTGGCGTGTGGGCCGGACCACGTGTCGGCGTACTCGCTGATCGTGGAGGACGGCACGCGCCTGGCCCGCCAGGTGCGCACCGGCGTGATCCCGATGCCCGACGACGACGACCTCGCGGAGAAGTACGTCATCGCCGACGACGCGTTCACCGCCGCCGGGCTGGGCTGGTACGAGGTCTCCAACTGGGCGCGCGACGACTCCGCCCGGTGCCGTCACAACGAGCTCTACTGGACGAGCGCGAGCTGGTGGGGCGTCGGCCCGGGGGCGCACTCGCACGTCGCAGGGCAGCGCTGGTGGAACCTCAAGCACCCCAGCGCGTACGCCGCCCGCATCGGCGCGGGGGAGTCGCCGGCCCAGGACGGTGAGCTGCTCGACGACGCCACCCGCGCGCTCGAGCGGGTGCTGCTCGAGGTCCGCCTCCGGGACGGCCTGCGGCTCGACCTCGCCGACCGGGCACGCATCGACGCCGTCGTCGCCGCGGGCCTCGGGGTGCTCGAGTCCGACCGACTCGTCCTCACCCGGCGGGGGCGGCTGCTTGCCGATGCCGTGGTGCGGGACCTGGTCGGCTGAGGCCGGCGGGCTGCAGGTTTCCCCGGCCGGCCGGGGAAACCCGACGCCGTACCCCGATGCACCGCCCCACAACGTGTGGTTTCACTGCTCCACGCCGTCCGAGATGTCCGATCGTCAACCCAGGTTGACAGACCGGTGATGTCAACCTAGATTGACATCCATGACCACCGAGTCCGATCTCGCCACCGCAGCTGGTGCCGCCGACCCCAAGGTCGGCCTGCGGGCCGTCCGGGCCCTGCGACGTCTGCTCGAGGAGCTCGAGCGCACGCAGGTACGCCGCGCCCGTCGCCAGGGCTGGTCCTGGGCCGAGATCGGCGAGGCGCTCGAGGTCAGCCGGCAGGCCGTGCACAAGAAGCACGGCCGGGACTGAGGGAGCAACCATGTTCGAGCGATTCACCAAGCAGGCCAGGGGCATCGTCGAGGGATCGGTCGGCATCGCCGAGGACCAGGACGCCGACGAGCTGCGTCCCGAGCACCTCTTCGGTGCCCTCCTGATCGAGGACAACCCTGCGCTCCAGGTGCTGGCCGGCCTCGGCGCGCTCCCGGACCGGCTGCGCAGCGAGCTGGAGCGCCGGCGTGGTCGTTACGTCGCCGGGCTCGGGGACGACGACGCCGAGGCCCTGGCCTCGATCGGCATCGACCTCGAGGAGGTTCTCCGCAGGGTCGAGACGGAGGGGCCCAGATCCGCGCGAAGGCGCGGTCACCGGAGGTTCTCCCGGGCGTCGAAGAAGGCGCTCGAGCTCTCCCTGCGAGAGGCCGTCCGCCTCGGTGATCACCACATCGGTGCCGAGCACATCCTGCTCGGGCTCGTCCGCGGGGGAGACCCGGTCGTGCTGGACACCCTGGCCGCGGTCGACGTCACGGCGGCGCGGCTGCGAGCCGCCGTGGCGGGCGCGGTACGCCGAGCGGGTTGAGGACGGCCTGCCTCAACGATCCTCGGTGGTGACGAAGTCGATCAGCTCTTCGACCCGGCCGAGCAGGGCCGGATCGAGGTCCTGGAATCCGCGGACGCCGCCGAGGATGTGCTTCCAGGCCCGGGCGATGTCGGCCTGCTCGCGGTGCGGCCAGCCGAAGCTCTGGCACACGCCGTGCTTCCACTCCACGTTGCGGGGGATCTGCGGCCAGGCCTTCTTGCCGAGGCGTTCCGGCTTCACGGCCGCCCAGATGTCGATGAACGGGTGCCCGACGATCAGCACGTGCTTGCCGACGGGCGACTTGCGCACGGTCGCGGCGATCCGGCTCTCCTTGGAACCGGGCACGAGGTGGTCGACGAGCACTCCCACCCGCCGCTCCGGTCCGGGCCCGAAGTCGCGCAGCTTCTCGCCCAGGTCATCGACGCCCTCGAGGTACTCCACGACCACCCCCTCGATCCGCAGGTCGTCACCCCACACCTTCTCGACGAGCTCGGCGTCGTGCCGGCCCTCGACGAAGATGCGGCTCGCCCGCGCGACGCGCGCCTTCACGTTCTGCACCGCCACCGAGCCGGAGGCCGTCCGGGTCGGGGCCACCGGCCCCTTGCGGGTGGGCGCGACGAGCACGACGGGCCGTCCCTCGAGCAGGAACCCCGGTCCGAGGGGGAACGTACGCCGCTTGTTGCGCCGGTCCTCCAGGGTGAGGGTGCCCAGGTCGCGCTCGACCTTGACGATCTCTCCGCACCAGTCGGTCGTGACCTCCTCGACGACCAGGCCGAGGTCGGCGTCGATCTCGACCGCCCGCCCGTTCTTCGGCGTACGCCAGTCGGTGGCGAGCACGTCGGAGCCGTAGCGGTCGTGGGGGGAGGTCATGACCAAAACGCTACGGCGACACGGCACGGTCGGACCGACGGCGCGCCCGAACCCGGTTACCTCACACCGAGGGTTGCGCTCAGACTGTTCGCGATATATCGTCAACATATCGAGACAGTGTCGGCGAGACCCGAGGACAACACCGGACCCGGCACGTTCAGTGAAAGGAGATCTCGACATGGGACACGCGATGTGGACACCAGAGTTCGAACCCGTCCGCCGCCAGCACAGTGGTGGGCGTGGACGAGGCCGCCACGGCGGCCACGCAGGAAATGAAGGCTCGTGGGGCGGCCCCTGGGGCGGCCCGATGGGCGGTCCCCCACCGTGGGTGGCGCAGATGTTCGGGCCAGGGTTCGGCGGGGACTTCCCCGGCGGCCGTGGTGGTGGACGAGGTCGACCGCGGGTACGCCGTGGCGACGTCCGCTCGGCCATCCTCGACGTCCTGCACACCGCGGAGGCGCCGATGAACGGCTACCAGGTCATCCAGCAGATCGCCGAGCGGACCGACGGGGTGTGGAAGCCGAGCCCCGGTTCGGTCTACCCGACCATCGCCCAGCTGCAGGACGAAGCGCTCGTCGAGGACGCCCCCACCGGCCGCAAGGCCGTGCAGCTCACCGCTGCGGGGACGACCTACGTCGAGGAGCACTCCGAGGAGATGGCGGCCGTCTGGGCGCCCTTCGACGAGCGGCCCGACGACGAGGAAGCGGTCAACTTCAAGCAGGTCATCGGCCAGACGGTCGGTGCGATCGTCCAGGTCGCCACGACGGGGACGTCGGACCAGCGTGAGAAGGCGATCGAGATCCTGGGCGACACCAGGCGGCGGCTCTACGGCCTGCTCGCCGAGGGCCCTGACGGCACCGGCACGGAATCCTTCGAGGAGGAGTGATGGACTCGCTGCGCATCAGCGACGCGGACCGCGAGGCGGCCACGGAGCTGCTCGCCGAGCAGTACTCCCTCGGCCGGCTGAGCAAGGACGAGTTCGACGAGCGCAGCGACGCCGTGTGGTCGGCGAGGACGCAGGGCGATCTCGCCCCCGTCTTCGCCGACCTGCCGGTGCCCGCCCCGGCGATGGCAGACCGGCGGAGCGACCGTCAGGGCCGGCGACCTCTCCGTGGGCGGCGCCGGTTCCCGATCTGGCTCGCGCCGGTCCTCTTCGTGCTGCTCGCCCTCACGGTGGCGACCCACGCGCCGTTCGTGCTGCTGGGAGTACTGGCCTGGTTCCTGCTCTCGCGACGGTGCGGCTCGATGAGATCGCCATGGAGCGGACACTCCGGGAGCCGGAACCAGGCGCGGCACTAGCGCGAGCCGGTGCCGTCCAGCTCAGGCGAGGGGGAGCCGCTTCGCCTCGCGAGGGAGCTGCTCGTAGCCCCGGCGTACGGCGTGGACCAGGTGCTCCCGCGGGTAGGGCCAGGACTCGGCGTCGAGCGCCTCACCGGGAGGTACGCCGCGCCCGGCGAGGTCGCGGACGGTCTGGGCCACCACCCCGATCGAGGACCGCTGCCCCCAGACGAAGTCACGGTCGACGGGCGACCCGTGCCCGGGCACCACGACGGTGCCGGGTCCGATGAGCTCCAGCGTGAGGTCGAGGGCGTGCGGCCAGTCCAGCGGGAAGCAGTCCTCGCCGTACGACGGCATCCCGGACTCCTCGACGAGGTCGCCGGTCAGCAGGATGTTCGCGTCGTCGATGCGTACGACGAGGTCGCCGGCGGTGTGGCCACGCCCGGGATGGACCAGCTCCACGGACCGGTCGCCGAGGTCGATCGCGGTCACCGAGGAGAAGGTGTGGTCGGCCGCGACGACCGGCGTCTCGGCGATCTCCTCGGCCCGGTCGTCGCCCTGCGCGAGCAACGAGGCCTTGACCTCCTCGCCGTGGGCCACCGTGGTCTCCGCCGCGGAGTCGGTGGCGGTGATGGGGATCTCGCCGTACACCTCACGGAAGGCGCTGTTGCCGAAGACGTGGTCGACGTGGTCGTGGGTGTTCACCAGACCGATCACGGGACGCCGGGAGAGGCGTCGGAGGTCGGCGATCACCTCGCGGGCGGCCCTGGAGGAGGCGTGGGTGTCGACGACGATGAGACCGGCCTCGCCCTCGATCACCGAGACGTTCACGTCGTACCACTCGTAGCGGGCGACCCACACGCGATCGCCGACCTCGACGAACCCCTGGGTGGACTCCTTGGTCTTCTCTGGCACGAGCGCGAGCCTACGGCTACCCCTGGCTTGTAGACTTGGCACTCTGGACGTTTGAGTGCCAGACCCATGTCCGAGTGAGGCGAGGAGGCGTGATGCAGGAGGATCGCAGGCTTGCCGTGCTCCGCGCCATCGTCGAGGACTACGTCTCCACCCGGGAGCCCGTCGGCAGCAGGGCGCTGGTCGAGCGTCACCGCCTCGGCGTCTCGCCGGCCACGGTCCGCAACGACATGGCCGCGCTGGAGGAGGAGGGGCTGATCGCCCAGCCGCACACCAGCGCCGGGCGGATCCCCACCGACAAGGGCTACCGCTTCTTCGTCGACCGGCTGACCCAGATCAAGCCGATGACCGCAGCCGAGCGACGGGCGATCTCGACCTTCCTCGAGGGCGCCTACGACCTGGACGACGTGATCCAGCGCTCCGTGCGCGTGCTCGCACAGCTGACCCAGCAGATCGCGATCGTGCAGTACCCCTCCCTGGCCCGCTCGACCGTCCGCCACATCGAGCTGGTCTCGCTGTCGCCCTCCCGGTTGCTGATCGTGCTGATCCTCTCCACCGGCCGGGTCGAGCAGCGGGTGATCGAGCTTCCCGTCGATCTCGACCCCGACGCGCTGGCGACCCTGCGGTCGCGCATCCTGCACGCCGCTGTCGGTGAGCCGATCACCGATGCCGCCAACGCACTCGGTGCCCTGACCGAGCAGACCGACCACGTCGACCGCACCCATGTCGCGGTGATCGCCACGGCGCTGGTCGAGGCGATGTCCAACGAGCGCCAGACCGAGCGCGTGGTCGTCGGTGGCACGGCCAACATGGCGCGCTTCGGCGACGGGTTCGACCAGTCGATCAAGCCGATGCTCGAGGCGCTCGAGGAGCACGTCGTACTCCTCAAGCTGCTCGGCGAGGCGACCTCCTCGGACTCGATCACCGTGCGGATCGGTGCCGAGGGGCCCTACCAGGAGCTCGCCACCACCTCCGTGGTCGCCACCGGCTACGGCCCGGGTGAGGAGGCGGTGGGCTCACTTGGCATCGTGGGACCCACCCGTATGGACTACCCGGGGTCGATGGCCGCGGTCCGTGCGGTCGCCCGCTACGTCTCCACCATCCTCGACCAGGCCTGACCGCCCGGCCCCGGTCAGTCCCCGAGCCAGACCCCAGCCCAGCCCTCTTGTCCAGCACCAGACCACCAGCCGAAAGAGAAACGTGAGCCAGGACCCCTACGAGCTCCTTGGCGTCTCCCGGGACGCCGAGGCCGACGAGATCAAGAAGGCCTACCGCCGCCTTGCCCGTCAGCTGCACCCCGACGTCAACCCCGACCCGGCGACCCAGGAGCGCTTCAAGGAGGTCTCCGCGGCCTACGAGGTGCTCTCGGACCCCGAGAAGCGTCGCATGTTCGACCTCGGCGGGGACCCGTTCTCCCGCAGCGGCGGCGCCGGCGCGCAGGGGGCCGGGTTCTCCTTCACCGACATCATGGATGCCTTCTTCGGAGGCCAGCCCGGTGCCGGCGGGCAGGGTCGCGGACCACGTCCGCGCACCCGTCGGGGTCAGGACGCGCTGGTGCGGCTCGAGATCGACCTGGCCGAGGCGGCGTTCGGGGTCACCCGCGACCTCAAGGTCGACACGGCCGTCCTGTGCACGGTCTGTGAGGGCAGCGGCGCTGCCGTCGGCTCCCGGCCGGTCCTCTGCGAGACCTGCAACGGCCGCGGCGAGGTCCAGCACGTGCAGCGCTCGTTCCTCGGAGAGATCCGGACCGTGCGGCCCTGTGCCGCCTGCCGAGGCTTCGGCGAGATCATCCCCGAGCCGTGCCGCGAGTGCTCGGGCGACGGGCGGGTGCGCTCGCGCCGCTCGATCACCGTCAAGATCCCGCCCGGTGTCGACACCGGCACCCGCGTCCAGCTCACCCAGGAGGGCGAGGTCGGCCCGGGCGGAGGGCCGGCTGGCGATCTCTACGTCGAGATCCACGTCGCCCTGCACCCGGTCTTCACCCGCGACGGCACCGACCTCCGCTGCCACGTGACCGTGCCGATGACCGCCGCCGCCCTCGGTACGACGATCCAGCTGCCGCTGCTCGAGGCCGACGTGGCCGAGGCTGACTCCGACATGGAGCTGTGGGTCGACCTGGAGATCCGTCCCGGCACCCAGTCCGGCACCGAGACCACCCTGCGCGGACGCGGTGTGCCGCACCTGCGCTCGCAGGTCCGCGGTGACACGATCGTCACGGTCGAGGTGGAGACCCCGGGTCGTCTCGACGCCGCCCAGGAGGCGCTGCTCCGCGAGCTCGCCAAGCTGCGTCACGAGGAGTCCCCGGACGGCCACATCCAGTCACCGCAGAAGTCGGTGTTCGGGCGGCTGAAGAACGCCTTCAACCCGCGATGAGCCTTCCGGTCTTCCTCGGTCCCGTCACCGGGGTGGCCGTGGGGGACAGCGTCGTCGTCGAGGGTGACGAGGCGCGGCACGCGGTCGTGGTCCGACGGATCCGGGTGGGGGAGCAGATCGTGCTCGTCGACGGGGCTGGGGTCTCCGCCACCTGTGTGGTGACGGCCACCTCGAAGACCTCGCTGACGGCCTCCGTCTCCTCCGTCGTCGTCTCCGCGCCACTGGATCCCCACGTCACCGTGGTCCAGGCCATCCCCAAGGGCGATCGGGGGGAGCTGGCCGTCGAGGTGCTGACCGAGATCGGCGTCGACCGCATCGTGCCGTGGGCAGCGGACCGGTCGGTGGGTGTCTGGCGTGGTGAGCGCGCGGCGAAGTCGCTGGCCAAGTGGCGCTCGACCGCCCGGGAGTCCGGCAAGCAGTCCCGGCGCTCCTGGTTGCCCTCCGTGACGTCGATGGCCTCGACGGACGAGGTGGTCGCGCTGGTCGCAGAGGCCGACCTGGCCGTCGTGCTCCACGAGGCGGCGGACGCGCCCCTTGCCGCGTTGCCGGTGACGGAGGCCCGGTCGATCCTCGTGGTCGTCGGCCCCGAGGGCGGCATCACCGACGAGGAGCTGGCGGCCTTCGCCGCCGCGCACGTCGTACGCCTGGGGGAGTCGGTGCTGCGTACGTCGACCGCCGGGGTGGCCGCCGTGGCCGCCCTGTTGTCGCGGACCTCGCGCTGGAGCTAGTCAGGCCACGAAGCCTCGCAGGAAGGCGAGCACCTTGGCCGCGGGCATCTCGCACGGCTTGAGCAGGTCCCGGTCCTCGACCCGGTAGAGGTTGGCGCTGACCAGGTCACTGCCGTCGAGGGCCTCGGCGAGCACCTTCTCGGACCGTCCGCCGGCCACCACGGTCCGGGTCACGCCGTAGCGGCGGCCGTCGTACTCCACGACCGACCAGCCGAGCGGCAGTCGCTCGAACAGCGTGCTCACGTCGTTCACGCCCTCATGCTGCCCGGTCGGCGCGATGGCCCTCGTCGTGGGGGCCGCTGGCTGGTCGGTGCCGGAGGAGTGCGGGCGGAAGGACTATCAGCTCGCTGGTCGGCTCGAGATGGCACGCCTGGAGGGTCGTCGCGTCCGCTGAACTGATAGTCCTTGCGCACCGCGGCCGATCCGACCTTGGGCTCCTCAGCCCGCGAGACGGGTGGGTGGCCTACTCCACGGTGATGTTCTTCGTGTCCTGGTTGGTGCCCACGCCTTCGCCGCCGGACTCGTCGGTGTCGTGGACGACGAGGGTGTAGTCGCCGGGGGTGGCGGTGACGGTGAAGGTGTACGGCGAGAGGGTGCAGCACTCGGCGGCCGTGGTGAACCCGTGGCGGACGACGCGGTCACCCTGCATGAGCTCCCAGACGACGTTGGCCTCGAACGCAGAGGCGAGACCGGTCACCTCGAACTGGGTCGCCACCTTCGCACCCTCGGCGGGTGAGGAGATGGAGACCAGGGCCAGCACGGAGTCGGCGCTGTCGCGCGGCACCGGCAGGCTGGTGTCCAGCGGCAGCGCGGCGCCCGGGGGGTTGCCGTCGACCTGGAAGACCACGGGGAGCTCGGTGCCGGTGGCGGCGTCGGCCGTCCAGACGAGCCCCTGCAACATGACGCGGAGGTCGGCGTCGTCCAGGCCGCCGTCCGGGGGGCCGGACAGGTTGAGGACGATCGCCTCGTCGTTCATCGAGGTGGCGACCGTCAACGAGTCGGAGCGAGAGAACGCGGTGTACTCCGGGTCGAGCGGTGTCCCGGTCAGCGCCTCCTGGACGGCGATGTGCAGCGGGGTCCCGACCGCATCCGACACGGTGTGGTTCTCCAGGAACAGGCGCGGCCCGTTGGCGGTCTGTCCGACGTAGTAGACCGGCACGTCGAGCGTCTGTCCCGGCTCGGGCTCCGCGGCTGACGTCTGCGAGGCCGGTGCCTGGGCGGTCGGAGCCCCCGCCGCGGGCGCGTCGTCCGCCTGACGGCCGAGCCACGCCGCCCCTCCGATGACCAGGACGGTGGCCATCGCGGCCGCTAGCGTGATCGGCACCCAGCGGGCGGCCGAGGGACGTGGTGTCCCTGCGCGAGAGCGGATCTCGTCCGTGCTGCCGCTGGGGTGCACGTCGGAGACCGCGTCGTTCAGCATCCGGTGCAGCTCGAGGTCGTCGTTCGGCGGCGTGCTCATGAGGTCTCCTCGACGAGGTCGGACAGGTGGGTGCGCAGGGCGGCTGCCCCACGCGAGGCGTGGCTCTTCACGGCGCCCTGGCTGATGCCGAGGGTCTCGGCGATCTCGCGCTCGGAGAGGTCGAGGTAGTAGCGCAGGGCCAGCACCTCGCGTTGTCGGCGGGGGAGCCTGGCCAGGGCGTCGATCACTGCCCGGCGGCGTACGCCGTGCAGCAGGTCGTGGTCCGCGCCGGGCTCGTCGGGTGGGACCTCCGAAGGGTGCCGGGAGACGACCCCGAGGTGCCGTAGCGCGGACCGTGAGCGGTTGACCACGGTCTGCCGCAGGTAGGCAGGAGCGTTGGACAGGGCGGCGGGACCGTCCCGGCGCATCCGCTGGTAGACCGCCACGAACGAGTCCTGGACGACCTCCTCGGCCCGGCCTGCGTCCCCGAGCAGCAGGACGGAGAGGCGCACCAGACGGACGTAGTGCTCGTCGTAGAGCTGCTCGAGCGAGGTCTCGGTTCCCGGGTGGGCACGGTCGTCGGCGATGGGCACCCCCTGAGGCGGTGGGCCGGTCAGCTCTGCGGACAGGACGTTGGTCACGTTAGTGGGACGCCGGGGTCGGTTCGTTGGTTTACACGCCGTACGACCCGATTCCCTGGGCGATCGGGCATGCTGTGCCCATGAGTGAGACGCACGGCCCCGAGGACTGCCTCTTCTGCAAGATCGTCGCGGGTCAGATCGAGGCCGACGTCATCCACGAGTCCCCGACGACCGTGGCCTTCCGTGACCTCAACCCACAGGCGCCGACCCACGTCCTGGTGATCCCGCGCAGCCAC
The DNA here is from genome assembly GCA_963843775.1 of uncultured Actinomycetota bacterium. Lineage (GTDB taxonomy): Bacteria > Actinomycetota > Actinomycetes > Propionibacteriales > Nocardioidaceae > Marmoricola. The sequence continues at coordinate 664,464 of CAWJLT010000008.1, forward strand.
TACGCGAACGCCGCGGACCTGGCCGCCGGGGAGCCGGAGACGGCCGCGCAGCTCTTCGACGCGGCAAGGGCGATCGCCGAGAGCGAGGGTCTGGGGGAGGGTTACCGGCTCGTCTTCAACACCGGCGCGGCCGCGCACCAGACCGTCTTCCACGCCCACATGCACGTCCTCGGCGGGCGCGTCATGACCTGGCCGCCCGGATGAGCGCGCGAACCTGCCGAGGACGTACGCCGGCCCTGGCGATCGCAGCGGCCCTGGCCCTCCTGCTCTCCGCCTGCGGGACCGGCCAGGTCGACACCCCCGAGGCCACCCAGTCGAAGCCTTCGCCGAGTGCCCCGACCACCGGTGGCGCCACCGACCACGGCACCCACGCCGACGCCGCTGCCGCGCCCGTGCGCCACAAGCCGCTGCGCAAGGGGGAGCGACGCGTCACCGTCCGGATGCCCGAGGACTACACGCCGTCAGCGCCGACCGGCGTCGGCACCGACGACTATCGCTGCTTCCTCCTCGACCCGGACGTGCCGAGCGACCAGTTCATCACCGGCTTCAACGTGCTGCCCGGCAATCCCGACGTCGTCCACCACGTGATCCTGTTCCGGGTCCCGGCGGACAGGGTCGCTGAGGCCGAGCAGAAGGATGCCGCCACCCCCGGACAGGGCTGGACCTGCTTCGGCAACTCCGGCATCAACGACGGCGCCGGCCTGGGGATCGACGACGCCCCGTGGCTCGGTGCCTGGGCGCCGGGTGGCAGCGAGCAGATCTACGGCAAGGGCTTCGGTGAGCGCCTCGACCGGGGGTCCCGCGTGATCATGCAGGTCCACTACAACCTGCTCGCAGGCAAGGAGCCGGACCGCAGCGCCACCGAGCTCCGGCTCGCGCCGGTCTCCGACAAGATCACGCCGCTCGAGACCAGGTTGCTCCCGGGGCCGGTCGAGCTCCCGTGCCGCCCCGGGCACAGTGACGGTCCTCTCTGTGATCGCGAGGCCGCCCTGGCCGACGTCAAGAAGCGGTTCGGTGAGGGACCGGGTGCCACCGCCGACCTGCTGCACCTCCTGTGCGGTCCGATCAAGACAGGACCGGTCCAGTCGTGCACGCGCACCATCGGGAAGCCGGAGACCGTGCGCGGCGTCGCGGGGCACATGCACCTCCTCGGCCGGTCCATCAAGATCGAGGTCAACGCCGGAACCCCGCAGGCACGCACGCTGCTCGACATCCCGGTCTGGGACTTCGACAACCAGGGGAGCCATCCGATCGAGCCGGTGGCACTGAAGCCCTTCGACACGGTCACGGTGACGTGCACGCACACCCAGAAGCTGCGCGACCGGCTGCCGGCCTTCGAGGGGATCCCGGACAAGTACGTCGTGTGGGGCGAGGGCACCACCGACGAGATGTGCCTCGGCTACCTGCTGGTCACCCGCCCCTAGCGGGCCCGCTGAGACGAACCCGGGTGCGCCCTGTGTGGTGCTTGCGTAGGATCGAACCGCCAGCACCCCCGAACGAAGGGCCGCCCCGCACCGGGGCATCCATGACTGAGACCAGCAAGGCCGACCCCGTCGGCACCGGCTCGCGACCCAACCCGGCCAAGGTCCCGGCCCACGAGACCCAGCACACCGTCGTGGTGCCCACCAGCATCAACATGGTCTCGCTGCTCGGTCCGGGTGACGAGCACCTCACCTCGATGGAGCGGGCGTTCGACGCGGACCTCCACGTCCGGGGCAACCAGATCACCCTGCGCGGGGAGCCGGCCGAGATCGCGCTGGCCGAGCGCATGCTCGACGAGCTGGTGACGATCATCCGCACCGGCCAGGGGATGACCACCGAGACGGTCGAGCGCGTCATCACGATGCTGCGCGCCGAGACGACCGAACGTCCTGCCGACGTGCTCTCGCTGAACATCCTGTCCAACCGGGGCCGCACCATCCGCCCGAAGACGCTGAACCAGAAGCGCTACGTCGACGCCATCGACAAGCACACCGTCGTCTTCGGCATCGGCCCGGCCGGCACCGGCAAGACCTACCTCGCGATGGCCAAGGCCGTGCAGGCGCTGCAGGCCAAGAAGGTCAACCGGATCATCCTCACCCGTCCGGCGGTGGAGGCCGGTGAGCGCCTCGGGTTCCTGCCCGGCACGCTCAGCGAGAAGATCGACCCCTACCTGCGCCCTCTGTACGACGCCCTGCACGACATGCTCGACCCGGAGACGGTGCCGAAGCTGCTCGCAGCCGGGACGATCGAGGTCGCGCCACTGGCCTACATGCGTGGACGGACCCTCAACGACGCCTTCATCATCCTCGACGAGGCGCAGAACACCTCACCCGAGCAGATGAAGATGTTCCTGACCCGACTGGGCTTCGGCTCCAAGATCGTGGTCACCGGCGACGTCACGCAGGTCGACCTCCCCTCCGGGATCAAGAGCGGCCTGCGGGTGGTCGAGGGCATCCTCGGTGGCATCGACGACGTCTCGTTCAACCGCCTCACCTCGCACGACGTGGTGCGGCACCGGTTGGTGGGGGAGATCGTGGCGGCCTACGAGGCCCACGACGCCGAGAACCATGACCCGCGCGCAGACCGCGACCGGCGATGAGCATCGAGATCCAGAACGAGTCCGGCGTCGAGATCGACGAGCTCCGGACCCAGCGGCTCGCCCGGTTCGTGCTGGACCGCATGCGCGTCCACCCGCTCGCCGAGCTCTGCGTGACGGCCGTCGACGAGGACACCATGGCCGAGCTCAACGCCAAGTGGATGGAGAAGGAGGGACCCACCGACGTCCTCGCCTTCCCCATGGACGAGCTCCGCCCGGGCCTGGTCAACGAGGAGCCCGAGGAGGGGGTCCTCGGCGACCTCATCCTGTGCCCCACCATCGCGGAGGGGCAGGCCAGGACCGCCGGTCACTCCACCACGGACGAGCTCGAGCTGCTCACGGTGCACGGCATCCTGCACCTCCTCGGCTACGACCACGCGGAGCCCGACGAGCACCAGGAGATGTTCGGGCTCCAGGCCCAGATCCTCGGGGAGTGGCACGGCCACGAGACCGACCGGCCGCCCAGCAGCTCAGGCCCCGGCGACCCAGCCCCCACCCAGCAGGCGTGACGCCGAGATGAGTGGAGACAGTCCGGGCCTCATCCTGCTGGTGGTGGTCCTCATCGTGCTCGCGGCTGCCCTGACGAGCGTCGAGGCGGCCCTCTCGGCCTTCTCCCGGGCCCGGGCCCTGGAGCTCGCGCACGAGCAGCGCCCTGGGGCCGTCCGCCTGCTGCGGCTCCTCGACGACGCCGCTCACCACCTCAACGCCCTCCTCGTCCTCCGGCTGCTGACCGAGACCTCCGCCGTGGTGATGGCCACCGCGATGGTCCTGGACGTGCTCGGACCCGACCAGTGGACCTCGGTGCTGGCCGCCGTAGGCCTGATGTTCGTGGTGCTCTTCGTGGTGGTCGGCGTCGGTCCGCGGACCGTCGGACGCCAGCGCAGCGAGGACATCTCGCTGGCGACCGCCGGCCTCGTGATCGGCCTCGGACGTGTGCTGGGTCCGCTGCCGAAGCTGCTGATCATGATCGGCAACGCGATCACGCCCGGCAAGGGCTTCTCCGAGGGGCCGTTCTCGTCGGAGGCCGAGCTGCGCGAGATGGTCGACCTGGCCGAGGCGTCCAGCCTGATCGAGTCCGGCGAGAGCAAGATGATCCACTCGGTCTTCGAGCTCGGTGACACCTACGTGCGCGAGGTGATGGTCCCCCGCACCGACGTCGTCTACATCGAGCGCACCAAGACCTTGCGGCAGGCCATGTCGCTGTTCCTGCGCAGTGGGTTCTCCCGGGTCCCGGTGGTGGGGGAGGACCTCGACGACATCGTCGGCTTCGCCTACATCAAGGACATCAGCAAGCGGGTCTTCGACCGCCAGGCCGCCGAGACGACCGAGATCGTCGAGTCGATGATGCGACCCGTCTTCCACGTCCCTGACTCCAAGCCCGTCGACGACCTGCTGCGGGCGATGCAGGCCGAGAGGCGCCACATCGCCGTCGTGGTGGACGAGTACGGCGGTACCGCCGGCATCGTGACCATCGAGGACATCCTGGAGGAGATCGTCGGCGAGATCACCGACGAGTTCGACGCCGAGGAGCAGTCCGTCGAGGAGCTCGCGGACGGTGCACGACGCGTTTCCTCGCGGTTCCCGGTCGACGACCTCGACGAGATCCTGGGTGTCGAGATCGACGACGACGAGGTCGACTCGGTCGGTGGCCTGATGGCGAAGTACCTCGGCAAGGTCCCGATCCCGGGCTCCACGGTGGAGGTCGCCGGTCTGCGCTTCACGGCCGAGGAGGCCAAGGGCCGCCGCAACCGCGTCGGCACGGTGCTGATCAGCCCGGTGGTCACGTCAGAGGCCTGGCCCCAGGCAGTGGAGCTGCAGCCGGAGCCGACCGGCCATGCTCGATCCCACCGGACCTCGCACTAAACTCGTGGCCGTGAGTTCACTGCCGCCGGAGGACAACAAGCTCGTCGTGCTCGCCCGGGCCACCCGGGCCCGCACCGGGGCTGCCGAGGGGGCTGCGCTGCGCGACCTCGACGGCCGCACGTACGCCGCCGCGACGGTGGACCTGCCCTCGCTGCAGGTCTCCGCGGTCGGGGTGGCCGTCTCGATGGCGGTCGCCAGCGGAGCCAAGGGGGCGGAGGCCGTCGTGGTGCTCACCGGTGGAGACCTAGCGGACGGCGACCTCGACATCGTGCGGGACTTCGCAGGGAGCGGGGTGCCGGTCCACCGGGGCACCGCGGCGGGAGTGGTCGAGGACACGTTCCAGACGTGATCTGAGCGTCGAATCTCTGGCAGGATCGGGAATGCCAAATCTGGACGGATGGTTGTGGCGGACAACCAGGACCGGAGGTACCACCGATTTGATAGGGACTGCCCAGCACCAGCAGGCCGTACGGCGTCTCCAGGCGTCGTACGACGCGCTCGCGCCCGGATCGTCGGTCCGGCTCGCGAAGAAGACCTCGAACCTCTTCCGACCGCGGGACGCGCCGGCCACGACCGGCCTCGACGTCTCGGGGCTCGGTGGCGTCATCAGCATCGACACGCAGGCCCGCACCGCCGACGTGCAGGGCATGTGCACCTACGAGGACCTCGTCGACGCCACGCTGCCGCACGGCCTGATCCCGCTGGTGGTGCCGCAGCTGCGCACCATCACGCTCGGTGGGGCCGTGACGGGGCTCGGCATCGAGTCGACCTCCTTCCGCAGTGGGCTGCCGCACGAGTCCGTCCTCGAGATGGACATCTTCACCGGAGCCGGTGAGGTCATCACGGTGCGTCGTCCCACTCCCGGGGCCGACGACGAGCACGCCGACCTGTTCGCCACCTTCCCCAACTCCTACGGCTCGCTCGGCTACGCCACCCGGCTGCGCATCGAGCTGGAGCCGGTCAAGTCCCACGTCGCCCTGCGCCACGTGCGGTTCGCTGACGCTGCTGCGCTCCAGGACGCGATCGCCACGGTCACCGACACCTCCGAGTGGGACGGCGTCCACGTCGACGGCATGGACGGCACCGCCTTCGAGCCGGGGGAGTACGTCCTGACCCTGGCCCAGTGGGCCGACGCGCCGGACGGCGCAGGCTCCGACTACGTAGGCCAGGAGATCTACTGGCGCTCGATCCAGGAGCGCGACACCGACCTGCTCACGACCCACGACTACCTGTGGCGGTGGGACACCGACTGGTTCTGGTGCTCGCAGGCCTTCGGCGCCCAGAACAAGTACGTACGACGTCTCTGGCCACGCCGGCTCCGTCGGTCCGACACCTACCACCGGCTGGTCGGCCTCGACCTCCGCTTCGGCATCGTCGACCGGCTCGACCGACGCGCGGGACGCCCCCGGCGCGAGCGCGTCATCCAGGACGTCGAGGTGCCGGTCGAGCGGCTCGGCGAGTTCCTCGACTGGTTCGACGAGGAGGTGGGGATGCGTCCGGTGTGGCTGTGCCCGCTCCGGCTCCGCGACGACACCGCCTGGCCCTCCTACCCCCTGCGACCCGGTCGCACCTACGTCAACGTGGGTTTCTGGGGCGCGGTCCCAGTCGGTGACGACGCTCCGAACAGCCCGCTCAACCGTGCCATCGAGGACAAGGTGGCCGACCTCGAGGGCCACAAGTCCCTCTACTCGGAGTCGTTCTACGACCCCGAGACGTTCGACCGGCTCTACGACGGCGCCAACCTGGCCCTCGTCAAGAAGCGATATGACCCCGACGACAGGCTGACCAGCCTCTACGACAAGGCGGTGCGACAACGATGACCCAGATGAGAGACATCACCTCCACACTCTCCAGCACCAGGCTCACGCTGGCCGAGGTGTTCGAGACGCTGCTGGCCGGACCGGCCCCGATCCGGTTCACCGCCTACGACGGCAGCAGCTACGGCCCCGAGGACGCGTCCGTCGGGCTGAACCTCAAGAACGAGCGCGGGCTGGCCTACATGGTCACCGCCCCCGGTGACCTCGGCATGGCGCGGGCCTACGTCTCGGGCGACCTCGACGTCGTAGGAGTCCACCCCGGCGACCCCTACGAGGGCATGCTCATGCTGCTCCGCGCCATGCGGTTCCGGCGGCCCTCGCCCACCGAGGCGCTCAACCTGCTGCGCTCGGTCGGGCTGAGCCAGCTGCTCCCACCGGCCCCGCCGCCGCAGGAGCACCTTCCGCGGTGGCGCCGCCTGGTCGAGGGCTTCCGGCACTCGCCCGGCCGCGACGGCAAGGTGATCCAGCACCACTACGACGTCTCCAACCGGTTCTACGAGCTGGTGCTCGGCCCGTCGATGACCTACACCTGCGCGCTCTACCCGACGGGTGAGGAGAGCCTCGAGGAGGCCCAGCACGCGAAGTACGACCTCGTCGCGCGCAAGCTCAACCTGCAGCAGGGACAGCGCCTGCTCGACGTCGGCTGCGGCTGGGGTGGCATGGTCCGGCACGCTGCGAAGGAGTACGGCGTCCGCGGACTCGGCGTGACGCTCTCCCGCGAGCAGGCCGAGTGGGCCACTCAGAAGAACAAGGAGGAGGGGCTCGACCACCTCGTGGAGGTGCGTCACCTCGACTACCGCGCCGTCCAGGAGACCGGGTTCGACGCTGTCAGCTCGATCGGGTTGACCGAGCACATCGGCATCGACCAGTACGCCGCCTACTTCGGGTTCCTGCGCGACAAGCTCCTGCCCGGCGGCCGCCTGCTCAACCACTCGATCACCCGGCCCGACAACAAGCCGACCGCGACGGGTGCCTTCATCGACCGCTACGTCTTCCCCGACGGTGAGCTCACCGGGTCCGGACGGGTCATCACGGAGATGCAGGACGCGGGGCTCGAGGTGCAGCACGAGGAGAACCTGCGCGTGCACTACGCCAAGACGCTCGGTGGCTGGGGCGCCAACCTCGAGGCCAACTGGGACGCCTGCGTCGCCGAGGTCGGCGAGGGGACCGCTCGGGTCTGGGGTCTCTACATGGCGGGCTCGCGGATGGGCTTCGAGCGCAACGAGATCCAGCTCCACCAGGTGCTGGCCACCCGCACCGACACCGACGGCCAGAGCCACTTCCCGCTGCGTCCCGACTGGGTCGCCTGAACGGGTCGCCTGAACGGCGGCCCAGGGTGTTTGGCTGAAACCGGGTGCGCCCGGAGGTGGGGCGGGAGATAGTTTCGCAACCCCTCCGAGCCTCCCGGGAGCCCAGCGATGTCCACCTCACGCACGCACGCGCTGATCGGCGGTGTGCTCGGCACGGTGCTGCTCCTCCTGGCCTGGGGACCGGTCGACTCGGCCTCCGCACGCGACGCCCAGGACAACCGGAGCGGCCGGGGGGCACCGGTCGGCAGCGACAAGTTCTCCCAGGGGGGCTACTACCGCGGCGACTTCCCCGACCCGGCCGTGCTGAAGGTGGGGAACACCTACTACGCGTACTCGACCACGATCGCGTCGCTGAACCTGCCGGTCCTCGCCTCCACCGACCTGCAGCACTGGCGCGTGGTGGGCGAGGGGCTCCAGCGACCCGCTCGCTGGGCGTCGTGGAAGCGCGGCGGCAAGCACCCGTTCGCCACGACGTGGGCGCCGACGGTCGCGCGGTTCGGGAAGCGCTACGTGCACGCCTACGCCACCCCTGCGAAGGGCGCCCAGGACCACCGGATGTGCATCTCGATCTCGACGTCGCGCAAGCCGATGAAGGGGTTCGTGGACCGGACCCGTCGCCCCTTCATCTGCCCGTCCAACCGCGGAGCCATCGACCCGCAGTTCTTCACCGGCCCTGCCGACACGCGCTACCTGGTGTGGAAGAGCGAGCAGACCGCGACGTACCCCAGCCAGCTCTGGAGCCACCGCATCTCCGGAACCGGGACCCGGCTGTACTCCACGCACGGCCTGCTGCTGACCACGCAGGAGCCGTGGGAGGGGGCCCTGATCGAGAACCCCTCGATGATCGCCTACCAGGGTCGCTACTACCTGTTCTACTCGGGCGGCTCCTACGCGAACTCCTCCTACGCCACGGGATACGCCATCTGCCGGACTCCGTTGGGCCCGTGCACCCGGAGATCGAGCACGCCCCTGCTCGCCACGGGTGGTCGGGTGTCCGGTCCGGGCGGGGCGATGGCCTTCCTGGGTTCCTCCGGGCGGTTGCACCTGGCCTACGCGGCGTGGGACTACGGCCACACCGGCTACCCGAAGTCGACCGCGTGCCTGCGCACCGCCCAGGGCTGTCCGCAGCGCAAGCTGCACGTGGCCACCCTGGCTCTGAGCCCCGCCGGTGACGGCGCCCTGATGGTGACCTCGCGTGGCTAGTGGTGGGTTCCGGTCGCGTGGCCGCCAGTGCTTCTGAGCGTTCCTGCCCGGGACAGCCGGCACCGCGGGAGATCGGGACCGCCCGGAGCGGATAGCCTTCAGCGGTGACCTCCCGGACCCCCTTCGACGCCGTGGTGCGTGAGCGCCTCGTGCTCGGCGACCACCTGGTGCGCCTCGTGCTGGAGGCTCCCGAGGGGTTCGCCTCGACAGGGGTGCCCGATGAGTGGGTCGCGCTGACCGTCCCCGGGCAGTTCCAGAACCGTTACTACACCGTGCGCTCCTGCACCGCCGGACTGCTGACCCTCGACGTCGTCGTGCACGAGCAGGGCCTGGTCACCGAGTGGGCGCAGACCGACTGCGTGGGCGACCGGGTGGGCCTGTCCGTCCCGAAGGGCTCCTTCGAGCTCCCTGGCGACGCCGCCTGGGTGGTGCTGGCAGGAGACCTCACCGGGCTGCCGGCGATGGCACGCATCGCCGAGACCCTGACCACCGGCAGCCCCGACCAGATCCCGGTGCAGATCCATGCCGAGGTGCCAGACGGTGCGATGCCGGACTACGTGGCCGCCCCGGTGGCCTGGCACGAGGCCGACCCGGAGACGAGCAACCTCGCGGAGATCGTGCGCGACCTGGCCTGGCCCGAGGGCCCGGGCTACTTCTGGATGGCGGGGGAGTCCGCGCAGATGCGCGACATCCGCCGTCACGTCCGCCACGACCTGGGGTGGGACACCCGGCACTACGACGTGATGGGCTACTGGAGCGGCAGCCGTGGCCGGCAGGCCCGTCGGGTCGACCCCGGCCCCATCCATGCCCGGGGCAAGGCCCTGGGCCGGACGGACGCCCAGATCTGGGACGAGTACGACAACGCTCGGGAGCGCGCATGAACAGCCCACCGGAGGACAGCACCTCCACGCCGCACCGATCCGGCTTCGTCTGCTTCGTGGGGCGGCCCAACGCCGGCAAGTCCACCCTGACCAACGCCATCGTCGGTACCAAGATCGCGATCACCTCCTCCAAGCCACAGACCACCCGGACCGTCGTACGCGGGATCGTGCACCGGCCGGAGGCGCAGCTGATCCTGGTCGACACCCCGGGCCTGCACCGACCGCGCACGCTGCTCGGCGAGCGGCTCAACGACCTCGTGCACGGCACCTGGTCGGAGGTCGACGTGGTGGCGGTGTGCTTCCCGGCCAACGAGAAGCCCGGCCCCGGTGACCGGTTCCTGGTCAACGAGCTCGCCAAGGTGAAGCGGCCGACGAAGATCGCCGTGGCGACGAAGACCGACCTCGTCAGCCCGCAGGAGCTCGGGGCGCACCTGCTCGCCATCGACGCCCTCGGGCGGGAGACCGGGACCGACTGGGCCGAGATCGTGCCGGTGTCGGCGAAGAACGGTGACCAGGTCGACCTGCTCACCGACCTGCTGATCGCCCGGATGCCCGAGGGGCCGCACCTCTACCCCGACGGTGAGCTGACCGATGCGCCGGAGGAGGTGCTGGTCGCCGAGCTGATCCGCGAGGCCGCGCTCGAGGGAGTGCACGACGAGCTGCCCCACTCCATCGCCGTCATCGTCGAGGAGATGGCCCTCAAGGAGGGACGTCCGGACGACAAGCCGCTGCTGATCATCCACGCCAACCTGTTCGTCGAGCGCGACTCCCAGAAGGGCATCGTGATCGGCCACAAGGGGACGCGCCTGCGCGAGGTCGGCACCGAGGCCCGTCAGCAGATCCAGAAGCTGCTCGGCACTCCGGTCTACCTCGACCTGCACGTGAAGATCGCCAAGGACTGGCAGCGCGACCCCAAGCAGCTGCGCCGTCTGGGCTTCTGACCCACCCCGGTCATCCGCGGCATCCCTGACAGATGTCACCCACGGGTCGTGACGCACCGTCTGGGTGCGGAGCACCGCCGGGTTGCAGGCTTGGCCCATGGAGACAGACACCACAGCCGCAGTGCAGCTGACCGGGGTGACCAAGGACTTCGGTCCGGTGCACGCGGTGCGCGGCATCGACCTCGAGATCGGACCGGGGGAGATGGTGGCTTTCCTCGGGCCCAACGGCGCCGGGAAGACCACCACCATCGACATGATCCTCGGGCTCTCCCGGCCCAGCAGCGGGAGCGTCGAGGTCTTCGGGATGCCGCCGCGCCAGGCCATTGCCCGCGGACTCGTGGCCGCGGTGATGCAGACCGGCGGGCTCCTCAAGGACCTGACGGTTCGCGAGACGGTGCAGTACACCGCGAGCCTCTTCGCCGACACCAAGCCGGCGGACGAGGTGCTCGACACCGCAGGCATCGCGGGGATCGCCGAGCGCAAGGTCGCCAAGTGCTCGGGTGGTGAGCAGCAACGGCTGCGCTTCGCGATGGCCCTGCTCTCCGACCCGGCACTGCTGCTGCTCGACGAGCCGACCACCGGGATGGACGTCGAGGGTCGTCGGTCGTTCTGGGCCGCCATCCGGGAGGACGCCCGACAGGGTCGCTCGGTGCTGTTCGCGACGCACTACCTCGAGGAGGCCGACCAGTACGCCGACCGGATCATCCTGATCAGCAACGGCCTCGTGGTCGCCGACGGGACCGGGAGCGAGATCAAGGCCCTCGCCAGCGGCCGGACCGTGCGCGCCACGCTGCGCGACGCCGACACGTCGGCCCTGTCGGCGCTCGGCGGGGTCGACAGCGTCGAGGTGCGTGGCGACCAGCTCTACGTGCACGCCAAGGACAGCGACGCCGTTGCGAGGTACCTCCTCAACGAGACCGGCGCGCGTGACCTCGAGATCGTCGCGCGGGGCCTCGAGGACGCCTTCCTCTCCCTGACCGGGCGCACCGACGCCGACCTCCAGACCCGGACCCGGACCCAGACCCAGATTCAGCCCCAGACTCAGGGAGCAGCCCGATGAGCACCGACGCCCGCATCGACCCGACCACCCGCCGGGTCCCGCCCTGGGGCGGGTTCAACCTGGTGATGCTCTCGATCGAGCTCCGCCGGATGCTCCGCAACCGGCGGACGGTCATCTTCGCGCTGGTCTTCCCCGCGGCGATGTTCTTCGTGTTCGGCTCCGGCAGCCAGGGGAACGAGCGCGTCGGCGACGGCAACGTCTCGGCGTACATCATGGTCTCGATGGCGCTCTACGGCGGCGCGCTGATCGCCGCCTCGACCGGCGCGGGGGTGGCCGTCGAGCGCGCGCTCGGGTGGTCGCGACAGCTGCGCCTCACCCCGCTCAACCCGGCGGTCTACATCGTCGTCAAGGCGTTCGTGGCCCTGGTGATGGGCGCCTTCGCGATCATCGTCGTGAACGTGATCGGCGCCCTTCAGGGCAAGCCGGAGATGCCGTTCATGACGTGGATCTGGTGTGGGCTGCTGGCCCTGGTCTGCATCATGACCTTCGCCGCGCTGGGAGTGTTCGTCGGCTACATCGTCCCCGGCGAGAACGCGATGCAGATCCTCGGGCCCGGTCTCGCGCTGCTCGCGTTCCTCGGTGGTCTGTTCATCCCGTTGAGCCAGTACAGCCCGATGATCCGGGACATCGCCTACTGGACGCCGATGTACGGCGTGGCCGAGGTCGCACGAGCCCCCCTCACCCACGAGCTCCCGTGGTACGCCGTGACCAACGCCGTCGTGTGGCTGGGCCTCTTCGTCGCCGGCGCGGCCTGGCGGATGAGCAAGGACACGGCGCGGGTCTGAGCGAGACACCGAGCCAGGAGCCGAGAGCACTAACGTGAGCACCGTGAACGACGTACTGACCCTCAAGGGCGGTCCGAACGGCTGGGGCGACGAGGGTCAGCGGCCCGGCCGGTTCGGCCTGGTCTTCATCGGGATCTGGACGCTGTTCCTGCTGCTGCCGCTGAAGGCGGGCTGGGACCTGCGCGACGAGGTCCGGGGCTGGGTGGGCATCGGTGCCACACTGCTCTTCGCCGCGGTCTACCTGACGATCTTCCGCCGCCGCCGGATCGAGCTGCGAGGTGGTGTCCCGCACGCGCCCCTGGTCCCCGGTCTGCTGATGATCGGCCTCGCCGGGACGCTGGCCCTGGTCGTGTGCCTGGCCGTGGGGCAGGCCGGTACGGCGACCGCGGTCTACCTCTGCGTGCTGTGCGCGATGACCCTGCCGCGACTGTGGTCGCTGCCCTCTGCCCTGCTGGTCGCTGGCGGGTTCTACCTCAGCGGCTTCGTGGTCCCGGGCTGGGAGCACGACCCCGGCCTGCTGCTGAGCATGCTGGCCGCCACCGTGGCCGTCTGGGGCGTCCAGCAGCTGCTGATCCGCAACACCCAGCTGGTGGCCTCGGAGAAGCGCAACCAGGTGCTGGCGGTCTCGGAGGAGCGCAACCGGTTCGCCCGGGACCTGCACGACATCCTCGGCCACTCGCTCACGGTGATCACGGTCAAGGCCGAGCTGGCCAAGAAGCTGATGGACGTCGATCCCGTGCGCGCCCGAGCGGAGATCGACGACCTGGAGTGGCTCTCCCGGGACGCCCTGGCCGACGTACGCCGAGCCGTCGAGGGGTATCGCGAGCTGACCCTGCCCGGCGAGATCACCCGGGCCCGCACCGCCCTGGCCGCCGCCGAGATCGAGGCCGACCTGCCCAACTCCGTCGAGGACGTGCCATCGAGCAAGCGCGAGCTGTTCGCCTGGACGATCCGCGAGGGCGTGACCAACGTGATCAGGCACAGTCACGCCACCCGCTGCACCGTCGTGCTCCAGCACGACTGCGTGGAGATCCGGGACGACGGCGTGGGGTCCCTGCAGGAGACGGTGGGTCACGGGCTGACCGGGCTCCGAGAGCGCGCCGGCGTCATCGACGCCACCGTGGTCACCCGCTCGCTGGACCCCGGGTTCTCGCTGTCGGTGGTCCTTCCGTGACCGCCATCCCCTCCTCGAGCCGGCCGATCCGGATCATGCTCGCCGACGACCAGGCCCTCGTGCGCGGGGCCCTCTCGGCGCTGCTGGGGCTGGAGCCCGACATCGAGGTCGTCTCCGAGGTGGGCTCGGGTGACGAGGTCCTCCCTGCCGTGCTCGCTCACCGTCCTGACGTCGCGCTGCTCGACGTGGAGATGCCCGGGACGGACGGCATCACGGCGGCCGCGCTGGTGCGCGACCGGTGTCCGCAGACCCGGGTCCTCATCGTCACCACCTTCGGGCGGCCGGGGTTCCTGCACCGCGCGATGAAGGCAGGCGCGAGCGGGTTCGTGGTCAAGGACACGCCCGCAGCCCAGCTCGCCGACGCCGTACGGCGGGTGCACGCCGGACTGCGCGTCGTCGACCCGTCCCTGGCCACCGACAGCCTCGTCGCAGGCGAGTCCCCGCTCACCGCCCGCGAGACCGACGTGCTCCGCGCGGCCCGGGGCGGCAGCGCCGTCAACGCCATCGCCCGCACGCTGTTCCTCTCCGAGGGGACGGTGCGCAACCACCTCTCCGCCGCCATCGGCAAGACGGGTGCGGCCAACCGGGCCGGGGCCGTCACCATCGCGGAGGGGAACGGCTGGCTCTGAGGTCGTGGCCGTGGGGCAGTAGCGTCTGGGGGTGACCTGGGACGAGCTCTACGACGACGCCTCGCGCGAGCGGTTCGTCGAAGAGCCGTCGAAGCGGGTCGACGCCCCGGAGCGCACGCCGTTCGAGCGCGACCGCGCCCGCGTCGTCCACTCCGCCTCGCTGCGACGGTTGGCCGCCAAGACGCAGGTGCTGGGCCCCCAGGCCGACGACTTCGTGCGCAACCGGCTGACCCACAGCCTCGAGGTCGCCCAGATCGCGCGCGACCTCGCGCACCCCCTCGGGTGTCACCCCGACCTGGCCGAGACCGCTGCGCTCGCCCACGACATGGGACACCCACCCTTCGGCCACAACGGCGAGGTCGCCCTCGACGCGCTCGGTGCCGAGTGCGGCGGGTTCGAGGGCAACGCCCAGACCCTGCGCATCCTCACCCGGCTCGAGGCGAAGTCCATGGACGCCGACGGACGGTCGGTGGGGCTGAACCTCACCCGGGCCACCCTCGACGCGTGCACGAAGTACCCCTGGACGCGGGGGGCACCCGACGCCGCCGGTGGGAAGTTCGGCGTCTACGAGGACGACCTGCCTGTCTTCACCTGGCTCCGCCAGGGCCTGGACGGACCGCCGCGGTGCGTGGAGGCGCAGGTGATGGACCTCGCCGACGACGTGGCCTACTCGGTGCACGACCTCGAGGACGGTGTCGTCGGCGGGCGGATCGACCTCGGCCTGCTCGACCACGCCGACGAGCGGGCGGCCACCTGGCAGACGGTGCGCGACTGGTACCTCCCGGAGGCCTCGGACGACCTCCTCGACGAGGCGCTCCGCCGGGTGCGGGCGGTGACCTCGTGGCCCGGTTCGTCGTACGACGGGAGCAGGCGGGGCCTGGCCGCCCTGAAGAACCTCACCAGCGACCTCATCGGGATCTTCTGCGGCAGCGTCCAGCGCGCCACCCAGGCGGAGTACGGCGAGGGCCCGTTGGTGCGCCACCGGGCGGACGTCGTCGTGCCCACCGGGACGGCGCAGGAGATCGCCGTGCTGAAGGGGATCGCGGCGCACTACGTCATGCGGGCCCAGGACCGCGTCGAGCTGATGGCGCGACAGCGCACCCTGCTCGCCGAGCTGTTCGAGGCGATGTGGCACCGGGGGAGCGACGCCCTCGATCCTGCCTTGCGCCACGACTTCACCGAGGCGGTCGACGACGCAGCGCGCCGGCGCGTGGTCATCGACCAGATCGCCAGCCTCACCGACGCCTCGGCGCTGAGCCGACACGCCCACCTGGTGCCGGGCCGCCCGGGCAGGCGGGAGAAACTTGAGCCATGACGACCTCTGACCCCCTGGTGTGGCTGCCCTTCGAGCCCGAGGTGCTGGGCGACCTCCCCGCCTCCCTGCGCTACGAGCACGTGGATCCCGAGGCCCTGCCGTCCGGCGAGGACGTCGAGTTCTACGTCCTGCCCTACCGGTTCCGCGCCACCGATGGTGACGTGCTCGCGCACCTGCCGAAGCTCAAGGTGGTGCAGACGATGTCCGCCGGCGTGGAGCACATCCAGCGTTTCGTGCCCGAGGGGGTGCAGCTGTGCAACGGCCGCGGCATCCACGACACCTCCACCGCCGAGCTGACGCTCACCCTGATCCTGGCCAGCCTGCGGGGCGTCCCGGAGTTCGTGCGGGCCCAGGACCGAGGTCAGTGGCGACCGGAGCAGCGGGAGTCGCTGGCCGACAAGCAGGTGCTCATCGTCGGCTACGGGCAGATCGGCGAGGCCATCGAGGCGCGGCTGCTGACCTTCGAGGCCGAGGTCACGCGGGTGGCGCGCAGTGCCCGCGACGGCGTACACGCCATCGGGGAGCTGCCTGACCTGCTGCCGCTGGCCGACGTCGTGGTGCTGATCGTGCCGGGCACCGAGGAGACCACGGGCCTGTTCGACGCCGAGATGCTGGCTCACCTCAAGGACGGCGCGCTCCTGGTGAACATGGCACGCGGGCCGGTGGTCGACACGGACGCGCTGCTGGCCGAGCTGGAGCAAGGTCGCCTCCGCGCGGCCCTGGACGTCGTGGAGCCGGAGCCGCTCCCGGAGGACCACCCGCTGTGGCAGGCGCCCCATCTGCTCCTGGTGCCACACGTCGGCGGCAACAGCAGCGCGATGGAGCCGCGGGCCCACCGGCTCGTCCGCGAGCAGCTCCACCGCTTCGCAGCGGGGGAGCCGCTCGTGAACGTCATGCACGGGAGCTACTGAGGCCCCGGGCGTCATACGAACTGGTCGCCCTGGCCACCGATCGGTATGACCTCGCGAGAGACGTCATACGAAGTGGCGGTCACGACAACCCAGAGGTATGACGTCCGGGACCGTCAGAGCCTCAGGGCAGGTCGCCCTTGGGGCCGGGGTTGTCCTGGAAGATCGTGCTCTCCGGGTTGAGCTGGTCGGCGGGGTCGCTCGAGGTCGCGGACTTCACCTTGGCGGTGGCGGTGTTGGCCGCCTCGGCGACCTTCTCCTTGACCACGGGAGCCTTCTCCTTGGCGAGGTCGGCCGCCTGGTGCGCCTTCTCCTGCACGCGGGGGTCGTCCTTGACCTTGTTGAACGTGCCCATGATCTGGTCGTAGCGCTCACGACCGGCCTTGGTGCCGAGCACGTAGCCGACGCCTCCGGCGATGAGTACCAACAGCTTCTTCATTTCTTCTCCTTCTGGGAGTCCTGCTCCCGGTTCGATGCCCCGGACGCCTCCGCCTGGCGGCGAATCTTCCGTCCGAGGGCGACGTCCTTGTCCCGCTTCTTGCGGGCCTTCTTGATGTTGCGGGTGTCGCGCGCGGGGAGCTGGATCTCCTCTTCTGCGGCGATGCCCGCCTGCAGCTGCCTGCCCCGTTCGAGCTCGGCGTCGAGCTCGGCGCCGAAGAGCAGGGCCAGGTTGGTGATCCACAGGAACAGCAGCCCGACGACGACGCTCGCGATGGGGCCGTAGGTCTTGGCGTAGTTCGCGAAGGTGGCCAGGTAGAGGCCGAAGGCGACCGACGCCAGGATCCAGATGCCGATCGCCACTGCGGCACCGACCGAGATCCAGCGGAACTTCGGCTGCTGCACGTTGGGCGTGACGTAGTAGAGCAGCCCGACGATCACGACCACGATCATGAGGAGCACGGGCCACTTGATGATCGAGAACGCGGTCACGGCCGTGTCTCCGATACCGACCGTGTCTCCGACGGACTGCAGGACGGGACCCGACAGGACGAGGAGCATCAGGGCCACGGCGACCATGACGACCGCCACCAGGGTCAGCAGCAGCATGACCGGGCGAAGCTTCCAGAAGGGGCGCCCTTCCTCGATCTCGTAGATGCGGTTGGTCGCACGGCTGAATGCCCCGACGTACCCCGAGGCCGACCAGAGCGCGGCCAGGATGCCGATGACGAGCCCGACACTTGCGCCGCCCGACGTCGCAACGGAGTCCAGGAAGTCGTTCAGGGGCGTGAGGATCTGGGGGGACACGAGGGGCTTGAGGATGTCCTTGACCGTCTGGACCGACTGCGCCCCCTGCCCGAACACGCCCACGGTCGAGATCAGGGCGATGATCGCGGGGAACAGCGCCAGCACGGCGTAGTACGTCAGCGCCGCCGCGAGGTCGGTGCACTGGTCCTCGCCGAACTCGTGCATGGTCTTGCGCAGCACGTAGAACCACGACCGCTTGGTCAGGTCCGTGGGGTCGTCCGGCTTGCGTGCGTCGTCCGGGTCGGGAGTGTTCTCCTCGCCCCGGTCCTCGTCGATCGCGGTCCCGGAGCTGCTGGCTTCCTCACGTGCGGCTCCCTCGGTGGGCTGCTCGTCCCGCGTGGGGGACGGTGACGAGGCAGCTGGCGAGGGAGTCATCGTCTGCGTCGCCACACGACGACGAGCACCACCCCCACGAGCACGGCTGCAGCGGCACCGAGCAGCTCGGGCCGGGGCTTGCCCTCGGACGTCGTGCTGCGGTCCTTGACGTCGGCGATCTTGGCCTTGGTCTGGGCCTTCACGTCGAGCTTGTGACCCAGCGCGTCGACGGTCTCGGCCAGCTTCGCACGCTGGCGCTCGATGTCGGCCTGGATCTCTTCCGGGGTGCTCATGAACGCTGTCCCTTCACGGTCGCAATGTCTTCCTGGACGCCGGCCACGGCCTTCTCGGGAGCCAGCGGTGTCGCCTGGTCCACCTTGCTCTTGCCCATGAACGCCAACAGTCCGGCGAGCGCGAACAGGACCAGGGTGACGATGAGGGCGGCGATCCAGGCGTCCATCACCAGCGCGAGCGCCAGGATGATGGTGGCGAGGAGAGCGCCGAACCCGAAGAAGGCCATCAGGCCGGCTCCGCTGAACATGCCGATGCCGAGACCGACGCGCTTTCCCTTCTCGGCCACTTCGGCCTGGGCGAGGCGGAGCTCGGAGCGGATGAGCTCGGGCACCTGCGTGGTCAGCTGGTTCACGAGGGCGCCGAGAGTCGGGTCGGCTCCCGGGGGGTGGTTCAGAGTTGGTTCGGTCATGGCCTCCACGTAGCCATTCTGGAACGATCTAAACCTGTTGAGGCTCGAAGACTTACGCGATAAGGCTGTGGGGTGCGAGCCCGTCGTACGGCGTCGATGGGACAAAGGGGATGGGCTTGTCGGCCCACCCACGACGTTGATGGGTGGTGCAACGCCCATCAACGTCCGGAATCCCCGGTCGGCCGGGGAAACCTGCGGCCCCGACACCACCCGCCCCGACCCGGTCTGCCTTGTGGAGCCCGGTGGGCTGTCGGCGTACGCCCCGTAGACTCCCCAGCGTGGCGGGCAGGATCAGGGAAGAGGACATCGCGGAGGTCCGCGAGAAGACGAAGATCGACGACGTCGTCTCTTCCTACGTCACACTGCGCAACGCCGGTGGCGGCTCGATGAAGGGCTTGTGTCCCTTCCACGACGAGAAATCTGCCTCGTTCCACGTCACCCCCTCTCGAGGCTTCTACCACTGCTTCGGCTGTCAGGCCGGCGGTGACGTCATCAAGTTCGTGATGGAGATGGACGGGCTCGGGTTCACCGAGACCGTCGAGCGGCTGGCCGAGAAGGTCGGCGTCCAGCTGCGCTACGAGGAGGGCGGCGCCACCCGTCCCCGCAGCGGACCGCACCGTCCACGGCTCATCGAGGCGCACAAGGTGACCGGGGAGTGGTACGCCGAGCAGCTGGCCTCGCCGGAGGCCCTCCAGGCCCGCCAGTTCCTCGACTCGCGCGGCTTCGACGCCGAGGCCGCAGCGACCTTCGGGGTCGGCTTCTCCCCGCGCGGGGGGGAGGACCTGCTCAAGCACCTGCGGCAGAAGGGCTTCACCGACGAGGAGCTCGTCACCAGCGGACTGATCGGGGAGGGACGCGGGCTCTACGACCGCTTCCGGGGCCGGCTGATGTGGCCGATCCGTGACAGCAGCGGCGACACCATCGGCTTCGGAGCGCGGCGGATCTTCGAGGACGACCGCATCGAGGCGAAGTACCTCAACACCCCCGAGACGCCGATCTACCACAAGAGCCAGGTCCTCTACGGCATCGACCTGGCCCGCCGGGAGATCGCGCGCGCCAGCCAGGCGGTCATCGTCGAGGGCTACACCGACGTGATGGCCTGTCACCTGGCCGGCGTGAAGACGGCCGTCGCCACCTGCGGCACCGCCTTCGGCGACGACCACGCCCGGGTGATCCGTCGTCTGCTCCACGACCACGACGAGTTCCGAGGCGAGGTCATCTTCACCTTCGACGGTGACGAGGCCGGCCAGAAGGCCGCCCTGCGCGCCTTCGAGGGTGACCAGATCTTTGCGGGGCAGACCTACGTCGCCGTCGAGCCGACCGGCATGGACCCCTGCGACCTGCGGCTGAGGTCCGGGGACGCCG
The DNA here is from genome assembly GCA_963843775.1 of uncultured Actinomycetota bacterium. Taxonomy (GTDB): domain Bacteria; phylum Actinomycetota; class Actinomycetes; order Propionibacteriales; family Nocardioidaceae; genus Marmoricola. Next base: position 684,556 of record CAWJLT010000008.1, read on the forward strand.
AGGTGCGTGAGCTCGTCGCTCGCCGGGTGCCGCTCTACCGGTTCGTGCTGGCCAACGTCGTCCAGCGCTATGACCTCGATCGAGCCGACGGGCGGGTCGACGCGATGCGCGAGGCCGCCAAGCTGGTGACGGCCATCCGCGACCGCTCCAAGGTCGACGCCTTCTCCCGCGAGCTCGCCGGCATGCTCGGCATCGAGCCGGCCGACGTCCAGCGCGAGGTCAAGCGTGCGGCGGCCCGCGGGACCGAGCAGGTCAGGGGCGCCCAGCCGACACGACCCGCCCAGCCGACACGACCCGCCCAGGCCCAGGACCCCGTCCGCCCACCGGCCGAGCTGCCGGACCCGCGCGACCCCCGGCTGTTCCTCGAGCGGGAGACGCTGAAGATCGTCATCCAGCATCCCGAGGTCGTGGGTCGCATCACCAAGGACGTCGACCCCACGGACTTCACCCATGGTGCCTACCGTGCTCTCTGGACGGCCATCGAGGCGTCTGGCGGTCCCGCGGCCGCTGAGGCCCACTGGTCGGCCGCCTTGCGGGACGCGCAGACCGATCAACGACTTCAGTCGTTGATCAGCGCGCTCACGGTCGAGCCCATCCGCCGCAAGCCCGACGCGGCCTATGTGCAGCTGCACGCCGACCGGCTGCGTGAGCTCACCGCCAAGCGTCGGATCGCCGACCTCAAGTCGCGGCTGCAGCGCACCAACCCCGTCGAGCACGCCACGGAGTACAACCGGATGTTCGGCGAGCTCGTCGCGCTGGAGGCCCACGCCCGGGCACTGCGCGAGCGCACCCTGGAGAGCTCGTGAAGCTCTTCGCCCGAGGCGACGGGGCACCGGCGGAGATCGTCGGGCGGGCCGGCCTGCCACGGGGCGAGAGGGTGCTGGCCGCGGCCCTCGCGCTCGACGGCACCTGGCTCCTCGGCACCCGGCGGTTCCTGGTCGTGGTCCCCGCTCACGACCCGGTCCGCCTCCTCCCGTGGGAGCAGGTCGAGGACGCCGGCTGGAACCAGGAGTCCTCCCTGCTCACGGTCACCGAGATCGGGTCCTACGGCGCACCACGGCCCGTCCACGTCTTCGAGATGGACGACCCCGCCCTGCTGCTCCAGCTCGTGCGCGAGCGGGTGACCGCGAGCATCGTGCTCCAGCGCTGGGTGCCCGTGCACGGCAAGCAGGGCCTGACCGTGATCGGGCGTCGTAGCCCGGTCGGCGGTCCGGTGAGCTGGATGCACGCCTACGACGCCGGCCTCGACCCGGACGACGCGGAGGTCGCAGCGGTGGCCGAGCAGTCGCTCGTGGGTGCCCGGGCCGAGCTCGGTGACCCGTTCGACGCGCCGATTTAGCAACTCCCCCACGAGTTGCTACGCTTTGCCCGCGCGATCCCCTGTAGCTCAATTGGCAGAGCATTCGACTGTTAATCGGAGGGTTCCTGGTTCGAGTCCAGGCGGGGGAGCAGAAGCCCAGGACAGCGGGTCACAGGGGGGCAGCCACTAGGCTGCCCCCCTGTGGGCTGTCTGGTCGAACGGCCCCTGGTCCGCGTGCCCCGGCGACGCGCCCCTGGGGCATCCCGCCGGAACAGCAGCGGTCAGCCCACGTCGAAGGCGTCGACGTCGAGGCTGCTGGAGGTCAGTCCGTGGGCGGTCCCGTCGAAGTACACCGACCAGGTGCCGGCGCTGTAGAGGACGACGTCCTCGTCCTGGACCATGCCCAGGCCCGGGGTCGAGACGTCGGTGGAGAAGGACAGGTAGAAGTGGGTCGTGTCGACCCGGACGAACCCGTCCACGTTGGCTGAGGAGGGCAGTCCGGCGAGCGAGGCGTCCCAGACGCGGGCGAAGGTGCTCCCGTTCCAGGAGTAGATGTCGGCGTCGTCTGCCGTCCCGCTCACCCGCGGGGGGTTCACGGACCCGACCGTCGAGAAGTACAGCGTGCCGCCGTCGACCGAGATGGCGTCCAGGTCCTGGCTGCTGGAGGTCAGGCCACGGGCCGTGCCGTCGAAGTACACCGACCAGGTGCCGGCGCTGTAGAGGACGACGTCCTCGTCCTGGACCATGCCCAGGCCGGGGATCGAGACGTCGGTGGAGAAGGACAGGTAGAAGTGGGTCGCGTCCACCTGGTCGAACCCGTCCACGTTGGCTGAGGAGGGCAGTCCGGCCAGCGAGGCGTCGAAGGTGCGCGTGTACGACGAGCCGTTCCAGCGGTAGAGGTCCGCGTCGTCGGCCGACCCCCCCGCTCCAGGCGGGTTGGCGTTGCCGTAGGTCGAGAACGTCAGCGCAGGTGGCGGCGGCGGTGGCGGTGGGGGAGGCGGCGGTGGCGGCGGTGGGCTGGTCACCTGGAGGGTGCCGTCGGCGGTGCGGGTGAGTCCGCCTCCGGTGGCGGTGACGGTGAAGGAGTAGCTCCCCGGTGTCGCTCCTGCGGTCGGGACGAGGGTGAGGGTGCTGGCACCGGAGCCGCCGATGAGGACGTTCGGGTTCAGGGTTCCGCTCGCCACACTCGTCGCTGGTCCGGCGACCGTCAGGTCGACGTCGGCGGCGAAACCGTTGGATCCGGTGGCCTGCACCTGCCAGGAGGCGGTTCCCCCGGGGTCGGCCGAGGCGGAGACCGGGGTGATCGCGAGGCCGAGCTCCGCCGCGGGGGGCGGTGGCGGTGGCGGGGGTGGCGGGGGTGGCGCCAGGGCCGCCAGGTAGGCCGCCGCGGCGTCCAACATGCCGTGACCGTAGACCTCGTCCACGCCGGCGGCGCCGCGGTCGACGGCCGTCTCGGTGACCAGCGCCTGCTGCTGGTCGGCCGTGAGCCCCGGCGCTGCCGCCAGCAGCAGCGCCAGCACCCCGGCGGTGTGGGGTGCGGCGACCGAGGTTCCGGAAAGGTACTGGTACTGGCCGTAGCGGTCTGTGGTCTGGACGTTGCGCCCCGGCGCCACCAGGTCGGGGAAGGACCGGGTCCGGCCACCGCACCCGGAGGGACCCCGGCTGCTGGAGGACATCACGAGACCGTTCTCCGAGACCGCACCCACCGAGAGCGCCTCGGGGTAGTTCGCCGGGCTGACGCTGCTCGAGGACGTCGAGCCGAAGTTGCCCGCCGGGAAGACCGGGAGGATCCCTGCGGTGCGCAGGGCCTGGACGTCCGGCTGGAAGGTCAGGTCGCATCCGGGGCCTGAGCCCAGGGACCAGGAGGCGTCCACGACCTGTGGCGCGTCCGCGGTGGCCGGGTTGGCGTCGGGGTCGAGCAGCCACTGGAAAGCCTGGTGCACGGCACTCACCGTGGAGCGTCCGGCGTCGTCGAAGACCCGTGCCGCGATCCAGGACGCCCCGGGGGCTGTCCCGATCGTGGTCCCGCTGCTGCTCCCACCGACCATCACTCCGGCGACGCCCGTGCCGTGGCCCATCAGGTCCGTCGGGGTCTGCGGGTGCTGGGCGTAGGGATCGAACCAGCTGTTGGTGCCGCCGCGCCAGGCGGCCGCCAGGTCGGGATGGGTGACGTCCACCCCGCTGTCGAGGGTGGCCACCACGATCCCCGAGCCGGTGTCCCCGGAGGACCAGACCTCTGGGGACCGCACGCTGACCTGGTTGGTCGAGGCACTCGCAGCCGGGGTCAGGGTGATCGTGTCGGGCACGATCGAGTCGACGTCGGGACGTGCGGCGACCTGGGCGAGGACCTCAGGGGTTGCAGTCAGCACGATGCTGTTGGAGATCCACAGACTTTCTCGCACCTGTGCGCGTTTCTGGGCCGTCGCCGCGGCCAGCGAACGGATGAGCGGAGCCTGGTCGGCGTCCGCCGTCTTCTGCAGCCGGTCCTTCACCGCCCGTAGCCGGGCCTTGCGCGTGCCACGGATCGTGCTGAGGTCCGCGTCGTTCTTCAGCGTGACCACCACGGTGCTGGTGGTCTGCGAGTCCCCGGCCGCGAGGGAGTGTGCGGCCGAGGCGGGGGCCATCGACGTCAGGGCCACCGGGCAGGAGACGGCCAGAGCGAGGGCCGCTCCGACGAGCCGGTGGGAGCGCATCCTCATGTCAGGCTCTTCTCTCGAGGGGCGTGCTCGGGTAGGTGGTCGGGCACCTCCACGAGCACGGGCCCGGCTCCAGCCCTTCGCCGCCGGCGCAGCACCAGCAGGGTGGCGGCGAGCAGCGAGAGCAACAACGCGGCCAACGCCGTGGTGACCATCTCGAACAGCCCACCCTCGGCGGACTTCGGCTCGACCTTCCACGAGCTGGTCGTGACGGTGTCGGCCGCGTCGGTGCGGTGCACCTGGACGGTGGCTGTCCAGGTGCCGGCCCCGGGCTCGGCGGTGGTGCCCTCGTAACGGTTGGGGTCGGTCACGGCCAGGGGGACCAGGACGCGGCCGGTCGGCCCGCTGAGGTCGACGTCGACCCCGGTCACCGGGGCCGGGTCGGGCCGGACGATGGAGCGGAGCCTGACGATGAGCCGACCCTTGGCCGGACCGCCGGGAACCTCCTCGAAGGTGACGAAGAGGCCGTCGGCGCGTTCGACGTGCACGGTCGTCGGGCGCCGGGCGTCGAGGTCCTCCCGGGACGTCGCGGTCGAGGTCACCACGGCGGCCAGCGCCACGGCCAGCCCGAGCACCACCGCCTCCGCCGTCACGGTCGCGGCGAACCGGCGGGGGGAGCTGAGGGTCAGGCGACGCAGCACGCCGTACGGCAGCCTCACCCCGGCCCGGGCCGCCAGCTCGGGGTGCACCGCCGCAGTGTTGACCGCGGCGAGCCCGAGCGCCACCACCATCAGGACCGTCTTCGCGGCCACACCTGCGCCGTACACGGTCGAGGTGACCGCTCCGAGGCCAGGCATGTGATGACCGGCCTCGATCAGTCCGGTGGCCACCAGGACCACGGTGGAGATCGCGGCGACGGGGCTGTACGCACGCCACACCGGTCCGAGCAGACGGCCGCGATGTCCCCGTGCGTGCCGCAGGGTCGGGACCAGGCACCAGGCGAGCACTCCCAGACCGCCGGCCCAGGCTCCGGCCGCCAGCACGTGGGCGGTCGCGGCGACGCCGACCAGCGTGGAACCGCTGGCGAGGGTCGCGGCATGGCCGGCCCAGGCCTCGCACACGGCCGCTGCAGTCAGGGCGAGCAGGGCCACCGTGGCCGGTCCCTGCGGACGGGTGATCCTCCTGCGCCAGAGGATCACCGCGGCCACGGCCACGGTCAGGGCGACCTGACGCGCCAGCCAGAACCGCCCGGCCGGGGTGTCGACCAGGACCAGCCAGGTCTGGTCCCACCACAGACCCAGCCCCAGGGTGGCGTCGGAGGTGCGGAACAGCGGGGTCAGTGCGCTGGCATACCACGCGGTGAAGACGGCCACCAGGCCGATGGTGCGGGCTCGGCGACGGACTCGGTCGCCGAGTGTGCGGAGGACCCGGTCGCCCACCGTCAGCGCGCCGATGGCGGCCAGCAGGGCGGTCAGGTCCACCCACCTCACGAGGACCAACGCAGAGGGGGGAATCTGCGCTCCTCGTGAGGTGGGCGGTAGGGGGCGGAGACCGGCGCCGAAGACGAGGGTCCCGGTGGTGGTGTGGCCGTCGTCGAGGGAGAAGACGCGCCAGTCGAGCTGGTAGGTGTCACGCTTGAGGGGGTCGGTCCTGATCTCGACGACGGTGGTGGTGCGCTCGCCGGACGCGGTGGTCGGGACGATGGAGCCGTCCTGGGTGCGCAGCACGAACGAGCTGGAGGCGGTGGCGACAGCCTCGCCGAACCACATGGTCAGGGTGGTGCGACCGACCGGCACGACAGCCCCGTTGAGGGGGTCGGAGCGTTGCAGCTCGCTGTGCGCCTCAGCGGTGGACGGCATCAGGAGGGTGAGGAGCAGCGCGGCCAGGAGCACCGCCGCCCCCCGCAGCGCCCCCTTGCCGGGCCGCTGGGTCATCCCTGCATCTCCAGGTGTTCCAGGCGCGCGTCGCCGATGACCAGCGTCACCTTGTCGCCCTTGTGCAGCGCGCTCTCCGCGTTGGCCATCAAGAAGAAGTAGGTGCCGCCCAGCTGCAGCTCGGTGCCGTGGTGGTGCGGCGGCGTCGACATCACCAGTGTCTTGCCAGTGCTCTCGACGACGAGGGCGGGGGAGAGGTCCGGGTCGTGCACCAGAGGCGCCGCCTTGTCCGGGTCGACCACCTGGTAGCGCAGCTCGACGAGCCCGCCGGCCGCGGTGACCGCCAGGAGGTTGATGTCGATGCCGTAGCGCGCCGCCATCCCGTCGGCACTGACCAGCGACGCACCGTTGCGGACGTCGGAGGCCAGGTGCTGCCGCCAGGCCTCCACGCCGCCGCCGACCGCGACCAGGCTCAGGATCGCGATCAGGACGACGAACCGACGCCGGCCACGCCGGCCACGCCGGTCGACGGAGACGGGAGGTGGGGCAGGGGCCTCGGGGGCCAGGGTCTCAGTGGTCATGGTGTGTCCTCAGTCCGAGTGGAGCGCGGGACGGGCCGGCCGGTGAGCCGACCCGTCCTGCGGGGGGTCAGGGCAGGTCGAACGCGTCGATGTCGCTGTTGTTGTTCGTCAGGCCCTTGCCGGTGCCGTCGAAGTAGACCGACCACTGCCCGGCGTTGTAGGCCACCACGTCCTCGTCCTGCACGTTCCCCAGTCCTGGCAGCGCGGTCGTCGTCGGGCTGAAGGAGAGGTAGAAGTGCGTGGCGTCGATGAACTTCAACCCGTCGACGTCTGAGTTCGGCATCGCGTACGGCGCCGCCGAGGCGTCGACCACCCTCGTGGAGCTCCCGGTGACACCCGTGCCGTCGTACCGGTAGATGTCGTTGCTCGCTCCCGCAGGAAGCGCCACTCCGGTCGGGCGAGTGGTGCCGTTCACCGAGTAGTAGAGCTTGCCGCCGGCAACGCTGACCGCGTCCACGTTGACCCCGTTGGCGCCCAGCCCGTTGGTCGACCCGTCGAAGACCCTCGTGTAGGTCCCGTTGACCGGGTTGTACGAGACGACGTCCTCGTCGGGCACGCTCCCCAGCCCCGGCACTGTGGTGGTCGCCGTGCTGAAGGACAGGTAGACGTGCGTGGCGTCGACCACCGCGTAGCCGTCCACGTTGCCCGGGCCCGAGTAGATCGTCCCAGCCGCCATGGCCGCCCCGGTCCACCGGTAGACGTTGTTGGGGTTCCGTCCGGAGGCGCTGCCAAGGGTGGAGAAGGACAGCGGCGCGGTCACCGTGACGCTGACGTTCGTGGTGGCCCCCCAGTTGCCGGCCGCGTCCTTGGTCCGGACCTTGCCGGTGACGGTGCCCTCAGGGAGCACGGAGGTGTCGAGCGTCCCCGTCACGGTCCCTGAGCCACTGGCCGTCATCGCCGTCCCCTTGCCGACGCCGGGATCGGTGCCGAAGAAGAACTCTCCGGCGGCGATCGAGGAGAGGGCGTCGGTGCCGGTGGCGGTGAGGGTCACCGTCCTGGCGCCCTGGGTGGGCGACGGGGAAGCGGTGGCGTTGCTCGTCGTGGGCCCGACCTTGTCGACGACCAGGATGGTCGTCGCGAGGGCTCCCCAGTTGCCGGCTGCGTCCTTGGCCCGCACCGAGATGGTGTGGGGGCCGTTGCTCAGGGCTCGGACGGTGGTCAGCGGGATGTCTGCGTAACCACCCTCCACCGGGTCGCTGAACGAGCCGTCGACGGCCCGCAGGGGGACGCCGGTCCCGGCGGCCGTGACGTTGTCGATGAACATCTCGGCGCCGGCGATCGGGCTCTGGACCGCGTTCGACAGCGGGTCGCTGAGCTGGGTGGCGTTGAGACGGATCGAGCTGGTGCCGTTGCTGTACGGCACGTTGCCGTTGCTCGGGCTCGGGGACACCGTCAGGGCGTCGCCGTCGGTGACCACGGGACCGGTGGTGTCGACCACCAGGAGCGCGCTGACGGCGGCTCCCCAGTTGCCCTGGGCGTCCTTGGTGTGGATGTAGACGGAGTGGCCCCCCTCGGGGAGTCCGTTGACCGCGGCCTGCTCGATGGTGCCGTCGACGCTGGCCACCGGAGCGGCTGCGGAGACGGTCATCGCGACACCCGCGCCGTCGGCGCCGAGGGTGTCGAGGAAGTACTCGGCCGCGCTGATGTTGGAGTTCCCGGAGGCGGAGTCGTTGCCGGTGGCGCTGACCTGGACCGCGCCGCCGTCGTGCGTGACCAGCCGCGGGGAGAGCGTCGGCCCCGACGTCGTCGGTCCACCGGCATCGGCGCCGGTGACCAGCACCGAGCTGAGCGGGCCCCACTTGCCTGCGGCGTCCTGGCCGCGGACGTAGAGCACGTGCTGCCCGCTCGGGACGCTGAGCGTCGCGGTCGCGTCCTCCGTGACCGAGCCCCCGGCTGTCATGGGGACGCCTGTGCCGCTGACGTTGTCGAGGTAGTACTCGACGGCGGAGATGTTGCTACCCCCACGCGAGCTGTCGTCGACGTGGGCCTTCAGGGTCCCGTCGAGGAACGCGACCTTGCTGGTCACCGGACCGGTGACGTCGCCGGTGGTGCCGGAGCCGGGAACGTCCACGGTGGTGAGCATGCCGCCGACACCAGCCGTCGTCCGGTTGTTCAACCCCAGGCTGGCTTCGTACACGGACAGGCTGGTGTCCTGGGCCGCGGCGCCAGGCACCTTCACCAGGGCGTCGGCGGACTCACCGGGGCCGAAGGTCTGCGCCACGTAGGTGCGGGGGAAGTCCAGCTTGCTGCCGTCCATCCCGACGATCTTCTGCGAGGCGCCGAGGACTCCCATCGAGTGGTAGTTGACGCCGGCATTCACGTAGCGCAGGAGGACGGTGTGCCCACCGGCGCTGGTGATCGCGGTGGTGTCCGGGTAGACCTTGCCGTTGATCAGCGAGTAGCGGGGGACGTACTTCCGCATGTCGAACAGGGCTGGGTCCGACGCGTTGTTCAGCGCCGGGTCGATCTCGCTGAGCACAAGCACCGCCTCCTCGTTGTACGCGGAGTCGGCGTCGTAGGCCTGTCCGCTGGTCGCAGGGCGGACCACCAGAGCGCCGTGCAGGCCCATCGCGGTCTGGTACTGCGTACCGGTCCCCGGGCCTGTGCTGATCACAGGTCCGGCCTCGTAGACGAAGGTGCCTGGATGCGACGGGGTGAACGTGTACTCCGTCGTCCCGCTGGTGGCGTCTGCTCCGGCACGGTCCAGCGGCATCTGCTGCCCCTGGAACAGCATGGCGGTCTTGGCGCCGAGCGTGTTGTGCAGGGTCACGTGCACCGTGTCGCCCTGGGTCACCTCGATCGTGGGGCCGCCGGGGGCGGTGACGGGGCTGTTGGTCAAGGAGTACCCCCACACCTTGACCGGCACGGTGCTGCCGGGCAGCGTGGTGGTGCCCTGGACCGCCCACAGATCCACATTCTGCGTGGCGGCCTGGGCCGGCGCGGAGGGCAGGATCAGGAACGCTGCGGATGCCACCGAGACGGCGACCGTCGTGCGGACCGGCTTCTGGAGCTTCTTGCGTCGAGACATGGTCTTCCCGCCTCTCACTGGTTCTGGCAGTTGTAGTGGCCGGGGGGATCGATCCGCATGTAGGTGATCGGACCGGTCATGTTGGCGCCCCAGGAGGTGATCTGGAAGAGCGCGTGGTTGTGGCTGATGATGTAGTACTCACCGCACTGGTTGAGCGTGGGCGTTCCGGTCGGGAGCTTCTCCTGACGGCCCAGGTAGGGGCTGCCGCTGTAGAAGGTGCCGATGAACGAGTTGGCGAGGCTGGGCGTCGTGACCGTCACCGGGTTGGTGGCGCTGTAGTTCTCCGCGTCGTGCCAGGAGAACCGCACGTCCCAGGTCTGACCGGGCCCGATGTTGATGTCGAACTTCTCCATCGAGAGGTCCTTGTCTCCCGGGCCGACGAGCGGGTGCCCGTCACGCCCGATCACGAGTCCGTTGTTGCCGTGCGGGTGGAACGGATAGTCCTCGGTGCCGACGTTGAGGTAGCGAGCGAGGGCGGGTTCGTTGGGCATGATCTCCGCCAGAGCGCCGTACGGCTGAGCGGGGAGCCAGGAGGCCCCGTTGTCGGCGATGCTGTCGGGGAACCCGCGACCGTTGATCAGCCAGTAGCGCGGGTGGTAGTTGTCGATGTTGAAGCTCTTGCCCAGCTCGACCCGCTGGTGCTGGTAGGGGTCGATCTCGGAGAGGAGCACCATGAACTCCCGGTTCGGGGTGAAGTCGCTCCCCGCGGAGTCATAGGCCTGGTTGGGATGTCCGGCTGGTCGCACGATGATCGAGCCGAACAGGCCCATCCGGACCTGCTTCTCCGGGTTGGTGCCCGACTCGTAGAGGTAGGTGCCGGGGTTCGCGGCCGTGAAGCTGTAGGTCACGGTCCCTGTCGCCGCGGCAGCCGTGGTGCTCAGCGAGGTGACCGGTCCGCTGCCGCCGCCGCTGCGCTCGGGCGTGGAGGCGATGCCGTCGGCCAGCACCCCCTCCTGCCCTGGGAAGACGATGGACGTGGGGTCCGGAAGCGTGTTGTGCAAGATGACGGTGACCTGGTCGCCGGCCTCCACACAGAGAACCGGTCCCGGGTGCTGGAACGCGTCGAACCCGTGGGAGTAGCCCCACATGAACGCGGTGTTCCCGTCGGGGAGGCTGATGTACCCCGTCTGCGTGGTGAGGTTGAAGATCGGCTGCCCCGAGACCCCCCCGTCGCTCGGCGTGCACACGATGCCGACCCGCGGGACGTCGGCCGCAGCCGCCGTGGTGTGTGGAGCCAGGGCCGCGGTGGAGACCGCCAGGGTGGCGGCCGAGAGCAGCGCCGCAGCGCGACGAGCCCCGCGTCGTGCCTTCGGTGAGGCGCTGAGTGTGAACATGGTCAGACCCCCAAGTCGTTCGGGTAGCTCTGGGTGTTGACGGTCGTGCCCGGGTAGACCCGGACCTCGGTGGCCTGCCCGCCGAACCCGCCCGGGGCCAGGTTGTTGGACCGCATCAGGTTGCGGTTGTAGAGCATGTAGGTGTCGTACGCGCCGGGACCTTGGTAGGCCGGGGCGGTGAACAGCACGTCGTAGCTCTCGCCGGGACCCATGTTGATCGTCTCGGTCTCGTAGGACGTGTCCGTCCCGTCCCGGCCCAGCATCGGGGTCGCATCCCTCCCGACCACTCGCATCGGGATCCCCGAGAGGGTCATCGCCGACTCGCGGAAACCGAGGTTCGCGAACCGCAGTGCCACCCGGTCGCCTGCGTTGCAGGTGACCAGGGACGAGTGTGGCTGGTACTGAAGCTCCGGATGCCCCGCAGGCGCGATCAGGTCCCCGTCGGGTGCCACCACCTGGTGGAAGGGGTCGATCGACCCGTTGGGGGCCACGGTGTCGGGGTAGACCCGGCCGTTGAGCAGGGCGAAGTCCGCGTGGTAGTCGCTCCACTCCGGAAGCTGGATGTGGGCGTCGGCCCAGTGGGCCTCGGCCCACACCTCGGAGCAGAACATCGCGAACTCCCGGTCGAACTTCGTCGAGCGCGCGGGCGGGGTGCCGTCCGGATCGTTGTAGAGGTAGTTGTCCCCCTTGAGCGGCCGGACGAAGACCAGCCCGGTCATACCCATGTGCACGTGCTCCACGTCCTCGACGTGGCAGTGGTACATGTACGTGCCTGGGTCCCGTGGACGGTAGGCGTAGGTGAAGGTCCGCCCGGCCGGCACCGAGACCGACCCGCTCGGCTCGCCGTCGAAGAACGGGATGACGTTGCGGAAGCCGTGCCAGTGCAGGGTGTGTGCGTCGAAGAGGTCGGGTCGCAGGTGCAGGCCGAGGTTGGTCAGCTGCACCTTGAAGTCCTTCGGGTTGGCCGGGTCGAACTGCTTGGCCCAGAACAGCGGGGCCGAGTGCTGTGCCTTGTACTTCTGGGCCAGGGCCTGCGTGTCGGTGAGTCCCGTCAGGTTGCGGAAACCAAAGATGTAGGTCGTGAGTCCAGCCGGCGCGAGCGGGTCCGGGTGGAACGGCGGGATGGCCGGGGTCGTCGGCAGGTGGATCCAGCCGTCGGTGCCACCGAGGTACAGGTCCGGGGGATCCCCGAGGGCGGCCTGGGCCGGCTCAGGGAACAGGCTCTTGCCCGCCCAGGCGACGGAGCCGAGGGCAGCGGCCGCTCCGCTCAGGTGCAGGAACCCGCGGCGGTCCACTCGGATCTTCTCCATGCTCTTTCCCCCTACCGTCCGGATCTGACCGGTCAGCTCTTCGTTGGTCATTGCTCTCACCTGCTTCTTCTGGGCCGAGCCGGGTCTCACGGGATGTCGAACGCGTCGACGTCGGCCGCCGCGGCGGTCAGCCCGTGGGCGGTCCCGTCGAAGTAGGTGGACCAGGTGCCGCCGTTGTTGAACACGACGTCCTCGTCCTGCACCGCCCCGAGGCCCGGCAGCGTGGTGTCCGGCCGGAAGGAGAGGTAGAAGTGCGTCGCGTCCACCCGGACGTAGCCGTCCACGTTGGTGGCGCTCGGGACTCCGTTGGCGGTGGCGTCCCACACCCGGGTGAAGGGCACAGTGCTGGCGGTGGCGGTGCGGCTCACCGAGTAGATGTCAGCATCGTCGGCCGTCCCCCCTCCTGTCGTCCTGGGCGGGTTGGTGTTGCCCGCCGTGGAGAAGTAGAGGGTGTCGCCCGAGACGCTGATCGCGTCGATGTCCTGGGCGGCCGAGGTGAGCCCCCGACTGGTGCCGTCGAACCAGACCGACCACGCGCCGTTGTTGTAGTAGACGACGTCCTCGTCCTGGACCACCCCCAGCCCCGGCACGCTCGTGTTGTCGGCGAACGAGGCGTAGAAGTGCGTCGCGTCGACCCGGTCGTAGCCGTCAATGTTGGCGGAGGCGGGAAGCCTGCTGCTGACAGGCAGGGCCGTGACGTCCAGCTCACGGGTCGTGGTGCTCCCGTTGAAGGAGTACAGGTCGGCGTCGTCGGCCGTCCCCGCGACCCCGGCCGGGTTCACGTTGCCCAGGGTGGAGAACACCACCGGTCCGTTGCCGTCACCGGTGGGACCCGGCGGCGGGGGCGGAGGCGGCGGGGTCACCGCGGCCCCGGGAAGCGAGAACGCGTCGATGTCCTGGTTGTTGCTGGTCAGGCCGGCGGCGGTGCCGTCGAACCACACCGACCAGGTCCCGGCGCTGAACTCCACGATGTCCTCGTCCTGGACGGTGCCGGCGCCGGTGAGCGTGGTGTCGACCGAGTAGGAGGCCAGGAAGTGCGTGGTGTCGGTGTAGACGAGCGAGTCCATGTTCGCCGAGCCCGCGACTGCGACGACACGGTTCACGTTGTTGCCGCCGGTCCAGGCGTAGATGTCGTTGACGTCCCCGCTCAGACCGGTTCGCAGGGTGGCGGTGGAGTCGACCGAGAAGTACAGGACTCCGTTGACCACGCTGATCGCGTCGAGGTCGATGTTGGTGCTCAGGCCGCGAGCACTGGCGTCGAAGTACATCGACCAGGTCCCGTTGTTGAACTCCGCCACGTCCTCGTCCGCCACGGCCAGGTCAGGCCCGGGTCGGGCGATCGTGATGTTGTTGTCGAACGAGACGTAGAAGTGGTTGTCGTCCACCATGCTCAGCCCGTCGATGTTGACGCCGAGGAGCGGCAGCCCCAGGTCGGCCACCTGGGCCTTGTGACGGCTGAAGGACCCGTTGTAGCGCAGGACGTCTCCGGCCAGGCCGGGGATGGGTGACCCGCTGGCACCAGCAGTGGAGAAGAAGAAGTCCTTCGTCGCCGGTGGGGGAGTGGTTGCCGCCTTCGAGGAGCCGAACTCGTCCGAGCCGGCGTCGATCCCGCCGAGGGCCGGACGGACCTCGTCGTCGATGTCGGTCGTCGGCGCGTTCACGGTCCCCTTGGTCGCGGCGCCCAGGTTGCAGGCGGGCGAGGTGCAGGTCGGCGGCGTACCGGCGAGGTGGTAGTTGCCCAGAAGGTTGGCCGGGGCCTCGGTGGCGACCAGGGTGGCGTCGACGAAGGCGGGGTTCTGACGCCAGGTGGCGAAGGCCACCGAGGTGTCGTAGGTCGAGACCACGCCCGGGTTGGCCGTGCTGTTGCTGGCGCTCGTGGCGTAGGGGTGCTGGCCCGCGTCCTGCTGGACCACGGAGCTCGTGGGGGCCAGCTGGTCGGGTGCGTCGGCCAGGCCTAGGTCCCAGTGGTCGACGGCACTGGTGTCACCGGCCAGTCCGATCCCGGTCACCGTGGTCCCGGCGCGGGTGCCGGCCCTGTTGTCCCAGAGGATGTTGTTGAACAGCACCGGGTCGCTGTAGGGCTTCGAGCCGTTGGGCAGGGTGGCTTGCAGCTGGTCGCTGTTCAGCGAGGTGGCGACGCCGGCCGGGGCCGGGGTGCCGTCCGAGGTCACGGCCGTCGCGGTGGTGGTGTTCTTCATGATCGTGTTGTTGACCAGGCGCACGTTCGGTGCGTCGTTGATGGCCACGCCCGCGCCCTCGTGGGTCGAGACGTTGTTCACGATCGTGTTGTTGGTGACGTTCATCGGGTAGTTCCCCGACATCAGGAACCGGATGCCGCCGCCGTCGTCGTTGGACAGGTTGCCCTGGATGAGGTTGTTGTAGATGTCCACGGCACCGGTGCCCGGGGACAGCGTGTTCGGGTCGGCGGGGAGCGCCCCGGCGATCATGATGCCGGCGCCCTCGTCGTTGGAGTTGTTGAAGTAGATCCGGTTGTGGTGGATCTTGCCGCCGGGGCTGGAGCCGTAGACGCTCACTCCGGCGCCGTACTCGAGGGAGAAGTTGCCGCAGATGTCGTTGCCGGAGACCTCGTAGCCGGTGCTGCCGCCGAAGAGGCCGACCGCGCCCGCCAGGTTGCTGCCCGCGTTTGAGACGATCCGGTTGTCCGCGATCCGCACTCCGTCGTTGTGCTGGTTGGCGTCGGCCCCGGCCAGGTCGGGGGTGCCGATCCGGATGGTGCCGTAGCCGCCTCCGTTGTTCTCCACCACGTTGTTGGTGATCTGGAGGTTCTTGACGTAGGCGTTGGCGAAGATGGCACCGCCCTGGGTGGTGATGTTCGCCGGCAGACCCGTGGGCTGACCGTTCAGGGAGTTGATGTTGCCCGGGAAGCCCTGCTGGTCGCCACCACGGATGTCGAACCCGTCGATGGCGGCGTGGTAGGAGCCGCCGAAGTTGCGCGCCTGCCCACTACCGGTGCCGCCGCCGGACGAGGCGAGCAGGTAGATC
The DNA here is from genome assembly GCA_963843775.1 of uncultured Actinomycetota bacterium. Taxonomy (GTDB): domain Bacteria; phylum Actinomycetota; class Actinomycetes; order Propionibacteriales; family Nocardioidaceae; genus Marmoricola. The sequence goes on from CAWJLT010000008.1 coordinate 699,622, forward strand.
GCCTCACCGTCGCTGACGTTCTGGTTGCCGTCCCAGGTGAGTCCGCCGACCTTGGTGAACCAGTCGGTGGCCAGGGTGGTGTCGCCGCCGAAGGCGCCGGCGTCCAGCACGGTGCCGGGCACGTAGGTGTTGCCCTGGAACCCACCCGAGCCGACGCCCTGGAGCTTCACCGGGGAGGCCATCACCAGGTTCTCGTAGTAGGCGCCGCGAGGGTTGCCAGCCTTGGCGTTGTCGGGGTAGACGACGACCAGGTTCCCAGCCGCGCCGTTGTTGGCGTAGGCCGCGTCCAGTCCTGCCTGGATCGTGGCGTACTGCTTCCCGGGCCCGACCTCACGGACGGTCGGGCTGTAGGTCCCGCCCAGCACGTGGAAGGTCAGCCCGTTGACGGTCTTCTCACCGTTGTCGCCGGTGATCTTCAGCGTGTGCGTGCCGGTCGCAGTGCCAGCGGGGACCGTGGCCTGGATGGTGGTGTTGTTCCAGGCGGTGGTGGGCAGAGCTGTCCCGTCGAGCGTGACCTGGCCGGTGCCCTTGGTCGCGCCGAAGCCGGTGCCCTCGATGGTGAAGGAGCCGCTGCCGTTGACGTAGGGCTTGGAGACCGCGAACAGCTGCGGGACCACAGCGTCGATCGGGCAGGTGACCGCGATGTTGAGGCCCGTCGTGGGTGAGGCCAGGATCGAGCCCACCTGGGTCGGGGCGAGGTCAGTGGGGATGGTCACGCCGGGCATCGCCTCGAACTCGGTGGCGATGGTGCGGTAGCGCGGGTTGTAGTTGGCGTTCACGGCCCCGGGGATCCCGGGGTCGTTGCCCACGAAGCGGTACATCCCGGTGCACACGCCCGAGGGGGTCGGGCAGCTGATGTGGTCCGTGGAGGGCAGCAGGGTCTCGTAGAACCCGTTGAAGTCGGACTCCACGGTCTGCACCAGGCGGTTGTTGAAGTCGTAGATGCCGACGGGCGCGAACGGGACACCGGGCTTCTCGCCGTACAGCACGCTGCGCGGGTCGGTGCCGTAGTTGATGTCGTCCACGATCAGGCCCATGAGGCGTGAGGGGATCGGCACGTCGGTGAAGAGGTTGAACATGGGCACGATCGACTTGCCGTTGTTGAGCGAGACCAGCTTGGTGTCGCACTTCGGCTTGACCTGGCCCTCGTAGGGCGAGCCGCCGATGTCGACGAAGGTGGGGTTGTCGACCGGGCTCGAGGCGGGCACGGTGACGCCGGTCGGGGCGCCGTTCGTGCCGTCACCGGTCACCTCGCCGTAGCCGTCGGTGCCGTCGTTGGCCACGTCGACCGTGTGCAGTGCACCGGCACAGGCCGGCGGTGGGACCTGGGGGATGATCTGGTCGCCGTGGGCGATGTTGATGTCTTCCTCGCCGGTCACGTTGTACATCGGGTGGCCGGTCTGGTCATCAGGGATCTTGACCGAGACCAGGTAGTCACCCGAGCCCAGCGGCTCGAAGGTTCCACCGGTGCACACCGGGTTGCCCGGGTCGGTCGCGTCCAGAGTGCCGGTGCAGGCGTCGCCGAAGCCGTAGTTGCCGTCGACCGCCGCCCCGAAGTTGGCGTCCGGCGTGCCCTGGTCGGTGGCGTACGGGCCGTACTGCACGCTCTGCAGGATCGCCGAGATGCATTCGCCGTCGGTCTCCTGGTTGGGCGCCAGCACGTCCTCGTCGAAGTTGGTGGGGTTGTCCTTCTTGTGGACCAGGGGCGTGCCGTCCAGGTCCCGCGCGGTGCAGCCGGTGGGTCGGCTCCAGTGCTCGGAGACGTAGGTGTTGAGCAGCTTGCCCTTCTCGTAGGAGCCGTCGGGAGCAAGCTGGTAGTAGCCGTCCGCGTCGCACGGTGCGCCGGCGTCGGTGCCGCAGTCGACGGGGGCGTGCAGCTCCACGGGGAGGTCGGAGATGCCGGGCTGCCAGTCCTCCGCCGCGGCGTAGCGGGGGTCGAGCTCGTTGCGGGTGGTGTCGTAGCTGAGCGAGCCGACGATGCCGCCGTTGCGCGGGTCGATGCCGTTGTTGCCGGTGGGGTCGTAGGCGTGAACGCCCCAGTCCATCGTGCCGCTGAGCCCGATCATGTTCAGCGTGCTGACGTCGACGCCCGCTCCCTTGACCGTGGTCGGAGTCTTCTGGTTGTCCGCCTGGTAGGTGACGCCGGTGCTGAAGAACGAGTCGTTGTACGCCTCCATCACCATCCACGAGGCGAGCGGGTAGGCGCCTTCGAAGGTGTAGTGGCCGGACGCGTCGGTGATCGCTGTGGTCGAGCCGCGGTCCATCAACGAGTTGTCCTGCTTGCGCAGCGTCAGGGTGAAGTTCGGGATGCCGGTCTCGCCGGAGTCCTTCTTGCCGTTCCGGTTGGCGTCGTTGAAGACGTAGCCGTCCAGCTGGGTCCACCAGCCCATCAAGGGGAGCTGGCCCATCTTGACCGCCTCACCGTTCTTCACGGTGACGTTGATCAGGTTGAGGATGTAGTTCTGCGGCTCGTCCCACCAGGTCAGCGAGTAGTCGCCGTCCGGGACGTTGGGGATGGTGAAGCTGCCGTCGGCCCGGCCACGGCCGACGAACACCGCCTGGTCGCCGTTGTTGAGATCGGAGAGGGAGACCACGGGGTTGGGGATGGGCTTGTCGGTCTTGGAGCCGGTCATGCCGTTGAAGAAGTTGACGTCGCCGCCCTTGGGGGGCGTGTACTGCTTGACCCCGACGACGACGCCGCTGATCGAGCCGGAGCCGCTGGTGCCCAAGGTGTTCTTGGGCTGGGCGAAGCCGAACTGCGGGGCGGGCACCGGCTCGCCGGCCAGTGTGGCCTCGGTGTCGTAACCCGTGGAGCCCTCGGCGACCCAGCTGTCGAAGTCGTGGTTGCCCTCGAGGGTGGTGGTCTGGATCCAGTCCTGGCCGTCCGGGGGCTGCGCGGTGGTGGTGTAGCGGTTGGAGCCGAGGTGCGGGAAGGTCAGCATGCCGGTCGAGTCGCTGAAGCACTTGCCGCCCACCTTGTCGACGACCGGCGCGCCGTCGGGGTCCAGGGAGCCGGCCGGGATGGTGAAGTCGGCCTTCTCTCCCACGTAGGTGGTGCACAGCGGGTTGCCGTAGACGTCGGTGGTGACCTCGCCGAGGGTGTCGTTGATGTGCCCCTGGAAGCCGGCGAGACCGTCCTCGCTGTTGTCGATGGCGCCGTTGGTGGTCGCCTCGTCCTGGTAGACCTGCGCGCGGAGGGTGGCGTCGGGCAAGGGGTTCGGCTGGACCTCGACGGTGACCGGGTCGGTCGTGGTGAACGGCACGGTGAAGTGGGCGCCGTCGAGCTTGTAGCCGTCGGCCAGCACGGAGATGAGGTACTTGCCGTCAGGCAGGCCGGTGAGGCCGTCTGCCAGGTCGGCGTCGGTGCCCTGCGCGACGATCGGCGCCGTGGTGTGCGGCAGCTCCCTGATCGAGGGCCAGTCACAGTTGGCGGGATAGTTGGCGGCGGAGGCGGAGCAGGCACCGGTCGGGGTGCGCTGCGCTGTCGAGCCGGTGTTGTCCTCGTTGATCAGGAACTTGTACGACGTCACCGGGTCGCCCTCGTGGACGCCGGCGCCGCCCTTGGCGCGGGGCTCCGTCCGGGCGCTCTGGACCTGCACGTTGAGAACGTCATTGGGTGCGGCACTCGCCTGGGGCAGCGGCAGCATCACCAGCAACGCGGCGGCCAGGGCGAGCGCCGCGGCGCTCGCCGTGGCGCGCCGGGGGATGTCCGGCGGGGCGGACGCTGCGCCGGCGCGGGCCCGGAGGCCCCCCTTGGGGGTTGCCTTCGACGAACTCATCCACTGTGCACGCATGTGCCTCACCCCTCGCTAGTCGGCACCTTCGGGATAAGAGTCGGGCTGGTTGGGCTTCGATCTCCTTGTATGACCAAGTGGTCATCTGGCCGTCACGGAGCACTCACCACGCCGTCGGGGTTCGTCACTGACTGCGAGGTGTGGATGGACCGGGCGTCTCCCACGAGGGGGAAGGACCGGGCCCGATCAGTGGACTGCCTCGTGGCGTCACGAGGTCAGGGTTGTTGGTTCGAGACCACTCGCAGCATCACGGGGAAGGGCTCTTGACCCCGTCCGGATCAGGTCTTCGTGGTACCCGTCATCCCCGCGTCATGGCAGCCCTCAGGGGGCGGTAGAGGAAGGGCGCGAGGCTGGTCGAGAAGGTGTTCGTGAGGTGGTGGCCGTCCTGGTAGACGAGGACCTTCCCCACGATCGGGGCACACGTGCTAGGTCCACAGATGAAGTCGTTCATGTCGATGACGTTCACCCGCGTCGGGTCCAGGCCCCTCAGCGCGGGGATGGCCGGGTCGTCACGCACCCAGACGTCTCGGGCGCCGGCACACCGCATCGGGTCCTCGGGGTGCTCGGCCACACACTCCGGAACGGGGACCTGGAGGTCGGACCAGGGCGTGTCGCGGATGATGCTCACGCGCTGGCCGCTGTCGACCACCGGCTTCAGCCAGTCGTGGTAGCCCTCCGCCCAGAGGGCGAGGCTCTCGGCGCGATCGGCGGCCCCGTCGGCGAGCCCTCCACTGGCGTTGGTGACCAGTACGAGGTCGAACGACCCCTCGATGAGCTCCTTCTGGACGCGCTTGCCCCACGCCAGGCAGTTCGACGCCGAGGAGGAGAAGCTGAACGACTCGGCCCCGTTGACCACGTAGGAGGGTGTGCACTGTGCGATCAGGAAAGTCGTCACCTTCCAGTGGTTCGCGTCGGCCACCCTGTCGATGGCCGGCATCCACTGGGTGGCATGTGAGTTCCCGACGACGGCGATGTTCGTAGTACCCCGTGGGTCGCCGTAGGTGCAGCTGGTGGTGCCCAGGTAGGGCTCGGCCTCGATGCAGTTGTCCTGATAGGCAGGCGCCCTGTCCTGGGCTGCTCGTGCCGGCGAGGGAACGAAGGTGCCCCCGGCCGTGTCGGCGCAGTCGTGCGCGAGGGCGCCTGCCCCGAAACAGGCTCCACCGCCCCCCAGTGCCTTCTGGACCGCCGCGTCCGCCGAGACGCGCCTGGTGTCCACCTCTTTCAGCTGGAGGGATGTCATCACAAGGAGCACGGCCATCCCGGCAGCCATCAGGACGAAGGTCGGCCACAGGCGCCGTTGCGTCGGCAGCCGGAACCGGTCCTCGACGTAGGTCTTCGTCAGCGCTGCGGCCGCGAGGGTGAGCACGACCACGACGACGCTGTTCACCAAGGCCGATCGAGCACCTCCGACGTAGGGAACCAGGAGGATCAGTGGCCAGTGCCACAGGTAGACCGAGTAGGAGATGCCACCCAGCCACTGCACGGGTCGGTTGCCCAGGATGACCGCCAGTGGTTGGTCCGCCTCGTCCCCGGAGCCTGAGGCAATGATCAGGAGGGCGCCGAGTACGGGCACGGCGGCCCGCCATCCGGGAAAAGCCGTGGACTCGGAGTAGACCGACGCCGACCACAGGATGGCGCCGAGACCCAGCCCCGCGCACACCGCACGCGCCCACGGCTGAACAGCTCTCGGACGGGTCGGCCGCCGGCTGTCGAGCACGAGCGCGGTCGCCAGCAGGCCGCCGACACCGAGCTCCCAGAACCGGGTCGGGGTGACGAAGTAGGCGGCAGCCGGGGCGGAGGCCGTCTCGGTGACCGAGTACACGAACGAGGTGACGGATACCAGAGCGAGGCCCACGCCCGTGGCCACAAGGCGTGAGGTCCTCAGGCGTGCGGCGACGAGCACCAGTCCCAGGATCACGATCGGCCACACCAGGTAGAACTGCTCCTCCACCGAAAGGGACCAGTAGTGCTGGACCGGCGAGGGAGAGGACGACGCCGACAGGTAGTCCACTTCCGAGCGGGCGAGCAGCCAGTTGAGGACGTAGACCGTGGCGCCCGACGTCTCCTTCGCGGTCTTCTCCCACTCGGTCTCCGGCGCCAAGAGCCGTGACGCGACGAGCGTGACCCCCAGGACGAGTAGCGAGGCGGGGAGCAGCCGCCTGGCTCGGCGGGCCCAGAATGACAGCACGTTCGAGAAGTGCGTGGAGGTGTGCTCGACCAGGTGGGTCGTGATCAGAAATCCCGAGATGACGAAAAAGACGTCGACCCCGACGAAACCACCAGGCAACACCGACGACCACAGGTGGAAGACGAGGACCAGGGTGACGGCGACAGCGCGAAGGCCCTGGATGTCGGGCCTGAAGCTTCTACGCGCGGTACCCGCGGGCATGGCAGAGGGGACGTACGTCCGCAGAGGTGCGGCGGTCATGGATTGAGGAGTACCTCACGGTGGTGTGCGGCCCGATGTCGAAGCACGACAACGTATGTCGCACGACTCTTATACAACACCGGACGCCGGTGGACCTAGGCTCGTCACGCGTGGCGTCGGGCCCGCCGACCTGAGCTGTGTCCTAGGCGCCCCAGCCCATCGGGAAGACCTCGAACGGAGCGGCGAGGGGCACGCCCAGCCGTTGTCCGGCTGCTCGACCGAACCCCTCGAGGAACTCGGCGGGGTCCCAGTCGTCCCAGCCGAGGCCGTCGATGTAGGCCCGGTGCGCCTCGAGGGACTCCACGCCGGCATCGAAGGTCGCGGTGGTGTCGACGGCGTGGGCTGACTGCGGCGACCCTGCCGCCCAGACCGCACGGACACCGCCCCACGGCTCCAGGTCCCCGCCCTGGCCAGCGAGCTGCTCGGGGAAGACCCAGCGGTTCCCGGAGTCGCGTACGGCGTCGAGGACCGCCTTGCCGACGGCGATGTGGTCGGCCTGGTTGAGGTTGACCCCGCCGAAGGTGTCTCGGAAGTTGCCGGTGATCACGATGTCAGGACGGTGCCGGCGCACCTCGGCAGCGAGCAGGCGGCGCATGGGGACGCCGTACTCCAGGATCCCGTCGGGCTGGTGCAGGAAGTCGACGGTGTCGACGCCGACGATGCGGGCCGACTCCACCTGCTCCGCCTCGCGCACGACCCGGCACTCGTCGGGGTGCAGGCCGTCGATGCCGGCTTCGCCGCTGGTGACCATCGTGTAGCCGATCCACTTGCCCTGGCCGGTCCACCGGGCGACGGCGGCCGCCGCGCCGAACTCCATGTCGTCGGGGTGCGCGACGATGCACAGGGCGCGCTCCCAGGTCTCGTCGAGCGGCTCGAGGGGAGCGGGAGTGTCCATGGATCCGAACCTACGCCCGGGAGGACTCAGTGCGGCAGGGTGAAGCTGAAACGGCTTCCGCCCTCGGGGTTCTCCTCGACCCAGATGCGGCCGCCGTGGCGCTCCACGATCTGGCGGCAGGCAGCCAGTCCGATGCCGTGGCCCGACGTGCCCGAGTCGACTCGCGAGAACATGGAGAACACCGACTCACGATGCTCCTGGGGGATTCCGGCAGCGTTGTCGGTGACCGTGACCAGCCAGTCCGAGTCGCGGGTCTCGACCGCGACCTGGCAGCGTGGCGGCCGGTCGGGCGAGCGGTACTTGATGGTGTTCTGGACCAGGTTCTGCAGCACCTGGCGCAGGCGACTGCCCTGGGCCAGGACCGGGGGAGTGTCCGCGGCGACCTCGACCGTCGCGCCGGTCTCGTTGATGAGGTGCTCCAGGTCCTGGCGGACCTCCTGGACGAGCGCGGCGACGGAGACCTCTTCGCGCGTGAGGGGGCCGGCCCCGGTGACGCGGGAGAACTCCAGCAGCGAGCTGACCAGCTCGGACATCCGCTCGGAGGCCTGGCCGGCGCGGCTGATCCACTCCTGGGCACGGGGGTCGAGGACGTCGCCGTACTCGCTCGTGAGGAGCTCCATGTAGCCGCGGATCGTCGCCAGCGGCGCCTGGAGGTCGTGACTGGCCAGCATGGCGAAGGCCTCCAGGTCGGCGTTGGACCGTTCGAGCCGGGCCTTCTGCTCGTTCAGCTCGAGGTTGATCTGCTCGATCCGTTCGGCGGCCTTCATCTCCTCGGTGAGGTCGGCGACGTGGGAGACGAAGTGCAGCGGCTCGCCCCGAGCGTTGTGCACCAGCGCGACCGACAGGTTGGCCCAGATCACGTGGCCGTCGGCGTGGAGGTAGCGCTTGCGCAGGCTGTACGCCGGGATCTCGCCGGCCACGACCCGGGCCAGCAGGTCCAGGTCCTCGGAGAGGTCCTCGGGGTGGGTGATGTCCTGGAACGTGAGCTCCATCAGGTCCTCGGCGGAGTAGCCCATGAGCCGGCACAACGACTGGTTCACCCGCAGGTACTTGCCCTCGAGGCTCACCAGGGCGATTCCGACGGGGGCGTTGTCGATGGTGAGCCGCCAGCGTTCTTCTGCCGCGGCGAGGGTGGTCACGTCGCCACCTTAGGTGCCCACGTGTGGATTCGCGGCTGCCCACGCCCTTGAGATGGTCGTGCTCGGTCGCTCCGGAATAGGTGGTGACGGCCACCGGCACTACCCTTGTCCAGTGAGTGAGAGCAGTACGACGACCCCCCGCTTCGACGAGCTGGGGCTGGACCCGAAGGTGGAAAGGGTTCTCAAGGACGTCGGCTACGAGACTCCCTCACCCATCCAGGCCGAGGCGATCCCGCCGCTGCTGGCCGGCCAGCACGTCGTGGGACTCGCCCAGACCGGCACCGGCAAGACCGCCGCGTTCGCACTCCCGATCCTCTCGCGCATCGACATGTCGCTCACCAAGCCGCAGGTGCTCGTGCTGGCGCCGACCCGTGAGCTCGCGCTCCAGGTCTCCGAGGCCTTCGGCCGCTACGCCGCCCACCTCAAGGGGCTGCACGTCCTCCCGGTCTACGGGGGCCAGGGGTACGGCGTCCAGCTCAGCGCCCTGCGACGCGGCGTCCACGTCGTCGTCGGCACACCGGGCCGGGTGATGGACCACCTGGAGAAGGGCACCCTGGACCTGAGCGAGCTCCGCTTCGTGGTGCTCGACGAGGCCGACGAGATGCTCAACATGGGCTTCGCCGAGGACGTGGAGACGATCCTGGCGGGAACGCCGGCGGACAAGCAGCTGGCACTGTTCAGCGCCACGATCCCGCCGCAGATCCGCCGGATCATCAAGAAGTACGCGCCCGGTGCCACCGAGATCAGCGTCAAGTCCTCCTCCGGCACGGCGACGAACGTCAACCAGCGCTACCTCAAGGTGGCGCACCCTCAGAAGCTCGACGCCCTCACCCGCATCCTCGAGGTCGAGAACTTCGACGGCATGATCATCTTCGTCCGGACCAAGCACGCCACCGAGGAGCTGGCCGAGCGGCTCAGGGCCCGAGGGTTCTCGGCGTCGGCGATCAACGGCGACGTCGCGCAGGTGCAGCGTGAGCGCACCATCGACCAGCTGCGCAAGGGCAAGCTCGACATCCTGGTCGCGACCGACGTGGCCGCTCGCGGTCTTGACGTGGAACGCATCAGCCACGTGATCAACCACGACATCCCCACCGACACCGAGTCCTACGTGCACCGCATCGGTCGCACCGGCCGGGCCGGGCGCAGCGGCGAGGCGATCTCGTTCGTCACCCCACGTGAGAACTACCTGCTGCGGGCCATCGAGAAGGCCAACCGGACCACGTTGACCCAGATGAACCTGCCCACCGTCGAGGACGTCAACGCCTTCCGGGTGCAGAAGTTCACGGAGTCGATCGGCCAGGCGCTGGCCGACCCGCAGCTCGGCGTCTTCCGCGAGCTGGTGCAGTCCTACGAGCGGGAGCACGACGTCCCGGCCGAGGACATCGCCGCCGCGATCGCCGTACTCGCGCAGGACGGTGAGCCCCTGTTCCTCGAGGACATGCCCGAGCCCAAGGCGCAGGAGCGCCGTGAGCGTCGCGAGCCTGCCGGGGGACTCGTGCGCTGGCGCATCGCCGTCGGCAAGCGGCACCGTGTCGAGCCCCGCCAGATCGTCGGTGCCCTCGCGAACGAGGGGGGCCTCAAGCGCTCTGACTTCGGCCGTATCGACATCAAGCCTGGATTCTCACTGGTCGAGCTGCCGCCGGACCTGTCCCAGCAGACCCTGGACAAGCTGGCCGACACGCGCATCTCGGGCGTCCTGATCGACCTCCAGCTCGACAAGGGCCCGGCTCCTCGCTCGGGCCCGCCGAAGCGGTTCAACGACAGTGGCCCGAGCCGAGCCCCGGGCAAGAAGCCCCGCCACAAGGCCACCTAGTCACCGAACGGAGGATCCGGTGCGTCTCATCGGTCTCGGCGGCTGACCAAACTCTGACATTCGGGGTGCGGCGACCCCTTTCGGACATTATGCTTCCGCGGTGTCTCGCAATCACGCGCCTTTGCTCAGGACCCTGGTAGGACTCCTCTTTCTCGGGTTCTTCGTCGGGGTGGCCCCCGCCAACGCCGATGCCGCGGGACCGCTCAAGATCCTGTTGACGGGCGACTCCATCACGCAGGGCTTCAACGGTGACTACACCTGGCGCTACCGCCTGGACAAGGAGTTCATCCGGCAGGGGGTGCCGGTCGACTTCGTGGGATCGCGCAAGGATCCGTACGTCAAACCGGGCTGGAGCTCGGCGCAGTACGCCGACCCGCACTTCGACCAGGACCACTTCGCCCGAGCGTCGAGCACCCTCCAGCAGCAGGCCGGCTGGATCAAGGACGAGGTGACCAGGGACCAGCCCGACCTGATCGTGCTGATGGCCGGGGTCAACGACATGCGCGGCGGCGCGGACGCGGCGACGACGAACGATCGCCTGCGCACGTGGATCGCGCGTGCCCGCGACGCCAAGCCCGATGTCCGCATGATCATCTCCCCGGTCCTCGACGCCCTGCAGGTGGGCCGGCCGTCGCTCTCGGCGACGATCAAGCAGTACGACCAGATGCTCGGCCCCACCGTGACGGAGCTGTCCACCGAGCAGTCGCCGATCACCATGGCCAACACCACCAGCGGCTGGTCGGTGACGACCCACACCTCCGAGAACCTGCACCCGTCGGCGTACGGCGAGACACTGATCGCCCAGCGGATCGCGGAGGCCCTCAGGTCGGTCGGTGTGCTGCCGCAGACGCCGAGCATCTACCGGTGGGCGTCGTGGAACCGGCAGCCCCGCGTCAAGGTCGTCATGAACGGCTCCCGGGCGGTGCTGTCGTGGGACTGGCAGGCGATCGACAGCGCTCGGATCTCGATCCAGCGGGTAGGGCACGCGGCCAGCTTCCCGGTGAGCCGCTACGGCGGGGGCACCACGACGACCTCAGCGCTGGTGCCGCGAGCGACCTACGACATCCGGGTGCAGCTGATCCGAGGACGGATGGCCACCCCGCTGGGGCCGGCTACGCGCATCGTGGTGCCGGCCGCGGGGAAGCCCGCCCGGGTGGCCCGGGTGACCGTGACCTCCGCTGGGGTCCGCTGGACCGCCGTGCCGCAGGCCACGGGCTACCTCGTGAAGTTCAAGAAGGCCAAGCGCAAGCGCTGGCAGACGCGGCGCACGTCCACGGCCCTCTCGATCGGTGCTGTCAAGGTCGTCCGGGCCAAGGTCTGGGCCCTCAACTCCGCGGGTCGCTCGGTCGTCCGCTCCGGAGCCCGCTGACCGCTGCACTGCCCGGGAGGAGGACGGCCCCCTCGAGCCGCGCCACCGTGCCTGCGTCGAGGACAGGGCGCCTCTCGGTAGGCTCTGCCGCTCCGGGGGAGGTAGCTCAGTCGGTTAGAGCAAGGGACTCATAATCCCTGGGTCGTGGGTTCGAGTCCCACCCTCCCTACCAAGGGAACCGCTGGTCAGGACGGATGTGGACCGCCAAGGGGAGGGCGAGGAAGCCTGAAGGATCGACTCGAGTCCGCGCAAGAACGTGCAGAAGTCGCTCGCTGAGGAGCCACTGAGCGTGCCGCCAAGGGCTTCGCCGCAGTTCTGCACGTCCGTGTGCCGAAGGTGTCCTTCAAAAACGCCCCCGGATCCCGCGGCCGCCGACTGCGGTGCGCAGGCCCGAGTCACCTCACCCGCCCCCGGGCGGACGAGGTGACTCTCGTCAGCGTGTCCTGATCCGGCGTGCCAGGGCGCCACCTTCGACCCGGTAGGTCGACGGCAGCACGAAGCGGTAGGTGCGCTTGCCGCGGTGGAGGCCGGTGAGGGTGGCCCGGGCGACGCCGTTGCTGAGCGGCACCTGCTGGAGGAGCCTGCCGCGCGACCGGATCTGCATCGCCCCGGTGACAGGCCGTACGCCGTCGGCCGTCACGGCCACGTAGACGGCCAGACGGCCCGGTGCGGTGGCCGTCGACACCCTGATCGACGGACGGGCACGGACGAAGGGGGACGGGTCGGTGGTCACCTCGAGGGGGACGTAGCCGGCGCGAGTGACGGTGACCCGCGCGAGCACGCGAGAGCCGATGTCGGCAGTGGTCAGCCGGTAGGCGTCACCGGTCGCGTCGGGCACGACGACCCCGCGCCGCAGCCACTGCACCAGCGTGGTCGAGCCACTGGGCGTCGCCGGCAGGACCACCTTCAGCACCTGGCCCGGCTGGGCGGGGCCGACCACGGTCGGGCTCGAGCTCAGGGTGAGGGTGCCGGGTGCCACCTTCTCCGTGGCCTCCGAGACCTCGGTCACCGAGGGGTAGCCGGCCTTGACCGCGCTGACGGCGACCGAGACCGGCTTGCCGACCAGGGACGGGTCCACGCTCAGCGTCGCGCCGGTGGCCCCGGGCACAGGCACGCCGTCCGCCCGCCACTGGTAGCGAAGGCTGTCCGGCGTGGGCGTCCATGACCCGGGGGTGGTCGTGAGGGTCTCGCCGACCCTGGCGTTCCCGGAGATCGAGGGCGCCGTCGTGCTGGTGACCACTCCCGCGGCGACCGGAGCCGTGGGCGCGGAGGTGGCACTGGTCGCCGGGTAGCCGAGGCTCGAGGCCGTCACGCGAACGGTGACCGCCTTGCCCGTCTGGGCAGTCTTCGGGTCGAACGTCGGGGTCGTGGCTCCGCTGATCACGACGCCGTCCGCCAGCCACTGGTAGGCCAGCGTCGCGCCCGCCGGGTTCCAGGTGCCGGGGGAGGCGGTCAGTGTGGTGCCGACCTTGGGGGTGCCACTGATCGCGGGCACCTTCGTGTTCAGCAGGCCGACGTCCTTGAAGTGCACGAAACCGCTGGGCCAGCCCCCACCCGTGCGACTCACCCGGGTCCAGGAGAAGTCTCCGTGCCAGCTGTCCTGGGACAGGATGATCTCGTCGGCGGAGACCACGCGCTCGACGTAGGCCACGTGTCCGGCGGAGCCTGCCGGCTTCACTCCCGCCTTCCACCACGCGATGGCGCCGACCGAGGGCGTGCCGGTGGTGATGCTTCTCATCTGGGTGCCCCAGTTGGTGGCGTTGCCGCCTCCGGTCCACGGCCGGGAGTTCGCCAGCCCCGCCCTCACCATCCGGTACGCCGCGTAGTTGGTGCAGTTGTGTCCCGAGTACATCCGCCAGTACATGCTCCTGCTCGCCGCCGAGTACCCGCTCTCCGACATCCCGGCCTTGGCGCAGCCGGTGTAGCCGGTGCACAGCGTCGTGATCGACGCCGAGGCGGGAGCCGCCCCTGCCGTGACACCGAGACCGCCCGTCATCAGCAGGGTCAGAGTGAATGCGGCAAATCGCCCAGAGGTGTCCACGAAGTGGGAGTGTAGTGACAGTTGGGCATCTGAGTGAAGCGATTGGTCAATAGTCAAGACGACACGCGGGCGCCGTTTGACAAATTACGGCGATGTCATTCCCCGCGGGGCGAGCGGACCTTTCCGCCGTCCTTTCCACCTCTTTTCCGCTGTCCTTTCCGGCGGCCACTGATGCGCCTCGCCGTCGTGGGAGCATCGTCCCCATGGAGAACGTGCGTCCCATCGAGACCTGGCTGACCGACATGGACGGGGTGCTGGTCCATGAGGACGACCCGATCGAAGGTGCGAAGGAGTTCATCGAGGCGCTGGTCGAGTCCGGCAAGAAGTTCCTGGTCCTCACCAACAACTCCATCTTCACCCCCCGAGACCTCCGGGCCCGGATGCTGCGCAGTGGCATCGACGTCCCCGAGGACGCGATCTGGACCTCGGCGCTGGCCACGGCGGACTTCCTCTCCGACCAGCGCCCCGGTGGCAGTGCCTACGTCGTGGGGGAGGCGGGCATGACCAACGCCCTGCACGAGATCGGCTACGTGATGACCGATCACGACCCCGACTACGTCGTCCTCGGTGAGACCCGGACCTACTCCTTCGAGGCCATCACGCGGGCCATCCGACTGATCGAGGCTGGCGCGCGCTTCATCGCCACCAACCCGGACGTCAGTGGTCCGAGCGCGCAGGGCCTCCTGCCGGCGACCGGATCGGTGGCTGCCCTGATCAGCACGGCGACCGGACGCAAGCCCTACTTCGTGGGCAAGCCCAACCCGCTGATGATGCGCAGTGCCCTCAACCGGCTGCAGGCCCACTCCGAGACGACCGTGATGATCGGCGACCGGATGGACACCGACATCATCAGCGGCCTCGAGGCCGGCATCCGCACGGTGCTGGTCACCACCGGCTCCACCCGCCCGGACCAGGTAGAGCTCTTCCCCTACCGGCCGACGCGCATCGTGGACTCGATCGCGGACCTCGTGGAGCTGGCCCGCCAGCCCGCGGGCGAGATGTGACGCGGGCCCGAGCCTTCCTCAGGTGTTCTTGCGGTACGACGGGGCCGTGTCCGAGCCCCACCAGGCCTCACCCTGGTCGTTCCACTGTTCGCCCTCGTCGGGGCTCGCGCTCTCGCGGATGGCCGTGAGCAGGGCGGTGGGAGAAGCGGCGTAGCCGGGCGTGACGGCCGCGAGCAGCGCCTCGTCCCCCTTGCTGCGCGACAGGTCCGACGGCACGACCAGCAGCACGAGCTCCTTGCGGTCGGAGGTCATGAGGACCACGACGTGGGTGTCGTCCTGGGGGTCGAAACCGGCCTTCACGTAGCCGCGGGCGGTGGGCACGCGCTTGGGGCTGTCGTCCCAGTCGGGCTGGGAGAAGATCACGCGCACGATGCGGCCCTGCTCGGCCGGGAAGTTGTCCACCAGGTCGCCCAGCTCGACCGTGAGGTCGCGGCTCTGGGGCCACCAACCCCCGTCCAGGGGCTGCTTGCCAGGGTTCTCTGCCATGCGCAGCCGCAGGGGCAGGCGTGCAGACAGGGGAGTGGTGCCGTTCGACATCGACATGACGTCCGCCTCTCGACCGTCCGGAATGCTCCGAGGTGAAGGCTGCTTCGGGGGTGGGTCACCCCCCAACCTACAGGCCGCCGCTGCTCCCCCATCCCGTGCGCGGCCTACGATCGCCCTTGTGATCAAGTACCTCGGCTCCAAGCGGGTCCTCGTGCCCGTGCTGGGCGCGATCGCCGAAGCGGCCGGGGTGACCACGGCGGTCGACCTGTTCACCGGCACCACCAGGGTCGCCCAGGAGTTCAAGCGTCGGGGGATCGAGGTCACCGCCACCGACGTGGCCTCCTACAGCGAGGTGCTGAGCGACTGCTACATCGCCGCCGACGCCGAGGCCGTGGACCAGGAGGCGCTCCGGGGGGAGATCGAGCGTCTGAACGGGCTGCCGGGGGAGCCCGGCTACGTGACGCGCACGTTCTGTGAGGAGTCGCGCTACTTCCAGCCCCGCAACGGGGCGCGGATCGACGCCATCCGGGCCGCCATCGACCGTGACCACCCCCAGGGTCAGGTGCGGGCGATCCTGTTGGCGGCCCTGCTCCTGGCAGCGGACCGCGTCGACTCGACGACCGGTCTCCAGATGGCCTACCTCAAGCAGTGGTCGCCGCGCTCCAACCGTGACCTCGAGCTGCTGCTTCCCGCGCTGCTCCCAGGTCGTGGACAGACGGTCCGCGGGGATGCGATGGACCTGGTCGACCGGCTCGACCGGGTCGACCTGATGTACCTCGACCCTCCGTACAACCAGCACCGCTACTTCACCAACTACCACGTGTGGGAGACCCTCGTCCGCGGGGACGAGCCCGAGCACTACGGCATCGCGTGCAAGCGCATCGACGCCCGGGACGAGCACACCCGCAGCGTGTTCAACCGCAAGCAGACGATGCCGGCGGCGCTGGCCGACCTGATCGGGCGGGCCAGGGCCGACCTGCTGGTGGTCTCCTACAACGACGAGTCGTGGGTCAGTCCCGAACAGATGACCGCCGCTCTGCGCGATGCCGGTCACCAGTGCGTCCAGGTGCTGGCCTTCGACTCCAAGCGGTACGTCGGCGCGCAGATCGGCATCCATGGTCCGACCGGAGCCAAGGTCGGAGAGGTCAAGCGGTTGCGCAACGTCGAGTACGTCTTCGTGGCCGGTGATCGCGACCGGGTCGCGAGCGCGTCGCTCCCGGGGGCCCCGCCGGTTGCGGGACGTCAGCCTTCTGGGAAGAAAGTATGAGAAGAATGCGCAACATCGGCGGATTTAGGTAGATTTGCGCAGTACGGTGGACTCGCATCTCACGGTGTCGACGTCTCGACCGGGAGACCCTCTCAACCACGGCGCTGGTCTCCCGGTCGGGCGGGCATCCTCGGCTGTCCGGAGTGGTCAGTGTCCCTCGGCGTGGGCCGCGTCGCGGATCTCGCCGACCAGCTCCTCGATGACGTCCTCGAGCGTGGCAACTCCCACGACCGTGCCTTCGGCGTCGATCACCCGAGCCATGTGGGCTCCCTTGGCCTGCAGGATCTGCAGGGCGGCGACGAGCGTGTCCGAGGCGCCCACGGTGGCGAACGACCGGATCCACTTGTCCTCGACCACCCGCGCGCGACCGTGAGGGTCGGACTGCAGCACGTCCTTGATGTGCAGGTAGCCGACCAGCTCGCCGTGGTCGCCCACCACCGGGAACCGCGAGTAGCCGGTGTTCGCGCAGATGACCTCCACGTCGGAGGCGCGGGCCCCACGCGGGACCGTCTGGATCCGGTCGAGCGGCAGGAGGACGTCGGTCACGGTGCGTGAGGTGAAGCCCAGCGCTCCGGCCAGGCGCTCGTACTCGCCCTGGTCGAGCATCCCCTCGTCGTGCGACTCGTCCACCATCGCCTCGACCTCCTCCAGCGTGAAGGTGGAGATGACGTCGCTGCGCGGCTCGACCCCGAATCGGCGCACGATGAAGTTGGCGGTGGCGTCGAGGCTGTAGACGATCGGCTTGAAGACGGTCACCATCGCGACCATCGGCGGCCCGAGCACCATCGCTGCGCGCTCGGGGCCGGCGAGCGCGAGGTTCTTGGGCACCATCTCGCCCAGCACGACGTGCAGGTAGACCACACAGGTCATGGCGATCGCGAACGCCACCGGGTGCAGCCACGCCTCCGGCAGGCTCACCGCGAGGGCCGCGGGCTCGATCAGGTGCGCCAGGGCGGGCTCGGCGACGGCACCGAGGCCCAGCGAGCACACGGTGATGCCGAACTGCGCGGCGGCGATCATCTGGGAGAGGCCCTCCATGGCGCGGAGCGTCGTACGCGCCACCCGGGACCCCGCGGCGGCCTTCGGCTCCACCTTCGTACGTCGGGCCGAGACGAGTGCGAACTCCGCGCCGACGAAGAACGCGTTGCCCAGGAGCAGGACGAGACCGAGCCAGAGTGCTGATTGGGTGCTCATGCCGAACCACCCGGCTGCTCAGGGGGCTCGGGCACGAGCCGTCTGATCGAGATCCGGTCGACCCGGAGGCCGTCCATCCGCTCCACCTGCATCCGGACGTGCTCCTGGACGGGCTCCTCGTCGTCGTCCTCGGGGATCACGAGCGGGAGCGGCACCTCCACCCGGTCGCCCCGGACCGGGATGCGACCGAGCTCACGGACCAGCAGCCCGGCGACCGTGTCGTAGGCCTCGTCCTCGGGCAGGCGCAGCGCGGTGGCGTCGGCGACCTCGTCGGGTCGCAGCAGCCCCGAGACGATCCACGAGCCGTCGGGCCGTTGGCGCAGGCGTGACCCGTAGCGGTCGTGCTCGTCGGAGATGTCCCCGACGATCTCCTCGACGACGTCCTCGAGGGTGACCACGCCCGCCGTGCCGCCGTACTCGTCGGAGACGATCGCCATCTGGAAGCCCTCGCCGCGGAGCAGGGAGAGCAGGGGGTCGAGCCGCAACGACTCGGGCACCACGGTCGCCTCCACCATCACCTCGCGGACGAGGGTGTCGGCACGTTCGGAGCGGGGGACCGCCACGGCCTGCTTGACGTGCACCGACCCGACGACGTTGTCCGAGCTGCCGCGGATGACCGGGAACTTGGAGAAGCCGGTGGTCTTGGAGAGCTCGATGACCTCGCTGACCGGGTCGGTGGCGTCGACGCAGGCCATCTGCACACGTGGGGTCATGATCTCCCCGGCGGTCCGGGGGCCGAAGGCGATGGAGCGCTGCACCAGGTAGGCGGTCTCGGAGTCCAGGGTGCCCTCGCTGGCGGAGCGACTCGCGAGCGAGGCGAGCTCGTCGGAGGAGCGGGCCGACCGCAGCTCCTCCTGGGGCTCGACGCCCAGCGCGCGGACCAGGGCGTTGGCGGAGCCGTTGAGCACCTTGATCGGGTAGGTCATCGTCCTGGTGAATCCGCGGATGAAGACCTGGGTGCGTCGGGCGACCGGGAACGGGATCGCGATGCCGAGCTTCTTGGGCACCAGCTCGCCGAAGAGCATGGTGGCGATCGTGGCCAGGACCAGGCCCAGGGTCACCGAGATGCCGGGAACGGCCCCCGCCGTCACCCCGACGGCCGTCAGCGGGGTCTCGAGCAGGGTCGCGATGGCGGGCTCGGCGAGGAAGCCGATCACCAGGTTGGTCAGGGTGACACCGATCTGTGCCCCCGAGAGCTGGGTGGAGAGGCTGCGCAGGGCCAGCAGCACCCCTTCGGCCTGGCGGTCCCCGTCACCGGCGGCCTTCTCCACCGCCGAGCGGTCGATGGCGACGAAGGAGTACTCCGCCGCCCCGAACACGCCGCACGCGAGCACGAGGCCCACCGAGATCGCGAGCAGCAGCCATTCCATGGGCCCATTGTGTCGGGTCCGGTCGCTCGTGCGCGCGCCCACCTGCCGCAAAGCCCACCAGAGCCGCCAGGGCCCGGTCGTTCCGGGCGCCGACCGACCACTCTTCTCGTCCTGCGGGAACCGTGAGAGGGTCGGCGGACGTTGGAGGAGGTGAGGGGGCGAGACGTGGTGCTGAGATTCACCGGGAGCGCGGTCAGCCACTCCGGCCTGGTCCGCCCGGCCAACGAGGACTCCGGTTTCCTGGGTCCGAGCTGCATGCTCGTGGCCGACGGCGTCGGGGGCGCCGCCGCCGGTGAGGTCGCCTCGGCGACAGCGGCGTACGTCGTCGCGGCGCTGGCGCTCTCCGATCCCCGGGCCGAGCCGCTGGCCATGCTGCGGGCCGGCGTCCGGCTGGCACAGGAGCAGGTCGCGGTCGGCGTACGCCAGGACCCGGCACGCTCGGGCATGGCGACGACCCTGACGGCGCTGGCCACCGACGGAGACACCTTCGGGCTGGCCCACCTCGGCGACTCGCGTGGCTACGTGCTGCGCGAGGGCCGGCTGACCCGCGTCACGCGCGACCACACCTTCGTTCAGCGCCTCGTGGACGAGGGCAACCTCGAGGAGGCCGAGGTCGCCACCCATCCCTGGCGCAACGTGGTGATGCGGAGCGTCAACGGCACACCCGAGGAGGCGGGAGACGTGACGATGCTGCGGCTGGTCGTGGGGGACCGGGTGCTGCTCGCCAGCGACGGGCTCACCGACCTCGTCTCGGAGACGCACATCGAGGACCTGCTCAACGCGCACGACGATGACGACGCCACCGAGGCCACCGAGGCCCTGCTGGACGCGGCTCTCGACGCCGGTGGGACCGACAACATCACCTGTCTGCTGGCGAGCGTCGTCGACGGTCCCGCCGTGATCGCCGACGGCGCCCTGGTGGGGGCTGTGCGCGACCCCCTCAACCTCGTCGACGCGGCTGTCGTTCGAATGCCGCACAGCGCCTGAACCGTCCGCGCTCCGTCTCCACGCTCCGCCGCTCGTCATCTCGGACATAAGCGACACGCCGACGCTTTGTGCCGATTGGCTGGTGTTGGTGGCCACCATCGGTCACAATGGGCTCACAAGTTCACACGTTCACCACAGAGTCATGGACGCTGCTCGCTTCACATCTCGAGACCGCTGGGGAAGGCGTATCTCGACGCCGAAGCTAGAGGAGGTCCGTCGTGACTCGTTCAGCGACTCGTGGAGTGGTCTTCATCCACTCGGCGCCGTCCGCGTTGTGCCCGCACATCGAGTGGGCCGTGGGTGGCGTGCTCGGTCTTGCGCCACAGGTGGAGTGGACCCCTCAGCCGGCCCAGTCCGGGAGCTACCGGATGGAGTACTCCTGGGTGGGCCCCCAGGGAACCGGTGCCGCCATCACCTCGGCCCTGCGCGGATGGAACCACCTGCGCTTCGAGGTGACCGAGGAGGCGACCACCGGCACCGAGGGTGCCCGCTTCTGCGCGACCCCTGCCCTCGGCGTCTTCCACGCCGTGACCGGCCTGCACGGCGACATCATGATCCCCGAGGACCGGCTCAAGGCTGCTGTGGTGAAGGCCGCCCTCGGGGAGACCACGCTCGAGCTCGAGGTGGACAAGCTGCTGGGCAGGCCGTGGGACGACGAGCTGGAGACGTTCCGGCACGCCGGGGACGGGGTGGCGGTGCGCTGGCTGCACCAGGTCGTCTGACCCGACCAACCGGAGCGAGGAGAGCGCTCCTCAACCAGCCGACACGAGCCGAGCGCTCAGGTAGTCGACGAGGTCACGCACGTGCACGAAGTCCTTGGCGGCCTCGTCCTGGACCCGCACGCCGAAGTGCCGGTCCGCCCCCTCGAGGATCTCGACCATCGACAGCGAGTCGATCCGCAGGTCGTCGACGAAGGAACGGTCCAGCTGCACCTCCCCGGCCGGCCGCTCGGTGACCAGCTCGACGATCTCGGCCAGCTCGGCGAGGACGCGGGAGGGGTCGACGGGGGATCCACCACGGCGCACAGGCATGGATGAGACTCTAGTCAACGGGGTACCGCACCAGATGAACCGACGCCCCGGTGGTCCCCGCGGCCCGATCCACCAGGGAATCGTGATGTGCTGGCTCCCTGGCTCTGGTCCCTGGCTGCCTGGCCCACGGCGCGGTGAGTGGTGGTCACACATCCCACCAGGTTCTGCTTGACTCGTATTCGTTGTCCCCGACCACTTTCCCAGGAGTGTGCGCATGGAGCAGGTCCCAGGAACTTCCGTCGAGCTCCAGCGCATCACCATCCACGGGCACGAGCGGGCCTACGTGAAGACCGGCGAGGGCCCTGCGCTGCTGCTGCTGCACGGCCTCGGGTGTGACCACACGACCTGGTTCCCGGTGATCAACGACCTCGCCAAGCACTTCACCGTGATCGCGCCCGACCTGCTGGGGCACGGCAGGAGTGCCAAGCCGCGTGCGGACTACTCGGTCGGCGGTTACGCCAACGGCATGCGTGACCTGCTGACGGTGCTCAACATCGACAAGGTCACCGTGGTCGGGCACAGCTTCGGCGGCGGCATCGCCATGCAGTTCGCCTACCAGTTCCCCGAGCGCACCGAGCGGATGATCCTGGTGGCTCCGGGTGGTCTGGGTCCGGAGGTCTCGCCGTTGATCCGCGCGGTGACGCTGCCGGGCTTCCACCAGGTGATGGGTCTCGCGACCCTCCCCGGCGTACGCCACGTCGGGAAGGCCGGCCTGCGGGCGTTGTCGAGGTCACGCATCCCGGCCGCCCGCGACCTCGCCGAGGTCGCCGAGATCTACGAGTCGTTCAAGGACCCACGGGCGCGGGCGGCGATCCGGCACGTGGTGCGGGCCGTGGTGGACGTGCGCGGCCAGATCGTGACGATGGTCGACCGGGCCTACCTCACCCAGGCGATGCCGATGCTCGTGGTGTGGGGCACCGACGACGTGGTCATCCCCGCCAAGCACGCGGAGAACGTCGCCCGGACCGCGCCGGGCGCGGTGGTCGAGGTGCTGCCCAACAGCGGGCACTTCCCGCACAAGGACCACCCCGACCGCTTCGTGAAGATCGTGCAGGACTTCATCCGGGCCACCCAGCCGGCGTCCTACCACCGAGGCCGCTGGCGTCAGCTGCTGCGCAACGGCCCCGCGCAGCCGTCGAACCGCGCCGAGGCCGGCGGCGCACCGCTCGCCCCGGTCGCCCAGCTGCCCAAGCGCGGGGCCTGAGCCGGGTCACGAGCGGGCTCAGGCGTCGCCGCCCTCCTGCTTCACGTCGGCCACAGCGGTCGGGTCGTCGATGCGGTACTTCTCGAAGGCCTCGGCCACGATCTCGGCCTTGACCTCGCCGCGGTCGGCCAGGGCCCGCAGGGTGGCCACGACGACGCTCTCGGCGTCCACCTGGAAGAAGCGACGCGCGGCGGGGCGGGTGTCGGCGAAACCGAAGCCGTCCGTGCCCAGCACGTGATAGTCGCTCGGCATCCAGTGTGAGATCTGCTGCGGGACAGCGCGCATGTAGTCGCTGACCGCGATCACCGGACCTGGCGCACCCTCGAGCTTGGCGGTGACGTAGGGGACCTTGGCCTCCTCCGCGGGGTGGTTCAACGTCCACCGGTCGGCCTCGACGGCCTCGCGGGCGAGCTCGTTCCACGACGTGACCGACCAGAGGTCGGCGGCGACGCCCCAGTCCTCGGCCAGCATCTGCTGCGCCTTGAGGATCCAGGGGAAGCCGATGCCGGAGGCCAGCAGCTGCACCTGGGGCGCGTCGCCGTTGCCGGCGACCTCAGGAGCCCCGGCGAAGTGGTAGATGCCCTTCAGCAGGCCCTCGAGGTCGAGGTCGTCGGGCTCCTTGGGCTGCGAGACCGGCTCGTTGTAGACCGTCATGTAGAAGATGACGTTCTCACCCTCGGGGTGCTCCTCGCTGGCGGTGTACATCCGGCGGAGGCCGTCCTGCATGATGTGCGCGACCTCGTGGGCGTGCGCCGGGTCGTAGTGCACGACGGCCGGGTTCGTCGCAGCGAGCAGCGGCGAGTGCCCGTCGGCGTGCTGGAGGCCCTCACCGGTGAGGGTGGTGCGCCCGGCGGTGGCACCGATCAGGAAGCCGCGGGCGAGCTGGTCGGCCATGGCCCAGATGGAGTCACCCGTGCGCTGGAAACCGAACATCGAGTAGAAGATGTAGAACGGGATCATCACCTCGCCGTGGGTGGAGTACGACGATCCCGCGGCGGTCGCCGAGGCCATCGCGCCGGCCTCGGAGATGCCCTCGTGGAGCAGCTGTCCGTCGGTCGCCTCGCGCCACTTGAGCACCATCTTGCGGTCGACGGACTCGTAGACCTGGCCGGCCGGGTTGTAGACCTTGGCGCTGGCGAACATCGAGTCCATGCCGAACGTGCGGTACTCGTCGGGTGCGATCGGCACGATGCGCTTGCCGATCTCCGGGTCCTTCATCCAGTCGCGCAGCAGTCGCACCACGGCCATCGTGGTGGCGATCTTGTTCTTGCCCGAACCGGTCTTCAGGTCGGCGTAGACCTCACCCCCGGGGACCTTCAACGGCTTGGCCCGGATGATGCGCTTGGGGATCGACCCGCCGAGCTGGCGGCGGCGCTCCATCATGTACTCGATCTCGGCGGAGTCCTTGCCGGGGTGGAAGAACGGCGCGGTGCCGTGGGCGTCGTACGCCTCGTCGATGTCGCGGTCGCTCATCGGCAGGTAGAGCCGGTCACGGAACTTCTTCAGGTCGTCCCGGTTGAGCTTCTTCATCTGGTGGCTGGCGTTCTTGCCCTCCAGCCCCTCGATGGTCCATCCCTTGACGGTGTGGGCGAGGATCACGGTCGGCTGGCCGACGTGCTTGGCAGCCGCGTCGAAGGCGGCGTAGACCTTGCGGTAGTCGTGGCCGCCGCGCGGCAGCTTCTCGATCTGCTTGTCACTCATGTGCTCGACCATCTTGCGCAGGCGCGGGTCGGCCCCGAAGAAGTGCTCGCGGTTGTAGGCGCCGTCCTCGACCGAGTAGGTCTGGAACGCGCCGTCAGGAGTGCTGTTCATCGCGTTGACGAGGACGCCGTCGACGTCGCGGGCCAGCAGGTCGTCCC
Source organism: uncultured Actinomycetota bacterium (assembly GCA_963843775.1). Taxonomy (GTDB): domain Bacteria; phylum Actinomycetota; class Actinomycetes; order Propionibacteriales; family Nocardioidaceae; genus Marmoricola. Next base: position 723,503 of record CAWJLT010000008.1, read on the forward strand.
ACTCGCGGCCCCAGATGACCTTGATGACGTTCCAGCCGGCCCCACGGAACTGGGCCTCCAGCTCCTGGATGATCTTGCCGTTGCCGCGCACGGGCCCGTCGAGCTGCTGCAGGTTGCAGTTGATCACCCAGTGCAGGTTGTCGAGCTCCTCACGGGCGGCCACGCCGATGGCGCCGAGCGACTCGGGCTCGGCCATCTCGCCGTCACCGAGGAAGGCCCAGACGTTCTGCTGCGAGGTGTCCTTGATGCCGCGGTTCTGCAGGTAGCGGTTGAACCGGGCCTGGTAGATCGAGTTGATGCCGGTCAGGCCCATCGACACGGTGGGGAACTCCCAGAAGTCCGGCATCAACCGCGGGTGGGGGTAGGACGGCAGGCCCTTGCCGACGCCGTGCTGCACCTCCTGGCGGAAGTGGAGCAGCTGGTTCTCGGTCAGGCGTCCCTCGAGGTAGGCGCGGGCGTAGACGCCCGGCGAACCGTGGCCCTGGATGTAGATCTGGTCGCCGCCACCGGCGTGCTCCTTCCCGCGGAAGAAGTGGTTGAAGCCGACCTCGTAGAGGCTGGCGGCGGACTGGTAGGTCGCGATGTGGCCGCCGACCTCGAGCCCGGGGCGGTTGGCGTCGGAGACCATCACGGCGGCGTTCCACCGGATGAAGGCGCGGATGCGCCGCTCGGTCTCCTCGTCACCGGGGAACCAGGGCTCGCGTTCGGGCGCGATGGTGTTGATGTAGTCGGTGCTCCGCAGGGCGGGGACGCCGACCGACTGCTGGCGTGCGCGTTCGAGCAGCCGCAGCATGACGTAGCGCGCGCGGTCGCGTCCACGGTCACTCACGAGGGAGTCGAACGAGGCGAGCCAGTCTTGGGTCTCGTCGGGGTCGATGTCGGGCAGCTGGGTCGGCAGGCCCTCGTGGATCACGGAGACGCGCTGGGTCGCAGCGGGCTTCTGAGTGGTGTCTTCGGAGTCGCTCACCCAATCATCGTGTCACTTCTGGGCACGAGAGAGAATCTACTGACGGGTAAGCATCGAGATGGGATCCCCGCCGGGTCGGGGATCAGCCGGTGCCGGCCTCGCCGGGCACGACGTCGCCGGTCGTCACGGCACCCTCGACGGCCCGCTTGATCAGGCCCTCGAGGTCCAGACCGGTGGTGGTCTTGAGCATGGCGAGCGTCTGGACGACGTTGTCGGTGACCTGCTTGGGCAGCGCGCCGGCGCCGTCGGTCGAGACGATGGTGAGCTGGTCGATGGCAGCGATCGGGGCGGCCACCTCCCTGGCGATCTGGGGCAGCACCTCGATCAGCATCTGCAGGACGGCGGCGTCGTTGTAGTGGGCGAACGCCTCGGCCCGCTTGTCCATGGCCTCGGCCGTGGCCTGTCCGATGGCCAGGGTCGCGGCCGCCTGGGCCTCACCCTCGGCGCGAGTCGCCTCTGCCTCCGCGACGCGGCGTGAGCGCTCGGCCTCACCTCGCTTCTGGCCCTCGATGGCCTCGGCCTCGGCGAGCGCGGCACGCCGGGACTTCTCCGACTCACCGCTGAGGCGTGTCTCCTCGGCCTTGGCCTGGGCGTTCGCGATGGATGCCGCCTTGCGGGCCTCGGCCCCGAAGATCTCGGCGGTCCGGTTGGCCTCCGCCTCCTGCTCCACCTTGTAGCGGGCCGCGTCAGCCGGCTTGCGCACCTCGGTCTCGAGCTGGCGCTCGGTCAGGGCCGCCTGGCGTACGGCGACCTTCTCCTGCTCCAGCAGGATCGACTGGTCGCGGTCGGCCTGGGCCAGCGGACCGGCGGCGGCGGCGTTGGCGGACGCGGCGTCGGTCTCTGCCTTGATCTCGGCCTGCTTGAGCGCCAGCGCCCGCTGGGAGATCGCGATCTCCTCCTCGGCCTTGATGCGCGCCTGCTCGGCGGCCTGGCGTGCGTTGGCCTCGGCGATGGAGGCTGCCTGCCCGATGCGGGCGGCCTCGGGGCGCCCGAGGTCGGCGAGATAGCTGCCGTCGTCGGTCACGTCCTGGATCTGGAAGGTGTCCAGGATCAGGCCCTGCCCCGTGAGGGAGTTCTCGGACTCGTCGGCGACGCGCTGCGCGAAGGCAGCGCGGTCACGGATGATCTGCTCCACGGTCAGGCCGCCGACGATGGAGCGGAGCGCACCGGCGAGCACCTCCTGGGTGAAGGCCTCGACGTCCTGCTGCTGGCTCAGGAACCGCTGGGCGGCCAGCCGGATCTGGTCGGCGTTGCCGCCGACCTTCACGATGGCGACTCCCTCGACGTTGAGCTTGATGCCCTGTCCGGAGACCGCGCCACGGATCTGCACCGAGATGCGACGGCTGGACAGGTCGAGGGTGGCCAGCTTCTGCACGAACGGGATCACGAACGTGCCGCCACCGAGGATGACCTTCTGCCCTGACAGGTCCGTGGTGAGGGCGCCCGTCTCGGGGTTGAGGACGGCCTTCCCCTTGCGTCCGGTGACGATGTAGGCCTGGTTGGGGCCGGCGACCTTGTAGCGGCTGGTGATCAGCAGCACGAGCAGGACGAAGAGGGCGACGAAGCCAGCGATCGGCACGAGGATCGAGTCCACGAGGGTGTTCCTTCCGGTGATTCAGCAGAGATGGTGCGGGAGGTTCAGCGGTCGGGTGGGGGCTCGAGCTCGTCCCACACCGGGGCGACGGTGACCGCCGTCGGCGACAGGATGCTCGTCACGTGGACCTCGGTGCCGGCGGCGACGGGGCGATCGGCACGGGCGTTCAGCCTCACGACGTGGCCACCGAGCAGGACGCGCACCGTCCCGAAGCCGTCGCCGGGGATGTCGGAGGTCACGGTGCCCTCCCGGCCCAGGGCGTCGTCGGTCGCCGGGGTGCCGTCGCTCCCACCGTCGCGCAGGAGCCGGGTGAGCCATGCGGCGAACCAGCCGAAGCCGACTCCGGCCACGATGCCGACCGGCACGGCGAGGAGCAGGGGACCGTCCGGCGGCCTGGACGATGCCACCGCCGAACCCGAAGGCCGCCACGAAGCCGGCGACCACCGCACTGGAGAACACGTCACCGGCCAGGGCGTCGAAGATGCCGTCGAACAGGTCGCCGAGCACCAGGGAGATTCCGAGCAGGACGAGTCCGATGAGGCCGATGACCAGAAAAGTCGTCACGCCGTGCCCCCGGTGAACGCGTGGTGGTGAGCTGACCCGTAGCCGAGTCAGGAGCCCGGATCCTAGCCCGAAGGAGTCGTCCGCACGTCGCTTCCGGCGATCAGCACGGGGTGCTCCGGGGGCCTGCTGTGCCCGTCGCAGGGTGGACGAGGGGGCCCCGGGGTTGCGCCTGACCGGGAGGTCTAGTGGACTACGGGCACCGGAGCCCCCGTTCAGGCGTGGGTGACTCCGACTATGAACGAGTGACTGGAGGCAAACAGGTGAGCCCGAGCGCAGACCGCGCGGACGTCCAGCTGGGGGAACGGCTGGGTTTGAAGGCCGGAACGGTCGTGCAAGAGCTCGGCTGGGACGACGACGTCGACGACACCATCCGCGCCGCGATCGAGGAGAGCATCGACTCCGACCTCGTGGACGGGAACTACGGCGACGTGGTCGACGTCGTACTCCTGTGGTGGCGCGACGACGACGGTGACCTCGTCGACGCCCTGGTGGACTCCCTGACCGACCTCGTGCGGGGCGGAGCCATCTGGTTGGTGAGCCCCAAGGTCGGTCGACCTGGAGCCGTGGACGCCGCGGACGTGGCCGAGGCGGCGCCGATCGCGGGACTTTCCACGACCACGACCGTTGCAGTGGGTAAGGAATGGACGGGGACCCGGCTGGTGGCCCCCAAGAACTGACCCGCCGCACAGGAGGCACCCACCCGATGTTCCCGCAGCTGCAGAAACAGGCCCTTCGTCATGCCCGGATGGTCAAGGTGATGGCGACCTCCGGGGTGCTCCGGCCCTACGGTCCCCTGACGCTCGCCGGGATCGGCAGGACGATCTTCGACTGGGGCATCGGGTTCGCCGGCGGCATGGGAGCACTCGCGGTGCGCGCGCCCCACGTGACGGGGCTGATCGACGAGCTCGGCGCGCTCACCTGGGGTGAGATCGACGAGCGCTCGACCCGGCTGGCCCATGCGCTGCGGGAGATCGGCGTCGCCGAGGGGGAGAGCGTCGCGGTGCTGTGCCGCAACCACCGCTACTTCGTCGACGTCTCCACCGCCCTGTCCAAGCTCGGGGCGGACATCCTCTACCTCAACACCGCCTTCTCCGCCCCGCAGCTCGCAGAGGTCTGCGCGCGAGAGAAGCCGGCAGCGATCGTCTACGACGACGAGTTCACCGAGCTGATCGACAGGTCGGGCATCGAGGTGTCCCGGGTGATCGCCTGGCACGACGGGGGCACGGGCGACCTCCCCCGCGTCGAGGACCTGATCGAACGGGGCTCCACGGCCAGGCACACCGCGCCGGGTCACACCACGCGCCCGGTCATCCTGACCTCCGGCACGACCGGGACACCCAAGGGTGCTCCCCGGGGTGAGGCCGGTATCGACGGCGCCGTGGCGCTGCTCTCCAAGATGCCCTTCAGGACCGGTGGGACCACCTACATCGCGGCGCCGCTCTTCCACACCTGGGGCTGGGCCCACCTCAACATGGCCATGCTGCTGGGCTCGACCATCGTGCTGCGCCGCAGGTTCGACCCGGTGGACTGCCTCGACACGATGCGCACCTACGACGTCGACGCGCTGGTCGTGATCCCGGTGATGATGCAGCGGATCATGAAGCTCTCCGAGGAGGAGCGCTCCGGTGACTGGTCGCACCTGCGCATCGTCGCTGCCTCTGGTTCGGCGCTTCCCGGCGACCTCGCCACGAGGTGGATGGACGCCTTCGGGGACAACCTCTACAACACCTACGGCTCGACCGAGGTCGCCTGGGCCACGATCGCCCAGCCCCGCGACATGCGTGCGGCCCCCGGTACGGCCGGGCGCGCGCCGTACAACACCGAGGTCAGGATCTACGACGACCAGGGCCACGAGGTCGCGGACGGCGAGCCCGGTCGCATCTTCGTCGGCAACACCATGCTCTTCGGCGGCTACACCGGCGACGAGGACAAGGGCAAGGAGATGATCGACGGCCTGATGTCGAGCGGTGACGTCGGACGGATCGACGAGCACGGGCTTCTCTTCGTCGAGGGCCGGGACGACGAGATGATCGTCTCCGGTGGCGAGAACGTCTTCCCCAAGGAGGTCGAGGACTGCCTCTCGCGCCACGACGCCGTCGAGGACGTCGCTGCCATCGGCGTCGACGACGAGGACTACGGCACGCGGCTGAGGGCCTTCGTGGTGGCGTCCGGTGACGTCGACCGCGACCAGCTGGTCGACGCCCTCAAGGCACACGTCAAGGAGAACCTGGCCCGCTACAAGGTGCCGCGGGAGATCATCTTCCTCACCGAGCTGCCCCGCAACGCGACCGGCAAGGTCCTCAAGAAGGACCTCAAGGACCACGACCCGCACCAGGGTGAGCCCGGCGCGTCCGGCGTCGAATCCGGGCTCGAATCCGGGGACTCCGGGGACTCCGGGGACTGATGTCGGTGTCCTCGTCGGTGGCTGGCACGATGTCGCCATGACTCTGGCGATCGGTGACCTGGCCCCTGACTTCACGCTCAAGGACCAGCACGGCCAGGACGTGCAGCTGTCGTCGCACGCCGCCGGCAAGGTGGCCCTCATCGTCTTCTACCCCTTCGCCTTCAGCGGTGTCTGCACCGGCGAGCTCACCGGCCTGCGTGATCGGCTCGGCGAGTTCGAGACCGCCGACACCACCCTGATAGCGCTGAGCTGCGACCCGATGTACGCCCAGCGCGCGGTGGCGGACCGCGACGGGATCTTCTTCCCGCTGCTCAGCGACTTCTGGCCGCACGGTCTGACGGCGCAGGCGTACGGCGTCTTCGACGAGATCTCAGGGGCCGCGAAGCGCTCCTCCTTCATCGTCGACAAGCAGGGACGGGTGGGTTGGATGGTGCACAACGCCACTGGTGAGGCACGGGACCTGACCGAGCACGCGACCCAGCTGGCGGCACTGGTCTAGTTCTTTATGACCATCTTTCGGGTTTCGGCTTGGAACCCGGTCCTCACTGAGGCACTCTTGCGTTGTCGCGCCGCTGGTGACCCGAGACGCCAGCGGCGCGACTTCTTGCTTTCGTGGTGCCGGAGACCGATTCCGAGGTCGACGGCCGCACAGCGCACAGGCCCACTACGCCTGGCCGGCCCGCTCCCGTAGTCTGTGCGCGCGTGATCGAGAGCGGCCTCTGACGGCCGCCGGTCTCCGGGCGTATAGCTCAGCGGTAGAGCCCCTCGCTTACAACGAGGTGGTCGGGGGTTCGATCCCCTCTGCGCCCACTCACACCTGCTCGGGTCCCTGTGTAGGGTCCCGACATGACCGGTGCCCTGCTCGTCCTGGTCTTCGTCGCTCTCATCGCCGTCAGCCTCTGGGCGATCATCGACGCCTCGCTCCAGTCGGACGGGGCCTACCGGGACGCGGGGATCAGCAGGGCCCTGGTGACGGCCATGCTGCTGGTGACCTGTGCGGTCGGGGCGCTGCTCGTCTACTTCCCCTTCATCCGCCCCCGGCTGCGTCGACGCCGCGTCCCGTAGTCTGGGACAGCGCCATCCGGGCCTCGTCCCGTGCCCCGAGGCGCATCGGCTTCAACGAGCAGGCCGCCCCACTCACTCGCCGTCCCCCCGGACGGAAAGGCGGAGTTTTCTTGTCCAGCGCGCTCTACCTCGTCGCCGGCCTGGCGATCCTGCTCGCCGCCGTGCTGCCCTCGACGCTGCACAAGCTGACGATCTCGCCGCCGATGGTGCTGCTGGGCGCCGGCATCGTCATGGGTCTGCTACCCGTCGGTGACGACGACTTCTTCGACCCGATCGCGAAGCACACCATGATCGAGCAGGTCACCCAGTTCGCCGTGCTCCTGGCGCTGATGGGGGTGGGGCTGGCCCTGGACCGTCCGCTCCGGTTGCGTCACCCGCGCGACTGGCGCCGGTGGTCGGCCACCTGGCGGCTGCTGCTGGCGGCGATGCCGCTGAGCATCGCCGCGGTCTGGCTGCTGGGCTGGTGGGGCCTGGGCCTGGCGCCTGCCACGGCCCTGCTGCTGGGTGCAGCGCTGGCCCCCACCGACCCGGTCCTGGCCGGGGACGTGCAGGTGGGTGGACCCGACGTGGAGAGCGCCGAGGGCCACGAGAGCGACGAGCGCCACGAGGTCCGGTTCGCCCTCACCTCGGAGGCCGGGCTCAACGACGGCCTGGCCTTCCCGTTCGTCTACGCCGCCATCTTCCTGGTGGAGAAGGGCACCCCGGGCTCCTGGGTCGCCCAGTGGGTGGCCTGGGACCTCATCGGCAAGGTGGTGGTCGGGTTCCTGGTGGGCGCGTTCGTCGGATGGCTGCTCGCCAAGCTTGCGCACCGGGCGCGCAGGGCCTCCCTGCGTCTCGCGGAACAGGGGGAGCCACTTCTCGCGCTGGCTGCCCTGGCGACCTCGTTCGGTGCTGCCGAGCTCGTGGGCGGCTACGGCTTCATCGCCGTCTTCTGCTGCGGGATGGCGGTGCGCAACGCGGAGAGGAGCTCGGAGTACAACGAGAAGATGCACGGCGTGGTGGAGCGCCTCGAACGGCTGCTGACCCTCCTGGTGCTCCTGTGCCTGGGGATGGCGATGAGCCACGGGCTGCTGGCCGCGCTGGACTGGCGCGGGGTCCTGGTCGGGGTGGCGCTGATCCTGGTGATCCGGCCCCTGAGCGGTGGGCTCAGCCTGATGCCGTTCACGCGCCGGGGGCACGGGATGAGCGCCCGCGAGAGCTGGGTCACCGCCTTCTTCGGCGTCCGGGGGATCGGGTCGCTGTTCTACCTGGCCTACGCCGCCGGGCAAGCCGACTTCGCCGATCTGCGGTGGCTGTGGGCGACGGTCGCCTTCACCATCGGACTCTCCGTGCTCGTGCACGGCGTCCTGGCCAAGCCCGCGCTGGGCTGGCTCGAGCTCAGGCAGAGGGCCGCGGAAGTCGCAGCCGAAAGGTCGATCCAGAGGGAGATCCCGGCGAGTACGTGAGGCGGCAGTCGTTGGCGTCCGCGAGCCGGCCCACGATGTAGAGGCCGAACCCGCTGCCGCGCTGCTGGGTCGCCACCCCGGTGCTCGCGCGGGTGAACCGGTCGAACAGGTGCGGCACGAAGTCCTCGGGGACGCCCGCTCCGTGGTCGGTGACCTCGACGGTGGCACACCCGTCGGTCTCGGTGACGGTCACGACCACTGGTGGTGCGCCGTACCGCAGGGCGTTGCTGATCAGGTTGGCGAGCATCTGTCGCAGGTGGAAGGGGTCGATGACGCCGACGGGGGAGCCCTCGGCGCGCACCTCCACGTGGGACCGGGCGTGCAGACCCGCGAGGGCGTCCTCCACGACGTCTCGCAGGTGGACCCGGATCGGCCGGGTGGCGATCGCGCCGGAGTCGAAGTTGGCCATGGCGAGGATGTCGTCGCACAGAGCGGCCAGACGGCGAGCCGCCGCGAACGCCTTGTCCACCCGGGCCTTCTTGCCCTCCTCCGTGCTCTCGTCCCAGGTGGCGGACAGCTCTTCGAGGTGTCCCAGGACCAGCGCGAGGGGGGTCCGGACGTCGTGCCCGACGACGCCCAGGACGTCGGCGTTGAGCTGGTTGACCTTGCGCAGCTCGGCGTTGACCCGCCCCATCTCCGCCGCGACGAGGTTCGAGGAGGTGACGTCCTGCATCACCCCGGTGAGCCGGGTCACCAGACCGCCATCGACCCGTTCGGCGCGGACCCGGCTGTGCACCTCTCGCACCTCGCCGTCCGGGCGCACGATCCGGTAGCTCAGCTCGTAGCCGACACCGGAGACCCCGGCTCCGCGAACAGCGGCCACGGCCCGGTCGCGGTCGTCGGGGTGCATCTGGGAGATCAGCGAATCCGTGGTGGGGAGGTACGTCGCAGGGTCGTGGCCCAGGATGCGGTACATCTGGGTCGACCACGCGAGCTGCTTCGTCGCGGGGATCAGCGTCCAGCTGCCGATCTCTGCCAGCTCCTGGGCCTCGTCGAGCTGACGCTGCGCCTCGACATGTGGGGTCACGTCGGTGGCCATCACGAACAGACCCACCACCTCGCCGTCCACGAGGTCGGGGCTGTAGGTCGCCTGGATGTGCCTGATGCGTCCCTGAGGGTCGAGGATCGTGCGCTGGAACAGCTGCTCTTCCCCCTCGAGGGCCTTGAGCATGTAGGGCTCGTTCTCGGCGAAGACCGACTCACCGAGGACCTCCCGGACGTGGCGCCCCGGCATGTCGTGGGGAGACATCCCGAACCACTCGAGATAGGCCTCGTTCGCGACCACGTTGCGCAGGTGACGGTCCCAGTAGCCGATCAGGGCGGGCAGGCCGTCGAACAGGATCCGCAGCCGACGTGCCTCATCGGTCGGGTCCGGCGCGTGGACGGGTCCGGGGTCTGGGACGGGCACGAGGGACATTCTGCGTCGACCCGGCCCCCGGGTACAACCGGTTCAGGCCACGGAACGGTTCCACCGTCGCCCCGGAGGTGGCACCGCCGTCCACGAGCTCGCTCCGGATGGCTAGGGTGTCCGGTATTCGAACGTGAGGGGAGTCACACCCGTGATCGTGCCGTTCTCTGCCGCAGACTTTCTCGACCGTGCCCTGGCGGTGTACGCCGACCGCACCGGCATCGTCGACGAGCCCGAGCAGCCCGCAGACTCGCTCGGTGACGTCACCTACGCCCGGGTGGGGGAGCTCGCCCGGGCCCAGGCGGCGAAGCTGGACGAGCTCGGCATCGGCTTCGGTGACCGGGTCGCCTACGTCTCGCACAACAGCGCCCGGCTCTACACCGCTTTCTTCGGGGTGGCAGGTCACGGCCGGGTGCTCGTGCCGGTCAACTTCAGGCTCTCGGTCGAGGAGGTGAAGTACATCGTCAAGCACTCCGGTGCCCGGGTCCTCTACGTCGACCCCGAGCTCGAGGAGGCGCTGGCCGAGGTCGAGTGCGAGCACAAGTTCGTCATCGGCCACGACGCGGACATGTATGCCGAGGGCAAGGACCCCGTGCACTGGGAGCGCGAGGAGAACGCGACCGCCACCATCAACTACACCTCCGGCACCACCGCTCGCCCCAAGGGCGTGCAGATCACCCACCGCAACATCTGGACCAACGCGGTGACGTTCGCGCTGCACGCCGGCGTCACCGACCGCGACGTCTACCTGCACACGCTGCCGATGTTCCACGCCAACGGGTGGGGCATGCCGTTCGCGATGACCGGCATGGGCGTGAAGCAGGTGGCGATCCGCAAGATCGACGGTGCCGAGATCCTCCGGCGGGTCGAGAAGCACGGCGTGACGACGATGTGTGCGGCCCCTGCCGTGGTCGCGTCGGTGCTGGAGGCCGCCGAGTCGTGGGAGGGCGAGATCCCGGGACGCGACAAGGTGCGCATCATCGTCGCCGGCGCCCCGCCGCCCACCAAGACCGTGGCCCGCGTGGAGTCCGAGCTCGGCTGGGAGTTCATCCAGATCTACGGCCTCACCGAGACCTCGCCGCTGCTGACCGTGAACCGTTCGCGCGCGGAGTGGGACGACCTGTCCGCCGAGGAGCGAGCCTCCCACCTCGTCCGGGCCGGGCAACCGGCCATCGGTGTCACCCTGAAGATCGACGAGCAGGGCGAGGTGCTGGCCCGGTCCAACGTGATCCTGGAGGGCTACTGGGAGCAGCCCGAGGAGACCGAGACGGCCCTGCGCGACGGCTGGTTCCACACCGGCGACGGTGGCGTGATCGGCGACGACGGCTACCTGACGATCCAGGACCGCAAGAAGGACGTCATCATCACCGGCGGCGAGAACGTCTCCTCCATCGAGGTCGAGGACGTGATCTTCTCCCACCCCGACGTGGCGGAGGTCGCCGTCATCGGCGTACCCGACGACAAGTGGGGCGAGACCATCAAGGCGCTGGTCGTGAGGACCGAGGGGTCCGAGCTGACCGAGCAGGAGCTGATCGACTACTGCAAGGGCAAGGTGGCGCGGTTCAAGGCGCCGTCGTCGGTCGAGTTCCGCGAGGTGCTCGCCCGCACCGCGACCGGGAAGCTGCAGAAGTTCAAGCTGCGCCAGGAGTACTGGGAGGGGCGCAACCGGCAGGTCAACTGACCGTTCGTCGCCGCTCGCCTCACGATCGTGACCGCCGTTCCCGGAGAGCCCGCGTCTCGCTAGCCTGACGTCGTGCCCACCCTCACCGAGATCACCGCCCTGCTCGACACCTGGTTCCCGCCTCACCACGCGGAGAGCTGGGACGCCGTCGGGCTGGTGCTCGGCGACCCGGCCGTCGAGGTGCGCCGCATCCTGCTGGCTGTCGACCCGGTCGCTGCCGTGGTCGACGAGGCGGTCGCCGAGGACGCCGACCTGCTCGTCTGCCACCACCCGCTCTTCCTCCGGGCGGTGCACGGGTTCGCCGCCACCGACCCGAAGGGGCGGGTGGCGCACCGGCTGCTGACCAACGGGTGCGCCCTGTTCACGGCGCACACCAACGCCGACTCGCCCGCGGGTGGGGTCTCCGAGTCGTTGGCGCTGGCCCTGGGGCTGGGGGACGTGCGACCGCTCGAGCCGGATCCGGTCGCGCCGTTGGACAAGATCGCCGTGTTCGTGCCGGTGGGCGACGCGGCGGGGCTGCGCTCGGCGCTGACCGACGCGGGGGCGGGCACCATCGGCGACTACGACTCGTTCAGCTTCACCTCCGCCGGTGAAAGCCGCTTCCGACCGCTGCCCGGAGCCAACCCGACCATCGGCGAGGTCGGACGGGCAGAGCTGGTCGACGAGGTCTGCATCGAGACAGTGTTCCCCCGTCACCTGCGTGAGGAGGTCGTGGCCGCCGTGCTGGCCGCACACCCCTACGAGGAGGTGGCCTACGACGTCATCGAGCTGGCCTCGCGCGACGAGCCCGACCGCGGTTCCGGCAGGGTCGGGCGTCTCGCGGCGCCGATGACGCTGGCAGACTTCGCCCGGCACGTCTCGGAGGTGCTGGGCGAGACCGCCCACGGCGTACGCGTGTCCGGCGACCCCGACCAGGTCGTGGAGACCGTCGGCCTCTGCGGAGGCGCCGGCGACTTCCTGCTCGACCGGGCCAGGGCCCTGGGGGTGGACGTCTACCTGACCTCCGACCTGCGCCACCACCCGGCCTCCGAGCTGCGCGAGCACGGTGCCCCGGCGCTGGTCGACGTGGCCCACTGGGCAGCCGAGTCCACCTGGCTGCCCGTGCTCCAGCGTCGTCTGACCGACGCACTGGGGGATACGGTGGAGGTCCGCGTCTCACGCACGAACACCGACCCGTGGACCTTCCGGGTCTGAGATCCACAACTACATCAGGAGAATCCTCTGAAAGCCGACCCGTTCGTCCAGCTCAAGCTGCTCGACGTCCAGGAGCTCGACTCCCGGATCGACCACCTGAACCACCAGCTGACGTCGATCCCGGAGTCGCAACAGCTCCGCGAGCTCGCCGGTCGTCGTACGACGGTGGACAACTCCGTCCGCGACCTGCGCATCGAGGTCGACGACCTCACCCGCGAGCAGAAGCGCGCCGACGCCGACGTGGAGCTGGTCAAGACCCGGCGCACGCGTGACCAGGGCATGATCGACTCCGGTCAGGTCAAGGACCCCAAGGCGCTCGAGCGCATGCTCGGTGAGCTGGAGTCGCTGCACCGTCGCATCACCTCGCTCGAGGACACCGAGCTCGAGGTGATGGAGCGGCTCGAGACCACGCAGGCCGCGCTCGACGAGCGGTCGGCCGAGCTGGCCGGCCTGGACACCGAGGAGCACGAGCTCCGCGCCACCTTCGACCAGAAGGCGGGCGACCTCCAGGTCGAGCTGACGGCGGCCGAGGCCGAGCGGGTCACCACGGCGTCGGGGATGCCCGAGGACCTGATGAAGCTCTACGAGAAGCTGCGGGCGCAGAAGGGCGGGGTGGGCGCAGCGGCGCTTCGCCGTCGCGCGTGCGAGGGCTGCCGGCTGACCTTGAACGCCTCCGACCTCGGGATCATTGCCAAGAAGCCGACCGACGAGGTCGTGCGCTGCGAGGAGTGCGACCGGATCCTGGTGCGTGTCGGGGAGTCCGGGCTGTGAGCTCCGGCCCCACGCCCACGCGCGGTTGGGGACCCTCGCTGGCCAAGCCCACGACCCTCGTCCTGGTCCGGCACGGTGTCACCGACGCCACCCTGGGCAAGCTGTTCTCCGGGGGGTTGGCGAGCAGCAACCCACCCCTGAACGACACCGGCCGGGAGCAGGCCCGCGCCACCGGGGAGTGGCTGGCCCCGCTGGCGGACACGTTCGACGCCCTGGTGAGCTCGCCGGTGCGACGTACGCGTGAGACCGCGGAGGTGCTGGCGAGGTTCCTCCAGCTCGAGATCGCGGAGGAGCCGGGCATCGCGGAGATGGAGTTCGGGACCTGGGACGGGATGAGCTTCACCGAGGTGCACGAGAAGCACCCCGACGAGCTGTCCGCGTGGCTCGGCGATCTGGAGTCCGCTCCCCATGGCGGCGAGAGCTTCCGGGCGGTCGAGAAGCGGGTCCTCGAGGGCCGCGACCGCCTCGTCTCGTCGTACGCCGGGCAGACCGTGGTCGCGGTCAGCCACGTGACACCGATCAAGACCCTGGTCGCGCACGCGCTGGGGGCTCCGTTGGACTCGGTCTACCGGATGGAGCTCGCGCCGGCGTCGGTCACGGTGATCTCCTACTTCTCGGGCGGCCCGGACGCCGACCTGCCGATGGCCAACCTGCGGCTCTACAACGCCAGGCCGAGCGAGATCGTCATCTAGCCAGGCTCGCCACCACGAACGGGGTGCCGACGCACGGGGTGACCTGCCAGCGGGCCGACACCGGGGACTCGGCCGCCAGCTCGCGGATCAGGTCTCCGGTGACCCAGTCACCGCCGGGACAGGCGACCACCCGGCCGGACCGGTTGACCACGACGCTGCCGTCCTCGAGCCGCCCGGCGGCGTCCACCACCTCGAACAGGTGCTGCTCGAACCAGCGCGCCAGCACGTCGACGCCGGCGACGCCGAGGAACCGGTCGCCGGCGGTGAGCGGTGCGGTGAAGGTGAGGGTGTAGGAGTCGGTGCAGAGGTAGTCGACGTAGGGTCCGGTGATCGCACGCCGGCCGGTGCGTTGCGGCTCCTCGAACCAGCTCAGCGTCGTGTAGTCCCGGAAGGAGACCGAGTCGGGGTTGAGGTCGATCGCGAGCCGGCGGGCTCTGGTGGGGTCGTCGTCGGGGCCGGCGAGCCACCACTCCAGCCAGTAGGGATCGTCCAGCAGCACGTGGGGCGTCACCACCACCCCCGCACCTGCCAACGGCGGGTCGGTGGTGGTCAGCAGGTCGAGGCAGTGGTGCTCGATCTCGAGGTCGGCCCGCCGCGGTGCGTCGACGGCCAGCGGGCCGGTCGCCAGGGTGGCGATCGTGCGGACCTCGCCGAAGCGCTGCTCGCAGAATCTGGTGACCTCGTCGGCCAGCACGCGTGCCGGGTCCCTCACCGGTGTCTCCTCGCCTCGTGGTGCAGCGGGCGCAGGGCCAGGACGAGCTGGTGGACGTGCTCCTCGATCAGCGACCGCGCCAGCTCGCCGTCCCCCTGCGCGACGGACCGGGTGAGACTCTCATGGCAGCGGGCGGCGTCCTCGATCGAGTCCGCGTGCGCGTGCGCGAGCCACAGCAGGGGGCCGATCTCGGCCTGGAGCACGATCTCCTCGCGGGCCAGTCGTGCGGACTGGGCCGCCACGGCCAGCTCGAGGTGGAAGGCGCCCTCGGCGCGCAGCCAGTCACTGGCCATCCGCCCGTCACGTACGGCGGGGGCCAGCGTCTCGAGCCGGAGGACGTCCGAGGCGTCCGCGCGCGCGGACGCCAGGGCCGCGCAGGTGCCGCCGACGGCCGCGTAGTGGTCGCCCAGGTCGCGGAGCTCCCCCTGCCCGAGGTGGCGGAGGCGCTCGAGCAGGGCTGACCGGCCACCGTCGGCGGGGGAGCACACGAAGGACCCGCCGTGCCGTCCGCGGCGGGTCCGGATGAGTCCCGCCCGCCGCAGGCCGCCCAGCGCCTCACGCACGGTCACCGTGGCCACCCCCAGGCGGTCGGCGAGCTCTGTCTCCGACGGGAGGGTCAGACCGTCCGGGAGCACCCCGAGGCTGATCGCGTCGGTGAGCCGTCGGGTGATCACCTCGGCCCTGCCGGCGGTCTCGAGGGGAGCGAAGACGGCGGCGTAGGTGCCCAGGCCCATCGACAGGTCCGCCATCTCCCACCTCGTCTCGCTAGTCACCGTGCCCCCGGATGTCAGTGGGGCAGCGCTCAGGCAACGATCTGAACACGGGGCTTGCCGTCCAAACATATGGGGCCATAGGTTTTGACCGCCAGGGCGAAGGTACTCGGCGGACCGCCAGTCAGGCAGCAACCCAAGGAGACACATGTCGTCGGCGATGACCGACCCCGACCCGGGGGACACGGCGTCCAGGAGCGCTGCCATTCGCCTCAGCGGTCTGCGCAAGGAGTTCCCCGGCCGCCCGCCCGTCGTGGCCGTCGCGGGTGCGGACCTGACGATCGGGTCGGGCGAGTTCTTCTCGATGCTCGGTCCCTCCGGCTCGGGCAAGAC
The DNA here is from genome assembly GCA_963843775.1 of uncultured Actinomycetota bacterium. Taxonomy (GTDB): domain Bacteria; phylum Actinomycetota; class Actinomycetes; order Propionibacteriales; family Nocardioidaceae; genus Marmoricola. Next base: position 739,103 of record CAWJLT010000008.1, read on the forward strand.
CACGGTGCTGCGGATGATCGCGGGCTTCGAACGACCCACGTCGGGCTCGATCGAGCTCGCCGGTGAGGACGTGACGGATCGTCCGCCGTACGCACGCGACGTGAACACGGTCTTCCAGGACTACGCACTGTTCCCGCACATGAGCGTGCAGGAGAACGTCGAGTACGGCCTGCTGGTGAAGAAGGTCGGGAGGACCGAGCGTCGTGAGCGGGCCGGCCAGGCGCTCGAGCAGGTGCGGCTCGGGGACAAGGGCGACCGCCGCCCGACGCAGCTCTCCGGCGGCCAGCGGCAACGCGTCGCGCTGGCTCGTGCGCTGGTCAACCGGCCCAGCGTGCTGCTGCTCGACGAGCCGCTCGGGGCCCTGGACCTCAAGCTCCGCGAGCAGATGCAGGTGGAGCTCAAGGAGATCCAGCGCGAGGTCGGCATCACCTTCCTGTTCGTGACCCACGACCAGGACGAGGCCCTCACGCTCAGCGACCGGATCGCCGTCTTCAACGAGGGACGCATCGAGCAGGTCGGCACCGCGCGCGAGATCTACGAGCAGCCCGCCAACGTCTTCGTCGCCGGTTTCGTCGGCACCTCCAACCTGCTCCGCGGCGAGCACGCCGAGCGGGTGACCGGGAGACGCGGCACCTTCGGCATCCGCCCCGAGAAGCTCTCGGTCGTGGGCCGGGGCACGGATCTTCCGGACGCCGTCACGTCGGCCGCAGGCACCCTCGCCGAGGTCGTGTACGCCGGCCCGGTGACCCGCTTCGTCGTCGACCTCGAGGGCGGCGGGCGACTGATCGCGCTGGAGGAGAACGGGCACAGCACCACCCACGACGGGCTCCACCGCGGCGATGCCGTGGAGCTGATGTGGCACCGCGAGCACCTCATCGAGGTGCCCGAGGAGAACAGCACGACCGACGACCCATCCACCGCACAAAGGAGTTCCTCGTGAGGACGTTCACCAAGCTCGGCGCCGTGTTCGCATGCGCCACCCTGGCCCTGACGGCCTGTGGGTCCGACAGCGGTTCGGCCAAGAAGGGGTCGGGTGGGTTCGCCGTACCCGACCTCAAGCCGCTCGACAAGCTCGGTGAGGGCGAGGGGGAGGTCAGCGTCCTGGCGTGGCCCGGCTACGTCGAGGACGGCAGCAACGACCCCGCGGTCGACTGGGTCTCCGACTTCGAGAGCGAGTCCGGTTGCAAGGTCACGATCAAGACCTTCGGCACCTCGGACGAGGCCGTGCAGCTGATGCGCACCGGGCAGTACGACGTCGTCTCGGCCTCCGGCGACGCCACCCTGCGGATGATCGCGGCCGGTGACGTCGAGCCGATGAACACCGACCTGATCACCAACTACAAGGACATCTTCGACAGCCTCAAGGACCAGAAGTGGAACTCGGTCGACGGGCAGATGTACGGCGTCCCGCACGGCCGTGGTGCGAACCTGCTGATGTACAACAAGGACAAGGTCTCGCCCGCCCCCGACTCGTGGTCGGCGGTGTTCGACGACAGCTCCGCCAACGCCGGCAAGGTCACTGCCTACGACTCGCCCATCTACATCGCCGACGCGGCGGTCTACCTGATGGCGACCCAGCCCGACCTGGGGATCAAGGACCCCTACGCCCTCGACGAGAAGCAGCTCGACGCTGCCGTCGAGCTGCTGAAGAAGCAGGGCAAGGACGTCGGTGAGTACTGGTCGGACTACCTCAAGGAGGTGCAGGCCTTCAAGAACGGCTCCATCGTGGTCGGTACGACGTGGCAGGTCATCGCCAACGTGGCCCAGAGCGAGAAGGCCCCCGTCGAGTCGGTGCTGCCGAAGGAGGGCTCGACCGGCTGGTCCGACACCTGGATGGTCGGCGCGAAGAGCGAGCACAAGACCTGTGGCTACGAGCTGATCGACCACCTGGTCTCGCCCAAGACCAACGCGGCCATCGCGGAGTACTTCGGTGAGGCCCCCGGCAACAGGCTCGCCTGCAAGGAGACCACCGACCCCGACCACTGCGCGACCTACCACGCCGAGGACGAGGACTACTTCTCGAAGGTCTACTACTGGAACACCCCGATCTCCGCCTGCCTGGACGGCCGCACCGACGTGAAGTGCACGGACTACGCCACGTGGACCAAGAAGTGGTCGGAGATCCGCGGCTAGCCGGTAGGGCCGACGAGGGAACCTGATGAGAGAGCGGAGAACGCCGTTCGGCCTGCTGGCCGCACCGATGACCTGGCTGGTCGTGGCCTACCTCGGTGCGCTGGCGGCCATCTTCGCGACGGCCTTCTTCAGCACGGATCCCTTCACCAACAAGGTGGTGACGACGTTCACGCTGGAGAACTTCCAGGAGCTCTTCAGCTCGACCTACCTGCGCATCATCGGGCGCACGCTGCTGATCGCCGCGCTGGTGACGATCCTGTGCCTGGTCATCGCGGTGCCGTTCGCGTACTTCATGGCACGAGTGGCACCGCGGCGGCTGCGCGGGATCCTGGTGGCAGCGGTGCTCGTGCCGCTGTGGGCGTCCTACCTCGTCAAGGCCTACGCCTGGCGGTCGATGCTGCAGCCGGAAGGGGTGCTCGACTCCGTCTTCGGCGGGACGCCCGGCTTCGGGACCGTGGCGGTGGTGCTGACCCTGACCTACCTGTGGCTGCCCTACATGATCCTGCCGGTGTACAGCGGTTTCGAGCGGCTTCCGGAGGCTCACCTCGAGGCCTCGGCCGACCTCGGCGGATCTGCCGGTACGACGTTCCGGCGGATCGTGCTTCCCTCGCTGACCCCGGCCATCGTCGCGGGTTCCATCTTCACGTTCTCGCTGAGCCTGGGCGACTACATCGCGGTGCAGATCGTCGGTGGGAAGCTGCAGGTCCTGGGCACCGCCGTACGCCAGAACATCGTGCTGGACCTCCCGTTCGCGGCCGCTCTCGGGACCGCCTCGGTGCTGATCATGGTGGTCTACCTGACCCTGGCCGGGCGCACGGGCGCCCTGGACAACCTGTGAGCGCGGGGAGGAGCCGGTGAGCCTCGGCCGGGGAACCAAGGTGGCGCTGTGGGCCTTCGCCCTGCTGGTGCTGGCCTTCGTCTACGTCCCGATCGCGGTCGTGGCGTTGAACTCCTTCAACTCCGACCGCACCTTCGGATGGCCACCCCCCTCTCTCACCACCAAGTGGTGGTCGCTGGCCGCCCACGCAGAAGGCCCCCGGGACGCGCTGTGGACGTCGGTGAAGGCCGGCATCGGAGCCACGCTGATCGCGCTCGTCCTCGGGGCCCTGCTGGCGATGGCCCTGACCCGCTTCGACTTCTTCGGCAAGCGGGTGGTCAACCTGCTGGTGATCCTGCCGATCGCGCTGCCGGGCATCGTCACGGGCATCGCGCTGCAGTCGATGATCCAGAACTTCCTGCAGCCGGTCCTCGGCATCAACGCGGGGCTGTTCACGATCATCGTCGGTCACGCGACGTTCTGCATCGTCGTGGTCTTCAACAACGTGAGCGCGCGGTTGCGGCGCATCGGCGCCTCGCTGGAGTCCGCGTCGGCGGACCTGGGGGCGCGTCCGTGGCAGACGATGCGACTCGTCACCCTCCCGTTGATCAGGTCATCCCTGGTCGCGGGGGCCGTGCTCGCCTTCGGGCTGAGCTTCGACGAGATCGTGGTGACCACCTTCACGGCCGGCCCCGGGACGCCGACGCTGCCGATCTGGATCTTCAACAACCTGTTCCGCCCCAACCAGGCGCCGGTCGTCAACGTGGTGGCGGTGGTGCTCGTGCTGGTCTCGATCCTGCCCGTCTGGGCCGCTCAGCGGCTCGGCGGGGAGGCAGCGGCGGAGAGCCGGCTCTGAGCTAGATCTCCTCGACGACCACGTCGATCTGCTGGCCGTTCCGCCCCGGCTGGCGCAGCTCGGTGGCCCAGCCCAGCGCGGTGATCTGCTCGGCGAGGTGCGTCGGCGTCGTGGGGGAGGCGCCGCTCTCGAGCAACGCCCGCACCAGCCGCCCCTTGGTGGCCTTGTTGAAGTGGCTCACGACCTTGCGCTCGGATCCCACCTGCTGCAGCACTCTCACGGTCGCGACCCTGCGGGCGAGGTCCGGCTCGGGCCGCCAGAAGGCGGCGTACGTCGTGGAGCGCAGGTCCACCACGAGCCCCTTGCCGGCCGCCTCGCGGACGACGGGGTCGAGCACGTCGCGCCAGTGCGTCGAGATGACGCCGATCCCCGGCAGGTTGACCCCTCCGGCCAGCCGGTACGACGGGATCCGGTCGCCGGGGCGGAGGAGGCCGAACAGCGAGGACGTGACAGCGAGGGAGCGGGAGGCCCGTCGGCGGGACGCCGCGGCGAGGGAGGCGAGGTCGAGGGCGTCGTACAGCACGCCGGTGTAGATGGCGTCCGCGCGGGCGGTGGGACTGGCCGGGAGGTGGTGGTTGCGGCGTACCTCGTCGATCTGGGTGGTGCCCAGGCCGAGCGTCCGGGCCGCCAGCTCGGGGTCGGTGCCGCAGAGGTCGACGAGCGCCTCGAGTGCTCGTGACCGGGCTGTGGTCAGCGACGGGAAGCTCAGCTCGTCGAGGGCGAGCGGCTTGCCCCGGCGGGGAGTCGACTTCCCCTCGGAGGGGGGCAGCAGGATCAGCACCGCGCCAGCCTAGGTGCCGGGTTCGGTCCACCACCCAGGGGCATCTGCCTAGTGTGGGCTCGTCAGGTGGCCCACGGCCACGACTTCACGACGACAGGGAGAAGCTGTGGGTACTCGGGTGCTGCAGGTCAGGGGCGCGACCGCGGAGGAGCTGCGCCGGGGCGTCCTCGCCATCCAGCAGGAGCAGCACCTGTCGCCGGACTTCCCGGAAGCGGTCGAACGGGCCGCGGCCTTGGCGGCCGGATCACCGCGCCTGCCCACGAAGGACCTGACGAGTCTCGAGCTCGTGACGATCGACCCTGTCGGTGCGATGGACCTCGACCAGGCGATGCACCTCGCGGCCGACGGTGACGGCTACGTCGTGCACTACGCGATCGCCGACGTGATGGCTTTCCTCGAGGCCGGGGACCCGGTCGACGAGGAGGCGCACCTGCGGGGCGAGTCCCTCTACGGAGCCGACAGCAAGATCCCGCTTCACCCGAAGGTGCTCAGTGAGGGTGCCGCGTCGTTGCTGCCGGACCAGGAGCGACCTGCGTTCGTCTGGACCATCGGTCTCGACGCCGCGGGACAGATCGTCTCGGCCACCGTCGAGCGCGCGCTGGTCCGGTCACGTCAGCGGCTCGACTACGAGAGCGTCCAGCGCGAGATCGACCGCGCGCCGGCCGGGTCGACGCTGGCCCTGCTCAAGACGGTGGGGGAGCTGCGTGTCGCGCAGGAGGCGGAGCGCGGTGGGGTGTCGCTACCGATGCCCGCCCAGGAGATCGACGTGCAGGGCGACCGCTGGCTGCTGGAGTACCGCGAGATGCTTCCCGTGGAGTCGTGGAACGCCCAGGTCTCGCTGCTGACCGGCTTCGCGGCCGCTTCCATCATGGTCAGCGGGAAGGTCGGAATCCTGCGGACCCTCCCGCCGGCCCCGGAGCACGCGGTGACCAAGCTCCGTCGTACGGCCCGGGCGCTGGGCATCAGCTGGCCCGCCGGTCAGGCTCCCCCGGAGTTCATCGCCTCCTTGGACCCGTCGATCCCGGCGCAGGCGGCGATGGTGGTGGCCTGCACGTCGCTGCTCCGCGGAGCGGGGTACGCCGCCTTCGACGGGCAGGTTCCCGAGCAGCCGCTCCATGCCGCGCTGGCCTCGACGTACGCCCACGTCACGGCGCCCCTGCGACGCCTCGTCGACCGTTACGGCCTGGAGACCTGCGTCGCGCTGAGTGCAGGGCAGCCGGTTCCGCAGTGGGTGCTCGACCGGCTCGGCGACCTGCCGCAGACCATGAAGGACTCGGGCCACAGGTCCCGCGCCTACGAGAACGCGGTCCTCAACCTGGTCGAGGCCGAGACCCTGAAGTCACGGGTGGGCGAGCGGTTCGAGGGTGTCGTCACCGAGTCCGAGCGCGACGACGAGCACGACGACGAGCACCGCGACGACCACCGCGACGACCACCGCGACGACCACCGGGGGACCGTGATGGTGCGGGACCCCGCCGTGGAGGCCGTCGTCGTCTCCCGGGCGCCGTTGCCCGTGGGCCAGGACGTCACCGTCACCCTCACCGAGGCCGATCCCGTCACCCGGAAGGTGCGGTTCACGCTGTAGCTCAGCGACCAAGCCCACTGGGACGTGGAGAAGGGGGGTCCTGCTCCGGCCACGACGACTCTCCGAGGACTTCTGCACGTCCGAACGGTTGCCTGTGGATGACCGATGCGGCCCGGACGGTGATGGGGGAGGGTGCCGTTCATGCGCGCCGCCTCCGCTCTCGAGCAGCTCGGTGGAGTGGCGACCGTCGGGCAGCTCCTCGACCTGGTGCCGAGGCACGAGGTCGTTCGCTCGGTGCGCAACCGCGAGGTCACCCGGATCGTGCGTGGACGTTACGGCCTCCCGGACGCGGACCGTGCACGTCGGGTGGCTGCTCGGATGTCCGGGGTCCTGGCCCTGCGGAGCGCAGCGATCGAGCACGGGTGGCCGGTGAAGGTGCGGCCGCTCCTGCCCGAGGTCGCAGTGCCGCGCAACCGCAAGGTCACGCGACGCCGGGGCGTGCGGGTGGTGTGGGTCCCGGGTCTCGACACCAGCCTGGTGGCCACGCCGCACCTTGACACCGTGCTGGCCTGTGCCCGGGCCCTGCCGTTCGACGAGGCGCTGACCATCGCCGACGGGGCGCTCGCCTCAGGGATGGTCACGCCGACCGAGCTGCGTGAGGCGGCGGACCGGACCCGGGGAGCCGGTGCCGCGCGGGTCCGTCGGGTGGCAAGGCATGCCGATGGCAGGGCCGCGAACGCCTTCGAGTCAGTGCTGCGAGCGATCACCATCGAGGCAGGACTGTCCTTCGAGGCGCAGCGCGAGGTCGAGGTGACGGGCAGGAGCCTGCACCCCGACCTGGCCGACGTTCAGGCTCACGTGATTCTCGAGGCCGACTCGTGGGAGTTCCACACCGGCAAGGAGGCGCATGCCCGGGACTGCTGGCGCTACAACGAGTTCGTCGCGGAAGGGTGGGTGGTGCTGAGGTTCACCTGGTGGCAGGTGATGAACGACCCGGACTCCGTGGTCGATGTGCTCTCCAGGGTCTACGGCCGCTCACTGCGACGTGCAGAAGCTGCTGAAAGGCAGTCCAGGGGCGTGTGAGCAGAGGTTCTGCACGTCCGAGTGGGGCACTCCCGTCATTCCGGCCCGTGGTCGAGCTCCTGCGTGTACTTGGCGTGCAGCGCCACCGGCTCCACCGCGCGTCCCGCTCGCCCGGACTGGCGCCGGCTGTAGCTCAGGTTGAGCGCCTCGACCGCGATGGCGAAGGCGATCGGACCGTAGATCAGCGGCTTGTCCACGTGTACGTCGAACCCGTCGGCCACGAGGGTCGAGCCGATCAGCACGAGGAAGCACAGCGCCAGCATCTTCACCGTCGGGTGGGCGTTGACGAAGTCGCTGATCCGGGTGGCGAGGAACATCATCAGACCGATCGAGAGCATCACCGCCGCGATCATGATGTAGAGCTCCTCGACCATCCCGACGGCAGTGATCACGGAGTCCAGCGAGAAGACGGCGTCGATGAGGATGATCTGCACGAGGACCTTGGCGAAGGTGGTCTGGGGCCCGGCTCCTTCGCGGTGCTCCTCCTCGCCCTCCAGCTTGGCGTGGATCTCCGTGACCGCCTTGTAGATCAGGAACAGTCCTCCGATGATCAGGATGAGGTCACGACCGGACAGGCGGAGCGCCTCGAAGTCGCCGATCGAGAACCACGTCGAGGTCAGCCCGATGATCCACGAGGCCACGAAGAGCAGCGCGATGCGCATCACCAGCGCCAGCGAGAGCCCGATGATGCGGGCGCGCGGGCGCTGGGCCTCGGGGAGGCGGTTGGTCAGGATCGAGATGAACACGATGTTGTCGATGCCCAGCACGAGCTCGAGCGCGAACAGGGTCAGGAAGGCGATCCACAGGTCAGGGCTCGAGAAGAAGTCCATGCTGGAGTCAACGGACAGGTCTGGGAAAGCGTTCCTAGGAGGGGCGGGGTCGCCTCAGGCGGGAGCGGGTCCGTGGGCCCGAGGTCCGGCGGGCGCCGGGCGCCCGGGTGAAGCGCTCAGACGGCGCGCAGCCGGGTCGGCGCGGGCGCGGGCGCGGGCTCGGCGTCCGCGGCGGGCAGGGACACCGTGAAGGTGCTCCCGCCTCCGAGCGTGGACTCGACCTCGACCGCGCCCTGATGGCGCTCGACGATCCGCTTGACGATGGCCAGGCCGAGACCCGTTCCGGGCTGCGCCACGGCCTCGGGGTTGTTGGAGCGGAAGAACTCGGTGAACAGCAGCGCCTGGTCCTGCTCGGAGATGCCCAGGCCTTCGTCGGCCACGCGCAGGGCGACGGTGTCGACTCCGGACTCGAAGGTGATGTGGACGCCCCGCCCCTCGGGGGTGTACTTGACCGCGTTGCTGATCACGTTGAGCACCACCATGTCGAGCTCCTCGGGATCACCCACGGTCAGCACGGGACGGCCCGGGTCAGCGACCTCGAGACGGAGATGCTTGCTCTCGGCCAGGAGGGTGGTCATCGCGACGGCTTCGCGCACGAGCTCGACGAGATCCACCTCGTGCCGGCCGACCGGCTTCTCCGCCTCTCCGATCTTGCGCAGCAGGAGCAGGTCCTCGATCACCCGGGACATGCGCTGTGACGCTCGGCCTATCGCAGCCAGTGACGGGCGGGCCTGGTCACCGACGCCGGCGGTGTCGGACTCGAGCATCTCCAGGTGTCCTGTCACCGTGGTGAGGGGGCTCTTCAGCTCGTGCGACACGGTGGCGATCAGCTGGCTCTTGTAGGTGTCCAGCGCCTGCAGCTCGGTGACCAGCGCGTGCTCGCGCTCGAAGGTGCGGGCGTTCAGCGTGGCCCGCCCCAGGTCGTGCCCGATGTCCAGCAGGGCTGCGCACTCGATCTCGGACCACACCCGCCGGGGGTCGCGTCGGGTGAGGACGAGGCTGCCCATGTGCTCGGGGCCGGCGCCGAGCGGCACGAAGACCAGTGAGGACATCGAGATGTCCTTAAGCAGGTCGACGATCTCCTGGAACTGTCGGGGCTCCATCATCGGCGGCACCGACAGGCCCTCTCCGATGGTCACGACGAGCTGGTGGTGCCAGCAGTAGCGGGCCGAGCGGGCCGCGAACTCCACGATGCCGGGCGGCAGCACGAGGGTGACGTCCTCGGCGGTGTACATCCGTCCGGCCTGGTCATCCTCGATGATGGTCTGGATCCACAGGCCGTTGGCCCTGAACCCCTCCACCAGGGTGTGCTCGCTGGCGGCGAGCAGCCCGTCGAGGCTGAGCTGGGCGCTGGTGGTGCGTACGACGTCTTTCACGGTGTTGGCCATCGCCACCTGTTCAGCGAACGCGTCGCGTTCGACGGCCGAGAGCACGGCACGACTCGCGAGTGCAGCGAACCGCTCCAGCACCAGACGCCGTTCGGGGCCGGGACGGCGTCCGTCGAGCGGTTCGTCGATGGTGAGGGTTCCGCGGAGCTCTCCCTGGTCGTCGTACAAGGGGGCGACGAGCATGTCGCGAGGGTGCCAGGCGTCAGGGGCGTCACTGAGCACGATGTCGGGGACGATCCAGCCGCCCTCCGCCGGTCCGGCGGTCCCGCGCACGTGCGGCACGAAGCGCAGGCTGCCCCAGTTGTCCGCGCGCACGAGCTCGTTGAGCAGCAGGCTCAGTGGGATGCGGGTGCCGACCGCCTCGGGGAGGCCGGTGTCGACCACCAGCTCGAGCTCGTCGCCGCGGCGGATGCGGATGGCGGCGACGGCGAAACCCGCCACCGCGACGACACCGTCGGCGATCAGCTGGAGGTTCTCGATGAGGGCGTCCGGGATCACCAGACCCGAAGAAGAGATGGCGGGAGCGATCGTCGACGTTCTGTGGTTCCTGATGGCCATGATCCCCCTCCGAGACCACCTTAGAGCGACGGCACCGTTCCATTCACCAAAGTCGGAAAACTCCTAAAGCGGACATTCGGCGACGGCGCCAGCCGCAGTCGTCGTGCCCTATCCTTGGCAGGCGGATGGGCTGGCCGGGCGACCGCGTCATCGAGCGGGCAACCGTGAGGTGTCGAGGAAGGTCCGGGCTCCACAGGACGAGGTGGTGGGTAACGCCCACCCGGGGTGACCCGCGGGATCAGTGCCACAGAAAACAGACCGCCACTGCTCCTCGGAGCAGCGGTAAGGGTGAAACGGTGGTGCAAGAGACCACCAGCGCGGCGGGAGACCGTCGTGGCTAGGCAAACCCCACCTGGAGCAAGATCGAACAGCGAGTGTCTGAGGGCGGTCCGTCCGAGCTCGCGGGTAGATCGCTGGAGGGTGTCGGCAACGGCACCCGGAGATGGATGGTCGCCAACCGTGTCGTCGCGAGGCGGCACGGCGAACAGAACCCGGCCTATGAGCCAGCCCGTCCGCACCAAGCCTCTGACCTGCGGTTTTACAGTCACTCGGGGTTTACTGTGGCCATACTGTGGCCAAGATTTCCAAGAACGCTCTCGATCACCGACCTGCTGCGGTCGTCCTCGTCGCCCATGAGATGTCCGTAGGTGTCCCAGGTCTCCACGGCGGATTTGTGGCCCAGCAGCGCCTGGAGCACCTTGATGGACTGCCCGCCGCGGATCTGGACCGAGGCGAAGTAGTGCCGCAGGTCGTGTGGGGTGGCCCGCACTCCGATCACCTGCGCTGCCGCCTGCCACGCAGCGTGCAGCGTGCTGGGCGTGAGTGGGGAACCGCTCTCGGTGGTGAAGAGCAGGCCGGTCTGGTGGTGGCCGTAGGTCGCGTCCTGGTCGCGGATCGCGTCGAGGACGACACTGGCGACTGGGATCATACGAGTGGACGACTCTGTCTTCGGTGGCCCGAACGTCACCGCATCGGACCGGCTTGTTCGAGAGAGCTGCCGGTCGACGCGAATCCTGGCGAAGTCGAACGCGACTCGGTCCAAGGTCAGGCCGAGTAGCTCACTTCTCCGCAAGCCGGTCCCGGCGCCGACCGTGACGAAGGCGCGATAGCGGGGCGAGATGGCCTCGCGGAGGGCGAGCACCGTTTCGGTCGAGATCGGGACGAGCGCGGACTTCGGCTCGATCTTGGGCAGCTTGATGTCGACGCACGGTGAGGCCGGGATGACCCGGTCCTTGACCGCCGCTCGCAGGAGGATCGCGAGGATCGAGTACCTGCCCTCGACCGTGCGTGGTGCTGCCCAGGACGCCCAGTCCTTGACGAGGGCCTGGACATCGGCTCGGGTGACGGCGTCCAACCGAAGGGGGCCGATCGCGGGATAGATGTGGTTGTTGAGCACGGTTCTGTAGGCCCCCGCGGTGCTGGGTGCGATCATCTGCCGGGCCAGCCAGCGTTCACCGTAGGCGTTGACGGTCTCCCTGCCGGCTCGCGGATCGGCCCATTGGCCGGTGACGATGCCGGCGCTCTGTTCGTTCAGCCACCGCTGGGCGTCCTTCTTCAGCGTGAACGAACGGCGATGACGCTTGCCGGCACGGTCACGATAGTCCGCCTCGAACTTCGCCGCGGTTCGCGGCTTGCCGTCCTGAGTGGTCCAACGGATCATGCGCTTATTGATGCTTGCCATGTCTCATCGTCCGCCTCTTCGCCGACAGTCGCGAGCCTCAGCGGTTGCCTTGTGGACGACGGGCCTGCTCCTCGAGCCACTGGTAGACGCCGCTACGCCAGTAGCGGACGGAGCGGCCGACCTTGAAGCTGCGAGGCCCACAGCCGAGGTGGCGGTAGTAGCGCAGGGTGGCGACGGGGACGCGGATGAGTTCGGAGACCTCTTTCATGGTGAGGAGCTCGTCGTTGGCGTGCGGGGTCTTGGGGGTGTCGGGGCGGTGGTTAGTGGCGGTCATGTACTTCTCCTTGGTGTGGGTGCCGGGCCCATCGGGTCCGAAGGTTTTCGTTGTGTGTACCTAGGTCCCGGTAGGGCCTCCCAGCGATCAACTGTCGTGCAGGGTTCTCACCAGATGGCTCACCACATTCCTCACCACATTCCTCACCACATGGCTCACCAGGTGCCTCACCAGGTGGCAGAATCCGGGGGCAGGTCTGTGATGACGGGTCATCTGCTGATGCCTCCGCCTCTGTCCGGACTCGGGTAGCCATAGGGCTGTTGGCCGGGGATGGGTCGAGTGTGGTGGGGCTTCTCCAAGCGGGGTGGGGGTGCGAACCGTCGTTGGTGTTGGTGTTCGCGGTCTTGGAGCCAGTCTTCGTGTTCTTGCTTGATCCGTTCGGGCGGTAGGGATCGAAGGGTGGGCTCGTGGAGGAGGGCGTGCACCTGGGCGGTGGCGGTGGTGAGGTCGTCGCGGATCTCCTCGACGACGGGCTGGGATTTGGATGCGTAGTCGGTTTCGCCGTGGCGGGCCATGTAGCGGCGTGTGCTGTCGACGCGAGCCATGGCGTCGCGGAGGTCTTGTTGTCTGGTCCAGGCGGCGCGCAGGTCTCCCAGGGCGGCCTGGAGGGGCCGGTGGGGGGCGTACCTTTCGAGGTCCTCGGCGGCACGTTGTGCGGCGTGGCCGGGTCCGAGGTCGGCACGGTCGCGGCTGAAGGTCTCGATCCAGGACTGTCGGGCGTCCTCGAGGTTCTCGGCGACCAGGTGGGCCGTGTTGTTCTCTCGGCCACGGGTCATCGCGACGTAGGCCGCAGCGGCAACGGTGTGCTCGCCGAGCAGCAGGTGGCCGGTGTGGGTGGTCTCGCCCTGGGCGCCGTGCACAGTGGTGGCGTAGGCGAGCTCCACGTACTTGCGGACGTAGGCCGCGGGCAGCGACCGGGACCCGTCGCGTGCGTCCCGGTTGTGTATGGTCAGGGTGCCGTCGTGGTCGATGCCGGTGATGGTCCAGGTGTCGCGATTGGCGACGGCGAGGTCACGGTCGTTGCGCCGAGTCACCACCCGGTCACCAATACCCAATCGCTCGCCCATGTCGATGACGACGCCCCGGCGGTCATCGACGTAGCCGGCGGCGACGAGCCGGTCCCTGATCGCCCCGTTCAGGGAGGCCGTCTGCTCGCGGGTGTCGGCCATCACCAGCACACCTGTCTCACGGGTACGGCTGGTGAGGACGCTCTCAGTGGCGAGGGTCGCGAGGGCCTGGGTGCGTTCGGCCTCGGTGGGGTAGAGGCGTACCTGGTCCCGAGCCACGAGGGTGTCGAAGACCTCCCCGGGACGTACCGCATTACGCATCGCGAGGCTGAGTTCTGCGTACTGTGGGTCGGTGAACCGGTGAACGACGTCGAGGGGCAGCACGGTCTCGGGTCGGGCCCACCGGGCGGCGAGATCCAGGACGCCTCCGCGGCCGACGGCGGGGAGCTGGTGTCGGTCACCGACGAACGCGACCCGAGCCTGGGTTTCGTCGGCGAGGGTGAGGATGGCGCGGGCGGTGTCCTGGTCGAGCATCCCGGCCTCGTCGATGAGCAGCAGGTCACCGCGTTGCAGCATGGCGTCCGCGACGGGGGTCGAGGGTTCGCGGGTCCATCGGCCGTCGGCGTCCCAGCGCCAGCCGTACTGGTGGGCCAACCACGCTGCGGAGAACGCCTTCGTCCCGGTTTCCCGGCCGGCGACCTTGGCCGCCTTCAGCGTCGGGGTCACCACGACCATCCGGTGGCCCCGTTCGGCGAGCATCACCCGGGTCGCGGAGAGTGTCTTCGTCTTGCCCGCTCCGGCAGCCCCCTCCACCACCAGAAGCTGAGCACTCCCAGCGAGCGAGGCGACAGCGGCTTGCTGGGCGACATCCAAGCCCTCGGGACCTGTGTCGGGTTGGGCGTCGTGCTCAGGGTTGGCGAACGCCGCGACGTGGGCGGGCTGCTCGGCGCGACTGATGAGCCGGGTGACGAGGTCGGCCTCGACGGCCAGCACTTTTGGGGAGGTCAGGGAGCGGATGTGCTCGGGTACGTCGGTGCGGGGGAGGAGCGGCTCACAACTGGACAGGACTCGGGCGGTGAGGTCCTCGGCCAGGTCGATCCTGATCGCAGCCTCGGCCACCAGGCCGGTGCCGGCGATCCACTGCTCGACCTCGCCGCGGATGTCTGCAGGGTTCCACGCCGACCGCCCGGCCCCCAACCGGGACAGCACGACCTCGACCACCTCAGCGCGGTCAATGGCCCCGACCTTCGGAGTGCCGGTGACGATCGGCAGCCCGACCTGCTGCGGGTCGGCGTAGCCGAGGGCGTATAGCTCCTCGTTCCACCGTGCCACCAGCGCGGCACCGTCGGTAGGAACGACCTTGTCCGGGCGAGCCTCACTCCAGGCTCGGCGATCCCACGCCTGACGCAGCCTCGGTCCGGGTTCGGTGTCGGGGTTCGCCTGGCGCCACTGGGCCTCGTAGCGGTCCAGGTTCCGGGCGATCTGCGCGGTGCGGGCACTGAACTTGCCGACATAGGGCGCAAGCTCGGTCAGCTCACTGGTGGCCGGGTCCAGGGTGAACCCGTGTGCGGTGAGCACCGCACGGAACTCGGGGTCAGTGGCGACTGCGGCCTGGCCGATGCCGTTGATCGCGGCGAGACTGTCGCGCATCCCGACCGAGTGCAGTCCTCGCCAGGTGCCTTCGGCGAGGACGCGGGCGTTGATCTGGAGGTGCAGGTGGCGGTGCGGGTCACTGGCCCGGGAGGTGTAGTGCCGCACCACGGCCGCCTCGATCTCGGTCACGGGCACCTGGACCTGTCGGCCCTTGGGTCCGACACGGGTGGTGGCGTGCTCGGCGACCCAGCCGATGATCTGCTCGGCCGCCCGGGTCTGGGCCGCGTCCAGTGCGTCGGCGATCTCGGGATGCAGCGAAGCTGCGAGCGACCAGGTCTTGGGTCCGTTCACCACCACCTCCACGAACCGCAGCGCCTTCGCGTCGTTGCGCAGTCGCCCCTTCGCCGCACCCTTCTCCGGATCAAAGCCGGCGACCCACATCTCGTAGGCCTCTCCGGTGAGGCTCCCCGCCTGGCTCACTCCGACCAGTGGTGAGGCGGTGTACCGGGTGGCGACGCCGCTGCCCTCGGCCAGGTAGTAATCATCGGCGCGCGAGCGGTCCTGCTCCACGTAGGTACGCGCAGCTCCAGGCGATCCGCGGTAGAACTTCATCCCACCGTGCATGATTTTCACCGCCAACGGTTTTCAACAACAGCCCGATAAATGACTCATCGGGCCGCCCGAAGGCGACCCGACTCACCTACTTTCGTAGCATGCGTACCGACGTATTTGGCAGTGGCTCTGTGAGCGATCCTCGGGGTTTCTCGGCGAGATTCTTGGTGCCGACGACAGTCAACGTCAGTCATTCGCAGGGACGTTTGAGGAGTGCAGTGAGGACGTCATCGGTGACGTCAAGTCTGGGGAGCTCGTCGTCGAGGGTGGTACGGGCCGATGCCGAGGGGGCGTACGGCTCGGTACTGGTCTCACCAGGGGCCACACACGGGCCCTCGCCGGTCGCTGCGCGAACGCGTGCGGTGACCTGACGTGCCGCCGCGAACCGCCGGTCATAAGGCAATAAAACAAGTAGCCGATGTACGGACGTTCCTCGCCCCACGCACTAAGACGCGCCTATCAGCCCCCGCCCTGGGCGGTGTAAGGCACCCTAATCTGCAGTTCCGGCATGTGCGGACCCTAGGCAACTGGTGGGAGCCTGATGGTGGAAGGGAACGGGCGGCTAGGTCCGCTACCGCACAGAGTGCGCGTGGGCGCGCGCGTATCTGCCCCGATCGGACGATCGATCCGTTGGCCGAGCTTTACCGCCGCCCCGTGAACCACCGGGGCCCGCAGCGGCGAGGCAGAGCAGGAAAGGGACCATCAAGCCGTGGGGGATGGCTCCGTCCTCGCCCCTGTGGCCGAGAACACGAAGGCAGGCACGCTCCAGAGAGTGAACGTCTAACGCTGAGACATGCAGCGACCGAGCCAAGCGGTGTCGAGACCCTTACGCATGTCCGGTAATCACCTAGCGCGCCACTGCCGCCTCGAGGTGGAGGCTCAGCTCGGAGGCCACCTCGTCGAAGGATCGACCGGACGTGCGGGCATAAAGGCCCAGGCTGAGCTGGGCCAGCAACAAGGAGCCAGCGGCGAGTTCATCACCGTCGGAGAACTGGGCCATCAGGTAGGTGGCGTCCTTGTGGTCACCGCGTTGGCGGGCGGCGAGCACGCCGGCCGCGCGCTGGGCAGCGTGCATCAGGTCTGCCTGGCTCAGCGTCTCGGAGGCATCGCGACCTCCGTGTGCTGTACTCACTGGAGGATCAGTCCCGGGGTCTGGGTCCGCGCCGCCTCGTAGCGTCTCGTTACGTCGGCCCAGTTGACGATGTTCCACCACTGCTTGACGAAGGTGGCCTTGTCGTTCTTGTACTGCAGGTAGTAGGCGTGCTCCCACATGTCGAGCATCAGCAGCGGGACCATGCAGATCGGCACGTTGCCCTGGTGGTCGAAGTGCTGGATGACGAACATCCGCTGGGAGACCATGTCCCAGGTCAGCACCGACCAGCCGGAGCCCTGGACGCCGAGTGCGTTGGCCTCGAAGTGCGCGCGGAACTTGTCGAAGGAGCCGAAGAACCCGTCGATCGCGTCCGCGAGGTCACCGGTCGGCTTGTCCCCACCGTCGGGGGACATGTTGGGCCAGAACACGGAGTGGTTCACGTGCCCGCCGAGGTGGAAGGCCAGGTTCTTCTCCAGCGTGGCCAGGCTCCCGAACGACTCAGCCTCGCGTGCCTCGGCCAGCTGCTCGACCGCGGTGTTGATGCCCTTGACGTAGGTCGAGTGGTGCTTGTCGTGGTGAAGCTCCATGATCTCGCCGGAGATGTAGGGCTCCAGTGCGGCGTAGTCGTAGGGGAGGTCTGGCAGGGCGTAGTCGGGCACGAGCGACTCCTCACATCGGTTGCTTATTGCGAACAGTTTGCAATAAGAAGGGGTGCACGACAACCAAGGCGACCCTGTCTCCCTACGTGTCGCACAGGTGTCTCCACGCGCCCGTGCTCGGGTCCAGGTGTGTGCGTGGTCGATGGCTCGACGGGGGAGCTGGTGCTGCCGCCGTGTGACATGCTGACCCGGCAACTCGCGTGCTGATGCGAGGAATCCGGTCAGAATCCGGAACGGTCGCGCCACTGTGGCCAGGGTCTCGAAGAACCTGGAAGTCAGATACTCCGCCAGCACACGCACTAGTGGACGCGCCATCCGAGGAGAGTCATGCACATCGCTGAGGGGTCCTGCCTCCGGTCCAGGCTGCGGCCTGGACTCTCGCTGCGGCCCCGTTCGTCGTGCACGGCGGCCGCGCCGTCGTACGCCAGGCCCGGGAGAATCCCGAGACCAAGCTCCTCTTGGGTGCTTCGGGTGCGTTCACGTTCGTGCTCTCGGCGATCAAGTTGCCGTCGGTCACGGGGAGCTCGAGCCACCCGACTGGCACCGGCCTGGGTGCGGTGCTGTTTCGGCCCCCGGTGATGGCGTTCATGGGTGCTGTTGTGCTGCTCGACGAGCCGACCGCGGGCCTTGACCCGTTCGGGGTCGAGGAAATGCTCCAGGCTGTGCGACGCCTCGAGGAGCACGACACCACGGTGGTGATCTCTACCCACGACGTGTCCCTGGCCCTGGGGTGGGCTGATGAGGTACCAATATTCGGTGACGGAACCGTTCACTCGGGGCCCCCGGTCGAGCTGCTGGGCGATGAGGAGCTCCTCACCAGAGCCCGACTGCGTCGCCCATGGCCGCTGGCCCTGGCCCGTGCGCTGGCCAGGGACGACCTCGTGGATCCGCTGGCGGCCCCGCGCAACTCCGGGGAACTCCTCGCCGCGCTGCGTGCCTGGGCTCGTCCTGACCCCGTCCGCCGCGAGCGCGTGGGTGACCCGGACAGGCCCGGGCATGAGGCACCACCGGAGCACGCGGTGAGCTCGAGGCTGCTGTCTGGTCGCAGGCACGTTCGGCGCCCCCACCGACTGCGCGCCCTGGAGCGGGCGGGGTGGCTGCGGGTTTGGTCTCGCGAACGTCGGTAACAGCCCCACGCGTCCAGCCCGCAGCTCGGTCGTTCATGATGGGCGGGTGACGACGCGGGCGAGTCTTGCGCTGCGCTGGGGTCGCGCCACGGTCCTGGCCGCCGTCGCAGCGAGCACCGGCGTCTTGGCTCACCTATCGGCTGGCGGGCTGCTGCCCGGTGCGGCAGGACTGGTCCCGATTTTCGGCGTTTCCCTGGTCTGGTCCGCAGCGCTGCTGGGCCGCCCCGCCACCACGCGCCGGATCGTGCTCATGGTGATGGCGTCCCAGACGTTCACCCACGGTGCGCTCACCGCAGTCGCCGGCCACCGTGGCGACCACCGCGTGGGCAGCCTTGCGCGGTCCGCCGCCACCCCGTCGCCGCTGCGGCCCCCTCCGCGGACCCCGGTCACGGTGATGGACGGCGGCCATCGGGCTCCGTGGAGCGAGCAGATGCACGCGGCGAACCCGGCCGCCGGCGCACCGGTACAGCTGAGCGTGCCCGCGCCAGTGGCACACCTGGTCGCCGACTTCACCGGCCCGCACGCCGCCATGGCTGTTGCGCACCTGGTCGGTGCCGCCCTGCTCGGGTTGTGGTTGGCGCGCGGTGAACGACTCGTGTGGTCGCTGGTCGCGCTAAGCGCACGCACCGGGGCGAACGCCATCAGTGCGCTGGTCACCGCGATGAGGTGCCCGGCTGCCCTGGGACACCTCGGCCGGGTGCGGCGCACCGCAACTGTGAGCGCCACCGACGCCGAGGCGTCACGACCGGTGCGATGGTTCACTCCCGCTGCCGCGCTGCGCGGGCCACCGGTGCTCGCGGGAGCCTGAGCCGTACCGCTAGCGCACCCAAGCCCCACGCAGGGCGCACCCGGCGCGTCAGGCCACCCCGCATCCTCGCCTTCACCACATCGCCACCTACGCCCTTCGCGTCTCTGCGTCGTCAGCGACCCCAAGGCGACCCTCCTCTGCCTGCCCTGAGCCGCGTGCTTGCCCGACCTCCATCGGGCTCCGGACTCGGCGATCGGACCGGCCCTCCTGACAAGGAAGAACCACCATGCGCACACACCCGTTCCGCTCCACCGACCCCATCGACCCGAGCAACGCGATTCCCGGTCAGGCCCCGCAGCCCCGAGGCCTGCCCCAGCCCCGGCCCCGGTTCCGGTCGACTGGTGGTGCTCTGGCGGTCTTGATGACTCTCGCCGTTGTGCTCGCCGGGTGCGGCAGCTCCGTTGACAGCTCGAGCACTCCCAAGGCCGTTGCCCCCTCGACGTCCTCAGCGAGCCCTTCGAAGAACTCCTCGCCGAGCAGCACCCCGGGCGCCCCGTCCAGCACGCCGGCGGTGAGCGGACCCCAGCTGGTGGTCAGCGTTAAGGGCGACAACGTCACCCCGACCGGGAAGGAGATGAAGCTGGGCCTCGGCAAGACCCTCACCATCACGGTCACCTCTGACCGTGCCGGTGAGCTGCACGTGCACTCCAGCCCCGAGCAGGAGCTCGCCTACAGCAAGGGCACGACGACGCTGAAGCTGAAGATCGACAAGCCTGGTGTGGTCGATGTCGAGGACCACATCGCTAACGCGCTGGTCGCACAGCTTCAGGTGTCGTGAGGCCGCCTGACCTCGCCTGGGCCCAGGCAGGGCCCGGGCTGGTCGCAGGCGGGTGGGACCGGGCCGCAACCGGGGTGCACGAGCTGATGCTCGTGGTGCCGATGCACGGCATCGGTGGCGCGAAGGACCTGCCCATCTCACCGTGGCTCGCGATTGCCGGTGGCGCTGCGGCGCTGCAGATCTCGTTCTCCATCCTGGGACTGGCGTGGCGTCACCCGCGCTTTGATGCTCGCACCCAAGGCACCCCGGTCCCTGTCCTGCAACGGGTGGTCGAGTCCCGGGTGTGGCAGGTGCTGTTGCGTGGCCTGGGTGTGCTGTTCGCCGCCTACGTGGTGATGGCGGCCCTCGCGGGCCCGGACGTGGTCATCAACCCGGTCTTCGGGGTCGTGTACTCGTGGCTGTGGGTCGGGCTCATCCCGGCGTCGCTGCTGTTCGGCCCGGTCATCTGGCAGCTGAGCCCTCTGCGGTCCCTGCACTTGCTCGGGAGCCGGCTCGCGGGCCGTGACCCCGAACAGGGGTGGGTGCGGTTGCCGGACCGGGTCGGCTGCTGGCCGGCAGCGGCGGGGTTGGTGGCGTTCACCTGGCTCGAGCTCGCCTCCCCGAACAGCACGTCCCTGGACGCGGTCCGCCTCTGGTTCCTCGGCTACGCCCTGCTCATCGGGGGCGGCGCGGTGGTGTTCGGCAGCCGGTGGTTCGCTGCCGCTGACCCCTTCGAGGTCTACTCGACACTGGTCGGGCACCTCTCGGTGTTCGGGCGGCGCAGCGACGGCGCTCTGGTGGTGCGCAGCCCGCTGCGCAACCTCGACGGGGTGCCGGTAAGGCCCGGGCTGGCGGCGGTGGTCACGGTTCTGTTCGGCTCCACGGTCTTCGACAGCTTCCGGGACTCGGTGACCTGGTCACGGTTCACGACCTACCTGGGGATGGACCGGGTCGTGGTCAACACGGTGGGTCTCCTCGTCTTCTGCGGGGTGACCGCGGCACTGTTCGCGGCCGCCACGGCAGTGACCCCGGCTCGAGGGCCAGCTCAGCGGTGGGAGCTGCCGAACGTGTTCGCGCACGCGGTGGTGCCGATCGTGGTCGGCTACATGACCGCCCACTACCTGTCGTACTTCGTGACCACCGGGCAGCAGACCTTGACCCAGATCTCTGACCCGTTCGTCAACGGGTCGAACCTGTTGGGGACCGCGAACCTGGGCATCAGCTTCTGGCTGGTCACCCACACCACCACGTTGGCGCTGATCAAGGTCGGCGCCATCATCGGCGGGCACGTCGTGGGCGTCATCGCCGCCCACGACCGGGCCCTGAAGCTCCTACCCGTCCGCGACCAGCTCACCGGGCAGCTTCCGCTGCTGTTCGTGATGGTCGCCTACACCTGCGCCGGGCTATGGCTGCTCTTCGGCGCCTGACCGGCACTGTGCCCAATCGAACACACCCCCACGCGTGGCAACGACCAGCAGTGCCGCCGGCGTGCAGGACCAACGAGAGGACCCACCTGTGAGCAAGAAGCCCTCGACCAGGAAGACAAGGAACCAGAGGCCCGAACCGGGGAGCAGACGAGCCCAGGCGCTCGAGGAGCTGCGGCGCACCCAGGCGCGCTCGCGGCGCCGCAGCCGCCTGCTGCTCGCCAGTGCAGTCGTGGTCGCCGTTGCCCTGATCGGCGCCGCGGTCGTCGCCACCGGCCTCAACCGCGACCCCAAACCCTCGGCCGCCTCAGGGACCGCCTCACCAGCCGTGGTCAAGGACCTGACCAGCGTCCCGGCCAGCGCCTACGACAAGGTCGGGGCCGGCACCTCCAATAACCACCCGAGCCGGATCAACGCCCCCGCCCTGAGCGCTGACGGAAAGCCGCGGGTGCTCTATGTCGGGGCCGAGTACTGCCCGTACTGCGCGGCGCAACGGTGGGCGGTCACCGCGGCCCTGTCCCGGTTCGGGACCTTCACCAACCTCGGGCAGACCGCCTCCGCTGCGGACGACGCCTTCCCCAACACCGCCACGTTGAGCTTCCACGGTGCGACCTACACCAGCGACTACCTGTCCTTCACCGGTGTGGAGACCACCAGCAACAAACGCCAGGGCAACGGCTACGCACCCCTGAATGAGCTCAGCGCAACCGATGAGAAGCTCGTGGAGAAGTACAACGCCCCGCCCTATGTTCAAGGGCAAGGCGGCGCCATCCCGTTCACCGACCTCGGCGGCGCGTTCGTGTCCGCCGGCGCGAGCTTCGACCCCCAGCTCCTGGCGGGGAAGAGCCACGCCCAGATCGCGGCCGCGCTCGCCAAACCAGACAGCGACATCGCCAAGGCCATCCTCGGCACCGCGAACGTCTACACCGCCGCCCTGTGTGAGCTCACCGGCGACAAGCCCGCCAACGTGTGCACCTCGACCGGGGTCAAGACCGCGGCCACCGCCCTTGGCAGCAAATGAACACCCCTCAGGGTGAGTCCGCGGCGCGCCACGACCGCGTGCCGCCCGCGCTGGTGTGGGTGGCGCTGGTGCTCGGTGTCGCCGGCCTGGTCATCTCCGGGTACTTGACCTACGAGCACTTCACCGGTTCCACCACCCTGGCGTGCCCCGACACCGGGAGGGTCAACTGCGCCAAGGTCACCAGCAGCCAGTACAGCGAGCTCGCGGGCGTCCCAGTCGCACTGCTGGGGACCTTGTACTTCCTCGGATTCCTGCCGCTGCTGTTCCCGGGCACCTGGTCGGCCGCCGCCGGATGGGTCCGGGCAGCGCGACTGGGCATGGCCGGCCTGGGGGTCGCGATGGTGCTGTACCTGGTGTGGGCGGAGTTCTACGGAGTCGGTGCCATCTGCTTGTGGTGCACCGCAGTCCACGGGGTCACGTTTCTGCTCTTCGTCACCGTCGTGTTCGCCGAGGCCGTGCGCGAGGACGACTGAGCTGAGTGCTCACAGGAGTCGAAGGTTCCCACAAGTTCTCGATGCCATCCTCTCGCAAGCCGGGGATCGCCCAGCCGGACAGGAGTAGGCCCGTGACCAAGACGAACGGTCACGTTGCGGGCCCTCGCACCGTGACAATGTCGTCACACACCGCCAAGGAGGTGTCGCATGGTCCATCGTGATCCTGTGACCCCTGTCGCTGGACCCGCGCTGCGGTGGGGTCGTGCGGGGTTGCTGGCCGCGGTGTGCACCGGCTCGGGAAGCTTCGCCCACCACCTCGCGGACGGTTTGATGCCCGGCCCGACCGCCATCGTCGTGCTGTTCTGCGTCTGCGTCGTGACCGCCGGGTCAGTGCTGGGACGGCCCGCATCGACGCTCCGGATCATGGTCCTGCTCATGGGTGGTCAGACCTTCATCCATGGGGCACTGACGGCCATGTCAGGCCACCGCGGCGACCCCCCGGTGACGGTTCCCGCCCCGGTACCGGCTCCCGCGCCGGTGCCCGATGGGCGGCGAGTGGGCTCCTACTACGACGTGGTCTACGCGAACCCGGGCCTCGGTGCCCGCCACGCCGAGCTCACCGTCCCGGAACCGGTGCAGCACATCCTGGCGGACCTGACCGGTCCGCACGCCGCGATGGCGCTCGCGCACCTGGCTGCCGCCGCGGTCGTCGGGTTGTGGCTGGCCCGGGGTGAGGCAGCCCTGTGGACGGTGCTGCTCCTGACCGCTGGAACCACCCGTCAACTCCTCCGATGCCTTCTCGCGGCCCACGGCGCGCCCCTGACCCACTTCACTGGAGCCGCCACGCAGACACGAGGAGTTGGGGAGGCGCTGCGCTGGGCGTCGTGGAACCCACCGCGCTCACTGA
This sequence comes from uncultured Actinomycetota bacterium, assembly GCA_963843775.1. Classification (GTDB taxonomy): domain Bacteria; phylum Actinomycetota; class Actinomycetes; order Propionibacteriales; family Nocardioidaceae; genus Marmoricola. The sequence continues at coordinate 762,471 of CAWJLT010000008.1, forward strand.
TGCTGGCCCGTCGAGTCTCCCGACGAGGGCCGCCAGTCCTGCTGCGCGCCTGAACCCACCAGCGTGGGCTTCGGGCACAGCTGTCATCGCATCCCCGCGCACCCAGTACGACCCGCGGCCACAACACCGCAGGGGCGTTTTTGGTCGCTGCGCGCCCACACACCCATCTTCGAGGAGAACCCGAGCATGACCACAGAACTGTCCCCTGCCCCCGTTCAGGACCAGAACGCACCATCTGGGCGCACCCGCAAGAAGCCATCAGGCGGCTGGTTCCGCGCTTTCTGGCGCTGGCACTTCTACGCCAGCTTCCTGGTGATCCCGATCTTGTTGCTGCTGGCAGTCACTGGCCTGATCTACCTGTTCCGCTTCCAGCTCGAGCCCTTGTTGCACGCGGACCTGATGAAGGTCTCGGTACCGCAGAACACGGTCGCCCAGCCGTACGCCGGGCAGCAGCGTGCCGTCGAGCGTGCCTACCCGAAGGCGACGATCGTGTCGATGACCGAACCACGCGACGCTGATCGCGCCACCGTGTTCTCGACCACGGTGGCGGACGGCTCCACGCGCGACGTGTATGTCGACCCGTACACCGACAAGGTGCTCGGCACGCTGAACCCCGACACCACCCTGTCCGGTATGGCGGTCCGGTTGCACGGTGAGCTGATGGTCGGTCCCGCTGGCGACTACGTCATCGAGCTCGGCGCCTGCTGGGCGATCGTGATGGCACTGACCGGGTACGTGTTGTTCTTCAAGGGCCGCGCCGCCCGGGCGCGCCGCCGAGCCGCCGGCGCGGCCGGTGCAGCGCTGCGCAGCCGGCACGCGGTCGTCGGCGCAGCCGTCGGGCTAGGTCTGCTGTTCCTGCTGATCTCGGGGTTGCCCTGGACCGGATTCTGGGGTGCCAAGGCGCAGCAGATCGCAACCTCGCAAGGGTCCTCGCTGTGGAGCCTGGACCCCGGTGCGCAGTCAAACCCGACCTCGTCACTGGACGAGTCGCTGCCCCACAGCCACCAGCACGAGGTGCCATGGGCCCTGGGCAACAGCGAAGTGCCCACCTCCAGCGACACCGGCGACGGGGCATCGGTGGCGGACATCGACACGGCCGTCAAGGTCGCCGACGGCCGGGGGCTCCGGCACCCGATGACCGTGGCTCTCCCGGACGGCAAGAAGGGCGTCTACTCAGCCATCGGGTACGCCTTCGATGACCCAAGTGCCGAACGGTCCGTGCACGTGGACCGGTTCGGTGGCGAGGTGGTCTCGACCTACGGCTACGACGACTACCCGGTCCTCGCCAAGGTCGTCTCCCAGGGCATCGGCCTGCACGAAGGACGGAGCCTGGGGACACTGAACTTCTGGGCCTCAGCCGCCTTCTGCGTCGCCGTGATGTTCATGTGCGTCTCGGGGCCGCTCATGTGGTGGCGCCGTCGACCCCGGCGCCAGCCCGGCGCGCAACGCGCGATCGGTGCGCCGCGGGGTCGACTGCCCGTGAAGGCGACCCCGGTGCTGGCCGTCGGACTCCTCGCACTGGGACTCTTCCTGCCGCTGTTCGGCGCCAGCCTCGTGCTTGTGCTCGTGCTTGACCAGGTGCTGCTGCGCCGTGTGCCACGTTTGGGGGACTGGTTCAACGTCACGTGAAGGCACGGTCCCTCGGTGGGCGGTCGGGGGCTCGCTCTCCTGACCCGCCCATCCTGAGGGGCAAGCCGGATTCGCGCGGATCCAGCTCGCGTCGAGGAGCAAGGGGGACCAAACCTCGGCTGGTCTCCGGGGTCGCTCAGACCGGCGTCGTCCAGGTGGTAGTTTGCGGGCTGTCACAACTCTACCGGTTTCGGTATAGTCGTGACATGACTGCGGGAGCGAGCTATCGAGAGATCGTGCGGGAGATCGCGCTTGATCACTATGGCTACGTCACCACCAAGGAAGCGACCGCGGCCGGGGTGCCGGCAGTAGAGCTGCCCAAGCTTGCTGCGCGCGGGGGCTTGGAGAACATTGCCTACGGGCTCTATCGCGTGCCGGATGTGCCACCGCACGTCCTCGATCAGTTCGCGGAGGCGCTGCTGCGCGCCGGCGACGGTGCGTTCCTACATGGCGAGTCGGTGCTCGCCCTGTTTGGGCTCGCCGACGTCAACCCGCGCCAGATCAAGGTCGCCGTGCGCAGGCGCACCCGCCCCAAGCTCCCGCAGCTCATCGAGCTGACTCGTGTGAAGGGTGACGTTCAGACGACCCGTTACGAGGGCCTCGAGTCGCAGACCGTGGCCGAGGCACTCCTCGAGTCTCGCGGGCGCATCGAGGACGAGCGGTTGATGGATGCTGCGAAGCAGGCCCGGAAGGAGGGGCTCTTGACCACGGGGGAGTGGCAGCGGGTCAGAAGGGCGTTGCGCTCGTGAGGTACGTCGATGCCCCGCGGAGCGTGCGTTCCCTGGACCAGCGCATTCGCAATCTCGAAGGAGACGAGAGCCTGGCTTTGCGTCGGCGCATCGGGATGGCGCTGGTCGTGGTCGGACAGATGCTGCCCGAGGGAGCCATCAAGGGTGGCGCGGCAATGGCTCTGCGCTATGGACGGGTAACGCGGTTCACCCAGGATCTCGATGCGGCGCGGGTCCAGCCCTTGGCTCGGTTCCGTGCGGAGTTCGAGGAGTCCTTGGTGGCCGGCTGGGCGGGGTTCACGGGACGGCTGGTCGAGAAGGCTGCGCCGAGGCCGGCCGCGGTGCCCACGGCGTACGTCATGCAGCCCTTTGACGTCAGACTCGCCTACGAGGGCAGGGCCTGGTGCACGGTGAAGTTCGAGCTGGGCCATAACGAGCTCGGCGATGCTGAGGATCCAGAGCGCTACCTCGCCGATGACCTCGGCCGTCTGTTCACCGACGTCGGCCTGGAGTCTCCCCAGCCGGTTCCGGTGATGCGCGCCAACCATCAGGTCGCCCAGAAACTTCATGCGCTCTCCGAGTCCGGCAGCGAACGGGCTCGCGACTTGGTGGACCTCCAACTCCTGGACAAGGGCGAGAACCTCGACCTGTCTCAGGTCCGGGCCACGTGTGTGCGGCTCTTCGAGTACCGACGACAGCAGACCTGGCCGCCGACGATTGTTGCCGGCGCAGGCTGGGAAACTCTGTACGCGACTGCAGCCGAGGACATCGACGTATTCCCAGACGTCGAGGCCGCTGTCACGTGGGTCAATGACTTCGTGCAACGCATCTCGTAGCAGGTGCGGGACCGATCTACTGTGGCCATACTGTGGCCAAGATTTTCAATCTTCACCATGGTCGGCCAACGTCTCAAATCGCGTTTGCGCAGGTCAGACGCTATGTCCACCAATGCCCATCGAGGCTCAATCAGGCGGGGATCCTTCCCGGCCTATGAGCCAGCCCATCCGCACCAAGCCTCTGACCTGCGGTGATGCGCTCAACGCCTGCAGCACTGTGACGGACTGCCTGCCGCGGATCTGGACCGACGCGAAGTAGTGACGCAAGCTCGTGCGGGGCAACGAACACGTCGCCTGGGGACACGACTCCACGACCGCCGCTTGTCATTGAAAAGCCTGGGAGGTGTGCCGCTGTCCGTGCCGGCATCCGAGGGGTGAAGATGCGGAAATCGCCTTCCGCGGCGGTTCGTGGAGTTGATCTCCTCCTGACTCACCGGTGACTGCTGGGAGAGCGCACATCGGGGGATGGTTCATGAAGAGCAACTGGTTCCGTGCGGCTTCATGCTCGCTGGTGGCGATGGTCGTGGTGACGCTCACCCCGGTCCACTCCGAGGCGGACTCCTCGTCCCCGGCAGCCGTGCAGAACCTCACGGCGCTGGGCGACATAGGGCACGTCACGTTGAGCTGGGCTGACCCGGGCAACATCGATGGTGATGGCTTCGTGGTGTGCGCGCAGCGCGGCACGACCTCGGCCCGGCACGTTCCATCACCATCCACGGAACCGTCACCACGATGTCGACCGTGCCCTCAACCAACGGGGCGGCGACCGGGATCCGCCTCTCCGGGCGGCTCACGGACGGACTGACGGGTGCTCCGATGCCCAACGCAGTCGTCGACGTGTACGCCGACCGCCCCCTTCTCAATCCTCCCTCGGACGGGTTCAGCGACGAGTTCGTTCTTGTCACCAGGACGCGAACCGACGAGCACGGTTCCTTCGTTCGGGACTTCCCGCTGCGCCCGGGATGGGACTACCAGGCCCGGTACTTCGGTGGCGCAGCCCGCATGGGAAACCTCTCCAAGCTCGTCCCGGCCGACGGGTCCTCGTTCATCGAGCTCAACTCGCACGACGCGAGCTTCGCAAGGTCACGCAAGAGGGTCGTCACCCTGGCCGCGCGAGTGCCTACGGTCCGCCGGGGCGACACCATCACCTTCCAGATCTTGAAGAAACGTCATTGGACGAACGTGGCGACCCGAGCCGTCACTGCGTCCCGGACGGTGTCACTCAGCCACGGATCGGTATGCACGCGCGACCCGTGTACCGGGCCGTGCTCGTGCAGCTCGGTCGCACGGCCCAGCCCAGCATCCCCCTCAAGGTGCTGCGCCGCTGACCTCAGACGATGCGGAGCGAATCCGTGGTGACACGGCTTTCTCCGCGCACGCCCGCTCCTGCCGCGATCCGCGCGGCATGCCAAGATCCGGCAAAAGGTCGGCAGGGTTGTGTTCGGGATCTTTCGTGGGGTGCGCGCTCGTGCTCGTGCCGATGGGCGCGCTCGCAGCCCATGGGCGCACCAGGTGCCACCGCGGGAACGTCCGTCGATGCATACTCAGCACATGGCGAGGGCTCAGGAGATCGTGGAACCGACGGGCGAAGTCGTGCGGCGCAAACCCGAAGTAGGAGACATGCGCTGGGACGGGAGCGTCTGGAGGCGTTGGAGCGGTCGGCAGTGGGCGCTCGCCGCCTACTCCCTGCACCCCGACCGCCTCAAGTCGTCCACTCACTTCGACCAGCACAACAGTATCGCCGCTGAGCGTCGCCATCACGCTCTGGCGCTAGCCGCCGAGGATCAGGTCACGACCAACGGCGCCACGGTGGTCTTCGATGGCCCCCATGGCGTCGTGTTGGCCTATCGCCGCTCGGTGTCTCATCTCCTCCACGCGGTCATGACGCTCGTCACTGCGGGCGTCTGGGCGGTGGTGTGGATCGCGCTTGCCCTCGGCAGACGCGAGGATCGAGTGCGGCTGGAGGCGGATTGCTGGGGCAACGTCTGGGCCCGACCAGTCTCCGGAGCGTAGAAGAAGACGGTCCCCGACATCACGTGCGACTCTCAAGCCTGTTCGGCAGGTGTAGTTCCGGTAGTGCCTGGCAGGGCACGGCGAGTGCCTGATCAGCCGGCGACCAGCTCGAGGAGAGCCGCGCCCCACTTCTCGATCTTGCCCACGCCGATGCCCGAGACGCCGCCGAGCGCGCCCATCGTCGATGGCGCTTCGGCTGCGACCTGCCGCAGGGTCGCGTCGTGGAAGACGACGTATGCCGGGAGGCCGGCCTCCTTCGCGGTCGCGGCCCGCCAGGCGCGGAGCCGCTCGAACCTCGCCTCGCCGGCCGCGTCGAGTGGGACCTCGTTGACCTTCGTCTTGCGGGCGCTTCCCGACGAGCGTGTGCGAGCGGCCTTGGGAGCCTCGGTGCGCAGCGCGACTGGGCGGTCTCCGCGCAGGACGTCGGCGGAGGCCTCGGTGAGCTCCAAGGTGCCGTACCCATCACCGGACACGGCCAGGAGACGACGCGCCAGAAGCTGACGGACAACTCCGCGCCAACCGGCCGCGTCGAGCTCGGTCCCGATGCCGAACACGGACAAGGTGGTGTGGTCGAGCTGAACCACGCGCGCGGTGGGGTTGCCGAGCAGGATGTCGATGACGTGCCCGGCGCCGTAGCGCTGCCCACGCTGGCTCAGGCGGACCACGGCGGAGAGCATCTTCTGCGCTGCGATGGTCCCGTCCCAGGTCTGCGGCGGGGTCGCGCACGTGTCGCAGTTCCCGCAGGGGGTCGAGTCCTGCCCGAAGTAGGCCAGCAGCTGCACGCGGCGGCACTCGACCGTTTCGCAGAGCGCAAGCATCGCGTCGAGGTGCTGCCCGAGGCGGCGGCGGTGGGCGGCGTCGCCCTCGGAGCTGTCGATCATGCGGCGCTGCTGGACGACGTCAGCGAGACCATAGGCCAGCCACGCCGTGGCCGGGAGTCCGTCGCGGCCGGCGCGACCCGTCTCCTGGTAGTAGCCCTCCACGGACTTCGGCAGGTCAAGGTGCGCGACGAAGCGCACGTCTGGTTTGTCGATACCCATGCCGAAGGCGATGGTGGCCGTCATCACCAGGCCGGGCTCGCGCAGGAACCTTGCCTGGTGTTCGGCGCGCACCAAGGCGTCCAGTCCGGCGTGGTACGGCAGAGAGGGGATGCCGTTCTTGGTCAGGTAGGCGGCCGTCTCCTCGACCGACTTGCGCGAAAGGCAGTAGACGATGCCGGCGTCCCCGGCGTGCTCGGTTCGCAGCACCGTGAGCAGCTGGGCACGAGGGTTGTCCTTGGAAACGATCCGATACTCGATGTTGGGTCGGTCGAAACTGGCGACGAACTTCGTCGCGGAGTCCAGGTCGAGCCGATGCCCGATCTCGGCCGCGGTTGCTGCTGTGGCGGTCGCGGTGAGCGCGATGCGGGGCACCTCGGGCCACCGTTCGCCCAGGACGGACAGCAGCAGGTAGTCCGGTCGGAAGTCGTGACCCCACGAGGACACACAGTGCGCCTCGTCGATCGCGAACACGGCGATCGTGCCGCGCGCGAGCAGCTGCAGCGTCGAGGGCACCGAGAGGCGCTCGGGGGCCAGGTAGAGCAGGTCGAGCTCCCCAGCGAGGTAGGCCGCCTCGACTCGGCGGCGTTCCTCGAGATCCTGGGTGGAGTTCAAGAACGCGGCACGGACACCGAGCGCGCCGAGCGCGTCGACCTGGTCCTGCATCAGCGCGATGAGCGGCGAGATGACGACACCGGTACCGGGCCGCACAAGGGCCGGGACCTGGTAGCACAGCGACTTCCCGGCCCCGGTCGGCATCAGCACCAACGCGTCGCCACCGGCGACCACGGTGTCGATGATGGCGGCCTGCTCGCCGCGGAACTGGTCGTACCCGAACACGGTCCGCAGAGCCTCGAGCGGGGAGGTCCGAGGTGGGGCTGTCGTCACGTCGGGCATGTCCCTCATCGTGCCGGACACCTCCGCATGCGCAGTGCGCGCCGCGCGACCAGCGCCGTCCGGGCTTTTCGACGGCCGACTGACCCGCCGGAGGGGCCTCACCCGGCCGCCCCCCGGCGAGGGTGACCACGAGGGCGTGTCCATGTTTCGAGATTGCCCCGCGGGGGCACATGATGTCGCAGTCAATCGTTGCGCGCGGTCCCTGACCGTGGGCAGCACCTCAACCCATCGAACGGAGTCTCACCATGTTGTGGACCATTCTTGTCATCCTGGCCATCGTCGCGCTCGTGCTCTTCATCCTCAGCCGCGTTCGCGGAGGTCGTGGCGGCGGCATCTGAACCCGTTGGCGCGCTCGGCCCTCAGCGCATGTTGTCGCGGAAGACGCGATGGAAGATGCCGGCGTGGCCGAGCTTCCCGACGGCTGCCTCGGACAGGGGCTTGCCGTCGAGATAGTCGTTGAAGCCAGGCATCCCGGACGCCTCCCCGAGGTCAATCGACTCGAAGCCCATGGACCAGTCCGGGAAGGCCCTGGTGACTATCTCCTCGCGCAGGGCGATGTAGAGGTTGCGGTGCCGGGTGTCCCGCTCGATCCGGGCGAAGGTGGTCTCGACCACGTCCTCGGAGCCCTCGATGGTCTGGATGAAGTGCCCGCCGGCGTAGAGGAGCATCCCGGTGAGATCCGCCGCGTGGTTGTTGTGGCGTGACGTGCCCAGCAGGGCACTCAGGTCCGCGGTGCTGTACGGCGTCGTCGCGGTACTCATGTAGGTGAGCGAGATCAAGGCGCAGGCCTCCGGGACGGTGGAGTGAGAAGTTCCGGTGGGCTGTTTCACCGTGACCCAAGTATGCCTTGATAAACCAACAAATGGGTCGATTCGCCCTCTCGGCCTGTGTGCCCCGGACGTCCCCGAATGCTCCGACGGGACGTCCGGGGACCTAGGCGATCCCCGTGGGCCGGATCCCCGAGCCCGAGTGGTTCTCGTAGCCGCAGACCCGGCACCTCACGAAGTGGCCGCTGTCGTCGTGGTCTCCGTAGGAGATCTTGTTCCACTTGTGCCCGCGGAGCAGGCAGATGGTCCAGCGTCTCGCGTTCATCCGTGACCTCCTGGTCGCTACCTCACTCGGCCACCGTGAGGTCTGGGTCTGCACCGGTCCACCCCTGGCGGGTCAGGACTTCTTCTTGGACTTCTTGCCCTTCTTCTTCCCGGCACGACGGGGGTCGAGGGCGGCCGCAGCCGAGGCGGCGCGGTCGGCCGCCTCGCTCGCGGCCTTGCGGGCCTTCTTGGTCTCCTTCTCGAGGAGCGCGAGGCCACGGGTCAGCTGCTCGGTGACCTCACGTGCGACGCGCTCAGCGGTCTCACGGGCGATCTGCTCGATCGTGGCCGTGGAGAGCTCCGCCGGGGCTGCCTTCGTGGCCGGTGCTTTCTTGGCCGGTGCCTTCTTGGCCGGTGCTTTCTTGGTCGGTGCCTTCGCTACTGGTGCCTTCTTGGCGGCAGTCGTCGCGGGTGCCTTCTTCGCGGGTGCCTTCTTGGCGGGCGTGGTCCTCTTCGCCGGAGCTCGCTTCGCTGCGCTCTTCGTTGGGGTCTCGGTCGGCGCGGAGGCGCCGCCAGACGGTGCGCCGTTCGTGGTCGAGCTGCTCGTCGTGTCGGTCGTTGCCATGGATGGGGCCTCCCGGATCGTTGGCGGTGTCGCGAGGTTCGCCGTACCGCCCGAGTGCCCAGCCTGCCTGACGTGGCAAGCCGCCGCACCTCGAGCGCGGGGAGGACTACTGCAGGCGGGTGACCTGTACGTCGACGAACATGCGCGAGGTGCCCGAGCCGGAGAAGATGCCCGAGAGCGGTTTCACGTCGTTGTAGTCGCGGCCGGTGGCCACGATGACGTGCCGGTCACCGGGCTCGGTGTCGTTGGTCGGGTCGAACCCACGCCAGCCGTCGTCCCACCACTCGACCCACGCGTGCGACTCGCCCTTGGCGGACTCACCCACGACGGGGTCCACCTTGGGGTGCAGGTAGCCCGAGACGTAGCGGGTGGGGATGCCGACCGTGCGCAGGGCGCCGATGACGATGTGGGCCATGTCCTGGCACACGCCCGAGCGCTCCGCCCAGGCGTGAGCCCCGAAGGCATCGACGGTGGTGGAGCCCGAGACGTACTTGACCTCGCTGTAGACCAGCGCGCACAGGGCTCGCGCCGCCTCGCTCGGCGTCGCGCTCGCGGCCGCGATCTCCTTCGCCGCGGCCACCAGGTCCTCGGTCGGTACGACGCGCTCGGGGAGGGTGAGGTACTCGGTGTGGACGTCGGCGACCTCCGCGCTGCGCATCTCCTCCCAGCTCATCACCGGCTCACCGACGGGGGACCGGTCGGTGTGCACCGTGGCCGAGGCGGTGACGGTCAGTGAGGTGTGCGGATCGAGCACCTCGAACGCGGTCACCTGGGAACCCCAGTAGTCCCGGTAGGTGTAGGCCCACGGGGTGGGGGACACCTCGACGCGCGAGTGCACGACGATCTGGCCGGGCAGGGTCAGCGGTGTGAGGCGGGCCTCGTTGAACGAGGTGTTCGCCTTCCCGTCGTACTCGAAGCCGGTCGTGTGGGCGATTCTCAGCTGCATGCTCATCGAGGTCCCCTCGTCGTCGGAAGCGCAACGAACGCCCCAGCGGGGGAGCGGCGTGCGGGGCGGTTCATGCGCGCACCCCGTGCCACTCGGTCGCCTCGGCGCCGGCGAAGTAGCGGCGGCTGATCGCGTCGGTGGCCAGCGCACAGGTCCGCTGCAGCCGCTCCATCTCGCTGGGCAGGTCGGCCACGAAGTCACTGAGCGAGCGGTACTCCAGCTCCGCGCGGGTGCGTCCGAGCAGCCGTTGCGCCTCGTTCTGGAACCCGGCGCGGGTGCCCGAGGACTGCAGCCTCTCCAGGCAGCGTTCGGCCTCGCTGAGACCGAAGACGACCGACCGAGGGAACAGTCGGTCGAGCAGCAGGAACTCAGCGGCTCCCCGCTCGGTCTCGAGCCCCTTGTAGGTGCGGAGGAACGCCTCGTAGGCGCCACAGGCACGCAGCGAGGTCCCCCACGCCGACCCCGAGGTGATCGCAGCCGTGGCCACCAGTCGCGAGGTCATGTCGGCACGCTCGATGGAGCGCCCGAGGACGAGGAACTGGTATCCCTCGTCGCGCGTCATCGTCGCCTCGGCGATCCCGTTGATCTGGGCCGCGCGGTCACGGACCCAGCGGAACGCCACGGGTGGCCGCATCGAGCGGAAGTGACCCGAGGGGATGGCGCGGTAGGTGGTGTTCATCGCCTCCCACATCGACGTCGACAAGGTCTCACGGGCGCGCCGGGCGCTCTCGCGCGCCGCGGCCATCGTGGCCGCGATCGAGGAGGTGGACGTGGCGTCGTAGGCCAGCAGGCGCATCACCTCGGTCGTGTCGATGGGCGCGTTCTCGTCGAACTCCACCCCCATGATCGAGAGCAGGTTCCGGCAGGTCGTCTCCTCGTCGACACCCGGGTCCTCGAGGATCAGCTGCATCTGCACGTCCAGGATGCGCGCCGTGTCCTCGGCCCGCTCGACGTAGCGGCCGATCCAGAACAGCGACTCGGCGATCCGGCTCAGCACGACGTCACCTCCTCGGTCTCGAGCGAGCGCGTCCCGCGAACCCCGGGCCGGGACTGCTGCTGTTGCTGTTGCTGTTGCTGGTCGTGCTGGGAGGAGAAGGAGTCGAGGGCCGGGCCGACGTCCTGCGGTGCGGAGTGCACCTCGACGCGCTCGGGCTCGGGCTGCACCTGGTGGCGCCCGTGGCCGGCCAGCACCCAGGTGTCCTTGGAGCCGCCCCCACGGGAGGAGTTCACGATCAGCTCGCCCTCGCCGAGGGCGACGCGGGTCAGGCCTCCCGGGAGCACCCAGACGCGGTTGCCGTCGTTGACGGCGAAGGGCCGCAGGTCGACGTGGCGCGGGCGCATCATCCCGTTGACGTACGTCGGGACGGTGCTCAGCTGGATCACGGGCTGGGCGATCCAGGACCGGGGATCGGCCAGCACCTTGACGCGCAGCTCCTCGATCTCCTCCTTGCTCGCCTGGGGGCCGATCACGATGCCCTTGCCGCCCGAGCCGTCGACCGGCTTGAGGACGAGCTCGTCCAGTCGGTCCATGACCTCCTCGCGGTGGTCCGCGTCGCCGAGGCGCCAGGTGTCCACGTTCTTGAGGATCGGCTCCTCGTCGAGGTAGTAGCGCACGAGGTCGGGCAGGTAGGTGTAGATCAGCTTGTCGTCCGCCACACCGTTCCCGACCGCGTTGGCGATGGTGACGTTGCCGGCGCGGGCGGCGTTGAGCAGCCCGGAGCAGCCGAGGAGCGAGTTGCTCCGGAAGTGCACCGGGTCGATGAACTCGTCGTCGACGCGTCGGTAGATCACGTGCACCGGCTCCAGGCCCTGTGTCGTACGCATCATGACGCGGCCGCGGCGACACTCGAGGTCGCGGCCCTCGACGAGCTCGACGCCCATCGTGCGAGCCAGCAGGGCGTGCTCGAAGTAGGCGCCGTTGAAGACGCCGGGCGTCAGCACGACGACGTTGGGCTCGGTGACACCGGCCGGGGCCGCGGCGCGGAGGGCCGTCAGCAGCTTCTGGGGGTAGCCGGCCACCGGGCGGATCCGGTGCTCGGCGAAGGTCTCCGGCAGGGCCGCGGCGATCGCCCGGCGGTTGGTCATCACGTAGGAGACACCGGAGGGCACGCGCACGTTGTCCTCGAGCACCCGGAACTCGCCCTGGTCGTCGCGGATCAGGTCGATGCCGCTGACGTGGACCCGGACGCCGTTGGGAGGCTCGATACCGGCCGCGGCGCGGTGGAAGTGCGACGAGGTGGTGACGACGTTGCGCGGGACGACCCCGTCGTCGAGCACGCGCCCCGCGTCGTAGACGTCGGCCAGGAACTTCTCCAGGGTGTGCACGCGCTGCTGCACGCCGGCCTCGACCTTGGTCCACTGGTCCATCTCGATGACACGGGGGAGCACGTCGAGAGGGAAGGCCCGCTCCTCGCCCCCGATGTCGAAGGTCACGCCCTGGTCCAGGTAGCTCGACTGCAGGGCCTCGACCCTGCTCTGCAGCTCGGTCTGCCCCATCTCGTGCAGGGAGGGCTGGAGCTGGCTGTAGGGAGTGCGGAGGTCGGTGTCGACGTCGTACATCTCGTCGTAGGCCGAACCCATGCCGGTCGCGTAGTCCTCGAACATGCTCGTCACCCCTGCGACCCTAGCGAGATCGTGTCGCGCCCGTCTGCCGGGTCCGCGATCTCCCCGGTCCCCGGTCCCTGGTCCCGGTCCCTGCTCCTGGTCCTGCTCAGGGCAGGGTGAGGATCTCGGCGCCCGTGTCGGTCACCAGCAGGGTGTGCTCGAACTGTGCACTGACGCGCTTGTCCTTGGTCACCACCGTCCAGCTGTCGTCCCACATGTCCCAGGTGTGGGTGCCGAGATTGAGCATCGGCTCGATCGTGAAGGTCATCCCGGGCTCGATCAGGTCGTCGTAGTGCGGGTCGTCGAAGTGGGGGATCACCAGGCCCGAGTGGAAGGAGGTGCCGATGCCGTGGCCGGTGAACTCGCGTACGACGCCGTAGCCGTACCTCTTCGCGTAGGACTCGATCACCCGCCCGATGACGTTGACGCGGCGGCCGGGCCTCACCGCGTTGATGGCACGCCTGAGGGACTCGCGGGTGCGGTCGACCAGGTCCCGCACCTCCTGGGAGACGCCAGGGGTGAGGAAGGTGGCGTTGGTGTCGCCGTGGACACCGTCGAGGAAGGCGGTGATGTCGATGTTGACGATGTCGCCGTCCTCGATGACGGTGCTGTCGGGGATGCCGTGGCAGATCACCTCGTTGACCGACGAGCACAGCGACTTCGGGAAGCCCTTGTAGCCGAGCGTGGACGGATAGGCGCCGTGGTCGCACAGGAACTCGTGGCCGATGCGGTCGAGCTCGTCGGTCGTGACACCGGGGGCGACGTGCGAGCCGACCAGGTCCCTCGCCTCGGCGGCCAGCCTGCCGGCGACCCGCATGCGAGCGATCGTGTCGGAGTCCTTGACCTCGGAGCCGGTGAACGGTGTGGGAGCGGCCTGGTCGACGTACTCCGGACGCTGGATGTTCGCGGGCACGGGGCGGCGCGGGGAGATCCTTCCCGGGGCTATGGCAGTCACGGCGCCGAGTGTAGTTTCAGCGGCATGAGCGACAGCGAGCACGAGTACTGGTACTGCCTCAAGCACCATGCCGTCGAGGGCAAGGACGGCTGCAAGAACGCCGACCGTCTCGGTCCCTACGCCACCGAGGACGAGGCTGCGCACGCGCTGGAGAAGACCCAGGAGCGAAACGAGGAGTGGGACAACGACCCCAAGTGGAACGACGACACCCTCGAGGACTGACCCTTCGGGGGCGCCGGCGCGTCAGCCGGTGAAGCTGCCTGCCAGGCGTGCCGTACGTCCGTCGACGTGCTGGCTGTCGGCGGTGCCGTAGGTCCAGCGGAAGCCGTGGGCGCGCCAGATCCTGACCACCGGGTGGGAGGTCGACCTCCACGCCGTCCGTGGGTCGCTGCGTGACGCCCACCACGAGTTGGGCACCAGGCCGGTCGCCGAGCGGTACGGGTTCTCCCAGGTGTTGACGTCGACCGCGCGGCCGGTGGCGTGGGGAGATCGGACGCCCGGCTTGTTCACGACGCTGCGACAGTTGAACGCGGAGGTGTTGTCTGCGTTCATCGAGGCGTAGTCGTTGGCACCGCGGAGGGTCCGGCTCCAGCCGAAGCGGTCGACGCGATACATCCGGCGGATGGGGTAGCGGCCGTCGTACATGTCGCGCAGGGCACCGGCCGCGCGGGACGCCACGGCCGAGCTCAGCACCATCTCACCCCGGTAGCGGTAGCCGTCGAAGCCCCAGTAGTTGATGCGGAGGAGCCTGAGCCGGGCGCGGCCGACGGGGCAGCCGCGATGCCAGCTGCGCCGCACCATCGAGCGCCAGACGGCCCGTGGAACGGGGGTGACGACCGCGTTGGCCCCGGCACCCGTGGCCCGGGGCTGGGCGGGGGTACCCGCCGGTCGGGGCGCGGCTGCGGGATAGGCGACCGGCGCCGCGGGCGGCAGGTTGTCGATGCGTACGTCGTTGGAGGTGTCGCCCAGCCACCAGGTGCCGGCCGGTCCGATCGCACGCCAGGTCGAGTCGACCCGCGGTGCCACGGGCACCGACCCCCGGCCGTCGGTCCCCGTGAGCACACGGCGGTAGGCGATCCAGGGGCCGGCCCCCAGACGCCGGTAGACGGTGACGAGCCCGCGGACGGGGCTGCCGTCCGCCGCGGTCCAGAGCATCGCGAGGGTGCCGCTGGTCTCGTCGACCAGTCGCGACGGGCCGCTCAGCGTCACGGTGCTCGCGTAGCGGAGCCCGTTGACGGCCACCTCCGGTGAGGTGGAGGGACCCTGTGCCGTGCCGTCCCCGTCGTACGACGCCCGCCACCTGGTCACCCCGGCGGGCAGGGTGGCGTCCAGGACCACGCGGCCGGTGCTGTCGGTGGCTCCGGAGGCGACCGTGGTCCAGGTGGGGCCGAGTCGTTGCAGGCTGATGGTCCTTTCGGCCAGGGGAGCGCTGTCCGCGTCCTGGAGCGCCACGGTGAAGGGCACCGCCAGCCCGGCCTTCCCGGAGGCAGGTGCCGTCAGGGTCAGGGTCGTGACCGGCAGCGGGGCGGCGGCCACGGAACCGGTGAGCGCCGACAGCGCCACGACCAGGGAGACCACGAGAGGCGCCAGCAGGAGCGGGCGAGCGGCAGCGGGGACCTTCACGAAACCTCCGAGAGTGCGCGCGCGGTGGCGCGTGGCCTCACGCTAAACGAGAGTCGTGGGTTCCCGTAGGGTTTCGGCCGTGGCCAAGCAGAAGCTGTCGCCCTGGGGGTTCGTGGGGATGGGCGGCATGGCCTGCATGCTGTTCCTGGACCTCGGGACGGCGAACGTCGCTCCCTGGTGGGTGACCGTCCTGTTCCTGCTGCTGTGGGTGCTGCTGTTCCTGGTCGCCCTGGCCTGGTTCCTGCCACGACCCAGGCAGGTGCCCTGGCTGCCCGCTGTCGCTTTCGTGGTCTGGCTGCCCGTCATCGTCCTGGGCACGCGCAACCTCGGCTGGGGCGGCTGAGCCTCCCTCAGTCGACCGGGTGGACCCTCAGGCCATCACGCCGACGGGCTCGATGGCCAGCCCCGGGAACAGGGCCGGCACCGACCGGTCCGGGAAGCGCCTGCTGACGATCTCAGCGAGGACGTTGCGGTAGTCAGTGGTGACCTTGAGGTCGCTGTCGATCAGGGAGCCGCTGCCGAGTCCGGGCCAGCTTCCGTAGTACTGACCGCCCTTCACACCCGCACCCGCCACGAGCATCATGTTGCCCCAGCCGTGGTCGAAGCCCTTGCTGCCGTTCTCGGCGATCCGGCGACCGAACTCCGAGATCGTCACCACGGTGACACGTGACCGCAGGGTGCCGAGGTCGGTCATGAACGCTGCCAGGGCCTGCGCGAAGCCGGAGATGCTGCTCTGCATGGAGCCCCACTGGAGGGTGCCGTAGCCGGTGTGCAGGTCCCAGCTGCCGGCGTCGATGGCGACGACGTCGGTGCCGATGTCGGCGCGGATCAGCTTCGCCGCGTTCTTGAGCGGCTCGGCGAAGGGGGTCGCGTTCCACACCGTCGGGTACGACGCGCTGGTGGCGGGCATCGCCTTGAGCTGCGCGCCCGGACCCTTCGAGATGTTCACCGCCTCGCGGGCGCCGTTCGCGAGGGGCCCCTGTGCCGAGCCCCAGGCCGTCTGGAGCGACTGGTAGCGCTGGGTGGCACGGTCCTCGAGCCCCGGTATCAGCAGGCCGTTGAGGTCCCGGGTCGCCAGGACGGGGTGGGGGCCGGTCAGGGCGGTGCTCGGGAAGTTCATCCCGAGCTGTACGGCGTCCAGCGTGCCGTGACCGCTGCCGAGACCGATCATCCGGTTGATCCAGCCCGAACGGATCGCCGAGCCGGGGTCGGCGTCCTCGACCGCCTCGATGGCCGAGAAGTGCGACCGGTTGGGTACGGCGAGCCCGGTGGCCTGGATCGCGGCGAGCTCACCCGACTTCCAGAGGGGCTCGAGCGGAGCCATCGCCGGGTGCAGGCCGAACATGGCGTCCTTGCAGAGCAGTGCGTTGGCTGCGACGGACGTAGAGGGCCGTGCCGAGTAGTAGCTGGGGTCACCGTGGGGTACGACGAGCCCGAGGCCGTCGATCCCGCCCCGCAGGCTGATCACGACCAGGGTGCTGCCCCCCGTGGTGCCGGCGAACGTCGCCTGCAGCATGGCGTCGCCGAACATCTGCGTCACGGCCATGGACCCGCCGACGGCGGCGGCACCCTGCAGCAGCGACCGGCGGGACAGGCGTGAGCGGGAGAAGTCGCGGCAGCAGGCGTCCTCGGGGGCGGTCGCGCGATCGATCATCGGGTGCCTCACGTCGTCATGTGGTCGGGGGTGTCGAGCAGGGCACTGATGAGTCGCGGGAACAGCCAGGAGGTCAGCGCGTGCTTGCTGGTGACCACGGTCGAGGCGGTCACGACGGCCCAGGTCTGCGGCCCGGTGACGGCCTCCGTGGCGGCCTTCAGCAGCCGTGCGTCGGCGGCCCGGCCCAGCCACGTGCGACACAGGTGGTCGACGTAGGTGTCGAAGCGAAGGCTCGTCGTCGGCAGCCACGACGCTGCGGTGCGATAGGTCGCGGCCTCCTTGGGCCACCAACCACCGGACAGGCTCTGGTGCATGTCATAGCTGGCGAAGAGTCGCGAGGACGAGGCCCAGGGCGCCCCGTTGAGCGGTGGGCCGTCGGGGCGCGGCCACCCGAACAGCCGGTCGCCGCCGTGGACGTAGTTGGCGGCATTGGCCCAGGAGGTCCCGGAGACCGGCGCGAGCACGTCGATGTCCAGAGCCCGCGTGGTGGCGACGAGGTCGGCGACCGGCGTACGCACCTTGAGGCCGCCGGAGGTCAGGAACTCCGGCTCCGTGGACAGCGCGGTGAGCACGGCACTGATGTCGGTGCCAGAGCTGGTGTAGACGGCCGCCAGCTTGTCGACGAGTGCGTCGGAGGGGGAGTCCGAGACGAAGGCGACGGCCAGCTTCCGAGCGATCCGCCGGGCCGTGGCCGGGTGGTTCGCGAGGTACTTCAGGTAGGCCATCGTGACGGCCTGGCCGTCAGCGGCCGAGTTGGGGCTGGTGAAGCCGAGGACCTGCACCGCGCCGGTGGTGTGCGCGTTGGCGTCGTACCTCGCCTCGAAGGTCTTGCCCCAGTCCACGGTGTAGCCGGACAGGATCTTCGCCGAGGCCTTGACCATGTCCTCGGTGTAGCCCGCGTCGCGGCCCACGGTGTGCAGCTCGAGCAGCTCGCGACCCTGGTTCTCGTTGGGCTTGTTCCTCACCGAGGTCCAGTTGTCGAGGTAGACCCGCATCGCCGGGTGCAGGGAGCAGGCGACCAGCAGGTCCTCGAAGTCCCGAGGGCGTGCTGGCGGATGGTGGCGTCGTAGTCGAAGCGGTAGAGCCAGGCGCGGTCGTGGCCGATCGGGATGTGCATGGCGCTGGACCAGAAGTCGGTCATCGTCTCGAGCAGGCTGCGCTCGGAGTAGATGCGTCGCAGGATGCTCCAGTTGCCGAGGTCGTGGCCGTACTGCCACGCCTGCTTCGAGCCGTCGGCGTTGGTGGCGTTCTTCTCGGCCGGCGTGCGTTGCAGCGGAGCGAACCAGGCGTCGACGCTCGCGACCTTGGCGGACTCGGGGACGGTGGCAGGGCTCAGCTGGTCCGCCAGCCAGGCCTCCGGGCTGCCGGCGGCGCGGAGCCGGGCGAGGGCAGCGGGGGTGAACCCGGTGCCGAAGCGGTTCAGGTAGAGCCGTTCCCGCGACGTCGCGATGGGCACCGGGGAGACCCAGGGCTGGTTCGACGGTGTCGCGGGGTCGGGTGAGGCGCTCGGGGTCGCCGGCTGGGGTGCCGGCTGGGGTGCCGGCTGGGGTGCCGGTTTCGGGGTGCCGGTTTCGGGGCCGGTTTCGGGGCGGGCTTCGGCTTGGGCCTGGGGGTGTGCTTCACCTTGACGGCGCGAAGCTTCTTCTTCTTGCGTCGCTTGCGCTTCTTGGTGCCGAAGATCGCCATGTAGGTGTCCCTGAAGAGCCGAACGTGCGGGGGCAGATCACGCCATCCTGACGGCTCTGGCAGCGTTTTGTCATGATTTCAGCGAATCATCTCAAAACGGGCACAGTCTCAGGTCAGAACGTGTGCTCCACCCCGGGAAACCCACCTGAGCGCACGTCGGCGGCGTAGGCCCTCGCGCCGTCGAGAAGCACGCCGTGCAGGTCGGCGTACTGCTTGACGAAGCGGGCCATCTTGCCGCTGCGCATCCCGAAGGCGTCCTGCCAGACCAGCACCTGGCCGTCACAGTCGGCCCCGGCGCCGATGCCGATGGTGGGGATGCTGAGCTCCTCGGTGACCCGGCCGGCCACGTCGCCCGGGACCATCTCCATCACGACCGCGAACGCACCGGCGGCCTCGACCGCCCGGGCGTCCTCGAGGATCCGGTCGCCGGTCTCCCCGCGACCCTGGACGCGGTAGCCGCCCAGCGCGTGCTCGCTCTGGGGAGTGAAGCCGATGTGGGCCATGACCGGGATGCCGCCACGGCTGAGCAGCTCGATCTGGGGGGTCATCTCCCGGCCGCCCTCCAGCTTGACGGCGTGCGCGCCACCTTCCTTCATGAACCGCACGGCCGTGTCGTAGGCCTGCTCGGGCGAGCGTTGGTAGGAGCCGAAGGGGAGGTCGCCGACGACCAGCGAGCGCGTGACCGAACGTGACACCGCCCGGGTGAGCGGGATCAGCTCGTCGACGGTCACGGGCAGCGAGGTCTCGTTGCCGTAGACGTTGTTCGAGGCGCTGTCCCCGACCAGGAGCACCTCGATGCCGGCCTCGTCGAAGATCTGGGCGGTGTACATGTCGTAGGCGGTCAGCATCGCGAACCGCTCGCCTCGCTGCTTCATCTCGCGCAGGACCTGGGTGCGTACGCGCTTGGCGGGGGCGCTGGCGGGCTGGGCCTTCGTGGGGCCGGCTCCGCTTCCGTAGGGGGCAGTCTCTTCACTCATCGTCGAGCTCCTTGCGTGTTCTCGAGGCTCCCGATCGGAGTCCCCGGACCGCTGACCACGCTAGACCTGGTGGCCCCTGCGCGGGGTGTCTCGTCGATCACAACCGCCGGAGCTCGCGCGGGGGGTGAGGCGGCACCTGGTGCGCACCACCGCGTCCTCACCCGGCGATCCTCGGGCATCGGCTCTGTAACACTGGTGACGTGGACTTCAACTCGGCCTACGGCCACGGCTTCGCCCGGGTCGCGGCGTGCACCGTGCCCATCGCCATCGCGGATCCGACCACCAACGCGGAGACCGTGCTGGTCGAGGCGAAGGCCTGCCACGACGAGGGGGTGGCGGTCGCACTGTTCCCGGAGCTGTGCCTGAGCGGCTACGCGATCGACGACCTGGTGCTGCAGGACGTGCTCCTGGACGCGGTGGCCGGCGCGCTCCGCGGTCTGGTCGAGGCGACTCTCGACCTCAGACCGGTGCTGGTCGTCGGGGCGCCGCTGCGCCACATGAACAGGATCTACAACTGCGCCGTGGTCATCCACCGGGGCACGATCCTCGGAGTGGCGCCGAAAGGCCACCTGCCGACCTACCGGGAGTTCTACGAGTCGCGCTGGTTCGCCTCCGGCGCGGACCAGTTCGCGGCGCACATCGACCTCGACGGGGTGCTGTACCCCTTCGGCCCGGACCTGATCTTCGAGGCCAGCGACGTGCGCGGCCTCGCGCTGCACGTGGAGATCTGCGAGGACATGTGGGTCCCGGTCCCGCCGAGCGCCAGTGCGGCGCTGGCGGGTGCGACGGTGCTGGCGAACCTCTCGGGCTCGCCCGTCACCGTGGCGCGCGCCGAGGACCGGCGGCTGCTGGTCCGTTCGGCGAGCGCGCGGTGCCTGGCGGCCTACCTCTACGCGGCCGCGGGCGAGGGGGAGTCGAGCACCGACCTGTCCTGGGACGGCCAGACCATGGTCTACGAGTGCGGCGACCTCCTCGGCGAGAGCGAGCGCTTCCCGTCCGGGCCGCGACGCACGGTCGTCGACGTCGACCTCGACCGCATCCGCCAGGAGCGGCTCCGCCAGGGCACGTTCGACGACAACCGCAAGTTCCAGAACCAGACGTTCGAGGATCACCGCGTGCTCGTCTTCGCCCTCGACCCACCGGACGGCGACATCGGGCTGCGGCGCAAGGTCGACCGCTTCCCGTTCGTCCCCGACGACCCGGCACGTCTGGCGCTGGACTGCTACGAGGCCTACAACATCCAGGTCTCCGGGCTCGAGCAGCGACTGCGGGCGATCGGACAGCCCAAGGTCGTCATCGGGGTCTCGGGCGGCCTGGACTCCACCCACGCCCTGATCGTGGCGGCCAGGGCGATGGACCGGCTCGGTCGTCCGCGCAGTGACATCCTGGCCTTCACCATGCCCGGGTTCGCGACGGGCGAGACGACCAAGGGCTACGCGACCCGCCTCTCCGAGGCCCTCGGCGTCTCCTTCGAGGAGCTCGACATCCGGCCGGCGGCACGGCAGATGCTCGAGGACATGGGCCACCCCTTCGCCTCCGGGGAGGACGTCTACGACGTCACGTTCGAGAACGTCCAGGCGGGCCTGCGCACGGACTATCTCTTCCGGATCGCCAACCAGCGCAGGGGCATCGTCCTCGGCACGGGTGACCTCTCCGAGCTGGCGCTGGGCTGGTGCACCTACGGCGTGGGCGACCAGATGTCGCACTACACGGTGAACTCGGGTGTGCCGAAGACGCTGATCCAGCACCTCATCCGCTGGGTCGTCGACAGCGAGCAGCTCGGCCCCAGGGAGGACGGGGTCGGGGACGTGCTCACCTCGATCCTCGAGCAGGAGATCACTCCTGAGCTGGTCCCGACCCGCGAGGGCGAGACACCGCAGAGCACCGAGTCCTCCGTCGGTCCCTACGCGCTGCAGGACTTCACGCTCTTCCACGTCCTGCGGTACGGCGCCCGCCCCAGCAAGGTGGCCTTCATGGCCCGGCACGCGTGGTCCGACGCCACGGAGGGGGAGTGGCCACCGAACTACCCGGAGAAGTCACACCTCGCCTACGACCTCCCCGAGATCCGGCACTGGCTCGAGGTGTTCATCAGGCGGTTCTTCTCCAGCCAGTTCAAGCGGTCGGCCCTGCCCAACGGACCCAAGGTGAGTGCGGGAGGGACGATGTCCCCCCGGGGCGACTGGCGGATGCCCAGCGACGCCAGCCCGGCGGCGTGGCTGGCCGAGCTGGAGAACGTGCCGCGCGCCTGAGCCTCGGTCAGCCCTCGACCCGACGCGGGTCGGGGGAGAGGTGCTCGTGGATGCAGGTCCAGGTGTCGCCGTCCCGGCGCAGCACGATGGTCTCCCGCTCGAAGACCTCGTCCCGGTCCCCGTCGAGCTCGCGCACGGTGTGCACGTCGTGGGTGAACACCGCCAGGTCGGCGTACTCCTGGACGCGTTGGCCGGTGGACGCGCACGACACCACCCGGAAGCCCGCCTCGCGCTCCCACTCAGCCCACATCGCCTCGTAGTCCGCGCGGGACTCGATGCGGCCGGGAGTGTCGTGGAAGAGGAAGGTGGCGTCCCGGTCGAAGTGGGCGAAGTAGCGCTCGGCGTCGCTGGCGGCGAAGGCAGCCACCAGGGAGTCGGCGAAGTCGATCGGCGTCATCGGACGTCCTCGGGGTTCGGAGCCATCGCGCTCAACAGCTCGTAGGCGGTGTGGGCGGCGGCGATCCCGGTGATCTCGGCGTGGTCGTAGACCGGCGCCACCTCGACGATGTCGGCCCCGACGATGTCCAGCCCGGCCAGCCCGCGCAGGATCGCGAGCAGCTCCCGGCTGGTCATGCCCCCCGCCTCGGGTGTCCCGGTTCCGGGGGCGAAGGCGGGGTCGAGCACGTCGATGTCGATGGACAGGTAGACGGGCCGCTGACCGACCCGGGCCCGGATCCGCTCGGCGACGCCGGCGGCGCCGAGCGCGTCGATCTCCGTGGCCGGGACCATGGCGAATCCCAGCTCGCGGTCGTCGACGAGGTCGCGTGCCCCGTAGAGGGGGCCGCGGGTGCCCACGTGCACACAGGCCGAGGTGTCCAGCAGACCTTCCTCCGACGCCCGGCGGAACGGCGTCCCGTGGGTGTAGGCGGCGCCGAAGTAGGTGTCCCACGTGTCGAGGTGGGCGTCGAAGTGCACCACCGCCACGGGAGTCTCGGAGGCCAGCGCCCGCAGCATCGGCAGCGCGATGGTGTGGTCGCCGCCGAGCACCAGCAACCGGGGGGCGTGCTCGAGCAGCCCGCGCGCGGACCGCTCCACCTGCGCCACCGCCTCCTCGAGGGAGAACGGGTTAGCGGCGATGTCGCCCGCGTCGACGACCTGCTGAGCGGCGAAGGGCGACACCCCGGTGGCCGGGTTGAAGGGCCGCAGCAGCCGCGAGGACGCCCGGATGTGGGACGGTCCGAAGCGCGCGCCGGGACGGTAGGAGACGCCTGCGTCGAACGGCACCCCCACGACGGCGACGTCGGCGGTCCCGACCTCGTCGATGCGTGGCAGCTGGGCGAACGTGGGAGGGCCCGCGAAGCGCGGCACCCGGGTGTTGTCGACCTGTCCGACGATGCTGCCCTCGACGATGCGGGGCGGCTGGCCGTGCTCCGGGCCCGGATCGGTGTGCTCGGTCTGCTCAGGCATGCGGCTGACCTTCCTTCAGCTCGTCGACGGCGGCAGCGTCAGTCTTGCGGTTGCGCATGATCTGCCGGTGGGAGGAGGCGCCGGCATCCTCCACGACCGCGGGAACCTCCGCGTCCCGGGACGGCACCCAGCGGGGTCCGTCGGGGCCGAAGACGTAGCGCGGCTCCGGGTAGGCGAAGAGCATCGCCACGTAGATGAGGGCGGCCAGCCCGATGGACACCGGGAGGCTGATGTCGACCCCGCCCGCCGCGTTGCGGAACGGTCCCTCGATCAGGGGCGGGTAGTTCGCGAAGAGCAGGCCGCTGACCGCTGCGGGGATCCAGGCGGCCATGCCGCGCCAGTTGACCCCGTTCTCGAACCAGTAGGCGCCGCCTCGCATGCCGAGGTTGAACACCTGCAGGTCGACGGCGCTGTAGTGACCTCGGCGTACGACGTAGCCGATGGTCATGATCACCATCCAGGGCACGGTGCAGATGACGATCGCGCCGATGAAGGCGTTGACGCTGTCGATGAGGTCGAAGGCGAGCCTGCCCACCAGGATGAACACGAAGGCGAGCGCACCGATGAACAGCGACGCCTGCACCCGGCTGAACCGCGGGAACACCGACGAGAAGTCCAGCCCGGTGCCGTAGAGCGAGGTGATGCCGGTCGAGAGCCCACCGAGGAAGGCGACCACCATCAGGAGCACGGCGTACCAGAGCGGGGAGGCGTTGATGAGCGCCACGATGTAGTCGGACTCCCCCGAGACGATGGTGGCGGTGACGACGCCGAACAGGAACGGCACCAGCGTGGCGCACTGTGCTCCCAGGGTGGCGAGCAGCAGCGAGCGCGGGGCGGTGCGCTCGGGGATGTAGCGCGACCAGTCTCCGAGGAACGCGCCGAAGGAGACCGGGTTGCCCATGACGATGAGGGCCGAGAGGACGAACGTCGGCCAGAAGCTGCCCAGCGCGTAGCCGTCGGGGCCGGGGTCGAAGGAGAGGTCGACCTGACCGGAGTAGGCGATGGCACCGAGGGCGATCAGGATCGTGTTGCCGAAGACCACGATCTTGTTCACCAGCAGCATGAAGGCGTAGCCGTAGACGACCACCACGATCACCATCGAGCCGAGTAGCGCGTAGATGACGCCTCGCAGCAGGTCGGAGTCCGGGGTCCCGAAGAGCCGGATCATGGCGCCGACCAGGGCGTCGCCGCTGACCCACACCGAGATCGAGTAGAACGAGATCGCCGTCAGCAGCGACAGGAAGGAGCCGAGCACCCGACCGCGGACGCCGAAGTGGGCGCCGGAGGCGACGGCGTTGTTGGTCCCGGTCAGGGGGCCGAAGAGGCCCATCGGCATGAGGAACAGGGAACCCACCAGGACACCGACCACGGTGGCGGCCACCGCCTGCCACAGCGAGAGCCCGAGCAGGATCGGGAAGGTGCCCAGGATGACGGTGGCGAAGGTGTTGGCTCCGCCGAACTGGATCCGGAACAGGTCGAGGGGGCCCGAGTGCCGGTGGTGCGGCGGGATGGTGTCGATGCCGTGCTGCTCGACCTCGGTGGCCTTCGGCCGCGTGATCGGTACGTCGGGGGCTGAACTGCTCATGGCTGCTCCTCTGGGCCGGCCCGCAGGCAGGAAGTTGCGACGAACGCTAGGTGCTTGTTTACCCACATGCAATAGTTGTTGCCCATGAGAGTCATCAGGGTCGTCGACCTGTCGGTGCCGGTGGACGCTGGGACGGTCGTCTATCCGGGTGACCCGGAACCCCGGTTCGAGGTGCACAGCACCATCGAGCGGGACGGGTTCAACCTGCTCGACGTGCACATCGGTTCCCAGTCGGGCACCCACGTGGACGCGCCGTACCACTTCGAGCCGGACGGCCTGCGTCTCGACGAGATCCCCGTGGAGCGGTTCGTGGGGCCCGGCGTGCTGGTCGACGCGACGGGGCTGCCGCCTCGCGGTGAGATCGGCTGGAGCCACGTGGAGCCCGTCGCGGATCGGTTGGGCCCCGGTGCGATCGTGCTGCTGCGCACGGGCTGGAGCGCGCACTACGGCACCCCGACGTACTTCGAGCACCCGTTCCTGGGTGCCGAGGCCTGCGAACGGATGCTCGACCTGGGGGTCCGCACCTTCTGCATCGACGCGATCAACATCGACGAGACCCCCGACGAGACCCACCCCGGTGTCGGCTTCCCCAGTCACCACCTGATCTCGCGGCTCGGCGGCGTGATCGGTGAGAACTTCCGCCTCGAGGGCCTGCCGGCGGGTGACTTCCTCGTCGTGTGCACGCCGATCCGCCTCACCGGGGCCGACGGGGGACCCGTGCGCGCGGTTGCGATAGAACTGGAGCCATGACCAGCAGGCGGCCACGGGTGGCGCACCCCGGGCAGGACCGCCCCGCCGTGCTGATCGGCGCCCGGCTGCGGGCGGCGCGCAACCAACGCTCGCTCACGCTCGACCAGGTGGCCCTGGCCGCCGGGCTGACCAAGGGCTTCGTGAGCCGCCTCGAACGCGACGACGTGTCGCCCTCGGTGGCCTCGCTGGTCGCCGTCTGCGAGATCCTCGGGCTCAGGGTGGGCGACCTGTTCGACCCTCCGGCGACGGCCGTGCTGCGCGCGGGCGAGGGGCGGCTCATCAACTTCGGCGGCCACGGCGCCGTGGAACGACTCGTGACACCCGGCACCCAGGCCGCCCTCGAGGTGATCCACTCGGTGATCGAGCCGGGGGGCAGCGGCGGGGAGGAGCTCTACGCCCTCGCGTGCGAGGCCGAGTGCGCCTACGTGCTCTCGGGAACGCTCGAGGTGGTGCTGGAGTCGGGCTCGGAGATGCTCCGGCCAGGGGACACCCTGACGTTCCCCGGCAACGCTCCGCACACCTGGAGGAACCCTGGCGCCGAGACCTGCGAGGTCCTCTGGATCCTCGCGCCGGCCCCCTGAGCCATGGCCGGACAGCGCCGTGTCCTCGTCGTACAGCACGAGGACGACTGCCCACCCGCGTGGATGGGTGACTGGCTCGTCGAGGCCGGGTGCACGCTCGACGTACGCCGTCCCTACGCCGGCCTCGACCTGCCCACCGATCTCGCCGACCACGAGGCGCTGCTCGTCCTCGGTGGCGCGATGGGGGCCCACGACGACGACACCCACCCGTGGCTGACCCGGACGAAGCAGCTCGTGCGGGAGGCGGCCTGGAGCGCCGTACCCACGCTCGGCATCTGTCTGGGCCACCAGCTCGTGGCCGTGGCCCTCGGCGGTGCGACCGGACGGAACCCCGGTGGGCAGCAGCTCGGCCTGCTGCCGGTGGGCTGGACCGAGGACGCCCACCACGACGACCTCACCCGAGGACTGGTGGGCACCACGTCGGGAGTGCACTGGAACGACGACGTCGTCCTCGACCCACCCGACGGCACCGAGGTCCTCGCCGTGGCTCCGGGAGGTGAGCTGCAGGCGGCACGTTTCGCCCCGACCGTGTGGGGGGTGCAGCTCCACCCCGAGGTCGACGCGAAGATCCTGGCGAGCTGGGCGCAGGACGACCGCGACCGCTACGACGAGGGTGTCCTGGACGATGTGCTGGCCCGGGTCGAGGCCGCCCGCGACGAACTCGCAGCGGGTTGGCGCCCGCTGGCGCAGGCGTTCTCTGCTCTGGCCTAGGCTCAGCCCATGGGCAAGCAGGAAGACTTCGTTCTCCGCGCACTCGAAGAGCGCGACGTCAGGTTCGTCAGGTTGTGGTTCACCGACGTGCTCGGCTACCTCAAGTCGGTCTCGGTCGCCCCGGCCGAGCTGGAGAACGCCTTCTCCGAGGGCATCGGGTTCGACGGCTCCGCGATCGAGGGCTTCGCCCGGGTGACCGAGGCCGACATGCTGGCCCACCCGGACCCCGCGACCTTCCAGCTGCTGCCGTGGCGTGGCGACGGCCCCTCCACGGCACGGATGTTCTGCGACATCATGATGCCGGACGGCTCCCCGTCGTACGCCGACCCACGGTTCGTGCTGAAGCGCACGCTGCAGCGGGCCGCCGACAAGGGCTTCACCTTCTACACGCACCCCGAGATCGAGTTCTACCTCTTCCAGGGCCGCCCCGGCATGGGTGAGGAGCCGATCCCGGTCGACCGCAGCGGCTACTTCGACCACACCGCCCAGTCGCGGGGCTCGGACTTCCGCCGCGACGCGATCAACATGCTCGAGTCGATGGGCATCTCCGTCGAGTTCAGCCACCACGAGGGAGGTCCTGGCCAGCAGGAGATCGACCTGCGGTACGCCGACGCCCTCTCCACGGCCGACAACATCATGACCTTCCGCACGGTGGTCCGCGAGGTCGCACTGGGCCAGGGCATCTGGGCCAGCTTCATGCCGAAGCCGTTCACCACCCACCCGGGCTCCGGGATGCACACCCACGTCTCGCTCTTCGAGGGCGACACCAACGCGTTCTTCGAGGCCGGCGCGGAGTACCAGCTCTCCAAGACCGCCCGCCACTTCATCGCGGGGATCCTGCACCACGCCAGCGAGATCACCTGTGTCACCAACCAGTGGGTCAACTCCTACAAGCGCCTGATCGGCGGCGGCGAGGCGCCGTCGTACAAGTCGTGGGGCCACAACAACCGGTCCGCGATGGTGCGGGTGCCGATGTACAAGCCCAACAAGGGGCAGTCGACGCGGATCGAGCTGCGGACGATCGACGCGGCGTGCAACCCCTACCTCGCCTACGCCGTCGTGCTCGCGGCCGGCATGAAGGGCATCGAGGAGGGCTACGAGCTCCCGCGCGAGGCCGAGGACGACGTCTGGTCGCTCAACCCCCGTGAGCGCAAGGCGCTCGGTCTCGAGCAGCTCCCCAAGACCCTGCACGACGCCATCCGCATCGCCGAGGACTCCGAGCTGCTGGCCGAGACCCTCGGCGAGCACGTCTACGAGTTCTTCCTCCGCAACAAGCGCGCGGAGTGGGAGGAGTACCAGGGCCAGGTCTCCGCCTTCGAGCGCGACCGGATGCTCCCCGTCATCTGACCCGCACGGCTACCCAGCCGGTGATCCAGCGGCTCGTGCACCATCTGAGTACCTGCACGGATGTCGGCGGTCGCCCCGACGCGACACCCTCGGGGCATGGTCACCTCCTCACGTACTGCAGCGTTCGCCCTACCGGAAGCCCTCGCGACCGACCTGCGCCTCTGCGCCAGCGGAGCCAGCCTCACGGTGCACGGCGAGGTGGACGTGCACACCGCGCCGTTGCTGCGGCGCGAGCTGGCGGAGCTGGTCCGGCAGGGGGAGGAGCGGATCGTGGTGCTCCTCGACGACGTGACCTTCATGGATTCCACCGGCCTCGGCGTCCTGATCGGGACGCACCGGGCGCAGGTGGCCGGCGGCGGGGCCTTCGAGCTGGTCTGCGTCCAGCCCCGGCTCCTGCACCTCCTCGCCCTGACCGGCCTCGACCAGGTCCTCACGATCCGTGGCGGGAGCGAGGCTGCGCCACAGCAGTGACGATAGGTTCGCCCGGTGGCACCTGACGGTACGAGCAGCTGGGGCGACCTGGCGCGACTGGGCTTCTTCGACACCGAGCGCGCCCAGCGGCTGCTCGGTGAGCTCGGCGACGTCGTCAGGCCGTTGGCACCCCTGATCGGACGCAGCGCCGATCCGGACCTCGCCCTGTCGGCCCTGGTCGCGCTGGCCGACGCCGTCGACGACCGGGCCCGGCTGCTGCAGGAGGTGGCGGACGACGAGGGCACGTCCATGCGTCTGCTCTCGGTGCTGGGGGCCAGCCAGGCCCTGGGTGACCACCTCCGTCGCCACCCGGACCACTGGCACGAGCTGACGGACCCGACGTTGGGCTCGACCCGGCCACCGGCGTACGCCATCCGCGCGGGGCTGCTCCGTGCCGTCGGCGCCGATCCCGACGACGCGTCTCCGGTCGCGACCCTGGACCACGCGGCCGCCCTGGATGCGCTCCGGGTGGAGTACCGCCGCGTCCTGCTGCGGCTGGCCTCACGAGACCTCGCCCACCACCTCGGCCTGGACGACGCGGCCGCGGAGATCGCCGACCTGGCCGCCGGGACGCTCGACGGTGCCCTGGCGGTGGCCCGCGCCAAGGTGGGCGAGGCGGCGCTGAGCTGTCGGCTCTCGGTGATCGCCATGGGCAAGTGCGGCGGGCACGAGCTGAACTACGTCAGTGACGTCGACGTGATCTTCGTGGCCGAGCCCGTGGAGGGGTACGACGAGTCGACCGCGATGCGGGCGGCCGGCCAGCTCGCCTCGTGCCTGATGCAGGCCTGCTCCGACCAGACGCGCGAGGGCACCATCTGGCCGGTGGACGCCAACCTGCGTCCCGAGGGGAAGTCGGGACCACTGGTCCGCACCATCGCCAGCCACCTCGGCTACTACGAACGCTGGGCGAAGACCTGGGAGTTCCAGGCCCTCCTCAAGGCGCGGCCGGTCGCAGGCGACCTGGAGCTCGGCCGGCGGTACTCCGAGGTCATCGGCCCGCTGGTCTGGGAAGCGGCGGGTCGTGACGGCTTCGTCGAGGAGGTCCAGTCCATGCGTCGGCGCGTGCTGGACCACATCCCCGCCGACCGGGCGGAACGCCAGCTCAAGCTGGGCTCCGGCGGGCTGCGCGACGTGGAGTTCGCCGTACAGCTGCTGCAGATGGTGCACGGGCGGGCCGACGAGGAGATCCGTCAGCCGACGACGCTCAGCGCGCTGGCGCAGCTGACCGACCGCGGCTACGTCGGTCGCGAGGACGGCCGCTCCCTGCACGACGCCTACTCCTTCCTGCGGACGCTCGAGCACCGCATCCAGCTGTTCCAGCTGCGTCGTACGCACGTCATGCCCGAGGACGCACCTTCGCTGCGCCGGCTCGGTCGCTCGCTCGGCTACACCAAGGAGCCCGTCAACGAGCTCAACAAGCAGTGGCAGTACCACCAGCGCGAGGTGCGTCGGCTGCACCAGAAGCTCTTCTACCGCCCGCTGCTCTCCGCGGTGGCCCGGGTCGGTGGCGAGGCCAGGCTCAGCCCCGAGTCGGCCGAGGCACGCCTGGCTGCGCTCGGCTACCTCGACCCCAAGGCGGCGTTGCGCCACATCGAGGCGCTGACCAAGGGGCTGAGCCGCACCGCCCACATCCAGCGGACGCTGCTGCCGGTCATGCTCGAGTGGTTCGCGGACGCTCCCGACCCCGACGCCGGCCTGTTCGGGTTCCGCAAGATCTCCGAGGCGCTGGGCTCGACCCCGTGGTACCTCCGGCTCCTGCGTGACGAGGGGCAGGCGGCTCAGCGGATGGCGCAGATCCTGGCCACGAGCCGCTACGCCACCGACCTCCTGCAGCGCGAGCCGCAGGGGGTGGTGATCCTCGGCGACCAGGAACGGCTCGAGCCGCTGGGTCGTGACGCGGTGCAGA
This sequence comes from uncultured Actinomycetota bacterium, assembly GCA_963843775.1. Lineage (GTDB taxonomy): Bacteria > Actinomycetota > Actinomycetes > Propionibacteriales > Nocardioidaceae > Marmoricola. The sequence goes on from CAWJLT010000008.1 coordinate 792,719, forward strand.
AGGAGATGCGGTCCGCCGCCGAGCGTCGGGACAACGCCAAGGACGCGGTGCTGGCGATCCGGGCGATCCGGCGGCGGGAGCTGCTGCGCATCAGCGTGGCCGACCTGTGCGTGCCCTTCGGGGTCGCCGAGGTGGGCTACGCCCTGACCGACGTCACCAGTGCCACCCTCGACGCGACGCTCCACGCCGCGATCCGCGGGGTCGAGGCGACGCGCGAGACCGAGATGCCGACGCGGATGGCGATCGTCGCGATGGGCCGCTACGGCGGCTACGAGCTGGGGTACGGCAGCGACGCGGACGTCATGTTCGTCCACGAGCCGCTGTCGGGGGCCGACCCGCAGCAGGCAGCCACCATGGCCCAGGCGGTGGCCAACGACGTACGCCGGCTGCTGACCGAGCAGTCACGCGACCCGTCCCTCGAGGTGGACACCACGCTGCGGCCGGAGGGCAGGCAGGGGCCGCTGGTGCGCACGCTCGAGTCCTACGCCGCCTACTACGGCAAGTGGTCGGCGGTCTGGGAGGCCCAGGCGTTGCTGCGGGCAGCGCCGATCGTGGGGGACCCGGACCTGTGCGCCCGGTTCAAGGACCTGATCGACCCGCTGCGCTTCCCGGTGGAGGGGCTCACCCGGGACGACGTGGTGGAGGTGCGCCGCATCAAGGCGCGGGTGGACTCCGAGCGGCTCCCTCGTGGTGCCGACCCGGCGACGAACTTCAAGCTCGGTGGCGGCGGACTCTCGGACGTGGAGTGGACCGTGCAGCTCCTCCAGATGGAGCACGCGGGACGGATCCCCGAGCTGCGCACCACCAAGACGCTCGAGGCCCTGCAGGTCGCGGTCGAGCACGATCTGATCGACCTTGCTGATGCCGAAGGCCTCGCCGAGGCCTGGCGCTTCGCCAGCCGGGCGCGCAACGCCACCGTCCAGGTCCGGGGGAAGCCGGCCGACCAGCTGCCCCGCGACGCCCGTGAGCGCGCTGCGGTGGCGGCCATCCTGCAGTACGGTCCCGGGCAGAGCGACGACATGCTGAACGACTACCTGCGTTCGGCCAGGCGGGCCCGGGCGATCGTGGATCGGGTCTTCTGGGGATAAGTACCTGGCTCCATCTGGTCAAAAGTAAGTTATGATCTTCATATGTCGATCATGAAGCCCGGGACTTCTGTGGCCACCCTGATCGGTGACGTCGTGCAGTCCCGGACCTCACCGAACCGGTCGGCCCTGCACGCCGGCCTGGTCACCCTGCTGGACCGGGCCAACGCGGAGCTGGCGCCCGTCGTACCCCTGCGGATCACGGTGGGCGACGAGTTCCAGGGCTGCTTCGCGACGTTGGGGGAGGCGCTGCACGCCACCCTCTGGCTACGGCTGCACCTGTCCGTCGACGCGGGGCTGCAGCACGACCTGCGCCACGGGGTCGGTTGGGGACGCGTGGCGATCCTGTCCGAGGTCCCCCGGGTGGAGGACGGGCCGGGTTGGTGGGCCGCCCGCAAGGCCATCGAGACGGTCAAGCTCGAAGCAGGCAGGGCAGTGATGCGTCATCTCCGTACGGCCTACATTCGTGCCGACGAGGACCAGGACGAGGACCAGCACGGGGGCCCAGACGGGGGCCCAGACGGGGGCCCAGACGGGGGCTCGGACGGGGGCCCAGACGGGGGCGGGGATGGCGCCCGCGGCGGCCCCGACGCGGTCAATGCTGCCCTGCTCTGTCGGGACCAGATGGTTGGCTCTCTCTCGGAACGGTCGTTGCGGCTTCTGCGCGGCACGCTCGACGGCACCACCCAGGTGGAGCTGGCGGAGGCTGAGGGGATCTCGGCCTCTGCGGTCTCGCAGCGGGTCCGCAACGACGGTCTGGCTGTGATCGTCGCGGCCGACGAGCTGTTGAGGAGGGTGAGCTCATGAGCTGGATCGCGGTGCTGCTGATCGGCCTCGCAGTCGCCGACCTCGGGCACTCGATCAGGCCCGTCCGGGTCGTCAACGAGTGCGTCGGGGCAGCGGTGGCGGTGTGGGTGGGGCTCCTCGCCGGGCTGACCGAGATCGACGACGTCGTGGCCCTGGCCGTGATCGCCGGTCTCGTGGTCGTCTGGGGGCAGACGGTCACGCGGGCCTTCGCCGGACACAGGCCGTGGTCGCCGCTGCTCGTGCTCTGCGGCGGCCTGCTGATGGGCGTGCTCACCTCCCCGTGGGCCGGACCGGCCGACGGCCTGCTGGGCGAGTGGCTCGACGCCGTCCGCGTGCCGGTCCTCCAGGGCTTGTCGGCCGACCGGGCCCTCCTGCTGCTGGCTGCGTTCCTGGTGCAGCTGAGCACCGGGAACGTCGTCGTACGACTCGTGCTCACCGCCACCGGCACGACCAACCCGGCCCAGCACGACACGGCTGAGGATCCCGAGCAGCAGCTGAAGGGTGGCCGTCTGCTGGGTCCCATGGAACGCGTGTTCATTCTCGGGCTCGGGCTGGCCGGACAGCTGACGGCGGCCAGCATCGTGGTGGCCGCCAAGGGGTTGCTGCGCTGGCCCGAGCTCCAGTCCAGGACCGACCAGAAATGGGTCCATCGGCTGACGGAGTACTTCCTCGTCGGCAGCTTCGTCAGCTGGCTCGTGGCCCTCTCGTCACTGGTGCTGCTCGCGCGCTGAGGTCCACGAGGGTCAGCCATCCGGCGTTAGCCCGCTCGAAGCCCGTCGTCGGGTGCCGGGTGGTGGGTCGAAGGCGTAGTCGTTGGGTCCGGTTCTTCGGATCTGCCAGGGTCCGGCGTGGACCAGCCGGTGGTGGTGGCCGCAGAGCAGGATCAGGTTGGTCAGTGACGTTTCTCCGCCGTCGGCCCAGTGGACGAGGTGGTGGGCGTGGGTCATGACCGGTGGTCTGGTGCAGTTCGGGAACCGGCAGTGGTGGTCGCGGGCGACGAGTGCTTTCCACATCGCGGTGGTCACCAGACGCTGTTGGCGGCCGACGTCGAGGACCTCGCCCTGGGTGCCGAGGACGAGGGGGATGAGGTCGGCGTCGCAGCACATCCTGCGGATGGTGGTGGCGGTGAGGTCCTCACCGGTCTCGGTGGTGCCGAACCCCGACTGCTGGACCAGGTCGGTCAGGTCGATGGTGACCGAGACCCGTGGGGTGGCGCCGTGGCACTCGGGCAGGACCTCGGCGGTGGCGGCGCGGTCGCAGAGGTCGAGCAGGGCGTCGAGCATCCGGGTCCCATGGTCACGGGGGTCACGGGGGTCGCGGCCGTCGTGACCACACCCCGGGACCCGACAGCTGCCGGGGTCGCAGACTCCTCCGTTGGCGGGGTCGTTGGTGGGGACCGGTCTGGACAGGGGCAGCAGGGTCGCCTTCAGCCTCGCTGCGTCCTCGGAGGCGCACCGGCCGCTGATCCGGGCACCCCCGGCGCCGTCGAACCGGATGGACAGCTCGCGGCCGAGGTGGGCGGCGCGTTCCTCCCGGTCCAGCTCCCTCTCGGCACGGCGCTCGTCGCCTCCGGGGTCGATCCGGGACACCAGGTATCTGGCGACTTTCCGCAGCTCGGTCGCATCCAGCGCCTTGGCCTCGGTCAACATCACTTCGAGGCCACGTTGTCGGACCATGACGTTGCCGGGGAGGTCGTCGATCGCGTGCCGGACGACGTGGGCCTTCGCGGTCGAGAGCCACCCGTCGGCCAGCGCTTCGCCTACCGGGGTCAGTAGTGGTTCGTCAACGGCGGTCGCCAACCGGACCATCGCCTGCCCACAGCCTTTGTGGCCCCCGGCGACGGCGGTGAGGAAGTCCGCGGTGGAGGCCCACCCGACCTCCTTGACCGCACTGCGTGGCCTCGAGCTCACGGACCACACCGAGCTCCAGGGCGTCGAGGGTGGATTTCAGGGACTCGATCTCCACGACGGTGTCCATGACCTCGGCTCGGTCGCGGGCCGCCCACATGGTGTGAGCGAGCTCGTGGACCTGCTGGCGCATCATCGCCAGCTCGGCCGGGACACCACCAGCACACGCGGTGCTGGGAGGGTCGATCGGCTGGTTGGCCATGACTCGATCCAAGCACCGACCACCGACAACCGAAGCCCGAGATTCCCCTTGTTCCACAGGGGATTCCCAACTTTCCTGAAAGCCTCTGCTGGCGGCCCCATGAGGCTCGTGTGCAAGAGGACCGCGGAACAGGCGCCCACACCGTCTCGTCCCACGGGTGTGCCCGGTGTGGGGCTCGCGGTGGATCGAGGCCTGGCTGTGCCGAAGGACTGCCAGCTCAGGCCGCGAGGGGGCGCCGCAGGCGGGACCACAGCGCGGACGAACTCGAACTGATAGTCCTTGCGGTCCCGGGGAGGAGGCGCGGGGTTGGCCTCTCCGGCATGAAGCAGGTCAGCGCGCCATCTCGGCGCCATCTCGGCGCCAGATCCGATGATCTCTCGTCGGCTTCGACTGTCCTGAGGCCGTCGTGGATCTGCCACCCTGAGCCCATGGCGATCACGATCCAGCCGGTCAGCGAAACGCTCTTCGATGATGTCCAGACGGTTCTCGGACCCAAGGGCCAGCCCGCCCGCTGCCAGTGCCAGCGCTATCGGATGGGCTGGACCGCGCTGAACTCCGACAATCTCGAGGGCCGACGTGAGCTGCTTCGCGACCAGCTGATCGAGGGACACGGACTCGTCGCCCATCTCGACGGTGAGCCGGTGGGGTGGTGCGCGGTCGCACCCCGCTGCGACTTCACGTACCTGCGCCAGCCAACGTGGAAAGGGCGGAACGAGGACCGGGACGATGCCAGCATCTGGGCCGTCACATGTTTCGTCACGCGAGCCGGCTTCCGCCACCAAGGCGTGAGTCGCGCCTTGGTCGACGGGACGATCGACCTGGCCCGCGACCACGGCGCCCGGGCCGTCGAGGCGTATCCCATGCAGCCGGCACCGGGCAAGGATGTCATCTGGGGCGAGATGCACGTCGGGGCGCTCAGTGCATTTCTCGCAGCCGGGTTCCGGGTCGTGCGCCGCCCATCGTTGCGGCGCGCCATCGTGCGCTACGACTACTAGACCCGGCTGCTCGTGCTCACCCGTCGAATTCCCGGACACCGTGCGCGCTCCACTCCGGAGGGCCCGAGCCGGCACCTGACCTCCGCGGGAGCGGATGGCGGATGTGGCGGGTGTCAGTGACGACGGATGGCTCTGACGACGACGTCGTGCAGCGTGGTCTCGGGACCCCCGTCGCCGGCCAGGGTCCGGCGCGACTCCTGAGCGGTCACGACCTGCCACCCGGTCGGGTCGAGACGCGCCGTGATGGCGGCCGCGGTCACGGAAGCCGAGGCGGGGGGCCCATCGTCCCCGTGCTGGTGTCCGTGACCTTGCCCGTCGGTTCCGGCGGGGCCGTGGTGGAGGTGGCCGACGATCAGGAGGGTGCCGCCGGGGGCCACCCACGTGGCGATGCGGTCGTAGAACGCCAGCTGCGGCATCGCGGGGTGCGCGTAGTGCGTCGTGACCAGGTCGTACCGGACGTCCGGTTCCCACACGGACAGGTCCGCCTGGACCCACTGCACCTGCCCGGCAACGCCGCTGGCCTCGGCGCGCGCAGCAGCACGAGCAAGAGCCTCGGCGGCGATGTCGGCGGCGGTGACCTGCCAGCCTCGCGTGGCGAGCCAGATCGCCTCGGCTCCGGCGCCACAGCCTGCGTCGATCGCCGTCCCGGCCGTCAGGTCGCCGACCTCCCGCACGAGGTGCGGGTTGGGCTCAGCGGCGGCCATCGAGGTTCCTCGATCGCCGTGCCAGATCTGGTCCCAGTAGTCGGAGTCGAACGAGTGCGTCATCGGGTGTCCTTCATCAGTCGGGGCATCAGAGGGTGCGTCGCCCAGGGGCCACGCCCGCGCTCTCTCGAGAGTGACCACCCGGCGGGCACATGTGCAAGCCTTCTTGCCACATGGCAAATTGAGCCCTGTGGATGAGTCGACGAACCGCACCCTCGACGCCGTGGGGCCGCGGCTGAGGCGTCTACGACAGCGCCGGGACCTCACCTTGAGCGACCTCGCGCAGGAGACCGGGCTCTCGATGAGCACCCTGTCCAGGCTCGAGGCCGGCCTCCGGCTCCCGACCCTGGAACAGCTGCTGCCCCTGGCCCGTGCCTATGGCGTCACGTTGGACGAGCTCGTCGACGCACCGCCCACCGGAGACCCCCGCATCAACCTGCGCCCGTCCCCACCACTGACGGCTCGACCGTCCTGCCGCTGACCCGCAGGGCCGGAGGCATCCAGGCCTACAAGTTCGTCCTTCCCACCGGCCGCGACGACGCCGAACCCGAGCTGCGCACCCACGAGGGCTACGACTGGGCCTTCGTCCTCAACGGCAGGCTCCGCCTCGTCCTCGGCGAGCACGACCTCATCCTCGAACCCGGCGAGGCCGCCGAGTTCGACACCCGCACCCCGCACTGGTTCGGAGCCACCAGCTCGGGACCCGTGGAGTTCCTCAGTCTCATCGGCAAGCAGGGTGAACGCGCACACGTCCGGGCCGCCCCCTAGCGCCGCTGCGCGAAGGGACGTCGCGCCGAGGTCGGCCGAGCGGTGCAGACACCGGGACACCGTTCCCACCGCCCGCACCCGGTGGAGGGGGCACGATGAGCCCATGGCCCTTCATCGTGGTTCGGCTCCTCGCGCTCCTGCCCCCACGGGGTCGAACCCTGTGCTGACCGAAGCCAATCCCGCTCTCGGGTTGGCGCTGGCGCTCCCGAAGGCTCGGATGGCCGACGATCCGGTTCCGCCGGAGGTCGCGGCCCAGCTGATCCGGGACGAGCTCCTGCTCGACGGCAGCGCCAGGTTGAACCTGGCCACGTTCGTCACCACCTGGATGGAACCGCAGGCGCGGGCCCTGATGGCGGAGTGCGTGGACAAGAACATGATCGACAAGGACGAGTACCCGCAGACCGCAGAGCTGGAGCGGCGTTGCGTCTCGATGCTGGCCGACCTCTGGCACGCGGCCGACCCCGAGGACGCCACGGGCTGCTCCACCACCGGTTCGAGCGAGGCCTGCATGCTGGCGGGATTGGCGCTGCTCCGCCGCTGGGCGGCCCGGGTGGACGATCGCACCCGCCGCCCGAACCTCGTGATGGGTGCCAACGTCCAGGTGTGCTGGGAGAAGTTCTGCCGCTACTGGGACGTGCAGGCCAGGACGGTCCCGATGGAGGGCGACCGGTTCCACCTCGACGCCGCGACCGCGGTGGCCCAGTGCGACGAGGACACGATCGGGGTCGTGGCGATCCTCGGGTCCACGTTCGACGGCAGCTATGAGCCGGTGGCCGAGATCTGTGCCGGACTCGACGAGCTCGCGCAGAGAGGAGGCCCGGACGTGCAGGTGCACGTGGACGGCGCCTCCGGCGCGATGATCGCCCCGTTCCTCGACACCGACCTCGTGTGGGACTTCCGGCTGCCCCGGGTCGCCTCGATCAACACCTCGGGCCACAAGTACGGCCTCGTCTACCCGGGCGTCGGGTGGGTGCTGTGGCGAGACAGCATCTCGCTGCCCGAGGAGCTCGTCTTCAACGTGAACTACCTGGGCGGCAACATGCCGACCTTCGCCCTGAACTTCTCCCGGCCGGGCGCCGAGGTCGTCGCGCAGTACTACACCCTCTTCCGGCTGGGTCGTTCCGGGTTCCGCGCGGTCCAGCAGGGGTCGCGTGACGTGGCCATGCACCTCGCCGGCGAGATCGAGCAGATGACCGAGTTCCGGCTGCTGTCCCGAGGCGACGAGCTGCCGGTCTTCGCCTTCACGACCGCGCCGACCGTGACCGGCTGGGACGTGTTCGCGCTCTCCCGGACGCTCCGTGAGCGCGGCTGGCAGGTGCCGGCGTACACCTTCCCTGCGAACCGTGAGGACCTCTCCGTGATCCGGATCGTGTGTCGCAACGGCTTCGGGCACGACCTCGCGGAGCTCCTGCTGAACGACCTCAGGTCAGCGGTGAAGCAGCTCGAGACACAGTCGGACCGTTCGCCGCAGACCGGCCCGAGCGGCTTTCACCATTGACGGGTGTCGAGGCGCGAACCCGGTCACACTGAGCCGGTGACCCGCCCCCGCTGCCCCTCCTGGGTGCCACTCCTGATCTTGCTGGCGACCATGGCCCAGCTGGCCGTGGCCGAGTGGTGGCCCGGCATCGAGCGGTTCGCCGACAAGGCCTTCGGTGCCCGGCTGGTGATGTACCCGGTGCTGATGCTGCTCGTGCCCGCCATCTGGTGGTACGTCGTACGCCGCCGGGAGCCGGCCACGTCCGCGCCGTACGGCGCCTTCTCGCTGATCATGGTCACCTTCCTGATCGACGTGACCGGCAACAGCCTGGACCTCTACGACTCGGTCGTGTGGTGGGACGACCTCAACCACTACGTCAACTGGCTCCTGCTCCTGACCGGCATCGGGCTGCTCATCACCGACCACGTCCGACCCGACTGGGCCGTGGTCGCGGTGGCCGCCGGTCTCGGCGCGATCCTGGCGATCGGCTGGGAGCTGGGGGAGTGGTGGACCTTCATCCGGCACGGCACCGAGATCAGCACCGCCTACGAGGACACTCTCGGTGACCTCACCCTGGGCACGCTGGGAGCCTTGAGCGCCGGTCTCGTCCTGCTGGCCCGGCGGCGCCGACGGGCTGCGAGAAGCCTGGTCAGAGAGCTCCCCGGGTGAGACCGATGAGCCGGTCGAGGACGCGGCCGCCGTCGCTGCGCAGGCCGTTGTGGAGGTACTCGTCGGTGAGCCACCGCCGCATCCCCGGCAGCAGGTCGGCCGTCTCGTCCGAGAGATGGCGGTCGACGAACGGGTCGTCGGCGTAGATCGCCGCCGCGCACGGTACGTCGACGCGGGCGAGCGCCCCGGCGTCGTAGAGCCGGGGCCACGGGTGCTCCGCGAGGATCGAGGCGACCTCGCCGTAGGGCTGCAGGTCGGCGGAGTCCTCGAAGTGCCACGGGAAGAGGTGCTCGCCCGTCAGCAGCCGTGACTCGCCGCGGAAGTCCTCGGGCTGGACGCGCTCGGAGGACCAGCGCGTGGCGACGCCGTCGGCGTAGCTCGACTCGTGGATGACGGCGTACAGCGGGTTGCGGGCGTTGAACGGAACCATGGCGAGGAGATCGTGGGCGAACGCAGGGGAGAGGGGGTCGCGCTCGAGCAGGTAGTGGATCGCCTCGGCGCCCCCGTCCATGCCGAGCTGGTTGCCGATGGTCCGCACCAGCCGACGGCTGATCGGTGAGCCGTCGGGTCCGGTGACCTCGCCCGCGTCGCACCGGTCGAGGAGCCGGGCCAGTCGATCACCGTCCCCCGGGAACTGTCGGCGGAAACGCTCGTTGAGGCGTCGCATCGTGGCGAAGGTGATCGTGTAGACGTCGTCGACGGGTCGGCCCACCGGTGGCAGGCCACCGGTGAAGAAGACCTCGCGGAGGCTGTCCGGCGCGACGCTGAGGTAGTGCAGGGAGCAGAAGCCACCGAACGACTGCCCGAGCACGCTCCACCGGTCGACGTCCAGGTGCGCCCGGAAGCACTCGGCGTCCCGCACGATCGCGTCCGCCCGGAAGTGCGTGAGCCGCTCGGCGTCGGCCGCGGGATCGGCCCCCGGAGCGCCGTACGGCGTGGAGCGGCCGGTGCCTCGCTGGTCCAGCATCAGCACCCGGAAGTCCCCCAGCGCCCGGTCCAGCCAGGCCGGTGAGGAGGGACGACCGACCGGCCGAGGCGCCTCCTGGCCCGGGCCGCCCTGCAGGAAGAGCAGGAACGGGCGATCGAGGCCGTCGGGACGCGCGACCTCGCGAGCGAACACCTCGATGGTCTCGCCGTCCGTCTTGCCGTGGTCGAGGGGTACGTCGAGCACGTGGTCGGTCAGCACCAACCCGGGAATCCGCAGCGTCTGGGTCACCCGGCGAGGCTAGCGCGGGCCGTGCTCCCGTTGAGCGCCCCCGGACGTGGTCAGTGGGTGTCGAGCTGCCCGGTCAGGCGGCCGTGGCGCTCGGCGCTGGCGTCGTTGAGCCCGACGATCTCGACCGTCTTGCCCTTGCGCTGGTACTTCGTGGTGATGGCGTCGAGCGAGGCGACGGTGGAGGCGTCCCAGATGTGCGAGGCGGTGAGGTCGATCACCACGGTCTCGGGGTCCTCGACGTACCTGAACTGGGTGTAGAGGTCGTTGCTGGAGGCGAAGAACAGCTCACCTGTCACGCGGTAGAGGGCGGTGGCGTTGCCGTGGCGATCCTCGACCAGCTCGCGGTGGGTCTCGGTCATGTGCGCGACCCGGCGAGCGAAGAGCGTCATCGCCACCAGGACGCCGACCACGACACCGATCGCGAGGTTGTGCGTGGCGACCACGACGACGACGGTGGAGACCATCACGCTCGTCTCGGACTTCGGCATCCGGCGCAGGGTGGCGGGCTGGACGGAGTGCCAGTCGAAGGTGCCGATGGCGACCATGATCATGACGGCGACGAGCGCAGCCATCGGGATGATGGCGACCACGTCGCCGAACCCGACGACCAGGATGAGCAGGAAGACGCCGGCGAGGAACGTGGAGATGCGGGTGCGCGCGCCGGAGGCCTTCACGTTGATCATGGTCTGGCCGATCATGGCGCAGCCGCCCATGCCGCCGAAGAAGCCGGTGATGATGTTGGAGGCGCCCTGCCCCCACGCTTCGCGGGTCTTCTCCGAGTGGGTGTCCGTGATGTCGTCGACCAGCTTCGCGGTCAGCAGCGACTCCAGCAGGCCCACGAGTGCCATCGCCAGCGCGTAGGGGGCGATGATCTTGAGGGTCTCGAGGGTCAGTGGCACGTTCGGGACGAACAGTGAGGGCAGGGAGTCGGGGAGCTCACCCTCGTCGCCGACGTTCGGGACGGTGAGCGCTGCCAGGACGGTGAAGGCGGTCAGGGCGACGATGGCGACCAGTGGCGCGGGGACGACCTTGGTGGCGCGCGGCAGGCCGACCATCACGGCGATGCCGACCGCGATCATCGGGTAGACCAGGAAGGGCACGTCGACCATGTACGGCACCTGCGCGAGGAAGATCAAGATGGCGAGGGCGTTGACGAAACCGACCATGACCGAGCGCGGGATGAAGCGCATCACCTTGGCCACCCCACCCAGGCCCAGCGCGACCTGGAGGACGCCGCCCAGCATGACGGTCGCGATGAGGTAGTCGTAGCCGTAGTCGCGCATGACCGGGGCGATGACCAGGGCGATGGCGCCGGTGGCTGCCGAGATCATGGCCGGCCGGCCGCCGAGGAACGCGATGGACACCGCCATCGTGAACGAGGCGAACAGTCCGATGCGGGGATCAACGCCGGCGATGATGGAGAACGAGATGGCTTCGGGGATGAGGGCGAGGGCGACGACGAGGCCCGCCAGGACCTCGGTGCGCAACATCGCCGGCGACCGTAGGGCGTTGCGGACAGAAGGCTCCAGCAACGGGGCCGCGGTTCGTTGCTCGCGGGGACGGCGGGGCGTGGCGGTGCTCAAGACAGGGGGCTCCGTTCGAGGGGCGTACGTCGGCTCGGTCGCTGCGTGGGACGAGGCGACTGGCTCGGGGTGGTGGGTGTGGGTGCATGCCACGATGCATGCGTGCCGACGCTGGTCGGCGAAGTCCGAGACACACTCTACCCTTACGTGAGGGTAGGTTTGAAATCGACTGACGTGAGAGGGACCACCTTGGACAGCGAGCCCACGCCGGCGCGGGCGATGCAGATCGGCGAGGTCGCGCAGCGCACGGACCTGTCGTTGCGGACGCTTCGCCACTACGACGAGGTCGGGCTGCTGCGTCCGTCAGGACGAAGCGACGGTGGATTCCGGCTGTACACCGAGGAGGACCTCGAGAGGCTGCTGGTCATCCGGCGCATGAAACCACTCGGGTTCACCCTCGAGGAGATGGTTCAGGTCATGCGTCACATCGAGACGCTGCACGGTGCGACGGCCCTGACTGTGGGTTCCGGACCGCCCCGCGAGGCGCAGGCCGAGGCTCGCACCCAGCTGGCCGGCACCCTGGACGAGGCCTACGCGCGTCGCGACAGGTTGCGCCAGCAGCTGGGCATGGCCGACGAGTTCATCGGGCTGCTCAGCAGCCGCCTGGGACCGGCGGATGCCTGATCCCGGGTCGCGGTGACAACGCTGCTCCTGGTGGGTGCCGGGCACGCCCACCTCTACGTCGTCAAGCGCGCAGGAGAGCTGGCTGCCGCCGGCTACCGGGTGCAGCTGCTCGCCCCTCGATTCTTCGACTACAGCGGTGTCGCGTCGGCGACAGCGGCCGGGGCGCTGCCCCATGACGCCGGGCGGGTCGACGTACGGGCGCTGGCCGGTGCCTTCGGCGTGGAGTTCCACGAGGGCACCCTTGAGTGGCTCGACCAGGAGGCGCGGACCGGGATGACCTCCGACGGAGAACGTCTGGCCTACGACGTGCTCTCGGTCAACATCGGCAGCGTGGTGGCGCCGCCGGGCATGGACATCGATCCGACGGTGCTCCGGGTGAAGCCGTTGCGTGGTCTCGCTGACCTGGATGTCCGACTGCGGGCCTCACGTCGACCGGGAGCCACGGTCACGGTCGTGGGTGGCGGTGCCTCCGGCATCGAGCTGGCGGCCCACCTGTCGGTCCGCCCCGACGTCGCACGGGTCCGGTTGGTGGAGTCGGGACCCACCATCGGTGCGGACCTTCCCCAGGGTGCGGGCCGGCGGCTCGGCCGATTGCTGGCGTCCCGCGGCGTACACGTTCACGCCGGGAGCGCGGTGAGCGAGATCGGCGAACGACAGCTGATCTGCGACGACGGGACCGAGCTGGCTCACGATGTCGCCCTGCTCGCCACCGGTCTCACGGCGCCCCCGCTGCTCGCCGCGGTCCAGCTGGGCGACGAGAACGGCGTGCCGGTGAGGGCAACCCTCCAACACGCGGACCGGGACGAGGTCTACGCGGTGGGTGACTGCGCGAACTTCCTCCCGGGTCCGTTGCCCAGGATCGGAGTGCACGGTGTGCGGCAGGGACCGGTGCTGCTGCGCAGCCTGCTCGCGCGGGTCCGGGGAGAGCCGCTGCCCGCTTACGAGCCGCAGCGCCTCGCCCTGTCGATCCTCGATCTGGGCGACGGCGTCGGGCTCGCTGTCCGAGGCCGGTGGTGGTGGTACGGGACCGCACCGCTGCGACTCAAGCGCCACATCGACAGACGTTGGCTGAAGCTGTACCAAGGAGGCGGCCACCGGTCCGGGCACGGAGGTGCGCGTGCCACAGCACCCGGGTTCCTTGCCTGGCGGACCCACGACAGGGCCGGTGGTGGGAACCGGACCAGTGGGAGTGGCACCGGTGGGTGATCCCGCGGCCCCGGCTCCACGGCGCCATGCGGGAAGAGTTCCACGTGCTCACCGGGTTCCCCAGTCGTGATGCCCACTGGACCCCCGGATGACGCTGCCCGGAAGTCCTCCTTCCGCGAGCTGGTCGAGCCAGAGATCGAGGTCCTTCTCAGGGTGGGTCTCACCCTTGCCTCGAACCGGGCCGACGCGGAGGACCTCGTGCAGGAGACGCTGCTCCGCGCCTACCGCGCGATCGATCGCTTCGACGGTCGGCATCCCCGGGCCTGGCTGCTGACCATCTTGCGCCACACCAACGCCAACCTGCACCGTCGCCAGCGACCGGGCACGATCGGCGACTGGGAGCTCCTCCGGACTGCCAGGCCGGCCTTCGGCAGGGCTGAGCTTCCCAGCGCCGAGGACAGCTTCCTGGACGACGAGCTGCACGCGGATCTCGACACCGCCGTCCGCGCCCTCGACCCCCGCTTCCGCGCGGCCCTGATCCTCGTCGACGTGCACGACCTCAGCTACTCCGAGGCGGCCGCGGTCATGGGCGTCCCCGTCGGCACCGTGATGTCTCGCCTCAGTCGTGCGCGCGACCGCGTCCGCACGTCACTCCACTTCAGCCCACTCGCCCGAGGAGACCTCTCATGACTGGGACTCTGCGTCAGATGCTGACCTGCCACTGGTCCGCGCGCCGCATCCAGCGCTATCTCGACGCCGACCCGGCTGCCCCCCTCACGCCTGGTGAGATCGCGCGGCTCGAGGGGCACCTGGCGACGTGCCAGAAGTGCACCCGCGTCGCAATGGAGCACCGTGTCCTGCACCGGGCCCTGTCGCTGTGGTCCGGCGGGACGGGCGTCGACCCGGAATCGGTCGCGCGGGTCCACGACTTCCTGTCCACCATCGACGACGAGGACACCGCGTGAGCTTCGAGCGGCCGACCGATGACCTCCCGCACGACGAGCCCTGGGACCTCCTGGTCGTCGGAGGCGGGACCGCCGGGATCGTCGGTGCGAAGACCGCCGCGCGGCTCGGGGCCCGGGTCCTCCTCGTGGAACGCGAGCGCACCGGGGGAGACTGTCTGTGGACCGGCTGCGTCCCGTCCAAGGCGCTCCTGGCCGCCGGGGGCGTCGCCGCCAGCGCACGCCACGGCCATCGCTTCGGCATCGGCGTGGACGGGGTCACCGTGGACTTCGCGAAGGTGATGGACCACGTGCGAGAGACGATCCAGCACATCGCCCCGGTTGACTCGATCGAGGCGCTCGAGAAGGCGGGGGTCTCCGTCCGCACGGCCACCGCCCGTTTCACCGGGCCGGGGTCGGCCGAGGTCGACGGGACGCCGGTGAGGTTTCGTCAGGCCCTCGTCGCCACCGGCGCCTTCCCGGCGGTTCCCCCCATCCCCGGTCTCAGCGACGTCACCTACCTGACCAGCGAGACCGTCTGGGGGCTGAGCGAGCTGCCCACCGATCTGGTGGTCCTCGGTGGTGGGAGCATCGGCTGCGAGCTCGGCCAGGCCTTCGCACGTCTCGGCAGCAGGGTCTCGGTGGTGGAGGGTGCACCCCGGATCCTGCCCCGCGAGGACCCTTTCGCAGCCGCGGAACTCGCGCGGGTCCTGGTCCAGGACGGCGTCGAGGTGCACACCGGCTCAGGAGTCGCCAGCGTCGAGCCCACCGGACCGGGGTCCGGTGTCCTCCACCTCGAGGGCGGCCATCAGGTGCCCTTCTCGTGCCTGCTGGTCGCCGTCGGAAGAGCCCCACGCACCCAGGACATCGGGTTGGCGGAGGCAGGTGTCGAGGTCGATGACCGCGGGTTCGTCGTGGTCGACAACCTCCTGCGGACGACCAATCCCCGCATCTGGGCCGCCGGCGACCTCACCGGTCACCCGCAGTTCACGCACACGGCGGGCGTGCACGCGAGCCTGGCCGCGTCGAACGCGATCCTCGGCGTACGCCGGAAGGTCGACGTGACCGCGGTGCCCAGGGTGACCTTCACCGACCCGGAGGTGGCCGCAGTCGGCGTCGGGACCGACCGGGTCGCAACCGGGCTGCGCACCATCGACTGGTCGCACTCCCACGTCGACCGGGCCGTCACGGAGGGCGCGACAGGAGGCTTCGTACGGCTGGTCGTCGACACGCGTGGTCATGTCCTCGGCGCCACGGTGGTGGGACCGCGCGCAGGGGAGTCCCTCGGTGAGCTGACCCTCGCCATCACCCAGGGGCTCACGACGCGCGATCTCGCGGGCGTGACCCATGCCTACCCCACCTACAACGACGGACCCTGGAACGCCGCCATCTCCGATGTCCAGGACCAGCTCGGACGCCCTGCCACGCGGCGCGCCCTCGGCGCGCTGGCACGGGCCCGAACGTGGTGGGTCGCCCGGAGCGACTGAGGGGTCCCACGCGGCGCGCCCCACCTTCGCCGGCGCGACCGATCGCTCACGCGCGCGAGAGGTCCCGAAAACCCGCCACGATGCGCTGGAGGGCGCTCACCCCGACGACGGCCGCCCACACGGTGGCGATCACCCCCGCGCGAGCGGGGAGGAGGAGCCACAGCGAGTGCACGGCGATGGTCTCGGTCCCCTCGGCAAGACCACCGAGAAAGCTGAGCGAACGACCATCCGCGCGCTGTCGGCCCGTCCGTTCGGCGATGGAGGAGAACGCCAGGAAGGCGGTGCCGTTGAGGTAGTAGGCCAGGAGGACCAACAAGAAAGGCAGCCACTCCGCGTCGTACTGACGGGTGGCACCGATGGCCACCCCGACGACGGTCGCGCCGTAGACCGCGAAGTCGGCCATGATGTCCAGGAAGCCGCCCCCCTCGGAACCCCGCGACGTCACGGAGTCGCCCTGGGTCGCTGCGCGGCGTCGACGAGCCAGAGGGCCGTCGAGTCCGTCCATGGCCCGGGAGAACAACCACAGTCCGAGGGCCCACCACCAGAGCTGAGCCGCGGCGGTCGCGGCGCTGGCCAGGCCGGTGGCCAGGCCGAGCAGGGTGAGCCCGTCGGGGCTCACGAACGGGCGGTCGAGGAGGCGGGCCAGCAGGGACAAGGGCCGATCGAGGACCCGTCGGGCCTGCGCGTCAAGCATGCGTGTGGTCCGCTGCTGCGATGGCTACGTGGCGCGCGTTCAGCCGTCGCGCCCACCAGGACCCCCCGGCCGCCAGAACCACCAGGGCGGAGGCGGCGGCAGCCAGTCCCCACGGGTTGGTGCCGTAGGCCCCCAACGCTGCGTAGGCGAGGGTGCCGGGCACCATCCCGACAGCACTGCCCAGCAGGTAGTGGCGGAACCTGACCCCCGATAGCCCGGAGGCGTAGTTGACGGCGATGAACGGGACGAGCGGGACCAGACGAACGATGAGGATCGCCGAGAGACCGTGACCCGCCACCAGCGCGTCCACGCGCGCCAGGCGTCCGCGAATCAGACGGTCGACGGCGTCTCGCCCCAGCAGCCTGCCCACACCGAAGGAGATGACAGCGCCGAGCAGGGCCGCGGCCAGGGCCAACCCGGCTCCGCCCCAGAGGCCGAACAGGGCCCCGCCCGCTGCGGTGAGGAGCGCCTTCGGGCAGGGGATGAGGGCCAGGCCGGCGTAGAGCACGAAGAACAGGGCCGGCCCCCACACACCGGCTGCAGCGACGTCCGACCTCATCGCCTCGATGTCGGGGGTCCCGAGTGTGAGGGCAAGGCCGACGGCACCGAGCAGGATCAGGATCAGAGCGACCAACTTGATGACGGCGGTTCGACTCATGCGTCATCCTGACTGGTGGCTGAAGTGGACCTGGCACATCGGGAAGTCCCTGAGCGTCTCGAAGTGTTCCCGATGTGACATGTTCCCTGCTCCGGAGGTCCGATGTACCCGCGCCTAGCCCGACTGCTCCTCCCGGCCGCGCTGCTCGGACTCGCCGCCTCGGCCTGTGCGGCCCCGGACTCGCCGGCGGCCGTTACGACCGAGGATCGTTCGTGGTCGCAGATCGCCGAGGAGGCCAAGGGCCAGACCGTCGACCTGTGGATGTACGGCGGGGACCAGCAGGGCAATGCCTACGTCGACGACGTGCTCGCACCTGCTGCGGCCAAGCTCGGAGTGACCTTGAGGCGCGTGCCCGTGGCGGACACCAAGGACGCCATGACCCGCATCCTGGCGGAGCGACAAGCCGGCAAGGAGGACGGCGCAGTGGACCTGACGTGGGTCAACGGCGACAACTTCGCGACCGGCAAGCAGGTCGACGCCTGGCGCTGCGGCTGGTCCTCCCAGCTCCCGAACATGAAGTTCGTCGCCCCGGACGACGCCCTTGTCACCGAGGACTTCGGGACCGAGGTCGACGGCTGCGAGGCACCGTGGCACAAGGCGCAGTTCACCCTGGTCTACGACTCGGCGCGGGTCGCGACACCACCCACGTCGATGTCGGGCGTCCTCCAGTGGGCGAAGGACCATCCCGGACGGTTCACCTACCCGGCACCACCCGACTTCACCGGGTCGGTCTTCATCCGGCAGGCGCTCTACAGCAGCTCCGGCGGCTACGCGGAGATCCCTGCCCAGTTCGACCGAGGTGCCTACGACAAGCTCACCCCCGACCTCTGGGCTGCCCTCGAGGACGTGGCGCCCTCCCTGTGGCGCCAGGGACGGACCTACCCCCGTGACTCCGTGGCCCTGGACCGGCTCTACGCCGACGGTGAGGTCGACATGACGATGACGTACGGACCAGCGACGCTGACCAAGCTCGTGGCAGACGGCACGTTCCCGTCGACCACACGGGTCCTCCCGCTGGACGAGGGGACCATCGGGAACGCCAGCTTCCTCGCCATCCCCTCCTCGGCCGGTGATCCCGAGGGCGCCATGGTGGTCGCCGACCTCGCCCTGTCGCCCGCACAGCAGGCGCTCAAGGCCGACCCGCGCACGTGGGGCCAGTTCACCGTGCTCGACACCGACCGGCTGAGCCCGGCCGATCAGGCGCGGTTCGACGATCT
Source organism: uncultured Actinomycetota bacterium (assembly GCA_963843775.1). Lineage (GTDB taxonomy): Bacteria > Actinomycetota > Actinomycetes > Propionibacteriales > Nocardioidaceae > Marmoricola. The sequence continues at coordinate 810,899 of CAWJLT010000008.1, forward strand.
TCCGGACTCGGACGTCGTGCCGCCCTACGACGTCCTCTCCCGCAACGCCAACCCCGAGCTCGCCTCGTCCTGGGTTCCTCGGCTCGACGAAGGATGGCGCAGGGCTGTGCTGGGCTCCGGGTCGTGACCCAGCACCATCCCGGTGGCGGCGTTCGCCACGTGGACGGTGGCCTCGAGGGTGCTCGCCTGGTCGCGCCCGCGGTGGTCCTCATCGTGGCGGTCACTGGTACGGCGCTCCTCGCCGTGGCTGCGACCAGTCTCGGGCTGGTGCCCCTCGTCGGACAGCCCCGCCTGAGCACCGAAGGATTCACGGCGCTGGCCGGTGACCTGCGCGCGGCGACCGCGGAGTCGTTGCTCACAGCGGCCGCCGCGACTCTGCTCGCCGGGGCCGTCGGGCTCATCATCGCCACCGTCGCGATGAGTAGGGGGCGAGGCGTTCGGCTCGTGGTCGGCTTGGCCGTGGCGGTGCTGACGGTGCCGCACCTGGTGGGGGCGGCATCGACCGGACTTCTGCTCTCCGACGTCGGGCTCGCCCAGCGCTGGTCAGGGCTCGCGGCAGCCTCGTGGCCCGAGCTGGTGGGCGGGCGCTGGCCCTGGGCGACGGTGATCGAGCTCGCCTGGAAGGAGTCCGCCTTCGTGGCCCTGGTCGTCGTCGCTTCCGTCGGACGGCGCTATGCGGACCTGCGTCAGGTCGCGGCGGTGCTCGGCGCTGCCCCGCGATCTCAGTGGCGACGGGTCCTGCTTCCCCTCTCCGCGCCGGCCCTCGCCTCGTCCTCGCTGATCGTCTTCGTCTACTCGCTCGGCACCTACGAGGTCGCCCGTCTGCTGGGCCGCGCCTATCCGGAGCCTCTCCCGGTCATGGCCTACCGGCTCTTCACCGACATCGACGTGGCGGCCCGGCCCCAGGCAGCGGCCACGGCCGTGGTCGCCACCGGCCTGGCCCTGCTGGCGGCGCTGGCCTCCCTTCCGCTCGCGCGGCGGCTCGGAGCAGACCGATGAGTTCCCAGGCATCCGGGAGCCCGGGCGGGACCCGCCCGCTGCGCCGCAGCGTCATGCCTGCCCTGCTGGCGCTCTGGCTGGTGATCCCGTTGACCCCCCTGGTCCTGTGGGCGGGGGCCTCCCGGTGGTCGGGGACGGCGCGGCTGCCCCAGGACTTCGGCCCCCGTGGTTGGCAGGAAGCATTGGACGCGGGAGTGGTCGCGGCGCTGGTCCGGTCCGGGCTCCTGGGAGTCGCCGTCGCGCTGGTCGCGACGCCGCTCGGGGTGATGGCGGGCAGGGCGCTGGGCTGGCGGCTGCTGCGCAGGCCGGCGCTACCGTCCTTGGTGTTGCTGGGGCCCGTCGTGCTGGCACCGTTCGCGGTCGCGATGGGTCTCGATGTCGTCATCCTGCGTCTGGGAGTTCCAGGAGAAGTCGCTGTGGTTCTCGTACTGAGCGTGTTCGCGCTGCCCTACACGACCTTCACCATGCGGGCCACGTTCCTCGGACTGGACCCTGCCCTGGAGGAGCAGGCACGGGTCCTGGGCGCCAGCTCGCGCCAGGCTCGGCGCCGCGTCACGCTCCCGGCCGCCACCACCGGCCTCGTCACTGCGACCGGTCTCGCCTTCCTGGTCGGGTGGAGCGACTACGCCGTCACCCTGCTCATCGGTGGGGGTCAGATCATCACCGCGCCCATGCTGATCGGCGCCTCGGCAGCCGGGTCCGGGAACGACGCGCTCACCTCGACCCTGGCCATCTCCGCCAGCGTGCCGCCGCTGGTGGCTCTGGGGGTCTTCACCTACGCGGTCTTGCGCCGCAGGACGGTTGCGCCCTCATGACCGCAGCTCTCGCGCTCTCCTCCATCACCCATCGTCACCCGGGTGCCGACGAACCGACGCTGGCCGACGTCGACCTCGAGGTCCAGGACGGGGAGATGCTCGCAGTGCTCGGTCCGTCCGGGTCAGGCAAGACCACCTTGCTCAGGGTCGCCGCCGGCTTGGAGCAGCCGGCGGCCGGCGACGTGCTGGTCGACGGGTCCAGTGTCCTGGGGGTTCCGCCCGAGCAGCGAGACCTCACGGTGATGTTCCAGAAACCGCATCTCTTCCCGCACCTGAACGTGCTGGACAACGTCGCGTTCGCGGACCGGCTGCGCGGTCGAAGTCGCTCGGAGAGCCGGGAGGCGGCCCAGCGCTACCTCGACCTCGTCCGCCTCGGCGACCTCGGCGGGCGCCGACCCAGGCAGCTCTCCGGGGGACAGGAGCAACGCGTCGCGCTGGCGCGGGCCCTGGCCGCCACCCGCCGGGTCATGCTCCTCGACGAGCCCTTCAGTGCACTCGACACCACCCTGCGGACGTCGATGCACCAGCTGCTCGGCGAGGTGCGCGCCGCCCTCGACCCCACGATCGTGATCGTGACCCACGACCTCGACGAGGCCGGGCTGGCCGAACGGGTCGCCGTACTGGTCGAGGGACGGATCGCGCAGTGCGACACAATCCAGACGCTCTACGCGTCGCCCAGGACCGTGGCGGTCGCACGCCTCCTGGGTGGCTACAACGAGCTGTCCGGGGTGGTGGAGGCCGGGGTCCACCACTCGATCCTGGGAGCGGGTGCACTTCCCGGCGCCGTCGACGTGCAAGGGAGAGCGGTTCTGCTGGTCCGCAAGGAGCGGCTCGCGCTCGTCGAACCCGAGAGGACGCCGGACACCCCCACAGGCCGGGTGGTGGAGATACGTCAGTCCGGGCCCCACCAGGACGTGGTCGTGGAGGTGGAGGGGACGCACGGTGAGGCCAGGGCACGGGTCATGGTCGAGGTCCGTCTCGGGACGACGCTCCGCCCGGGTGATCGCACCGGCCTGATGCTGCCGGGCCCGGAAGGGCTGTGGGCCGTCGCGGGTACGACGCCGGAGGCCGCCGGTCAGGTCCAGCGCTCACGCGTGCCGGCCGACGGGTTGCCCACCACGTGACCACGGCGGGCAGCGGTCCGGGGTCGCACCAGCGTCTCGATCCCGCCGCTCGCGACGCGACGGATCAAGAAGGAGCCCCGTGAAGTTGATGACCTGGTGGAGGAGAGCGGAGCAGGCCACTCGGCCGGTGCACCCGGTCACCGAGCGGGTGCTCGCCGAGCGGTGGGCCGCGCTGCCCCCCGGCGTGAAGACCAAGCAGCAGCTCCTCGGTCGCCACGCGGTGGGATGTGAGGGCACCCACGGTGTCTTCCCGAAGTGCGACCTGACCTGCTCACCCTGCTACCACTCCAAGGACGCCAACAAGGTCCGTGTGGACGGCGCCCACACCGTCGCCCAGGTCGATGCCCAGATGAGTATTCTCGAGGCGAGGCGCGGTCCGCGAGCGCATGCCCAGCTCATCGGCGGCGAGGTGTCCCTCCTGGACCCCGACGACCATGCGGCAGCCCTGGCGGTGATGCGCAAGCACGGTCGCGAGCCGATGTCGATGACCCACGGTGACTTCACCGCCGACTACCTACGCGCGGTCGCGCTCGACGAGACCGGGGAGCCCCGTTTCGGCCGGCTGTCGTTCGCGGCCCACTTCGACTCGCTGATGCGTGGTCGCACGGGCATTCCTCGACCCAGGACCGAGGTGGAGCTGCACCCGTTCCGCGCCCGGTTCGTGGAGATGTTCCGTGAGCTGCGCCGCGACCACGGGGTGCGCTCCTACCTCGCGCACAACATGACCGTCACCCCGGCGAACCTCGGCCAGCTCGAGCACATCGTGGCCGACGTCAGCGGCATGGGGTTCTCCATGCTGTCCTTCCAACCCGCTGCCCATGTCGGTGACGAACGTCGATGGAAGGGGGGTGACTACCGCTCGGTCGGCATCGACGACGTCTGGGACCGGCTCGAGGCCGGTCTCGGTCAGCGCGTGGCCTGGCAGGCGTTGCAGTTCGGCGACCCCCGCTGCAACCGCTCCGCCTTCGGCATCCGCGTGGATGACCGCTGGGTCCCGATGTTCGACCCCGACGACGACGCCGACCTGGTCGCGAGGGACCGTGCCCTCGCCCACTTCGGCGGCGTGAACTTCGGCGGTACGACGCCGCTGGTGCTCGTGGTGAAAGTGCTGCGCGTGCTCGCTCGTCATCCCGGTGACGTGCGGGTCGCCCTCACCTGGGTGGGTCGGTTGACCGGGCGCTCCGGCGGGGTCCGTCACTCCTGGACCTCCTGGCGTCGTGGTGCGGTCACGCCGATGACCTACGTGGTGCACCGCTTCATGGACGCCGCCGACGTCGCTCCCGCGTGGAAGCTCATGCTCGAGGACCAGGTCGCGACGGATCCGGCCGTGCGAGCGACCCAGGAGCGCCTGGCGGCGTGCAGCTACGCGATGGCGCATCCAGAGACCGGGGAGCTCGTGCCGGCCTGCGTCCAGCACTCGGTCCTCGACCCTGGGGAGAACGAGCAGCTGCGTCGGCTCCTCCCGCTCATGGTCACCGACCAGCCGGGCCGGGGCGCCCGGACGAAGGGGGCACTGGTTCGTCCGTCGCCAGCGGAAGAGCTGCCGACCGCGGGCCTCGGCGTGAGGCTACGGTGACGGACATGCCGAGCGAGCACCTGGAACCGCCACCCACCCGTGTCGACCACACTGCCGGACCTGACGGTCCTCGCCCACCACGCCTGATGATCTTCGACGTCAACGAGACGCTCTCCGACATGTCGCCGATGGCCCTCCGCTTCCAGGACGTCGGCGCCCCGCCCCACGCGGCCGCGGCCTGGTTCGCGGGGCTCCTGCGCGACGGGTTCGCCCTCACCGTGGTCGGGACCAGCGACTCGTTCGCCCACCTCGCGGCAGAGTCGCTGCGGGTGAGCCTCCACGGACTGCCCTTGAACCGCGAGGCCACGGAGGCGGTCTCCCACATCATGGACGGGTTCACAGCCCTTCCCGTGCACGCCGACGTGCCCGACGGCATCCAGGCCCTCGGTGGTCTCGGGATCCGGTTGGTGACCCTCAGCAACGGCTCGGCCTCGGTGGCCGAGGGACTGTTCGACCGGGCCGGAATCCGTGAGCACTTCGAGCGGCTGCTGACGGTGGAGGACGCGGGGCGCTGGAAGCCGGCTCCCGAGGCCTACGCGTACGCCTTGCACGAGTGTGGGGTGGCCCCGGAGGAGGCGATGCTCGTGGCGGTCCACCCCTGGGACATCGACGGTGCTGCTCGTGCGGGACTCTCCACCGCGTGGGTGAACCGGACCGGTGGGCCCTATCCGGCGTACTTCAGGGCTCCTGGCCTCCAGGCGGGGTCCCTGACCGATCTCGCCGACCAGCTCCGCTGAGCCGCCCCGGTGCCTCGGGTCAGGGATCAACCGCCGGTCCCGTCAGCACCCTGAGCGCCAGCTGCGTGGTCGTGTCCACACCGAGGTGGCCGACCACCCGCGACACCCGCTCCGCGTCGAGGGGGAGCAGACCAGGGGAGCGGGGAACCTCCGGCGTGAGACCGAGGTCGATGTCCGTGCGTCCCGACATGATCGCCAGGTTGAACTCGTAGCGCTCTCGCGCACCCGGCGCGGTCAGCCGCTTGAGCAGCCCGGCGCCGACCCGGCGCAGCCCCTCCTCCTCGCAGTGGGCGTCGAGCGTGGCCACCAGGTTGACGCCGTCCGCGTGCTCGATGTCGGCCCAGACCGCCCGCATCGACCCCATCTGCGAGAGCAGCGACGGCGCGGTCTTCGCGCCGATCCCGGCAACGCCGGGCAGGTTGTCGCTCGCGTCACCTCGAAGGGCGGCGTACTCGAGATAGCGTCCGGCGGCCACGCCGTAGAGCGTGTTCAGACGAGCGGGGTCGAGCACCGGGGAGGCGGCCAACCCTCCGTTGATCAGGCGCAGCACCCGGGTGTGGTCGCTGATGTGGGCGAAGGAGTCGCGGTCGGAGGTGACGAGCAGGCAGCTCCACCCCTCGCGCTCGGCCCAGGCCGCGGCCGATGCGCTCACGTCGTCGGCCTCCAGCCCGGGAGGGGTGACGGTCCGCAAGCCCAGGGCCTCGAGCATGGCACCAGAACGGTCGAGCTGGTCGACGAGGTCGGCGTCCTTGGGGGCGCGCCCGGCCTTGTAGTCCGTGTAGGTCTCGGCGCGCACCGAGTGCAGGCGGTCGTCGAGACCGAAGACGACGGCGGTCGGAGCGAACCTCTCGATCACCTCGAGGATCTGGAGCAGCATTCCGTGCAGTGCCCACGCGGGCCGCCCGCCGCGGTCGCGCATCGCCGTGCCCGCGCGGGCGTGGTGGTTGCGGTGGAGGAGGGACGGTGCGTCCACGCCCAGGAGCAGGCGGCGCTCGGCGAAGGGAGCTTCAGAGGTCGGCATGGGGGTTCGACCCACCTTACGCATTCCCGGGAGTCACCGATGCTCTACATTCGCGTCGTGAGTGCGCAAGCCCCTTCAGCCGTGATCTTGATCCGTGCGGAACGCTTCATCCCGAATCCAGCCACCGCCGCCGACAACGCCTTCCAGAGCGATATCCCGGCCGGTCAGTCCGGCGACGTCATCTCGGCCCAGGCGCTGGCGGAGATGGATGCCGTGGCCCAGGCCCTCCGGGATGCCGGCGTGCGCGTGCACGCCTTCGAGGACAAGGACCACACCCGCCCGGACAGCGTCTTCCCCAACAACTGGCTCTCCACCCACGCGGGCGGCAACATCGCGGTCTACCCGATGTATGCCTCCAACCGGCGTCACGAGCGTCGGGCCGACGTGCTGGAGCTGCTCAAGTCGCAGTACCGGGTCCAGACCATCGTGGACTACTCGGGCCTCGAGCCCGACGGCATCTTTCTCGAGGGGACCGGCGCCATGGTGCTCGACCACCTCTCCCGGGTTGCCTACACGGCCCGGAGCCACCGCGCCGACACGCACGTGCTCGAGCGGTTCTGCACCGACTTCGGCTATGAGCCGATGGCCTTCGACGCGGTCGACTCAGGAGGCGTGCCGGTCTACCACACGAACGTCATCGCCTGTATCGGCACCGACGTGGCGATGATCGCCCTGGAGCTGATCCCGGACCCGCAGCGTCGTGCTGAGGTCCGCGAGCGGCTCTCGGTCAACGGCAGGACTGTCGTGGAGCTGACCGAGCGGCAGATCCGTGAGTTCGCGGGCAACGCCGTGGAGCTGTGTGGTCGTACGCCGGAGGGCCGGCGGCGCTACCTCATGGTCATGTCGGAGCGGGCGCGGCGCAGCCTGCGTCCCGACCAGGTGGAAGCGATCGAGGAATCGTGCGAGATCGTCTCCATCGACATCCCCACCATCGAGCTGGCCGGCGGCTCGGTGCGGTGCATGATCGCCGGAGTCCACCTCGACTGGCGGCGGTCGGTCCGTCCCGAGCGCTCAGCGGCCGTCGAGGCGATCGACTCGAACCCCCACACGGCCGACGGCCAGGACCTCGCGACTGCCGATCACGCGGGTTGAGGGCTCTGGCAGTGGTCCAGCACGTCGGCCTTTCGTCATGGAGCTGACCGCCCAGGACTCATGGGTCAGGGCCAGGGGATTGACGCGGCGCCTTGTGAGGGGCAGATTTGTCACCGCCGCCCGCGATGCCGTTGTCACGACGTCTCCCGGGATAACTCGTGATCGATTCCGGGAGATCTGACATGAGCGTCAACATGCGTGTGGTTGCTGCCCTGGTTGCGCTGACGACGGGTCTGCTGAGCCCCTTGGGAGCCGCAGTGGCAGCTCCCAGCAACGATCCGCCGCACCACGCCGAGAAGTCGCTCGAGAAGCTTGCCGCGAACCGCTACATCGTGGTGATGGACGACCACCCGTTGGTGGCCAGGTTCGGTCAGGACCGGCTGGACTCCCGCAAGGCCGAGGTCGCGGGCGCCAAGCTCGAGGATGCCCAGGATGCGGCGCTGAAAGCGGTCGGCAAGTCGCCGAGTGACACGACACACAACTACACGGTGGCGCTCAACGGCTTCGCCACCGCGCTCAGCGACGCCCAGGCCGCCAAGATGGCGAACCTCAAGGGCGTCCAGCGGGTGATTCCGGACACCTTCCGACAGAAGACCACCGACGCCAGCCCAGGGTTCCTCGGGCTGACGGGCCGGCGGGGGGTCTGGGCGAAGGGCTACACCGGTGAGGGCGTCACCGTGGGAGTCATCGACACCGGTATCTGGCCGGAGCACCCGAGCTTCGCCGACGATGGCAGCTATCCCGAGCCGAAGGCCACGATGGATCCGACCGCAGGACCGACCTGCGACTTCGGCAACACCGACGCCAACCCGCTCGACAAGCCGTTCACCTGCAACAACAAGCTCGTGGGCGCCCGGCAGGAGCTGGACACCTACCGAGCACTCGTGGGTGCTGATCCGGACGAGTACGACTCCGCGCGCGACGACGACGGCCACGGGACGCACACGGCCTCCACGGCAGCCGGGAACGCCGGCGTCCGGGCCAGCATCCTCGGCATCGACCGCGGCACTGTCTCCGGCATCGCGCCCCGCGCGCAGATCATCGCCTACAAGGGACTCGGGAACCAGGGTGGTTTCGGCTCCGACCTGGCAGCCGCGATCGACCAGGCGGTCGCTGACGGTGTCGATGTCATCAACTACTCCGTGGGCGGCGGCGCCTCCCTCACCGGGGCCGAGGACATCGCCTACCTCTTCGCTGCCGACGCCGGGGTCTTCGTGGCCACCTCCGCGGGCAACTCCGGGCCCGACGCCGGGACGATCGGCGGCCCCGCCTCCGTGCCCTGGCTGACGTCGGTCGGTGCCAGCACCCAGCCCCGGTTCTTCCAGGGCACGGTCGTTCTCGGCAACGGGCGTCGCTACGTGGGCGCCTCGGTGACCCCTGGCTCCGGTCGGCTTCCACTGGTCGACGCGGCCGATGCGGGGGACGACCTGTGCACTCCCGGAGCGCTCGACCCAGCCGTCGTCGCGGGGGCGATGGTGCTGTGTCGCCGCGGGGTGATCGCGCGCCTCGACAAGAGTCTTGCGGTGAAGCAAGCCGGTGGCCAAGGCATGGTGCTCTACGAGAACGACGACGTGGGCACGTTGCTGACCGACACCCACCACGTTCCGACGGTGCACGTGGACAACAGCCCGGGCCTCGCGATCAAGCGCTACATCGCCAGCAGCCGTCGTCCCACGGCGCGGATCATCGGCGAGCAGCTCGGCAGCTGGAAGTGGGCGCCGTCGATGGCCGAGTTCTCCTCCCGTGGGCCGGACCCGGTGGCCGAGGACATCATCAAGCCGGACGTCACGGCACCCGGGGTGCAGATCCTCGCGGGCAACTCGCCGACCCCGGACCCCGGTGGCGTCACCGGTGAGCTGTTCCAGGCGATCGCGGGGACCTCGATGTCGAGCCCCCACGTGGCGGGCGCGTTCGCCCTGATCAAGCAGGCGCACCCTGACTGGACCGCCGCCATGGCCAAGTCGGCGTTGATGACCACCGCCTACCAGAAGGTGCTCGACAACGACCGGAAGTCTCGAGCCACCCCCTTCGCGATGGGGGCGGGACACATCGACCTCGCCGGCCAGCGCGAGCGCGGGACGCCGTTCGACCCGGGCCTGGTCTACGACGCCGACTTCACGGACTACCTGGGGTTCCTGTGCGACGCCGACTCGTCGGTCTTCGCCGACGCCGAGGCCACCTGCACGTCCCTCGCCGAGGCAGGTGTTCCCACCGAGGCGGAGAACCTGAACTACCCCTCGATCGGCATCGCAGCCGTCACGGGCAGTGAGACGGTCGAGCGCACCGTGACCAACGTCTCGACCCGTCGGGGGGTGCAGCAGTTCAGGGCGCGCGTCGAGTCGCCAAGCGGCTACGAGGTGAAGGTCTCCCCGAGCCGGTTGCGGCTTGCGCAGGGCGAGAGCGCGACCTTCTCCGTGACCGTGCGCAACGTGCGGGCGTCGGCGGGTGAGTGGCGGTTCGGCTCGTTGACCTGGAACGGCCGGCACCAGACCGTGTACAGCCCGATCGCGGTCCAGGGCTCGCTCTTCAACGCGCCGTCCACGGTCACGGGTTCGGGTGCGTCCGGATCGGTCGACATCCCGGTCAAGTTCGGCTACACCGGCAGCTACACCGCCGCGGCCCACGGCCTCGTCGCCGCTGATGTCACCGACGGCACGGTGGCACAGGACCCCGACCAGAACTTCGATCCGAGCGACGGCTTCTCCGATGCGGTGAAGATCAGCGTCAACGATGCTGCTCACCTGCGGGTGGCGCTTCCGCCGGACGCGGTTGCGGACCCGAACATCGACCTGGACCTGTACCTCTTCGATCCGAGTGGCGCGCAAGTGGCCTCGAGCGGCAACGGTGGCACCGACGAGAAGATCGACGTCGCATCGCCCGCCGACGGGGAATGGACGCTCTACGTGCACGGATGGCAGACGGGGACCGGCCAGGCGGCGTACCGGCTCTACGACTGGGTGGTGCCCAACCAGCAGGGCGGAGGCAACCTGTCCATCACCTCGGCGCCCAGCTCGGCGACGTTGGGCGCACAGGACACGGTGACGGCCGCTTGGACCGGCGCCGGTGGTGTGTGGAACCTGGGCGCGGTCTCACACACGGGCGACTCCGGGCTGCTGGCTCTCACCCTGGTCGAGGTCGACAACCGCTGAGGGTCTCGACCGGGTCTGGCTACCCGGGGTGCTCGCAGAGGAACGGCACGGCAGTTCGCCCGCCGGTGTGGTAGGCGTACTGCCGTCCAGCGTGCTCCAGGACTGTGCGCGATCCGTCGGAGACCACCTGTGCGTAGGCGCGTCCCGGCGCGCGGCAACCCAGCCCGGCGTCCGGCCAGGTCACGATCTGCGCTGAGACCGTCTCGATGCTCGACTCCGCCACCCCCAGCCGCCCGGCGAGATCGGTGCGGGCCAGCTGCACCACCCGGTTCAGCGACGGGTCGACACTGTGCTTGCCCGACGGGGAGGGGTTCGAAGAGCTGGATGGCCTCACGGTGCTGCTCCCGGATACTGGTGGGGTGGTGTGCCGGCTGGGTATCGGGCCACGGCGGAGGAGCTGACGCCCTCTCGCCCCCGGTGCTGATGCGCTCCGGGACTGCCTGCACGATCTCACCACACTATCCACCGACGACCTCCCCGAGTCGGACGTCCCCATCGTCACTTCGCAGGCTCGTTCCCGGCCGGAGTGCACAGGCTCGTGCCGGTCGCTCGCCTAAGAAACGGCTATAACGGCGTATTTAGGGCACAGTCCATTTACAGTTCACGAGAGGGTTCCATCTCGGGATTCCGTGCACCCCACCCTTCCTGGAGAGCTCTGTGGCGTTGTTACCGGTGGAGACGCGTAGCTCGCGCACCCGCTACGCCACGCACGAGCCGGCTGCTCCCTGGGCCGGCGAGCCTGCAGGTCACCAGACCGGGCCGGCCTCGTTGACGGCCACGGACGCCGCGCTCGCCGCAGGGAGCGACCCCACGGCCGGTGCCGGTGGCGGACGCGCCGGTCGGGCGTCGCGGGTGTACCTGCTCGGGGGAGGCATCGCTCTCGTCTGCTACCTCTTGTTCCCTGCAGTCGCGGGCGGTCGGTGGACCTTCGAGCTGTTCGGATCCTCGGCCCTCGTCGCGCTCGCCACCGGTGTCGCCTGGTACCGGCCCCGGCCCGTGCTGCCATGGGTCCTGTTCATCCTCGCCCAGGCGCTGTTCCTCACCGGGGACTTCCTCTACTACACCTTCGACCTGTCATTTCCGTCCGTCGGCGACGGGTTCTACCTCGCCTACTACCCGTTTCAGGCCGCCGCTCTCCTCCTCGTGATCCGGAGTCGAACCCCGGGCAGGGACTTCGCCAGTCTGCTCGACGCCCTGATCATCGCGGTCGGGTTCGGCCTGCTGTCGTGGGTCTACCTCATCGGCCCCTACGCGCTGCACGGCGATGGGAGCCACCTGTCCCGGCTCGTCTCGATGGCCTATCCGACCATGGACGTGCTCCTCCTGTCCGTGGCCGCCCGGCTCATCATCGGGAACGGCGCCCGGTCGCCCGCGTTGTACCTCCTGTCGGCGAGCAGCCTCTGTCTCGTGCTCACCGACGTCGTCTACGGCATCATCGAGCTCTCGGGCAACTACGACATGGGCGGCTGGCTCGACGGCGGCTGGATGATCACCTACCTGCTCTGGGGTGCTGCGGCCCTTCACCCCTCCATGCGCGACCTGTCGGCGAGGGCACCCGCCAGCGGGGCCTCACTGAGCGGGAAACGCATCCTGGTGCTGGCGGCCGCGACGCTGGTCGCGCCGGCTACCTTGATGGCCAACAGCCTCTGGCCCGTCGACGAGTTCAACATCCCGGTGGCGGCGATGGCTTCGGCGGTGCTGTTCGTCCTCGTGCTCACGCGCATGCTGGGCCTGGTCTCCAGCCTGCGCGAGGCGGTCGCGGGTCACGCACGCGCCGAACGTCACGAGACGATCCTGCGCCAGGCCGCCACCGCGCTGACCGTCGCTCCTGATCGTGAGCACATCCGGCACGCTGCGGTCGGCGCGGCCGGTGACCTGGTCCGAGGGCTGCCCGGCGTGCGCATCACTGTGGAGATCTGGGCTGACGAGGGGCTGCCGGGGGCGACCCTGGTCGACCCCACGGTCGCCACGGTCGTGCCCCTGCGGACCAAGACCTCCACCTACGGACAGCTGGGCGTGAGCAGCGCGTCACCGGTGCCGAGCGACGTGGTGGACGGGCTGAACACGCTCGGGGCGCAAGTCGCACTCGCCCTGGAGAGCGCCGCGCTCACCGAGGACCTCAGTCGCCAGCGCAGCGAGTCCCGCGTCGGGGCCCTCGTCCAGAACTCCTCCGACGTGATCCTGGTGCTCGACGCCGGGTTGGTGATCCGCTACGTGACGCCGTCGGTCTCGCGCGTGTTCGGACACAGTCCGGAGGATCTCATCGGGACACCGTTCGCGCTCCTGGCGGACCCGTCCCAGCGTCGTGGCATGACGGAGTACTTCTCGCACGCCACGAGCCGCCCTTCCGAGAACGCTCCAGGGGAGTGGCGGATGCGGTGCGGCGACGGGCAGTTCACCGACGTGGAGACGGTCAGCACCGACCTTCTCGCCCACCCGAGCGTCAATGGAATCGTGGTGACGGCGCGCGACATCACCGAGCGCAAGGCGCTCGAGGCGGCGCTCGAGCGCCAGATCCATGAGCTGGAGGATCTCGACCGCATCAGGGGTGAGTTCGTGGCCACGGTCTCCCACGAGCTGCGCACGCCGCTGACGAGCATCATCGGGCAGATCGAGATGCTGGAGGATGGGGCCTACGGCGAGCTGTCCACCGCGCAGATGAACGGCCTGGAGGTCATCGGCCGCAACAGCGGGCGACTCTTCAGCCTGATCGAGGATCTCCTGAGGCTGAGCTCCATCGAGTCCAGCACGCTCGATCTTCATCTCGAGCCGACATCTGTCGCGAGCCTCATGGACAGCGTGCTCGGCCAGGTGGAGCGCATGGCCGCGGCCAGGTCGGTCGAGCTCACCCTCGACTGCGGCCCGGGGATCGACTCCGTCCTGCTGGACCGCGAGCAGCTCGATCGCGCGTTGCTCAACCTGCTCACCAATGCCGTCAAGTTCACTCCGGCAGGAGGGGCGGTGGCAGTCCAGGCACGTCGTGAGGCCGCGAACCTCGTGGTCACGATCTCTGACAACGGGGTAGGGATCCCGGAGGACGAGCAGGCCGAGCTCTTCACTCGATTCTTCCGGTCCTCGGTGGCGACCCGTCTGGCGATCCAGGGAACCGGGCTCGGTCTGGTCATCGTCAAGCAGATCGTCGAGGAGCACGGAGGCACGGTCTCGATCGTCTCCGCCTCCGACGTGGGGACCACCGTCACGGTGACGATCCCGGCCGGCGAAACCCCCGCGAGCCAGGCCGCCACGGCCTGACACAGGGGATTCGTGACGCGACCGGGCCTGGGCGTTTCAGGGGAGCATCTCAGCCCTGTGGCACTGCAGGGTGCGGCTGGTCGGTCCCCAGGGGGCCGGAGTCCGTCGCCGCCGGCGAGACGGGCTCGGAGCCGTGACAGACGCGCCAGCGCCAGTCACCCTCGTGATCCTCGAGGAGTCCGCTGACCCGGTAGGGGACCGACTGCCGCCCGACGTCAGGGTCGTGGGGCCAGGGGTCCACGAACAGCGTCGCGTCGGCGAGGACCGCGAACCCCACGCCACAGGCAACGGCGTGCACGGAGTCGCAGCGCCACGAGTAGCGCTCATCGCGCACGAACAGCTCGGTCAGGACTTCTCTGAGGGCGGGCAGGCCGACTGCCACCTCCCCCCACTCCGACCCGGCGTACATGACATCCCCCTCGGGTGCGAAGCGACCCACCACGGCCTCGACGCTGCCGGCCGCGAAGGCGGCCCCGAGGGCCTCGATGACGGCGACGGCGTCCTCCGGGGTCATGTGGGGACGGCCACGGTGTCGAGGTCGGCGACGACGTGTGCGTGGTCGAGGTCCCGGACCCCTGGCACGAACAAGAACCCCAGCGTGACCAGCGCTCCGACGACACCGGCTCCGACCAGTGTCTCGCGGGGACCGAGCGCGGCGGCGACAGGTGCGGTGACGGCGAACGACACAGGCACCAGGGAGATCGAGATGAACCAGTCGAAGGACGACACACGCCCCAGCAGGTCTCCAGGGATCAGGCGCTGCTTCGTCGTCGTCCAGGCCACCGCCCCCAGTGTCTCGAAGCCACCGATCAGGGCCGCGGCCACCATCGCCTGCCAGCGCGTGTGGGCCAGCCCGTAGCCGGCGACGGCGAAGGTCGCGACGGACCACGAGAGGTAGGTGAACGTCATGGAGCGGCGCGGAAGCCCGGTCTGTCCGATCACGAACGCTGCTGCGAGTGCCGCGACGCCTCCGGCCGCCAGGATCAGCCCGAGGTCGTGTGCGCCGCCGCCGAGGTCGTTCTTGACGAGGTAGGGGAGGAGCACCTCGGTGGGACCGAGGAACAACAGGTAGGTGAACGTCGCGGCGAGGAAGGTGGCCCAGAGCCACGATTTGCTACGCACGAAGGCGAGGCCCTCCCGTAGTTCCCTGATCGCTGCCCGCACGGTCAGCGAGTCGCACTCGTCGGGGGGGATCCTGGTCAGCCGGAGGAGGCACAGCGCGGAAGCGCCGAACGTCACCGCATCGAGCGCGAACGCCCAACCTGCCCCCGCGGTCCCGATCAGCACGCCTCCCAGCGCGGGACCGAGGAGCCACAGCATCGCCGGTCGGACGAACTGGTCGAGAGCGTTGGCCTCCGTGAGGCAGTCCTCGGGGACCAGGTGTGGCACCAACGCCTCGAAGGCGGGCATGAAGAACGCCGACGCGGCGCCGTACACGACCGCGAACACGACCATGTGCCAGAGCTCCAGTGCCCCGCTGATCGACAAGGTGGCCAACACCCCGAGGCTGGCACCACGCACGAGGTCCGCGGCGAGCATCACCCGACGCCGTTCGAACCGATCGCTGAGCACGCCGCCGACGAGCACGAGAACGATCTGCGGGACGGTCAGCGCCACCCCGACCAGCGCCATCGACGAGGGGCTGTTCGACAGCTCGTAGGCCTGCCAGACCAGGGCGACCAGCAGCACGCCGTCACCGACCAGGGACAGCGTCATGCCTGTCCACATCAGGCGAAAGTCGCGGAACCGCAGCGGAGCCAGCAACCGCACCCGCGTCGCCCGACCTTCGGTGTCGACGACTCCGATCACGTGGAGGGACGCATCGCGAAACGATGGGCAAGCTCGCGCAGAACGGTGCAGAGCTGCTCGATCTCCTCATCGGAGTTGGCAGCGGTCACCTGGACACGGAAGCCCACCTGGTCGCGCGGGACCAGCGGGTAGGCCGCCAGCGTGACGTAGATGCCCCTGGAGAACAGGAATTCCCCGACCGCGTCGATGTCGTCGGCAGTGGCCAGGGGGATCTCGATGATCGGCAGGCCAGAGGTGTTCGGCGTGGACAGTCCCAAGGAGTGCACCGTCTCCAGGACCGTCGCGGTCTTGCGGTGGAGCTCGGAGCGGATGGCGTCACCGCGACTGTCGTTGACCGACATGCCGGCCAGCACCGTCGCCAGGGAGGCTGTGGGTGACGGACCGGAGTAGAGGTACGTCGGGGCGGCGACCTTGATCAGGTTCTTCAGCTCGGTCGGGAGCGCGAGGAAGGCCATCAACGAGGAGTACGCCTTGGAGAACCCTCCCACCAGGACGATGTTGTCGTAGGACTCGGCGAAGTGGCGGACGATGCCGTTGCCGCGGTGACCGTAGCTGCAACCCGGGTCCGGTCGCTCTCCGATGACGCCGAACCCGTGGGCGTCGTCGACGTAGAGGAGCGCGTCGTACTCCCGACACACCTGGGCGAAGACACTGAGGTCCGGCATGTTGCCGGTCATGCTGTTCACGCCGTCCATGCAGACGATCCGCGGCAGGGCAGGATCCGCCCCTCGCAGCTGGAGTTCCAGGTCCCACGGGTCGTTGGCCGTGAACCGGGTGAGTGTGGCGCCCCGGCCGCGGGCGATCGAGCAGCCGTCGTAGATGGTCTTGTGCGCCTGCGCATCCATGAAGACGGTGCCCTGCCCGGCGAGCACCGGGATCACCGTGGCGTGGATCTGCGAGATCGTCGGGAGCACCAGAGTGTCCTGAGCACCCAGCAGATCGGTCAGTCGGTCCTCGATGTCGAGGTAGGGCCGCGGGTTGCCCAGCAGCCGCGACCAGCTCGGGTGGGTGCCCCATTTCGCGATCATCGGTCCGACCGAGTCCATGATCTCCGGGTCGAGGTCGAAACCGAGGTAGTTGCACGACGCGAAGTCGACGAGCCACTGATCTCCGATGCGGATCCGGCGGCCGTCGATCTCCTCGATCACCGCGTCGTACATCGGGTTGGTGCGTCGCAACCGATCCAGGTCGTCGAAGTGCGTGTTCGAGGACCGAGCCAGGCGGGGCGGCATGAGCGGTTGGGTGGTCACGTGATCGGTTCTCCTTGTGTCGCTACGAGTCGAGCGCTGGGTGAGCTAGGTCAACGTCGGCCACCGGCAGGAGGGGCCACGGGGAGCGCGCGTCCTCGGGCGATTCACCGGGTGCCCTGCCACGCTGGCCGCACCCCGTGCCGCCGATCAGACGCGGGTAGGCACCACCTCGGCATGTCGGTAGTGTGAGCCACAAATCCCTTCAACATGGATCATTCAGACAATTACCGATGCCAGGTCGGTCAGGCGTCGCTCCGAGAGCCACGCGTCGCGGGGTGAGGTCAGGGCTGGCCGCTGTGGGCCACCGGCAGTCGATGCCCGGCTCCGGGCCGCTGCAGTCTCGCTGGACCGTCAGATCGGCGTCCAAGCCGGTGCATCGAGCCGTTCCGGCCGTCTATGTTGGGGGCAGTTGACGGTTCCTGTCGGGGCCTCCCGGAGGAGGCCATCGGCAATCATCGAGAGGAAGCGCATGCCTGTTTTCATGGTGGAGCGACGGTTCGCCGAGGAGTTGGAGGTCGACCCGGAGACGGCGGCGTCGATCAACCGGATCAATGACGAGGGCGGTGTGCGCTGGCTCAGGTCCTTCCTCTCCTCGGACAAGCGCAAGACGTTCTGTCTCTACGAGGCCGCCGACGTCGACTCGATCCGCACGGCCGCCATCCGCGCCGGCATCCCGGCGGATGCGATCATGGAGCTGTCCGGGACCCTGTCCCCAGACGGTTCCTTCGCACCGATGTAGAGGACGCGCGGTCAGCGGCTAGAGCAGGCCGTGTTCAGTGGCGAAGACCGCCGCCTTGGTCCGGTTGGGGGCTGCGGTCTTCAGGAGGATGCTGCGCACGTGGTTGGCCGAGGTGTTGGCGCTGATGAACAGCCGCTCGCCGATCTCTCGGTTGGACAACCCCTCCGCGACCAGACGGAGCACGTCGACCTCTCGCTCCGTCAGGCCGTTCGGCAGGAGTGCACGCTCGGCGCTAGGAGCCGGTTCGGCGTCGAGGTCCCGGAGCACACGGCGGTGACCGATGCGTCGGGCCAGTGCGCGCGCCTCCTCGGCGAGGCCGGTAGCTGACGGTGACTCCTGCCCGTTCGTCGGACCGCCCCGGCGGGTGCAGTGCCAGCTCCATGCGGCCAGGGTCTCCACCTGGTGTGTGACCGCACCCATCCGTCGGTCCATCTCGAGAGCACGCTCGAAGTGCTGGTCGGCACTGGGAGCGCCGAGCACGGAGTCGAGCTGCGCCAGGTAGCGATCGGCGGACCCGAAGACGGCAGCGTTGGCCCCGGCCATCAGGTTGGTGCCTCCGTACTCCGTCAGGAACGGCCGCAGCACTTCCGCCGAAACGCGGTCATCCAGCTTCGCAGCCGCTTCGCTCGTGAGGGCCAGCACTCCGGCCCACTGGGCGCCGGCGCGATAGTCGTCCAGCCGGGCGAGCAGGTGCCTCAGGAGGCGGGCGGCCGGCTCCACCATCTCGAGCTCTGTGTAGAGCGCCAGAAGGCCGGGCAACCAGTGGTCCTCGAAGCTCTCGTCACCAGTGATGAGTGGTCTGATCTGGTCCAGGCCGCCGGTGACCCGGTGGAGCATGAACTGCTGAACGCCCCACGATCCCTCGGTGGCCCCATCGAACTCCTGGCTGAACTGATCGTCGAGCCACGCGACGATGTGCTCGGCGCCGGCGAAGTCGCCCACTGCGTACCGGTGGGTGTAACGCGAGCATCCGGAGACGTACCGGAAGAATGGCTGCCCGCGCGACAGTGCGATCTCGGTCAGATCACGTTGAGCGCTGCTCCATGCGAGCTCGTCGCCCACGATGTAGGCGAAGGCACCCCGGTGAAATGCGGCCGGCCCCAGGTGGTCGTCGTCGCCGAGGCGCGCGCCGATCTCGTGCAGCTCGAGTGCTCGGGCCAACAGCGGAGAGGCCAGCTCGGGCGTCAGGCCCTGCCACAGGGTCGCGCCGAGGGCATGTGCTGTGAGTCTGTCGTCACCGTTGGCACGGGCGTGCTCGAGCGCCGCCTCTCCGAGCTCTCGAGCCTGTCTGCTGTCCCCGGTGAAAGAGGCCGCCCGTCCCATGCTGGCGAGTGCTCGGATGTACAGGGGATCGTCGGGCTCCAGTGCGGCGGCGTGCAGGGCCTCGCTGAGCATCGCCAGCGATCGCTGACCGTTCTCTGAGGGTCGCCAGGACGCATCCTCATGACCGATGGCGGCGAGCAGCCGGACGCGGGGGTCCTCGTCGGTGCCCAGGTCCTCGTAGATCTGCCGGGCGGCCGGGAAGTGGCCGGCATGCGTGTGGCAGCGGGCCGCCGCGGAAAGCAGCTCCACCCGCGGGGGACCTTCCGCGACGTGGAGCTGCGCAGCCCGATCGTAGAGCGCGGCCGCCTCGCCGTGGGCGATGCCACGGACCGCCTGCTGGGCTGCCAGCACCAGGTAGTGGACGGCCTTGGCCCCGTGTCCGAGAGTCCGAGCCTGGACGTAGTGGTGCGCAAGCTGGGCGACGAGCCCCGGGTCGTCCCCACCCAAGCGAGTCTCGAGAACGCCCGCGACCCGTGCGTGCGTGGTGGCAAGATCGGTGGCGGTCATCTGGTCGAGCACCGCTTGGCGGGCCAGGGCGTGGACGAACCGGTAGCCGTCGGCGGCCGCGACCAACAGTCCGGCGCGGACTGCGAGGTCGACCCCCTCGAGCACGGCGTCGGGGCCGAGATCGCAGGCCTCGACCAGGAGGGTGGGATCGACGATGTCACCGACGATCGCGGCCAGTTCGAGAACACGCGTGTGAGCGAGGTCGAAGGAGGCCAGACGACGGGCCAGCGCGTCCTGGACTGATCCCGGCGCCTGGGCGTGCCCGGAGCGGACGGCGGCCAGCCCACCCCGAGACGCGAGGTCGTGCCAGTACTCCTGGAGGAAGAAGGGGTTCCCGCCGGTGTGGTCTCGCAGTACCGGGGCGGCCGCCCGGGCCGCACTCAGCGAGACCCCGGCCCCTCGGACGAGGTACTCGACCACGTCCTCGGTGGACAGCCCGACGAGATCGATCCGGGCGACGCCGTCGAGACGGTGCAGGTCCGCCAGGGCGAAGCTGACCGCATCGGTGCGGTGCGGGGCGGTGGTGCGGCGGGTGGCCAGGACGAGTAGTTGCTCTCCCGCTGTGGACTCCACCAGGTGGGAGAGCATCGCCAGTGTGGGTTCCGCGGCCCAGTGCAGGTCCTCCAGGACCAGGACCGTCGGCTTGTGCTCGGCCACTGCCAGCAGGACGCGCAGGACGGCGTCGAAGAGGACCGGCCGGGAATCGCTCTCGTCTGGGGCGAGCCCTGCGGCCGCGGGCCAAGGCTGCAGGACAGCCGTCGTCAGGCGGAGAAGCGGTGCCGCAGCCTGAGGAGTGATGCCGTGCAGAGTGTCCGGCGGCGTCTGCTCCAGAGCCTGCTCGAGGATGGCGACGAAGGGCCGGTAGGGGGTGTTGAACTCTTCGTGGCAGGCACCCCACAGCACCGTGGCGCCGTGCTCACGAAGTGCCGCGGCTGCCTCGGCCACCAGCCGGGTCTTGCCCACACCGGGCTCGCCGCCCACGAAGACGACCTGCCGTCGGTCGGCCTCGACGGCCGCCCAGACCGTCTCGAGGCCCTCCATCTCCGCTCGGCGCCCGACGAAGGTGGTCCGCGTCCTCGCAGGTCCACTTGTCGGGCTCATCGGAGCAGGTTCCATCGTCTGTCGACTGTAGCCCGATCCCACGTCGGCCGAGATAGTCAGTTCTGACCCCCACCCGTCCCGACCGATGAGGTCAGATCAGGTCAGGCGCTCCACCGCCGCCCTCCGTAGCGTCGTTGGTGTTGAGACACCCCATCGAGAAGGAGCATCACCATGGCCACATCGATCAAGGACCTGCCCGTCGAGGTCGCCCAGGGTGACCTGGAGACCAGGTACGTCGAACTCAGTGACATGGCCATCAGGCACGTGCGGGTTCCGGCCGGCACCGACTTCGGCCCCGTCCTCAAGGGTCTTCCGAACGACCGTTGCCCCAGCCCTCACTGGGGAATCGTGCTGGAGGGCTCGGTCCGGCTCGAGCACGCTGACGGGACCATCGAGACTGCGAACGCGGGCGAGGTCTACTTCTGGCCTCCCGGACACACCGCCACGTCGGCCGACGGCGCCGTCTTCATCGAGATCGGACCCGTTGCCCCCATGCGTCAGTTCCACGATCACGCGCAGCTGGTGTTCGCCTGATCCGTCGATCCACCTCGAATGCCCACCCCGACCCACCAGTTCTACCGAGAAGACCAGGAGCAATCATGAGCGGCACCCCAGCACTGACCATCCTCGACGCCGCACGCGGCGACGTGATCACCTCGCAGTCGCCCGAGTACGACGAGGCGCGTTCGGTCTACAACGCCATGATCGATCGACGGCCTCTCGCGATCATGCGCGCGGCAGATGTCGCCGACGTACGCACCGCCGTCAACGCGGCCCGGGAAAGCGGGCTCCCACTCGCCATCCGGGACGGTGCGCACAGTGTCCCTGGGTTCGGAACGGTCGACGACGGCATCGTGCTGGATCTCCGCGCGATGAAGGGGATCCGCATCGACCCGGTGAAGCGGGTCGCCCGGGTGCAGGGCGGCTGCGACTGGGGCGACTTCGACCATGCCGCGCACGGCTTCGGCCTGGCCACCACGGGTGGGATCATCTCGACCACAGGGGTTGCCGGGCTCACCCTCGGCGGCGGTATCGGCTACCTGGCTCGAGCCCACGGACTCTCCATCGACAACCTCCGGTCGGCTGACGTCGTACTCGCCGACGGCACCTTCGTGACGACCAGCGCGACCGAGAACCCCGACCTGTTCTGGGCGCTGCGTGGCGGTGGCGGCAACTTCGGCGTGGTCACCGAGCTCGAGTTCGACCTGCACCCGGTCGACACGATCTACGGCGGGCCGATGTTCTTCGAGCTCGATGTCGCCGAGGAGCTGTTCCGGACCTATGGCGAGTGGATCGCCGCGGCACCACGCGCGATGGGCGCCTTCCCGGCATTCCAGACTGCCCCGCCGTTGCCGTTCATCCCCGAGGACCGCGTCGGCGAACCGTTGGTGCTGCTGGTGTCGTGCTTCAACGGCAGCGACGAGGACGCGGAGACGTTGCTGAAAGAGCTGCGCAGCGTCGCGGCTCCTGTGGCCGAGCACGTGGGGCGGATGCCCTACCCCGCACTCAACAGCGCCTTCGACGGTCTGCTTCCCAAAGGTCTGCAGCACTACTGGAAGGCCGCTTTCCTGCCCGAGCTGACCGCCGGCGCCATCGCCGCGCACCTCGAGCACGGACCCAAGGTGCCGGCGATGGAGTCCACCATGCACCTCTACCCCATCGACGGCGCCGTCCACGACGTCGCCGCGGACGCCACCGCGTTCGCCTACCGTGACGCGAAGTTCGCCCCGGTGATCGCCGGCATGTGGCCCGACGCGGCTGACAACGAAGCCAACATCAGGTGGGTACGCGACTACCACCGTGCGTTGGAGCCGCACACCAGTGAAGGTGGTTACATCAACTTCATGGCCGAGGACGACCAGGGCCGCATCCGCGCCAACTACGGGGCCAACTATGACCGCCTGGCCTCGATCAAGAAGGCCTACGACCCGGGCAACCTCTTCCGGGTCAATCAGAACATTCTGCCGACCGAGTAGTGGTGAACCTCAGCGAGGCCCACCTATCTCACGTGCGCGGAAGCATGCTCAGGTTCGGATAACGCGGGAGATCGGTTTCTGCGACTTCAGCGGCGACGGTCGCATGGATGTTCGTGCGAACCTGCAGACGGAGTGACCCCCAGTGGGCTCGTTCGCTTTCGGCTTCAGGCGCGTGCGCTCTGTTGCCGCCCCGTCGAGAGTTGGCGAAGGCCTCGGCTGGTGCCGAGGCCTTCGTCGACTCGAACAGCGAGTTCGCGCAGTACTCCTAGATGTCGTAGTAGAGCTCGAACTCGTGCGGGTGTGGCCGCAGCTGCACGGGCAGGATCTCCTGGGTGCGCTTGAAGTCGACCCAGGTCTCGATCAGGTCGGGGGTGAACACGTTGCCCTGCGTCAGGAACTCGTGGTCGCGCTCGAGGTTGTCGAGCACGGCGTTGAGCGACGTCGGCACCTGGTCGATGTCGGCCATCTCGTCCGGCGGCAGCTCGTAGATGTCCTTGTCGATCGGGTCGGAGGGCTCGATCTTGTTCTGGATGCCGTCGATACCGGCCAGCAGCAGCGCCGAGAAGGCGAGGTAGGGGTTGGCCGAGGGGTCGGGGCAACGGAACTCGATGCGCTTGGCCTTCGGGTTCGAGCCGGTGATCGGGATGCGCACACAGGCCGAACGGTTGCGCTGGCTGTAGACCAGGCTGATCGGCGCCTCGAACCCCGGCACCAGCCGGTGGTAGGAGTTGACCGTCGGGTTCGTGAACGCCAGCAGCGACGGCGCGTGCTTGAGGATGCCGCCGATGTAGTGGCGGGCCATGTCAGAGAGGCCGGCGTAACCGGTCTCGTCGTAGAACAGCGAGTTGCCGTCGTTCCAGATGGACTGGTGGACGTGCATGCCCGAGCCGTTGTCACCGAAGATCGGCTTCGGCATGAACGTGGCCGTCTTGCCGTTGCGCCAGGCGGTGTTCTTGACGATGTACTTGAACTTCATCACGTCGTCGGCGGCCTGCAGCAGCTCGGAGAACCGGTAGTTGATCTCGGCCTGGCCGGCGGTGCCGACCTCGTGGTGGGCACGCTCGACCTGGAGACCGGCGTTCTCGAGCTCGATGACCATCTCGTCGCGGAGCTCGCCGAAGTGGTCGGTGGGGGCGACCGGGAAGTAGCCACCCTTGTACTTGACCTTGTAGCCACGGTTGTCGTTCTCGAACGCGTCACCGGTGTTCCAGGCGCCGGCCGACGAGTTGATCTCGTACATGCCGATGTTGGCCTTGGTCTCGAACCGGACGTTGTCGAAGACGTAGAACTCGGCCTCGGGAGCGAAGTACGCCGTGTCGCCGATGCCGGTGCTGGCCAGGTAGGCCATCGCCTTGCGCGCGATGTTGCGCGGGTCGCGGGAGTAGGCCTCGCCCGTGATCGGGTCGTGGATGAAGAAGTTCACGACCAGGGTCTTGGCGGTGCGGAAGGGGTCGAGGTACGCCGTGGTGGGGTCGGGGAACAGCGACATGTCTGACTCGTGGATCGCCTGGAAGCCACGGATGGAGGATCCGTCGAAGCTCAGGCCGTCATCGAAGACGGACTGGTCGAAGGAGGAAACGGGCACCGTGAAGTGCTGCATGATTCCCGGCAGGTCACAGAACCGGACGTCGACCATGGCGACGCCTTCGTCCTTGATGTATTTCAGCAGCTCTTCGCTGTTCTGGAACATTCATCCTCCTTGGCCGCTTCGCGACCGCTAAAAGTGGTGAGAGTTGCCGCCCGCGTCACGCTGCAAGCGTCGAGGCGAACCTACGAACAGGCCGTTGCACGACCGTATCCACTTTGTTTCGCCGATGTAACAGCGGTCCACCGGCGTGCCATCGGCCGTGTGGTCGGCCGCTAGGCTCGCGGAGTGCCTGAGTACGCCTCGTGGGGTCGGCGGATCCTCGCCCTGATCATCGACTGGGCCGCGTCCACCCTCGTCACGGTGGGCCTGATCGGGGCCGGTGACTACGTCGAGAACACCAGCTCCAGCTGGGTCGTGCTGGGGGTCTTCGCGCTCGAGGTGTCCCTGCTGACCACGCTCGCGGGCGGATCGTTCGGCCAGCTGATCACCAGGGTGCGGGTGCTCACCACCGACGGGCGTCCCCTCAGCCTGCTGGTGTCCGTGGCCCGCACCATCCTCATCTGCGTGGTCATCCCGCCGCTCATCTTCAAGCCCGACAGCGGGCGGGGGCTGCACGACCTCTGGACGAACTCCGCGACGTACGTCCGCGAGTGATCGGCGATTCCGCTTCGAGCGAGCCTACGCGGGTCTTACCCTGATGCCACATTTCAGACATACGGGGGAATCATGTCCGGACGACTCGGCATCCTGGCGCGGTCACTCGCCCTCACTCTCACTGCCGGCGTGGTCTTCGGCCTCGCCGGGTGCGGGGACCAGGGCAGCACCGCTCCCGGCTACGCCAGCAAGGACAACGCCGCGACGATCGACAGCGGCGCCCTGAGCAGCGACGAGATCATCCCCGCCGTCTACCAGGCTGCCCTGAAGGCCGGCTCGGCCCACATGGCGATGACCATGAAGGGCCAGGGAGCGCTGAGGGCCCAGGGCGACGTGTCGTACGCCGGAGGCGGCTCGACGATGCAGATGACGATGTCCATGCCGGCGATGGGCGCCGGCAAGATGGAGATGCGCTACGTCGGCAAGGTCCTCTACCTGCAGATCCCCGGTGTGGCACAACCCGGCAAGTACCTCGCCATCGACCCCTCGGACAAGCGCTCGCCGATCGCCAAGAACTTCGCCGGGCTCAGCGAGCAGATGGATCCCCTGAGCAGCGTGAAGTCGATGAGGTCCGCGGTGAAGAGCGCCGAGCTCGTCGGCCGTGGCCAGCTCCAGGGCACCCCTGTGGAGCACTACCAGGTCGTCGTCGACACCGCGAAGGTGTTCGAGGCGAAGAAGCAGGCCGTCCCCGCCGGGATGCCCGGCACGCTGACCTACGACATGTGGCTCGACCAGGCTCACCTCATGCGCAAGATGGTCTTCGAGATGACCGGCACCTCGCTCGAGATGACGATGTCGAAGTGGGGCAGGGCCGTCAGGGTGCAGCGACCGGCTGCCGCTGACCTCGTCCAGGTGCCGCGGGCCTGATCGAGGCTTTCGGGAAGCCAGTCGGGCTCAGCGCCCGCGCTGCTGACCGCGCATGCCCTTCATGCTGGTCGGCATCGGACCCTTGGGCATCGGGATCGCGGAACGGTTGGCGTCCAGCGCCTTGATGCGGGCGAGCACGTCGGTCATCTGTGCTGGCTTGAGCTCGCGACCCAGCTTGGTGACGTGCTTGGTGAGCTTGGCCAGCGGCACCTGGCCGGGGTCGTGACCGACCACGACCTCGTGGATCGGCGTCTCGCTCGCGACGCGCTCGTGCTTGCGACGCTCGGAGTTGAGCAGGGGGCGAAGACGGTTGACGTTGCCCTCACCGATGAGCACGATTCCGGGCGGTCCCACGACACGGGTCACGACGTCCTGCTGCTTGGTGACCGCGATCGCCGGCTCGGTCTTCCAGCCACGACGCAGCATCCCGAGAGCGGCCGCAGCCGCGCCGGGCTTGCCCTCGATCTGGCTGATGGCTGCCGCCTGGGCGCGGCGGCCGAAGATGATCATGGTGGCCAGCAGGCCGACGAGGACACCGAAGACGACGGCGAACACGACGGTCTTGAAGACCAGCAGCATCACCGCGAAGGCGGCGAGGCCGGCGAGCAGGAAGGTGCCGAGGAGGAGGAGTCCGATCCGGGGATCGGACTTCTTCGTCATCGTGTAGCTCTGTCGGATCTGCTTGATCCGACCGACCTTGTTGGGGTCCTTCGGGGGTTTCGCCTTCTTTGGCTTCTTGGCCATGCCTGGTGCCTTGCCTGTCTAGGACGGGTGGTGAGAGCGCGGAGCGCCCAAGTCTCTCAGACGGAGGCGCTGGACGCTGCGTTGGCGCTGCGGGCGTCCATCGCCTGCTGGTAGAGCCGTCCGGCGCGGTACGACGAGCGCACGAGCGGGCCGCTCAGGACACCGGCGAACCCGATCTCCTCGGCCTCGCCGGCCATCTCGACGAACTCCTCGGGCTTGACCCAGCGCTCCACCGGGTGGTGCCGCGGGGAGGGGCGGAGGTACTGGGTGATCGTGATCAGCTCACAGCCTGCGGCGTGCAGGTCGACCAGCGCCTGGTGGATCTCCTCGCGGGTCTCACCCATGCCGAGGATCAGGTTGGACTTGGTGACCAGGCCGAAGTCGCGTGCCTGGGTGATGACGTCGAGGGAGCGGTCATAGCGGAAGGCGGGACGGATGCGCTTGAAGATGCGCGGGACCGTCTCCACGTTGTGGGCGAGCACCTCAGGACGGCTCTCGAAGACCTCACGCAGCAGGTCCGGCTCACCGTTGAAGTCGGGGATCAGGTTCTCCACGCCGGTGTCGGGGTTGAGCTCGTGGATAGCGCGCACCGTCTCGGCGTACAGCCAGGCGCCGCCGTCGGGCAGGTCGTCGCGGGCGACACCGGTGATCGTGGCGTAGCGAAGGTCCATGGTCTGCACGGACTCCGCCACCCGGCGAGGCTCATCACGGTCGAGTGGCTGCGGCTTGCCGGTGTCGATCTGGCAGAAGTCGCAACGCCGGGTGCACTGGTCGCCGCCGATGAGGAACGTGGCCTCGCGGTCCTCCCAGCACTCGTAGATGTTGGGGCACCCGGCCTCCTGGCACACGGTGTGGAGCCCCTCGGACTTCACCAGGCTCTGGAGGTGCTTGTAGTTCGGCCCCATCTTGGCGCGCGTCTTGATCCACTCGGGCTTGCGCTCGATCGGGGTCTCGGCGTTGCGCACCTCGAGGCGTAGGAGCTTGCGGCCCGCAGGAGCGGGGGTGCCGGCGGGGGAGGTGGGGGCGGCTTGTTCAGGCGCTTGAGTCACGGTTTCAACTGTACGTGGCGGCCCGGGAGGAGCCGAACCGGCGTTGCCACACCAGTAACCGAGGGGTTACCTTTAGTTGGTGGACCCTTTCGCGGCGCTGGCGGACCCCGTACGCCGAGCCCTGCTGCGCTCGCTCGTGGGAGGTCCCGCCCGGGTCGTCGACCTGGCTGCCGACCACCCCATCTCGCGGCCGGCGGTGAGCAAGCACCTGCGAGTGCTGGCCGAAGCCGGGCTGGTGGTCGCGACCCGGCGGGGTCGTGAACGGCACTACGCGCTGCGGCCCGATGGCCTCGGTGCCGTCGCAGCCCTGATCGAGGAGCTGTCCGGACCCAGTCGCCTCTCGGAGAGGTTCGCCGCTGCCCTGGACGCCCTCGACACCGAGGTACGCCGTACCGGACGTGACCGCCGTGACCGGGACGGGGTCGAGATCCCCACCCGACAGGAGGAGATCGCATGACCCCCCGACCCACCGGCAGCGTCCGCCGCGACGGAGACCGGTGCACCCTGACGCTCGAGCGCGAGTTCCACGCCCCGATCGAGGACGTGTGGGCGGCCGTGACCGAGCCCGCTCGCCTCGCGCGCTGGATCGGCACCTTCACCGGCGACCCGCAGTCGGGCCGCGTCGTCTTCGCGATGACAGCAGAGGAGGGGGCTCCGGAGGAGGAGATGGAGATCCTCGAGTGTCGGCCGCCCCGCGTGCTGCGGGTGCTCGCGGGCAACGGCGAGCACCGCTGGCTCGTCGAGCTGTCCCTCACCGAGCAGGGCGGTGTCACCACGCTGGCCTTCGTCCAGCCCGACGTCGATCCCGTGGCCGCGGAGAGCATGGGGCCGGGCTGGGAGTACTACCTCGACCGGCTGGCCGCCGCCGAGACCGGCCAGGACCCCGCGGCCATCGACTTCGACCGGGACTACTACCCGGCGATGCTCGAGCACTACCGCTCGTCCGTCGAGTGAGCGGTCTCAGACGTCCCGGCGGTTGAACCACACGAGCGAGACCACGACCGAGATCGCGAGCAGCACGCCGAGGAAGGTGCCGGCCTCGAGGTGGCTCATCACCTGGGTCGTGCTGCAGTCCGGGGCGCGGGCACAGGTGATGCTGGGGTCGTAGTACTCATGATGCAGAGCCAGCCAGCCGACGGCGTTGTTGCCGACCGACCAGCGCCCCACCCCGTCGAGGGGAAGCAGGTTGACGAGGATCTCGCCGCCGACGGCGTAGACGAAGAGCAGCGCCAGGGTGGCAACGGTGTGCCGGAAGATCATCGTCAGCGCGAACGCCCCGAGCCCGGCGGCCATCCCCAGCCCGACGCCGCGTACGACGTGCCACACGAGATGTGTCACGTCGGCCGAGGACGTGTCGATGCCCCGTGACTCAGCGACCAGTCCCATCCCCACCCAGAACCCGCTGAGCACGACGAGGGTGATCAGCCCGCTGCCGATCATCACGGCGGCTGCCTTCGCGAGCCAGACCCGTGTGCGGCGTGGCACGAAGACGAGCTGGTTGGCCATCGACCGCGACGACCAGTCGGCGCCCGCGAAGGTGCAGCCGGCGATCACGATCAGCCCGATGACGAGGAGCGCGAGGCCGAGACCCTCCTCGTCGAGCACCTGTCTCAGGTCGAGCTCGTCACGCGGGTAGTAGCTCTCGGCCGAAGGCACCAGGGCGTCGACGCACTCGTCGGCCGTCGCCGAGGGGCCGAGGTAGCCGGCCGGGTCCGCGCGGCAGGCCGTGACCTCCTGCTGCAGCTCGTCGCGCTGACCCTCGAGGTCGGCCTGGGCCGTGGCGTCGGTGCGGTCGGCCTGGGTCAGGGGACGGGTGTTCCACGCGGTCGCCCCGATGAAGGCGACCGCCGCAAGCACCGTGGCCAGCGCGATGAGGGCGATGGCGCGGCGCGATCGGAACCGGTTGAGCTCGACGAGCACCAGGCGCATCAGGCGTCCTCGCCGTCGGAAGAGGTGGTCGCACCGGTGTCGTCCGCGTGCCCGGTCAGCTTGAGGAAGAAGCTCTCCAGCGTCGGCCGGACCGCCACCAGCTCCTGCACGTAGACGGCCTTGTCTGCGAGCAGGCGGGTGATCTGCTCGGGGTGGTCGTGACCCTCCACGACGAGGTGGTCCGTCTCCCGCGTCACGGCGTAGCCGGCCGACTCCAGGAAGTGCACGGCCGCCTGCGGGTCGGCCACGCCCACGCGGGTGCGCGAGACCTTCTCGCCGAGCAGGTCGTCGACCTTCCCCGAGGCGAGGAGCCGACCCTGACCGAGGATGGAGACCGAGTGGCAGACCTGTTGCACCTCGGCCAGGATGTGGGAGCTCAGCAGCACCGTCACCCCGGAGTCGCCCAGGCCGCGGATCAGCTCACGGATGCTCTGGATCCCGGCCGGGTCGAGCCCGTTGGTGGGCTCGTCGAGGATGAGCAGGTCGGGGCTCTTGAGGAGTGCCGCGGCGATGGCCAGTCGCTGCTTCATCCCCAACGAGTAGCCCCGGTAGTCGTCGCGGGCCCGGTCGGCCAGCCCGACCTGCTGCAGGGCCGCGTCGACCGAGGAGCGGGGCAGGCCGATGGAGCGAGCGAGAAGGGTGAGGTTCTTGCGGCCGGTGAACGTGGGGAGGAATCGGGGCTCCTCCACCACGGCCCCGACGCGTTCCATCACCTGGGGCAGGTGGGCGGGGACCTCGCGACCGAAGAGCCGCACGTCGCCCTTGGTCGGGCGAGCCAGACCCAGCAACATCTTGATGGTGGACGTCTTGCCGGAGCCGTTGGGCCCCAGGAAACCGTGCACGCCGCCCGGCGGGACGCTCAGATCGAGCCCGTCGACGGCCACGATGCGCCGGCCGTGGGAACGGTAGACCTTCCTCAGGCCGTTCGTCTCGATCACGAGATCAGTCATCGGACGTCAGCACCCTTCCACGAGCCAGCCACCAGCATGGCCCAAGGCCGGGTCAGGCGAGCGGATTGAGCACGGGGACACGCAGGTCCCCGGAGGGCGTCTCCCCGGTCGTACGCCGGCCGGGCTCGGGTCGCGGCTCGTAGTCGGGTGTGGGCTCGTACGGCGACCACGCCAGCAGGTCGGCAAGGTGCGCCTCGACCAACGGAAGGACCTCGGCCATGGACACGTCGCGTCCGAGCTCCTCGGAGAGGGTGGTGACGCCGGCGTCGGCGATGCCACACGGAACGAACCGGTCATACCAGGAGAGGTCGACGTCGCAGTTGAGGGCGAAACCGTGCATGGTCACGCCGCGGCTGACGCGGATGCCGATCGCTGCGATCTTGCGCTCGGGCCTTCCGCCACCGGCCTGGAGCCAGACGCCGCTGCGACCGGGCACACGCGCAGTGGTCACGCCGAGGTCGGCGCACACCGCGATCAGTGCCTCCTCGAGCCGGCGGACGTAGTCGACGACGAGCACGTGGTCCGGCAGCCTCACGATGGGGTATCCCACGAGCTGGCCGGGCCCGTGGAAGGTGATCTTGCCGCCGCGGTCGACCTCGATGACGGGCGTGCCGTCAGCCGGTCGCTCGTGCGGCTCGGTGCGCTTGCCCGCGGTGTACACGGGGGAGTGCTCCAGCAGCAGGACGGTGCCGGGACCACCGGCCACGACCCCGGCGTGCACCTCGCGCTGCCGTTCCCACGCCTCCAGGTAGTCGACGGGTGCGTCGATGAGCCTCTCGAAGACCAGTGCGTTCACCCTGCGAGGTTAACGCGCCCGGGTTCGCCTGTGGAAAACCGTCGCAACGCCCCTGGTGGGGGGCAGGGTGTCGGCATGCGGTTTCTGGTGGGCCTGCCTCTGCTCCTGGGACTGGCCCTGCCGGCACCGGCACCGGCACCGGCCCCGGCAGCCGCCGATGCGCCGTTCGCGGGGGGACGGGCCGATCTGGTCGCCTCCCTCGCGGTGCTGCACCGATGGGACGCCCGACGTGCCCAGGCGTGGGCCGCCGCCGACGTGCCGCGTCTCCGTGCGCTGTACACGGGCGGTTCTCAGGCCGGCCGGGCCGACGTACGGCTGATGCGCGCCTACCTCGGCCGCGGGGTCGTCGTACGCCTCCTCGTCACCCAGGTGTACGCCGTGAAGGTGCTGGATCGTGACGCCACGACTCTCCGGCTGCGCGTCTTCGACCGCGTGGCCGGAGGGGAGGTCGTCCGGGACGGGGAGGTCGACCAGCTGGGCAGCAGCCCGCCGGCCAGGCGGACCATCGAGCTCCGCCGGCAGCGGGGGAGCTGGCGGGTCCTCTCGGTCAGCGACTCGGGGACAGGCCCTCGCGCAACACGGCCGTGACGTCCGGGTCCTGGTGGGTGAAGCCGTTCGCGGTGAGCGCCGCGGGCACACAGTTGACCGAGGCGAGGAGCTCGTTGGACATCTCACCCGCCGCTGGCCTGATGACGAACGCCGGCACCCGGAAGAAGGCGGGGCGGCCGACCTGGTGAGCCAGCTCCTGGGTGAACTGCCGGTTCGTGGGAGTGGTCTCGCAGCACAGGTTGAACGGGCCCTGCGCGGTCTCGTGCTCGCCGAGGTGGATGACCGCGTTCACCCAGTCGCGGGTCGAGATCATCGGGACATACTGGCTCCCGTCTCCCAGTGGGCCGCCGAGCCCGGCCTTGAAGAGCCGCCGCAGGATCCCGAGCGGCTGGCTGCGCCGGTCGTAGACGGGGGAGGTGCGCAGGATGCAGACCCGTGCACCGGCGTCGCTGGCCGGCTCGGCTGCCTGCTGCCACGCCCGGGAGACCCGGGTCAGGAGTGCGTCACCTCGGGAATCGGTGTCCTCGGGGACGTGTTGTGACCCATGATCACCGTAGATCCCGATCCCGTTGCCGGCGAGGAAGGCCGGCTTGGAGTCGCTCTCGGCGATCGCCTCGGCGAGCACGCGAGTGCTCGTCACACGGCTGGACATCAGGTTGTCGGCCCACTTCTTGGAGTGGGGGTTGCCGAGCGTGGGAGAGCCGGCGAGGTTCACCACGACGTCGACGTTGTCCACGACCTCGGGTCCCAGCCGCCCGCCAGCCGGATCCCACCTGACCTCGCCAGGTCCGGGGGGCCGTCGTACGAGAGGGGTGACGTCGTGGCCGAGCGAGGTCAGTCGCTCCTGGAGGCGGGTGCCGAGGAATCCAGAGGAGCCGGCGATCAAGAAGCGCATGGCTCCACCGTTGCACGTCGCCGGTTGAGGCCCACCAGATGTGGACGCGCCGGCCGGAAGGAATAGGCTCCCCCTGTGAGCGATTTCGATGTCCTTGTCCTCGGCGCTGGCCCCGGTGGCTACGTCGCCGCCATCCGCGCCTCCCAGCTCGGCCTCAAGGTCGGGGTGGTCGAGAAGAAGTACTGGGGCGGTGTCTGCCTCAACGTGGGCTGCATCCCGTCGAAGGCGCTGCTGCGCAACGCGGAGCTGTCGCACATCCTGACCCACGAGAAGGACAAGTTCGGGATCACCGGCGACGCCTCGATGGACTTCAAGCCGACCCACGCGCGCAGCCGCGAGGTCTCGGACTCCATCGTCAAGGGCGTCCACTTCCTGATGAAGAAGAACAAGGTCGAGGAGATCGACGGCTGGGGCACCTTCACCGATGCCAAGACCATCGAGGTGAAGATGAACGACGGGGAGACCCGCACCATCACCGGTGACCACATCATCATCGCCACCGGCGCGACCACCCGCCTGATCCCCGGCACCGAGCTCTCCGAGAACGTGGTCACCTACGAGGAGCAGATCCTCACCGACCAGCTGCCCGAGTCGATCGTGATCGCCGGATCAGGCGCCATCGGCGTCGAGTTCGCCTACATCATGAAGAACTTCGGGGTCGACGTCACCATCGTGGAGTTCCTCGACCGGATGGTCCCCACCGAGGACGCGGAGATCTCCAAGGAGCTGGCCAAGCACTACAAGAAGCTCGGCGTGAACGTGATGCTCAAGACCAAGGTCGAGAAGATCGAGGACTCGGGCGACAAGGTCAAGGTCACCGTCAGCAAGGACGGCAAGGAAGAGGTCATCGAGACCGACAAGGTCCTCCAGGCCATCGGCTTCGCCCCCCGGCTCGACGGCTACGGCCTCGACAAGACCGGCGTGAAGACCACCGATCGCGGCGCGATCGCCATCGACGAGCGTGGTCGCACCAACGTCGAGGGCGTCTACGCCATCGGCGACGTGACCGGCAAGCTGATGCTTGCGCACACCGCCGAAGCCATGGGCATCGTCACGGCCGAGACCATCGCGGACCACGACACCATCGAGATCGACTTCGACATGATCCCGCGGGCGACGTACTGCCAGCCCCAGATCGCCTCCTTCGGCTACTCCGAGGACCAGGCCAAGGAGAAGGGGTACGACGTCAAGGTGGCCAAGTTCCCGTTCTCGGCCAACGGGAAGGCCAAGGGCCTCGGCGACACGAACGGCTTCGTGAAGATCATCGCCGACGCGAAGCACAACGAGATCATCGGCGCCCACCTCATCGGCCCCGACGTGACCGAGCTCCTCCCGGTCCTCACCCTGGCCCAGAAGTGGGACCTCACCGCCGACGAGGTCGCCCGCAACATCTTCGCCCACCCGACGCTGTCCGAGGCTGTCAAGGAGGCCGTCGAAGGGCTCGCCGGGCACATGATCCACATGTGAGCTGGGCCTGCAGGTTTCCC